>JBDZVA010000005.1:0-206290 GCA_040255465.1 Planctomycetaceae bacterium
CCGAAGCGAGCCCTGCGCCACCACCGAAGCCCCCACAATCCGTATCGCACGCCATCGTGATCGTCGCCGTGCCGCCCGTCGCGGCGGGATGCACTGCGGTTCCGGAACCGCCACACAGACACGCAGTGCTGCTCAGGCCGTTGGCAATGACCAGCGGCCACGTCGAGTAGTTGGCGCACTGACGGGCGTCGAAACTGGCGACGCCGAAGAAGATCGGAATGGGGATGCCGCCGCCGGGAAGGGCCGTGACCCAGAGGATGAACCGCCTCGTCGTGCCAATCACCTGGTAATCGAGCACGGCGCTGGCGATCAGCACGTCGAAGGTGTTGCTCGTGCCGGTGCAGTTGGAGTTGACGTACTGCGTGGCGTTGATGCCGGTGTCGGCCAGGATCAGGCAGGTTCGCCACTGGCAGCAGATCGTGTCGGGGTTGATGGTGTTGCAGGGCGAATCGGGATCGCGGATCGAGGTGTGGACGCCGTCGTTCCAGTTGAACGGCAGCGTCAGATCGGGCATGGCGGCCGAGAGGTACTTGTACGAGGCCCACGTTCCCGGCGCCGCCACGCAGTCGTTGCCGCGGAAGGTGCGGCACGCGGTGGTGAAAGTGAGTCCGCTGAGCGTGACAGTCAGGCACGCCTTGCCACTGGAGTTGTGACAGCCATCGATTGGCAGTGAGTACTGCACGCCGTCGCCGCACTCGATGCAGACACAGCACGCGCAATCCGGGCAATCGACACCTTCCTTGCAGCAGCAGCAGTTAGTGCTGGTCGCCGGCAGGCCGATCGGGCCGAGCAAGAGTGCGTTGCCCGATGGTCCAAGGATGAGCGGCATGGTTCGACTCCCTTCGGTCGCTCACCACAAGTGAGTTCGACTTCCTTTGGTCACTCGCCTCGAGTCAGGGGCAACTCTCCAAATTGACGTCGCTCGTCGTACTCGTCGTCGATGTCGCACCGACACCGATGACGACGCCCGCCACGTTGCGCGAGAGCGTGATGATCGATCGCTGCACCGTGATGCGCAACACGCTGCCGACGATCGCATGAGTGACGCCGGTGACGAGGGTGAGTTGCACAGTGCTGTTGACGTTGGTGTCGATCTTGAGGCAGCCCTCGGTGTCGAAGGCAAGTCCACTGTTCGAGGCGAGACACACCGCCGCGCCGGCTGCAGGCAGGCGTACGAACGCCTGGCGGAGCAGGCTGATCGAGTCCTCGACCCAGAGGATCTGCGCCGCGCCACTGTCGCCGCTGAGCAGTCGATCCGTCAATCCCGGCGAGACATCCGCGAACTCGTGACTCGGATCAGCCAGACCAATCTTGACGGGCACCACGCCGCCCATGGCGGCACGCACAATCGCGCCCGGAGCGGCGGTCTCAAGGAGGATGGCGAACTTCCCGGCATGTTCGGCTGCGGGAACCACACCCGTGAACGCGACCCGTTCGAGTTCCAGCGCATCGCTGGGATCGATGATCGGATCCGTGATGGCCAGCACGCCGAACCGACCCACCGTCGAACCTGTCGAGTTCGATACGAGGATGACGTCGTTGTCGCGCCGCAGTCGTTGCGGATCGCCTGCCGCATTGTGCTGGCGCTGGCGCAGATCGACGGCCGCATCGACGAAGGCGTTGTACGCCGCCGCGGGGATATTGAGCGGATCGCCGGTCTTCACCTTGCGCAGGGAATCGCCACTCATGGTCAGATCCCCAGCCCGGTGAAATCCCCATCCTCGTACACACGCTCGACATACGCCGCGATGGGTCGCTTCACAATCGCGCCGGCGGTTGCATCCTCCGCCTCGGCGTAGCGCACCCAGAGGTACTCCCAGCCCTTCTTGTCGATGCTGGTGATGTCGCCGACGCTCAGGCCGGTGCGGTTGGGGCGGGATGCGAATCGAAAGGTGAGTTCCCAGTCCCCCTGACCGCGTTTGCTGCCCGAGACTCCCAGGAACAGGCACTCACCCGCGCTGAAGCCCTTGAATGCTCCATCGTTGACCCGGCCGGTGAGGGCGAAGAGCGTACCTTTATAAGAGGGCGTAACGAGGCTGTCATCGAGGTAGTGCGTCTCGGTGAACTGGTAGACGGGCACCACGATGTCCACACCCTCAACACTGTCGGCTGTGACACCAATGGCGCCCTTGAAGTCGGGCGCTGTGCCGCCCGGCGGTGCGTACGAACTGATCGTGGCCAGTGACTGGGTGGTGTGTTCGCTGCCGCCGCTGGTCTCAAACGTGAAGGTGCTCTCGCCGGTGTCGGGTGGATCAGTCGATGAATCGACCTGGTAGGTGACCGTGCCGTCGTAGAGATCGGGCCCGGCTTCTTCAACTCGCACCTGGTAGCGCGGCAGGCCGCCGTAGAAGGACGGCGCTTCGGCTTCGAGCGCCGCGAGGGCTTCGAGATCATCGCCCGTACCACGAATCCAGTACAGCCGCTCGGTGGATGGACTCCGACCGCTGCTGCTCGTCCTGCTCGTGCCGCGTTCCTGAACTTCCGTACTCATCCGAAGGCCAATCCCTTGCTGGAAGCCTCGACGAGGCGCTTGGTGTGGCGTGCTGTCTGCTCGGTGGCGCGTGCGGTTCGTTCGGCGCTGTCATCACCAGCGGCAAGGCCGCGAACCGCGGCGGCGTCGAAGGTGCCGCGCACACTGACGCGACGAGCCAGGGTGTCGAGCTGATCGCCGATGTCAGCCAGACTCTGAAGGGCCATGGAAGTCGGATCCTGCCCCTCATTGATCGCCTGCTCGCGGCGCTGCCTCGCTGCCTCGACGGCATCGGCCAGTTCCTGCTTGGTCCGGGCCAGCACTTCCTCGGCCTGGCGCACCCGCTCGGCCGTCTGCTCGTCGAGTTGGGCCAGAGCCTCATCGCGCTGGGAGTTGACAGCATTGAGTGCGGTCGTCTTCTCCTGCTCGCGCTGAGCATCCGTGCGATTGCGACGGCGCTCGGCTTCGGCAATGGCATCCTTGCGTTGGGACTCGACCTGATTGAGATCCGCGTTGAGTTGCTGCTGGTTGAGCGCCTTGGCAGCGTTGACATCCAGAGACTCATCCAGCAGACCCATGACCTCGGTGAAGCGGTCTGCGAGCCAGTTGGTCACCCGGGCCCAGACGCGCTGCACACCCGCGGCGAGGTTCGCCCAGCCCTTGGCGATGCCGGCGGTGAAGTCGGGGAAGTTGCGTTCGAACCAGTCGCGCACCTCGATCCATGCCTTGCGGACACCGGAGAAGGCGATGATTGCGGCCCGCTGGAATCCCGCACTGAATCCGATCCAGGCCTGGCGCAGAGGTTGAATGCCCTGTTCCCACGCCACACGCAGCCCGGCCCACAGAACGCGCGCCGCCAGTGCGACATCTCCACCGGCGAGTGCGTCACGAATGCCGCCGATGACTGTGCCGACGAATGTGCTCAATTCGCCGAATCGATCACGAAGCCAGTGGAGCGCCTTGCCACCCGCGCCTGACCACGCGATGATCGTGCCGCCAAGGAGTGCCGAGGCAGTGATCAGCAGACCGACGGGTGAGAGGATCGCACCGAGGACGACACCGACCTTGGCGATGATCGCGGCGGCGACACCGAGTGCACTGCCCAGACCGCCTACGGCCACACCGAGTACGGTGAACGCCAGACCGGCGGCAATGAGAATCCCGCCCACGGCGCCAACAGCCACGCCGACCTTGGCGACCCACACGACCGTGTCGCGGTTCGCCTTGATCCACTCGTTGGCGGCAATGATGATGCGGGTGATGCGGTTGCTCAGGTCGATGATCGTGGGTGAAAGGGCCGAGCCGATCACGAACGCGCCGACACGAATTGTCCGCCAGAGGATGTTGAGTGTGTCGGTGAGCAGCGCCGCACTCGACGCATCCTTGGTCGAGATCGTCAGGCCGAGACTTTCCGCCTGGGCGCGAAGGGCGCGCATGTTCGCCAGCAGCGGCAGCAGTTGCGTGCCGGCCCGGCCGAGAACCTGCATCGCCAGGGCAGCGCGCTTGGAAGGATCTTCGACACGGGTGATCGCGTCGGCGATGGTTTGGAACTGCTCTTCGGGTGAGAGCGATGCCAGGTGCTTGACGTTCAGACCGAGATCATCAAAGGCGTCGGTGGCAGTGGACAGGCCGCGCTGCGCATCATTGATGGTGCGCTGCATTGTGCGGATGCCTTTTTCGAGCGTCTCAATGTCCGCTCCGGACTGCTCGGCCGCGAAGCCAAGTTGAGAGAGGGCCTCGGCACTCAAGCCCGTGCGGGCGGTCATCTTGTCGAGTTGATCGCCGCTGGACGCGAAGATCTTCGTCGCCCCGGCGAGTGGCGCGAGGATCGCGGCCGACGCGGCCACGGCGCGCAGGCCAACTTGGCGCACGCCTGCGCCGAACGCCTTGAGACGCTGCTGGGCACGCTTCAACGCGCGCTGCAGACGCGCATCGTCGCCTCCGATTTCGACGAAGGCGCGGCCGGCGCGGATGCCCTGGGTGTTCGCCATCGCTCACACCCCCTTCACACTGTTGCGCCAGAGTTCGGGGAGTTTGGGCCGCTCCTTCTCCAGGGCCGGGTTCATGTAGGGGCGCGCGGCGACACGCACGCGGCGTTCAGTTCGCTTGCCGCGCCGTCGGCGAGTGGCCGTGGTCTTGCCACCTTGTTCGAGCACACGCGGCGCTGTCGATCCCTTGATTCCGACCGGACCGATCACAACGGATTCGCTCTGCCGGTCGTAGCCGAAGAGGATGAAGCGCCGCAGCAGACCGACGTGTGAGTATGGCGGACTGCCAGGCTTGCTCGTGCCCTTTCGCTTGCGAATGCTCGTGCGGGCCGTCTGGCGAATGAACGCGCCACCCTTGCTCAGCACCTTGCGGCGCGCGGCATCGACGGCCCGTTTCACCTTGGGCCGGTCGAAGAACAGTTCTTTGATGCGCAGATCGAGCATCGCTACTCCGGATTTGGTCGAGGCACGCGACCGTCAATGAACACGTCCCTGAGTACCGACACATCCGCCTTCATGGTGTCCCGCTTGCGCGCGAACGGATCGAAGTCGCTGGGTCGGAACGCCCGCTGGTGCTTGGCGGTCCGCTGGGTGTTGGCAATCAGTGCCATGATGGATGCCGTCCTTGCCCACTGGTCGCGCTGGCGCTGCTCGGCCATGCCGAGCAGGTCGCGCAGTGTCAGGTTGCCGGGATCGAGGCCGAGGATGCCGGCGCAGCGCCAGATGAGTTGCCAGAGGTCGTCTCTTTGATGGCCTCCTCGACGATCCGTTCGATCTCGCCACCCTCCAGGCGCGCCTCCACCACGTCGCGCGCCTTGTCCATCGCGCTTCGGACCACCGTCAGCACCCGCCCGAGGTTGGCCCGGTCCCTCGGGCTGGGGCAGAAAGCCACCAGTTCATCGAGCAGCGCCGCCGTGGCCGAGTCGATCGCATCGCCGGCCATGGCCGCGCCGAAGGGTTCGTCGCTGACCTGCTTCTGATCCGCCTGCGGTTTGACCAGCGCGTAGAGGATGTCGCACAGCAGCACAGGGTCGCGCATGAGGCGTTCGAGCAGATCCCCGCCGCTGATCACTTCCAGTAGATCAGTGCCGGTGAGTGAGCGGATGCGCTTCAATGCCGCAACATTGACCTCGACGGTCCACTCGTTACCCGCGTTGTCCTTGAAGGTCTTCATTCGCTGCCTCCTGCGACGGCGAGTTGGTGGCGGAGCCAGTCTCCGCGTTTGGGAACGTTCGTACTTCCCGGATCTCGGGCTTTGATTCGCATGACCACAGCAGAAAGAGCCACAGGAGGAACAGCGAGTTCATCCAAAGCAGCCAGAAGAACATCATGTCATGCTCCTGTTCATGAAAGGTGGTCTGGTTCTCACGGCGTCGAGTCGTACAGGACGCCAAGGTTCAGGACCGCCGTTGCCGCGGACGATGCGTTACTCGCCATGAGGCCATCGATCGAGTCGCCTGCGAGCGGGTTGACGATCTGCTGGCCGTCGAGCCAGAACCAGGTTTCATTCTTCACGAGGTCGATCGACAGAACCGTCGCCCCTGAGTCGCGCACGCTGAGATGTCCGCGCTCGCCGAGTTTGGCGCCGATGGCGACGAGTTCATCGCCGGTGAACGCGAGGTCGATCGCCACCTGCTCAGCGGCCGTGACGGCGGTGTCCTGGACGGGCAGATCATCGCCGGCCCCACCTGAGAATGTCACGTCATCGCCAGCCACGCCATCCACATCCACGTCGTAGCGCCGTCCGCCATCCCAGTAGATGTCGACGACATCGCCGATCTGCAGCGCCGTGCCCGCGAGTGTGAGTACGCCCGTCGTGTTGGTGCTGCGCGTCGAGAGTGTGCCGGCCTCGGCCGCGGGCAATGTGATCGGGCCCTGGCGGATGGCACCATCCGCGGTGCGCTGAAGCGTGGCCCCCAATGGCGCGCCTCCGATCTCGCCGGAAAGTGACAGGGTACTGCTGGGCATTACGCACCTCCGATCCACGAGGGTGGCGTGGCCGAGTAGGCAACCTTGGCCGTGACGGAGACGGTGATGCCTTCCTCGAGCGGCTCGCTGCGACTGAAGGAACTGATCATGAAGTCGGCCTGCAATCCCTCGCCGCCGGTGTCATCGAGGATCTGGAATCCCAGGATGGCGTTATTGAGATACGCGTTGCGGATGGCGGTGAAGCCCGCATCGGCCGTGTCCCACACCATCTCGAACTCGACGGTGGCGGCCTTGAGTGTGGCGACATTGGCGCGCCAGCCCGCGTTGCCGCGGGTGGTCAGATCCGCTTCGGCCGCTTCGAGATTGAGCGTCACATCGCGGACATTGGTCAGTTCCAGCCACGCGCCGCCGGCGCCCTGGCCGTCCACCTTGTAATTGAGGACGGCTTCCATGCCGAGTTTGAAGCCCATGGGTCACGGTCCTTTCATCTACGTCCTCACCCTGTAGGTGACCGACACGACACTCGTGAATGCACGCTGCTGATCGAGATGCTCGGGCGAGATGAGGGGATCGGTCGTGGTATTGAGCCACGCCGCCTCCGCCGCGCCGGCCAGCCGCTGATGGCTTAGATGCTCGGCGATCTCCTCCACGAGCGTGATCAATGCATCTGCGTCCGGATCACCGGCCACCTTCTTCTGCACACCCACGTCAATGGTGCAATCCAGCCACGAGTCGCGCCGGCCTGAGGCGGTCCGCCCCGCGCTCCGCGGCACGACCGTCACGTGCAGGTTCGCCAGGTCTTCGAGCCCGACACTGGGCACGAGGTGGCGCGCGGCGGTGAAGGGCATCGAGAACGAAGTCCCATTGAGACTCGCCACCACAGCATCCGCAATGGTCAGGATCGTGCTGCTCACAGGTTCTCCGTCGCCACGTGCTTGGTGTGGATGCGCAGTGTTGAGCGATTCACATCGCTGTAGCGCCACGGCGGTTCGCTGCCCGGCGCCATGACCTCGTAGGTGTACGTGGCGATGGCATCGCTCTCGATGATCCGGTCGCCGGGCTGGGGCAGTGTCGTTTCAGCGGCGAGGACGAGATCGGCGGCACGAATGAGAAAGTCCCGCGATTCGATGCGCGTGAGCCCGCCCGCGTGGTCGTCCTGTTCGAAGACGGTGCGGCCGATCGTGGCCTGCACCTCCACCTCGTTGCTGGCGCGCTGGTACGTCACCATCCGCGTCAGATGCTGGTGACGCTGATCTTCGAGCCATGACAGACCCTGGCTGAGTAAATCGGTCATGATGCATCACACCGTCGAGAGCGCTGCGCCATCGTTGCAGACCACACGCCAGGCGAGGGTGCCGTTGTTATCGATCGCATGCAGGCGGATCGAGTCGTTCACATCCGCCATCGTGATCGTGTTGTTGCCGGTCTGGTTGATCGCCGAGGCGACGGTGATCACACAGGTGCCGCCGTCGGTCTTGATGAACAGGAGCAGTTCCTGGCCGACAAAGGTCGGGATCGCCAGTGTGCGCGTCTCCGAGCCGCCCGTCACGATCGGCACGTAACCCGACTGCGCCACGGGGATGGCGCCGGCGTCACCCGGGTCGGGAATCGCGCCCGTCAGTGTGCTTTGCAGCCCGATGACCGAGTGATCGACGAGCACGCGTGCCGTTTCATCGGTGTCCGCAGCGGCGCGCACGGTCTTGCCGAGATAGGCGTTGCCGGTCGAAGTGGTCGTGAGCGCGCCGGTCCCGGCCGTGCCGCTGACCGGATCGCCGTTGGCATCCCAGTACACCGCGATGCCCGCGCCGATCGCGCCGGTCACCTTGACGATGTCGTAGATGCCCGCCACGCCCAGCGAACCGAGCGCGTTGGCGGCGATGGGCGTGCGCGCAAAGCCCGGCAGTGTGTTCTGGAGCACCACCTGGCCGGTCGCGACGGCGCTGCCGGGAGTGTGGTCGATGGCGTTGCCGGGTGAGACGAAAGTTGCCTGTGTCATGTTCAAACTCCTGATTCACGAACGCGGCTGGAATCGGATCACTCAGATTCCAATCCAGATCACGCTTCGCCTTTTGCCTTGGTGCCACCGCGCGGATCCTGCAACGCGCACCCGAAGTCGTGATAGCCGCGCATCTGGATGCCCAGCACGTTGAAGTCGGCCTCGGCCGTCTCGATCGTCGGTGATTCCTGACCATTCAGGAATGCAACCTCGATCACCGGCAGATCCGTCGGATCGGCGAGCAAGTACCACGCCTTGGCGGAGTTGCCGGTGTACGAGGCGTTGCTCAGATACCGGCTCACTTCAACGCGGAACTTGCCCTGGTGCGGGTTGCTCACCGGGTACTTCGTGCTCGCGGTCGTGTCGCGCAGTTCCATGGACTTGAAGAGCTGCGTGCCGATGGCAGACAGCGCCGTGGGCACGAGCATGACCGAGGGCATAATCCCGATCGGCTTGCCATCCCCATCGACCTGGTCCATGAACGCGACCTCGGCCTTGGTCAGGCCGTCGATGCTCAGCACCGTGTCGGCGCCACTGAGGTAGTTGTTGTTGGCGACCTTGAAGAAGTCGGTGTTGGCCAGGAAGATCGTCCAGAACACATCGTTGATCTTCAAGCCGCTGCCGCGCCCCAACTTGCGCGGCACCGTGGTGATGGCGCCGAGGTCATCATTGATAATGTCGCGGCGATCGATGGCCAGCAGCAGGCCGTAGGTGTCGGCCTTGTTGGTGTACTGCTCCTCGCCGAGATTGCCATGCTTGAGTTCGCCGCCAGGAGCGACAATCTCGTACTGGTCCTTGCCCACGAGTCGATAGGACGTGACGGTCTTGAAGTCGCTGACGTTCCGCACCGCGGTGATGTTCCGCCAGGTGCGTTCGACGGAGAAGAATCCCTCGAGGAGGAACTTGTTGGCGACGTTGCTGAGGATGCCGCCGATATCGATCGTGCTCAGGCCCGCTTCGATGCCGGGATTGAAGGCGAACTTGAGGACATTGCGGCTGTCTCGGAAGTTGCGGCCGCTGTACCCGTTCGCCCATGCGGCTTCGAGGAGCAGTTCCTGCAAACCGATGCCGCCGCGGAATCGCTTGGCGGCCAGGTCCAGCGCCTGCTCTTCGCAGTGCTTCTCGGGTGCATCGAGTCCGGCCGTGAGCATGCACGCCGCTTCGAGCACCTGGGTGCTCACATTCTGATCATGGACATGGATCGCCGGGGCTTTGGGTCGACCAGCACGGAGGATCTCCAGTTCGGTGCGCGTGGAATCCCAGCCTTCGCGGATGGCTTTGGCCTCGATCTCATCGTGCTGGCCGGCGCAGAGGCGGCGCACGGCGGAGATGCGGGTCGTCTCCGCGAGCGCCTGCGCGCGAATGTCCTCGACAGCGTTGGCATTGGATGCGTCCGCCTGCGTCTCAGGCTTGGTTGGCGTCACCGTGCCGTTGTTGTTGGCGGTCGTGGGAGTGGCGTTGTCCTTGTTCTCACCGTCCATGATGTTCTCCTGAGTCGCAGCGATCGCCGCGACGTTCACACTGGTCTTTCCATCCGCCCCGAGGTCCACGAAACTGATCTCGCCGAGCGTCGCCTTGCGGACGACGTTGACGGGCCCGGCGAACTCCTGGCCGTTGACGAGCACCTTCTGTCCCTCGCGAATGAACTCGAACTCTTCGACGCTGGCGCCCACCGACGCCTGCCAGGGGAATCCGTTCTTCGAGGAGGTGACGATCTCGCGGGCCGTGGGCGTGTCGCGCGACACGACACCCGAGGCGATGAGTTGCCCCTGTTCGATGCGGATCGCGTCGGTGTGGCCCACACCCGATGCCGGATCGTGGCTGAATCGGATCGGCCGCTGTTGCGAGGGGATGTTCAATCCAGCCAGATCGAGAATGACCGGGTGCCGCCACGCGGCCACACGCATGGCGCTGCCGGTGTAGGCGATCATCTTGAAACGTGGCAGAGTCGTCTGGCCCTCGCCGGCCGCAGCCTCGATGTCGATCTGCGCTGCCGCAGTGATCTCGATCGATTGCGGCGTTGCCGGTTCAGGCTGAGCCGCCACTAAACCGGGTTGAAAGTCACGCAACTGCGAGGCGCTGGCGCCCCGGTTTAGTGGCGATGCTGATCGCGTTGGCGTCTTGCTCTTGGCCATTGTCCTGATTCCCGTCATTACTCGTGTCGCCCGCACTCGGTTGTGCCTGAGTCGGTGACAGTCCCAGTTCCTTCATGAGTTCGACTTCACGCGCCCGCTGGCGCAATTCCTCTTCCCAGTCCCGTCCCTGCCGGGCAAACTCGGTCGCGAGTGTTGTCGTGTGATTCGCCAGTCGTGTGGCCTGAGCCGTCGCTTCCTTGGCCGGATCGACGTGCTCCATCCCATCCCAGAACCACGTGTGCGGTGTGGCGACGCCGATTTGCCGCATCGACTGGGGCAGCAACCCCTCGACGAGCACCGCTTCATCGAGCCAGGCGCGGAGGATCCGATCGAGCACCGCCGTCTGGAGGTGGTTCTGCTCGACGCGGATCGACTTGTAGTAGGTCTGGTGATCGAGTCGGCCGGAGGCGTAGTTGTACCCGCTGGAGTTCCCGGCCGCGACATTGAAAGGCATGTTCAGACAACGCGCGATCTCGTTGAGGATCTCGCGCTTGAACTCGGCGTACGTCGTCGCAGGCTGCTCGGCATGAACCTGGCCGAGTTTCCAGCCGCCGGGCAGGACCGTGGCCAGCCGCTTCTCGAGTTCGACGATGTCCATCGGCTCGAGGGATTCGGCTTCACCGTTGGGAGGCGCGTCGGTGTAGATCACCGCCGCGAAGTCAGCGGCCGTCTCAGCGGCAGCGATCACCGCGAGTGTGTAGCGCCGCAACTGAGCAAACAGAGGCAGCGCCGGAGTGATGTCGGGAATGCCGCGCCACTGGCCGGGCCGATCGACGCGGTAATAGTGAACCACCGAAGCGGCGGGCACCGTGTCGAACTCGCCGCTGAAACCGAACATGCCACCGTCGCCGGGATGGCGACGCAGCACGGTGTACTTGATCGGGTTGCCGAAGGAATCGAAGGTGATGCCGTCCGCCTCGCCGATGCGAAGCAGTCGCCCGGGCGGACTCGTCACCTGGTCCGGTTCAACGAGTCGCAGATCGAGTTGCACCGGCGCCTCGACGGCCGGGTTGTTGGTCAGAATGCCGAATGCCTCGCCACTCTCGGCCCGGGCAAGACGCATGGTGCGCAACTTCTCGGGCAGGTTGATCGCCCTGGACCACTGCTCGAACGACTTCTCGATGATGTCGTTGGCCTTCGTGTCCGTGGTGAGCATCTGGAGGCGCGGACCCGTGCCGATCGTGTCGTTGGCCAGGGTCAGAACGATTCCGCGTGCGTACGAGTTGTTGGCGACTTCGTAGCGGGCCCGGTTGCGCAGGATGCGCCGAACTTCGGGTGAGAGCGCCGCATTGGGTGACAGGCCGTCGGCGTTGGCCCAGTGGCGGCGGTTGTCGGTCGTGGTCTGCGCCGAGTCGAACTTGGCGCGGACGATCCGCACCGGCGGACGCGATGACGTGGACGGCGCTGGCGTCTTTCCGCTGAACCACGATGTCACGAATCGCTTGAGCATCATCACGCCGTTCCCGGCGGCTCCAGTTGCACGAACTTCACCTTCAGTCCTTTGCCCCGGCTCGCTTTCTTGCTCTCGAGGTAGCGGTCCGCTTCGATCTGGTCGGCGAGGCTGTGCTGCTCGACGCTGCCCGAGTCGCCCTGCGCTTTGGCGGGGCCTTGGGCGTTGGTGATGATCGCCTGCTCGATGTCGGTCTCAGCCATCCCTTGTCCTCGTACATTTCGATGAGTACCGCCATGCGCTTGCGCCACCGGCGCTGCCGCTGGGTGTAGGTGTTCACGGCGGTGGAAACGGGCCGCCCCTCCAGGTGCGCCAGCCACGCCTCCTGCACCGCGTCGTCGCGGTCAGGCGCAGGGACAAAGCGCAACTCGATCACGAGTCGGCCGGGGTCATCCAGAGGTGGAAGCAAATGGTCCATCCGTCAGGTACGGACGGATGAAAGGCTCAGGGATTGCGGATGGGGAGGGGTGGGAGTGAGATCGTTACACGGGTAGACAGCTCGGCGATGCGCGGGCGCAAAGAAGAGCCCGGAGGAGGTTCTCCGGGCTCTGCGACTCGTCTCATACTTCCACGAACGCTGCAGTCACTCGATCTGCGCAACATTGCTGGTATCGCAGGTGCTGAGGTCGAGGAGTTGAAGGAACTTCCCACAAGCGCCGTTGCCTGCCGTTGAGTTCAGAACCCTCGAACCTGTCCCGTCGGACCGACCGATCCATGCTACTCGGATCTGGCATGCACCCAGTCCGAGCTGAGTCCCTTGACACGGGTTCCGAGGCGGCACGATGAAGTTACCTTCACAGGTCGCGAAGATCAACGCCACCTGCCCGCTTGGCGTGGCGCCGGACCACTCGATGCGAATCGGTCCGCCGCGGGGACAAGTACCGTCGGCGAGAAGTTCAATGTCCTGACACCGAAGTGCCCATGTGTCACCGAGAGAAGCGGAGGAGTTATCTGCCCCTCCGAAAAGTATGCACTCTCCCGCGCGGCCATCATAAGCCATCGCGTGTCCTGCTCGCGCAGCGGGGCCACCGATGTTGATCTGCATCCACCGTTCTCCGTCCCAGCACCATGTGTCGTCCAAGTATCCTGGTTCCGAACCATCGCCCCCGAACATCACGACCTTCTCAATGCCCTGGTCGAAGGCGAGAGCTGTGTTGCTCCGTGCTTCTGGACCATTGTCACCCTTGAATTGCCACACTTCTCCGTTCCATGTCCAAGTGTCCTGATATGGAACGCCAGCTGAAGTCTCACCCCCGAACATCACGCACACGCCGCGTGCTGAGTCAAAGGCCATCGGGTTGCCCGGAACCGCCCGAGGAGATGGCCCTCCACTGGACCTGAGTTGCCAAGCTTCGCCGTCGTACTCCCAAGTGTCCCCATACACCTCTCGCGGGTCGTCATTTCTGCCACCGAAGAGGACAATGACACCGCGAGCATCGTCGAAAGTCATCGCGACATCCATTCTGGGGCTTGGGCCGGGAATCTCTCGTTGCGTCCAGGTTGCACCATCCCACTCCCAAGTGTCGTCACCCGCTGAGGGGCCGCTGTTGGAAACCAGACCGCCGAAAAGAACGACTACGCCACGCCGACTGTCGTAGGCCATCGCATGCCGTCTGCGTCCGCCTGGTCGGTCGCCAATGAGATTCACTTGTGTCCAACCCGCTCCGGAGCGCCAGACCCAGGTGTCATCATGAAGCGGATTGTGATCGAACGATCCGCCAAACAGCACCACTTCGCTGTGCTGAGTGTCGTACGCCATCGCATGCCCATACCGATTGCTCGGCCCACCACCTCCGACTTGAACCCAGCGACAGGTTTGCCCCGTCGCCGACGCGACGACACCTGCAAGAAGTGAAGCAGCGACGACCGTCAGGTTAGGAGTACGCCGAAGAGTGCGATCGAGATGTTCCATGGTTGTTCTCTCATTCCGCGGGTTGAGTTCCCCCGCAATTGAGTCCGAGTGAAGTCAGGCGGCCTCAACCGCTTGAGTTTCGCCCCTTCGCAATCGGCAGCGTAAACCGTCCGGCGAGTCCGCAGGTTCAGGCAGCGGAATCTGCGCAATGCACAACGGATACGATTACCTCCTCGGGCTGAGGAGGAACTGATTCCCCACTTATGAGAGATGTGACATGGACGACGTAGCCCGTTCCAGACTCCCCAACGTCGACGAGGTGACGCTCGATCGACTTCGAGGTATCGCCGACTCCTTCATGCGCCGCGAGCGGACCGGCCATACGCTGCAGCCCACCGCCCTCGTCAACGAGGCGGTGCTAGTCCTCATGGAACGACGCGACCTCGGCCAGGTGAGCCAAGGCGAGTACATCCAGATCGCTGTACAGGCCATGCGGCGAATCCTCATCGACTATGCCCGGGCGAAAAAGGCTGAAAAGCGCGGCGGAGACATGCGGAGAGTGTCGCTGGATTCCGCTGCTCTTGTCGGGCGGCCAGTTGAGGCCCTCGGGGACATTCTCGACATCGAAGCGGCCCTCACGCGGCTCGATACCCTGAACCCCCGCCAGGCAGAGGTGGTGGGCCTGCGCTTCTACGGCGGCTTGACCATGGACCAGATCGCCGAGGTGCTCGGCATCTCAAAGCGCAGCGCCGAGAGCGACTGGACCTGCGCCCGCGCCTGGCTTCAGAAGGAACTGGGCGGCTGACGGCCGCTCGCGGACGGGACGGAGGGGCGTGGTGGACGCGGCACGACACAAGCACATTTGCGGGATCTTCGAGCAAGCCATCGCGGTTCCCGAGGAGCAGCGCGCCGCCCTGCTTGAGCGATCCTGCGCGGGGGATGCGTCTTTGCGCGCTGAGGTCGATTCCCTCATCGCCGCGCATCAGCGGACCAATCCTCTGCTGGACGCCGGGGCCTTGGCTCTGCTGACCGAGCCCTTTGAAGATGAGCATCCAGATCTCACAGGCCAGCGCATTGGCCACTATGACCTCATGCGGGTGATCGCCCGCGGCGGAATGGGGATCGTCTACGAGGCGATGCAGGAGCAGCCGCGGCGCACCGTCGCCGTCAAGGTGCTGCGCCGCCTTGGCTCCCCTTCAGCCGTTCACCGCTTCCTTGAAGAGGCGCAGATTCTCGCTCGCCTGAGTCATCCGCACATCGCCCACGTTTACGAGGCGGGAACGCACATCGACGGCTCATCGCGCGGCGACAAAGAGCATCTGCCCTTCTTCGCAATGGAGTACATCAGCGCCGCTCGCCCGCTCACCGAGTTTGCAATCGAGCGACGCCTGCCGATCCGCGATCGCCTGCTGCTATTCATCAAGGTGTGCGAAGCGGTGCAGCACGGTCACCAGAAGGGCATCATCCACCGCGACCTGAAGCCGGCGAACATCCTGGTCGATGCTGATGGTGTACCCAAAGTCATCGACTTCGGAGTCGCACGTGTGCTGGACCTCGACGGAGAGTCGCGCACGCGGCACACAGTTGCCGGCCGGGTCGTGGGAACGCTGCCCTATTGCAGCCCGGAGCAGATCGACGAGAACGCCGGCGACATCGACAGCCGAAGCGATGTTTACGCACTCGGTACGGTGCTGTACGAAATCCTTGCAGGAGTGCCCGCCTTCAAGATCGAGGGCCGCAGTACCTGGCAGACAATGACGATGATCCGAAACTCGTCGCCGCAGCCGCTCCGAGATTTGGACAGCAGATTCCGTGGCGATCTGGACGCCATCGTGAGCCGCGCCATGGAAAGGAACCCTGATCGAAGGTATCAGTCCGTCGAGTCTCTCCAGCGCGACATCGAGCGGCACCTCGCCGGCGAGCCGATCGAAGCGAGACCTCAGTCTCGTTGGATCGGTGCGACGCGCTGGATGGGAAAGCACCCGGTGCTGACGACCGCATCAGCCGCGGTCACCGTCGCCGGCATGATCATCGTCATCACACTCGTTGCCATCGCCTATGGCTTGCGCCAGCCAGCGAGGTTCTGGATTGCGGACGATCGAAGTGTCGCAAACCTGGTGACCGTGTTTGGCAGGCCGTTAGTGACGCTGGGCGGAGAGACCAATAGTCGCGTTGAAGCTCGCATCGTTGATCGTCCACCGGAACTTGGGGGTGGTCGCATCGCCCTGATCATCGTGTCCTCCGGTGACCACTCAACTGACAACCAATTGTGGGCATGTTCTCTCAGTGACTTGGCTAATCCGCTCTGGCACACCAGGCCGGAAACTCCGGCTACTCTGCCCAGGAAGCCGACGGAGTGGGATGTTGATCGAAACGAATTCGGCTACTACACCACAGACATCCAGACGGCCGACGTGTTCCGCGAGTCGCCGGGCGAGGAGATCATCTTCATTCGCAAGCAGCGTGGCGGCGCAATCAATGTCGTCACAGTTTCCGATCTGTCCGGGAGCACGCTTTTTGAGGCGTGGCATATCGGAAACGTGAACGCAGTGAAGTGGTGGAGCGATGAGGGCCTGCTCGTCTGTATTGGAGAACGACAGTGGCTATGGGAGGTTCAGCGTCACGGATACCTGCCTCCTCCATACCCGAAGGTGATCTACGCCGTCAGACCGGAACCGCACGCCGCAACCGGCTGGTTGAACGAAGAGGGATGGGAACCGGAACTCCGATCAACGGCTGATGCGGTGCGCCACCTCGATTGGTACCGGGCGCTTGATGCAGGCGAGTGGGTATCAAACTACGATCCCGCTCGATTCACAGCCCCTCCAGGTGGAGAACTTGCCGGAAAGTGCGTTGGCGTCACCTTCGAGTCGCCATCAAAGGGAGCTTTCGACCTGTACTTGGATTCGCATGGTGAATTGATCCGCTGGGATTGGAGTGATGCGTGCAAGAAGTGGATGGATGAGATGAACCTCGGTCCGCCAGTTCTTACGGAGTGGCCACCTCCCGCACGTTGACTGCATGCGCGTGATCGAGTGCTGGGCGGTTCTCATGCCCCCATCCGCTCCGTCGTCGTTACCCGTCTCCCGCAATGGCGACACTCCCGCCGCCGCCGGATCGCTCCGCCGGGGATGCGCCGCGTATAGACGACCTCAAAATGCCCGCACCCGCACCTTGGGCACAGAATCCCGCGCGGTTCGGGATCCCGCTTCTCTCGCGTGGCCTCACTCATCGCCGCCCTCCCTGGAGATCGGAGAGGCGGATGCGGCGGCACGGGGCCGGCTGCGTGTCGGTGCCATAGAGCACCGCGCCCTGCATCGACGCGGCGACGGCGCAGCCCACCAGGCAGTCGAGCCAGTGGTTGTCGAGGCCATCGACGCGGAGTTTCCACTCATCGACGGTGCGTCCCCGGCCCTGCGTCTTCACGCGGTACTCGCTCGTGAGGTGCTCAGCGAGCAGTTGATGCCTTGTCGCGGTGCGTTTCGATGAACCACCGGCGCGTCCGAACAGCGACAGACACCCCGGGTCGCCCATCGGCACCGCCAGGCGTGCGTGCACGAAGGACTTCCAGTAGTTGGTATCGAACACGACGTGGCGCACGGCGCGTTTGCCGGTGATGACGGGAATGCGCCAGTTCAGGCCGACGCGATCGCCACGCTTGCGTTTGTATTCGCTGAAGGGGATGCTCGAAGCACCGACGTATCGGCCATGACTGGGCATGACGACACTCGCGTAACCGCTCTGCCGGCAGAATTGGTACACGACATCAGACGACTGCCCCCAGTTCGCGTCGATCAGGCACCGATCGATGCGGACCATGGCGCCGTCATCGCGTTTCCACTCCCGGCCGAGTTTGGCGTCGACGAGTCGCTCGAGCCCAGCGTACACCGCGCCTTCGAGACCGGCGCGCGGCGAAGCGGCGGCGAGTGTTCGCCGGATGTCGCGGAGTGTGAAGTACGCCTCCTTCTGGTCGGGCTCGGTGCCGTAGTCGATCACGCTGCCCGTGAAATCCTCCTCCCACGCCACGATGAGCCAGAAGAGCGCCTTGGCCTGCACGTCGATGAACATGGTCAGCAGCGACGAACCGATCGGCACCTCGCCGCGATCGTGTCCGTTCACCTTGGCGCAGATCTGCTCGGCGGTGAGCAGGTCTTCGTCGAGCGCCGTGCTCTCGGGGAGCGGTTCGTTCTGGTACTCCGCCCAGAATGCAGCCTCATCCTGGAGCCGCAGGTTCATCGCGTGCTGGATGGCGCTGAGTTCATCGTGGTTGAACCGGTCGGGCCACGCGACCTCGGCGCCCTCATCCATGGCGTCGCGATGCTCGCCGTAGAACTCCGTCGCGCGGGTGATGCCCTCGTCGGCACGCAAACCTTCCGCGCGAAGACGCGCATACTCCGCCCACAACTGCTCGCGGGTGGGGAACGAGTACACCATCCTCGTGCGCTGCCCCTGCCATTGCGGATGCTTGTCGCGATCCAGCAGGCGGTCGGCCAGATCATCGGGCCGCACCACGGTGAGCGTCATCAGACCCGCGATCTTCTTGCCCGGGCCAGCCAATCCGAGGATGGCGCCGGCGAGGATGCGTTCGCGTGTGGCGCACTGCGATGGCGACCGCGCTGATTCGTCCGTCTGCGGGTCGTCGATGAGCACGAGCGAGGGTCGCACGCTGCGGCCGTCGGGTCGCTTGTACTTCATGCCGCGGATCCGGCCAGTGATGCCGGCGACACGAATGATTCCGCCCGAGGCGAGCGAGTCGGGCATCGTGGGCAGGACGATCTCGCGGGCCGTCCAGCCGATGTGTGTCTGATTGCCCTCGAAGAGTTGTCCGGCAGCTCGCTGATGGATGCCATCGAGGCAGTGAATCGGGAAGCACGCCTCGGGGAAGTCATCCAGGAGCGCATCGTTGTTCTCCAACTCGGCCTTGATCGATTCGAGCATCTGACTGGCATGCTCTTCATCGGACCCGATGAGCGCGATGAATTCGCGATGGCCGTAGAGCAGCGCCCAGAGACAGGCGATCTCGCACAGACTCGTCTTGCCGCTGCCGCGCGGCATGGCCATCGCGAACAATCCGCCCTCGAGCACGGCCTGTTCGATCTTGGCGATGACCTTGAGGTGGTCGGGCGACCACGCCAGGTTGAACGTCAGCGGGAAGTACGTCTCGCAGAACAGTCGGAAGTTGCGGCGACAGGACTCCTTGCGGCTCGGATCGATGATCACCGGCAGCGCGTCGATGTCCCGACCGGTGAGCGATTCGGGCAGGTCGCGGGCCCGCGCGGCATCGAACTGTTCATCGAACGAGTCGTCCTCGGTGGTGTCATTAGCATTGAGCCGCTCGTGGCGCTCGATCACGAGCCACGCGGTGTAGCGCAGCAGGTCCACTGTCCTGCCGTCGCCAATGCGATAGCCGGCGCGGGTGCGATGCCGGTGCAGCTGCCGCTCGCTGATCACCTCGCCCAGCGGAGTCGAGTTGAGCAGGCGGCAGAGTTCGCCGGGCTTGAGGCTGCGCGGGTCAATCGCCACGGGCACCACCCCGTTCCGCCATGTCCTTGACGAGCCACGCCGCGTAATGCACGAGGTTGATCGTGCCATCGCCGTTGATTGGCGCGCCGGCGTCGATGTCCAGTTTCACCATGGCCTCACTGACCGGTTGGCCGCCGACGCGCGTCAACAGCCGCGCTGTGTCGGTCACCGATAGAGCGGCCGGGTTGAGGCCGCCTTGGCGTTCGTTCTGATCTTCAGGCGGCGTCAACACGGCGGCCCTCCGTGGCCCACGTCGCGACCGGCGCGCTTGAGGCGAGGCGTTGGGCCACCAGCAAATGCGGCCCAACGTGGGCCAGCACGGCGCGATGTTCGGCCTTACCTAGCACATGCCTAGCAACCTGCCCACATGTCGCGGCCACTTCCCCACAATCTGCGAAAGCTGCTCGAATCCCCGGCAATTCCCCTTGCATGTGCGCGCTGCTCATGCCCTCATGTGTGCAACGCGAGGCGGAACACGCCGCCCGCCAACAACAGCGAAAGGACGCACGACCATGACGACGCGAACGAAGAAGAACAACCTGGGCAAACGAATCCGCCAGCACGCGATGTTCAGTGAGACCGACCTGCGCTACCTGCGGGCCAAGGGCTACACCGACGCCGAGATCCTCGCCTTCTGGGATCGCGACCACGCGATGGGCAAGACGCCCGTCACCCACGCGGCCACGCGAATCGAAAGCATCGCCATCCGAGTCGAGTCCGTTCAGAAGCAGGTGCGGGCCAGCGCGGCGCTGAGCATCGAACTGGGCATCAGCACCTACAAGACCGGCTGCGCCAACGTCGCGGTGAGCGACACCTACGCACCGACCTACGGGTTCATGGCCACCGCGATCGACACCACGCGGCGATCGCTGGCGCAACGCATCTTCGAGAAGGACGCCAAAGACCTCGACGCCGGCCAGTGCGGCGAACTCGACGCGGTGATTCGGGCCTGCATGCTCGTCGCCAACGTCACCACCATCTGAATCGCGGCAACGCGAACCGAAAGGACCACCACCATGCAGATCAAGACCATCATCATCGAAGGCGACGAGGGCGATGTCGAAATCCACGCCGCCGACTACGGCGCTCAGGTCATCGCCAATGACGTGCTCGCCGAGGTCGCCCGCACTGCCAGCCGCGAGGACCGGTTCGCGGTCGCCTACAACGCCGCCAGGGTGATCTACGGCACGAACAAGCGCGGCGAGCCCAACGCCACCAACAGCATGATCCACGACGTGCTCCGCGAGATCGAGCGCGTCGCGGGCTGCTGAACCACCAACGCCAAACGGAACGGAGACGCCATGGGTAAGACACGCGACAACACCTTGAACACCATCGCCCGCGAGGCCCTCGACCTTGAGACATTGGAAACCCGCAACAGCGACAGCCTCGACTTCCACGACACCGCGGTGTGGTGTGTCAAGGAAGCACTCGAGCGGGCCTACGAAGCGGGACGGCAATCGGCGCGGCCGACCAAGGCCGTGTGCCCCGCCTGCGGGCGCAAGATCGAGATCACGCCGCTGCCCGCGAGCAAGTGAGAGAGGAGCGCCATGAGCACGAACACGAGCCAGATTGACAGAAATCGCCCCGCCCGCCACAACGGCGCCGGCGCGCCGAATGTCGTCATCCGCGAGGCGTGCGACCGCGACGGCGTGGTCCTGGGCCACCTCGTCGCCAGCCACGACGGCACCCCCGAGGGCATCGTCCCCGCCGCACGTCGCGCGACACAGCGGATGTTCGACTCCTTCGCCGACGCGTCCAACGTGAACAGCCGAATCATCGCCACCGACGCCGCGGGCCGGCCGCGCTGGTCCGTGTCGCCGAACTTTGCAGTCATCGAAGAACTCGCCGCCCTGTGACGGCGGTTCACATCCACCAACCGCTCTCTTGAAAGGAGCAGCATCATGAAGAAGAACGACGTCAAGATCGGGAACACGTACACCGCCAAGGTGAGCGGCAACATCGCCAAGGTGCGCATCGATGCCGAGAACAAGAACGGCGGCTGGGACGCCACGAACCTCGCCACGAAGAAGAAGGTGCGAATCAAGAGTGCCCAGCGGCTTCGAGCCGAAGCCGGGCCGCCAAAGACGGCCAGCACAACTCATGCGACCAAGCGAGCCTCCGGTAAGTCCTCCGGGGGCTCGGTTGTTGATGCGAAGATCGCTCAGCGCGACGCCAAGGCTGCGGCCAAGGGTCTGGTCATGAAGACCGAGATCGTCAACGGCAAGGAACGATCGCGCTGGGTGAAGAAAGCCGAGGAGGCCGCCGCCCAGCAGGGCACGACGCCAGCGACGCCCAAACGCAAGGGCCGACAGACGCCGCCGCGCATCGCGCTGGTGAACAAGGACGACTTCGCGGTGATCGCCAAGCAGGTGCAGGACCTGCCCACCAGCAAGAACCACGTGTGCTGGAAGAAGAACGGCAAACTCTACGAACTCTTCTTCCGCGTCGATGGCCGCACGCCGCTGCTCTACCGCGTGCCCGCCGACTCGCCCATCGACGAGAAGACTGGTTGCCGCGAGATCGACGCCTCGGGCAACGTGACGGGTACTTTTCACATCAAGCAGAGCATCAAGCAACTCACCGGAAAGACGCCGGCGCAACTGGGCATCACCATGCCAGCGGATCGCGGCGCGCCGAAAGCACGCACGACCAGCACGAAGACGAGCGGCGGCAAGACCGACGCCAAGCCACGCAAGAAGCGCGAAGGACTCAGCGGGCTCGACGCCGCAGCGCAGGTCCTCGGCCGAGCCAAGGAACCCCTCGACGCCAAGACCATCGCCGAGCGCGCGATCGCGGCGGGCTGGAAGACCAACGGCGCCACGCCGCACGCGACTCTGTACGCCGCGATGATCCGCGAGATCAAAGCCAAGGGCAAGGAAGCGCGTTTCGCCAAGGTGGACAAGGGCCGCTTCACCGCGGCCGGAAAGGCGGGTTGAACGATGGACCGGGAAGTACAACGACTCCTCGCCCATGCCGACCAGGCGCGCGCCACGATGCGCGACACCCTGGCCGCCATGCCTGCGGGCGACAAGGCTGCGTTGATTCGCACCTGCGCCGCGGGCGACCTCGCCTGTCTCGACGAACGCACCGCGCTGCTTGTCGGCCTGCTGGCGGTGGTCGCGATCTTCGACCTGAGCGAATCGCGCGGGGAGGTGAGCCCATGATCGCCAACGCCAATGACGAACGTGTCGAACCGGGCTTCGCCTGCCCGCATTGCGGCGAGCGCCGCATGGACATGCTGGTCTGGGTCGAGGACGACCGCGTCGAATGCCAGACCTGTGGCCGCCACTACGACCCGGCCGCGGAAGGAGGTGACGACCATGCCAAGGCAACTTGACGAGACGTTCATCGTCGACGCCGCCAGCGGCGTGCTGCTGCGCCGCGTCGTGCCCAAGCGCGGCAAGCCGTACGAACATGCCTGCACCAAGCAGACCTATGACGATGTCGCCTACGCAATCGAGCAGATGGGTAGCGCCTCCTTCACGATGGAGGACATCCGATCCAAGGCCGGCGGTGGCGACGAAGCGAACATGCCGCCGTGGTCCCAGGTCGCCGTCGCCATCGCGTTCCTCAAGGAGCGGTCCTGCATTGTGCCCGCCCGCAATCGCAAACACGTCGCCGCCAGCGACTTCGTCTACGAGGACGCGCTGATCGAGTACCACGCTCTGCGCGAGAAGGGACCGGAGGAGGCGGAGCCGAGCGAGTAGGCCGCCAGCCCAGTTCGACCATTCACAGCCGTAGCGCTTACCGCCGCGGCTGTGTCTGCGGGTACATGGTTCGTCGTTGCACCAAGCCACGCGCCTCACCGCATCGTCTCCTCGCGCGGCTTCATCGGGATCGGCGACTCGCCAGTCCGCTCGAGTACGGCTGCTTTTCCGGTGAAGCGTTGATACCTGTCGCAGATCAAGTCTGCGTAGGCCGGATCGATCTCCATCAGGAATGCTCGCCGCTGCGTCTGCTCCGCGGCGATCAACGTGCTGCCTGATCCTCCAAAGAGGTCAAGCACATTCTCGCCGACGCGCGATGAATACTGGATCGCTCGCACCGCCAACTCAGCAGGCTTGGCCGTCAAATGCTCCATCTGGTTCGGCGGGATCTTCTTGATGTGCCACAGGTCGGGCACGTTGTTGGGGCCGAAGTAGCGGTGTGCCGCCCCCAATTTCCAACCGTAGAAACACACCTCGAACGCGCCCATGTAGTCTTTTCGCGTCAGAACCGGGTGCTGCTTGTCCCAGATGATCGCCTGGCTGAAGTACAGCCCCGCGCGCTTCAGCGGCCCCGGATAGTTGCCGAGGTTGGCGTATCCGCCCCAGCAGTAGAAACCTCCGCCGGGGACGAGCACGCGCGCCATGTTGCCGAACCACGCATCGAGCATCTCCTCAAAGGCTTCGTCAGAGACGAAGTCGTTCTCAAGCGGCCGATCCTTGGCGCGCATCTTGCGCGTGGTTCGGCGCTTCTCGCCCTGCCGCGCGACATCGAAACTCTGATGATGCGTGCGCTTCTTCTTCGATGCTGTGAACGACGAGTTGCCCGCCGCGATCGCGTTGTTGCTGCGCGGCTCGACGCGAACGTTGTACGGCGGGTCAGTGTTGACCAGATGAATTGGCTGCCCGTCGAGGAGCCGATCCACATCTTCCGGCCTCGCGCTGTCGCCGCACAGCAATCGATGCTCACCCAGAATCCACAGATCACCGCGCTTCGTGATCGGTTCATCGGGCGGCTCGGGAATCGAGTCGGGATCCGTCAAACCTTCGCTCACACCGGGATCGAGCAACTTTGCCAGATCGTCCGCGTCGAACCCGAGGCTCGACCAGTCGATCCCGGCGCCCTGGAGTTCGGCCATCTCCAACGGCAGCAGTTCCATGTTCCATTCTGCGAGTTCGGCCGACTTGTTGTCGGCGATCCGATACGCGCGGACCTGCTCGGGCTTGAGATCGGTCGCGACGTGCACTGGCACCATCTCTATGCCCAGGCGCTGCGCCGCCTTCCACCGCGTGTGGCCGCAGATGATCACGCCGTCGCCATCGACGACGATTGGCTGCCGCCAGCCGAATGCCGTGATGCTGTTGGCCACGGCGTCCACCGCGTCGTCGTTGAGGCGCGGGTTCTGCTCGTACGGCTTGATCTCGGCCAGCGGCCGCAGTTCCACCTTGAACGTATTCATGGCTCCGTTCTCCTTGTGCTGGAAGACTGGCGGCCCGGTCGCGAATCCGCCGCCCCGGTGGCCGCTATGTCGCCGCCCGTGTTCGCCCCTGTCGCGAGATGTGCCGAAGCGGCGTAGTTCCGGCCGCCTGCCGTCGGCACATCGCCCCGTGGGCCAACGTCGCGGCCCACGATTGGTCCACCGTGAACGGGCAACGGCAGCAGGCCGATTTCGCGTTCCGACCGTGGTGCCGCGGCGAGGCGGACCTGCATGGCATGCGCCCCCTCGCGCCACGCCAGCGCACAGTCCTCGTCGGCGTCGATGGGCGGTGGCGCGTCGGCCGGCGCTTCGGTCAGCGCCGCTCGGCCGCCGTTCGTGATCGAGTACCACACCCGCCCGTGCAGGTCGGCCCCGCTCAGCAGCCAACCGCGCACCAACGCAGGAATGGCCTTCTCCTCAAGAACCGACAGGAGCCGCCGATTGGCGCGGCCGGTTTCGTCGCTGCCGCACGCAGCCCAGTGCGGCGGTGTGCCGGCCAGCGCCCACTCCGCCAGCCATCGGGTGCCGAGGTGCGTCATCGTCGCCTGCGCATTATCGACGGCGGCGAGGCTCTGACAGACCTCCCGACCGGCACGCCACCACGGCGCGCCTGCCAGTCCGCACGCCCGTTCGATCCCCGCGTCGAGCAGCCGCACCGCCACAACCTTCGTGCGCTCGACCCGGCGGGTGAGCAGACCGCGCCGTTCGAGCCGGCCAAGCGCCTCGACATTCTCATCACGCTCATCACGATCACGACCACTGTGCCGCCATCGCAACCCCGCGCCGGAGCGGAACGATCGTCGCGCCAGGTACGCCGCGGTCGCGCCGCCGCCACCCCACGGCCCGCGCCACGGCGCGAACACCGCCCACAACTCGCCCGCCAGGCGGCAAATCAGCATGTCGTCCACCGTCGCGCTCATTGTGCTGCCTCGCTGGAATCGACCGCCAACCCCAGCAACTTGCGCGGGGTGGCACCTCGGTATCGCCGCTTCTTGACGCCGGTCGAATTGACGTACTTCTCGAACGCTGCCGCATTGGGCGGCATCCAGTCACGCAGGTCAGGAGGCAACTCGCTCGCCAGGATCGCGTCGAACAGCTTCCTGTACGTCATCATTTCTGCGCCCGGGATGTTCTTGAGCGCCCACTCATAGGCCGCTCGCGCCTTGAGCCGCGACGGCGGAAGGTGAGGGGCGTCGCTCTTCTCGCCAGCGATTGCCTCCACCGGCGGGGCCTGCAGCGGTGGACATCCGGCGTCGATCCAGCGCAGCAGCCCGCGGCGCGACCATCTCACCATTCCGCCGAGTTTCACGGGCGCCGGGATCGTGCCAACGTAGGCGAACTGGTAAACGCGGCCATGCGGAACGCCGAGCATGTCGGCCACGCCGTGCACATCGAGCAGTTCCGGCGCGATTCGACGTGGAAGATGATGGGTGTCCTGATTTTCAGCCATGATCGATCCTCCTGCATGCGGCGAAACGCGATTTCTGAGTCAATACAGGCGTTTCGATTGCTCCTCGCGCGCGGCTGCGTGAAAAGTCGGACAGCGCCGCGTCATCTTGTGTCTCTCTACATTGGCGGCTGTTCCCGCGGGCCAAGCCTGCGCCTCTCGCCAGGGGGGAACCATTGACATCGACATCGCGCACTTCATGTTTCAGGTGTTGCATCACTCCCCCCATCAGTAACCGACTTGTGTACGAACTCACCGCACCAACCCTCACACGCCACGAGCGGAAACTGCGCCAGCTCGTGCCCGCGCCAGACCGGTGATCGACGTCGGCACTCGCCGCCACCGAAGACGGACTCGCCTGAGAACACGATCACGCCGGGGCGAGAGGCGGGAGGGTTCGGTCGAAAGAACCGGCATTGGTCACAACGTTCCTGCATGGCACCTCCGTTGGAATCCGTCACAGAAATCCATCCACCCCCCTCACGCGTACGCGCGCGCCCGCTCAGGCAGCGCGCGCGGGGGCATGTGACGGAATTAGAAATAGATAGAGAGAGATTCTCTTTTTCCTTACTTTTCCAGTACTTGCGCGACTCCGAATCCGTCACAACGGGCTGTGACGGATTGGTGATGGATTTGATGTTTTCGGCCCGCGCGGCGCGGAGAAACGTCACCGATGCGACGGTTTGTGACGGATCTCTGTGACGGATTCGGATGGGCTTCATGGCAGTCGATACCCCTGGGCGGGCTTGGTGCTGGTCGGGATCTCGACGCACTCGACATCGCCCTGCATGAGCAGTGTGGCGATGATCTGGTCGAAGTCGGCAAGTTTGCAATGCATCGCGCGCATGAGTTTGTTGCGAGCCATCATCCGATCCGGCGACTCGCGCAGCTTCTTCATCAGTTTCAGACACTCAGCGTGGAATGGGTTCTCCGCGACGTGGCCTGCGGCCATGAAGAGCATCCGCCGCGTCTGGTGCATCACCAGATGACGCGCCCACCGCACCGCATCGACGTCGATGACCGGCGCACGGGCGTTGGCGCTGATGGCGTGAAGCAGGGCTAGTTTGCGCACCTGCTCGCTCACGCGGCCCCACACCGTCGTACCGACGGCATCCTGGGCTTCCTCAGCCCGGGCGTACTCGCTCTCGGCCTCTTCCCGTGTCTCGACGAGCAGGCGCTTCGCAGATTCGGTGTGCTCCACGACTTTCGGGGTCGGATGCCAATGTTCGAGGTTGCCCTTGCCCGGCGAAAACTCCGCCCACCACCGCGCCGTCTCGATGACGCGCTGCGGCAGGTCGCGGATGCTCGGCTCCTGGCCGTTACCGCGCTGGCCCGCTTCGAGGATCAGCATGCGGGCGAAGAAGCCGTTGGTGAGCATGCGCTCGCTCAGCGCTTCGTAATAATGATTCGGGATGGCTGTGCCGAAGATGATCAGATTCGGTTGATCGATAACTCCCGGCGATTCCTTGCCCGCCTTTCGCCGCATGGGAAAGACGCTGTTGGACGACGAGTACATCGTCAGCAGCGTGCTCATGATCGCTTCGTGCCGGGCGTCCTTGGCCTTGTTAATCGACTGGAGCATGCCATCAATCTCATCCGTCTGGAAGAGCATGCTCGGCTGCTTGAACAGCGCATCCTGGATGCCCTCGCCCGAGGCGAAGCGTTCCCCGAGACTGCCTGACAAGCCGACCTCGTGGACGATGCGGGTGTTGATCTTGCGCGGCCAGTCCTTGCCGGCCGAGGAGTGCGCGAGCCCCAGGAGATAGATGTTGGTGCGATTGTCTCCACCGTCACGCACCTTGCGGCCCGCGAGGAAGGCCTGCAGCGCCAGCGCCCCACAGAAGGCGAGGACGAGATTGGGATAGGGCGCTGTTTCGAGGCAGAAGTCCATGATCTCGCCGACGAAGCCGGGCATGCGGAGCAACTCAGGCGGAAGCAGACCGGGATCGGGCGGTGCGGGAGATTGCGCGGATGCTGACTCAACGCATGGAGCGGTCCGCAGCGAGAGTATTCCCGAGAGATCAACGTCGTTGTGCTCGACGGTGTTGTTCGTGTCACGCAACCAGCCGAAAGGGCGCTCATGTGGCCTGGTGGCGGCCTCGTTGACTTTGTGACGCAGTTCCTTCTCCGACCATGGCGGTTCGCAGCGCGGGTTGTAGCGATCGAGCAGGAGTTGCAGCGCCTCATCCGGATCGAGACCGAATCCATGCACCATCGCCGTAGCGGCGGCGAATGTCGTGCTGTGCCCGCCCTGGCCGGAAATGGCCGGCGGCATGGCATCGAGGTACGCCGCCGCGCGTCGCAACACTGCGTCACCGGAAACGATGGATGTCGGAGTGTGGAGTTGTGGCGGGGCGGCAGGGGGTGCGCCTGTGCGTTCGACCACCGCGGCCACAAGCGCATCGACCGCAGCTCGCAGTGCCTCGTGCGTCACCGATGCGGGCTCACCGGTGAGCCAGTCGTAGGTTTCGCCGCAGGGGTGAATGCTCGGGCCGACGACGGTCTGCGCACCGGTGCTGCGGATCTCGACGATCATCCGTTTGGTGCCGGGGAAGTGATGCTTCTTCGTGGTCGCACCCCGGCAGATGTACCACCAGTGCGAGTGCGGCGCACCGAGGCGGCCGCTCACCGCGAGAGTGGGGGGCAGAAAGCGCGGGGCCAGTTCGATCGCTTCGGGACAGTCGAGATCGACATCCACGAGCCATCCGCTGGGTTCGCCGAGCAGCAGGCCGATGTTGCCCACGCAGTTGAAATGCTGAGGCAGTTCCGGCTCGGTGAGACGCAGCTCTTGCCAGGCGGTGAGGACCGGCGCCTTGCTCCGAACCGGGATGGGCACGACGTGATAGCCGCGCGCGGTGTACGAACGGGCAGCGTCGAGGAGCGTCAAGCCGGGTGCCGTCAAAACGGAATCTCCTCTTCAGGAATCCTGCCGTATGCTGAGGCCACTGCAGCGGCGTCTTCCTCGTTCTCGAGGTTGAGCGGTTTGGGGCCGAGGATGTGATTGACGATCCGGTCGTACTTCTCACCGGCCCTGCGTTGAACGGTGATCGAGATCGTCGGCGCCAGTGCGCCGCAGTCGGCCAGGTCGACGGCTTCATCGACACTGTCGGGCACCGGCTCGTTCGAACGCCGCCGCCACCACTGCTCGGCCTTCTGACGCGCGTATCCGGTGTGCTCAAAACACACCCATTCGCAGAATGTCGTCGTGAAACCGCAGCGATACTCGACACGCATCGTGGGCGCGGCGCTCGGGTCATTGCGCTTGTAATGCACGTGATAGGACACGCCGTCCACAGCATGTTCGGTTTGCGCAACCTGGTCGGAGAGGATGCCTTCGCTGGTGGCCCGGGCATCGTGCTTGTCCTTCTCCGGTGGAGGGAACTCATGCCCGCACTCGGGACAGTTCGAGTAGGCCGCGTGAATCAGAGCGTGGCAGTCCGGGCACTCCTTTGCCGGCGCCTCTCCCTCGCCCTTGCCAGGTTCCTTGATACGCAGGTCATCGACAGGCCCATGCCGAAGGATGTTGCCCCCGAAATCCAGCACGAGGCAGTCGGCCTTGTCCGGATGCAGGCGGAAGCCGCGACCCACCATCTGGTAGTACAAGCCCGGTGAAAGTGTCGGGCGCAACATGGCCACACAGTCGATCCCCGGCGCGTCAAAACCGGTCGTCAGCACGTTCACGTTCGCCAGGAACTTCAACTCCCCGGACTTGAATCGTTTGAGGAGCGAGTTTCGGACGGGAACGGGTGTGTTGCCCTCTACGAATCCGCACTCGACTCCATGGCGTTGTTTGAGCACCTCGACGACATGCTGGCCGTGACGAACACCGGAAGTGAAGATCAGCACCGAGCGCCGATTCGCGGTGTGCTCGATGATCTCAGCGCACGCAGTCTGCACGAGATCATCCACATCCATGAGGTCCTCGACTTCGCCGGCGATGAACTCGCCGCCCCGGACGTGCAGATTGCTCATATCGGCACGTGCGAGACCCGCCTTGGTGCGCAGCGGGCAGAGGTAGCCCTGGACGATCAGTTCGCGCACACCGATCTCGAAACACACATCGTTGAGGATGTGGTCCGGGGCGCAGATCGTTCCGGTCTTCATGCGAAATGGAGTCGCGGTCAGACCGATGACACGCACACGCGGGTTGACGACTCTGGCCTCATTGATGAACTGGCGGTACATCCCCTCGCCGTCTTCGGGAATCAAATGGCAGTTGTGGACGAGAACCCCATGAGCAAAGTAAGAAGGATGTCCGGAGACGTGCAAGTTGAAGACAGTTCGTCCGCCCGCGCATTCGTGATGCGAAACACGGACCAGCCGCTTCGGACGAGGTAAAGAGTCTTTCGCGTGTCCTGCAATCGACGAGCGGGTGATCGGTGACTCCGACCGTCCAGCTCGATGGCGATCCGACGCCGTGGGTCGGCAATATCGATCTTCAGGTTCTTGGGTAACGACTGCGCTTTGTGATTCCGCACAGCGACAGCCAACTCCGGAATCCACTCCGCACCGAGACGCTGAAGCAGCTTCTGCTGGGGAAGTGTGAGACTGCCGTTCCCCCCGCGACGTCGCGGCTTGTGTCCCCGCAACTTGAGTGCGTGGGAAACCCTCAGCCGGACCGCCCGTGACGTCATGCAGTTCTCGTGGGTCTTCGAGCAGGAGATCGAGCAGTACCGTTGGCGAAGCCAGTGGGGCTCTTTCATCACTCGGGTCCGACCATCTGGCAACTGCTTGCTCCAGGGACGAAACTCCCTGCCGCAGCACTCGCAGGTCTTCACGGCCGAACGCCATCGAACCGACTGCCAGGGAGCCTGCCTTTCGCCAGCCTGACTCGGTGAAGATTGGGTGGTTCGCGGTGCAGGTGAGAACAGTTCCATCCGAGTACTCCAGAGTTACAACGTCATCGACCGCGCGTGCCGAGGTTGCCACGACCGTGCCGATGCCAGTGGCATTGTGAACGGTCATTCCAGGCTGAATGTGTTCGATCGGAACATCACCGGAAGGCGTCGAGACGAGCGTTCCCTCAACGAAGCACTCATCGACGATGATCAGGTCAACGGGACCGAGATCGCACGCCTTGTGGTAGATCGATTGGATGCCGGCGATGGTGATCGCATAGTTCAACTCGCGCCGCCGGAGTCCGGCAGAGTACAGGCCGACGGGCAGGTCGGTGGCGATGGTGCGGAGTTTGTCGAGGGCCTGCTCGAGGAGTTCCTTCACATGCGCGAGGATCACGACGCGACCGTTCCAGTTGTTGACGGCGTCCCTGCAGATTGTGGCCATGACCGGGGTCTTGCCACCCGCGGTTGGGATGACCACACACGGGTTGTCCTCGCGCTGACGCAGGAACTCGTAGACCGCGTCTACGGCCGCGCGCTGATAGGGGCGCAGTTCCATCAGGCGATCGCCTCCTGCGCGGCGCGGACACTGGCCATCAGCGCCGGCAGATCTTCGGCCGCCATGCAAATCATGCATTTGGATCGGCGGCGACGGAAGATGATCACCGGCACACGCTGGCCTGCTGACTTCTGCAACCTCTTCCACGCGTTCCAGAACTGCGGGCACGGCGTCTGCAGTTCCTCTGCATGCACGCCAGGAAGGTGCGCTTCATGATCATCCAAACCGATCGCTGCGGCCGTGTCACGCGCTGACTCGCGGACCTCGCGCAACACGGCCGCGTCGGCCACACCGTTCGAACTGGCTGCGGACCTGGGCATTACTTCCTCGCCCAGGGTGGGGTGCTGCCGGGCGCATTGGCGGCGGTGTTTCCGGCTGGCGCGGCGCCGGAGTCGCGTTTCGCGTAACCCTTCACGACATTCGTGAGTTCGCCGGTGTCGTCGCGCTTCTTCAGACCGACGCTCACGATCAACGGCAGGTTGTGCAGTTCGGCCGAGTCGCGGGGCGCCATGACGCCGACGGCGCGACAGATCGATGACAACGTGCCGCGGGCGATCTTGATCGTTTGTTCGCTGGGATGCTTGATGACGAGACGATCCCAGATCTTGCGGCCCTTGTGCGGGCCATCGAGGATGTCGAGTTCGAGTTGGAGGTACTCTCCCTTGCCGTTGCGAGTGGGCTTGATCTCGGAGGCGACGATGATGGCGAGGTACTTGCCCGCGGGGATGGGATCGAAGTTGGTGTTCGGCTCGACTTCGTTCGCGTCAAATCCATTGAGATGTGCCATGGTGGATCAGGTTCCTTGTTCAGAAGTGGTGGCGGGTTCATTGGAAGCCAGGGGGTTCTCACCGCGGACGAACGCGGCGTAGAGCCGGTAGTCGAGCGGGAACTCCTCGGGGAGATTGAGACGGTTCTTGGCGACGTGCGCTGGGCGCTCGGCGGTGCGGATGATGCGTTCGCCCGTCCCGATGCCCTGGGTGCGCTTGCGATCGAACCCCTCAGTCGTCGTCTTGGTCAGGACGCGATAGGTCGCGAAGAGGACTTCGTCACACCACTCCTGCACCAGAGCCGATGCCTGCTTCTGCAGGCGCGGCGTGTAGCGGTCGTAGGCATCGGTTTCGGGGTTATTGAATTTCTCGATCTGGGCATGCGCGATCAGAACGACCTGCATGCCGTGCTGTGAACGCAGCGCATCGAGCCCGGCAAGCACTTCGCGCCACTGGCTGAGCGCGAAGACGTAGCCCTTCGCATAACCGATGTCCTCGATCGACTCGACGCCGCGCTCGGCGCAGACCTCGGCGAAGATGAGCCGCTCGAGCCAGTCGAGGGAGTCGATCACGACGGTGCGGTACTCGTGCGGCTCTGAGTAGAGCGCCGACAGTGACGCGAGCACATCGGCGTAACGTGTCGCCAGGGGGAATCGATCGACTTCGAGGTCGTTGATGCCCTCTTCAGTTTGGATGAAGATCGGCTTCTCCGCCATGGCGCCGAACGTGCTCTTGCCAACGCCATGGACTCCGTAGAGCAGGACACGGCGCGGCAACTGGTTGCGGCCCTTCTGGATCGTTTTGAGCGAGGTCATTTGGGTTCGATCTCCTCTGGGTTTCAGCCGGCAGCGGCGGCGGGTTCGGGTTGAGGTGTGATGGGTTGAGAAGTCCGGCGCACGTGAAACGCGTCGTCGCCGAACTCGCGGGTGATGAAGGCGGTGAAGATGCGGACGACGGCCTCGCCGGATGTGGTGCGGCCATCGAGGAGCACGACGCGTTTGTCGGTATCGAGGTGGTACGCGACCTCGGTGCGGACGCACGCCTCGCCAAACAACCCCTGCGCGGCGAGAATCGCCAACTGCAGTGTGGCCTCGACTTCAGTGAGGTCGGCCTGCTTCTCAAACTCGAACCGGAAGACGCTCTGGTTCATGAACTGGACTCCTGAGTGGGTGCTTCGGACGCGGGGCGCTCACTCCGGGACCGGCGACTGTCCGGTGCATGTGTGAGCGCCCCTTGGTCCACTATGCCAATCCGGGCGCGGTTGCGCGCTCAGACGGCGGAAAGACCCGGATCTTCGAAATGCCGGCGCATGCGCCGCAATGCGTTGTCGATCTGTCGGCGCGATACGTTGCGATCGAGACGCTGGCTCCAGGTGCGTGCGGCGCTGGCGACGCCGTGCTCGGCCACGTGATGGAGCAGTTCGCGTTCCTCGGCAGTCAGTTGGCTCAATCCATGGCGAACGCGCTCCTCGAGCATGAGCAGATCGAGTGGAGTGGGGCGGTTTCTGAAGGTGCGCCGCCGGGCATCAGATTCGCCGAGGAGGTCGGCCAGCGGCGTGGCGTCCCCGTCACACTCGATGGTGGTCGTCTCGATCGAGACGGTGGCGAAGCCGTTCCATCGCTTGTGGCGATGGCGGCGGCGCAGTTCCATGCCGACCCAACTCTTCAGGGCGTCGGTCACGAACGCCTCGATGGTCCCGCGCAGGGGATCGAAGAGGTGGGCTTTGCGCCAGAGATACAAGTACATCTCCTGCGTGAGATCATCGATTTCGGATCTAGAGAAGCCCGGCCGGCGGCACAATTGGTGTGCTTTGATTCGGATGAGTGTGGACACGAAGGGATCAGTCAGAATGCGTTTTTGGTAACCCATGTGGGCCTCCGTTGCCGGAGGCAGAAGCCATGGGTGTCGCCAAGTGAGCGCAGACCGATCGCGCCCGCCGCATTGCGGAGGTTCGAGTCTCGTCACTAGTGACGACACCCAAACGGCTCTGCTTCGCGGCCAGTGCGAAGTGATCAAATCAACACAAGGACGGAGCGGTTGCGCTCTGGCGCTGGGCCTGGAGGAGCCCGCGAGCGCAGCATGATGGACTCAAGATGCCTTTTGGTCGTGTTCATGTGCGGTACTTCGTGGCCGTCAGGTGTCGACGCCAGTATGCCGCAAACGAACCGAGTTTGTGGGTACACAAGATGCCTTCAATGGGACATCATTGAGTACTTAGCGCGTAGTTAGTGGGAATCCCAGTCGGGGTTCAAGAGTCGCCTTCCGGCCTCCAGGATACTCGCGCCCTTTCGAGGGCCAGCCGAGAACTCAATCAGATGGCGATCGTGCAGGACGCGGAGGATTTGGCCAATTGTCTTTCTGGACAGATGCCTACCGCGTTGCTTCGTTGCGACCTCGATGTCAACTTGCATAAGGCGGGTCGGAGATGAAGCCAGTATCTCAAGTACCAGCAACTGCTCCTTTGTCGGCACAAACCTACTGACAGCTGTCTGGTCGTGAGACTTGGTAGCATTGGAGGGGCGGCCTCCACTCTTGCCAGATGTTTTGCGGTACGCGAGTGATACGGGGCATGAGTCCGGAAGTTGATCACGCCGAATGGCGTCCGCGTAGTGCTTCATCGCATCTGTCAGGACGGTTCCGACTTGTTCGGCGTGACGGCGATGCAGGTCGTAGACTCGCTCGATCACGGCAGAGGTGCTGATTGGTGCGGAAGGCGAACCCTTGGCCCTCGGGATCGTCGAATCCAGCAGAAACGGCGTGATGCGCGCCAACTCCACCGCGAAACGACGTTGGAACTGCGTTGCGCCGTCCATCGCTTCGATTTCACGAGCGAGCCCAATGAATCTCTCCGTAATGGTGCGATCGGTGACCTTTGTCCGTTCCGCCGTCATCACGTCGCTTCGATAGAGAATCGCGGGATCCCACTTTTCGCCACCGACACCAAGAGTCGCAAAGCGGCGTGATAGGCACTGAGAGCACAGTCCACAGTGGGGGCTACTTCGCGTGGTCTCTCGAGTGTGCATGCAACTGACAGTTTTTGAGATGAGCGATCCAAGCCCCGCGCGCTCGATGACCTCGACAATGTCTTGCTTCGAATGCCAGAGGAAGTCGTTGCGGATGCCAAAGTCGATCTCAAACACTCCGGATAGCAACTGCCGGTAGAGAGCCAGAGTCTGTGGATGCGTCGTACGCGTTGCGCGACCACCGAATTCATGACCTGTGAGCGGAAGATTGATACTCACCACTCCGTTTTCGAAGAAGCCAACTTCCGTTAGACCGAAGATTCGCGCAACAACTGATCCCAGTGCAACGTAGAGAAAGGATCTGGTGCGCTGTGTCGGGTCCTTTTCCTCTAGCCCCCGCTTGTGCGCCCACACCGAGATCGGCAGAGGAGTGGGCGCGCGATCCTTGGCGAGAGCGGACAAGTTCTCGATGAGACTCCGTTGCAGACCGGCCACGTGTCCGACGGGTTTGTGACTGACGAGCGCAACGCGTTGCTGTTGTTCGAACACTTGATGGACGGCTCCAGCAAGGGAGTCGAGCCCTCCCGAGAAGAGTGTGGCATGCTGGATACCCTCGGGATTCGGATCAGTCAGTCTGAACGCGAGGTAATCGCCAGCGGGAGTTGGTGAGGGGTTCCTCGAGAACCCGAACTCAATATTGTCGCCCGAGACGAAACCAAGTGTCTGAACGAGGCACTCGGTGATGCGATCCTGACTCCAGAAGTCCGGTTCACGGACGGCGCACTCAATGCGCATCGTGCGATACCAGAGATCGCCGTATTCAGCTGTTTTGCGGCCAGTGCGTTGCGCGAGTTGATCTGCAACGTAAACGGTCGCAGCTATTTCGATGAGGTCTGCGGCCAACGGAGGCAAAGTTGTTGCAAGCGCCTTGGAAATGTCACGGATGCGGACTTCGATGTTACCGTTCTTTGGATCGGTATTGAGATACACCGGGGTTGCCTTACGCCAAACCGCACGGCGTGTTGACAAATCAGCGCCATTGCACAGAAAGAGGTGGGGGATCGGATCGTCATGCGACATGGGATCCTCCCAGATGCCGCAGTGCATCTCTGACTTTGTCCAGCGCATGACCGACAAAGCCGAATGCCTTTCGCTCGGTGATGCCTCCTTCAAAGTTGTGCTTTGAATACCATGTCCCAGAGAATTCGGAGAGCACAGACGCAGCGGTGCTGCAATGTGCCTCCATGTCTCGGAGGAACGCATTGTGTTCAGTGACGTTTGCGAATCGCCGGCCAGGCCCGACGTGATTGGACAGTTCCTTGCTGAGGTGGTAGATGAGAAAGCCGCTTGTCCATCGCCCGAAAAAGTCTTTCGAGAGGCGAGCAAAGCCCTTTTTTGTTGACAGTTGACGCAGCGAGTCTCGTACTGTTTCGGCACCGCTGCCGAAAAGTGTGCGAGCGTGATCCTCGCAGAGGACGGTCAGGCTTTGTGCAGCGGCATTCTGGGCGATCTCGCCGAGGTCGGTTCTGTCGCCGGTTCTGGCGAGCCGTCGATCCACCGCATTCGTGAAGTTTGCGACGAGGTCGTAGATCGAATCGGTGGTGGTCAGTTGCACAGACGGAATCGATGCGCGGAGAGCCGCAGTTGGGCTTGTGACTCCGAGTTCCGTAAGCGCGCGTTCGAAGCGGTCTCCTTGGCGAGCGGCTTGAGTGATCTGCGTCAGCAGGAAGAAAGTGTAGATGAGCCCCGTGTCAGTTTTGGCACGGTCAAATCCCTTCAGGGATGCCTCGAGCATCGCGTCGGCGATCGCATTGAGTGCGCCATCGGAAACGCCTGGCAGACCGGCCATGCCGGCACCCACCCCGAGCATGCCGACGACACGGCGATGCGATCGCGTAACACGTAGACTTTCAACCTCGTGATGTCCCATGTCGCGCGTACCCTCGGCGCACCGAATCTGACCCGCTGAATGGCGCCTCGCGGGCACAGGGTGCAGTAGTGGTTATCGACACCTTGCCGACGAGTCTTTATCTCGACGAAGGGGCCGCCCATGGGCCCCACCGTCAAACGTGAATGGCTATTATGCGATCGTTCAGAGCCCCGCCCGCGCCACAGTACGATTGGGTTCCTGGTTGGCGGGGACGGCGTTCGAAGATAGGCGTTGGGTGCGGGTTTCCAGCGTTGGTGCCCTGTAGACTGCCGCTGCCAACAGGTGGGGCAGAATAGCGGAGCCGATTGGGAATTGAGCTACGAGGATTCACAGTTGACTTGAACTTCGCGTGGCAGGGGACATTCGAAAATGGCGAAACGGAAGAAGCGAGAGACGTCCTTGGCCAAGTCTTCGAACAACTCCGCCAACCTCGGCTTCGAAGGCCGCCTCTGGCAGGCCGCTGAAAAGCTGCGCGGCAACGTGGATGCCGCCGAGTACAAGCACGTCGTCCTCGGTCTGATCTTCCTCAAGTACATCTCCGACGCGTTTCTCGAAAAGCACGCGCTTCTCACCGCCGCCAAGCACGCCGACCCCGAGGACAAGGACGAATACGCCGCCGACAACATCCCCTGGGTGCCGCCGGACGCCCGATGGGACTACCTCCAGAAGAACGCCAAGCGACCCGAGATCGGCACACTCATCGACAACGCGATGGCCGCGCTCGAACGCGAGAACAAAGCCTTCAAGGGTGTGCTGCCCAAGGACTACGCCCGGCCCCAACTCGACAAGCGCCGCCTCGGCGAAGTCATCGATCTGATCGCTACCGTCGGGCTTGGCGACAAAGCGAGCCGTCAGAGTGACGTACTCGGACGCGTCTACGAATACTTCCTCGGCAAGTTTGCTGAGAAGGAAGGCAAGGGTGGCGGCGAGTTCTACACACCTTCGTGCGTTGTCCGCGTGCTCGTCGAGATGCTCGAACCCTACAAGGGACGCGTGTTTGATCCCTGTTGCGGCTCTGGCGGCATGTTCGTTCAGGCGTTGAAGTTTGTCACCGCCCACGCCTCGGGCAACGGCAATGGCACCAAGGCCAAGCGCGACATCGCCATATACGGGCAGGAGTCCAACTACACAACCTGGCGCCTCTGCCAGATGAACCTCGCTATCCGCGGCATCGACGGCGACATCCGGTGGAACCAGGGCGGCTCATTTCTCCAGGATGCCCACCCCGATCTCAAGGCCGACTTCATCCTCGCCAATCCACCCTTCAACATGGAGGATTGGGGATACTCCAAGGTGAAGAACGACGCCCGCTGGCGACGCTTCGACCAGTCAGGCGGAAATGCCCAGTTTTCACTCCCACCCGGCGGCGAGCGCAAGAACAAAGACGGCTCGACCCACGCCGTCGATGGTGGCAATGCCAACTACGCCTGGATTCTTCACTTTCTCCATCACCTCGCGCCGCACGGCACGGCCGGCTTTGTCCTCGCCAATGGCTCGCTCACGAGCAATACCTCAGGCGAGGGCGACATCCGCCGCGCCATCATCGAGGCTGACATGGTGGACTGCATCATCGCCCTGCCCGGCCAGTTGTTCTACACCACGCCGATCCCTGTTTGTCTCTGGTTCCTCACTCGCAACAAGGGAGCCGACAAGCAACGCGGCTTCTGCGCGCGCCAGGGCAAGACGCTTTTCATCGACACACGCAAGATGGGCCACCTCATCGATCGCACGCACCGCGAGCTGACGAGTGAAGAGATCGCTGAGATCACGCGCATTTACCACGCCTGGCGTGGCGAGGCGAACGCTGGCAAGTACGAGGACATCGCCGGCTTCTGCAAGTCCTGCACACTCGAAGAGATCCAGGCCCACGGCCACATGCTCACGCCGGGCCGCTACGTCGGAGCGGAAGAGATTGAAGACGACGGGGTTTCGTTCGAGGAGAAGATGGCCGAACTCTCTGCGGCGCTCTTCGAGCAAATGACCGAGGCACAGGGACTCGACAACATTATTCGGCAGAACCTGGAGGCACTGGGGTATGCTGAGTGAACTTGCACAGCGTGCGCCAGCGGAGTGGGCTCGTCGTCCGATCGAGTCTGTTTGTGCACGAGTCACAAGTGGAGGTACACCGAAGCGCGGTAATCCTGAATTCTATATAGACGGAAAGTGGCCTTGGGTAAAGACGCAGGAACTTCGGGACTGCTGGTTAGATGATACGGAGGAGCACATCACCGAGGAAGCGATTAGGCTGTCTTCGGCAAAAGTGCTCCCCGCTCGAACAGTCTTGCTCGCACTGTATGGGGCCACGGTCGGACAACTAGGAGTCATTCGACGAGCAATGACCTGCAACCAAGCGTGTTGCGCCATGGTCGTGAATCCCAATGAGGCAGACTACCGCTACCTCTACTTCGCACTGCTCTCCAGTCGCGAGCAACTGAAAAGGCTTGCTTCGGGGGCAGCACAGCAGAATCTAAGTGGAAAGCTGGTCAGGGACTTTGTCCTTCCATTTCCGCACATCGAAACACAGCAGCGCATTGCATCGGTTCTCGGCTCGCTGGATGACAAGATCGAGTTGAACCGGAGGATGAACCGGACATTGGAGCGGATGGCTCAGGCGTTGTTCAAGTCGTGGTTTATCGACTTCGACCCCGTCCGCGCCAAGGCCGAAGGCCGCGACCCCGGCCTGCCCCCCGACCTCGCCGCCCTCTTCCCCGATCGCCTCATCGACTCCGATCTCGGCCCGATTCCAGCGGGTTGGAAAACTGGCCCAATGCTGGAATTATGCAGCCTGACTGGAGGTGGGACACCGAAGACCTCGCGGCCCGAGTATTGGGATGGCGACGTGCTCTGGGCGAGCGCGAAAGATGTGTCCCAATGCGGAGAAGCGTTTTTGATCGCAACCGAGAGATCCATTACCCGAAAGGGAGTGGCGGAGAGTAGTACTAAGATTATTCCCCCAAGGACGACCGTCGTGGTTGCGCGTGGTGCAACGACTGGTCGGATGACTATGATCGGGGCGTCGATGGCGATGAATCAAACGTGCTACGCGCTTCGATCGAAAGTAGAGGCGCATTTCTTTCTGTATCAGTGCGTGCAAAGCCGGATTGGCGAGTTGGTGAATGCGGCTCACGGTTCGGTGTTTGATACGATTACAACACGCACATTCGAGCAATCGTCAGTCGTACTTCCTCCCGAGTCGGTTCAGAAGGCGTTCAACTTGGCCGTGGAGCCGCTGTTTGGTCGCATTCTGATTGGGCTAAGAGAATCGCGTACATTGACCACACTTCGCGATACTCTGCTACCGAGACTCCTGAGCGGCGAAATCGAAGTTCGGATCGCTGAGAGCCTCGCTGCTAGTACTGGCTCGTGAACACCGCGAAGCGGCTCATGATCTCATGTGGAGGTATTCCAATGGCCGACCCAGCCGCTGTTCCTGTTCAGCCAATCACGGATTCTGGTGCAGATGAACTTGCCTCGCTACGCAGAGAGCCCTTCGCAGGGCAAATTGTCCAGCTCACGAAACTGCTCTCCCAAAGCAGGCGAGCTTTCGTCATTGGCGCGGGGTGCAGCAAATGCGCTGGGCTGCCGCTAATGGAGGAATTGACTCGGAGCGTGCTTGAGGCGCTAGACAGGAATGGCACTGCACACGCCATTCTGGCAGGATTACAGTCAAACTTCGATGGTTCCAAGGGTTGCACGATCGAAGACTACATGAGCGAGCTCGTCGACCATATCGCCATCGCAGAACGACGAAAACTGCGAGCGGCAAATGCGGCGACTGCGTCGATCAATTCCGCGAACTACGGTCCAGAGGATCTGGCCAGGGCGTTGATTGAGATCAAGAACAGCGTCGCCAGTGTGATCGGAGATGCGAAGCCGACTATCTCAGTTCATCGTCAGTTCGTCCGAGCGATTCATCAGTTGCTTCAATCAGGTAGGGCAGGCAAGCCATCGCGGGTCGACTACTACACGTTGAATTACGACACGCTGTTTGAAGACGCCCTCTCGCTCGAGCGGATTCCAGTAGCGGATGGATTCAATGGAGGCGCGACGGGATGGTGGGATGCCAGAGCATACGACGACAGTTCTGCCCAAGCTCGCATTCTCAAGGTGCATGGTTCAATCGACTGGTGCCTCTGGGATAGTGATGTGCTGCCACGTCGTGTGCGACAAGGACTTGATGTCGGCGCTACTCGTGAGCCTGTCTTGATTTGGCCCGCCTCAACAAAGTATCGCGAAGCCCAGCGTGACCCATTTGCTCAGATCATTGAGGCTATGCGCCGGAGTTTGCGGCCGAACCCTGATACGCAGGTTGTGCTCACTATTTGCGGCTACTCGTTCGGTGATGCTCATGTAAACGTCGAACTAGATCGCGCGCTGCGGGAATCAGACGGACGGCTCACGATTATCGCTTTCACGAACGAGGACGAACCAAAGGGCCAGCTCCAAGAGTGGCGAGGCGACATGGACATTCGCGATCAGGTGCGAATCCACGCGAACAGGGGGTTCTTTCACGGCACCACAGAGGAACGCTCTGACGCGGATTTGCCGTGGTGGCGATTCGAGATACTGACCCGATTGCTCGGAGGTGAGCGATGAACAAGGAGCTGAGGAATCCCGGCGACCCCGTCGAGAATCTGGCGATCGGCACTATCGTCGAGGTGGACGGCACCCATCTTGTGGCTGAGCTTGACCCCGGCATCAGCGAACTCTCTCGCGTCTATGCCGGTGACATTTACGCAATCGGCCAGTTCGGATCGATCATCCGCATACATTTCGGACGACGAATCATTTATGGCTACGTTTGCCGCCTGCGCATGAAATCAGAGTATGACCGCGAGCACGGGATCGCTACCTCCGCCCCTCCGACTGCTCGGATTATAGAAGCGGATCTGTTTGGCGAAGGAGAATGGGGATACACGGAACAGGCGACGCTGGTTGACTGGGAACTGGACTTTGAGCGCGGCGTTTCGACGTTTCCGCTTCCACAGCAAAAAGTCTATCTGACGCCGAGGACCGAACTCGCGTATATCTTCGGTCAGGGCGGACCATCAGCCATTGAGATCGGTGAGCATGTCGGCGCAGGCGGGACACCCTGTTATGCCGAGATGAACGAACTATTGGGAAAGCACACTGCGATTCTTGGCTCGACTGGTGCCGGCAAGTCAGGCACAGTTGCCGCAATTCTTCACTGTCTGCTTGAACGTGGCGCGAACAAGGGGTACGAGAAGTGGAATCCGCGAATCGTACTTCTCGATCCGCACAATGAGTACGGCGATGCGTTTCCAGGGCACCAGCGTCTGTCGACTGACGAGGGTACTCTGTCGCTTCCGTATTGGCTGCTGAACTTCCAAGAGCTGATTGCGCTTCTCATTGGTAAGACGGAATTCGTCGCCACATCACAGGCCAACATTGTAAAAGCGGCATTGTTGGAAGGCAGGCAGCAGGCGGCAGAAAAGCTCGAAATCGGTCAGGATGCGATCACAGTGGATTCGCCGGTTCCGTTTTCACTGCAGACGTTTGTTACGCACATTGAGACTGATCGTAACAGGCTGACGCCAAGCAAACAGGATTCGCATAATTCAATTCTCCAGAAACTCGGCGTACTTCGAAACGATGCCCGGCTGCGGTTCATGATGACACCGTGGGACGAGGCGGGCGACCCGTTTGGAGACATCGTTGCGCAGCTCATCGGGGATGGTGAACCAATCCGTATTGTTGATTTGTCTGGGGTTCCGAACGAAGTCGCCGGGGCCGCAAGTTCTGCGATAGCAAGGACGCTGTTTTCCGTGAAGCTCTGGCAATCGGCGGAGGAGCGTCAAGGCAGTCCGGTGCTGCTTGTCTGTGAGGAGGCGCATCGCTACGTTCCGAACAGTGGCGAGGCACAATACGAAGCTGCGCAGGAAGCAATTCGACACCTCGCCAAGGAAGGTCGCAAGTATGGCATCGGACTCATGCTTGTCTCTCAGCGCCCGAGTGAGGTTGAGGCCACAGTCCTGTCGCAGTGCAACTCATGGCTGGTAATGCGCATTACCAACGACGCCGATCGGAACCACGTACGGTCAATCCTCCCCGATTCCTTGTCGGGACTGACAAAAACACTATCGGGTCTCAGGCGACGTGAGGCTGTCTTCGTGGGACAGGCGGCGATGTTGCCGTCTCGAATTCTCATCAGATGTCTGGAGCACGATAAGCTGCCACGATCGCACGACATCGATTTCGATAGAGGCTGGCAGAGCGATCCCCTCAGTCCGGAAGAGCTGCTGGAGATCGGTACTCGGTGGCGACTCCAACAGAGATCGGAAGGGGAAGGTTGATGGCTGGCTTCCTCGACGAAGCCCAAGTCGAGCTCGTCACGGTCGATTACCTCCGTGATCTCGGGTATGGCTACCTCCACGGGCTAGAGATTGCGCCCGATGGCGAGGCGCCAGAGCGAGCCGACTATGGGCAGGTCGTGCTGCTCGGCCGTTTTCGCCAGGCGCTCCAACGCATCAACCCAGACGTGCCTGATGATGCAATCGACGAGGCGATTCGCAGAGTCACGTTGCCGCAGAGCCCGTCGCTAACCATCAACAATCGCGCGTTTCATCACCTGCTCACTGATGGTGTCGATGTCTCCTGGCAGGAGAACGGGTCCGAGCGTCACGGCAAAGTGTGGCTTGTGGAGCGCGATCCCGCGAAGATCGACGACAACGAGTTTCTCGTCGTCAACCAGTTCACCGTCATCGAGGACAAGAAGAATCGCCGGCCAGATGTCGTCGTGTTTGTCAATGGCCTACCAGTTGTGGTGATTGAACTAAAGAACCCGGCTGAAGAGAAGACGACTGTCCGCCACGCCTACAACCAGATCCAGACCTACAAGGCGGACATCCCGAGTTTGTTTGCCTTCAACGAGGCCATCGTGATCTCGGATGGCTTCGCGGCCGAGATGGGAACGCTGACGGCAGGGTGGGATCGATTCATGCCCTGGCGCACGGTTGACGGCGCGACTCTGGCCTCGAAGGGGCAGGTTCAACTCGAAGTGCTCATCCGCGGCGTATTCGACAAGCGGCGGTTCCTTGACTACATCCTTAACTTCATCACCTTTGAGACTGACGGCAAGTCGATCGCCAAGAAGGCGGCCGCATATCACCAATACTGGGCAGTGAATAAGGCAGTCGAGACGACCGTCGAGGCGAGCCGCCCCGATGGCGACCAGCGGGCGGGCGTGATCTGGCATACCCAAGGCTCGGGCAAGAGCCTTTCGATGGTGTTCTATGCCGGAAAGATCATCGGCCATGAGGCGATGGAGAACCCCACACTTGTCGTGATCACCGATCGCAACGACTTGGATGAACAGCTCTTCGGCACGTTCAGCATCAACAGCGAACTGCTGCGCCAGAAGCCGGTGCAGGCCGAAAGCCGTGAGCACCTCAAGGAACTGCTGCGAGTCGCTTCTGGCGGAGTGGTCTTCACCACGATGCAGAAGTTCGAAGGCGGCGAAGCCCTGAGCGAGCGACGAAACATTGTCGTGATCGCTGACGAGGCACACCGGAGCCACTACGGGTTTAGCGCCAAGGTGGATCGCAAGAGCGGCGAGATCAAGTACGGGATGGCGAAGTACCTGCGCGATGCGCTGCCGAAAGCGTCGTTCATCGGCTTTACTGGGACGCCGCTGGAACTCGACGACAAGAGCACGCCAGCGGTGTTCGGCGACTACATCGACAAATACGACATCCTCCGCGCGGTTGAGGATGGCGCGACGGTGCCGATCTACTACGAATCGCGGCTCGCCAAGATCGAGCTGGACGAAGACGAGAGGCCGCGGCTCGATCCGGAGTTCGACGAGATCACCGAAGATGAAGAGGAGGAAGACAAGCAAAAGCTCAAGAGCAAATGGGCCGCGCTGGAGGCGATGGTCGGCACGGAGAAGCGGATCGGACTGGTGGCACAGGACATCGTTGATCATTTCGAGAAGCGACTCGAAGCGATGGATGGCAAAGGGCTGATCGTCGGTATGTCTCGCCGTATCTGTGTTGAACTGTACGACGCGATCGTGAAGTTACGGCCGCAATGGCACAGCGACGATGATGCCAAGGGTGCGATCAAGATCGTGATGAGCGGCTCGGCGTCGGATCACCAGAACTGGCAGCCGCACATCCGCCCGAAGTTGGCGCGAGAGGCGATCGCCAAGCGCTTCAAAGAGCCACTGGATGGGTTGAAACTGGTCATTGTCCGCGACATGTGGTTGACGGGTTTTGATTGTCCGAGCCTGCACACGATGTACGTGGACAAGCCGATGGCCGGTCACAATCTGATGCAGGCGATTGCGCGAGTGAACCGCGTATTTCGGGATAAGCCCGGCGGCCTCGTCGTGGACTACCTGGGGATCGCTGACGCTCTCAAGAAGGCGCTCCACACGTACACGGCCAGTGGCGGCAAGGGGCAGGCGGCGATCGATCTGGAGCAGGCCGTCGCGGTGATGATGGAGAAGTACGAGGTCGTGTGCGATTTGCTGCACGGTTTCGATTACGCTGCGGTGCTTCGCGCCAAGCCTGCCAAGCGCATGTCGGGCATCGCCCAGGCGATGGAGTTTGTGCTGGGCCTGGAGGATGGGAAGCGGCGATTCGTCCAGGCGGTCTCGGCGCTGTCCAAGGCGTTTGCGCTGGCCGTGCCGCACGAGTCGGCGATGGCGATCCGGGATCAGGTTGGCTTGTTCCAAGAGATTCGTACAGCCCTGGTGAAGGTCGCGGCATCTGAATCGGAACGTTCGCCGGACGAGATCGAATCGGCAATCCGGCAACTCGTCTCGCGGGCGGTTTACTCGACCGAAGTCGTGGACATCTTCGCGGCAGCGGGGCTGGAGAAGCCGGACATTTCAATCCTCTCCGATGAGTTTCTGGTTGATGTCCAAAGATTGCCACAGCGCAACCTTGCGCTCGAATTGCTTAAGCGACTGATCAACGATGAGATTAAAACGCGGATGCGTAAGAACGTGGTGCAGGCGCGCTCGTTCGCCGAGATGCTCGAAGAGTCGGTCCGCAAGTATCAGAATCGAGCCATCGAGGCGGCGCAGGTTATCGAGGAGTTGATCAACCTCGCCAAGGAGATGCGGGCGGCCCAGTCGCGAGGTGAAGAACTTGGATTGACAGATGATGAAGTCGCGTTCTACGACGCGCTGGCGGACAACGAGAGCGCGCGAGAGGTCTTGGGAGACGACAAGTTGCGACTGCTCTCCCAGGAACTCGTCGATCGGGTGCGGCACAACGTGACGATCGACTGGCAGGTTCGCGAGAATGCGCGCGCGAAGATCCGCGTACTCGTCAAGCGGCTCCTTCGCGAGTTCGGATATCCTCCGGACATGGAGCAACGGGCAACCGAACTCGTGCTGGAACAGGCTGAGGTACTCTGCAAGGATTGGGCCACTGGGTGATGCTCAGGCGAGGCGGACCCCCTGGAACGATCTTGCCGTCGCGGCCCGCCATGCTCTCCGCTGGGGGCACCAGTCTACAAACTGCAAGATTGGCCGCAGATCGCGCTCTGTGATCGGGTCGCGCCCCGTCGTCACCTCCGGCATGTGCAGTATCTCCTCCTGAATGTCCGGCGCCAGGTTGAGCAGATTCATGATCTGCGTCATCCGCGGCTGGGTGACGTGGGCGAGGCGGGCGAGTTCGGACTGGTTGGCGACGACGCCGTCCCCGAGCAACTGGTCGAAGCGGATCGCGAGGGCCATGAGTTTGGAAACCCGTGGAATCCGGCCCACTGGGAGGGATTTGATCGGTGGGGGGCCGGTGAGCATTTGTTTGCCTCGACCTTTGACGGCGAAGTGAATCTGGCGTGTAACGGTCGTCATGCGGCTTCCTCCTTGCGGCGGCGGGCGAGCGCCCCGATGCTGGTGGGCCGGAAGGTGACGGCGACGCTCCCGGCACTGGCGTCGTACTCGACGGCGGCGATCAGCAGGTTGAGCAGCCGAGCCTGCTCGCGCGGACTCAGATTGGCCCACAGGCCGTCGAAGTCGGCGAAGGCCGCTTCGGCCTCGGCTCGCGTGATGTTCTCGCGTTCGAGCTCGGCGATGCGGGCATCCAGTTCCCGCAGCCGCTGGTCTCCGGTCCGGATGCGATCGTTGAGGTCGGCGATTCGGGCCGTGGTCTCTCGGTCCGTTCGCCCGTCCTTGACGAGCCGCCGCAGTTCCTGATGCTGGCTGCGGAGTTCGGCCTTGAGATCGTCGCGCTCGGTCGCGAGCGTTGATCGCTCGCCGGCGACGGACTCCTGGGCCTCCGCCAGAACCTCGGCGAGGAGCGCCGTGTCCGTCGCCAGCGCCCGCACCTCGTCCACAACGACACGCTCGATCTCCTGGGCCGGCAGCGTTCCTGATTCACATGCGTGGGCACCGGTCTTGATCGCCCGTACGCAGCGGTAATAGCGGTAGAACCGCCCCTTGCGGCCGCTGCTGAAGGTGTGGGTCATGGCGTGGCCGCAGCCTTTGCATTTCAACAGACCTCGCAGGAGAGCGCCGTACTTGTTCCGGACCTGGGCACCCCCAGTGCGTCCGTTTTGGCTGAGCAGGGTCTGGACCTTGTCGAAGAGATCCTGGTTGATGATCGCCTCGTGCTCGCCGTCGTAGATCTGGTTCTTGTGGACGATCTTGCCAGTGAGGATTGGGTTCGTGAGGAAGACGTGCAGCGTGGCCTTGTCGAAGGGTCGGCCGCCGAGTTTCGTGCCCTTCCTGGTCACTCGCCGCTTGTTGACCCAACCTCGACGAGCCAGTTCGCTGGTCACGGGCTGGAGCGAGCCCTTATCGAGGTACATGGCGAAGATCTCGCGGACCTGCGCGGCCTCCCTGGCGTTGATGACCAGCCTCGGACTCGGGCCGTTGCGGTCGACGTCGTAGCCCAGCACCGGTACGCCGCCTGCCCATTTGCCCTTGCGCTTCTGCGCGGCGATCTTGTCGCGGATGCGTTCGCCGATGATCTCACGCTCGAACTGGGCGAACGAGAGAAGGATGTTGAGGGTGAGCCGGCCCATCGAATGGGTCGTATTGAACTGCTGGGTGACGGAGACGAACGAGGCGCCGTGATTCTCGAAGGTCTCCATGATGCGGGAGAAATCGAGCAGTGAACGACTCAATCGATCGACCTTGTAGACGACGACGCAGTCGATGCCTCCGGACTCGATGTCGCGCAGGAGCCGCGCCAATGCCGGTCGTTCCATGCTGCCGCCGGAGAATCCGCCGTCGTCGTACCGCTCCGGCAGACAGATCCAGCCTTCCTCCTTCTGGCTGGCGATGAACGCTTCGGCGCTCTCGCGCTGGGCGTCGAGAGAGTTAAACTCCTGATCGAGCCCTTCCTCGCTGGATTTGCGGGTGTAGATGGCGCAACGCACAGGGCGCGACTCGACTTTACCGTTGCCGTTGGATCGTCGCCGACTCACGGCCGCACCTCCAACTGGAAGAACCGAAAGCCGTTGATGTGACTGCCCGTGGCCGTTTTGGCGATCGCCGTCAGTGTGCGGTAGCGCTGCCCATCCCACTCGAACCCCTCGCCATCGTCGAGCACGACGACGCGGATCGTTCGTCCCTTGTACTTGCGCACGATTGCCGAGCCCGGTGGCGGTAAACGCGGATCGCGAGGCTCGGCCGTGGAGACGAATCGCTTGACGGCAGTGGGGGCGTCGGGCTGGGGTGGAACGATCTGTGTACGGGGAGCCATGACGCGCACCTCGGCGTCGTCGGCCAGTTCAGCAGCGCGGCGTCGCACCCGTTCGGAGAGGTCGCCCTCCGCGTTGGCCTGAATCCGCCAAGCGATCTTCCTGATGAGATACGCCCGGTGTCGGGTACGGCAGGGCTGCTTGCAGAGTTCCTCGTACCGCTCGACGAGTTCACTCGTCGTCATCCGTTGCAGGGCATCGATCTCGCGTTCAATCGTCGTCGGCATGTGGTGGCTCCTTTCGGACATGGAGACTCGGCCCTAACCGCGGGGCCGGTTCACCACAGTGAGGCGCGAAGGCTCGCCGAGTTCAAGTGCGATGTTGCCGGAATCTGAGGAATCGGCGGGAGGCGAAGATGTTCGCACCCGGGCGGCCCGGGCGTACCTGACGAGGCCGCATGCGAGGATGCGGGCGATTTCCGAGCGTCGCTCGGCAGCGGACATGGTGGTGGGATCGATGGCGGCGGGCAAGGGAGGCTCCGGCACAGGGCATGGTGCGGCGCGCGAGGAGCGCCGTCATGGGTTACCTATGCCGAGCGATGACCGATTGCACATCCAGCGAGCGAGCACGCACGTCAAAATATGCTCACACCGGACTCAACAGGGGATCGATTACGAAACCGCCGGTGGCGTCAGGGAGATCAACCAGTCGTTGATGTGGGTGCCGTCGAAGCCTTGCGTTCGTTCGAGATGTGCCAGTAGATCTTCCTGCCGGGGTTGTCCAAATACGACTCGATACAGGGCGAGGCCTCGTTTGAGCTGTGTGAATCGGCTGACGTCTCGGCTGAATGGGAGCAGTGGAACTCGCCGCTCGATCCTCGCACTCCCCTCCTCGAACACCCAGTACGGAACGAGATCGGTCAGTCCCGCGGGCCGCTCGGTTTCGGCGAGGTGGAACAGATACTCCCACGGGTCACCCTCGCCAGGCCAGTGCATGAGCGCGCTTAGCCCGTATCGCTCCGCAAGGTTCTTTCGGACGGCGTGACCCTTGTACCGATGCACGCGCCCCTCGCGTTGCTCGAGGTCGACAGGGTTCGATGGCAGATTCCAGTGGACCACCGCGTGGCACCACGTGTGGAAGTCCAGCCCCTCCTGTCCAATCGAGGTCGACGCCAGAATGAACGGCCGGAACGGAGAATTGAAGGCATCCCTGACCGCATCAGCACGGACGAGTGCTCGATTGTTGTCGTCTCGAACGTCTCCGAACCGCAGGGCAAACCGAGTGCGCGTGTTGAAAGGTCGAATCTCAATGTCGGAATCCGACGCGACGAGCTCATCGACTCCAACCTGGGCCGTGCGCAGCGACATCGAATCCAAGACGTGCTCTGACACCGCTTCGACAATCTCCCTGGCGTCATGCGCGCGCAAGCCGAGCGATTCGGGCAACGCGTGCAGGTACTCGTCGAGCATTGCCTGCAGATTGCCGTCCAGGGCATATCGGAGCGTGCGCCGCCAGTACGGTTCATCCGCCGACCCGCGAAGCATTGCGATGGTTTCGGGCATGTTGAAGAGCGTTCGGAAGCCAGATGAGATTCTCGCTGCGGACGACAGCATCGCGGGCTCATCCAACTCGAGGTCTGGAGCGAGACGTGAAAGGGCGCGCAGCGCGCACGTGCCCGGGCCAGCGAGCGCGAGATCAGCGAGAACATCTGGAAGATCATCTGGGCGCGGTCCCAGGTCGATGTGCCCGCGTAGAACCTCGATGAAGTGGACCACGTGGTCTTGGAATCTCGTGCCCGGATCGAAGTCGGGAGAGACCGCGCTCAGTCCGTCAGCCGCACTGCACCAGGACGACACCCCCGAATCCGATTCCAGTAGCGCGACAGCGGCCCAGTACCATCGTTCGTCCGCGCGAGCCCCTTCTTGACCGGCGGGGAGCCGGTCGAGCAATGTCTGGCAGGCTGCGACTGCATCACGTCGAAGCACACCCTGCGCGACCGGCTTGCCGTCCCCTCGCTTCATTGCGATGCGGAGCGGATCAACAGCCGCTGCCAATGTCGGCGAGGGCATCATCCATGCCAGCACGGGCATGCCCGTCAGCCGGTCATCACCCGAAGCTCGTGCAAACCGCAAGAGTGGCGCGATGCGGTCGTACAGCTGGCTATGCTTGAACTCCACATCGCCAACCATTCGACGCTCGGCTTCATACGAGCAGATGGCAGCGATCGCATTCGGAACAGCGGTCCAGGCGGAGAACACCAGGGCCTTGGTGCAGGAGTCGTGCCCCGCGTACACGCCCGATGGCGATGCGTACGGCATCGACGGCGGCATCCAGAGCAGCCGCCACATCCCACGTTCAACCGTGTCCGCAAGAAGCGACCGCATACGAGGATTGCCGGGATCGAGACTGTCGTAGGCTTCCATCCGTGACCTTCGCAGTAGGTGCCCATTCTGCGATTGCAGCGATTCGAGCAGATCATCCGGCGGCCTTGACGCCACTCGATCCAACCTCCGGCGCAAGTCGTAGTTCTTCAGGAAGTTGAGTAGATATGGAGTCGACTTCCAATACTCGGTCAGATCCCCAGCCCCGACACTTCGCGCAGCAGCATCAGCGAACGCGGCGTGCAGGAGGTCGAGCGGAAGAAGCTCCGCCACGTCCAGCACCTCCTTCAGCATGGCGTTTCGATCATGCGTGATGTCAACGCGCTCCGTTCTGCACACAACCCTGAGAAGCTCATTCCGTAATGCCTTGGTGTGTCTTCGTACGGCGTCGTGATCCGGGCGCGAATCCTGCAGTGCCTTGCGCCGGGCATCAATCAAGCCTTGCGTGCGAGCGACCGCGGCCTCATCTGCATAGAGGAACCGCAGCGTCCTGACGAAGTCTGGATAGTGGTCCTCGTCGCCCATCTCGACATCGCGCGTGAACATCTTGTACGGCGTCGCTGACAACAGGAGCACGCGGACCTCAGGATGATTGAAGAGCGCGCTGGCCAAAACTGCAGCGTCGTCGGCACCCTCGAGCAGGTGTTTGAATCGCTGAAACTCGTCGAGCACAACGAGATCCGGCTGCAGCGCTGTCAGGCAGACTTCCGCGAGCAGGCCGCGTAACCTGCCGATTAGATGCAGCCGCTCGTCGCGTTCAACCCATGGAATGCGATGGGTCGGGCGATACAGGTGAAACACATCACAACAGCGTTTCAGTTTATCATAGAGTTCAGGCTTGTCCAATACTGCGCGCCGGAATGCGATGGCAAGGTCGCGGTCCAAGTGCTCATCGCGGGTGGCGCGAATGCGCCGTCGCCAACTATCCTTCTGGACTGTTGCCTGAAGCATGTTCAGTAGGCCGCGTCGAAGGTGCTTCCGTCGCTTCCCGTGCCCCCACGGTAGCCCATGCAGCATGTGATAGATGATTGCACGCTCCGCAGCGTGTCCGCCTCTGCTCCGCGCGTGATCGAAGGCAGTGCCGGGCGTGAGACTGAGGAAGTTGATCGGGTTCGTGCGAAGCGAATGCACCTGCTTCGGCAGATACGTCAGTCGCGTTGCCAACGCGAACTGTCCAGCGCCACCCACCGTGAGCCGATTGATGTTCTGGCTCGCGATCGCTGCATTCGAACACACGTAGAGAATGTCAATGCGCTTGCCCGGCTGAAGTGTTTGAAGGTGCTCGATCGTCTTGGCGATGATCCCGCGCGCGACCAGTGTCTTGCCAAGGCCCACCTCATCCGCAACCAGGAATCGCGCTGTCGGCTCCGGGCCGTACAAGCGATCGAACACGTAGTCGACGGTCCGGCGCTGAAAGTCCTTCAGGCCGGCGAGCGCGTCCTCCGCTCGGATGGCGTTCGGATCAGCGCTCATGCTGCTGTTCCTCCATCGCGCGCTCAAACACGCTCCACAGCGAAAGGAATCGTTCGGGTACGACCTGCTCCTTCACACCGTTGGACGTGAGATCGTGGATTAGCCGTCGCACCTCGTTCAGCCGGGCCGGCGTCCGGCAGAACGTGCGAGTGAGTTCCTCCAGCAGCGGAACATCGTCGCCAGCACCAAGCGCTGCGAGCCACTTGGCGAACGTGCCGCCTGATCCCTTTCGTAGATCTGGTCCGGATGAATCGTCACCCAACAGGAGCAGGAGATATCGCAGGAAGCCGCGTTCGTTGTTGATGATTGTCTGAAGGACTGCCGCGTGACGTTCGGCGGGAATGTCGTGCACGACGAGATTGAGAACGAAGCGACAGGAAACCTCGTGATGATCGGTTTCCAGATGGAAGGCTGTCAGACCCGTAACCGAGGCTGGAGAGATTGCCGGCGCCAGCAATGCATCCTCCTCCCCACTACGGACTCGCACTGCGTGGTCATCCCCGAGCGTGATCGGCCACACCGTACAGACACGCACATGCCCAAGGTCTGGGATCGCACCTCGCAGGATGAGGCGGTACTGGTCGTCAGCATCGCCGCGGGAGCAACTGATTGCCAGGCCGGCGTTGCTCAGCGCGTTGCGCGCAGATTCCATTGCCTGCTCGGCGGCTACTCGCGCGGCATCGGTCGCAGGCGCATCTCCCGGTGCGAACGGAACAAGGAATTCACCCAGTCCTTCTGATCCGATGAGCGCATCCACGCCGCCGACAGTCTCGGTGCGCCCGACGAGCTCGACCAGCAACTCGATGTTGTTGGCATGCACCAAGGCAGCATCTGTTGCGTTGGCCGAGCCGACGACGATGTGGGTGTAGTCCTTGTAGTAGCGCCGCTCGTATATGAATGCCTTGGCATGCAGCCCGGTTGCATCGCCGTCAACTACGGTCGCGTCCTCGCCATCCTCGGTTTCGGCAGCGTCGTCGAGACATAGGCAACGGTCGAATGTCTCCAGCGCAGATGCATCGAGCTCGGCGAGCGCTTCGGGACGGGAGATGAGGGTGATCGGTTCGTCGCTCGTTGCTGCGAGGTCTTCGAGCGCCTGACGACTGCAGAATGGCGAGATGATCGCCAGCTTGCGCGACGGTTCGGGAGTCCATCCATGCCCGGGCAGGCCGGGAACGTAGAATGTAGGCGCATCCTCGTCGAACCCGTCCGGGAGATCCCAATCCACCTTCCGCAGATCATCAGCCATGCGCCGGGCCTGCTTCGAGCGTGTGTCCGCGATCGAGGACGTCGACCACTCGGGGAGACGACGGATCAACTCGGCCAGCGGCTTGTTCTCTGACCGGGCACGTTTGCCGACGAGGCCCTCAAGCTGAAGGCTCAAGTCCCACGAACGATCAGCTGTGAGGTTGCGCGACAGTACGACGAGCCGCAACATCTGCTCATGGCTGCTGGTGGCGACAAATCGAATCAGCCAGAGTTTTGGATGGAACACTCCGCCGTTCGGCGATTTGACCTCCACCGTCATCTCCTCGAGCAGGCTATAAAGCGAAGTAGGGCGTTGAGGAGCGACGATGCGCCCGCGCTGCACATAGGCCGTGATTCGATCCGAATGCCGCCTGATGGCCTCCAGCGCATAGAGCGCATCATTCTGCGCACGGCCGTCGTCGCCAAACATCAGGGCGAGATACACCGGCGCTTGGAGGAGCATGGACGGATCCATGCTGTATGCCGTTGCAATGGCCTCCTCGAACCGCATGCCTGGCGGCGGTCTCAGCGCCGCTGTGTAGATGCTGCGCACTTGGGGATTAAGCATGGTGTGGCTCGCGTGTGAGCCCGCGATGCAGATCGTCAAGCAACTGGCTGACCTGTGGCCAGCGGTATCTCAGTCGCCCAACGCCGCTCCGTCCTCCCCATTGATCGAGCGCGCGTTGGTTTCGGAAGCGCGAGCGGGCCTTCTTGAGACCTATTTCACGTTGCTGGACCGCTTCGCGGGCGGTCGTATCGTCGACCATCGAATCGGAAGTCGTGCGAACTCGTTCGGCCCAGCCCTCGACGAAGGCTCGTGTTCTTCGAGTGATCGTGTGACCCTTGTCCATCGTCTGCTCCCACAACTGGCCGAGGTTCCACGACTGAAGCGCGTCACGATCGAGGGTCTCCTCCCAATCGCGGAATGCCGCGCGATGTTCCTCTATCCGCTCGTCCCATTGGCGACGTTCTGCGAGCAGAATGTTGTAGAGAAGTGACGCGCCATGCATCATGTCCGAAAACAGTCGGGCGTGATGCAACAACACTTTGTGATGCGACTCGAAGCTGCCGTAATCTGGATGCTGCCATGGTGCATCGACATCAGCCGGCTGGCATTGACGGGCGAGGAACGCGAGCAGGCTGTCCGGATGGCTGAAGACAATGCGATCAACTAGGAATGACGCCTCCTCGCGAGTCAATGTAAAGTCCACCTCTTCGGGGAAACCGGCTGGTGGTTCAGGTATGCGGGGATGCCACGTCGGAGCGGTGAGGCCCTCTGTCTCACGGTCATCGCCTCGTTGAGACTGTGAGCCAGCGGTCTGTTCCGCTGCACGCCGCTGGCGATATACGTCGTCGATTCTGCGGTGGTACTCGTCTTGGGAGTACGGCGTCAGGCGAATGCCCCAAGAGCCCAGTCCGGCCCAATAGACGGAGCTCGGCAAACGCTTCACTCCCGTACCGGCCACGCGTCCGAATACGCCGGCTCGATCATCGGACGCCATAAGGGGCGCAACCAGAGCACGCTCCTCGGCATCAGCGAGCTCTGCGAATTCAGACGCAGGAACGCTCTCGCGCTCGAGTTCGAGGTACACCCACGGGACGATGAGCATGTATCTCAACCGGGTTTGGATCGTGCTCGTACCGGAGAACAGCTGATCCGCAAAGCTATCGCGCACACCTCCGAGCCCCAGTTCATCCCTGCTCTCCCGCTCCTGAAAGAGTGCGAGAATGCGGAGCGTCCTGTCCCGCGCAACAGCATCATGATCGAGCCAAGCCAGTGTCGAGGGCATAAATTCTCCGGTTTCGTTTGTGGCCCCAGTTCCCAGTTTCTGGCGCGTCGAACCATCGATCAATTGCGGCCGATGAGAATCGCCAGTGTGTGCCCAAGTTTCGTCCGCGTGACGCCCTTTGTTCCAAGTACGACACGTTGTGAGTCAGACGTTTAGGATAGTTCGCGGATAATGCCGGGGTCGGTGGGAACGGCGCTACCCAGAACGGAAGCGACGCCCGCATCGATGCGAGTGCCGCGGGGACTCTGCCCGCCGAGTGAAGAGCGCGGGTGCCGGTCGTTGATGTTCTGGTTACACGAAGTCGAAGGACCGCCACACGAACACCGTTGCGCCCCCTCACCGAGCGCAACAGTGGGGGTTGCGCTCCCTACTGGGGAGACAACAGCCTCATAACCCCGTACCCTGCCAAACAGAGACTCGGAGAGACTTTTGGCCCAAACCGGCGCTTTTGGCGACTCCGGCTGCGCCCATTGGTTATGACCTCGTGACCCGCAGAGACACGGCCTCGCATCGACGCCTTCTCCAAGTCCTTGCAGACCAGTGGCCTGCAAACGCAAACGCCACCGAGGTCTCTCGGCGGCGCTTCCGTTAAACCACAGGGCCGGCTGCGTTTGCAACCGGCCCTTCAATAGCGGGGGTAGGATTTGAACCTACGACCTCCGGGTTATGAGCCCGACGAGCTACCAGACTGCTCTACCCCGCAATCCTGATGCGGAAAGAGACGTTAGGCTGTCAGGGTGAAATCGTCAAGATTCTCGCCTTGTGCGGGACACAAATGCGGTTGCCTCCCGGGTTCGGCCGATTCACCTGAGGCGGACCCGGCTCGACAACACGCGGCGCACCTCGTCGGTCAGGCTGATCGAACCTCTGGAGTCTCTTGATGTGTCGGTTCATCCTCTACCTCGGCCCCTCCATCGCGCTCAGTTCGCTCATCACCGAGCCAGCGCATTCGCTGATCCGCCAGAGCTTCGCCAGCACCGAGCGCGAGGAGCCGCTCAACGGCGATGGATTTGGCGTCGCGTGGTACGTGCCGTCGATGAGTCCGGAGCCCGCCGCTTTCCGCTCGATCTCGCCGGCCTGGAGCAATCGCAATCTTCTCGAACTCTGCCGCGTTACCAAGACACACTGCGTCCTGGCGCATGTCCGCGCTGCGACACGTGGCCTCCCGGTCACTGAAACCAATTGCCACCCGTTCACTCACGGTCCTTTTGCGTTCATGCACAACGGCGACGTCGGCGGGTTTTCCGCCATCCGCCGGCGCGTCATCGCGGGCCTTTCCGACCGTTCCTTCAATTCGATGCTCGGCACGACTGACTCGGAGCATCTGTTTGCGATGTTCCTCGATGAACATGCGGCGGTGACGACTGGCCCGTCGACCAGCGAATCGCTTGCCGTCGCACTCGAACGCACGCTGCAGCGCATTGCGGCTCTCAGTCGAGACTGCAGGATCGATGAAGCCTCGTACCTGAACCTCGCGGTTTCGGATGGTCAACATGCGGTCGCCTGTCGCTGCAGCACCGATCCCCGGAAACGTGCCGACACACTCTATGTGCACAGCGGTTGGCGCTACGTATGTGAGGGCGGCGTATGTCGCATGATCGATCCGACCGATGGTGGCGGTCGAACCGTCATTATCAGTTCCGAGCCGCTGAGTCGCGATCCCGGCTGGACTGAAGTGCCGGTCAATCATCTCGTCATCGTCGGAGCCGATCAGACGGTGGCGCTGCGGCCGTGTGAGTTGTAAGTAGTTGCGGCCGGCTTGAACGGGTGTGTCACATCGACTCCAGTGCCGACCGACACGTGGCCGTCAGCACCGCAATCAGCCCGGTCCACTCGCGAGCCAATCCCGTCGCGAATCGCTGGTTGACCTCAAGTTCCACCCCGGCGTATTTCGACTCCGGCCATTGGCGCCGCAGCGTCGTCTGCAGCCCATCCGAGACGCCGCGATAGGGTTGATTGCGATGGATGGTGAGATCCGGCCGTGCGTCGCGCAGCAGGCGTTGCCAGCGTGTGCAAAACGCGCGTTCCAGGCGTCGCGCTGGGTCAAAGAGCAACCCGATGTCGGTCGTCCGCTCCTTGCCATCGAGCACCGGCGTGAAGGTGTGCATGGCCAGATGGATCACGGCATCGGCTCGCGCGAGCTCGTGATCAACTGCATCCACAACTTGCTGGCGGTGTGGCCAGTACCAACGCTCAAGAATTTCCTCGCGCTGCTCGGCAGGGAGCGGGCGCGTGATGGTCGAGAAAAGCGATCGATGATGTGGCGAGCGATTGAGTTCCACGAGCAGCCGCGTCGTAGTGGAGGCGATGAGCGGAACAGCGAAGGCGTCGGCAAACGCACGGCCCATTTTCAGCGAACCAGGATCCCAGCCGCGATGCGTCTCCAGCAAGGCCCTGTGGGGCGCGAAAAGTTGAGCATACTTTCGCGGCACGCGATTTCCGCCATGCTCGCAGGTGACGATGACCGTAAATCGGCGGTGCCTAGCGGCCACCAAACATGACTCCGCTCTGCAGGCAGTCGCAGAGTTGTGCGTAAACGGTTCTGAGTTGATCGCGGCTCGGCTCGGAACCGAGCGCTCGCGCCAGTCGCGTTGCGAGCGTGCCCTGATTAAGGATGAGGCGCAGAGCGTCTTTGACCTCCTGCGCAAACTCGGCGTTGTTGAAGACCAATGACTCCGCAAGATGCTGCCAAAGGTCGTTGACAGTGCAGGAGGCGATCCGTTGCAGGCCGAGCAATTCGAGGTACGCTGCATTGTTGATCATCGCCGTCTCGGCCCCTTTGACGCTGGCAAGAAAAATCTCCGCCAGCGGCGCGATGGGCCACGCCTGTTGCGAGCGGCTGTCCGACCATCGCTCGTGGCAAAGGGCCCGAACAAGTTCGATCACCATGCGAATGATGGCCAGGTCGGCCGCCACAGTCTCTTGCACGTCGAGCACGCGGATCTCAATGGCGTCGCGGTCAAACCTCGCGATTGCCCCGCGGGCGTTGAGCCACTCGTGCTGGAGGATCCCGGCCGGGTCATGAGGCGCGATGTCGTTGTAGAGACGCTGAAGGATCTGCATCTCGTATGCGGCGCGGGTGAAGACCGCTTCGGGGATCACATCACCACTGATGGATGGAATGCGCCTGGCGTTCTGGCGGTACACCTCGAGGCGATTGTCGAGCAGTCCCGTCGCACGCGCATCAAAGACCGGCGAACTCGCCGCCAGGCCTGGCAGGATCGGCAACACCAGGCGAATCGCCGCATGCAGGCGGCCGAACTCGTCGTCATTGCCGAACGGCAGATTCAGATGCGCACTCTGCAGGTTTGCCCAGCCGTGACCCTGACAGGAAAAGATGCGATCGAACGCTTCGTATGTCGGACTGCATTCGTGGGGCCACAGGCGCATCTCCTTGTGTGGGTCCATCCACGGGTGCATCGCCCCGGGCATCAATCGACCGCCCATCGGTTCGAGAATGGTGTTGATCGCGCGAACCTGCTCGTTAAACGGGCCAATGAGTGGACCAATCGCCTGCGCCGGGTCGGTGGTCTTGAGTTCGATGACGTGCAGGGCAAGTTCGTTGGACCAGGTGATGACGCCGGCCTCGTAGTCGGAGGTGTACGAGCCAACGGCCGCGCGGATAACTTCGTCGCAGATCGGCATGACATCGAGCGAGTCTCGATTGACGATCATGTACTCGAGCTCGACGCCGAATGCCTCGAAGAGATGCAGAACGCTGTCACGGGCGGTCATGCTCGCGCCTTTCCTTCAGTGCGGGCGCGGACTCGCGCCAGAAAACCCTCCATGATGCGGAGGTAGAGTTTGTCCTTAAGCACCTGGTCCTCGAACCCGGCATCGATGTTGGGATTGTCGTTGACCTCGATGACCACGCCCTTGCGCCCGACCTGTTTCACGTCGACCCCGTAGAGTCCGTTGCCCATCAGCGCCGATGCTTTCACCGCCGCCGTGACGATGGGTCGTGGAGCGGCGTCGATGGCGCACGTCTCGACCTTGCCGTACGAGTTCGATCCGTCGCGATCGTGCTTGACGATCTGCCAGTGTTTGCGGGCCATGTGGTAGCGGCAGGCCCAGAGCGGCTGACCGTCAAACACGCCGATGCGCCAGTCAAACTCCGTGGGAAGAAACTCCTGGGCCACGAGCAGGTCCGATTTCTCGAGCAGTTCCTCGGCGCGCTGATTCAGCTCTTCCTCCGTATGCACTTTGACGACGCCGTGTGAGAATGAACTGTCCGGCTGCTTGAGCACACATGGCAAGCCCAGCGACGGCACGATCTGATCGACATTGCCCCGATGAACAATCAACGTTCGTGGCTGGGCAATCTGGTGCCGCTGCAGCGCTTCGGCGAGATAGACCTTGTTCGTGCAACGCACAATGGATTCCGGATCGTCGATGACCACCAGCCCCTCGGCGGCGGCTCGGCGCGAAAAGCGGAATGTGTGATGATTGACCGCGGTCGTCTCCCGGATGAGCAGCGCGTCGAACTCGGCAATACGGCCGTAGTCATCCTTGGTGATCATCGTGGCGTCGAAGCCGACCTGCTCAGCGGCGCGGATGAACTTCTTGAGGGCCTTCTCGTTGGAAGGCGAGTCGGTCGCCTTCGGATCGTGAAGGATTGCCAGGTCGTATAGCGCCGGCCTGGGGCGGCTGATGCTGCGCGTGTGGCCCGCGAAGTGCCGCGTCGCGACGTCAATGAGAAATGGCCAGTGCGAATCCGGCACGTCGCTCGCGGGAATCGGCTTAATGTGGACCAGACGCCAGCGATCGTCACGCACGAAGTGGGCGCGCAACATCGGAGCCGGGAAGAGATTGAACAACTGCAGCGCAAGGCGGGTGTAGCGCTGCGCCATGTTGTGGCCGAAGTACACGCTGAGCACAAAGTGGTCCGACTGGATCGGACTCAGGCAGTGCTGCACAAGGTCGTCCAGGTCGTCGGTGACCGACCGGACGATCGTCAGCGAGCGCATGTCCTGGATAGTGGTGACGCTGGGAAGCGGCCGATGGCCCCGTGCGGCGGCCAGCAGCGAGACGTAGTAGCCGGTGGACTGATAGCGGTACGAGCGGCTGAGATTGAAAACGCGGGTGTGACGCCGTCCGCTGTACGCGGAATCGGTCAGGTAGTTCCGGCTCGAAACCACTTCAACGCCAGGCATGTTCGAGGGCCAGTCAGAGGGATCACTGACCACGATCAGCGCAGACATGCGGAGCCCCTTCCTTGTCTGTGCGCGTCCTCGGTTCGAGGATGAGAAGATTGGCATCGTATGTGATCGAACCGAGCATGATCGAGCAGATCAGCCGATCGACGTCGACGTGATAGCGCAGGTCCAGCGAATGGGGATTGGTCGCGAGTGGATCGGCGACCAGCACGTCCCGACTCGACGCATCGTAGCCGCAAAGCACCACGAAATGGCCAGTCGGCTCGCCCCGCAGGTCGTCGGCCACGGCGCGATCGCTTGGAAACACCTCGCGCGAACAGTTGTACAGGTACGTGGCGCTCAAGCCGGTGAGAATCGGAATCTTGCGCTTGAGGAACTTGCGGAACAGCGCTCCGTTCATGTCTTCAAAGCGTATCTCGCCACCACTGGCAAGAAACTCGAGATAGAGGTGCGTGGCGTGCTGCAGGCGCGGCGAAGTCTTGAACGCCAGTTGAGCGCGGAGGCGCTCCGCGAGGCTCGGGGCGTCCGGACCAAACCACGTTGGATCAAACAGATCCAGGTTCCACGTGTAAATGCGAGCCTTGTAGTTGCGTCGGATCGCATGGATGCCCAGCATGACCGCGAGCGTGCCGCCGTCGGCCAGACGCCCGGTCTGCTCAATCACATCTTCGAGTGGAATGGCGTCGCCAAAGTACTCGTACACCGCCTGGAGGCATGTCTGCCCGCAGGTAATGTCATTTGGCTGAGCCTGGATATCGAAGTGCAATTGGGTTTTCATGGGAGTCAACACGGCGCGGATGGGATCAACTCACGACGGCCAGAATCCTTTCACGACTTCCACGAGGATCAGAATGATAATGATCCACTCGAGTACTTCCATACGCACCGTGGTCTGGCGATCGGTGATCTTGTCGTAGATGGTGTCAATCGCGTGCAGTTTGCGATTGATGTTCACGCCCCATTGAGGGAGATGAAAGCGTTGCGACACGGCCCGGTAGACGCGGGCAAGATACTGGTCGCCAACCAGTTTCATGGAGTGGCTGACATCCTCGAAGAGAATCGCAGAGTCGGCGTGCAGCATCCCGAGCTGGCGCAACTGGCCGCCGCCAATGCCCAGAAAAGTGCGACGCAGGCCCTTGAATTTGGCGAGCAGTTCATACGACGAATCCAGGATTCGCTCCAGTTCGTTGTCCAGCGACCGCATCTGTACGAGCTGAACATTGGCGTATTCGAGGATCGAGCGCACGTCGGCAGGATCCGGTCCGATGAGCAACGCCGCGTGCCAGTCGATCACCGCGCGATCGGCGACTCCGTACGCGATCGACAGAGAGAGTGCGTCGTCCGTTTCCTGGCTGGACAGCGGTTCACGCTCGGCTCGCAGAATCCGCGCCACAATGGAGTTGTGTCTGCCGATGAACGTTTCGGTCGGCTCGCCTCGCACCGCCACAAGTTCGAAGATCATGTAGTCCTCGATCGGCGGCGCGATGCGAGGTTTGCTGATCGAGTTACCCAGAGAGGCGATGGCCCGCTCGACGTGCGTGCGGGCGCGCAGCGCCAGCGGCTCGTGGTCGTAGAGCGTGTCGCTCAGGCTCACCAGTTCTTCAAAGGGGCAGTCCAGTGCGATGGCAAAGCGGACCGATGCGGCGCCGAAGGAGTAGAGCACGATGTCCACGCGTGGCTCGATCTGAAAGGCGCCGACGTCCATCGACTCTGTGGCCACGGTAATGGAAAGCGGGACGCCCGGTCCGGGGATCGATTGCGGCGCCCGCTTCTTTTTTTGGATGACCGTGCGACGGCTGTCAGCGACGATCGCCCGTTCCGCCTCGTTGAGGTTAATGGAGAAACCCACGTCGAACGCGAAGCACGCATGGCACACACCACGCACGGCTTGTGCTGGCGGACCAGCGGCGCCTGAGCTGCCTTGCGTGTCCGGTCGAGGCGCCAGAGGCGAGAGGTTGGAGGTGTCGTGGGTCACGGAATGAGTCGCATCAGCGGCAAGCAGCCTGGTGCCAACCGACCCGGTCCATCATCAGTTCAGGTTCATGGTCATCAGGAACTCCGCGTTGGAATTGGTCTTCTCCAGACGCGACTTGAGCAGTTCCATCGCTTCGACGACGTTCATGTCGCTGAGCACCTTGCGCAATCGATAAACCAGTTCGAGTTCCTTCGGATCGAGCAGCAGCTCTTCCCGGCGCGTGCCCGAGGCGCTGATGTCGATCGCGGGGTAGATGCGCTTGGCCACGAGGCGTCGATCAAGGTGCAGCTCGCTGTTGCCAGTACCCTTGAATTCTTCGAAGATGATGTCATCCGCTCGGCTGCCGGTGTCAATCAGCGCCGTAGCGATGATGGTGAGCGAGCCGCCGTTCTCGATGTTGCGGGCGGCGCCGAAGAACTTCTTGGGCTTCTGCAGCGCGCCGGTGTCGATGCCGCCCGTGCCGATCTTCCCTGAATGGGGCATTTCGTTGTTGTACGCGCGAGCGAGGCGGGTGATCGAGTCGAGCAGAATCACGCAATCCTCGCCGAACTCGACGTATCGCTTGGCTTTGTCGATGACCATTTCGGCCACCTGTACGTGCCGGGCGGTCTGCTCGTCAAACGTCGAGGCAATCACCTCGACCTCGGGCGGCGTCGAGCGGCGGAAGTCCGTCACTTCTTCAGGTCGCTCGTCAATGAGCAGTACGATGATCTTCGTGCCCGGACAGTTGGCGATGATCGCATTGGCCATCTTCTGCAGCAGCTCCGTCTTGCCGGTGCGCGGCGGCGCGACGATCAGCGCCCGCTGACCCTTGCCCAGCGGCGTGACCAGGTCGACCACGCGCATGTTGACTTCTTTCGCGTTCGTCTCCAGCACGAGACGCTCGTCGGGGTGCAGCGGGACGAGATCCTCGAACGTCGGCAGATGATGCAACACGTCCGGCGTGCGGCCGTTGACCATGTCCACCCGGAGCAGCGCGAAGTAGCGCTCGGATTCCTTGGGCGGACGAACGGTCCCCTGGATGACGCATCCCTGGCGGAGACCAAAGCGGCGGATCTGGCTCGGGCTGACGTAAATGTCATCCGGGCAGGGCAGGTACGAGTAGCTGGGTGAGCGGAGGAAGCCGAATCCGTCGGGAAGGATCTCAAGCGTGCCCTCGCCCACCATCAGCCCCTGGTTCGCCATCCGCGCTTTGAGAATGCGGAAGATCAGTTCCTGCTTCTTGAGTCCGGCGGTCTCGCCAACACCCTCGGCATCAGCGACCTTGAGCAGATCTTCGAGTTCCATGTTCTGGAGTTCGGAGATATGCAGCACTTCACCGGTGGCGGATGAATCGCCATCCATGGGTGGAAGGCTGGCAAGCGATTCAGCCTCGGCTTCGAGATCTTCATCCTTCGGCAGTGCCGCGGGATTCACCGGCGGCTGCACGGCGGCGGCGCCGGTCGGCGGGCCCCCGCCTCCGCCACCCTTCTTGCGACGGCGGCGATTCGTCTTCTTCTGACCGTTCTTGCGCTTGGTGGCGGTCTGATTGCTATCCACAGTTGGACTCCAGGGCTTCGAGGTATCGCTGATTGTTGATTCGGCAGCGGAGGGGTTGGATGAAGTGTCGCCGGGCATGAGGAAACCGATTGGCTGCTGTCCGGGGAATGATGCGTGGCGATTGGGACCGTTGAAGCAATCGCACCACGATCGGAATGGCACGGCTGTCGGGCTGGACAGAGAGGCGGACAGCCGGAAAGTGCGGGCAGGGGGGTGAAACCTTGGCCTGAGCGGCCGACCCTTACGAACCGGGAGGCGAATCGTGGCGCGATTCGTGTCCGGCAAATGTCGTGAGGATCTCGTCGAGCGTCAATCGGACGCGCCGTCGAAGGTCGGCGACATTCCCTTGATTGACTATGACATAATCGGACCGTTCCCGCTTGGTTTCAAGGGGCCACTGATTATTTTCTCGGCGTCTCAACTCCTCCGCGTCCCAGCCCCGACCGTTCTTCACCCGTTCCAGCCGCGTCGCCTCGTCTGCATCCACGAAAATCACGGCATCGCATTTCAGGTCCAGACCGGCCTCGAAGAGCAGGGGGGCGTCAATCACAAAGGCGGTGACGGGGCCCTTTTTCGCCGCCTCCGCCCACACCTTCTTTCGCTGCTCATCGACGATTGGATGCACTAAAGCCTCGAGTCGGTGTCTTGAATCCTCGTTGGCAAAGACCAGTCGCGCCACTGCGGCCCGGTCAATTTCACCGCCGCGGCCAAGGATGGATGGGCCCCACCATTTCACCAACGTGTCGCGAACATCTTGCCTGCGCAAGACTTCCCGCACATCTTGGTCTGAGTGCGTCACCACGCATCCAAGATCCGCCAAGGCTCTGGAGACTTCGCTCTTGCCCGAGCCGATTCCCCCCGCAATGCCGATCACAGGGCTCGCAGGCCGGGCGGAATCTTGGCGTCGCGAGGTCTTGGAGGAATGGGGCATGGCACAATCATAACCCGCCCCCGCCTCGGATTGGTCCGCGGCGGGCTCATCAAACATCGTATGATCCAAACGATGCCTCAGTTGCCAATGCGTTTTCCATGTTTCGGCCGCCCGCTCTGGGCGACGTGCGCCGGGGTGGTGCTGGCCTTCACCCCGCCCGGCGTCGCTCAAACCCCACTCGACTCGGAATTGTGGTACACCGTCACCCTTCAGGGCGAGCACGCCGGCTGGATGCGCTACCGCGAGCAAACCAGTGGCGACCGCATCACCACGGAGGTTCAGTGGAGTCTGACGGTCTCGCGCGCCGGAACCGCCGTCGAGTCGCGCAAACAGGGGCGCTTTGTTGAAACACCCGAAGGAAAACCGATCTCGTTCTGGTCGATGCAGGATCTCGGCTCGACGCCGCGCGAGGTCCAATACGACTTTGGCCCCGCAGAGATCTCCGTCAAAGTGACCGAGAGCGGACGCACGACGACGTCAAAGCGACCGCTCCCGGCGGGCCAGTGGCAGACTCCGCACGCCGCGGGCGAGTTCATCCTCGCACGAATGCGCAGCGGCGCCGATCGATTGTCCGTCAACTCCATCGATATTCTCGGCGACATCGAGCCGGTCATCACCACGCGCGAACTGCTCGATCGCGAGACCACCATCGAGGTGCGGGGCAAGAAAGTGCACGTCTCGCGTTGGAAAACCGTCCAATCGAGCATGCCCACTCTGGCGTCGATCGAGTGTTTTGACCCCGAGGGAGTGCTCGTGCGCAGCGAGGTCGATCTCGGCGGCGTCTCGATCGTCTCGCTGCTCTCGGATGAGCAAACGGCCAAGCGCGTCAGCGCTGGCCCCGAAATGATGCTCAAGACGTTTGTGCGACCCAGCAAGCCCATCCCGCGCTCCGCCAGGCTCAAGAGGGCGGTATTCGAGCTTTCTGTCGACGAAGGCGAGTTGCCAACGATCCCCGTCGGCGGTGCCCAAACCGTCGAACCATCAGCGACGAATCCTCAACGCACGCGACTGACCATCGACGTCAACGCCCGTCCTCCCGCCGAGGTCGATGCCAATGCCTACCTGCACGCCTCAGAACTGGTGTCCTGCGATGATGAACAGGTCGTGGAACTCGCCCGCCGAGCCACGCGCAGCAGTCCCGGGGATGACATGCGTCGCGCTGAAGCGATTCGCGTGTTTGTCGGGCGGTACATTCGTCGAAAGAGCCTCGGCATCGGTCTGGCATCAGCGGCCCAGGTGGCGCGCGATCGAGAAGGCGATTGCACCGAGCATGCCGTGCTGGCCACCGCCATGCTCCGCGCCCAGGGCATTCCCGCCCGGATCGCCACGGGCCTCGTGCTCGTCGATGAATTCGCCGGCCAGAAGTCGATCTTCGGCTACCACATGTGGTCGCAGGCGCTCATCAACGGCGCCTGGGTCGATTTCGACGCCACGCTTCCTCACCGTTTTGACGCCACCCACATCGCGCTGGAATTCTCAGAAGCCGACGACGCCGGCTTTCTTGCCGAGATGACGAGCCTGCTTCCCGTGATGGGTCGCCTCAAGATCGATGTGGTGAGCCTCGACTACTGAGTTCACCGATGCTTCGCAGTCGAGCCTCGGATTCCTACACTTGCTCCGCATGTCCCTCGATCTCACCCAACTCCCGCCGCTGCCGCCTCGACCGGCCGACAGCCACAAAGGCACCTTCGGCACCGTGCTCGTCGTGGGCGGCTGCGATGACGGCGTACACACGATGATCGGCGCTCCGGCGCTGACGGCCGTAGCCGCCCTTCGCGCCGGCTGCGGCCTGGCCAAACTCGCCGTCCCCGCCCCGATCTTGGCCCAGGCGATCGCCATCGCACCAAGCGCGACTGGAATTGCCCTGCCGGTTGACGATGGACTCAAGTTGCTTTCCAGTGACGCCACGGCCCTGCTCGCCCCCGAGCTTGAACGCGCCACCTGCCTCGCCGTCGGACCCGGCTGGGGCGTCGGGTTCGATCGACAGCAATTGCTCGTCTGGCTCCTGGCTCAGGATGAGGTGCCAGTGGTCCTCGACGCCGACGGCCTGAACAACCTCGCCCAACTCTCCGACTTCAACGCCGACCTTCGCGCGCCGCTCATCATCACGCCCCACCCCGGCGAGTTTGCCCGCCTTGCCCAGGCGTTGGCGATCGACGATGCGACCGGCGCCGAGACGGATCGCGCTGGCGCCGCTGCGGGGATGGCTCAGCGCCTCGGCTGCGTTGTGGTTCTGAAGGGATCAACCACGATCGTGACCGACGGGCAGCGGACCTGGACCGCTTCGCACGCCAATTCCGCTCTCGCCACCGCCGGAACGGGCGATGTCCTCACCGGCACAATCGCATCTGCCGTCGCGCAATGGTGGAAGCCGCATCTCGGCCGCGTCATTCCCAATCAGATGGGTGGCCTCGATCTTTTCGATGCCGCCTGTTGGGGCGTGGCGCTGCACAGCCTGGCCGGCCAGCGCTGGGCCGATCAGCACGGAGCCGCCGGACTGCTCGCCTTCGAACTCGCCAATGAATTGCCCGAAGTGCTCCGCACGCTTCGTGCTCAGGTTTGACTCATCATGCCACAATCGCTGATTCCCGCATTTGACCTTCCGCAGCGCGGCAAGCCCGGGCTGTTCATCACCGCCACTGACACCAACGTCGGCAAGACCGTCGTCACTTGCGCCATCGCCGACATCCTCGTCCGTCTCGGCCTGCGCGTCGGCGTATGCAAGCCTTTCGCCACCGGCGCCCGCAACGAACGCGAAGGACTCGTCAGCGACGACGCCCAGGCCCTGGCGTACTTCTCGCAATTCGATCCATCCGTCGGCGGCCTGCCGATGGTCTCGCCGATTCTCGAACGTCTCCCCCTCGCCCCGGCGGTTGCGATGGAGCGCAGCGGCCGCGCGCTGGACATGGAACCCATCCGCCGGAGCATGACTGCGATCGACCGAGGCTGCGATGTCGTGCTCATGGAAGGCGTGGGCGGCGTCATGGTGCCCATCGATCCGCGCGATCCGCAGCGCATGGTCCTCGACCTCATTCGTGAAGCCGACTATCCCGTGGTCGTTGTCTGCCGAAGCGATCTCGGCACATTGAATCACACCGCGTTGACCATCGAAGCCCTCCGCCGCGCCGACTGCCGCATCGCCGGTCTCGTTGTCAACTTCTACAACCCGGATGACCCCGATCCCGCGATGCAGACCAACCGCGAGTGGCTCGGCCGCATGAATCGACTGCCGATCCTCGCGACCGTGCCGCGCGTCAGTGAGAACGAGCTGCGCGTCGCCGACGGGGTGCTGCACGACGAAGTCCGCGCCGCCGTCGCCCTCACCGACTGGCGTCTCTACGCCAAGCCGCCGCGCCGCTGACTCCCGCAATCTCCGGCGCCCGCGCTCGAGTGCCGCGACGGCTCGCCGCTCACAGCCACTTCATCTTGCGAAACGCCAGAAGCTCTGCAATCGCGACAAGGCTCATGAGCGTGCAGACCATGACAAACCCATACTTCGACTCGGCGAGCGGAATCCCGCCGACGTTGATGCCCAGCAGTCCGGTGAGCAATCCAAGGGGCAGCGCCACAGTCGCAATGATCGTCAGCAGGTACAGCGTTCGACCCATCCGCACTTCATGCCGCGCCCGCATCTCTTCCTGTGTGACGGCCGCGCGATCTCGGGTTTCCTCGAGCGACTCAGTCACCCGGGCCACGCGCTCCGCCGCCACGCGAAGTTCGAGCCTGTCGTGCTCGCTGAGCACCGGCGAGTCCAGCAGGCTCAGGCTCATCAGCGCATCGCGCTGCGGCACGAGGTAGCGCCGGTAGGTAATCGCCTGCCGCCTCACCTCCGCCAGTTGCGATCGCTTGCCGGCATCGTCCGATTCAGACTCAAGCATCTGCTGCTCAATGTCATCCACGATGGATTCCAGATTCTCCACCGTCGGTCCCATGCGCAGCGCCAGGCCCAGCGCAATCGACGCAAGCAGCGAGCCCGTCGTCGCCGGCGCTTCACCGATCATCGCTCGCTGGCGCAGCTGCGCGATCGTCGCAAAACGAAACTGGCGCAGCGTGATGATGCGCTGTGGTTCCACCCACATTCGAATCGCAATCAGTTCGTCCGGCTCCGCGCCCGGATTCATGTTCACGCCGCGCAGAATCACCAGCAGCCCGCCGCCGATCCGCTGCGACTGCGGCCGGGTTTCCTCGGCGAGCAGCGAATCCGCCACAATCGGATCCAGTCCCGCTTCACCGCGCAGCCACCGCTGAGCGTGCTCGCACGTGCGGTTGAGATGCACCCAGACCGGCCCGCCCGCACTCGCCGCCCCAAGGTCCGCCCACGTCCGCCGCGCCGCGCCAAAGTCCGCAGCGCTGCCCGGCAGCGCCGTCGCAAAGACCAGGCCGCCCGCTTCATCGAAAGGAACGAATGATTCATCGTCGGTCATGCCAGTAGGCTACGGCCAGTGACGCCCCGGGCAAGCGCACCGTCCCGGCTCATCCGATCCGGACTCGATGCCGCACACTCCATCGAACCGATACGATTGTCTGCCCATGACCGATGCGCCGGCTGATCCTCCGTCACCGACCCTGCTCGAGCAGCACCTCGCCGCCCGCCAGGATGCCTGCCCCATGTGCGGCTACAACCTGCATAAGCTGCGCGGCAACCACTGCCCCGAGTGCGGCCAATCCCTCGAACTCCAGATCGCCCTCACCGAGCCGCGCATGGCCGCCTTCCACACCGGCCTCGTCGGCCTCGCCGCCGGAGTCGGGTTCACCGGACTCGTCCTGCTCTGGGGGTTGATCGCCCTTCTGCGCCGGGGCGGGCCGCAGACCTGGCAGCTCCTGTTCCTCTTTGGCGAGACCGTTGTCCTGTCCGCCCTGCTCGCGACGTGGTTGCGCCACTCGGGCCGGTTGCGCCGCCTGCCGACCGCGACGCGATGGACGCTGGCCTGCGGCACATGGGCGATGACCCTCGCCGCCGTGCTCATTTTTGGTCTGGCCGTCGCACCCTGATGGCGACCCGCTTCCAAGTCGCGCCGCTCACCGGCCGCGCACAATGTCCACCAGCGAACGCTCGCGATCATCCATCTCGATCAGCCCGCTCTGGAGCATCGCCACCGCGATTGCCACGCCGGCTACGAATCCGCCGATGTGCGCCCAGTTCGCCACGCCCGAGTCCGCGCCCATCGCGCCCCAGATATCGAAGAGGAACCACAGCAGGATCATCCAGTACGATGAAATGCAGAACGTCACGCTGCCCCACCAGATGCCTCCAGGCCAGAAGCACGAAATGCCATTGAGCGGGTAGAGCACAAGAAACATACCCACGACGCCGTTAATCGCGCCGCTGGCGCCCACAGCCGGGGCGCCATCAATCAGAACGTGTGCCGCCGCCGCCAGCAGCCCGAGACCGAAGTACGTCGCGGGGAACCACGCGTTGCCGATCTTCGCGCACACGGCGTTGCCGAACACCCAAAGAAACAGCATGTTGCCAATCAGATGCACAATGCCGGCGTGCAGGAACATGTGGCCGAACAACCCGCTGGGCGACCAGTCGAAAAGGATCATGGAAATCGCCCACGGCTGCTCGTCGTACAGCGCTTCCAGCGCGACAATCGAGACAATCGTGGTCACCACGATGATCGCAAAGTTGGCGATCGGCCACCGACTCATCGGCACATCAACCTGGTAGGGGATGATCATGGCGCTGCTCCATATCAGTGCTGATCTTCGCCGACTCGATCAAGGCGCCAACATTATACCGGTTGTCAGAGGTCCGCGGGTCCGCCGCTCTCCCGCCGACTCCGCGCCCGCTCCGGCCCCGGCGATGCAACTCAAGCCGCCATCGCCAACACGTCGCCGATGCGCGCAAGAAAACTCCCTCACTCGGCTCCCTGTCCTGAGCCAGGTCGAAGGATGCGGGGGAGGGCCGGGGTGGGGGTGCTCTCCGCACATCGGATAAGAACACTCCCTCCCCCGGCTTTGCGGGGGAGGGCCGGGGTGGGGGCGATCTCTGCACATCGGATAAGCAGGTAGGTCAGGTGGAACCTGACAGTTGGGCGTGTGTTGGAGCAGAGGCGTAGCGCCTGGTATGTCGGGCGCTTCTTTCGCCACCGTCGGGGCTCTCATCCATCCGCGCGGTGAACCAGTGTGGCAGGGTCCGCCGTGCGGACCGCGGATGGCCAGGGTCGAAGCGCTGCCGCCTGACGCATCCGACCGCTCTTGCCCGTTCGTGGTCCGCACGGCGGACCCTACGCAACCGTCGGCCCAGCCGAGCAACCAATCCAGCCCGATATCCAAAAACCGCCAAATCCACCCGAAAACCGACCCGCCATACCCCAGCCCGATGAATCACTCCCTCAAGGCTCGCGATGAGGATCTCATTCATAGAGATAAGGTCTTTCCGCAACGGGATGAGTCGCGAAAACGACGGGATAGGAGGCCGCCGCGATGGGATGGGGATTGGAAACCATGGGATAGGACTCTCCCGCGATGGCGGACAATCGCACACGCAGCAAAGAGAAACCGCTGCGCCATCAGTGTGGTCCGGCGCTCGCCGTGCCGGCCATCGCGCCATGCGACATGCTCACGGACGCCTCCTGGCGCTAACCGAACAGACTTCCGTAAATAGACTGCGCGCAGACGAGACGGGCCCTCCCGGAGCACTCATGACTGACACGGTAAAATGGCGCGGCAAACAAATCGTTGGGGGTAGCGCAGCCGTCGATGTGGCGAACAAGCCCGGACCGACGCCGGAACGGCCAGTCGCGCGCGCCTCCGCGGTGCGCCCCGCGCGATCAACTGCACGCTCCCCCAGCAAGTGTGCGGTGCGATACCTTACTCAATTCGGGCAGCGTTACTCGTCGAGCATGTGTTCAAGTCGAGGAGCTGGAGGTACCCTCCACACGCGGCCGGCCCGGTGTTCGAGTTAAGCGTGCGCGAACCTTCGGGGCCCGCGCTCCCTTGGAACACAATCTGAAGTTGGTTCGCTCCCAGTCCCAGCACCGTTCCGGCGCACGGGCGGCCGTTTGGAATCGCGAATGACCCTGTGTTTCGCGCGTACAGCAGCGCAATTGTCCCGCCCGGAGTTGCTCCGTTCCACGAGACCCGAATTGGTCCGCCTGTTGGGCAGGTCGAGATCACATCGAGATGAAGCGGGAAGCGAAGCTGTACTACGAACCCGTCGAGCTCTCCCCCGTGATACGAATTCTGTCTTCCATCGAAGTCAGTCGACTTGGTCCATCCGGTCACCAGCGTCCTCCCGGTCCCGTCGACAGCAACGCTGTTTCCATAGTCGTGGCCTGTGCCACCAAGGTACTGCATCCACTGAATTGACCCGTCGCCGCCCACCTTTTGAACGAACGCGTCCCAACTCACTCCGCCATAGTACGAATTGACTCGTCCCTCGAAGTCCTCAGAGTACGTTTGGCCCGTTACGACCGCATTGCCCCCACCGTCCAGAGCCAAGCCGTAGCCATACTCACCGCCACTCCCGCCAAGGTACTTCATCCAGGCCAGAGACCCTCCAAGCGCAACCTTGGTGATGAACGCATCCCTATCGCCGCCGTGAAACGCGTTTCCCCGGCCCTCGAAATCGGAAGACTTCGTCCAGCCGGATACGAATGCGTTGCCATCGCTGTCGATGGCAACTCCATCTCCGCGGTCATCGCCGTTCCCGCCAAGATAAAGCATCCACCCAAGCTGACCACCTTCACTGGTGTTCAGTACGAATCCGTCTTCTTGGCCGTGGTAAGTGTTGAGCCGTCCTTCGAAGTCAGTCGATTCAGTAATGCCGGTCACAAGAACGTTGCCGACGCTATCGAGCGCTATACCTCTGGGCTCGTCTTGACCAGTTCCTCCAATGTACACCATCCAGCGGATCGCCCCTGTTGCGCTGACCCGAATAAGAGCGCAATCTTCGGATCCTCGTGGTGAGTTTGTGCTCCCTTCATAATCGGCCGAGAGTGTCCCACCCGCCAATAGCACATCACCGTCGAGAAGCGCCGCCACATCGGAACCCGAGTCGCTGTCGGATCCGCCGACATAGGTCATCCACAGCAATTGCCCGTTCTGATCAACCTTCGCCACAAAACCATCCTGTGGGCCTCCGTGGTATGAGTTTGTTCTCCCAACAAAATCGGCCGAAAACGTAAGTCCTGCAGTCAGCAGGCTGCCTTGCGCATCCAACGTGATTCCCAGGATGCCCTCGTAGTTGGTTCCCCCGTAATAGGTCATCCACTCGAGCTGACCACTCGGATTGATCTTGAGGATGAAGGCGTCTCCCAGTCCGTTTGGCGAGTTGGTTCGACCCTCAAAGTCCACCGACACAGTGGAGCCCGCCACGAAAGTGTTTCCATCGTCGTCAATCACGATGTCTTCGCCGTTGTCCTGAGCGGATCCTCCAACATACTGCATCCACTCCACGTCGGGATCGATCACCAATGCACACAAAGGATCGACTTCACCGTCAACGACAATGCGATACGTCGACTGATCACAGACCTCAAAGCGCGCGGCAACCTCGCTCCGTTCGCCGCCGATCTCCTGCCACACGATCGGCGCTCGGTCGGTCAGGGTGCCGAACGCTGTTTCGATTTGCAGGTCGCCCGCGTCATCGATGCATATCGACTCAATCCCGTCGTAGCCAATCCGGATCTGTCCGTAATCCGCCCCCGGTTGAACATGGAACTCATACTTGAGTACCCCGTCGTCGCTGCCAATGACATGCAGGTCCACGCCGTCGTAGAGGCTCTGGTACACGATCTCGCCAAAGGACGGCACGTCGCGTGCCACACCGCGCCCCTTGCCGCCGACGAAGTAGTTGAACCGCGCCACCTGCGGCGATGTTCCTTCGGGTACCACAATGCTCGAGCCCGGGAAACTCACACCGAGAGTGAGTGTCTCGAACTCGATCGATGATTCCGTCGCTTCAGGCTGCAATTCGACGGGAGGTTCAATGCTCTGCCCGATCTCGCGGCGGAGGTGCATCGTGAACGACGACTCGCGAAACGCCACATCAAGCCCGCGCGAGCGCAACCCGTAGCGCACCTCGGTGTCCGGCCACTGCCCCTCATTGGACACGAAGTAGACGCCGCGCAGGCCGAGGTTGAGCATCTCGGTCGCGCCTTGATTGCCATCCGCGGGACCGGCAGCCGCGGAGGCCGTCAGCATCGCGCAGCAAATAAGACCCACACCCATGAGAGACGGCGTGTTGATACGACGCATGATGATTTCTCCGGGTCGATGGCCGCGAGGGTGCCGGAAGCGGGCGGTGCTGAGAGCCGACAACACGTGCGTAATTATGCATGATCCGCGCTGTTCCGGCAAGGGGATTTCACCCACAATGGGTGGGAAACTTCGTGATGTCAAATTGGGGAACCTCGTCCCACCACAAGTCGGACCTGGCAATTCGTCTCCAACTACGGCTCTGTCCGAGAAGCCGGGTGCCGTGGTCGGCGCGCCGCGAGCATCGCTTCGAACACGGCACCAAGCCCGCTCCCTCGACCTTCGAGAACCTCAGGTCCGGTCGGCATTCGCGGCTCGTTGAATGCTTCGTGCCCGCTTTGTGCCTTCGTGCCCCTGGTGGTGAGCGTTGGGCGTGCGATCGCGCGGCAAGCAAGTAGGTCAGGTGGAACCTGACAATTGGGCGTGTGTCGGATCAGCAGGTAGCCTGCGGTGCTCGGAGGTGGGGTCGTGTTGAGGCCCTGCGAAACCCACCGGCTTGGCGCTGCGGGCGTGGCGCCCGATTCCGCTCTCCGGACAACACGGCTCCCTCACCCTTCGAGAGGCCCTTGTCCCAGCGCCGGTCGCCGCACGGCTCAAACCCGATCCAACGCCTTCCCTCTCGCCTCCGCAAGAGCCGCTCCGTTCCCGCCTTGACATCAATTCTCATGTCCCTCTCCGCTTCCTCCGGCGCTTCGCCGCCCTGAGCGAGGCTCTGCGAGCCGAAGGGTCGCGATCTCCCCGAAGGGGCCTGAGCGACAAGTCGAATGGCTGCGGTAAGTTGCCTTTCTCCCGCCTTCCCACCCAATCCCATGCCTTTTTTTGTGCCTTCTTTGTGTTCTCCGTGCCTTCGTGGTGAATCTTCACCCCAACCCGCCGAGCCTGCGCCCCAATCCAACTTCTCTTCTCTGCGTTCTCTGCGATCTCTGCGGTAAATTGCCTTTCCCCTGCATTCCCACCCAATCCAATCGACTCTTCGTGCATTCTTTGTGCTTTCGTGACCTTCGTGGTGAAAAACTTCGCCGCCCGCACACACGCGCACCATCCAAACTGCATCCCGTGCGCCGACTTTTCGAAAACGCAAAAAAGTTGAGCAAAACTCCAAATCACCCCACTCAGAAAAATGAAAATCGACGAAAATTCCTGATTCGTCCCGCACAGAAGCGCTCATTTACACAAACGCGCTCCGAAGCGCGCACCAGCGCTCAAAAATCGCGCACAGGAGCGCTCCGGCGCGCATGAAAAGTTCCCGACATGGTGCATCTCCGTGTTGGCACGCATTTTGCGTTGCACATTTTCTCAAATCACCACTGGCGCTGCGCCACCCGCGAAAAAACTTCGCCGCGCCAGTGGCATCGCTTGGACGCCACCCGCGTTCAGGCCATCGCCAGCGCGGTCGCCTCGCACAACAGCGCACGCCAATCCCTATAGGTGATGACTCATCGCAGTCACTTCAACGCGAGTTCGAACGCTTGGCAGCGAGTCGGTTGTCCAACACCGCTTCCATACGGGCGCGGCTCGCCCGAGCATCTCCCTCACCCCATCACCCACTCACCCCATCACCCACTCATGCCCCAACCCCAAAACCAAAATGAACCGCCAGCTCTCAACGGCCGCCACTGCTCATCACGAATGCCTGATGCCAGCAGGTAGGTCAGGTGGAACCTGACAGTTGGGCGTGTGACGAAGCACCTGCCTGCCGCGTGGCGGGGCGCTCTCGCTACTTTGCGCAGATGCGCAGCACTCGGATCGGCCTAACCGCGGTAACCTCGTCCAACTCCCCTAAACTCCCCGCGTGACCACCATGCACCACATCAGCATCGTCGTCGAAGATCTCCCGGCGGCCATCGACTTCTTCACCACACTCGGCCTGACGATCGAAGGCCAGTCGCCGATCGAAGGAGAGTGGGTCGATCGCATCAACGCGCTCGAAGGCATTCGCGTGGACATTGTCATGATGCGGACCGAAGATGGGCACGGCCGCATCGAGTTGACCAAGTTTCATCATCCGCCGCTGGTGGCCGTCGAGCCGGCGGTCGCGCCTCCCAACGCGCCGGGGCTGCGCAGCGTCATGTTCCAGGTCGACAGCGTCGATGACATGGTCGCCGCCCTGCGCGACTGCGGCGGCGAACTCATCGGCGAAGTCGTCGCGTATGCGAACGTCTACCGCCTCTGCTACCTGCGCGGCCCGGCCAACATCATCGTCGCCCTCGCCGAAAAACTGAACTGACACTGACTCGCTGACTTCTTTGTGCCTTCGTGCCTTTGTGACCTGGTGTAAAACGTTGGATGTCCGATCGCGCGACAATCTTCATTCATCCTTGTCGGCACTGGATTCCCTCCTTCGAGGGAATGACGAGCGGGCCGCCCGCTCCAACACCATCTTCACTCGGCTCTGACTTCTTCGTACCTCCATTGTGCCTTCGTGTCCTTGGTGGTAACCGTTGGACGTGATCGCGCAGCACTGGCCCCAAGCCTACCATGACCATCACGAGTCCCAGACCGGAAGGCCGCTTCCTGCATGTCGAATCACACCTTTATCGCCGACTTTGAGAACTCGCAGTACCTTGATGGCATCTACTGCATCTACAACGCCCAGCTCGGCCAGACCAAGGCCGGCAAGCCGTATCTCAAAGCCATCATCCGCGACAAGTCCGGCCAGATCCCGGCCCGCATGTGGAACATCACCGAGCAGCAGTTCAAAGCCCTGCCCACCAACGGCTTCGTCTGGCTCGAAGGGCAGACCCAACCCTTCCAGGGCGAGCGCCAACTCATCGTGCAGGACATTCGCGGTGTTGACGTCGCCGAGGAAGATCTGCCCAACCTCCTGCCGGCAACCAAAAAGGACGTCGATCAGATGCTCGCCGATCTGCTCGCGCTGCTTGACACGCTCAAGCATCCCGGCATCAAGGCGCTGATCGCTGAGTATCTCAACGATGCGCCCCTCATGGCGTCGTTTCGTGCGTCGCCTGCGGCCGTTTCAATGCACCACGCCTACCTTGGCGGCCTGCTCGAACACACGCTCCAACTCTGCACGCTCGCCGACCGCATGCTGCCGCTGTATCCCAAACTCAATCGCGACCTTGTCATCGCGGGTCTGTTCATCCACGATCTGGCCAAGTGCTGGGAACTCTCCTACGAGTACGGCTTCACCTACACGACCGAAGGGCAGTTGATCGGGCACATCGTGCTCGGCTCTCTATGGCTCCAGCGCAAGGCAGACGCCGTCAAGGCCAAGGGTGGGCCGGAACTGCCCCACGAGGCCTTGCTGGTTCTTCACCACATCATCCTCTCCCACCACGGGATCCCGGAATACGGAGCGGCCAAAGTCCCCTCCACGCCCGAAGCGATCTTCGTCTCCCGCCTTGATGAACTCGATGCCAGAACCCAGATGGGCATCGACAACGCCCGGCCCGAGAGTGGCGTCGTGGCGGATGGGGAGTCGGACTTTACGGACAAGATCTGGGGACTGGACACCCGGCTCTACCGTCCCGACCCCCTGGCTTGACGCGGGCGGCCTCGCGACCCATGGCGCACGGCTGGGGCTGGGGCGTCAAAAAGACGGGCGGCAGGTAGAATGTTGGCGAAAAGCTCGGATTTCTTCCCACAATCGTCAGAAATCGAGTATATTTGGGGCAACACTCTCAGCGGCGGTGTGGCACCGGCGCAACAGAAAGGCGGAGACACCATCGTGGGGGTCTCCGCCTTTTCTTGTTTTTCTGCGTTGATCGGGCGACGATTCGCCCGCCTCAGCGCCCTTACTGCAGCATCACGACGACTTCGACGCGCCGCGACTGGGCCTTGGACCCCTTGGGTTCGTTGGGGCCATAGCCGGCGACGTACATGCGGCTTCCGTCCACGCCCTTGCTGGCGAGATACTCTTTCACTGCCATGGCCCGCTCGCACGCGAGGCGGTCGTTGGTCTTCCACTGGCTCTTCTTGATCGGGTCCGAGTCCGTATGGCCGGCGATGCGGATCCGCTTGCCGGCGTACTGGCCGTTGAGTACGCGGGCGACCTGGTCGAGTGAGGACTTGGCGGACGCCTTGAGCGTCACCTTGCCCGAGTCGAAAAGCAGGTCGCCTTCGACGACGGCCGCCACTTCGCCGGGGCGGAATTCGCCGCTGACGCGATCGATTCCCTCAAAGCCGGTGTTCTGTTTCGGGGTCGCCGGCTTGGCGTTCTGCAGGTCCTGAACCTGCTGCCGGTAGCGGCTGGCCTCCGCCGCCAGTTCCGAACGCTGCCGCTCGGCCGACTGGAGGGCGTCCTCCGTCTGGGAAAGCTGGTCGCGCAGGCCGGCGTTTTCACCCAGCAGACGCGCGTTCTCATCTTTCAGTTTGTTGTTGCAGCCGGTCAGCCCCATCGCGAGGACGAGCACGCCGACCATTCCCATCACCCTGGACACTTTTCCCATTGACCCGTTCCTTTCATGATCACTTTTGCGCTGTGTCTATCGACATTCGGCGTCGAAGTTCAACACTGGCGCATCATCAATAGCGATGCCGATGTGCGAGTCCAGTGCCGACGGGGCTGCGAGGCGGAAATCAAGGCAGATTCACGGGAACCTTGAGAATCGCTTCCAGCACAATCTCGATCCACCTGTCTCCGAAGATCGCCAGCATCGCGGCGAGCGCAATCCACGGCCCATACGGGATGTACCGCGAGAATCCCCTCAGCCAGCGGCTCAGCACCGTCCCCAGCAGCATCCCGCTGATGGCCAGAAACGGCGCCAGGAAGAAAATGACGATCGGGTCCACCCATCCGAGCACCGCCCCGACGCAGGCGAGCATATGAGCGTCGCCCAACCCCATCGCCTCTTTGCCGAAGGCCACCGTCCCCGCCAGCCGAAACAGCCAGATCAACCCGGCGCCGACGAGGTAGCCCATGATCGACCCGCCGAGGGACGCCGCCCACAGCGGCAGGGCGGCCCCGGCCCACTGCGAGCCGACGGTCCAGCCGAGCATGATCCCGAGAAGGATGGGCCCAAGGAAGTCCAGCTCCCATTCCAGTTCGCGCCGGGGGTGGGGGTAGTCGATGATCTCGTCGCCATCCTTGACGTAGAAGTCAAAGTCGAGGAACGAGTACCGCAGTTGATTCGTGCGGATGAGGATCGTCGACACCACCAGACCGACCAGCCCACCCAGCCCCGCGCCGAGTCCGCCGGCTCCGACGAGTGGAATCGTCCATTGGCCCAGATCGAACCCTCCGGCGCCCGGCGGCAAGGTCGAGAGCGGCACGTGCAGCAGGCCCCCCGGCCAGATCGGCATGATTGCGTGAAGCGCAAAGGCCGGAATGGTCACCGCCCAAGTCAACTCGATCGGGATCGTGTACGTGCGAAGGTCGATGATCGTCATCGCCAGCAGCGACGAGAACAGCACACAATACAACAACGGAATCGGCCACGTTCCCGCCACGCCGGGGTAGCGGCCAAGATAGTCCGGCAACCACCCGCCGATGTAGGGCGCGGTGGGGAGCACCATATACGCGAAGAAGAAGATCAGCGCGAACACCGTCCCGCAAAGCGCTTCGATCAAGGGGTACTGAATGCTGATGGGTGTGCCACAGTGGGCGCAGCGGCCGCGCAGTCGAATCCACCCGACCACGGGAAGGTTTTCGTACCAGCGCAGTCGCGCATTGCACACCGGGCAGTGCGAGGGCGGCGAGATGATGTTCTGCCGCGCCGGCAGGCGGAAGATCACGACATTGAGGAAGCTGCCGACGATCGCGCCCAGCGCAAAGACGAAGGGCACGTAAACGAGTTGGTACATCCAGAACGGCCGGAGATAAGCGTCGATGCCGCTCATCGAACGGGTTCATCCTCGTCGTCGGGCTCGTCGGCCGTCCCCGCGTCGGACTCCGCGCTGGCCTTGAGGTACTCGATCTTTTGCTCCGCCTGGGAGATGATGGCCCGGCAGCGCTTGAGCAGCCCCACGCCCCGCTCGTAGTCCGCCAGAGACTCCTCCAACGGCGTTTCGCCCGACTCCATGCGGTCAATGAGCGATTCCAGTTCCGCGACGGCCTGCTCGTAGCTGAGCGACTCGGGGGCGGCGGGTGTGGAAGGGCTGCTCTTGCGCTTGGACATGGCATCGACTCTACCGGAGGTGATCGAAAAGGTCCATCTGGCCCGGCAATGGCGACGGCCGGCCGCGGCGGGTTCTTTGACGCGGGCGCGGGTCGCTCGGCGCGACCGCAGGCGGCTTTGACCGACTCGCCGAGGACTCGACCTCGCTGGCAATCGTGCCATCGGCGACATTGGTCAGCAGTCGCGTGCCGGGGCCGACTTCGCTCACGGATCGCACGACTGAGCCGTTGGGCAGATGGGTGATCGAGTAGCCGCGCTTGAGCACGCGGCGCGGATCGATGCTGTGCAGCGTCGCCCCGGCGCGATCGATGCGGGCCGTTGACGTCTCGAATCGGTGGTCGGTCACCCGGCCCAGTTCGTGCATCAGCGCCGCCGGTTGGGTGCGGCGGTCTCGCACCATCTGCTCCGCGGCTCGGTGGAGGCGAAGAGCGTTGAGGCTCAGTCGTTTGCCGCGCTCGAGAACGACGCGATCGGGGCGCAGCGGACCGAGTCGCAGCGCGAGGCGGTTGAGTTTCGTTGCGCGAAGGTGAACCGCTGCCCGGCCGACTGTGTCGAGCGCCTGTCTCAGTCCGCCGAGTTGTTGCGCGGCATACCGAGTGCGATGACCCATCTGCAGCGCCAGGCGCCTGCCGCTCTGGTCGATCTGCGCGAGCAGTTCGCGGCTGTCGGGCGCGAGGCGCATCGCCGCTTGTGTTGGCGTGGCGCAGCGCAGATCGGCGACGAGTTCGGCGATCGTCGTATCCGTCTCATGCCCGATCGCCGCGACGGTGGGAATCGGGCACGCGTGAATGGCGTCGGCGACGACGCGTTCGTTGAACGCCAAGAGATCTTCCATCGACCCGCCGCCGCGCGTGAGCAGCAGGGCGTCGACGCGCAGTTGCGCATGATGCTTCGAGATATGCCGAATGGCTCCGGCAATCTCGCCCGCCGCCTGTGCTCCCTGCACGCGGACATCGACGACGAGGATCTCTACGGCGGTGCAGCGCCGGCGCATGGTGTCGAGGCAGTCCTGCAGCGCCGCGCCCTTCACCGAGGTGATGATCGCGACGCGGCGCGGAAACGTCGGGATCGGCTGCTTGGTCTCGATGTCGAAGTAGCCCAGCGCCCGCAACTCTTCGCAGAGGGCGCGAAAGCGAAGTTCCAGCGCCCCGGCCCCGACGGGCTCGAGTGAATCGACGTACAACTGCGTCTGCCCCTGCGGGCCATAGTGCTGGATGGCGCCTTTGGCGACGACGGACAGGCCGTCCTTGGCGTCGAAGCCGAACTTGGCCGCTTTGCTCGCCCACGCGACGCACTTGAGAACAGCACCCTCATCCTTTAGTGAGAAGTACCAGTGGCCGCGGCGCGAGAGGTTGCTGATCTCGCCGACGACGCTCACTTTGCGGGGCAGCGATTCAATCAGCGCCTGGTTGATCAGCTCCGCGACCTGCGAGACGGTCAGCGGTGGCGCTTTGTCGGAGCGGTTCGGCCCCTTTGGCTCGCCGCCTCGAACTCGCTCAGGATCAAACGGCAGTCGCGACATCAGGCAAACAGCCGATCATGCGCCTCTTGGTACTTCGCGATGGTGTTGGTGACGATCTCCTGAGGAATCTCCGGCCCCGGCGGCGTCTTATCCCACTTGCCTCCGGCGACGAGCGTTTCCAGGTGGTTGCGAACGTACTGCTTGTCGAAACTCTCCTGATCGCGGCCGCCCTCGTACTTGTCCAGCGGCCAGAAGCGGCTGCTGTCAGGCGTGAGCACTTCGTCGATGACGAGCAGTTCATCGGTCGGCTTGCCATGGCCATCGACCGCGTGGCCGAATTCGAACTTGGTGTCGGCGATGATGATGCCGCGCGGCCGGGCGTAGTCATGCGCCTGCTTGTACAGATCGAGCGTGACCTTGCGCAGCCGGGTCATCAGCCCTTCGCCGACAAGTTCGCAGGCGCGTTCGAAGGTGATGTTCTCATCGTGGCCGACGTCCTCCTTGGTTGCGGGCGTGAAGATCGGCTCGGGAAGTTTGTCGCACTGCTTGAGGCCGGCGGGCAGTTTGATGCCGCAGACGGTGCCATTCTGCTTGTACTCTTTCCAGCCCGAGCCGGCGAGGTACCCTCGTGCGACGCACTCGATGGGCACAACCTTGGTGCGCCGACAGATCATGATGCTGCCCTCCAGCGCCTTGCGGTCGGCTTCGGAGACGGGAAGGTCGGCGCTGCTCGTACTGAGCACGTGATGCCTGAGTGCGAGTGATGGCTGCTGCTCGATCCAGCGGAACCACTTCATGCTGATCGACGTGAGCAGTCGCCCCTTGCCGGGAAAGGGCGTGGGCATGACGACGTCGTAGGCGCTGAGGCGGTCGGTGGCGACGATGAGCAGCCGCGGCTTGCCGTTGGAGTCGGCCGGCAGCTCGTAGATGTCGCGGACCTTGCCCTGGCGACGGTTGGGGAGGGGGAGATCGGTGCGGTAGAGTGCGTTGGTCATGGCCTAAATGTATGCCTCGATTTGGCGATCGGCCCGGCACCAGCGCGGGCAAGGCAAACGACGTGCCGCCAGAATTGAAATGTAGTGGAATGTCCGAGGAAGGCGCGGCAAAACCCTGCACCGCGCCGTTCGACGTAGCAGTGAACAGTGTTGTGTGCGCCGCGTTGGCGGTTGGTTGCAAGATTGGGTGAATACATGCAGCGCGGTTGTCCGGCGAGCTGCCGAGCCTTGAACCGGTCTGCGTGACGTCCTCGCTGGCGCGTCGGTCTGGCTGGTCGAATCGTCCTCGCTGACGCGTCGGTCTGGTTGGGTTGATGAGGTGGGCGGGTGCTACGAGACTCCGCCGCTTTGCGGCTACAATCGCTTGCCCGGCCGACGTCGGGGTCCGCGCGGGCCCGGCTTGGCTTGCTGCGACCATCCTACGGCTGGAGCGTTCCTGGATGCTTGTGTACTCCGTTTACGACGGACAACAACCCGCCGCAGACTTCCCGTTGCAGCAGGCGCACCTCATCGGCGCCAATGAGATCGGCGTGCAGGGCGATGTCACCTTTCGCGAGGGGATGATCCAGTGCGACAAGCGGTCTCCTGAGTCGGCGTCGCTGGTGCTTCTGGTCGATGCCGGCGAGCATGGGCGGCTCATGCTGCCGACGTGTCTGCTGCCCGACCGCGATTCGCCATACCTGCTCTACCTCGAACTGGCCCGCCACCGGATCAAGCTGTTCCTCGTCAAACTTGAAGACTGGCTGCTTTTTGAACTCGAAGAGAGCCACCCGATCATCAAACTCTGGGCCAGAGCCCGCGACCTGTTCACGCAGGCCCTGTGTCTTGAGACCATCGACGCTCCCAAGGCCCAGGAACTGGCGCGGCAGGCGCTGATCCAGGCGATCGCCGCCGGTGAGAAGTTGACCTTCATGCACGCGGACATCCTGCTGGCCAAGCGGTTCGGCAATCGCGGCGAGCCGACGCCGACGCTGGGCATCCGTACCTACCAGAGCCAGTTTGCCGAGCCGCTGACGGAAATCATCACGCGCGACTTTGACTTCATCTCGGTGCCGATCCGCTGGCGCGAGGTGGAACCGGAGGAAGGCGAGTACGACTGGAGCAAGTACGACCGGTGGATTGAGTGGGCGGGCAAAGCGGGCTTCCCGGTCATGCTCGGGCCGATCATCGACTTCCGCGCGCTGGCGGTGCCGGAGTGGCTGTACATCTGGGAGCACGATTACGACACGCTCTACGACCTGCTGCACGAGCACATCGAGGCGATCGTCAAGCGGTACCGCTCGTCGGTGGCGGTGTGGAACATCGCGTCATCATTGCACATCAACGAGAGTTTCACTTTGGCGTATGACCAGTTGATGGACCTGACGCGGATGGCGACGGGGCTGGTGAAGTCGTTGCATCCGGCGGGGCGCACGCTGGTCGAGGTGACGGAGCCGTTCGGCGAGTATTTTGCGGGGCATCCGCGTTCAGTGCCGCCGATCGTGTATGCGGAGATGATTGCGCAGTCGGGATTCAAACTCGATATGGTGGGGATCAACCTGCAGTTTGGCCATCATCAGCGCGGCCAGGCGACGCGCGACTTCATGCAGATCAGTTCCATTCTCGACACGCTGCTGTTTCTCGAGTTCCCGGTCGTCGTAACGGGAGTGGGAGCGCCGAGCCATCGGCCCACGCGCAATGCGAAGGCGCAGGTGGCGGAGGGGGACGAGGGCGCGCCACCAGCCAGCGCTGCGGTCGAGGAACTTGATGCAGCAGGGTTCTACCGCGAACCCTGGACACCTGTGCGACAGGCGGAGTGGCTGCGCAAGGCGCTTTCGATTGCGCTGAGCAAGCCGTTCGTCGAGTCGGCGGTGTGTCACGAGTTGTTTGACCATCAGTCGGCTGAGTTGCCCGGCGGGGGGCTGATTTCGTCGATGGGGCGACCCAAGCCGGCGCTGGCGGCGATGGGCGATCTGCATCGCGAACTCAAGAAGCGTGTGATGCGCTGCTCGCTGCCGAGCGAGCGAGACTGGGTCGTCAGCGCCGCAGCCGACAAGAGCGATGACTCCTGACGTACAGGCGGAGAGAGGTTCAATGCAGTGGGTGTTCGCTGCGGCGTGCCTGCTGGCGATGACTTGCGCCCTGGCGTGGATGGCGATGAACCGCCCCATGTACGTGGGCGTGGATCCGTTGGGAACGCCGCAAGTGCAACCGCCCGACATGCGGCTCGATTTGAACACGGCGACGGCTGCTCAGTTGCAGGCGCTGCCGCGCATCGGGCCGGCGCTGGCAGCGCGGATTGTTGCGGATCGCGACGCCAACGGGCCGTTCGCGTCGCTGGATGATCTCAACCGGGTCAATGGTATTGGGGAGCGAACCATCCAGTTGATCGCGCCGCACGTCGTGGTGGCACCCGCGAAGGTGGGAGACCATTGACATTCGATGAAGTTTTCGCGAACGACACGTCGCGCGGAGCGCCGATCGTTGACTCCGGGAACCCAGCTCCTTTGATTCAGCCAATCGATCGCCCTCACCCGGTTTCGGAAAGGGTGTGCACCTGCGGCGATTCCTGGGTGTGGAAGAACAACTGAAACGAAGTGCCGCGCGTGCGGCCGAAAGGAATGGAAGATGCGAGGCATGCTAGTGTCGCGAGTCTATGGCGTTTTTGCAGGAGTGGTGGTGACGGCCACGACGGCGGGCGCCTTTGGTCAGGCGTATTCCGTGACGGATCTCAACATGACCAACGCGTTTGGCATCAACAATCTTGGGCAGGTATGCGGCAGTACACTGAACTACCGCCCGGGGTTGTGGACGAATGGTCAGGTGGTCGACCTGGGAACGTTCGGTGGCGCCGAGGGGTACGCGGACAAGGTCAACGATTCTGGTCGCGTCTGCGGCGCGGCAGACCTGGCCAACGGGAACCGCGTCGCGTTCTACTATGACGGAGTGCTGCGCAACATCGGCACGCTCGGCGGGCCGACGAGCGATGGCCGGGCACTGAACAACTCGAACATCGTCGTCGGCGGATCGCGGACGAACGGGATCAACGCGGAGTTTCGGCCGTTCCGGTTCCAGAACAACGTGATGACGAATCTCGGCAGTTTTGGAGGCACTTACGCGGCGGCTGAAGGGATCAACGACTCGGGGGTTATCGTTGGCTGGTCGGACTACACGACGCCGAGCAGTCGACGCGCGTTCCGCTACCAGAACGGGCAGATGGTTGACATTGGCACACTGGGCGGCGCGACCAGTGCTCAGGATATCAACAACGGCGGCCGCATTGTCGGCACCTCGGCGAATTCGCAGGGTCGGGACCGGGCGTTCGTGTACGTGAACAACCAGATGTACAGCCTGGGCGCGTTGCCGGGCCAGACGACGAGCTATGCGGACGCTATCAACAACAAAAACCAGATCGTCGGCCGCAGCGGCGGGGATGTTGCGACGATCTACCAGCCGACGGGTCCGAAGAATCTCAACGACTTCATCGCGCCCAACTCCGGCTGGAATCTGCGCCGGGCGCAGGACATCAACGACAGCGGGCAGATTGTCGGGCTGGCGTACAGGAACGGTCAGAACCGCGCATTCCTGCTCACGCCGATTCAGTTGCAACTGGCCAACCCAGTGCCCGGACTGCCCGGTCAGAACAACACCTTCACGATCACCAAGTGCACGCCGGGACGGCGCGTGTACCTGACCTACAGCCTGCAGGCGGGAACGACGAACATCGAGGCGTACTGCTACGGCGTGTCGCTTGATTTGCGTGCGCCGATCGTCGCGGGCAGCGCGATCGCCAACAGCAATGGCGTGGCCACGTTTGTCGGCTTTACGCCGAGCGGCGCCTCTGGTCACACGGTTCGTTACCAGGCGCTGGAGCTGGACAGCTGTCGCAAGACCAATCGAGTTGACTGGACTTATTGAGTCGACCAGTCTGATTGAACCTCAGCGCAAGGCCGGGCTCGCACGGGGCTCGGCCTTTGTCATGCGCGTCGGGGTCGGATCACCCTGCCTGCGGGTACTCATCGAGGCGAAAGGCGCGGATCTTCTTGTAGAGCGTGGTGCGGTTGATGCCCAGTTGGGCCGCCGTCTGGTTGCGGTTCCAGTTGTTGGCGTCGAGGGCAGCGCGAATGATGCGCCGCTCCTGGGCTTCAAGTGCTTCGGCCAGGGTTTCGCCATCCCAGGGGATCGGATCTGTGTCGCCGTGGCGGTGGTGGATGAGCGCCATCTGCCCGGGACGGTTTTCGATGACTGTTGGCGGCAGGTCTTCGACGCCGACTCTTGGGCCGCGGCAGAGGACGACGGCGCGCTCGACGATGTTCTCGAGCTCGCGCACGTTGCCCGGGTAGGAGTAGCGTTGCAGGGCTGCCGTGGCGTCGGGGGTAAATCCGAGGATCTGACGGCCGGCGGCGCGGCTCTGCTTTTCGAGGAAGTGACCGGCGAGCACGGGGACGTCGGTCAGTCGATCGCGCAGCGGCGGCAACTCGATCTTTACGACATTGATGCGGTAGTAGAGATCCTGGCGGAACTGACCTTGCGCCACGAGTTGCTCGAGTGGTTCGTTGCTGGCGAGGACGACACGCACGTTGACCTCGACCGTTTTTGTTGAGCCGACGGGTTCGAATCGCCTTTCCTGCAGGACGCGCAGGAGTTTGAGTTGCATGCCCGGCGAGGCGGAGTTGATTTCGTCGAGGAAGATCGTGCCGCCGTCTGCGGCCAGAAACCGGCCGACCTTATCAGCATGAGCGCCGGTGAAGGCGCCTTTGACGTGGCCGAAGAGCTCGGACTCGAGCAGCGTTTCGGGGATTGAGCCGCAGGAGATCTCGATGAAGGGTTTGTCGCGCAGCGGCGAGCGCTGGTGGATAGCGCGGGCGATGAGGCTCTTGCCGGTGCCGGACTCGCCGGTCATCAGCACGCTGGTTTTGGTCGGTGCGACGGCCTCGACGAGGTCGTAGATGCGCTGCATGCGCGGGTCGCGACCGACGATGTTGTCCAGGCCGAAGCGGTCGTCGAGTTGCTGGCGCAAGTTGTGGTTCTGCGCGATCAGCGCGCCATGGCGCATCGCCTTGTCGAGCAGGGCGAGGAGTTCTTCTTCGACGAGCGGATGCGTGAGGTAGTCAAATGCGCCGAGCTTGATGGCGTTGACGGCAGCTTCGATGGTGCCATACGCGGTGAGCACGATGACGACGGTATCGGGATGCTGGCTGCGGATGCGGCGAAGCAGTTCGGTTCCGTTGGTGCCGGGGAGATTGAGGTCAGTAATGACAAGGCCGAAGGGGCGCGCGGGGTGGCCATCACGCGCCTGCTGGGCGTCGGTGAGGGCGGCCAGCGCTTCTTCGGCGTTGAGCGCTGTGGCAGTGTCGTAGTGGTGGGTCCGCAGCACTTCGCGCAGCCCTTCGCAGGCGATGGGGTCGTTATCGACGACGAGGATGCGCGGCGGAGGCGTTGTATCTGGCGACGTCATCGTGGTCTGGGTCCCCTCATGCGGCGTGGCGAAGGCGTTGGCGAATGGCCTGCTGCTGTGCGATTTCGGCGATCGGGATCGAGGCGCTGCGCATCTCTCGGAGCAGAGCCGAGAGATGACCCAGCGGTGCGGTGTCGTGATTGGCAATGATCTTGGTTGGAGGCCGGCTGGCGGGAGCGTCCGGCATCGTCCCACCCACCCGCGAGAGGCGAATGATGCACACCGAACCCGAGATTGTGTCGCGTTGCGGCAACATGCCATGGGGTCAATCGGCCCGATGGGAGGTCGACTGAAGTTCCATGATGCCCGGCGGCAACACTGCGGAGTCGGCAGGCGTCCTATGCAGCGTCGTTGGAGATGGTGCCCGGACTGCCTTCGGTGCGGTCGGCCGGCTTCTCGAGGGGCTGGCCCCGCTCGTCGGTGAGGGGATGACCCTTGAGGTCGGTCAGGACGGGAATGGGGTGCAGCCGCTCGTGGGCGGTGAGGGCCTTTTCAAGGCGTTCCTGCTCCTTGGGCTCGAGTTTGGACCACGCGCCGCGGCCGCGACACTTGGGAAAGGCGGAGCAACTCAGCCACGGGCCGCGCTTGCCGCTTCGGAGATTGAGCGGCTCGCCACACTTCGGACAGGGCAGGTCGGTGGTGTACGGGGGTGGCTGGGGCGCGACGGGGCGTTCCTTCTTGTCGAGTTTCACGATGCCGTCGCAGTCCGGATACTTCGTGCAGCCGAGGAACGCGCCGAAGCGACCGGTGCGCTTATTCATCGGTGCGCCGCACTTGGGGCAGGCAACGTCGACGGGTTCGATCTTCCTGGGCTTGCCTTCCGAGTCGATCGGCGAGGCATAGTCACAATCCGGATAGCGCGAGCAACTGAGGAAGCGGCCGTTCTTGCCGAAGCGGTAGACCGTCGTCGCGTTGCATTTCTCACAACGAATGTCATCAGGAGCGGGTTCCATCTCCGCCTTGGCGTGCTTGAGCGTCTCGTGCGCTTCTTCAAGGCGGATCCTGAAAGGCTCGTAGAACTCGTCGAGCACGTCGACCCAGTTCATCTCGCGCGATTCGATGCGGTCGAGTTCGCCTTCCATATCGCGCGTGAACCCGAGATTGAGAATGTCGGGGAAGGCTTCGATGAGTTTGTCAGTCACGACTTCGCCAAGGTCAGTGGCGAAGAAGCGGCGCTCGCGCTGCTCGACGTACTTGCGATCCTGAATGGTCTGGATGATCGCGGCATAGGTCGAGGGGCGGCCGATGCCCTCTTCTTCCAGCGTCTTGACGAGCGAGGCTTCGGTGTAGCGCGGCGGGGGGCTGGTGAATTTCTGCAATGGCTTGAGATCGAAGGGGCCGAGCCGATCCTTCTCGTTCACGCTCGGCAGCGTTTGCTCGTCGGAGGCCGTGGGCACGCCGGTCACCCGGAGGAAGCCGTCGAAGACGAGGACACGGCCGGTGGACTTGAACACGAGCCCGCTGTCGCTGGTTGGGCTTGAGAGGACGGTCGTGGCGTCCCACTGGGACGGCGTCATCTGGCAGGCAACGAAGCGCTCCCAGATGATGCGGTACAGCTTCGCCTGGTCGGCTGAAAGGGCGCCAGTCACGGAATCGGGGTGAATGCTCACATCAGTGGGTCGGATGGCTTCGTGTGCTTCCTGAGCCGCTTTGTTCGAGCTGGAGTAGGCGTTTGGCGAATCGGGCAGATACTTGGGTCCGAAAGTCGAACCGATGTACTCGCGCGCCATGTTGACGGCTTCTCGTGACAGGTGCGTCGAATCCGTTCGCATGTAGGTGATCAGGCCGACGGTGCCGTGTCTCGGAAGATCAACACCTTCATAGAGTTGCTGGGCGGCACGCATGGTGCGCTGGGCGCCGAAGCCGAGGCGCGTCGAAGCCGCCTGCTGCAGCGTCGAAGTAATGAACGGCGCGGTCGGGCGCGAGCTTGTTCGCTTGGTCTCGATCGAGTTGACGATGAAGTCAGCAGGATTGGTTGTGCCGGCGAACTCAACGAGATTGGCCGCGGGCCCCTTGCCCTTCTCGTCGGTTTTCTCGATTCGATCGGTGAGAACGAAGCCGGCCCGTTTGGCGATCTTGAGTGCCGTGTCGGCCGTGGCGACGTCGGGCTTGCTACCGTCGACCTCGAAGAGATCGGCGCGGAAGGCGGAGTGCTTGGCGAGCCAGGCGTTCTGGGCTTTGACAGTCGGCCCATTACCCTTGTCGTCGAGCTTGCCGAGAAAGGCCGCCCAGTCTCCCGTGATGCGATCGAGTTTGTCGCGCTGCGTCGTGAGACGGACGCTCAGATTCCAGTACTCGTCAGGAACAAAGGCGCGGATCTCGCGCTCGCGCTCGACGACGAGTCGCACTGCGACCGACTGAACGCGGCCGGCGCTGAGTCCCCGAGCCACTTTCTTCCAGAGCAGCGGGGACACCTGGTAGCCGACGATGCGATCGAGAATGCGCCGCGCCTGCTGCGCGTTGACGCGATCTTCGTCGATCGGGTGCGGGTTCTCAAACGCACGCTTCACTTCGTTGCGGGTGACGGCGTTGAACACGACGCGCTTGGCGTCGGCGGATTTGATACCCAGTTCCTGCGCGAGATGCCAGGCGATGGCCTCGCCCTCGCGGTCAAGGTCGGTCGCGAACCAGATGTCCGACGCGTTCTTCGCGGCCTTCTTGAGGTCGCTGAGCGTGGTCTTCTTTCCGGGCAGCACTTCGTAGGTCGGCTGGAAATGGTTTTCGAGATCGACGCCGGGCACGGGCTGCTTGACGCCCTTGGGCGACTTGTTGGGCAGGTCTCGCACGTGGCCGACCGAGGCTTTCACGACGTAGTCCGAGCCAAGATACTGGTTGATGTTCTTGGCCTTGCTGGGCGACTCCACGATCACCAGGTGCTTGCCCTTGGTGTCGACTGTCGCGGCGGCGGGGCGTCGCGGAGATGATTTCGACTTGGTCTTCTTGGCCATGCGAGTGGTCTTTGCCTGTCAGTCTGGTTCCCGGAGCCTGCCTGCGCGGCCGGCGGCCGCGGAGTGGATGCAAGGGGCCATTTCGTACCCCAAGGCAGTCGGCTGGTCAAGTGGCATACCTTTAACGCAACTGACCCGGGCCGATGTTCGCAGTCTAATCCTCAGGCGGACGACCCCGAAAGAGATCATTTCTGGAAGCCGGCGGAGCTAATGTGCGCAAGTGCCTCTTGTGAAATGTCTTGCGCATCGATCCCGTCGCAGGCAATCCAGTGAGAATCAGGTCGCGCCCGGAAACTCTTGAGCCACGTGCGCTGCTTGCGGGCGAATCGCCGGGTCTCGATCTTGATTTGCTCGATTCCCTCTTCGATGGTGCCGCGCCCGTCGAGAGCAGCGATCAACTGCTTGTATCCGAGTGCTTCTCGCGCCTGCATTCCGAGGCGGCCGGAGGCGTGCAAAGCCCGAACTTCTTCGACCAGGCCGGCCTCGATCATGGCCCGTACGCGGGCATTGATGCGGCGGTTGATCGCCTCGACGGGCCACTCCAGACCGATGAGCAGCACACCTCGCCGCGGCTCGCTGCTGCTCCATTGCGATTGCCAGTGCGAGAGCGGTTGGCCGGTTGCGCGATGGACCTCGATGGCGCGCGTGAGTCGTTTGCGGTCGTTGCGATGGATGCGCTCGGCGCTGGGGGCATCCACGCGCATCACTTCGGCGTGGAGCTGGTCGAGCGACCATGTGGCGAGTTGGTCTCGCAGCCCTTCGTCGGGCGCCGGGCCGTCAAAAAGGCCTTCGAGGAATGCTTTCACGTAGAGGTTGGTGCCGCCGACGATGATGGGCCAGTGGTGGCGCTCACGGATCTCGATGATGAGTTGCTCGGTGGCTTTGAGCCAGTCATCAACGGAGTAGGGCTGGTCGGGCTCAACGACGTCGATGAGATGATGGGGAACGAGGGCCCGCTCGGCATGGCTCGGCTTGGCGGTGCCGATATCCATGCCGCGATAGACCTGCATGGAGTCGGCGCTGATGATCTCGCCGCCGCCGGGCAGTTGCTGAGCCAGAGCGAGCGCCAGACCGCTCTTGCCGCCGGCGGTGGGTCCGACGATGAGAATGACGGGGTATTGGGCCGTCGACATGGGCAATGCTATGGGAGTGGGGGCTGTCGCGAGTTCACCAGACCGATGCGCCAGCAAAGACGACTCCATCACGCAAGGTGAAACGCCCGTCATTCTCGTTGCCGCGGTAATCTGGCTGCGATTGGTTTGTTCAGTGCCGTGCCGCAGTTGACGTGTCGTCCGGAAGTGTCGCATGATGATCAACGACATCCGAGGTCCGCAGGCGCACCGCATCGTTACCCGCCGTGATGAGTCTTGCGGTCATCAGGACAAGTGCGACCGCGGCGATGGCGGAAAGACCCGCCGCAAATCGTCGCCCACCGGAAGGTGAACGCTCAACTTCTGACGCGGCGGTGCCGGGGCGCTTCACCCAGCCGACGCCGGCCAGGCGCAGGTAATACCACGCGGCCGCGGCGCTGTTGAGACCGGCGATGATGACCAGCGTGTACTCACCCGCGCGGATCGCGGAGGTGAAGAGGAACAGTTTGGCAAAAAAGCCGATGAGCGGCGGCAGACCCATGAGCGACAAAGCGCACAGGGCCATGATTGTGGCGTACCCACCGTGCCGATCCCACAGTCCTTCGAGGTCGTCGAAGGTTTCAAGCTCTTCGCCGCGGCGCTGGAGGCAGGCGAGGACGAGGAACGCGCCGAGATTCGTCAGGCCGTAGACGACGAGGTAAAAGAGTACGGCCGCGAAGCCGTTGGTCGTGGGCGAATCGGCGGCCGAGCCAGAGGCCTCCATTGCGGCGACCATTCCGACGAGCATGTACCCGCTGTGGGCGATCGAGGAATAGGCGAGGACTCGCTTGATGCGGTTCTGCCACATGGCCAGGGCGTTGCCGACGGTCATCGTCAGGGCCGCGAGCACCCACAGAAGGACGCGTAGGGCCTCGGGCCACGCCTGGCCGCCTTCGCCGAGGTGCAGCGCGGTGCTGAGCAGGAGCATCAGCACCACGAAGCCCGCGGCCTTTGGCACGAAGGCGAGGAACGCCGTGACGGGCGTGGCGGCGCCTTCGTAGACGTCGGCGGTGTAGAAGTGCATGGGGACGGCGGCGATCTTGAAGGAGATGCCGATGATTGCGAGCGTCAGGCCGAGGATCGCCAGCGCACTCACGCCGCCCGACGCGGCTTGCGCCTCGAGCGCGGCACGGATGTCGATGAGGTGCAATGAGCCGGTGGCTCCGTAGAGCATCGCGAAGCCATAGAGGAAGATCGCGGCCGCCGCAGCGCCGAGGAAGAAGTACTTGACCGCAGCTTCCTGGGCGGCGATTTTTGATCGCCCCGATGCGACCATGATGTAGGTTGGCAGGCTGGTCATCTCGAGCGCGAGGAAGAGCCAGATGAGATCGCTCGCGGTTGTGCAGAGCATGAGCCCGGCCAGCGAGAGGAGAAAGAAGCAGAGGAACTCGCCCTGCGTGGCGTCGAGCGGGTCGAAGCGGCGGCCGCCGTCGATCTCGATTTCGTAGCGAGTGTCGACGCTGCCCAGGCCGAGAAGCAGCAGCAGCCCGACGACACACGCCGCCGGCCTGACGAAGCCGGCGAGGCCGGGAAGCAGTGTGTCCGGCTCGGGCATGCGAACGGCAAGCACAAAGGCGATGAACAGGCCCATCGCGGCAATCCACGATCCGGCGCGGCGGAGATCCTTGTCCTTGCTCGTGCCGGTGAGCATGAGCAGCATCACCGTGATGAGCAAGGTGATCTCCGGCCAGAGGATGGCGACGCGGTCGAGCATGTTCAGTGGCCCTCCCCGTCTTCAGTCATGATCGCAGCGAGGGGTTGGCTGCTGGCGGTTTCGACGGCGGCAATGACCTGGTTCACAGGCGCTTCGATGCGAGACAGGATGGCGTCGGGCTGCACGCCCAGCCACACGCACAGGATCGCCAGCGGTGTGAGCACCACGACTTCCCGCAGCGAAAGATCGCGAGGCAGCCGATGGTGGTGGGCGTGATCGTGTCCGCCGCCGCGCGATGCATCGGGCACGTGGTACTGGCCGAACACGAGATGGCCTGTGAAGTAGAGCAGGTAAATCGCGGCGAGAATCATGCCCGTGCCGGCGAACGCGGCGTACCACGGACCCAGCGGCCCCGTCGTCGGCAGACCCTGGAGCGGCTGGCCCGAGGTGAACGCGCCGAAGATGGTGAGGAACTCGCCGACGAATCCGTTGAGCCCGGGCAGGCCCACGCTGCTCATGACGAAGAAGACCGTGAAGAACGTCCAGACGGGCATGCGCCGCGCCATGCCGCCGAGTTCATCCATCGAACGCGTGTGGTAGCGTTCGTAGACCATGCCGATGCACAGGAACAAGGCGCCGGTCGAGAGGCCGTGATTGATCATGTACATGATCGACCCGCTCACGCCGGTGGTGTTGATCGCGGCGAGTCCCAGCACGCAGAAGCCGAGGTGACTGACTGACGAATAGGCGATGAGTCGCTTCACATCGCGCTGCACCCAGCAGACGAGCGCGGCGTAGATGATGCCGATGATGCACAGCGTTGCGATGAGTGGGGCGTATTCGTTGAACGCGACGGGGCACATCGGCATCGCGAAGCGGTACAGGCCGTAGGTGCCGAGTTTGAGCAAGACCGCGGCGAGGATGACCGAGCCGGCGGTGGGGGCCTCGGTGTGCGCCAGGGGCAGCCAGGTGTGGACCGGGAAGAGCGGCACTTTCACCGCGAACCCACAGCACAACGCCAGGAGCACCCAGGCCTGTTGCGACGCCGTCATGGACGCGGCCGTGGCGGTGAGCGTCGCGATGTCAAAAGTCCAGTGGCCGGTGTGGCTCCACTGCAGCCACGCGATGTAGAGCAGACCGACCAGCGTGATGATCGACCCGGTAAAGGTGTACAGGAAGAAGATGATCGACGCGCGGGCGCGATTCGTCGAGCCGTAGACCGCGATGAGGAAGAACATCGGCACGAGCGTGAATTCGAACGCGAGGTAGAAGACGAGCAGATCGCGGGCCATGAACACGGCGAGCATCGCGATCTCGAGAATGATGAGCCACAGGAAGAACTCACGCACCCGCTCCGTGATGGCCGTCCACGATCCGAGCACCGACAGGGGGATCAGCAGCGCCGTGAGCATGACGAGCATGAGCGAGACGGAATCGACGCCGAGCGAGAAACTCAGACCCATCGGCTCGATCCACGTCCATGATGCAGCCAACTGGATCGAAGCGCTGTCGGCAAAGTCGAACGCATTCCACACCAGGCAGGCCCAGACGAGCGCGACCATCGAGCCGATGAAGGCGATGATCGCCGCATGCCGCGCGGGGCGCAGCATGATGGCCAGGGCGGTCAGCGTCGGAATGAGCAGGAGGGTGAGGAGCATGAGTGTGAGTTAGAGCATCCACCAGACAATGATGAGGAGCATGGCCGCGCCGCCCGCCATGCCCAGGCCGTAGCCCTGAAGCCGACCGTTCTGCAGCGGCCGTACGGCGGCGCCGATGAGTCGCGGAATCCAGCCGGCCAGCGCGACCAGGCCGTTGATAATCAGCGTGTCGCCAAGTGCGTAGCAGATGTGGCCGACGGCGCGAAGCGGGCGACGGATGAGCAGGTCATAGCCTTCATCAACACACCACTTGTGCTCGGCGAGTCGCGCGACGGGCAGGATCGCCTGACGCCAGCGTTCGGCCGCGGGTCGGTTCAGCAGGTGCAGGTACGCGGCGATGGCGATGCCGAGGATGCCGATGATCGATGAGGCGAGCATCATCCACTGGTGTGGGTTGCTGAAGAAGCCGGCTTCGTGAGTTGTTTCATGAACCGCTTCATAGTTGGCGGATGAGGCGTGGACCATCCCGCCGAACCAGCCGTGCGATGCGCCGCCGACGCCGAGCCAGCCGGCAAAGATCGCGCCCAGCCCAAGGACGATGAGAACGAAGTTGATGGCGGGACCCGGCGCGTGCGGGTGGAAGTGGTGATCGTCATGCGCGCCGTGGTGGTCGTCGCCGGGCTTGAAGGAGACCGGTCCCATGAAGACGCGGAAGAAGACGCGGAAGGTGTAGTACGCGGTCATGCCGGCCGTGATCAGGCCGATCCAGCCGATTGCCTCGAAACCCGGACCGGGCGTGACGAACGCCTGCGCAAGGATCATGTCCTTGGAAAAGAAGCCCGCCGTGAGTGGGAAGCCCGCCAGCGCCAGGCAGGCGACGAACATGGAGGCGGTCACGATCTGCCAGCCTGGTACGCGCCAGAGTCCGGAGAGTTTGCGCAAGTCGAGCTGGCCGGCGAAGCCGTGCATCACGGCGCCGGAACCGAGGAAGAGGGCGGCCTTGAAGAATGCGTGAGTGAAGAGGTGAAACGTGCCGCCCACGCTGCTCAGAACGCCCAGACCCATGAACATGTAGCCGAGTTGAGAGACGGTTGAGTAGGCGAAGATGCGTTTGATGTCGTACTGCGCCATGCCGATCGTCGCGGAGAACAAAGCCGTGATGCAGCCGACCCACGCAACTGTGGGCAGAGCGTACGGGCTGAGCAGGAACAGCGGCAGCATGCGGGCGATGAGGTACACGCCGGCCGTGACCATCGTTGCTGCGTGGATCAGGGCGGAGACTGGCGTGGGGCCTTCCATCGCATCAGGCAGCCATACGTAGAGCGGCAGTTGCGCACTCTTGCCGAACGCGCCGAGCATGAGCAGGAAGGGGATCGTCTGGACGGCGGTGGAGATTTCTGCGCCCGACGCCTGCCAAGCTTCAATCTGCTTGAAGATGACCGCAAACTCGACGCTGCCGAACTGCAGGTAGGTCAGCATGATGCCAAGCGCAAAGCCGAGATCGCCGATACGGTTGACGATGAAGGCTTTCTTGGCGGCGGCGACTGCGGCGGGCTTTTCGTAGTAGAAGCCGATGAGCAGGTACGAGCACAGGCCGACGCCTTCCCAACCGAGATACATCAGAATGAGATTGTCAGCGAGCACGAGGCAGGTCATTGCGACGATGAACAGGCTCACAAAGGCAAAGAAGCGTGCGTAGCCCCGATCGCCCCACATGTACTCCGAGGCGTAGACGGCCACGAGCGTGCCGATGCCGGTGACGACGATGAGCATGATGCTCGTGAGTGGGTCGAGGAAGAAGGCGAAGTCGGCCTTGAGGTGGTCGGTGCGGATCCACTCGAAGAGGGTGACGTGCCCCTGGCCGTGCCCGATGTTCAAGGCAAGGAGAATGGACACGACAAACGCGAGGCCGAGGCCGATGATGCAGATGAGGCCCGCGCGCTTCGACTTGGCGCCGCTGGGCCGATACGCGAGCACACCGCACGCGATCGCCGCAATGAGTGGGAACAGCGGAATCCAACCGGCCCACGATCCGATGGCACGCGTGGCTGTCTCCTCGGAGGCGAGGCTCAGCATCGGAGTCAAATCGAATTGGGCGAGCAGACTCATCATGGGATCAGCCCTGCAACTCCGACCAGGACTCGGCATCAAGCGTCGCACGACGACGATACAGGGCCACGACGAGCGCCAATGCGAGCGCGGCCTCGGCTGCGGCGATGGTGAGAATGAAAATCAGGAACACCTGCCCCTGCGCGTTGCCGTGGTACGCGCCGAACGCGATCATCGCGATCGCGGCGGCCTGGAACATCAGTTCGGTGCAGAGGAACATGATGATGAGGTTGCGTCGCGTCAGAAACCCGATGAGGCCGATGACGAACAGCACGCCGCTCACCAGCAGGTAGTGATTGAGCGCCAGCAGTGAGAGCGGGGCGGTCATGAGGCGCTCGCTTTCCCGTGAGGCTCGCGCACGGCGAATCCGTGCGGGCTCCCGATCGCGGCGCCAAACGCCGGCTTGCGCGCCAGGACGACCGCGCCAAGCATGGCGAGCATGAGGATCACGCCTGCCACTTCAAGACTGACGGGAAACTCAGCCAGCAGCGAAACGCCGACGACATCGACGTTGTCGGCGTGCAATCCGGCCGGCCACTCGGCGACTCGGGGATTTTCCAACGACGGCGATCGCACCCACGCGATCCGGGCCGCCGGATCGACGCTGGCAATCGTCTCACTGTCCTTCATGAGGTCGGCCTCGCGCAGGGCCGACTCAACTTTGCCCACAAGCATGGCCAGTTCGGCGTCGGGCACGTTGTGATTCGCGGCGTGGGCGGGCAAATGATTCGTGCCGCGGTACATCACGCCCAGCAGCGCGCCAAGCAGAACGAATGCGACCACCGTCGCCGCCACCGGCTCACGCGCCATCGCGTCGTAGTCGAGCAGGGCGTCGGGATGCTGGTCATCCGGGGCTTCCTGCGCGAGCATGATGACGAAGAGGTAGGTGATGAGGATCGCGCCGGCGTAGACGATGATGAGTGCAAACGCCATGAACTCGGCGCCGAGTTGCACGAAGAGCCCGGCGGTGGCCAGAACGACGAGGATGAAGTAGAGGGCGGCGTAGACCGGGCGTGGATGAGTGATCATGCGCACCGCTCCGCCCGCCGCGACGAAACTCAGCACATAGAAGAAGACATCAGGGTGATCACCTGAGTCGTTTGAGCCGCGCGCCAGAGCGAGCATGGCCGCGCCGAGCGCACCGGCGGTGAGAATGGCGCCGATGAGTCCCCAGCGGTTGCCGCGACGGGGCAGCAAAAACAGCATCCCGATCGCTCCCGCGACGCATGCGGCATAGATAATGCTCATCTCGACCATGGTCGGTGCGCCATCCAGGAAATCGATTGGCTGCGACCGGTTCCGCGACCCCGCGGCGCCTCCGCATCCACCCTGCAATACAGGCCAGCACGATAGGTTGGCCACCGTGGACATGCCACAGGAAGAACACCCCGCGCCCGTCGGTCGCGGCGCGTATACTGCCACGGTGTGCCTGACCAAGGGAGATTGGCATGAGCCCGACGGGTTGTCCTCCGATCGCGCTCCAACTCTTCACGATCCGTGATGAGACCGAGCAGAACCTGCCCGCCGCACTTGAAAAGGTCGCGGCCATGGGCTTCGACGGCGTTGAGTTTGCGGGTCTGTTTGACAACACGCCGGAGGAGACCCGCGCTGTGCTTGATCGCGCCGGCCTTCGCGCCTGCGGCACGCACATCAGCCTTGAGCGACTCAATCGGGATATCGGGCAGTGCATTGACGAGGCGCAGGCGCTCGGTACGGACCTGATCGTCGTCCCGTATCTCACCGAAGAGTACCGCACCGAAGCAGGTTACGGCCAGGCGGTGTCCGAAATGCTCACAGTGGCCGGTCGGCTGCATGGCAGCGGATTGCGCCTCGCCTACCACCACCACAACTTTGAGTTCCTGACCTTCGGACCGGATTCGGCGCGCAGGGGCATTGATGTGCTGGTGGACGCACCGGCGGATCGCCTGCTCATGGAAATTGATGTCTACTGGTGCCGCCACGCGGGGACGGATCCGCTCAAATTCCTCGCGCGGCATGTGCGGCGCACGCCACTGCTGCATCTCAAAGACATGAGAGACACCAAGAGCAAGAAGTTCGCTGAGATCGGCTCGGGAATCATCAACTTCCCGCCAATCCTGCGAACTGCTGCAGAAGGAGGCGTCGAGTGGTTCATTGTCGAGCAGGACAGCGACTTCTCCGGATCGTCCCTTCATTCGGTCCGAACGAGCCTGGCGGCGCTGGAGCGCCTGTGCAAGGAGGCGCTTTCTTGACGGCCACGAACGATCGGACACGGGCGGCGCGGCAGATGCTCAGGGCCGGGCAGTTGCTCGGCGTCGATTTCATTCCGCTGCCTGCTCACGCGGCGGAGTCCGAGACTTCCATGCCGGAGGCGCTCGCGGGAACCGCGGCCGCAAAGCAGCTATTGCTCGATGCCTTGAGCCAGCGGCACGACCGCGAGTGTCCGCACTGCACGACGGCGACAGCGCACACGCGCACGGTGTTCGGCGAAGGCCATCCTGATGCCCGGCTTGTGTTCGTTGGCGAAGCGCCGGGGGCGGAAGAAGACAAGACGGGGCGTCCGTTCGTCGGCCGCGCCGGTCAGTTGCTCGAAAAGATGATCGTGGCCATGGGTCTGAGCCGCGAGCAGGTGTACATCGCCAATGTGCTCAAGAGCCGTCCGCCGAACAACGCCACTCCGACGCCGGCCGAGGTGATGAAATGCGCGCCCTATTTGGCCGAGCAGTTGCAGATCATCGGGCCCGAGGCGATCGTCGCGCTGGGGGCGCCGGCGGCGAAGTTCCTGCTTGATACGACTGATGGCATTTCATCGCTGCGCGGCTCGTGGCATGCGTGTCGCCTCGGCGAACTCGAGATTCCCGTCATGCCGACCTATCACCCGGCATACCTGCTGCGCAACTACACGCCTGAGGCGCGCGGCAAGGTGTGGTCCGATTTGCAGATGGTCATCAAGCGGTTGAACGCCAACGCAAGTTAGCGCGTCGGCCGGGACCAGTTTCTGCGATGTCCCGGCCTTCGGCCGAGCCTCGACCCGACCTGCTTCAAGAATTCACAGTCAGCGTCGAAGAGCCGCGTCGGCGCCGGGCCTTGTCCCGACTTACTGCTCGTAAACCACGCGATTGCGCAGCGTGCCGATCTTTTCGACTTCCACCTCGACGACGTCGCCATCGTGCAAATAGACCGCTGGCGTGCGGGCGAAGCCAACGCCTCCGGGCGTGCCGGTGAGGATCAGTGTCCCCGGCAGCAGTGTGGTTCCCTGGCTGAGAAAAGCGATCAACTCGGCGACGGAGAAGATGAGGTCCGACGTGTTGGAGTCCTGCATCGTGGCGCCGTTGACGCGCGTCTGGACGCGGAGGTTGCCCGGGTCGCCGAGTTCGTCGGGAGTGACGATGCACGGCCCGATGGGGCAGAAGGAGTCAAATGACTTGCCGCGGTTGAACTGTCCGCCCCCCGCGTGCTTCTGCCACCAGCGCGCGCTGACGTCGTTGGCGGCGGTGTAGCCGAGCACGCAGTCAATCGCATCGTTCGCTGAAACATCTCGACATTTGCGCCCGATCACCACGGCGAGTTCACACTCGAAATCAACCTGCTCCCGCTCCTGGCAGACGTGGGGGACGACGATGTCGTCCGTCGGGCCGGAAACGGCCGCGGGATTCTTCATGAACATCATCGGACGCTCGGGTGGCTCCTTACCCTGTTCTGCGGCGTGAGCGCGGTAGTTGAGACCGATTCCCATGATGACTGGCGGGGCCAGGGGAGCGAGAAGTCCGCCGACCGGAATCGGCTCTCCAGCGGGCTCCAGGGGGCCAAATGGCGTTCCAGCGAGAGGAAGAGCGGTTCCGTCGCCGCAGTCGACGGCGGTGATGGGGGGGCTGGAGACCCGGTCGGGGAGGAAGCGGATCAGGCGCATGGGCGAAGGATAGCGGTCTCTTTTCGCAAAAAGTGTCCGAATAATTCAGGTAAAACCCTTGACAGATTCGACATCATCTGCGATGCTGTACATGGGTTCATTGGCGGCATTCGCCCGCCGTTTGGCATTGCTTCGGGTTCGACGCACCGGCGAACCCCATCTGAAAGGCGGTCTTCTCGTGGCTGGAACGCTTTCGTCTCGTCACCGGATCACGACTCGTGACCGGCAGTGTGGCTTTACACTCATCGAACTGCTGGTGGTCATCTCGATCATCGCGCTGCTCATCAGTCTGCTGCTGCCCGCGCTGGGTCAGGCGCGCGAGCACGCGCGGCGGAGCGCGTGCGCTTCGAACATGAAACAGATCGGCTATGCCCTGCACATCTATGCCACCGAGTACAAGGACTTCGTGCCGCGCGAGGGGAAGTATCATGAATCGCGCGGGCAGAACATCTTTGCCTACTACTACCCCTGGCCGCGCGCGTTCTACAAATACGTGAGACCACTTTCCGATTCGCGCATGAACAACCTCGACAGCACGGTCTGGACGGACCACAAGCTATTTGACGACATGAGGCAGTATCAGTGTCCGTCGTATCCGAATCCGCTGCACGTGGTGCACTACATCAACAATGGCATCATGATGCAAAGGCAGGGGGGGCTCTATCGCGACGGGCGCCATCCGACAGCGCCGCTGGCGGAGTTCATTCAGCCGGATCACGCCATGTATCTTTCCGAGTTCACGGATGATCCCGACAATTCGATTTCGGCCCAGATGCAAAACTACCCGTATCTGGACCACTGGTACGACGTCTTCCTCGAGGTCCACATCAACGGTCCGGAGGACAATTCCAACGGCTGGGGCGGCAACATCGCCCGCATCAGCAGCAAGCGTCACCTGGGACACGGTTCAAACGCGCTGTATGCCGACAGCCATGTCGCGTTCCGCGAGCGCGAAGTGCTGCGCGATCTCGACAGTTGGGACGACAAGACGTACAACAACTCGTGGTGGCGATAGTTCGTCGGCACGGATTGAGTCGATGAACAACATGAAACAGGGCAGGCGCTTGGCTTTGCCCTGTTTTCTTTGCGCATCGAGTGAGCATCAGTCTTCCGTCTCCAGCACGCTCATGAAGGCAGACTGGGGGATTTCGACGTTGCCGATCATCTTCATCCGCTTCTTGCCTTCTTTCTGCTTTTCGAGCAGTTTGCGCTTGCGCGTCACATCGCCGCCGTAGCACTTCGCGGTGACGTTCTTGCGGACGGCCTTGATGGATTCACGGGCGATGATCTTGCCGCCGATCGCGGCCTGGAGCGGAATCTCGAACTGGTGGCGGTCGATCTGCTTCTTGAGTTTGACGAGCAGTGAGCGGCCGCGGTGCTCGGCCTTGTCGCGATGGCAGATGAGGCTGAGGGCGTCGACCGGGTTGCCGTTGACGAGGATCTGCAACTTGACGAGTCGGTCGGCGCGATAACAGATCAGTTCGTAATCCATCGTGCCGTAGCCGCGCGTGATGGACTTGAGGCGGTCGTAGAAGTCGTAAATGATCTCGGCCAGGGGCAGTTCGTAGTCGAGGATGTTGCGCGTCTCAGAGAGGTACTTCTGGTCCTTGTAGACCCCTCGCCGCAGTTCGCACAGGCGCATGATGTCACCGATGAACTCCGTGGGGCAGATGATTTCGACGCGCACGATCGGCTCGCGGATCTGCACGACATTGCTCATGTCGGGCAGGTCTGCGGGGTTGTTGATCGGCAGCGTTGTGCCGTCACGCAAGCCGATTTCGTAACTCACCGTGGGGGGCGTCTGCACGATGTCCACGCCGCCCTCGCGCTCGAGGCGCTCCTGGATGATGTCCATGTGGAGCATGCCCAGGAATCCGCAGCGGAAGCCAAAGCCCAGCGCCTCGGAGTGATGCGGCTCGTAGGTGAACGAGGCATCATTGAGATGCAGCCGCGTGATCGCTTCGCGCAGGGCCTCAAACTCCGCGCCCTTCTCGCCGCTGCTGGATGGGTAAAACTCGCAGAAGACCATGCGCAGCGGCTCCTGGTAGCCGGGCAATGGTTCAGGCGCGGGATCGACATCGCGCGTGACGGTGTCGCCGATGCGCACATCGACGAGGGTCTTGATCGCGGCAATGAAGTAGCCGACCTCGCCGGTGTCCAGTTGATTGATCTTCGTCGGCTTGGGCGTGTAGCGGCCGAGTTCGGTAATCGTCCACACGCGGCCGCTGGACATCATGCGAATGCGATCGCCGGTCTTGAGCTGGCCGTCGAAGACGCGGACGTAGACGATGACACCGCGGTAGTCGTCGTAGACGGAATCAAAGATGAGCGCGCGGGTCTGGGGCATGACCGGATCGCGCGGGGGAGGAAGGCGGTCGCAGATCGCGATGAGCAGTTCGTCAATGCCCTGTCCGGTCTTGGCGGAGCAATTTGTACACTCCTCGGCAGGAATGCCCAGGACGTGCTCGATCTCCATCGCGGTCTCGAGGGGCTGCGCGCCGGGGAGATCGATCTTGTTGACCGCGGGGATCAGTTCGACGTTGTTGTTGACGGCAAGGTAGGCGTTGGCGACGGTCTGGGCCTGCACGCCCTGCGTCGAATCGACGACCAGGATCGCCCCTTCGCACGCCGTGAGAGCGCGGCTGACCTCGTAGTGAAAGTCCACGTGGCCGGGCGTGTCGATGAAATTGAGCTGGTAATCTTCGCCCTTGTGGCGGTGGAAGACAGTCACGGCCGAGGCCTTGATCGTGATGCCTCGCTCGCGCTCGATATCCATGTCGTCGAGGAGCTGGGCGCGGGCGTCGCGGTCGGCGACGGCGTGGGTGGCCTGAAGGAGGCGATCGGCCAGCGTCGACTTGCCGTGGTCGATGTGGGCAATGATGGAGAAGTTGCGGATGTGCATGATTTGAGCGGAAATGATATGGACGGGCGCGGCGGTGATCCTGCCGGGTCATTCTGGATTCTCGCTTGCCAGGGGTGGGTTAATGGACAACCGGCTCCGAGCAACGTGCTCGGAGCCGGCTGGGATCATGCGTTGTGGACCGGGGACCGCGGCTGGGCCGCGCACAGTGTTGTGATGTCACTTGGCCCTGTTTTTCTTCCGACGAACCAGACGGGCACGCTTGCGAGTGGTGGTCGTTTCGACGGGCTCGCCCACCGTAGTTGCCGGGTCGACCACGCGTCGATTACGGCGGCGGCGGATGCGGGGATTGGGCTTGTCCTGGGCCGGCGAGACTTGCTGCGGATTTGTGGACTGCGCGCCGACCTGACCATCCGCCAATTCCATGAAGAGTGAATAGAACGGCTGCCGCGGGTTGCCCTTCTCGTCGGTCAGGGTGACCCAGCCAAAGCGATCGGCAATGCGCTTGGGAACGTGGTACTGCGAATATGCCGCGGCGATGACGTTGTACTTCGCCATGGCGTTGTAAATGTCAATGGTGGTCTGGCGGGCCGCAGCGGCTTCGTGGTTCTTGGACTTGGAGGCACTCCATTCCCACACGACGATTCCGCACTGATCGCCACCGGGCTGCTGATCCATGATGCGGCGAACGGCTGCGAGCCTCGCTTCAGCCGAGGCGCCGCTGTCGGTGTGCAGGTGGACGTCAACGGCATCGGTGTTCTGAATCGACCAGTTGAGTCCGCGCACCAGCCGCTCCCGGCGCTCGGCGCGGTTGGCCGGGAGAGTCGCCGGGTTTTCATCGAGCACTTCGACGGCGATCATCGCCGGGCCGCACAGGCGAACATGGGGCGCTTCGGCGCGGATGCGTCGTGAGGCGTCCGTCGCCCACTGGAAGAGGCGGTCATCGTCCGACGCTGCAAAAGTTCCGGGGCCGCCGAGGTACTCGTTGTAGAACTGAATCCAGAGCCGGCCGGCCAACTTCTTGGCTGGTTCGGAGTTCAGGGCTTCGATCAGTCCGTCCATCGCCTCGCGCGACTCGGAGGGGCTGGGCGGTTTGTCCGTCCTGGACTTGCCTTCATCGCCTTCACTCTCGGCCCAACGCAGGGTCAGGCACAGCCCCATGTCATAGTTGACATAGCGCGTGAAAAACTTGTTGAGATCTTTGGGATCGGCGCCGCGGAGATTGACGATTTGGCGCACGCCCCTGGCGTGGATCTCGGCGGCCTTGTCAGGCGCGCCGCCCATGCCGTGGATCCAGACTTCCGGAGCTCCAGCGTAGTCGATAGTTGCTTTGGCGCCCTCCGTTTCGCCACGCGCCTGGTGACGTCCGGGAAGTCCCGAACAGGCGGAATAGACGCTCAACACAGTGAGAGCGACTCCTGCGGTCGTGATGTGTTTCAGAATGCTCATTCCGATCCTCCCTCTCAGGGGCTATGGGCAATTCGGGGCGCCGATTCGCCCATTTTGGTGAATACTGCGTCAATCCTACGATTCGCGGCCCCGTTCTCCAGCCACAGAGACGCAAAGCGAGGCAATCTGTTCCGTTCGTATGGAACGCACCATCTGCCTTGGCGTGATAATCTGGGTGGACTGGGGAGACCCCCAACCTGGCGCTCGACCGCAGCCAGTCCCGCGGAGCGATCGAGGATCTTCAACTTTCGATGGAATGATACGCGTTGGCCATTCGGACCGCCGCCGCATGGGGGTTGAACCGCTCCTCGAGGTCGAGTCGGCCCTGACGGCCGAGTTGGGCCGCGTAGGCCGGCTCGTCGAGAAGGCGGCAGATGGACCTGGCGAACGCGGCAGGGTCGTCAGACGGCGAGAGGACGGCCGTGCGGCCATCTTCCACCTGCAGCCCGTCGAGCCGGGTTGAGACGACCGGCTTTCCCGCCGCCATCGCCTCGAACGCGAGCATCGGGTAGCACTCGCTGCGGCTGGTGATCGCCACCATGGTGGCGCGTTTCAGCAGAGGGGCCACGGCCGCGATCCATGAGACGAACCGGACCGACTCATCCAGCCCCGAGGCATTCACCTGTTGGCGAAGTTTCGTTTCGAGCGGGCCGGAGCCGGCGAGGATCAGCCGGGCTTCGGGATGATCGCGGATCACCCGATTCCACGCGCGGAGCAGCATGGGATAGTTTTTGACGGAGACGAGGCGTCCCATCGCCAGCACGAGTGGCGCCTCACCCAGCCAGCGCGGAATGTCGTGGGGCAGCGGGTTCTGGTCCCGCTCGATGTCGGCGGGGTCGTAACTGTTCGGAAGGAAGCGGACGCTGGCTGGATCATTGACGCCCGGCAGGAGCGTTGCGAGATGCGGGCTGACGATGGTGGTGAGGTCAGTACGCCGAAACGCGCGCTTCATCGCCTGCTTCCAGAGCCAGATTTTCCACGCCGGCAACGTGCCGCGCATCTCGTGGAACATGTCGGCGTGGACCGTGCGAACCACGGATGCCCCCAGCCTGCGTCCGGCATGGATCGCCATGATGTGGGCGGAGGGATTGTGGACGTGGATGATGCGCGGATTGAGCGAGCGAATCTTGCCGGGAAGTCGCGTGAAGCGTCCGAGGCGACCGACGGGCACCACGCGCGCCTCGATGCCGCTGGCGCCGAGCATGTCGCTCGCTTTGGATTGGGCAAGCGAGACGAAGTGGATCGTCCAGCCGGCATCGGTGAGCAGCGGCACCCATTGCCGGGTAGTCGTAATGATTCCTCCGCCTTCGGTGCCGAGCAACAGGTGAACCACGCTGCCCTGGAATCGGGGAGGGGGGATCGGAGATCGAGCGTCGGGGGCGTCGGAATGCGGTTTGGATGAATGAGTCACTGCGGCCTATCGGTGCCAGACTAACTGGATCGGATGCAGATTCAGATCGGCCACCTCTGAGGCCAACTTCTCGACGGTTCGCCGATCGGTCCGGCCGCGGCGCACTGAGAGTACGAAGCGGTCCAGCGTCTGGGCCAGCATGGCAACGCTCCAGCCCGGCCCGATGGCCGGCAGTGACCAGATGATGCGCTGGTACCGCTCGCGCAACGCGGCGTCAAACTCGCGCAGCAGCCCCGAATCGGCCAGGCGCGCCAGCGAAAAGCGGCCGAGATCCGCGAGCACATCGAGGTTCGGGAGGTTGGGAGTGAGTTGCTGGGGCATGGGCAGGTGCTGACCGCATTCGATCGCGGTGATCACGTCAGCGATCTTGGGTACCGTGCGGCGGAGATGGCGACCGGTTTCACACGAGCGGCTGCCGACTTCGACGAGCAGCGTGGAGTACTCCCATCGAGCCCAGAGCCCCGCGAGAGCAATGGCGGTGCACGAGTGGCCGTTGCCGCGCCGGATGTCGGTTGTGACGCCGACCGAGAGCGAGGGGCGCTGGTGATCTCCTTTGATCTGCTGGGCCATGCGGGCGTATCGCGTGAACAGTGACGAGTCCTCGGCCTCGGTCGCGATTTCGCGCACGAGCGGGCGGAGCCGTCCGAGGACGATGGGAGGGGCGTCGACGTCCAGACGCCGAAACAGCCAGCGCGGCCGGGATACGGTCAGCGCGTCCGATGGACGAGTCACGATGGCGCGAGTGTCTTCCATGCGCTCGGGCTACCTCCCCTCACCGCCGGGCAGTCGCGCCAGCAGTCGCTGGGTCGCGCCCGGAAGTTCGCCGACGAGCTGAACGGGAAGCACATCCGCCAGTTGTTCAACTTGCCAGGGCGCGATGAGCCGTGAGCGGACAAGGCTGCGCAGCGTGGGCAGGAGCACCGCGAGCGCAACAGCGGCGACGGCGGTGAGCAGCAGGTGCATCGATGCGTTGGGTTCGTCGGGTCGGGACGGATCGGCGACCCGGAGTCGTCCCACAAGGGTGATCTGTGAGAAGGGAACCACGCTGGTCAGGCGGGCCTCGAGTCGCACGAGTTCGTCGTCGATTCGGTTCAGGGAGGTTTCGGCGGCGGAGCGCGCGGTGAGCAGGTCCTCCATGTGCTGGGCGGTTTTCATTGCTTCCACGAGTTGATTCTGGAGTTGGGCTTCGGTCTCCGCGAGCCCCAGTTCGCGGCCGGCCAGCGTGACGAGTTGCCGGTTGTTCTGCGCCTGGCGTTCGAGCAGCCCGACATACTCCATGCTTGGCTCCTGCACCTTTTCGCGAATAACGAGAAGCTCTTCGTTGTTCAGGTCGCGCTTCTTGCTTTCGATTTCAAGTCGCAGGCGGACCATGTCCTGGTGCTTGGGCGTCTTGACGGCGAGTTCCGCGGCGTACTTGGACTCGAGCGTGCTGATTTCGTTCTTCAGCGCCTGGACACGCTGGTTCTGTTCGACCACCACGCGCGTCGTCTGCTCAAGCGCGGCGTTTTGCAGTTTGCCGGTGATGTCGACGCGATTGGCTTCGGCTTCGCGTAGATCGGTTTCAAGATCCGCCCGGTCGCCGCGCGTCTTCACGAGGCGCGACTGGATTTCTCTGGCGCTTTCTTCCGGGTCGTGCCGGCCGATTTCGAGGCGGTACTGCGCGACGGCGCCGGCGGTGTCGCGCGACCGCGCCAGGGCGTCTTCGCGCATCGGGCGAAGTTCTTCCACCCGCGCCAGCGTTCGGGACCGCTCCTCGCGGAGAAGCAGTCGACGCACCTGATCGAGCAGCATTTCGGGCGCGCGTTGAGCGATCGCGGGAGAAACGGCGCGAATCCTGATCTTCACGACGCGGTCGCGATCATCCGATCGCGGAGCACTGACCTGCAGCGCCGAGACGCGATGATCCTCCGTGTCGCTGCCAATCCCCAGCGCGGCTGCGACGGCGGCGGGAAACGCGCGAATCGCCTGCCACGAGTCTATCGCGGCTTGGCGCATGGCGCTGACTCGGGTCGCGCCGCCTTCCTCACCCGGCTCAGTCTCACCTTCCAGCGCCTGCTTCACCTCGCGCACGATCGGCTCGGAAACGAGCAAGTCCCGCAATTCGCCGGGCGTGACTTCGACGCGCAACTGCGAGGCGGCGGGATCGTTCTCAAGGCTGCCGATGCGGTACTCCGGCTGGAGCACCCAGTAGGGCTGGGTGGCCCAGAGGTGGGTGATGCCGATGATCACGCAAAGGGCGGCGGTCCCCAGCGTGAGGATCGGCTGGGTGCGCATGGAGACCAGAACGTATGACGCGCCCCGGCGCAAGCGACCCGGCATTGGCCTGCGAGTCCGTGGCGCGGGAGCGGCGGTGGCGCCCGGCAGCATCAGGTGAGGTTGATCGTGTGGCGAGGTCATCCCGGCGTCTCGGTGCCTGCTTCGCGGTTCTACTGGTTTCTTCGGCGGCCAAAGGCCATGACGTTCTGTCGATCGTAGGAAACCCGCCGCCGCTTGAGCAGCGATCTGATGCAATCGGCAGCAGGCGCTGCATCAGTCGCTGACGCGCGACCAGGGGCTGCGCCGTTCGCTGCGCGGCTCCACCACGCTGTATCCGAGTTCGTTGAGGCGCGATTCGTACAGGCGCTCCGCCCTGCGAATGCTCCGGCCGGCAAAGAACTCCTTGCGCCAGGCTTCCCACCGCTCGAAGTAGGAGTCATTGACAGTGCGTCGGATCTCCCGCTTGGCCTCCACCGGTTCGAGGCCGGCAAATCGGAACGTCTCCTCGAGGACGCGGGAGGGCTGGCGGACGAAATCTTCGTAATGAAGCACCATGGCCCGCTGAAGGTGCGGCAGGTCGTCGCGGAGGATCTCGTGACAGACGGTCCAATGCTCGACGAGTTTGTCGAGCGGCGTGCGCTTCTTCCACTTCTTGGTCGCGCCGGCAACGGCCACGGGGTGACGCAGCAGAAAGATAAAGCAGGAGTTCGGGAACATCGCCTGCAGGAAACGCGCCTTGATCAGGTTCGGCGGCGACTTCTCCACGAGGTGTGTGTGGGTGAGATCCCAGTAGCGCGACCATTCGCTCCACAGTTTGGCGCGATTGGCGTCGGTGATCAGCGGGGACGATTCGGTGAGGTGCATGGCCGGGGCGAAACCGAACTTGCCCGGTCCGCCATAGGCGCTGGCCTTGCGGTACACGGTTTGAAGGTGTTGGCCCTCATCTTCGGGAACGCCGGTGTCGTGAAAGCCGGCGGTTGCCGGATGATCTGCGAGGCACTTGGCGAACAGAGAGGTGCCGCTTCGATGCAATCCGCCAATGAAGACGAAGGCGTGATCAGTCGAGCTCATGACGAGAAACTCCCGCTGCCGAATGCTCGACGCCCCTGAAACCCGCTTCCTGCCAATATGCCGCCACCTGCGCGTCCGAGCCGCTCATAGAGGGGTCCCATATGTTGCGCGCTGCTGTTTCGCGAGATGAATGATGGATCGATCCCGGGCGGGGAGTTGGAGTCGATCGCTATCGGGGACGCGAGCGCCTTGCGCCTCGTGGAGGTAGACGTAGTAGGCTGCTCCACACAGGCCAAAGACGATGAAGTAGAGTTCGTTTTCAAGTACGTTCGAGGTGCCAGCCCCGACAAAAAGGCCGAACGTGGTTGAGGCGATCGCCGTGGCTTCAAACTTGAGTCGTCGATCGGCCGTTCCCAGCGCCGCACAGAACGCGCTGCCGGCGGCGGCGACGTACATGCCTACGTACACCAGCACGCCCTGGATGCCGTTCTCGGCCAGCAACTGCATGTAGGCGCTGTGGACGCGCAGATAGGAAGAGGGCGCATCCGGCTCGCGGTACATGTTGTAATGGAGTCCCCACGCATTGGTGCCGACGCCCAGGAAGGGGTGATCGAGGAACATGGCCAGAGCCATCTTCCACATCGCCAGTCGCCAGACGACCGTGCGGCTGGCCTCGGTGGGGTCGGCAATACGCTGGGCAGCGACGTCGGCGCCGGTGACGGACAGCAGCGCCAGGGAAGAGAGTGCGAACAGCGCCACGATCGCGAGCTTGGTAAAGCGGTGCTTGACCGGGCAGGTGAGAAAGACGATGAGGCTGGCGACCGCAAACGAGAGGGCTCCGCCGCGCGATCCGCTGGCGGCGATGTTCACGCCGATGACCAGCAGCGCGAAGACGAGCAGGATCTTCTTCCACCACGTCCGGTAGTACAGGAGCAGTCCAAACGCCAGAGCACCGGGAATGCTCTGTGCGAGGCTGTAGCGGACGGGATCACCCGACGGTCCAATGACGCGAAGCGTTCCGCCGAACGTGCCCAGCACGTTCTTGGAAGTCTCGGGATCCGATTTGCCAAGTCGCTGAAGGAGCCCGACGCCGGTGATCATTTCGCTCGTCGTGGCAATCGCGACAAGGGTGCCGCCGACGACCAGGCACACGACACACCGGTGGAAGACATCGCGATCGGTGACGGCGAGGATCAGAATTCCCATGAGGGCCACGACGTTGACCCGTCGATTGACGAAGTCATAGCCGAGTTCCGGGTGGGGCATGAAGGGCAGACCGATGGCGCTGACAAACAGAAACAGGACGCCCAGGAGGATCAACGGGTCGCCAAGTCGTCGGGACCATCCGCGCAACTGACCGCCCAGAATCGTCGCGGCAAGAAAGATGATGGTGATGGCGATCGTGACCTTCGTGCCGCTGATTCGCCCCGACTCTCCAAAGGTCTGCAATCGATCCCAGAGCACGAGCAGCATGATGAGGTAGATGCCCAGGCGAAAATCCAGGCCGAGCGCGATGATGGTGCCGATGGTGCCGATGATCGCCATGCACACGACGGTGGGGAACACCCAGTCCGACGCGCGTCCGACGAAGACGCCAAGGATGAACATCAGGCCGAAAATCGGCACGAACAGCAGGGCCAGCAGCACCCACTGCCGAAAGTCGCGTCCTGGTGTGGTGGTGGTCAGCATCGCTCGCAGCGCTTCATTCACATGGTGCCGCGGGGCCGACACCAAAGAGGTCGGGCGACACCGCTCATGGCGCGGCGCCCGCAAGAGTGTCCATCAATCAAACCAGATGACATCCATCGGCCGCATGCCGGATTGCAGAGATTGTTCGGCAATCTCGCGGACCGGGCCGCCGCGCGACTTGCCGCGCTGGAGTGCCAGAACGATCCGGTCACAGCAGGAGTTCAGCGCCAGCAGGGGGAAGCCAGTGGCAATCTTGGGCGTGGCGAGCACGACTCGGTCGTGCGTTTTCTTGAGTGCTGCGACGAGTTGGGCGATCTGGCCCGTCGAGATCAGGCCAAGGACATCAGCCTTGCCGGTGGCGATGGCGCCTGTCCTGGTGATGCTCGCATGGAGGCGGGAGAGCGAGTCGAGCGATTCGCCCGCGGCGGCCGCCTGGCACGCGGCTGTCAGGTCGGGCGAGGAGTTGGTCAGCGCGCCACCGACTGAGCCCACGCCGCTGCCGAGATCGACGAGTACCGTCGAGCGACCCCAGCGACCCCAGAGGGCGGCGAGAGCCACGGCGGTCTCACCTGCGCGGAGTTCGGATTCCACGGCGCTGACCGCGACCGAGACGGGTCCGCCCCGGCCGGCTGAATCGCAGGAAGCCGCCAGTTCACCCACCGCCATGGCGATGCGGGCGGTTGGGGGCGCGGAAGCCAGTCGATTCAGAAACGATCCAACCGGGCTCGATGCGTTCAACTGCGCCGGAGCGCCCGAAGAACCCGCAGCGGAGGCGGAGGGGATTGATGCGGCTTGTGTGGTCATGTCACTCTCACTCTTGAGTTGCGCGAAGATCAGACGCTCGCAAACATCTTGCTCGAACTGACGCGAGGCACCGAGGCCACCACGCGCACGCCGGGGATCCCGGCCACTTGACGCGACGTCAACAGGGTCTGGTTGAGATAGTCGTAGGCGATGGGCAAGACCAGGGCGGCAAAGACGCCGATGGCCAGGGCCAGGATCACCGCGAGCGCCATGCTCGGGTAGTCGCTGTTGTTCTCGTTGAGCACCTGCATGTCGTTGCGCGAGACGATGCCGGTGAACAGCCGCGGCGTGGCCAACAGGTTGTTCAACTGGCGCAGCTGCGAAGTCAGCATCTGGAGCTGGGCCTCGTCGGCCTGCGAGTCGCGCTGCATGCGCTTGAGGACGATGTCGGCCTTGATCGCTTCGCGCTGCATTTCTGCGAGGGCGGCGATGGCCTGGTCGAGAGCGGCAAAGCGGGCCCGCAAGGCGCTGAGTTGCAGCGTGGAATCGACCCAGGCATTGAAAAGAGAGAGATACTTGGGATCGACGGACTCTCTGGCATTGGATTGAGAGCGATCGAGTTTTGCTTCATCCCTCTGAGCTTCAGCGAGGCTCTTTTCCAACGCGTCGAGCTTCACACCCAGGGAACGCACCGCGGGGGAATTCGGGCCCTGCGTGAGCGTCTTTTGAGCGATCTCCGCCCTGGCGTCGGCGATGTCCTTCTGGATGAATGAAGACAACGAGCTGTTGTCCGTGCTTCCCACACCCTCCTGCATCATCTTTCGAATCTCTTGAACATCAGCCAACTGCCGTTCGAGTGTCGTGACTTTGGCCGAGAGTCCATCCGCCTGCGCCTGGAAGGTCGTCTTTTCCTGAATGAGTCCCTGCAGGGCCTCCTGGATCTTCTGGGCGTAAGACTGCGGATCGAAGAACTGGTACTGCATGCGGGCAGCTTCCATGGCCTGATCGTTGCTGCTGACCTTCTTTTCCGCCTCATCGACGAGTTTGGCGACTACCTCGGCCTGCTGCTGCACGTTGGCCTTGATCGCCTCGTTCGTGCGCTCCTGGAGGAGGTCCATAATCGTGTTGCCAACCGTCTTCGTGATCGCGGGCGTGTCGCCGTAGACGTAGATGGGAATGACGGTGGAACCTTCAGTGGGCGTGATGCTCAGCCATGACGACTGGAGATCTTCGAGCGCCTTGGCGGAGTAATTCACAGTGGTTGGGCCGCGAAGGAACTGCAGACGGGCGACATAGACGATCGCCTTCTTGATCCTGGTTCGCGCGTCGGGGTGGGCCTCGGCGTTTTCCTTGTAGTGCGCTTCGAGACCGGATCGCTCAACGACCTCGCGAAGGAAGCTCAGCGAGTGGGTCTGCTCGACGAGGTTTTTGACGAGCTGGCTGGCGGTGAGCGAGGCGACGGGCGTGAGTTCGTTGCTCGTCACGAGTTGCGAGGGCGTGGGCGCCTGCTGAATCTCCATCGTGCCCTGGCCTTCCCACGTGGGAGTGACCAGCCAGGCGGGGAAGAGCACCACGCCGATTGATACAGCGAACAGCAGAATGACGGCGAGCCAGTGCTGCGTCCAGGATCGGACAAAGTTGTCAACCATCATCGATCGGACTTCGGGCAGCGGCCAGCCCTGCGAATCGAATCCCGTTGGCGCCGACTCTCGTTGTTGAGGTGAACTCATGGCGGTATCTCGACCCCGATTTGTGTCACAAACAGAACCCGCTTCTCGGACATACAGGCCCGAAAACGCTTCATCGACATCTTGATGCGGGCCTTGCGGAGAGCAAGCCCACCAATCTGCCCGCTTCCGCGGTCGGCGTTCTGGACGCCCTGAGCGGGGAGGGGGCAGTTATTGGCTCACTAGGCTATCAGCGATTGGCATCGGCGTAAAGAGGGGGGCCGCATAAACGTCGATCTCGACAATGGCTGCGCGACGCTCACGGCGCCTCGGATTCGACCCCCTGCATCGGGACGCCTGGACCCATTACCCATCGCTGCCGACGAGTTTGACCTTGATCTGCAGCATCTGACTGGCTCTCTTTACCCCGAGCTTCACCTCGTCTCCGGGGTTGCGTTTGGCCAATTCGGTCATGAGGGCCCGAGTGTCAACCACGGGCGCTCCGTTCCAGCTGAGAATGACATCACCGGCCTGCAGGCCGGCCGCCTCGGCGGGAGTGCCTTGCGAGACGTCGTCGATACGCACGCCGGTTCCTTTGAAGTTGTAGTCCAGTTTCACCCCCAGCCGAACCCTGACAGGGGTCGGGGCTGCTTCGGGCTCCGCGGCCTGTGGCTCCTGAGGCGAGTCGAGTGCGTCGATCGCGTCAAGGCGGAGGCCCCCGCCGGTGCGCTGGTAGTCAAGCTTCTCCGGCCTCGTCGCAAACTCCATGGCGAGCTGCTGTGCAAGATTGACGATCTTGATGGCGCCGACCGGATTGATGAGCGATGCGACGTCGGTGGGACGGTGGTACTGATCGTGCAGGCCCGTGAAGAAGAAGAGCACGGGTATGCCGACCGCGTTGAAACTTGCGTGATCGCTTGGTCCGCCGCCCGTTTCCTGTGTGACGACGCGCAGGCCGCTCTTGTCAAAGTAGGGCTGCGCGATTTCGGCGAGCCCGGTAGCGCTGCCCACACCACTCACCGACAGGGCCCTGCTCTTGCGCAGGCGTCCGACCATGTCGAGATTGAGCATGATGTTGACCTGGTCGGCGGTCAGAGTGGGGTGGCGAGTGTAATAGCGCGAACCGATGAGGCCGGACTCTTCGGCGGAGAAGGTCATGAGCAGGATCGATCGTGCGTTGGCGTCGTCAGGAAGCTCGGCGTAGGCCTTGCTCAGGCGATCGGCGAGGATGAGCACCGCGGAGGTTCCCGAGCCGTTGTCATCGGCGCCGGGGTGGATGATGCCCGCGGCGGTGCGGCCGCCGAGGCTGCCAAAGTTGCCATAGCCGACATGGTCGTAGTGCGCGCCGATGATGATCCACTCGTTCTTGAGGTCGCCCCGGCCGCGGATGATTCCGCCGACGTTGTCGGTCCAGTTGCGCTTGCGATCGAGCGCCGTGGCGATCGAGGCGGTGAACCCATCGCCAATATTGAATGCGGCGAAGGATTCCTCGTCGGCGAGTTTCTTCATCTCGCTCAGGCTCTTGCCTGCGACCCGCTTGAGCAGTTGATCTGCAGCGGGCAGCGACATCTGCACGACGGGCACGCCGGCTCGCCGCCACGTTGATTCCTCGGCGGTCATCAGTTGATGGGTGCGACTGTCAAGGGTGTCCGGAGGATTGACGAGAATGATTCCCGCCGCCCCGCGCCGGGCCGCTTCGAGCATCTTGGTGTCGAGCGAAGCGTTGGCGCTCCAGTCGGCTTTGCCGTCGTTCCACTTGCTGCGACCCTCGGCGTCACTGGGTTCGAAGCGAAGCATCAGAGCGATGTGCCCGTTGAGATCGGTGGTTCCGTAGTGGTTCTGGCCATTGGGGCCGGAGGCAATGCCGTAGCCGACGAAGGTCAGCGGCGCGGTCACTTCACCGTCGCCCACGCCCAGGGCGCTGAAGTCTTTGCCGGCGACATACGTCGTCCTGTTGCCGGATGCGTCGGTGAGCGCGAGTTCCTGCTTTGTCGCCTCCATGCCGCCAGGCATGTCGAAAGGCTGGCGATAGGAAACCCAGGTTGCGGCGTCACCGATCACGTTGCCTTCGGAGTCGTACTCCGGGAAGGCGGGGGCCAGACCGAAGTACTTGAACCAGAATTCAATGTACTCGGCTGCGACCCGGTTGCCATGCGTGTCCGGTGAGCGGCCTTCGAAGAACGGGTTGGCGATGGTGGTGATGTGGGCCATGTAGGCTCGCACATCGGGATCGAGCGAGCCGAGGATGGCCGCCATGTCCACGTCGCCGTTCTGGTCGATCCAGTCCTTGGTCTGGTCCGTTGCAGCCGACGCGCCGGTGGCGGTGGTGGAGTCCTGAGCCAGCGCGGAGTCGAGTCGGTTGAGAGGCAGCGGGCCGAGCAAAAGCGCCGCAAGAGTGAGAGCGACGAGACGGTGAGGACGAAAGCGGGCGCTGTTCATGGCCGGGGAGTCCTTGCGTTCGGTGCGAGGGATAAGGGACGAAGTCAGGGGCTCATCGTATGGGATGGCGCGATGCGAGGCGACGCTCGGGCGATACTGCCCGGTGAAGGGTGCGTTGCAGCGCGGGACCGCGTCGACGCGGGTGGGGGCCAGCACCCGATTCTGTAGGAGGGTCCGGCGCTGATGGGCCGGGGCCGCGCCGCCTTCGGCTATTATTCGCCCGGAGTCCCGCGACCCTTCGCCCGCCATGCTTCCGCCGTCGCCGGCGCCTTTCACAGAGGATTCTCCGTTCCCATGTCGCCTACCACCGCCAAGCACCGCCCCGTCACGATCGACCACGCCATGATCAACACCTCCGAGTCCGCCACGCCCGTCGCAACAAGCGACGCACTTCTCAATCCAACTGATGTCTTCGCCAACCGGCACATCGGGCCGAGTGATGACGAAGTCAGCGCCATGCTCCAGCGCCTCGGCTGCGCGAGCCTGGACGAACTCGGCAAAGCGATTGTGCCCGATTCGATCCAACTCGGTCGCTCGCTCAAGATCGAAGACGCACGGAGCGAGTTTGACTTGATTGCCGAACTGCGCACGATCGCCGATCAGAACAAAGTGAATCGGTCGTTCATCGGGATGGGATACCACGGCTGCATCACGCCGCCAGTCATTCAGCGCAACATTCTCGAAAACCCGGGCTGGTATACGCAGTACACTCCCTACCAGGCGGAAATCTCCCAGGGGCGCCTCGAGGCGCTGCTCAACTTCCAGACGATGATCGCGGATCTCACCGGCCTGCCGCTGGCTGGGGCGTCGCTGCTCGATGAAGCGACAGCCGCGGCTGAAGCGATGGCGATGTGCTTTGCCATCGCGGGCGGCAGCAGTGGGGAGCGCAAGACTTTCTTCGTCGCGGATCACTGCCATCCGCAGACGATTGCGGTGGTGAAGACCCGGGCGAAGTCGATGGGTGTGAAGATCGTCGTCGGCGATCCTGGCTCAATCGACTTCACCGCCGGGCTCTGCGGTGTGCTGGTGCAGTACCCGACAACGGATGGACGGATCGCCGACTACTCGAAACTCGCCGAGGAAACGCATGCGGCCAATGCGCTGCTGGTCGTTGCGGCCGATCCGCTGGCGCTGACGCTGCTCAAGCCGCCGGGTGAATTCGGTGCAGACATTGCGGTCGGCAGCACCCAGCGATTTGGCGTGCCGATGGGCGGCGGCGGGCCGCACGCGGCGTACATCGCCACGCGCGAACAGTACGTGCGGCGTATGCCCGGCCGCATCATCGGCGTGTCGCGCGACGCCACGGGCAAGCCGGCTCTGCGCATGGCGATCCAGACGCGTGAGCAGCATATCAAGCGCGAAAAGGCGACGAGCAACATCTGCACCGCCCAGGCATTGCTGGCCATCATGGCCGGGATGTACGCCGTCTATCACGGGCCCCAGGGCCTGCGCCGCATCGGCCAGCGCGTGCACGCTTTGACGGCGGCGCTGATCGTCGGCATCGAACAACTCGGCCACGAGACGATCGGCGATGGCCCCGTCTTTGACACGCTGCGTGTGCGGCTGGGGCAGGGCGTGACAGCCGACGCCGTTCACAAAGCGGCCGGTTCCCTCGGCCTCAATCTGCGATCGTACAGCGATGGCAGCGTCGGCATGACGCTCGATGAGACCACCTCGCGCGACGATCTGCGGCATATTCTCACCGCCCTGACAGGTGTCGCCGCCAAGCCTGTGGATGTCCATGTGGACGCCCTCCTTGCCCAAGCCCGCTCACGCGGCCTGCTCAAGTTCGGCTCATTTGAACGCACGAGCGAATACCTCACGCATCCGATCTTCAACTCGCACCACAGCGAAACGGAGATGCTGCGGTACATCACCAAACTTCAGTCGCGCGACCTGTCGTTGGCGCACTCGATGATTCCGCTCGGTTCGTGCACGATGAAACTCAACGCGACCAGCGAGATGATTCCCGTCACCTGGCCCGAGTTCGGCAACATCCACCCCTTCGCGCCCGCCGATCAGATGCGAGGCTACGCGCGGCTGTTCAGCGACCTTGAACGCTGGCTGTGCGAGATCACGGGCTTTGCAGCCGTGTCGCTCCAGCCCAACGCCGGCTCGCAGGGCGAGTACGCGGGTCTGCTGGCCATTCGCGCGTACCACGAGTCGCGTGGCGACACCCATCGAGATGTGTGCCTCATTCCCGTCTCGGCGCACGGCACGAATCCCGCCAGCGCCGTGATCGCGGGGTTCAACGTCGTGGCGGTCGAGTGCGATCGGCACGGCAACGTCGATCTCAACGACCTTCGCGCCAAAGCGCAGCAGCATGCGGATCGCCTCGGCGCTCTGATGATCACCTACCCGTCCACGCACGGCGTGTTCGAGCCGCAGGTCAAGGGCATCTGCGCCGCCGTGCACGAGTTCGGCGGACAGGTGTACATGGACGGCGCGAACATGAACGCACAGGTCGGCCTGTGCCGGCCCGGCGACATCGGCGCGGACGTGTGCCACCTCAACCTGCACAAGACCTTCTGCATCCCGCACGGTGGTGGCGGACCGGGCATGGGACCGATCGGTGTCGCCAGGCACCTCGCGCCATTCCTGCCGGCCAGCCCGCTCAATGGCAGCGGCAATGCGGTCGGCGCCGTCGCGGCCGCGCCCTACGGTAGCCCGAGCATTCTCACGATTTCATGGGTCTACATCGCGCTGATGGGCGCCAGCGGCCTCAAGAAGGCAACGCAGGTGGCGATGCTCAACGCCAACTACATGGCCAGCCGCCTCAAGGAGCATTACGACGTGCTCTACAGCGGCATCGGCGGCCACGTCGCGCACGAGTTTATCCTCGACTTCCGCGGTTTTGAGAAGACCGCAGGCATCAAGGTGGAAGATGTCGCCAAGCGACTCATGGACTACGGCTTCCACGCCCCGACGATGAGCTTCCCGGTGCCCGGCACGCTGATGATCGAGCCGACCGAGAGCGAACCCAAGGCGGAGTTGGATCGCTTCTGCGATGCTCTGATCCAGATCCGTGAAGAGATTCGCGCGATCGAAGACGGCAAGGCGGACAAGGCCGACAACCCGCTCAAGCACGCCCCGCACCCGATTCACGTTGTCGCCGCCGACGAGTGGACGCACAAGTACACCCGCAGCGAAGCGGCGTACCCGGCGGCTTGGCTCCACGATGCCAAATTCTGGCCGCCGGTGGCGCGGATTGACAATCCTTACGGCGATCGCAACCTCATCTGCACGTGCCCGCCGATGAGTGAGTTGGAGTGAGTTGTAGGCCGGATCCGCTGCTTTGAGCGCGATCCGGCGGCCGGGCGTGTGGCGCGCAAGGGACGTGCGTTTTCGCGATCGTGTGTTGAATCGCCGGGTCAGCGCCGAGCCTTGACCCGGCCTACATACCTATGAGCGCGATCCGGCGGCCGGGCGTGTGGCGCGCGAGGGACGCGCGTTTGCGCGATCGTGTGTTGAATCGCCGGGTCAGCGCCGAGCCTTGACCCGGCCTACGTTACTGATCCAGATTCGGGAGGAGATTCGCGCGATCGAAGACGGCAAGGCGGACAAAGCGGACAACCCGCTCAAGCACGCCCCGCACCCGATCCACGTCGTCGCCGCCGATGAGTGGACGCACAAGTATTCGCGCAGCGAAGCGGCCTACCCCGCGGCGTGGCTCCACGATGCGAAGTTCTGGCCGCCCGTGGCGCGCATCGACAACCCCTACGGCGATCGCCACCTGATCTGCACGTGCCCGCCGATGAGTGAGATGGAGTGAGCGCGGCGTAGGTCGGGACGAGGCTCGGCGCAGACGCAGGAGGAATACCTATTCCTCGATTGGATTCTGGCGGAGATCATGTTCAGATTCCACGGCCTTCCGGTAGCAGTCGCATACTCGGAGAATCGCGACGTATGCGGCCTCAAGTTCTCGGTTTGATCGAGAGCGTATTCTGTACTTGCCCTTCTTCCGAAGCCCATGCATAATCTCGTTCCGGTAGGTGATCCCTTTCACGCACGTCTTGATGTCCTCCGGGTCTGGCCTCACAGCGGGTTCCATGAACAAGTACGGGGTGAGCTGGCAGCAAAGTTTGAACCCCAGCTCGCGTTGGAAGTCTTCTGCCAACCCCGTATTCTCGCTTTCCTTGGATTCGGCGGGCAGTCGCTTCGGAAGTGTTCTTGAAACGAATTCACCATGCGCCGCTTCGAGCGCGACGACTGCTAGAAGTAGCGCTCCGCGATGGTCTCGATCTGCCATCTTGGCCTTTGCATCAAACAATAATTCGTAGAAGATGAAGGATTCCTGCAGCTGAATGTAGCGATTGATCCCTGCGAGTGCGGTTTCAGCCAAGTCGTGCAAGCCGTCGCTGCTCTGCACGCGAATGACGGACTGTACTGGTTGCCGTCGTTCGCTCGAAAACCTGAGAACATCTACGTCGGAAAACCGGTAATCCGCTGGATGAAGCAATGAGTACGCGACCCGAACTGAATCCATGAACTCATGAACCGACAGCTGCCGAAGAAAATCACCTCCCGTTGTTACACCAGTTGCCGTGGAATACGCGATTATCAAGCGATTAATCGCATTAATCGCTCCGCCAATCAACCGGAAGGGCGGATCGACGTGCTTCTTCGCGGGCTCGGTCTGGTTCCATGTTCGAATCGCATTGATCACCTCCGGCTTCAAAGTTGGCCGTCTTGCAACCACCAGTACATCCGTCCAAAGGTCGTCACGCTGTAGCATTGAAGTCTGGTATGCCAACCAAGCGGCTTTGTCTTCGGCTGGTGGTGCAGTCGCGATTTTGACGCGATTGACGAGATGTACTTCAAATTCCTTGTCGCGATATGGAACAATGTATCGACAAATCGACCCGGTGCGCAACCGGAATGGCAGTGTTAGCGTATACCCGAAAGAAACGTGCTCTTTGGATGTGGCCGCGTAATCAAACGACTCGGTTAGCGCGATGGTCTTAATCGCCCAACCGCCGGACGGGCGAAATGACAGATGATTTGTCATGCGGCAACAAGTCCTTATGTCTCTCGGAGATGCTCATCCGAAAGCATACCCTGCCTCATCGCAGTAAGTAGCCGGAATCGCTGCTTCGAGCGCGACTCGGCGTCTTAGCGAGCGTATCTCAAGTCGTGCATCTGACTCGCGATTGGGCAACAGATCGCCGGGTCGGTGCAGAGCCTTGACGCCGGTCCACAAAATAAACCCCTCCGGCTCGCGCCGGAGGGGTTGATCATTGGTTGCCGTTCATGCCGTACGCTCCGCTTTGGCGGCCTGCGCGTCGCAGCGAACTTCGCAGAGAGATCATTCGCTGGTAGCGGCAGCTTCGGTGGTTTCGGCGCTGTCGCCGGCGCGCTGCAGGCCGCGGCGCTGGTCGCGGAGGCGGCGCTTCTTGCCGACTCGCTCGCGCAGGAAGTACAACTTCGACCGGCGGGCGTCGCCGCGGCGGACCAACTCAATCTTGGCGATGCGCGGCGAGTTGAGGGGCACGACGATTTCGACGCCGGCGTTGGCGACGATGCGGCGGACCGTGATCGATTCGTTGATCCCGCTGCCGTTGCGCGCGATGAGCACGCCCTGGTAGACCTGGATGCGTTCTTTTTCACCTTCGATGATGCGGCGGTGAACGTCGATGGTGTCGCCAATGGTGATCTCAGGGTGGTCGGTCTTGATCTGCTTCTCGACCACGCTGGCGAGGAGTTCCTGCTGGTTCATGGTGGGCCTTTCTAAGAAAGAAGTGAAGACGCAAGTGTGGTGGGGCGCACCGGACTTGATTCGCTCGTCACTTCTCCTTCGCTTCTGTTCCGGCGACTCATGTCGTCGGTGGTGTGTTTCCTTCAAGCAGGTCCGGCCGTCGATCGGCCGACCGCAGTCTTCGCTGCTCCATCCGCCATCGGTCCACCTCGGCGTGATCACCGCTGAGGAGAGTCTCCGGCACTTCCCGGCCGCGCCACTCGCGAGGCCTCGTGTAATGCGGACAGTCGAGCAACTTCTGTCCGCGATCGATCGGGCTGAAACTGTCCTGCTCGGCTGACTCGTCGTGCCCCAGGGCTCCGGGAAGGAGTCGCACGATGGCGTCGATGAGGACCATGGCCGGCAGTTCTCCGCCGCTGAGCACGTAGTCGCCAATGCTCAGTTCCATCGGCTCAAGTTCTTCGATCACCCGCTCGTCAATGCCTTCGTAGTGGCCTGCGATCAGGAGCAGGCGGTCATGCTGCGAAAGTTCGGCTGCGGTCTGTTGGTCCAGGCGTCTGCCTTGCGGGCTGAGAAGGATTCGCGTGGCCGGTCTTGGGTCGAGTTGCTCAGTGGCGAGCACCGCATCCCACACCGGCTGGCACATCATCACCATGCCTGGCCCGCCTCCGAAGGGGCGATCGTCAACTTTGTTGTGCTTGTTCTCCGTGAAGTCTCGTATGTTGACCAGATTGAATTCGACGAGTCCAGCCGTCTGAGCCCGCCCGGGAATCGACGCATTGAGCACCGGCGCAAACATCTCCGGAAACAGGCTCAGCACATCGATCCGCATCATCGCCGGGCCCTCAGGCGCCGGTCGATTCAGCGGCGGTGATCTTCTGACCGGGAGTCGGATCGACGCCGAGGCGCTTGAGCAGGCCGGCGACGGTGTCGCTGGGCTGGGCGCCGACGCTGAGCCAGTACTGAATGCGATCGGTCTTGAAGTGGATCTGCTGCCCCTCATCGGTGGCCGTCGGATCGAACCAACCGAGTTCCTCGATCACCCGGCCGTTGCGGGGTGAGCGGGAATCCATGGCGTTGAGGCGATAGCGGGGCGTGTGGCGACGGCCAAAACGCTTGAGACGAAGACGAACCATATCTGAGTGCTCCGAAGAAGGTGAGGGCCCGGGCCTCGGAACCGTTCCGAGTCTCCGCCGGGATCGCGGCCAGAGCGGGCGGCGACGTGCGGCGGAATGGGGGCCGTTTCCGACGTTTTGTAAGCCGCACAGTGTACGCGGATGGCCGGGACGTTCAAGTTGGCCGGTTCTGACCGGGCGAAAAAGCGACGATGGGCGGTGCCTGACGCACTGCCCATCGGAAAGAACGAGAACAGGACCGAGGGGGCCGATTGGCGGCCCGGCTCAGCCGGAGGTTACTTGATGACTGTCCAGGGCGAGGCCTTGGAGTTGTCGGAGGAGGCCAGTTGGCCGCCCTTGTACCACAGTGTGCCGACGAGCACGAACAGGGAGAAGACGCCGGCGAGGGCCAGGACGGTGTACACGTCCAGGTTGCCGCCGGAAGAGACGCGTCGAGGCGATGTGCCTTTGAATTGGGTCATAGTGGCTCTCCAGAATCGGGCCCGGTGGGCCGCGTCAAGCGTGCATCAAAGGCCGGCGCGCAGCCCGCCGCGTACTTCATCGTTGATCATGACCTGGTCCTGCTCGAGCCGCACGTAGCCGACGGCGCGATTCAACTCGACCTTGGTGATGATCAGGTTGCCGAGGAACTTGCCGCCCCGCGCCAGCAGGAACTGCATGTTCTCGGAGATGCCGTCGCGGGAACCGAGATTCACTTCAACGTAGCGGTTGCCATCAGCCCCGACTTGCACGCTCATCACCCGGCCGCTGACGAGCGGCGAAGGGAGAGGCGGCAGTTGCTCGGATGAGGATGCGGTCTCGACTCCACCGTTCTGCTGCTTTTCGAGGAGCATGGCGATCTGCTCCTGGAGCGTGCGCTGTGCGTCGAGGGCCACGTCGAGCCGGCTGAGCGTGTCGCGCAGCTGATCTTCGAGTTCAGTCGAGCGAGCCATCAACTGCAGCGACTCATCGCGACGACGGGTGATTTCTTCACCCTGCGTCTTGATGATGTTGGCGTTGGTCTCGGCGGCGGCGCTGAGCCGGTTGATCTGGGCCTGGATGGCGTCCTTCTCCTGCCGCGAGGTCGCGAGCTGGGAGCGGAGGTCAGCCAGACGCGTGGTCGTCGACGCGATGTCCTCGCGCAGTCCGGAAATGACCTTGTTCAGCGCCGATTCGGCCTGAGCCTTGGCGATGTTGGCCAGATCCAGATCCTTACTGGCAAGCGCGGCGGTGTTCTCCGCGGCGAGGCGCTTGGCGCTCTCGGCCTGGTAGCGGGCCTTCCACGTGTCGTTGTTCATGACCAGCGGTACAGCCAGGGCCATAATGAACACGGAGAGCAGGGCCCAGAGCACGATGAATACCTTGGTGAGCGTGTGCAACGATCGATCCTCCACGCAACGCTGGTGTTTAGTCTCTCCATCCCGGCACGCGGGGCGTGGCAGTGTGCCGGGGTGGAAGCGAATCCGTCGATCCTATCTCTTGCCGGAGCAACTTCTTCTCGTCTGTCGGCTCCGACAACCGTCGTCTACTGAAACCACCGAGGCCGCCGAAATCATCCGGCCAGAATCGGTAACGCTAATCATCACTGCAAGTCATCCGGTGTCAACAGCCCCTCGTCGGTTTCCGTCCCGGGCTCCTCGGCCCCGAGATCGGAGGTGAGTCGCAAAATCGATGCCGCCGCCTGCAGCCGAATCAGCGGTTCACCGCTTGAATCGAAGACTCTGGCGAGGTGCGGGAGGGCCTCAGAGGCTGGATATTCGCCCAGCGCATGGGCCGCCTGACTCTGGATGGCGATAAAGGAAGAATTCGTCCGATCCCGGTAAGTCGAGCCGAGATATTCCAGAACAAGTTCGATCGGCTGCGGGTCGCCGAGCTGGGCGAGCGAGGTCAGGGCCGCCAGCCGCACCTCGGCGCTGTGACGATACTGCCTCCACATGGCCACGATGTTGCGCAGGTCGCCGATTGTTCGGGTGGCCCCCAAAGAGCCGAGCATCGAGGCCGCAAGAGCCATGATTTCTCCATGCTCGGGCTGGCGGGAGTACAACTCGGAGCGAATCCGGGGAATGGCGAACGGGTCGCCGAGTTTCGCCATGGCCTCGGCCACCTGGAGTTGCACGATGCGCTGTTGCTGGGCCGTCGTGCGCGGCGAGTGAAAATCGATCGACTCGCGCAGCAGCGGCAGGGCGCTGGCGTCACCGATTTCACCCAGAACCAGCGCTGCGTTTCCCGCGGCGCGGGGGTCGTCGCCCTTGAGCATCTCGGCCAACAGTCCAAGGTTGACATTCGTGCCGTTGCGCTTGAGCGCAAAGGCGGCGGCGGCGCGCACGGACGCGGACTCATCGCGCAGCAACGCATGCACCAGCGGCGCTGCAGCAGAGTACTGGTGCTGACCGATCGCCATGGCGGCCACGAAGCGCACGCCGAGATTGGCATCTTCTATCCCCTCGCGCGCGGCGACCTCGCCCAGCTTGGGATCAGACTGCAACGCCTCGACCGCGTTGGCGCGGTAGAGCGCGTACTCGTCCTTGCGCATCTGGTTCAAGTACTCGGCCGCATCGCGTCGCAGTTGACGTTGTTCCTGAATGTCGGTGCCAATCGTGGCATAGCCCGGCGCCAAAGGCGTCGTTGCGGTGGTCGGTCCACACCCGCCCGCGACGAGCGCGAAGGCGCCGCACATCCAGCCAACGCTCAAACTCCATCCCACAAGCCTCATGTCGTCTCTTCTCCTGCCCGGACTCTGCCACGCCCGGCGAACAGTCCCCAGCCGACCAGCGCGGTACTCAATCCGAGGCACAACCACCCGAATACGTCGCCGACGCGTCCGTAGAGCGGCTGGCGATAGTCCAATCGAACAGTCGCCATCATAACGCCCTCAGCGTTCCACGTCGGACGATTGCCGGGGATGTTGGGTCCCATCTGGGTGATGCGGCCGGCCGAGTCGATCGCCGCGCTCACCCCGGTGTTGGCGGCGCGAACCATCGGGACGCGATTTTCGATACAGCGAAAGCGGCCAATCTGCAGGTGTTGCTCGCGCCCGCCGTAGATCGAGCCAAACCACCCGTCGTTGGTGAGATTGACGAGCAGATCGGCCGGCGGCTGTCCCGATGGGTGGGAGAGCCGGCGGCAGACAGAGGGCATGGTCGACTCAAAGCAGATTGGAGTGCCCACGAAGATGCTGTCTCTGACCTTCTGCTGGAACGGAACCTCCAGGCGGGTGTACGCGCGGCCGGCATCCAGATCGAACTTCATTCCATTGGCGGCGAGGTTCAGCAGCCACTGCTGCGCGGCGGGCCAGTAGTGAGCCAGCGGGATCGCCTCTCCGAAGGGGGTCAGATGGACTTTGTCATACCGGATGTCGCTGAGCCGACCGCCGGCGTCGAAGAGCAGGGCGGAGTTGTAGCGGGCGTGCCACTTCCAATTCGGCGTGGGTGTTTCATTTCCATCCCCGTCCCGGATCGTCTCAATGGAATACTTGAGATCGTCGACGGCTGAGCCACCAACGAGCAGCGGCGTGTGCAGCTCCTTTGCGAGCCGCGACAGTGTGTCATGGAAGTAGGTGACGTTGGGCAGGTCACGACCGAGTTTCTGTTCGAACTGTTTCGTTGCGCGCATCGCTTCGACGTTCAGCGCCAGGCCGGGCACCATCGTTTCCGGCCAGATGACGAGATCAGCCCGCGCATGGTTTCCGGCAGGATCCTCAGCCAGGCGCGTCAGCGAAACGAAGTCGTCGAAGTCTTCGAACTGTTGTTCGAGCGTCCAGGCCTGCTTGTTGTTCTGGGCAAGATTGGTCTGGACGGCGGCGACGGTGATGCTCGGCGCGTTGCTCTCGATCCCGTCGGTCTGGCGAACGCGCCACATGCCGTAACCGAGGACAAAGACCTGCACTGCGAGGTATATGCCGATGGAAGCGCGGATGGTTAGAGAGAGGCGGCCGTTGTGGTAGAGTGGGACGGTGAGCACATCCGCCACGAGGCCGGCGAGCATCGCGGCGGCGAAACTCACGAAGTACGTGCCAAGAAGATCGGCAGTCTGACAGACGATGGGCTGGGCGATGAGTGGATGCGCGAGAAAAAACCACGGATAACCCGAAAAGAAAAGCGGCGAGCCGCGAAGCATCTCCGTCGCCACCCAGAGGAGAGGCACGAGCAGGATATTGGTCACGCCCGGCACGATGGGCTTGCGACCGCGCGGCCGCAACGTGGCCAGCATCCAGACGAATAAAGCGGGGAATGCACCCTGAGCCACGGCCAGCGCCGCATACCCCGGGCCGGTGACGTCGATCAACCAGCGCTGGACCCACAGCCACGCCAGAGTCGACATCAGCCAGACGCTCAGCACCGCCTTGGGTCGGCTGGAGGTGCGCAACGCCAGCAGGGCGATCGGGATGAGGGCAAAATAGGCCAGCGGCCAGAGGTCATAGGGCGGAAAAGCCAGCGCAAACAGGCCTGCGTGGAGCAGGCCCGCGATCATCGCCCCGGGCCAGGTTGTCGGTCGGGTGGGGAAGTTCAAGGCGCAGCATTATCCGCCGTCCAGAACCGCATTTCACGCCACATCGCGCGTGGAGTTCACTCGCGGGCCAGCTGGATTCGTGAGGGACTACTTCCCGCCGTAGTCGATGATGCGGCTGATCTCGCGGCGGAGTTCGCCTCGCGGGACGACTCGATCGACAAAGCCGGTCTTTTTGAGGAATTCAGCCCTCTGGAACCCATCCGGCAAATCCTGGCGGATGGTTTGCTGAATGACGCGCGGGCCGGCAAAGCCGATGAGAGCGCCGGGTTCGGCAAGAATAATGTCGCCAAGCATGGCGAACGATGCGGTGACGCCGCCCGTGGTGGGGTCGGTTAGGACGCTGATGTACAAACCGCCGGCGTCATCGAACTGGGCCAGCGCTGCCGACGTCTTGGCCATCTGCATAAGTGACAGTGTGGACTCCTGCATGCGCGCCCCACCGGAAGAACTGACGATGATCAGCGGCCAGTCCTGCTCAGTGGCTCGCTCGATCGCACGGGTGACTTTCTCGCCCACGACGCTGCCCATTGAGCCCATCATGAATGTCAGGTCGAGCACGGCCAACACCACACGCCGGCCGTGGATGTAGCCGGAACCAGTCACCGTCGCCTCGGAGCGGCCGGTGCGCTCCTGCTCGGCCTTGAGCCGGTCGGGGTAGGGCTTGAGGTCTGTAAAGTGCAGAGGGTCGGTGCTGGTGAGGTGCTCATCCATCGGCTCGAAAGTGCCGGGATCGCAGAGCTGCTCGACGCGCTGAGTCGCGCTGATGCGGTAGTGGTGCTGGCACTCTTTGTTGGTGCAGACGTGGAGATTGTCTTCGAGGGCTTTGCGATAAAGCGTTTCCCCGCACGCCACGCAACGCATCCACAGGCCTTCCGGAACCTTCTTGCGCCGAGGATCCGGCTCGTCAGGCCAGGAGCGTGGAGCCTTGGCTGCCGTCGCGGAAGGGGCGCCGACCGCATCTGGACCTGCAGGGATGGGAGACTGCGGATCTGCAGACTCCTTGGTCGCGCGGCGCTTCGGAGCGGGGCTCGCATCAGTCGTGGTCGCGGGCTTGGTCATTGAACGGCTCTCCAATCCGTAGTCGCCGTTTCACATTCGGTCTGGGGCCCCCGGGGGGCTGAGATGCGCGACTCGCGCCATAACAGGATTATTGTACGGGCTAGCGGGCATTTCGATAGCGGAGTCAGCCAATGGCCTATAATGTCAAGGCTTGGGCGAATCGATGCCGAAATGCTAGTCAAAGGGTGGTACGGGGGCGGTGTGCGCCGTCGTTCAGTTCCTCCACCGCGTCCATCGACCGCTTGAAGGGTGTGGCTCCGCGTGGCATTTGACAAACTCCTTGGCTGGTTCAGCGTTGACATGGGCATCGACCTCGGGACGTGCAATACGCTCGTCTGCGTCCGGGGCGAGGGCATTGTCCTCAATGAACCCTCAGTCGTCGCCGTCAAGCGGGGCACCAACCGCGTCCTCCAGAACGGCAACGCCGTCGGCTGGATGGCGAAGGAAATGCTCGGCAAGACGCCCGGCTCCATCACCGCCATCCGCCCTCTCAAAGACGGCGTGATCAGCGACTTCGAGATCACCGAAGCCATGCTGTCCTACTTCATCCGCAAGGTGAACGGCAAGGCCCGTTACATTCTCGGACCTCGCGTGGTTATCGCCATCCCCTCGGGTATCACCGCTGTCGAGAAGCAGGCGGTGCTCAATTCCGCCATTCGCGCCGGTGCCCGCCGGGTCTACCTCGTTGAAGAACCCATGGCGGCCGGCATCGGCGCCGGGCTGCCGATTGTCGAGCCGACGGCCAGCATGATTGTCGACATCGGCGGTGGAACGACTGAGGTCGCCATCATGTCGCTGGCCGACATTGCTGTGTGCGAATCGGTCCGCGTCGCGGGCGATGATCTCGACGAAGCGATCATCAACCACATGAAGAAAACCTACAACCTGATGATTGGCGAGCAGAGTGCCGAGCGCATCAAGATCGAGATCGGCACCGCAGCGCCGGTCGGCGAAGAAATGACCATGGAAGTGCGCGGCCGCGACATGATCGCCGGCCTGCCCCGCAAGACCGTGGTCACCAGCGAGGAAATCCGCGAAGCGCTCCAGGAGCCCATCAGCGCGATTATCGAAGCGGTCACCCGCACGCTCGAACGGGCCGAACCCGAACTGGCGGCTGACCTGGTCGAAAACGGCATCTGCCTTGCGGGCGGCGGCGCGTTGCTTCGTGGTATCGATGTCGTGATCGCCAACGCGACCGGCCTTGACGTTCGAGTCGCCGACGATCCGCTCACCTGTGTTGCCAAGGGAACGAGCATTTACCTCGAGAACCTCGAAGAGTGGAAGGGCACGATGGAGTCCAACCTCGACGAGGGATGATCGGTCCGCCCGAGGCGCTCCACACTACGGTCCGAAACCCCGCTGCGACTGTGACCGGTCGACGATGGCCCCGCGATGAACCACGCCTCGCCAAACCGTTCGTTTTACACAGCCGCCGCGGCGATGCTCATCGCCTGCTTTCTGCCAGCCGGCTTCACCAACTGGCTGGGCGGACGTCTTGGTGAATTGACCATCCCCCTGAGCGCACCACTCGAAAAACTAAGCCTGGCGGTGCGGGCCGTGCCCAAGAGCCTGGATCGGGAGAACCCCGAGTTCGTGAAGCTGGCGAACAAGAACAAAGAGCAGGAAGTTCGGATCTACAACCTCGAAGCGCGAGCGGCGAGCCTGCAAAGGAAACTCGAACGGCTGCAGGAATTGAAAGAGACCGACCCGTCCTTTCGCCCGGTTTCTGCCTATCGCGTGGCTGAGTCTCTGGGGAAGTCGGACCTGTTCAAGATCAGTCTCGGCAGCCTCTCTGGAGTGCGCGTCGGGATGCTGGCCTACCACCAGGGCTACCAGCTCCTCGGCCGCGTCTCAGCCGTCAGCCCCAGATCGGCGACCGTCACGCCAATCACCTCCCGGGCGTTCGGACCCATCTCGGCGATGGTGGTCTCCAGCGATGGCAATCTCGCCGCGTCGACCAAGTGCACGCTTGAGCCTGTCGGCGACGGCACGCTGGTGGGCGACGTTGGCCGAAACTCGCAGGACGAAGCATCTCCGGTGCGCGTCGGCCAGCGGGTGGTGTATTACGACACTGATGTGCGGCAGTTGAACACGGGTCCGATCATCGGCATGATCGAAAAGGTCGTTCCCAAGGATCAGAATCCGCTTTGGGTGACGATCACCGTTCGACCCGAAGAGAATCTCGCCGATGTTTCGGTGGTCGATCTCAAGATTCCGCGAGCGGTCGCTTCTGATGGAGGCGACCACTGATGCGCTGGACTGTGTTCGCGTTCTTCGCCTATGTCTTTCTCGCCCTCGACACCGGACTTCGGCCCATGCTGCAGATCGGCGAGTCGGGGTACGCGCCAAGTTTCGCGCTCATCCTCATGGTGTGGATCGCGTCGATGGGGCCGACGCACGCGGTCCGCTGGGCGGCGCTCGTGCTGGGCCTGCTCGTTGACCTGCTGGCCCAGTACTCGACTGTCGATGGCCGGGCCACGATCGTCGCCGGGCCTTATGCACTCGGTTTTGTGCTTGGAGCGGCATTGACAATCCAGCTGCGAAGCCTGGTCTATCGCAAGCATCCCCTGATTACCGGCCTGCTGACGGCGGTCGCGGGGGCGTGCGCCTTCGTGCCCGCCATTTTCCTGCTCACGATGCGGCGCGTCGTCTACGCCGGGCTGGATTCCGAACATGTCATCATCTGGGCGGCGTCGGACCAGTTGGTTCACGCGTTCTGGACCGTTCTCTACTCAGCCGTGATCGCCGTGCCGGCGGGCTGGATGCTCAACCGCGTGTCCGGACTCTTCGGCTTCCAGTCACATCCCCGGCTGGGGCTCCCGCGTTGATTCGTCATCAATTCAACCGTCCAAGGTTGCCATCGGCGAGTTGGCGGCGATGCTCATGCCATGAGCCGAATGATCATCTTTGACGATCGCGCGTATCCCGGCTGCGGGCCGGCCGCCGTTGACCTTTCACCCATGACCGATTTGCGCGCGTGTTTCGACATCCGCAGCGGCATGCTGACGACCCGCGAGCGACTCGAGCGGCAGTGGCAGCCGGGTGTGGCGGCGGTCTGGGCGCCCGAAGAACTCGAAGCGATCACGGCGGGGTCGACCGATGTGGCCGTCAATGTGCTCCCTTCCGGCGACTCGTTCTTCTGCGTGAATGGCCGCTGGGTCTATCCCGCCGTTCGATTCGAACTGAAACTCGGACAGGCTCTCGTCGAGGGCGAAAGTGGCCACGTCGTTGCGGCTGAGCTGACTCGCGCCGATAGCGAAGCTTTCTTGAAGTCGGGCGAATTACCACCGAGCGTCGAGCGACTCGAACATGAGGGGCGATTCCTCGTGCGCCGACCCTGGGAGATTCTGGCCGCGCTGCCCCAGGTGCTGCATACCGACCTGCTGGCCCACGAACCGCAGGACGGGTCGCAAACGCCCGAGCTCGTGACGCTCATCGGCGACGGACCGTTCATGATCGACCCCAGCGCCCGCGTCATGCCCGGTGTGATTCTCGACGCCGAGCATGGGCCGGTTGTGATTGATGCTTTTGCGCTGGTGCGGCCCGGGGCCACGATCATCGGTCCGGCGTACATCGGGCCGCACTCGCAGGTCCTCGATCGCGCCATCGTCAAGGCCAACACGTCGATCGGACCCTGGTGCAAGGTCAACGGCGAAGTCGGCGCGACGATTTTCCAGGGGTACACCAACAAGGCACACGACGGACATCTCGGCGACTCGTGGCTTGGCGAGTGGGTCAACCTCGGCGCCGGTACGACCAACAGCAACCTGCTCAACACCTACGGCGAAGTCTTCGTGCGCCAGCGCGTGGGAGGATCGAACCGCCGCACGGGAATGCAGTTTCTCGGCTCGATCATCGGCGACCACGCCAAGTTCGCCATCGGCACGAGACTCATGACCGGCAGCGTCATCGGCGCCGGCGCCATGATCGCCAGCAGCACACCGCCGCCAACGTGCGTCGCGCCATTCACGTGGCTGACCGACGACGGCTCGCGGCCGTATCGCATCGACAAGTTCATCGAAGTGGCCCGCACCGTGATGGATCGCCGCCGCATCGAACTGACCGGCGCGATGGAACTGCGGTTGCGGGCGCTCTTCAGCGAGGCGACGGCCAAATGAGCGCAGCCAAGGCCGACGCCGGCAAGACCATCTACATCATCGACTACTTCGCCCAGCTCTTCCGCGCCTATCACGCGATCCGCGGCGGGATGAGCTCGCCCGTCACCAAGGAGCCGACCAACGCGACGTTTGGCTACGTCGGCATGCTGCTCAAAGTGCTGCGCGAGTACAAGCCGGACTACCTCGTCGTCGCCATGGACAAGTCAGGCGACCGCGAGACGTTTCGCTCGACGATCTACCCGGAGTACAAGGCCAACCGAGAGCCGCCGCCGCTGGACTTTCGGCCGCAGGCGACGCGCTGCCTGGAACTGACTTCGCTCATGGGCATTCCCGTCTTCGGCGTCGAGACATTTGAGGCGGACGATGTCATCGCCACGCTCGTGACGCATCTGCGCAAGGAGCAGCCGGACCTGAACATCCGCATCGTCTCCAAGGACAAGGATCTTGAGCAGTTGCTTGATGATCATGTTGCGATCGCCGATGTTCACAAGGACGAGTTGGTTACGGTCGAAACCCTGCGCGAGAAGAAAGGCATCACACCCCAGCAGGTCATCGACATGCTTGCGCTGATGGGCGACACGGTGGACAACGTGCCCGGCGTCAAAGGCATCGGCCCCAAGACCGCGGCCCAACTCATCGGTGAATACGGCACACTCGACAATCTGCTCGCCCATCTCGATGAGATCAAGGGCAAACGCCGCGAGAACATCGAGGCGGCCAAAGACGCACTGCCCCTGAGCAAGACGCTCGTGACACTCCGACACGATGTGCCGCTCGAATTCGATCTCGGCCAGTCCGAAGTGCATCTCGACGCGCTGCCGGTCGAGAAACTCATCGAGGCCTTCAAGGAACTCGGCTTCAACCGCATGCAGGATGATCTGCGCGCCGTGGTGGGGGGCGAGGCAACCTCGGATGAAGTGAAGCCGTCTTCCCCTCCCGCCAAATTAAACGACGCCATCGACGGCGGCCTCTTCGCCGGTGTCGTCGATGAAGTGCGCAGCGATACCCAGGCTCAACGCGAAACCAAACGCGGCACGTACGAATGTGTTCGCACCTCTAAACAACTCGATGCGGTCGCCAGGCAACTCACCCAGGCCGACATGATCTCGATCGACACCGAGACGACGGGCATCAACCCCATGCAGGCTGAGTTGTGCGGCGTCTGCCTGAGCGTCGAAGTCGGCAAGGGGTGGTACATCCCCGTGCGCTCGCCCGAGCCGGACAAGCACCTCGACGCGGCCACCGTCATCAACGCCCTTCGACCCATCCTCGAAGATCCCAAGCGGCCCAAGTGCGGCCACAACATCAAGTACGACTGGATCATCCTCAAGCGGGCCGGGATCAACCTGCGCGGCGCCGGCGTCGACACGATGATTGCCAGTTACGTCGTCGATTCGAGTCGCCCGAGTCACGGCATGGACCCGCTGGCCCAAGCCCTGCTCAACTACCACTGCATCCCGATCTCCGATCTGATCGGCAAGGCGACGCGCGGCAACCCGCAGAAGACATTCGACCAGGTGCCCCTCGATCTGGCTGCCGAGTACGCTGCGGAAGATGCGGATGTGACGCTGCGGCTCTGGAAGTACTTCGAGCCGCAACTGGCGGCGATGAAGCTGCGCAAACTCTTCGACGATCTCGAAATGCCACTCGTCGAAGTCCTGGCGACGATGGAGTTCAATGGCATCCGCGTCGATCCCGACATTCTTGATGAGCAGCGCCACCTGCTCGCCAAGCGCATTGACAAACTCCGGCAGCAACTCATCGACGCCGCGCCGCATGCGTTCAATCCCGACTCGCCCAAGCAACTGGCGGCGGCACTTTTCAACGCGCCCGAAGCCGACCCGCCGGGCCTCGGCCTTAAGCCGCTCAAGAAGGGCAAGACCGGGCCGTCGACGGACATCGAGGTGCTTGAAAAACTTGCCGCCGACCCATCCATCACCAGTCAGATTCCGCAACTCATCGTCGAGTACCGCCAACTGACCAAACTCGTCAACACCTACCTCGTCGCGCTCAAGGCGTGCATCGATCCCGAGACCGGCCGCATCCACGCGTCGTTCCACCAGACGGTGGCCGCCACTGGTCGGCTGTCATCGAGTGATCCCAATCTGCAGAACATCCCCATCCGCACCGAGGTGGGCCGGCAGATTCGCGCTGCGTTCGTCGCGCCCCCGGGTTTCCAACTTATCACCGCCGACTACTCGCAGATCGAGTTGCGCATTCTCGCGCACCTCTCGCAGGATGAGACGCTCATCGACGCCTTTCGCAACGACCTGGACATCCACACCGCCGTCGCGGCCGAGGTCTACGGCGTCGATCTCAAGGATGTCACGCGCGAACAGCGCAACAGCGCCAAGATGGTCAACTTCGGCATCATCTACGGCATCACCGCCTTCGGCCTCGCCCGCCGACTCGGCGAGGGCGTCAGCAACGAGCAGGCTGCGACGATCATCAACGATTACAAGGCCCGCTACCCCGGCATCGACCGCTTCCTGGGCGAGTGCGTGAGCAAGGCCAAGAGGCAGGGCTACGTCGAAACGATGATGGGCCGCCGCCGGGCGGTGCCGCAGGTCGAGTCGCGCAACCCCAACGAGCGCCAGCTCGGCGAGCGCATCGCGATCAACTCCGTCGTGCAGGGCAGCGCGGCCGACCTGATCAAGCTCGCGATGATCGACCTCCACCGCCAGTTGCCCGACCAGTTCCCCGCCGCGCGGATGCTCCTGCAAATCCACGACGAACTGGTCTTCGAAGTGCCCGACAAGGACGTGCCGCGCGTCATGCCGTTCGTGATCGAACGGATGGAGTCAGCGATGAAGTTGCGCGTGCCCCTGAAGGTCGAGGCAGCCGCGGCGGGGAATTGGTTGGAGGGGAAGTAGAGGGCTGAACGTGTGCCCGGGAGCAAGGCGATGGAGACGGATAGTGCACAACCCGACGCATCGACGAATCGAAGCCGAACGTGGAACTTCGGCGTCAGTCGGCCATGGGCCGCAGGGGCGGCGGTGTTCTGTCTTCTCTTTGCAGTAGTTGGGCCAATGCTCTTTCTTCTGTCGCCCGTCGGCGACGCGAACCACACCGAAGGAGAAAACGCTCAACCTGAAGATCCGGCTGCTGGATACGTGGTGCGCATCGGCGGCTCTCTATTCTTTTTCGTCGGCGGTGGAATACTTGCCTACGCCGCGGCTCGAGGCGGATGCAGATATCAGTCTCTGACGATCGACGAAGATTTCGTTTCGATCGATTATTCATTCTTGGGGCGATCCAGACGCCAAAGGTACCGACGGAAGTACATCGGAGATTTGCGCGTGCACGAAGACGTGCCGGACGTTTCTGACGATGACGGGTTTGATCCTGACCATGGAGGCTCGCTTGCGTTTCAGTATGGAGCGCGCACTGTCTTTTTCGGACCGGAGGCCGGTCGGCCTCGGGCTGAGACCATCCTGTGGCAACTTCTGGAATTTGCTCCCGAACTGTCGGGGCCCGCGCCTGTGGTGCAAGGGAGCGAACTGGGTTTGCCAGGAGAGTTGCGGGCGGATGGCTCGCTATCTCCTGCCGACGGTCGCTTCGTCCTGCACCAAGGTGCTGACGGTCTGCGAGTCACCATTCCCGCGAGGTCGAGTCAGTTTACTCAGTCGTTCGTGTCTGCATGGTTAGTGATGTGGGCTGCCGGTCTGGGGGCTGCGGCGTACTTCCTGTGGCGGACCATTGGATCGCTCAATGGACGACCCGGCGCACCGAGCGACGACGCCGATGCGCCCGCAGTCATCGCGTTCATAAGCATCTGGCTCTGCATCTGGATACCGGGAGGACTGCTTTGCGTGTTCTCGCTGGTATGGTCGCGCTGGGGGAGGCAGATCATCGAGATCAGCGACTCAAGCATCGCTGTATGCAATCGTTCCCCGCTGTGGCGTTCTTGCAGACTCATTGATCGCACAAAGTACGGTCCGATTTCGCTCCGGACGAGTCTCGGGTACTTCGAGAGCTTCACAACTGGAAACGACCGCGGCGATTCGTCAGGGCGGGGTGGCTGGCTCGAGTGTCGGTCGGGCTATTCGAAGGAGTACTTCGGCGCGGGTCTCACGCGGCGAGAGGCGCAGCATCTGCTCATCCGGTTGCAGCGTATTGATCCGACCCTGGTGGAACTCGAATCGGTACAGAAGTCGAATTGACCGCCGCCGCAAGGCTCTCGGACGAAGGGAAGTAGGGCTGCGTGGGCGACCTGGCGCGACGTGGTCTAGCGCACAGCGCCAACTCTCGCGCGTCGGGCATACTCCAGAACGTCTGCTGGCAGCGCACTGGATCGTGTTTTGATGAACTCGTCCACGATCGACTGGCCGCGCCGGCAAAGGTCGCGAAGATCGCCGCAGGGCTCCGATTTCTGATACTGCCCCGTTTCGATGAGATGACCCAGACCATGCAGCGCCGAGTACAGGCACGCCGGGGAGTTGCACTCCCGGAGCACCGTCGCCAGCACCGCAAAACCAGCGGCGGTGACCGGATGATCGGCGCTCGCCGGCTCACTGCCGGAGACCAGATAGATGCACTGATCCATGTCCCAGATCATGTAGACAGCGCCGCCAAGGCGGCGGGCATCGGAAGATTCATCTCGCTCGGGGTTGAAGCCGGAGGGGCATCTGTGTTCGAAGACATCTCGGTAGATCGAGGGCATGGCATCGAAAACTGCAACAACCTCGCCGGTCGTGACTATTGGGTTTCTCGAATTGTCGCGGCCCTCCCAGTCCGAGCGCATGCCTTCAAAGAAACTCCCGCCGGACCCAAAGACGTACCACACTCCGGAGGCCAGATTCGCGTCTGATGTGTTAGTCAGGCGCGAATCGGACTCAAGAAACAATCGCTTCAGATACTGCGCCGCCGTCTTGCCGTTTATGTCGAAGCGGGCTTCGCGCTCAAGCTGGAGTCTATCAGGTTCATCGGGGGTCAAGCCAACGCCTGCGAAGTCGCGCGGCCCCTGACCGAAACAGTATTCGACCCATTCCTCGAAACTGACTGCGTCATGATGGTCCGCCGCTTCAAACATTCTCTTGTCGCCTGAGACGGGAGATGCAAATCCAGTATACGGGCTCTTGTTGCACTTTGATCTCTCTACTTCAGGCCGAGGGCCCCACCGCGAAGAGCCGGCGGTCCAGGGAGCAAGAGCGAGCGCGATCCCCGGACGGTGTCATGAAAAACGGTCCGCGCCCCGACGGAGGCTCATGGCGCGGTTCAACCCTTTGTACCCAACCTCGCCGCGCGCCTCGCCGACCCTTTCGGGTCGCACCATCATTGGGCTTCCAACCGGGGGTGGCGCTCGCCGACTCGCTTCACCCCCGTCTACTTACGGCCACGCCTTCGGCGTGAAGAACTGCGCCGCTCTCGACCACGCGCTGGCGCCCAGCGAAGGCTGGTGATCGGCGAGCGCCGCTTCCTGACAGACGCGGCTCGTTCAGCACTGACCTGCGGCACGCGAGGCGCGAGGCCACACTCCCCTGCGCCGCTCGCATAGCATTCCACCCTGCACCACAACAGCGGCTGACGCCGTCGGGAGGAATCATGCGTCCATTCCATCCATTCGCTTCGACTCGAATCCGCACGCGCATTCTTGCTTGCGCTTCGCTCACTCTCGTTTCGCTGCTCATCGCCGCGGCCCCGCCGGACTCGCCGCGCGAGGTGGTGACCGATGACTACTTCGGCACCAAGGTCGACGACCCGTACCGGTGGCTCGAAGGCGGCATCCTCTTCGAAGACTCCAACCCCGCCAAGGCGAAGGAGCTCGATGAGCGCGTGAGCAAGTGGACGGATGAGCAGAACGCCTACACCCGCAGCGTACTCGACAACCTGCCCGGTCGGCCCGCCCTCGAAAAGCGCATGACTGAACTCATGAGCGTCGATTCCATCGGGGCGCCGCAGTCGTACGGCAATCGCTACTTCAATCGCGAACGGCGCGGCACTGAGAATCAGTCGATCCTCTACGTGCGCGATGGTCTCAACGGCGAGCCGCGCGTGCTGCTCGATCCCAACAAGCTGGATGACAAGGGTCTCGTCTCCCTTGACTGGACGGCGCCCAACGACGATGGTTCGCTGATGGCCTTCGGCCTCGGCTACGCCGGCAATGAACTGCCGACGCTGTACGTGATGGATGTGAACACCGGCAAGTGGCTGGCAGAGGAGATTCCCAATCGGGCCGGCAGCGTGTCCTGGCTGCCGGATTCATCGGGGTTCCTTTACGAGTGCCTCAAAGACCCGAAGGACGCATACTCAACGCAGATCAAGTTCCACACGCTTGGCCAGCACCACCGGCAGGACCCGATCCTGTTTGAGCAGTACGACCAGACGTGGGGACCCGGAGCGTCGCTGAGCCGCGACGGCCGGTGGATGATCCTCATCTACTGGACCGGCACGAACAGCAACGACATCTGGTGCATCGACTTTGATAAGTGGCGGCGAACCGGCGAATTCGAGCGGCGCGAGATTTCCGTTGGCGCCAAGGCGACGTTCAGCGGCAGCGTCTATGGCGACACGCTCTACATGCAGACCACGCTCGATGCGCCCAACACCGCCGTGTACGCCGTCGATCTCAACCGGCCGGAGAAGGCCAACTGGAAACTCGTCATTCCCGAGCGCGAGGACGCGGTGCTCGAAGGCGTCGGCACGGCTCGCGGCATGCTCGTCGCCTCCTACAACTACAAGGCTCATTCACAGATCGAACGATTCGATCTCAATGGCAAGCCGCTGGGTGAGCTCGAACTGCCGGGCATCGGCAGCGCGGGCGTCGTGACCAATGACGACCGCACCGAGGCGTTCATCACCTATTCGAGTTTTAACGAGCCGCCGAGCATTTACGTCACTGATCTGGCGACGAACCACCGCGAGTTGTGGGCGCGGCCCGATGTCCCGGTCGATCCGTCGATCGTGGACGTCAAGCAGGTGACCTACACGAGCAAGGATGGCACGCCGGTTACGATGTTCATCGTCCACAAGAAGGGACTCAAACTCGACGGGAACAACCCGACGATTCTCAACGGTTACGGCGGATTCAACATCTCGATGACGCCGTACTTCTCCGCGACGATGTTCCCGTGGTTCGAGGCGGGCGGGGTGCTGGCCATTCCGAACCTGCGCGGCGGCGGCGAGTATGGCGATGAATGGCACACGGCGGGCATGCTCGACAAGAAGCAGAACGTGTTTGACGACTTCATCGCGGCCGGGCAGTGGCTCATTGACAGCCGCTACACGAATCCGAACAAACTCGCGTGCGTCGGCGGATCCAACGGTGGCCTGCTGACCGGCGCGATGATCGTGCAGCGGCCGGACCTGTTCCGCGCCGTGATCTGCGCGGTGCCGCTGCTGGATATGTTGCGCTACCAGAACTTCCTCATGGCACGCTACTGGGTGCCGGAGTACGGCAGTGCTGAGAACCAGGACCAGTTCTCGTTCATCTACGCCTACTCGCCCTACCAGCACGTCAGGAAGGGTGTCAAGTACCCGGCGATCCTCTTCACTGCCGGTGAGAATGATGCCCGCGTCCACGCGCTGCACGCGCGGAAGATGGCCGCGGAAGTGCAGGCGGCCACGAGCGCCTCGCCGACTGATCGACCGGTCCTGCTGTGGGTCGATCGCGAGGCGGGTCACGGCTCAGGCAAGCCACTGGCAGCACGGATTCGCGAAGTCGTGGATCAGCGTCTGTTCGTCATGAACCAGTTGGGAGTAACGCCCAGCGATTGAGTGAAGGATCAGTGCACCTCGGAGCCCATGTTCAACGAACATGGCCCTTGGTCACATATGACATGACTTTGGCGCCGAGTGAGATTCTGACAGACTCAACCAAACCTGCGATTGTCACTGATCCGCAGACCGGGCGTCAGTTTGTCAGCTCGTATCGCTATCAGCGCCAGTTCGACAACGAGTTTGATATAGCGTCCAACCGGATGATCCATCAATACGGCGCGGCAACTGAGCGCTTCGCCTGGGCGTACATCTTTGTGTTCGGCATCCTGATGTGGGTCGGCGGGCAGGGTCTCATCCGCTGGGGCGTGCAATGGCTCATCTCCGACCCCATTGTCGCAAAGTGGCTGACATGGATGATTGTCACCTCACTCTGGGTGACATTTGCGCTGATGTTCGTCTGGGCGCTGCGCGGTCGAACCCGCTTTCGAAGGCGTCTCATCGAGCAGCGCCTGTGCTTCAACTGCGGCTATGCACTCGTCGGTCAGACTCTTGATCAAGCCGGTCAGGGCCGGTGTCCCGAGTGCGGCCGCTCCTTCGACGTGCGCCGCTACCTGCGCCCACCCAAGCGATACCATCGCGTAGCACCGAACTGATTGGCGGAGCCGGGCCATGTCCTACGAACTCGATCGCACTGATGCTGAACGACTCTCGCTGCTCATGCGTTCCGGCTACGGCCTGATCGTCATGGAAACGCACGAAGAGCGGCGGGCGGTGCGACTCGTGCTTGAAGCTGCCCAGGCGATCGAGCAGCGCTGCTGGGCATGGTCGATGGTGCGCGGCCTGGTGCCGCTGGACAAGCGCGATGCTGAACCCGCCAACGCGACCGCGGACCCCGCCACGGCGCTGCTTCATCTCATCTCGCTCAGCGATCGTTGGGTTGCTGTCATGGCGGATGTTCATCGACACTTTTCGGATCCCAAGGTGGTGCGGGCGGCGCGCGAGGCGGCTGAGCAGGCCCACCGCAACGGCAGCACGCTGGTGCTCGTCGGCCCGACCGTGGATCTGCCGACCGAACTTCAACGACTCGCGTTTTCGTTTCCACTGCCGCTGCCGGACATGCCGCAGTTCGAAAAACTCGTCAAGCGCATCTACCGCGATGTGGTTCAGACCAACATCAAGGTCGAACACGAGCTGAATCGCGAAGATTTCGAGCGCCTCACCGAGTCGCTCATCGGCCTGACCGAGATCGAAGCCGAGCGCATCATTCGCCAGGTCATACTTGAAGATGGACGACTCGACGGCCGCGATATCGAGCGCGTGCGCAACGCCAAGCGGGCCACCCTCTCATCGCACGGCCAGCTCGAAGTCCTTCCCGTCAATGACAACCTTGACTCGCTCGGCGGGCACGACAAACTCAAGCCCTGGCTGCGCCTCCGCCGCCAGGCGATGACCAACAAGGGCAAGGAATTCGGCATCGACCCGCCGCGCGGCGTGCTGCTGCTGGGCGTGCCCGGCTGCGGCAAGAGCTTCTGCGCGCGGCTGGTCGCCGGGGAGTGGCGCCGACCGCTGCTGCGCCTCGACGTGGGCGGCCTCTACAACCGCTTCATCGGCAACACCGAGGCCAACCTGCGCGAAGCCCTGCGCCAGGCGGACGGCATGGCGCCGTGTGTGCTCTGGATCGATGAAATCGAAAAGGCGTTTGCGAGTGAAGGCTCGGCCGACGCGGATGGGGGCGTGAGCCAGCGGCTCTTCGGCACCATGCTCACGTGGATGAACGATCGGCGCAGCGACGTCTTCATCGTGGCGACGGCCAATCAGTTGCAGCGACTCCCGACGGAACTGCTCCGCAAGGGTCGATTTGATGAGATCTTTTTCATCGACCTGCCTCCGCTGGAAGCGCGCGTGAAGATCTTCGAAATACACCTCAGCCGCCGGGCTCGCATGCCCAAGGCGTTTGACATTGACACCCTCGCGGGACTGACGGCCGGCTTCAGCGGTGCGGAGATCGAGCAACTCATCGTCGACGCCATGCACGGCGCATTCAACGCTGGCGAGCAGCTCGCGACCAGGCACATTGTCGAAGCGATCGGCCGCACGCACCCGATGGCGGTGACGATGGCTGAGCGCATCGCCGCGATGCGGCAGTGGGCCGAGTCGCGCTGCACGATGTCAGAGTGATCGCCTCAGATCCGCATGATGCGGTCGATGAGCCAGCCCGCGAACATGGACTTGGACAGGTCGCCGGGTGACTCGGTGCGGCCATCGGCGTGGACGAGCGTGCCGCGTATGTCATCGGAGTCCATCGTCTCAAGCGGGTTGGCGACGATGGCATCGAGGCCTTTGCGCTTGATCTTGCTCGCGGCACTGGCCATGAGTTCGGTGGCGGGTTCGAGGGCAAAGCCGACGATGCGCTGACCCTCTTTGCGGCGTTTGACGCAACCGGCCACGAGATCGGGCGTCGATTCCATCTCGATCGTCAGGCCTTCGATCTCGCGGCGCAGCTTGCCTGAGGTTGCCGGCTTCTTCGGGCGGTAGTCCGCCACAGCTGCGGCCATGATCAGCACATCCGCCTGATCGGGCCAGAGATCCTGGAGCAGGTCTTCAAGATCAGCACACGAACGGAAACGCTCGACGCGCAAACGATCAGCGAAGTTCGGCGCCGGCACGGTGTTCGGCCCCAGGGCGAGGATGACGTCGTGGCCCACGGCATGCGCGGCCCGAGCGAGTTCGACGCCCAGGCGGCCCGAAGATCGATTGCCGATGAAGCGCACCGAGTCAATCGGTTCGTACGTGGGGCCGGCGGTGATGAGGATCGTCATTGATTGGGGCGGACCGGGCATGGCGGGAGTTTATGCGTGTCGAGCGATCGTCGGGACAACTCAGGCCATGGGCTGGACGCGATCTGGTTGGCCGACTACCAATCCCAACGGTGGAAAAACAAAAAGCCCTGCAGCGGTGGTGGGGGCCACTGCAGGGAAGGTGTGGGGGGGCCGATGATCCCGGGGGACGGGACGCCCCTCCAACGGTGAAGAAAATCCGGGGATGCGGCATGAGGCGGCGGGGCCTCGCAACGATCGAGTCTGCCATCGAGATCGATCGAAACGACCGGGTCTGAGTCACTCCCTGCTCAGGCCGGCAAACGGTTCAGGGTCCATCCACTCGCCGTCGGACTTGTCATTGCCTCCTGTTTCAGCCGCATCCCGGTTGTCGGCCGGCAAATCCATGACGCTATCGCGTCGCATCGCCGACCGTTTGAACGGTCACACTCACACACCTCATCAACGCGTCAACTGCATCCCATGCTGTTGCCGCAGTTCATGCACTTGTAGCAGGTTCCATTTCGAACCGTCAGAGCGCCGCACACATCGCACACCGGCGCATCGCCCATCAGTTCGCCCATCGCCCGGTCGAGCACCGTGCGCGACTTGGTCCGAGTCTCGGTCATCGTTACAGCCGCGTGATCGCGATCGACAACGGCGCTGAGCCGGCTCTGTTCACTCTCGCGCGTGATCTCAGCGTGTCCGCCGGTTCCGCCGGGAACGGGCTTGGTCTCGCGAACGGCGACTTCACCCGTGGCCGGCGCGATCGTGGCCGCCTCGACGCTGCCTCGTTGCGGAGCGGCCTGGCTGCGATAGCCGGGGATGAACTGAATGCCCATCCAGCGGAAGATGTAGTCGACCAGGCTCTTGGCAAAGGGGATGTCCGCGTTGGTCGTCATGCCCGCCGGTTCGAAGCGCTGGTGGGTGAACTTGCCAACAAGGCTCTCCATCGGAACGCCGTACTGCAGCGCCACGCTGATCGCCGTACCGAGCGAATCCATCAGGCCGCCGATCGTCGAACCTTCCTTGCTCATGGTGAGAAACAGCTCGCCGGGCATGCCGTCGTCGTAGAGGCCCACCGTCAGGTAGCCCTCGTGGCCGGCGACGTTGAACTTGTGCGTCAGGCTCTTGCGCGTGTCCGCGAGGCGGCGCCGCAGCGGCCGCTCGACAATCTTCTCGACGATCTTCTCGACGGTGCGCACGTTTTCGGAGCCCTCAGAGGCCGCAGCAATCGCCGCGACTTCGCCGACCTCGGCCGCAACCTCTTTTTTTGCCGCGGCGACGTCCAGTTCATCTTCGTCGTCCGCTTCGAGTTCATCCGCCGCGGCATCGCTCTTGGTGCTGAGCGGCTGGCTGAGTTTGCACCCGTCGCGATAGAGCGCATTGGCCTTGAGACCCAGTTCCCAACTCAACCGGTAGCACGCGGCGATGTCTTCGAGCGTCGCGTCGTTGGGCAGGTTGATCGTCTTGCTGATCGCCCCGGAGATGAACGGTTGGCTCGCCGCCATCATGCGAATGTGCCCCTGCGGCGCGATAAAGCGCACGCCCTTGCGGCCGCACGGATTGGCGCAGTCGAACACGGGCAGGTGCTCGTCCTTGAGGTGCGGCGCGCCTTCGACGGTCTGCGTGCCGCAGATCGTCTCATTGAGCGACTCGATCTGCCCCGCCGTGAGCCCCATTTCGCGGAGCAGGTTGAACGACGCGCTGTTGCGGGCCTCTTCGACATCAACGCCCAGTTGCCGCAGCAGGTCTTCGCGAACCGACCAGGCGCTGAACGCGAAGCCGATCTCGAAGACCGAGCCGAGTTGGGCCTCGACCGCATCGAGGTCGTCCTCGGTGAAGCCCTTCTTGGCGAGGAACTCCTTGAAAGTTCCGCCCTGAGACCCCGGCAGCGGTACATTCAGGCTCAGCGAACCCATCACGTAGCGGATGATGTCGCGAACCTGCTGTTCCCGGTACCCAAGGGTCTCAAGGGCGGGTCGGAGCGAGTTGTTGGCGATCTTGAAGTAACCGCCGCCGGCCAGCTTCTTGAACTTCACCAGGGCGAAGTCTGGCTCGACACCCGTCGTGTCGCAGTCCATGAGCAGGCCGATGGTTCCCGTCGGTGCAATCACGGTCACCTGAGCGTTGCGATAGCCGTAGCGCTCACCGAGGTCGAGCGCTTCATCCCATGCATTCATCGCCCGCATGAGCAGTTCGTCGGCATTGGCGAAGCGATCGCCGGCTCGCGCCGTGGCGTCGTGGTCGATCGGCACCGGGGCGATGCGCAGGTCTTCATACTGCCCACTGTGGCGTGACACGCCGTGCGCCGCCCGGCGGTGGTTGCGCATCACACGCAGCATGTGCTCGCGGTTCTTGCCGAATTCGCTGAACGCGCCGAGTTGCCCGGCCATCTCCGCGCTCACGGCATACGACCGGCCGCAGAGCACCGCGGTCAGGCAGCCGCACAGGGCCCGCGCCTCTTCGCTGTCATAGGGGATCCCGGCCTGCATCAGCACGGCTCCGATGTTGGCAAAACCCAGACCCAGCGTGCGGAAGTCGTAACTCAGCCTGGCGATCTCCTCGCTGGGGAATGCGGCCATGAGCACGCTGATCTCCAGCACGATCGTCCACAGCCGGATCGCGTGCTCGTAACCGTCGAGATCAAACGTCGCACTCTTGGGCTCGTAAAACTTTAGCAGATTGATCGACGCGAGGTTGCACGCGGTGTTGTCGAGGAACATGTACTCGCTGCACGGATTGCTCGCGTTGATGCGGCCGCTCTCGGGGCACGTGTGCCACGCGTTGATCGTCGAGTCGAACTGCACACCGGGGTCGGCACAGCGCCACGCTGCGTAGCACACTTCCTCCCACAGGCGGTCGGAGTCGATGCTGTGATGCACCTCGCCTGTGGTGCGCTGGTAGAGGTTCCACGGCTTGCCTTCATCCAGCGCGTCGAAGAACGCGTCGGGGATGCGCACCGAGTTGTTGCTGTTCTGCCCGCTGACGGTGTAGTACGCCTCGCCGTTGAAGTCGTAATTCAGTTTCAATCCCAGGTCGGCGGCGATCTTCTGCTGGTCCTTGGGCAGCGTCTTGAGGCCCTCGACCATCGCCGCAACCTTGAGTTCTTCGCGTACCTTCCAGTTGACGAAAGACTCGATGTCGGGGTGATCGAGATCGAGGCAGACCATCTTGGCTGCGCGCCGCGTCGTGCCGCCGCTCTTGATCGCCGCCGCCGCGCGATCACCGATCTTGAGCCAGCTCATCAGACCGCTGCTGGTGCCGCCGCCGCTGAGGGGTTCGCCCTCGCCGCGCAGGTTGGAGAAATTCGTGCCCGTGCCCGAGCCATACTTGAACAGCCGCGCCTCGCGCACCCACAGGTCCATGATCCCGCCGGCGTTGACGAGGTCGTCGCTCACGCTCTGAATAAAGCACGCATGCGGCTGCGGGTGCGTATACGCGTCGTCGGCCAGTTGCACCTGGCCGGTGTTCGGATCGACGATGTAGTGCCCCTGCGCCGGGCCGGTGATGCCGTACGCCCAGTTCAGGCCGGTGTTGAACCACTGCGGGCTGTTGGGCGCTGCCATCTGGTGGATCATCATGTGGCAAAGTTCGTCGTAGAACGCCTGCGCATCTTCAGCGGTGTCGAAGTAATTGTGGCTTTCGCCCCAGTGCCGCCAGCACCCGGCGAGACGATGGATGACCTGCCGTGCCGACTTCTCGGGACCGGTGGCGTCTGACGAGCCGCGCCCGTGAGGAAGCGGGTTGCCTTGCTCGTCCGCCGACGCGCGCTCGGAAGCACCCGCTCCCTTACAGTCGCGGCTCGTATCAGCCGCCTGCGGCACACCCGCCTTGCGGAAATACTTGCTCACCATGATGTCGGTCGCGAGCTGCGACCAACTCTCGGGAACTTCCGCGTCCTTCATCTCAAAGACAACGGAACCGTCGGAGTTGGAGATGCGACTGGTGCGCTTCGCCCACTTGACGGTCGAGAAGACGTCCGTGCCCGCTTTGGTGAATCGTCGATTGATCTTCATGGTGCCTTCCGTGTTTTTCGCGTCTTCGTAGGGTCGAGCTTCAGGCACTAGGCACAAGGCACTAGGCACTAGGGGTTGGTGCCGCTTCGCGGCGGCTATTGGGTCAAACGGTTGATCAATCCGCCAAGCACGCGACCGCACTCATCCACGATGGGCCCAAGCTTGTTTAGTCGATCCTGTTTCATGTAGCCGAGTTCCTTCGCAAACAAGAGTTGAGTCTCAATCTCGTATAGTGCACCACGTGCAATCTTCAGAAACCGCAGGTAGTCAGAGCGGCTGGCCCTCCCGTACCCCTCGGCAATGTTGCTTGCCACTGCGACGGCGCCGCGCCGCAACTGGCTTGTCAATCCGAATCGCTCGTCCGCCGGAAACGACTTCGTCGCGCCGTAAACGGCGAGTCCGACCTCGAACGCTTTCTGCCAAGCAACGAGATCCCGATACGACTTGATTTGCTTCGCCACGACGCACTCTCATCGCATGCTCATGTCCAATCACAACCAGGCACGACACTAATGCCTAGTGCCAAGTGCCTAGTTCCTTGCCTCTTTAATCCACCTTCGGCAACGTCAACCCACCCTGGTCCTGATACTTCCCGCTCTTGTCCGCGTAACTCTTCTCGCAGACTTCATCCGCCTTGAGGAAGATCATCTGGGCGATGCCTTCGTTGGCGTAGATCTTCGCGGGCAGGGGGGTGGTGTTGGAGATTTCCAGCGTCACCTTGCCGCGCCACTCCGGCTCGAGCGGCGTGACGTTGACGATCAGGCCGCATCGTGCGTACGTGCTCTTACCCACGCAGATGACCAGCACATCGCGCGGAATGCTGAACCACTCGACCGTCTCGGCGAGGCAGAACGAATTGGGCGGGATGATGATGTGGTCCTTGCCCGTCCTGGCCGTGTCCACGGTGATGAAGAAGTCGTCGGTGAAGGCCTTGGGATCGACGATCGCCTGCCCGCCGTGCGGCGTGACGTTGGTGAAGATCTTGAAGACCGAGCCGACGCGGACGTCGTAGCCATACGACGAAACGCCGTAGGACACGGTGCTGGGCCGCTTGACGTTTTCCTCGAAGGGCTTGATGTCGACGAGTCGTCGGATTTGAGCGTCGGAGAGCACTGGCATCGGGTCAAACCTTTCCGAGCCGGAAGGGGGAGGTTTATTTCAGAGGGCGCGACACCTTGGCCGGTCTGAACCGGTTGCCTTGGGCGGTGAAACGCCTGCTGATGTTCGGGACATGTCAGCCGTAGACGGTCGGTTCGGGCCTTGGTGCTCCCCAGTCCCACCGGGGCGATGCACTCCCTCGCCGACCTGTGCGGCCAAGGGATAGGATACAACAAGATGTGGTATCGGCAACATCTGAACTCACAAAATGTCGTGTTTTTCTCACTGATTTCTCCAACAGGCGGGAACCGATTTGCTAAGCGCAGAAACCGCCCATGTTTACAGATTCTGCCGGGCCAAAAATGCCTGCGGAGATGTTGTGGATAGATTGGCGGCCGGTGTCGATTGCGTTCGCCCGCCGCGGGGGTGGGTACGACATGTTGGGGGGTGGCAGTCTGAAGCGCTCGGGTCGTTGAGCGGCGATGCATGCGTCGCCGCCAAACGACCCCGGCGACGCACCCTCACCAATTGGGGAACTTCATCAGTCGACCTGACGCGCGCCCTTCGCAATGATTGGCCAGCAGCCCGCCGATCGGTCGGGCCCGTGGCTTTCAGCGAAAGGCATACATGGCGAACCTGTTTCTGATCCAGGCGATTACCGAGGCCCTGCGCCAGGAAATGGAAGCGGACGAGGACGTCATCCTCCTCGGCGAGGACATCGGCGTCAACGGCGGCGTCTTCCGCGCCACCGACGGCCTGCACGAGCAATTCGGCTCCAAGCGCGTCGTCGATACGCCCCTGGCCGAATCGGGGATCATCGGCACGGCGATCGGCCTGGCCATGGCGGGGCTCAAGCCCGTGCCCGAAATCCAGTTCGAAGGCTTCCTCGGGCCGGCGTACGACCAGCTCGTCACCCACGCCGCCCGCTTTCGCACGCGAACGCGAGGCCGCTTCACGGTTCCGCTGACCATTCGCGTGCCTGTTGGCGGCGGCATCCACGCCCCCGAATTGCACAGCGATTCACCGGAAGCGGTCTACGTCCACACGCCGGGTATCAAGGTCGTCATGCCCTCCTCGGCCTACGACGCCAAGGGACTGCTCATTGCCGCGATCCGCGATCCCGACCCCGTGATCTTCTTCGAGCCCAAGCGCATCTACCGCGCTTTCCGCGAAGAAGTGCCCGAGGAGTCCTACACCATCCCGATCGGCGAAGCGAAAGTGATCGAGGAGGGCACCGACGTCACGGTGATCTCCTGGGGCGCTTCCGTCGTGCAGTGCATCAACGCCCTGGATGAAGTCGATATGAGCGTTGAACTCATCGACCTGCGCACGCTCTATCCTCTGGATGTCGAAGCGATCCGCCAGTCGGTGAGCAAGACAGGTCGCTGCGTCGTGGTGCACGAAGCGCCGCGCACGGCCGGGCTGGGCGCGGAGATCGCGACCCTGGTGCAGGAGCACTGCTTTGAATACCTCGAAGCCCCGGTGCAGCGCGTGACGGGATTTGACACGGTGATGCCCTACTACAAACTTGAACTCGAATACCTGCCCGACACGCCGCGCATCGTTGAGGCGATCGAGCAGATCATGGCGTATTGATTCGCCGGCGAGCGCGTCCGCGGCGCTGGCCGTTGCGATGAGAAAGAGATGATCATGAGCGACACGGTTGATTTCATCCTGCCCGATCTTGGCGAAGGCGTTCACGAAGCGGAGATCATCTCCTGGAAGGTGAGCGTCGGCGACAAGGTCGATGAGATGCAGGTGCTCGCCGAAATGGAAACGGACAAGGCGCTCGTCGAAGTGCCCAGCCCCTTTGCCGGCAAGATCGCAGCGCTGCACGGCGACGTCGGGCAGATCGCCCACGTCGGCCAGCCGATCGTCACCTTTACCGGCGCCACGCAAAGCGGCAAGGCGGTCAAGGGCAATGGCAGCGCCCCCAAGGCGGACAAGCACGTTGAAGCCAAGGCAGAGGCGAAACCTCAAGCCAAGACGCCGCCTGCTGAGGCAGAAGAAGAGCGTGAAGATGCCGGCACCGTGGTCGGCTCCATGGAAGGACTCCCCACACTGGGCGGCGGCGGCAAGGTCATGGCGACGCCGGCCGTGCGCCGACTCGCCAAAGACAAGGGCATTGAGATCAACGCCATCCAGGGCACGGGGCGCGGCGGACGCGTAACGGCCTCGGATGTGGAGCGAGCGGGCAAGGGTGGAAGCCAGGCGAAGGCGCCGTCGATCAAGCCTCGCGAGGCCGCGACCGGTCACTCGGTTCTAACCGCCGTTTCACAGCCGATTTCCTATCCCCCGGTGCAGGTCGATGCGAGCGGCACGGCGCAGACGATCCCCTTCACCGGCATTCGCCGCAAGATTGCCGAGGCGCTCGATCGCAGCGTCAAGACCGCTGTGCACTTCACCGTGATGGACACGGCCGACGTGACGGCGCTGGACCGGTTGCGTCGTCAGCAGGCGCACGCTTCGGGTGAGAAGGTGAGTTTCCTGCCCTTCATCATCCAGGCCATGTGCCGGGCCCTCAAGCAGTTCCCGCAACTCAACGCCGTGGTGGACGATGAGAAGCGGGAAATCTACATCAAGGGCGTGATCAACATGGGCGTGGCGGTCGACACCGACCACGGCTTGATGGTGCCGGTCATCGGCAACGCGGATCGCCTCGGTATTCTGCCGTTGGGGCGTGCGGTCAACGACGTGGCGGCCAAATGCAAGAATCGCACGATCGGCCTCGATCAGCTCAAGGGCGGCACGATCACGATCAGCAACGTCGGCAGTTACGGCGGCTCATTCGCCACACCGATCATCAATTATCCGGAAGTCGCCATTCTCGCGGCGGGTCGAGCGCGCGAAGCGGTCATGGCCCGCAACGGCGGGATCTTTGTCGGCAAGGAAATGCCGCTGAGTCTGTCCTGCGATCACCGCGTGGTGGATGGTGCCTACGGCGCGCGGATGCTCAACGCCGTCGTGCAGTTCCTCGAGAACCCGGAGATCCTGCTCGAACCGGCAGGGCGGTAGCCGTCGCTAGTACTGCTTGGTTTCGCAGAGGTACAGCGCGTTGCCATCCGGATCGCCGAAAGATGCGATGCGCACCGGGTCATCATTGATGATCGGCCCATCGAACTTTGTGCCGCGCGCTTTGAGCCTCTCGACGACCGTGTCGAGCGGTTCATTGACCTCGAAGCCGATCGAGATCGAGCCGCGCGTGCCCGGGCGCGATGTGCCGCTCTTGCCGCTATGCGGGTGCAGGCCGATGCCGAAACCGCCGCCGGCGTCGACCTCCGCCCAATCGTTGCCGACGCGAAGCTTGAGTTTGAAGCCGAGCGTCTCGGTGTAGAACTTGACGGCCCGGTCCATGTCCGAGACGTAGACAGTCGCGATGCCGGTGCGCAGCATGGGATACCTCCGTGGTGCGCATTGTACCACGGAGGCATCGTGATCGAACGGAGATTCGGCGACTTCGGCTCAGATCGGCTTGCTCGTGTAGGCCACGAGCGAGCGCATGTAGTTCACGCGTTCAAAGGCCTCGGGGTTGGAACAGTTCTCCCGAGACAGGCTGCCCTTCATCTGCTGCACCGAGGTGTAGTCCTTTTCGGTGAGCCAGGCCCTCAGCCCCGCCTCGAGTCGAGTGAAGTGATCGGGACCGTGCCGGTAGATCGCCGACGCCAGCATGCCCACGTCGGCTCCGACCAGGAGGATCTTGACGAGGTCCTCGACGGTGTGGATCCCGCTCGTGGCGGCCAAATAGGCGCCGACGCGACCCCGCAACATCGCGATCCACGTCATGCTCAGGCGCGACTCGTACGATTCGCTCAGAGCCAGGTTGGGGAAGAAGTCGAGCGTTTCGAGATTGATGTCGGGCTGGATGTAGCGATTGAAGATCACCAGCCCGTCCGCCCCGGCATCGACAAGACGCCGCGCGAAGTGGCCAAACGAAGTGAAGTAGGGACCCACCTTGATGGCCAGCGGGATCTTGATGGCCTTGCGGACGGCCGTCACCAGGTCGAGGTATCGCCTTTCGACTTCTTCGCTGCTGTGGCGCGGATCGCTGGGTACGAAGTAGACGTTCAGCTCGAGCGCATCGACTCCGGTGTCCTCGATGAGTTTGGCGAACTGAATCCACCCGCCAACCGTCATGCCATTGAGGCTGCCGATAAGCGGAAAGCGCACCGCCTCGCGCGCGGCGCGAAGGCGGCGGAGGTATTCCGTCGGCCCGACGTTGTAGTCCTCGAGTTCGGGGAAGTACGACAGCGATTCGGCAAACGACTCGGTGCCGTACTCATAGAGCCCGAAGATCTGCTGCTGCTGGAACTCGATCTGCTCCTCAAAGAGCGAGGGAAAGACCGCCGCTGCGGCGCCGGCTTCTTCGAGGCGCAACAGGAACTCGGGATCCTGATTCAGCGGGCAGGCCGAGGCGACGAGCGGGTTGCGCAGCGTCAGGCCGAGGTAGCGGGTGCTCAGGTCGACGTTCATGACTTGACCTCCTCAACAGATTCGGGTTCATGGGCGTGACGAGTGACGCCGACCATCTGCTCGTAGAAACGCCACCGGGCATCGATGTCGGCCTGCGCCTGCGCGAACAGTTCCTTGGCCTCGCTCGGATTGGATCGCGCGAGCATGGCGTAGCGAGCTTCCTTCTCTGCGAACACCTTGAAGGGAAGGGTCGGTTTTCGGCTGTCGAGCCGCATGGGATGCAGATCATCGTGAGCGTTGCGCGGGTCGAATCGGAACAGTGGCCAGTAGCCGGTGCTTACCGCGTCTTTCTGGTGCGTCATCGCCGTACTCATGTCGATGCCATGCGCGATGCAGTGGCTGTAGGCGATGATCAGCGACACGCCGGGATACGACTCCGCCTCACGCAGAGCGTTGAGTGTCTGAAGTGGGTTGGCGCCCATCGCGATCTGCGCGACATAGACGTTGCCGTAGGACATTGCCAGCAGGCCCAGATCCTTCTTGCACGAGTGCTTGCCGCCCGAGGCGAACTTGGCGACGGCGGCGCGGGGCGTGGACTTGGACGCCTGCCCGCCGGTGTTGGAGTACACCTCAGTATCAAGCACGAGCAGGTTGAGATTGACGCCCGAGGCCAGGATGTGATCAACGCCGCCAAAGCCGATGTCGTAGGCCCAGCCGTCGCCGCCGATGATCCAGACGCTGCGCGGCACCAACTGGTCCGCGAGCGTGAGCAGCCGACGCGCCTCGAGTGACTGGTCCTGACCGAGCATCTTCTTGAGAACCGCGACGCGCTCTCGCTGCTCGGCGAGAGACGTCTCGTCAGTGGACGAGAATGAGAGCAGCGACGCAACAAAGTCGTCTCCGATCTTTGGCCCGAGGTGTCGCAGCAGTTCCCGGGCGATGAGGTGCTTCTGTTCGACACCCAGTCGCAGACCCAGGCCGAACTCTGCGTTGTCTTCAAAGAGCGAATTGCACCACGCGGGACCGCGTCCTTCGGCGTTGCACGACCATGGCGTGGTCGGCAGGTTGCCGCCGTAAATCGACGAGCAACCGGTGGCGTTGGCGACCACGAGTCGGTCGCCGAACAGTTGTGTAAGCAGCTTGATGTACGGCGTCTCGCCGCAGCCCGCGCACGCGCCGGAGAATTCGAACAACGGTTCGAGCAGTTGCGATCCCTTGATCGTCTCCAGTTTCACCGTGCGGCGATCCATCTCGGGCACGTTGAGGAAGAAGTCGAAGTTGCTCCGCTCGCGTTCAAGGTGTTCATCCTTGGGCGTCATGTTGATCGCCTTGTGCTTGGCGACTTCCTTGCTGCGAGCCGGGCACACATCAACGCAGATGCCGCAGCCCGTGCAGTCGTCGGGGGCGACCTGGATGGTCAGGCGATAACCGGGATGTTCCTTGTTCTTCCATTCCCGCGATTCGAAGCCCTCGGGCGAGTCTTTGAGTTCCGATTCCGGGAAAACTTTGCTGCGGATGGCGGCATGCGGGCACACCAGCGGGCACAGGCCGCACTGCGTGCACAAGTCGGCGTCCCAGATGGGGATGTCAATGGCGATGCTGCGCTTCTCGAACCGCGTGGTGCCGGTCGGGAAGGTGCCGTCTACGGGCAAGGCGCTGACGGGCAGCAGATCGCCCTTGCCGGCAATCATCATCGAGGTGACGCGCTGCACGAAATCGGGCGCGACGCCGGGGATGGGCGGGAGGCGGTGCCGCGCCGACTCGGCGCGGGCCGGAATCTTCACTTCACGCAGCCGTTCGAGCGACTGGTCGACGGCGGCAATGTTGCGCTCGACGATGCTCTGGCCTAGTTTTGAATACGTCTTGCGGATCAGATCCTTGATGTGTCCGATCGCCTCGTCGCGCGGCAGAACCCCTGACAAGGCAAAGAAGCACGGCTGCATCACCGTGTTGATGCGGGCGCCAAGGCCGACGTCGCGAGCCACGGCGGTCGCATCGACGACCCAGAGATGCAACTTGCGCTCGATAATCGTCTCCTGCACTTCGCGGGGCAGGTGATCCCAGACTTCGTTTTCATCAAACGGACTGTTGAGCAGTAGTGTCGCGCCCGGCGCGGCCAGCTCCAGCACATCCATCTTCTCAAGGAAGTTGAACTGGTGACAGGCGACAAACGACGCTCTCTGGATGAGGTACGTTGATTCGATGGCGTGCTTGCCAAATCGCAGATGTGAAACCGTCACCGAGCCGGCCTTGCGCGAGTCGTAGACAAAGTACCCCTGCGCCGCAAGTCCGGCATTCTCGCCGATGATCTTGACGGAGTTCTTGTTGGCGCCGACCGTGCCGTCGCTGCCCAGGCCGTAGAAGAGCGCGCGGACCGTATCGGCCCGTTCAGTGATGAAATCGGGATCCCACTTGAGGCTCAGGTGGGTGACGTCATCCACGATGCCAACCGTAAAGCGGCGCTTCGGTTCGGGTTTGGCCAGTTCGGCGTACACCGCAGCCACCATGGCGGGAGTGAACTCCTTGGATGACAGGCCGTAGCGGCCGCCGATGATCTTGAGACGTCGCGGCCCGATCCAGTCTTCGTGAAGCGATGCGACGATGTCGAGGAACAGTGGTTCGCCCATGGCGCCGGGTTCTTTCGTGCGATCGAGCACGGCGAGGCGCTGCACCGTCTTGGGCAGGATGCCGACAAACGCCTTCGAATCAAAGGGGCGATACAGGCGCACCTTGACCATGCCGACCTTCGCGCCCTTGCTGTTCAGTTCGGCGATCGCCTCTTCGACGGCACCTACGCCCGAGCCCATGATCACAATGACGCGCTCGGCCTCCGGATCACCGACGTAGTCGAACAGGTCGTAGTTCCGGCCGGTCTTCTCTGCGAATTCCTGCATCGTCTCACGGATGATCTCCGCCGCCGCGTCGTAGAACGGATTGCACGACTCGCGCGCCTGGAAGAAGACATCAGGATTCTGCGCTGTGCCGCGCAAGGAGGGTTTGTCCGGATCAAGCGATCGTTCCCGATGCTGGCGGATGAGGTCTTCGTCGAGCATGGACCGAACGGTGTCGTCGTCAATGCTGGTAATGCGGTTGACTTCGTGCGAAGTTCGGAAGCCATCGAAGAAGTGCAGAATCGGCACGCGGCACTTGAGCGTCGCGCTGTGGGCGATCAATGCCATGTCCTGCGCTTCCTGCACGGACGAGGAGCAGAGCATGGCCCATCCCGTGGAGCGGGCGGCCATGACGTCGCTGTGGTCGCCGAAAATCGACAGAGCGTGGGTCGCGATGCTGCGGGCCGCGATGTGGAAGACCGTCGGCGTAAGTTCGCCGGCAATCTTGAACATGTTGGGGATCATCAGCAGCAAGCCCTGCGAGGCCGTAAAGGTCGTGCACAGAGCGCCGGTCTGGAGTGAGCCGTGCACCGTCCCCGCGGCGCCCGCCTCGCTCTGCATCTCGATGACCCGCGGCGTGATGTTCAGGGCGTTGGGTATGTCGCGAGCCGCCCAGGCATCAGCCAGCTCACCCATCGGTGAGGCCGGCGTGATTGGATAGATCGCAATGACTTCGCTGCAGCGATAGGCGATGGAGGCACAGGCCTCATTCCCATCGACGGTGATGTACGAACGGTCCATTTCACGTGTTCCCATCCGGCGACCTTTCCGCGTTCCCGAACTGGGTTTCGGCGGAGTCGCCTGTTCAATAGACATTCTTATCCACTTTTCGACGCCGATCATCTCGAATCAAGAGAAACAAGGCCGATTCCCCCTTCCCCGGCACGGGCCCGCAAAGGGGTTCCGCGACAGTGTAAGCGGCTACACTGCCCGTCGAGACGGGTGGATCCCGCGCAGCACAGAATGTGGGAAGCGACCCCGCTCGCGGGGTTCCGGAGGACAGAATGGGCAAGTGTGTGTGGCGGTGGCAGTTGCTTCGGGCCGGCTCGTTCCGGCTCGACGGAGGGACCATGTTCGGCATCATCCCCCGTGTTCTCTGGTCAAAGGTTGCACCGCCGGACGAACTCAATCGCATCACGCTTCAGACCAACTGCCTGCTGTTGGACGATGGCGAGCGCAAGGTTCTCGTCGAAACCGGCTACGGCAACAAGTTCGACGCCAGGGGCCGAGAGATGTTTGGGCTCGAATCGCGGTGGATCGGCGATGCGCTGAGCGATATCGGCGTTGATCGCGCCGACATCGACGCCGTCGTGGTCACCCATCTGCATTTCGATCACGCCGGCGGATTGACCTCGGTCGATGCGCCCGGCGCTGCGCCGCGCCCCAGTTTCCCCAACGCCAGGATTTACGTGCAGCGGACGGAATGGGAGGATGCGCTCGCCAACAAGTCCACCATGACGCGCACCTACCTGCGCGAGAACTTCGATCCGATCGCCGACCGAGTCGAGCTGCTCGACGGCGAGACTGAAGCCCTACCCGGCATTCGAGTAACGCCCACGCGCGGCCATACCTGGGGTCAGCAGGGGGTGCTGTTTGACGACGCGGATGGCGCCGTGGTCTTCCCCGGCGATGTCATGCCCACCGCCAATCATGTCGGCCTCGCGTACAACATGGCCTACGACGTCCTGCCCTATGAGAACCTGCTTACCAAGCGCGGGCTGCTGGCGCGCTGCATCGAGCGCGACTGGCGGATTGCCATCGATCACGAGCCGGGTCATCCGCTTGTCAAGGCGCGCCGCCACCCGGATCGGCCGGACCAGTTCCGACTCGAACCGGCCCCGATGCCTGCGGACTGCACCTGAATCCCCTCCCCACGCCCAAACTTGACTCGTTTCCGCGGCAAGCTGCAATTGCGTTCGCCTATCCTCTGAGTCCGCACGCCGGGCGAGTGCGTTCCGATCCGATCGAGAGTTTCGATGAACAAGAACTGGTCCAAAACGATTGCCTACACGACACGAGGAGTCGTGAGCGTGGTCATTCTCGTGGTCGGTTTTGGCATGTTCGAATACTTCAAGGCGACGCGTCCCGAAGTCCCTCGATCGCAGGCCGGTGCGGGAAACCGCCTGGTTGAGGTCATCGTCGCCCAGCCCGTTTCGACGATGCGCCTCTGGGAGGGGTTTGGCACCGCCGAGGCGCGGTACGTCGCCGACGTCGCATCGGAAGTCTCGGGTCTGGTCGTCTCGCGGCCCGACAATGTTGAGCCGGGGCGTGCGGTGACGCGAGGCCAGACGCTTATCGTGCTCGACGATCGCGATTACCTCACCCAGCAGGACATCGCCCGGCAGAACATGGAGAAGTACGACGCCCAGCTGCGCGTCCTCGACATCGAAGAGAAGAACTGGACCGACCAACTTGCCTTGTCGCGCGAGGAACTGGCCGTCGCCAAAACCGAATACGACCAGACGCGTGAGGCGCAAGGGAACGGGGCCGGAAGTCCAATCGAGGTGGATCGGCGTCGGCGCGAGTACACCGCTTCACTGCGCATCGTGCGGCAACTCGAAGAGGAAGTCGAAAAGATCACGCCGCGGCGCAGCGATCTCCAGGCTTCGCGCCGGCTCGAGAAGAATCGCGCGGACATGGCGGCTCGCGACGTTGAGCGATGCACGATCACCAGCCCCATCGATGGCGTGCTGCAATTCGTCCACGTGCAGGACGGCGAGCGCGTCATTGCAGGCACCGTCGTGGCCCGGGTCGTGAATCTCGATCTCATCCGGGTTCCTCTCCAATTGCCGCAATCCGCGCAGGCCTCGCTGCGCGTCGGCGATCCGGTGCTGCTCAAGTCTGACACGATGGGATGGTGCTGGGGTGGCCGCATCGAACGCCTGGCGCCTGAAGCCGACGCCTCCACGCGCACCCTGGTGGCCTTCGCCGAAGTGTCGCAGACTGACGATTCTGATCCGCTGCTCATTCCGGGTCGGTTCGTGCATGCCACGGTCTCGTCGACCCCGGTCGAGCGATTCGTCGTGCCCCGGCGCGCCCTTGTGGGAGACGCAGTGATGGTCGATGATGCCGGCGTGGCGGCCCGCAGGCGCGTCAACGTCGAGTATCACATCCGCGAGAACTTCACCCAACTGCACCCGACCGAGCAGGAGTGGGTCGTTCTGGCCGCCGATTCTGGGTTGCAGCGTGGCGATCGCGTCATCCTCTCCAACGTCGATGAAATCAGGCCCGGCGAGAAGCTCGTTTCAACTGGCGCCCTGGAAGCAACTGGCCTGTCGCGGTCAGGCGCGGCGGATGATCCCGACCCTTCACCCGCTGATCACTGAGCGCGAGCACTCCTTCCATGGCGCACCCAGAGATAGATCCGAGTCCGGACAAGTTGACGCTCACCAACTTTGGTGTGCGCCAGCCCGTCCCCGCCAATCTGCTCTACATCGCGATCATGATCCTCGGCGTGGTCTACGGTTCGACGCTGCGCCGCGAGTTCTTTCCCGAAGTGCGCCCGCGAATGGCGTCGATCACCGCCGTCTATCCCGGCGCCAGCCCCACCGAAATCGAAGAGGGCCTGATCCTCAAGATCGAAGACAAGGTTGCGGAACTCGACGAAGTCGTGGAAATCAACAGCACCGTCGTCGAGGGGCTCGGCACCGTGGTCGTCGAGTTTCGTCGCGACATCAAGGACATTGACGAAGCCGTGCGAACGGTCGAGTCGGCCCTGAACTCGCTGACGGATCTGCCTGACGACGCCGAGCGCCTGCGCACCGCCAAGTTCAACCCGAAACTCCAGGTTATTCAGATCGGTCTGTATGGCGATTCCGATGAGATGGATCTCAAACGCGCCATCCGTGAAGTCAAGGAAGACATCAAATCCCTGCCGGGAATGGGCAATGTCATTCTGGGCGGCATTCGCTCCGATGAGATCAGCGTCGAGGTGCGCCCCGAAGCGTTGCAGAACTACGAAATCAGCCTGACCGTCATCGCCGACAAGGTGCGCGAGTGGATGAAGGAGGTTCCCGGCGGGACGGTTCGGACCGGCTCACAGAACATTCGCATCCGCACGATGGGTGTTGAGGAGCGCGCCGCGGCGGTGCGCGACATCATCATCAAGACCGATCCCGGCGGCGCCGTGGTCCGCCTGGGAGATCTTGCGAGCGTGACCGACGGGTTCGAAGACGTTGAGATTCGCACGCGGCTCAATGGCAAGCCGGTCGTGACGCTGACGGCTTTCAACGTCGGCGAGGGCGACGCGGTCAAGGTTGCCGAGGCGGTTCGAGCCTATGTCGCCGGGCGGGTCGGCAAGGAAACCTTCCACCCTGAGTGGGCGGACCGATGGAACACCTTTGTCAACGCGATGATGGAGAGCGGCTACCAGAAACAACTGGCCAAACACGAGAAGGCCGCCGCCGCCGGCGAATCGCAAAGCGCCCCTCCGGCCCCGCCGACCCTCCGCAAGAGTCCCCGCCTGATGGCCTACGAGTTGGGCGCATCGCACGCCGAACCTCTGCCCGGTGAGTTGATTCTGTTCAGTGATCTGGCGCGGTTCATCGAAGGCCGACTCGATCTGCTCACGCGCAACGCCAAGTGGGGGGCCATGCTCGTCTTCCTCACCCTGCTGCTGTTCCTGAACCTGCGCGTCGCGGTGTGGGTGATGCTCGGACTGATTCTCGCCGTGCTCGGCACGCTCGCGTTCATGGCGGCGATCGGGGTCACGCTCAACCTGCTGACGATGTTCGGCCTGATCATCGTCCTCGGCCTGCTCACTGACGATGCGATTGTCGTTGCAGAAAACATCACCGCGCGTTTCGAGGCGGGCGAGCCGGCGCTGCTGGCCGCCGTGCGCGGCACGCGCGAGGTCGCCTGGCCGGTCTTGGCGACGGTCACCACAACTGTCGCGGCGTTCATGCCGCTGGCGATGATCGATGGACAGATCGGCGACTTCCTCGGTGCGTTGCCCGTGGTCGTCGCCTGCGCCCTGACCGTCTCCCTGCTCGAGGCGATCATCATCCTCCCGGCGCACATGGGTCACAGTCTCGCCCGACTCGAGCGACACAAACGACCCTGGATCGGCGCACGAATCCTGCGCGGCTACGAAGCATGGCGCAACCGGTTGATCTTTGAAAAACTCGTGCCCGTCTTTGGCCACATTCTCAATTGGACGATTTCGCACCGCTACGTCACCACCGCCACCGCTGTCGCAATCTGGATTACTTCGATCGGAATGGTCGTGGGGGGCCGCGTCGACTTCACGTTTTTTGAGGGCACCGACAGCGAGACCTTCGTCGTTGATCTTGCCATGCCGATCGGCACGTCGATCGAGGGTACCGATGCAGTTGTGCGTCGCATCGAAGACGCCTGTGCGCAGCAGCCTGAGATCACGATTGTCACGGCACTCGTGGGGCAGCGCGTCGATCTGAACGACTATTCACCCACCGGCCCCCAGACGCACGTCTCGCAGGTCTTCGTCGAATTGAGTCCCGTCGAAAACCGGGATCGCACCAGTCAGCAGATCATCGCGGCCGTCCGCAAGGAAGTCGGCCAGGTGCCCGGCGTGCGCTCACTTCGCTACGAAGAAGTGCAGGGCGGGCCCGGCGGACCGTCGATCAATCTGGTCACGACCGGACAGGATGACGCCAGGATCCTCGCCGCCGTCACCGAAATCAAGTCCGCGCTGCGCAACTTCGCCGGCGTGGTGGACATCAGCGACGACTCCGACAGCGGTCAGCGTGAACTGCAGATTCGCCTGCGCGACGGCAGCACGACGCTCGGCCTGACTCCGGAGCTCGTCGCGCGCCAGGTGCGCGGCTATCTCTTCGGCTTCGAGCCGCACACGTTCTCCGCCAACGAAGAGGACGTGGATGTGCGGGTCATGCTCGATGAGCCGACGCGCCGCAGCCTGGCCCAACTGGAGAATCAGTATGTGTTCACCGCCGACGGGCGCAGTGTGCCGCTTCTGGAAGTCGCCGAACTGCGCGAAGGGTCGAGCTACGCCACCATCAAGCGATTGAATCGCAAGCGGGCCGTCACCGTCCTCGCCGACGTCGATACCGCCGTCAACAATCCCGAGCGCGTTGTCGCCGCGATGATGCCGGTCATTGCCGAGATTCAGAGCCGCTATCCCGGCGTCCAGATCGAGCCGCGCGGCCGGCAACTCGAGACCAACAAGTCGCTGGCCGGAATCAAGTACGGTTTTCTTCTCGCTTGCGTGATGATCTACGTCATCCTCGCGTGGCTGTTCGGCAGCTACTTCCAGCCCCTGGCGGTCATGCTGGCCATTCCCTTCGCCATGATCGGGATGATCTGGGGACACTGGATCCTCGGCTACAAGATGATGATCCTGTCGCTCATCGGCTTCGTGGCGCTGACGGGAATCGTCGTGAATGACTCGCTGATCTACATCGAGTTCTACAACGAGTTGCGGCGGGGAGGGATGGAGATGCGGCCGGCCCTGGTCGAGGCCGGACGCCGGCGCCTTCGGCCCATCGTTCTGACCACGATGACCACCGTGCTGGGGCTCTCGCCGCTGATGATGGAGCAGTCCTTCCAGGCCCGCTTCCTCATCCCGATGGCCATCACGATCAGTTGCGGGCTGATCAGCGCCACCGCGGTGGTGCTGATCGTGCTGCCGAGCATCATGCTCATCGGTGATGACATCCGTCGGGTGAGCCGTTGGCTGTGGACAGGCGGAGAGGTGGGGGCCGGTTACGGAGAGCCGACGGCGGCAATCGAGGCCCCCTGAGGGGGTTAAGGTCCAGGAAAAGTAAGAAAAATCAGTTTTTCTGACGATTGAGGCTGGCGTTTGGCTCTGGACCCTGTATATTGAACACTGCAGTAACAGGTATGGTTCACCCCCCGCGAGGTGGACCGGGACATACTAACCGGATTGTGCCAGTCAAATGGGCTCGGTGGGATTCGAACCCACACTCCCCGCAACGGGGACGCGGATTTTAAGTCCGCTGCGTCTGCCGATTCCGCCACAAGCCCAGTCGCTCCGGCATTGTACCGTCCGCCTGACTACAAACCCTGAGTCACCCTCTGCGAAGATAGGGGAACCGCTTGCCCATGTTCGGCGTATGGAGAGTCACTGATCGACCCGCGCAATCGCTCCCGATTGCCGGCCGGCGCGCCAGCGTCCCGCCGAGACGGATCGATCGCTCGCCGACCCCGCACTTCGGCGAGAGGCTCCCTGAACCGAGCCGCGACGCCCCGGAACGCAACTCCACTGGAGACCCGGAATTGGTTGCCGGTAGCGAGATGCGAGGAGTTTGGCTAATGTACCGCTGCGTTGGCTCATCCAGAGTCGCGCCGGGTGTGAGGACACAGGAACGAGATGGCACCATTCCGGCTGGCACATGCTGTGAATCTTCCGTCGACGCTCGCGATGTCCGTTTTCACCCGCACACCGTTGTCCCACCAACTCGGCGAGGCGAGGCCCCGCCGCAAACCCAGCAGGCTGATTCGCATCGGAACGCAATGTCCCGAGTGAACGTGAATCACCTGCCACCAGGTCGTAAAGGAATGGCGAGATGAAACAGCGCAAGAACCGTCGCCCGTTCGCCCGTCCCAGCCGTCGTGACTCCGCCGCTTCAGTGGCGTCCACGCCGGTCTTCCAGCCACTCGAGCCGCGCAAACTGCTCACGACGCTCGTGGCCAACCCCGATCTCGACATGGGACAGACCGATCAGTTCTACGGCTGGGTCGCCATGCCCGCATGGTATTTCAATGAGACGCTTGATGCGTCGGGTGTGGAAGACCGCTCCATCCGCCTCGGCATCAGGTTGCTCGATTCCAATCCCGCCGCACACCCGACCGTCACGATTCTCGACCTGGATGGCCATCCGCTCTTCCCCTGGATTGGCCTGCAAGCGGACGGCACCTTCAGCACCGAAGTTGAAGTGTCCACGCGCATCGGAGCGCCGCCCCCGGGTGCGTCCGACGGATACTGGGGTTCTGACGACGATGAGTCTGAGTCATTCTTCGGTCTGGATACCGGGTTCAACCCGGGCTGGCGCGTTGCGACCGATTCCCTCGGGAACTTCCTCCCGGGTGTCTGGATCCCCGATGGACGCTTCCACCCCGTTCGGCAGATCGACTGGGACGAAGATGCGGATCCGGCTGCATGGAATACGGACAACGTTCCCGACAATTTCCAGCTCGTCATCCCCGAGACCGGCTATTGGAGCATGGGGCCTGACGGCTTCTACGAAACCGAGGACGACTCGCGCCTGCCGCTGGCGTTTGCCGGAGTATTCCCCGGGGCGGGAACCGACGATCGTCAACTGGGCACGGCCGACGATGCGTGGGTCGGCACGATGGCCCCGAATTCCTTCGTCGCGCCCAATACGATGACCTTCGAGCCGCATCTCGTCGATCGCAGGACGGGATGGTCCGGCAGCCAGAATCTCTACGCCGGCGATGGCAAGGCCGACTTCAACAACGGCATCGGTCGCATCATCATCAGCGGCTCCACCGCGACGACGCGACTCATCTTCTACGTCGTTGAAGACTTCGAAGGCGTCATCGAGGTGTCAGCGCCATTTGCCATTCCTGAGTCAGACCGCATCGGTTTGGCCATGAACTCGGATGGCTCCGTCTACCAGGCCGCGGGCATGGGCCCGATCATCATCGGCAACCCGACGAACGCCAACTGGACCGTCAACAACCCGGCTGACAACATCCTGGCATTCCTTCCTAACGGCTACCAGCGCTACGACCGCTCAACCGAAGGCATCATCCAGGAGGATCCCTCACTCAACGAGCAGATGGGTCGCATCTACATCGACGGCTCGCTCTTCGGTCTCTCTCGCCTGAGCGGTGCGCTCGAGCGCCTGCAGGTCGGCTTCTTCGGCGGCAAGCTGTTCGTCGATGGAGACGTGGACGTCATCAACGTCGTTGGCGATGCAAGTTACATTGAGGTCAATGGCAATCCGACCGATACCCGGGCGGCGGTCAAGGTTGGCCGCGTCCTTGGCTCATTCATTACGGGCCGAAACAACTCCACGACCATTACCGTCGAAGGCGATTTCTCGCCCGATTCGCTCACCGACAAGCCTTTCCTCCGCTCTGACAAGGTTGTGGTCGAGCACGAGCTCGATATCTTCCCTCCGGGGATTGATATGGACTACTACAACTCCTTCGCCGTGGGCGGAGAGTTGTTCACCCTCGAGGGCGGAGACAGTGAACAGGCCGTCTACCTTCGAAACGACACCTTCGGAACAGCCCAATTCGCCGGCCGGGAAACCGGGCTGAGCATTGTTCAGGGTGTTCTCGGCAGAACTCCAGCGGACGATCAGCACGTTCTTGGCGATGGCGGTGATGACTTCGATTACTACGCCATCGCGGTCGATGGGCTGCACGAGCTGCGCATCCAGCTCAGCGTTCAGACGCTCATGACGCTGCAGGACGCCGAAGGCAACATCCTCCAGTCGCGCGGCAGCGACGGCACGACCGGTGACATCCTCTACACGCCTGATCATGCCGGCGTGCTCTACATCGTGATTAACAACACCGCTGGGTTCACCGGTGCTGGTCAGGCGTACCAGTTGGTGATCAACAACCAGGCGCCCGTGACGCTCGGCGAAGTGCGCGCCGGCGGCAGCCTCACCTATCGCGCCACTGACGGCTCCGCGATCATCACTCAGGTCGGCAGCATCGGCACGATTCGAGTTGGCCAGGACGCCGGCGCAGATGACGAAGGCGATGCTCCGGCGATCGGCAATCTGCTGATTCAGGCCGGCGAGAGCCTCTGGAACGTGACCTCCGGCGGGTACATCGGTGGGACCATTCTTCAGAACGGCACTCGCGTGCTCTTCGGCACCACCTTCGCCGCTGAGCAACACATCGGCGAACTGCTCGCCGGCTACGGCCGCAACGTCGAGCAACCCTCCGGCGAGGGATTCCACGGCGGCTCCATCGGCAGCCTGCTCGTGAACGCACGCGGCGATATCGGCATCGTGCGCGCCAAGATGGCCGGCGGCATCCAATCCGAACTCACCAACCTCCTTGGCGATATCGGCGGAATTGCAGACGCCAACGGGGCGACCCCAGCGCTGACCCAGATCAACGCGGGTGGCTCCATCAGCGTCATCAGCGCCGAGAACCGAATTCGCGCCAATACCAATCCAAACCTCGGTCTGCACGTCAACGTCGGCGCCGGTGAGCGAATCGATCTCATCGAAGCCGGCGCCGTTATCGCCGATGGATTCGATCTTGCCGCAGCCCCCGGTGATGCCGGCGTCATCAACGGACAGGCGCTCATCACGACCGGTCTGGGCGGCAACGTCCGGTTCTTCCGTGCTCCGTTCGTCTGGGGCAACGGCGTGGATGACGCCGTCGCCATCATCACCGGCAATCAGCCACTAACTATCGTCGATGACTCCGGCGCGATCTTCACGATCAAGGTGACCGGAAACTCCATCGCGAGTGTTCGCACCCACGCCATTCAGAGTTCGGTCGGTGTAGCAACGGTGCGCATCGTTGCCAACCTCGGCGCCAACGGCAGCCTGGTCATCACCAACAACTCCGGAAACGTCGAAATCGGCGACATCATCGTCGCAGGTACGGCAAGCAGCAGAGTCCGCATCGACGGCAGCGGCCGAACCGACGTCTACATGATCCGCACGTTCGGCGCGATCAACTCGATTGAGAACAGAACCAATGGTGACATCGTCGCCATCGATTCCGACGGCCTCAACCGCCTCACGCTCAAGGGCAATCTCGGCCGCACCTTCTCCTCGACCGCCGTCTCGTCCTGGGTTCGCGGACCTGAGTATGCCCTGGCTCTCGGCGAAGCATCCGACGTTGGCGGTCCACTCGTCTACTCGCAGGCGGCCGGCAGCGGGGGCAATCCCTATCTCGCCGGCGCCGCGTTTGATCAATACCTCAACGGTCTTGCCGTTCGCGCCTCCGGCGGAACGAACTCGATCGGTCAGGTCCGCATCGACGGCACAATCGTTGACATCTACTCCGAGGTCAACATTGGCCGCGTCATCGCCAACGCCGACAAGCAGACTCCATTCGGCGAGTTCCACGGAGTTGAAGGCACGATCTACACCCCGCTTTCGATTACGCGCATCGATCTGGGTGACGGACTCGTCGAGTCCGGCTCCGGTCCGATCATCAAGGGCCTGATCGCCGCGGGCGGCATCGTCTCGCGCGTGGAGATCACCGGCGAGGGTCACAACATCCTCGGCACGATCACGGGCGTCGGGTTCGGCGGGGCCATCGACGGCATCGGCCGCATCAACGCCACCAAGGGCGCCTCCATCATCGGCGCTCGGATCACCACCAACCACCTCGATTCCTCGTTCACCAACCCGGACACCGATTCGGGCGATACGGGCTCGAATCCGCTGGCGGACATCAATCGCATCGACGTCAAAGACGGCAACATCATCAACAGCCTGATCGCAGGCGTGAATGTCAACCAGATCAACATCAAGAACGGCATCTGGGACTCGAACACCCTGCGCGCCGACGGCAATCTGAACACCGTTCGTGCGGACGAGTTCGTCTACACCTATGTCAATGAAGGCGCACGGAATCTCATTACCGTCGTCGGCGATGTTCAGCGCATCGAAACGCAGGGTCGCCGCGGTGACATCGTTGACCTGACGGTCGATGTCATCGGCAACATTCGAAACCTTCGAGCCAATACGCTTGACGGGCTGAGCATCGACGCGGACGAAGAGATCCGAGTCGTAGATGCTCGCGCCCGAATCGTCCGCTCCATCTTCCGAGCCGGTGCCATCACCCAGTTCAATGCGATGGAAGACATCACCCGCGTGTCGTTCAACGTCGCCGGCCCGGTGAAGCAGTTCCGGTCACGCAACAGCGACATTACGAGACTCGATTTCACGATCGACGGACCCGACGGCCGCCTCGACCTCATGGAGGCCCGGGGCAGCATCACCGGCGCCGTGCGGGTGTCCGGCGAGATCAAGAACCTGCGCACGCGTGAAGGCGACATCATCGGCCGCATCGAGACCTTCTCCGGCGACGGATTCGTTCGCAAACTCCAGTCCGGCCGGGATCTCATTCTCGACCTCGAAATCGATCGCGACCTGGACAAGCTCGTCGTCGGTCGCAACCTCAGCGGCGTCGATGATCAATCCCTCAAGGTGCACGGCGACTTCGGCACCCTGGACGTTCGCAACGGCTCTTTCGACGGCACGATCATCGTCGAAGGTTCAATCACCAAGAACTTTGACATTCAGACGTTTGTCGATGGGAGCGAAATCACCGCTCGCGGCAGCATCAATACCATCCGCATCGACAGCGGCGTGACGGGTGTCATCGCGGCGTACACCGACAGCATCCGTCGGCTCGACGTCGGCGGCGATTTCAACGGCACGCTGACGGCTCGTAACGGCTCGATTGACAGTCTGACCATCGATGGAAACGCCGCCGGCGCCATCTCGTCGGATGAAGGCATCCGCAACATGAAGGTCGGAGGCAACCTGACCGCGGCGGTCAGAAGCGAAACCGATATCGATCGCATCGATGTGGACGGAAACACAACGGGCGCGATCATCCGGGCTCTGTGGGATCTCAAGAATCTGTCCATCGGAGGCGATGTCACCAGCTCCGTCATTGGCGCCGGCCGCGGCATCCTGCGGGCGGACATCGGGGGCAACGTTGACTCCTCCTTCCTCATCGGCGGCCTCGAATCGCTTGGCGCCGACAACGCGCTGGGCGGGGCGGCAGACAATGCCGATACCTTCTCCAGCGGCGACGTTCAGAATGTCAACATCCGCGGCGGAATCAACAACGTCGTCATCGCAGCGGGCGTCCGGTCCGGCTCCGACGGCTTTGCCACGCCCGACGCCTCGACCGACCTCACTCCGGGCTTGAGCAACGTCAGCAACGTTCGCGTTGACGGCGCTGCATCGGGCACCAACCGGATCATCGCTGATACGACCATCAGCAATGTAACCGTTGACGGAACGCAGCGAACCGTCGGCAATCCCGGCGCCAACATGGTGCTGACCGAATTGGATCAGGCTCCGCTGACGCTCACCGGCGGCATCGCCTTCAGTGACAACGCCGCGGTCGTCTTCACCGACACCGACGGCGACCTGATCACCCTTTCGATGCGCGGCCCCGGTTCGGGTCTCTACACCCTGGCCAATGGCGCCAGCGGAAATCTGACCGGCCTCGTGTTCAATGACACCGCTTCGCAGACCAACGTCGAAATCCGACTGACCGCCGCCACCGGCAATGGTCGCGTCGATCTGGACAACGTCGTCATCCGCTTCGCAGACGACGCCGACCTTGGCAATCTCACGATCGATGGCAACATCGACGGGACCGACGGCATCACCATCGACGGCTCGGTCAACACGATCTCGCTTCGGACCGTCAACACCAGCGGCACCATCGCCGTGGGCGGAGAGGCCAAGCGAATCGCCACCAACTCCGTTACCGCCGGCTCGTTTGTCATCACTGAACTCAACACCTTCGATGCCCTCACGGGCGGCTTCGGCGGCACGATCTTCAGTGAGGCCATCGGCAACATCAACGTCCGCAACGGCACGCTTAGCGGCGTCATCTGGGGACGTGATTCGATCGGCGCGATCACCAACAACTCGACCGGCGCGGTCATGGATCACGCCTCGATCTCCACCCTGGGTGAGATCCGCTCGATCAACGCCGCCACCATCCGCAACGTCACCTTCATCTCCGCGGGTGATCTGATCACCAGCATCAACATCTCTGGCGACCTCATCGATTCGGACATCCTCGCAGGCTTCGCCCTCGGCTCGGACGGCCGGTACGGCGGGGTCGGCACGGCCGCCGATCGCCTCTCGGGCGGCACGCTCAAGAACCTTCGTATCAGCGGCTCCTCCATCCGCAGCAGCGTCGCTGCGGGCGTCGCGCGAGGCACCGACCAGTTCTACGGCACCGGCGACGACATCGGATCGCTGGGCTTTGGTGTGCTCGAGCGCGTCGACGTGTCCGGCTCGGTGGTCGGCTCCAACTTCAACAGCCAGAACTGGGCGTTCACCGCCAGCCGCGAGGTCATGGATGTCCGCGTCGGCGGCCAGCAGTTCATCCAGCAGGGCAACGTCAGGACGCGAACCGTCAACTCCTCGCCGCTCCCGCTCGTCGTCGAGGAGATCCGAACCCGCCTCGAGGCGGATACGCTGCTCATCGACATTTACTTCAACGAAGAGATCGATATCTCGACCATCCTGCTTGATCCACAGAATCCGCAGGCCGAGTCGGCGATCTACTTCGAGAATCCGATCGATCCCAACGGCATCAAGCCCACGCCAAACGACTCGTACACGATTTCGTACGATCGGGCCAAGCTCAGGGCGACCATCCGGTTCAACCGCGCCTTCTCGCTCGCCAACCCCGGCGTCTACACGCTGGTGATTGACGGATCTGCGATTCAGAGCGTGACCGGCATTCACCTCGATGCCGATCGCGACGGGGTGGCCGGCGACACCTACTCCCAGAACTTCCTCGTCGGTGACGCGGGCGACCGTGTCGGGGCCGGGACCTGGGATCCGGATGGCGATCCGCTTACCCCCAATGACGTCGAGTTCCTCGAGGCCACGTCCCTCGGTCTGCTGCTCGACGATCTCGTCAGCGGAACGGGAACCAAGAACCGCGAGATCTCATTCCTCGGTCGCATCGGCGACCATCCCGACACGGAGGCGTTCTACTTCCCCGCTCGCTTCGACGTGGACATCTTCCAGGTCACGCTCGCTGCGGGTGACATCCTCCGCGCCACGCTCTCCGATATCGTGCCGGGCTCCGCTTTCGTCGGCTCCGTCACCCTGCGGACCGCAACCGGCGGAATTGTCGGCGGCTCAATCGCCAACAGTCAGGCCCTGCTCCAGGAAGGCTACATCGAGACCGCCGGCGGAACCTACTACATCACCGTCGCCGGCACCAGCCTCGGCGGCCCTCCGGGACTCGATTCACTCATCGACATCTCCAACTCGGGCGGCGTGTTCACCCCGCCTCTGCTGGTCAGGGCGATCTCTCCCGATGAGATCAGCAACGACATCGGAAACTACGAACTCAACGTCATGGTCTTCAACGACGGAGACACCGGGTTCAGTCTGGCCACGCCCACCGAAATCGTGGACGGCCAGCAGACGGTCATCGAAGGGTTCATCGGCTTTGACAACAACGGCGTGCCCAGCACCCTCTTCGGCGATGCCGATGTCTACGACATCAGCCGCGTTCGACTGTTGGACAACACCGTCACCTCGCAGCTTGAAGAGGGCATGACCCTCACCGTCACGCTGCGACTTGAAAACGTCGGCGGCAATCTGGGCAGCCGGTATGAAGTCGGCGTCTTCCAGACCAGTCAGACCACCGGCATCACCGACGCCATCCTGATGGGCGCTCCGACGAATCTCAACGATCTGGGCATCTTCGATCAGGCCGGCAACGCCACCTTCTCGTTCCGCATTCCTGAGGCCGGCACCTATGCCGTCATGATTCAGGGCAATATCGAGTCGAACTACGAGCTTCTCGTCACCATCGACACGAGCACGCAGGGCGATCGTCGGGCCACCGCTGAAGAACTCAACATCCTCCTCGAAACCAACGGCGGATTTGCCGAGTGGCACGGTCGCGAAGGAACGACGCTCAGCGCGTTCAACCTCAGCGGCATCGGATTCAAGGGCCTCGAGGCTCAGGTGCTGTCGCAGGTGATCGAGACGGTCACGGATCTCTACGGCGACGCCGGCATCACCGCTCACGTGAGCATCAACCCGGCAGACTTTGTCGGTCAGGACTTCACGACTGTCTTCCTCGCCAACAACTACGAGCCGGGTCTTTACGGCATCGCCAGTACGCTGGATCCGCAGAACCAGGGCAAGAACGACGAGGCGATCGTCTTCGTGCCCACCTTTGCCTCGCTCGTTGCAGCGGGCCAGGTCGACCTCCTCTCGCTCGCTCTGGCCAACGTCGTGGCCCACGAAGTGGGACACACGCTCGGCCTGCGTCACGCGTTCAGTCCCAATCCGCTCGGGCCCTTTGGGATCATGGACACCAGCGTGCCTCCCAGCACGACGCACCAGTTCATCGGCGATCCGAACGATCCCTATGCCACCGCGTCGATCCTGGGTGATGCCTGGTTCTTCGGCTACGAGAACGAAGTGGATCTCCTGCAACTGATCTTCGACGTCGACGTCTGATCCGTCGCGAACATCAGTCGCACTCTGCTTGAAACAACAGGCCGACCCGCTCTCGGGTCGGCCTGTTTCATGGTTCGTTCCACCCCTCGCCGAAAGATGTCGTCCGAGTCGCTCGAATCAGTCCGCCAGGGCGTCTGCGGCGTTGGCAAACGCAAAGTCCTTCTCCGTGATCCCGCCGGCGTCGTGCGTGCTCAGCGTCAGCGTCACGCGATTCCAGCGCACGAGGATGTCCGGGTGGTGCTGGACCTTCTCGGCGTGCTCCGCGACCCGGTTGACGAATTGCATCGCGGCAATGAAATCCTTGAATTCAAACGTGCGGCTGATGGTGTCTCCGACCGCGGACCAGTCTGGCGCTTTGTCGAGGCGCGCCTCGATTTCAGGAGACGTGAGTTTTTGCATGAGGCTGCTCCGATCGGTGATGATCCAATATGATCTTGGAAGTGAATCCAGACATGTCAAGCCGCGTGACCCGACTTGCCCCGTCCCCCACAGGGGCGCTGCACCTCGGAAACCTCCGCACGTTCCTCGTCAACTGGGCCATCGCCCGGCGCCGCGGATGGACAATCGCCATGCGGATCGAGGACCTTGACGGGCCGCGCATCAAGCCCGGTGCAATCGAGCGAACCATCGACACGCTCCGGTGGATCGGCCTCGACTGGGACGGTCCGGTGCACATTCAAAGCACCGATCTCGGTAACTACGTCGAGGCGATGCGCCAATTGGCCGATCTTGGATGCGTGTACCCTTGCGAACTCACGCGTACGGAAATCGAGGCCGCCGCCGCCGCGCCCCACGGCTCGAAGGGAGAGTCGGCGTTCCCGGCGACGATGCGTCCCACCTCGCTGCCGCGCCAGTTTGACAGTTTGAGCACCAACTGGAGATTCGTCGTGCCGGATCGCCGAATCGAATTTGACGATGAGTTCGCCGGACACATTGAGCGGTCCCCGGCGCAGGAGTGCGGCGACTTCGTGGTCTGGACCAGACGCGGCCAGCCCGCCTACCAGTTGGCCGTCGTCGTTGATGACGCCAGGCAGGGGGTCACCGATGTCGTGCGCGGCGACGATCTCATCGACTCGGCCGCGCGTCAGATGCTGCTCATCGAGGCCTTGGGCCTGCTACCGCAACCCCGCTATACCCACCTCCCGCTGGTCGTGGGCCCGGACGGACGCCGTCTGGCCAAGCGGCACGGCGACACCCGGGTCGACCAGTACCGGGATCAGGGCGCCTCAGCGGAACGTCTCGTCGGCCTGATGGCCTTCTGGTGCGGCATCCAGGCCCATCGGGAGCCAATGTCCGCCGCCGAGTTTCGCGACGCGTTCGACTTGTCTACGCTTCCCCGGGAGAAAACCACCTTTACGCACGAGGATGACCGATGGCTGAGCGAACGATGAACCTGCTGCCCGCCTCGTGGCGGATCGCCGTCCTGCTGATCCTGCTGGTCGGGCTGGTCGGCTGCGACGAGAAGACCACCGATACCTTTACTGCCAAGCTGGGTGGCGAGTGGTTCACCCTCGACACGGCGATCACCCCCGAGAAGCAGAAGCGAGGACTCGGAGGGCGCGAATCGATCCCGGACGATGGCGGCATGATCTTCATCTTCTCCACGGACGAGGTTCGCAACTTCTGGATGCTCGACTGCCTCGTCGACATCGACATCCTCTACGTCGATCGTGCCGGGTTCATCGTCTCCGCCTACACCATGAAAGCCCAGCCGCTGCAACAGCCCGGCGAAACGAAAACAGAGTATGAAACGCGCCTCCGAGCGGATTCCTATCCCAGCAAGGCGCGGGCAAGGTACGTCATCGAATTGCGCGCCGGCCGGATCAACGAACTCGGACTGAAGCGTGGCCAGAAGCTCGATCTTGACCTCGATCGCCTCAAGGAGCTGGCCAAGTGAGCCGATGAACGCGTAGAGTGCGGCCTTTTTTCCGGACCTCGGTCGCGCTTCCACCGGCGGCTCGCAGACATGGCCACACATCACATTCATTTCGTCGGCTTCGATCACGAGCCCGCGCTGCTTGAGCCCTGGACCGATGGGGTCACCGCCGCCTGGCCGGGCGAGAGTCGCGTTTTCGTGGAAGCCATGAGCGTCGAAAACGCCGTGGCCTCCCTCGATCAGTCGACGATGGAAGCATGCGTGCTGCTGCTGACGAATCAGCCATTCAGCACCGCCACGTATCAACTGCTTGACTCGCTCGATGAGCAGCGCATCCCGACCATTATCCTCACCCGCGACCGTCGCGCCCTAACGAACCATCTCACGCCCGGCCAGGCGCTGGTCTGCGATCTGGGCGATTCGGCTCAGAGTGTGGCCCTGCGGCTGGACACCCTGCTTGGACGACAGATCACCGTCGATCGCTGCATCGAAGAACTGCGCATCGCCCGCCGCTGCCAGACCGGACTGGAAAGCGAGGTCTCGCGCATCCATGACGAAATGCAACTGGCGTCGATGATTCAGCGGGAGTTCCTGCCGCGATCGCTGCCCGAGCTCGACGACGTCCGCTTCGGCGTCTTCTACCGTCCGGCGGGGTACGTCAGCGGCGACATGTACGACATCCGCCGCCTCGACGAACACACGATCGGCTTCTTTCTTGCTGATGCCGTCGGGCACGGAGTGCCTGCAGCGCTGCTGACCATGGTCATCTCGCGCTGCCTCACGCTTAAGGTCATCAGCGACGTGGACTATCGCATCGTCCCGCCCGGCGAAGTGCTCGGCAAACTCAACGAAGAGATGCTGCGACTCCAGAGCGCCGGTGGGCGATTCGCCACCGCCGTCTACGGCATCATCGACACGCGCACCCACAAGGTCACCATCGCCGGCGCCGGCCATCCGCCGCCGCGCCTGATCAAGGAAGATGGCGATTCACTTGGCCTCGAAACCGACGGCGGGCTGCTGGGCGTCTTCCCGGATGCGACATTCAGCGAAACATCCTTCTCGCTTCGCGCCGGCGAACGGCTCGTTCTCTTCACCGACGGCTTCGAAACGGCCTTTCCCGATCAGTCAGCTGCCCGGCGGCAGCGCCGCCTGCCGACCGACCGCTATCTGGATTGCATGACCCAGATCTGCGGCGGCAATCGATCCGTCGATGAGAGCGTGGCCGAACTCAGCGTGCTCGTCGACGACCAGTCCGGCTCACTCCATCAGATCGACGACCTCACGGCCATCGTCATCCAGACCGATGCGCCCGGCGCCGCTGAAAGCGCCGCTCGTTCGAATCGAGCGCGCGCAAAAACCGGCGTCGATGCCGACCTTGCGGCCTGACTCGACGCCGGGTGATTCGTTCCAGGTGCTTCAGATCAACTGATCAACGGCCCACTTCGAATCGCATGAAGCGGGTGATGTTCACGCCCTTGGGCAGGACATCTTTCACGCTCTGCTTGCCTTCGGGATCCTTCACGTACTTCTGGTTGAGCAGCGTGATCTCACCGAGAAACTTGCGGATCTTGCCTTCGACCATCTTCTCAGCAATCTCGGCCGGCTTGCCGGATTCGATCGCTTCGGCCTTGGCCAGTTCGCGTTGCTTGGCGATTAACTCGGCGTCGATGTCCTTGTCCGTCACGCCCATCGGAACCGGGACGTGGCTGACAATGTGCATGCAGATGCCCTTGGCCACCTCCGTATCGACTTCGCCGTCAAACGTGATGATCGCTGCCTTCTGATTGTCGTGGTGCAGGTACGAGTCGCAGCAGGGGGCCTCAACCTTGATGCCGCGCTTGTACACCGTGTTCTCGCCCGTCGTGATGCGAATGTTGTCGACGATCGAAGCGATTCTGTCGTTGGACTTGGCTTCGCCCGCCGGACCGGCGAGCACGAGCGCCGCGATGTCATTGGCCGCCTTCTCGACCATCTCGTTGCGGGCCGTGAAGTCAGTCTCGACATTAACTTCAACCACCGCTACGGCCTTGCGGTCAGGCGAGGTGGTGATCGCCAGGCGACCCTGTGCCATGGCGCGATCGGCCCGCTCATCCATCTTGCCCTTGAGCTTGGCGCGGAGCCACTCGATGGCATTCTCCATGTCGCCGCCGTTTTCGACGAGCGCTTCCTTGCAGTCCATCATGCCAAGGCCGGTCTTCTGCCGCAGAGCCATCACGTCCTTTGCGCTGATCTTGTCTGACATCCCATCGTCCCTTCTGCTGATTCGGATTCGGATCGCCGCCATGCCGTGTTGCAGCAGGGAGGTGATCGATTGATTGGTAGAACAGGCCCGGCGCCGATTCGAGCGCGATCCGCCGAACGGGGCGTTGTCTTTTTCGCTCCAGCGCTACCCGTTCGTCAGGTCGTCTGATTCGGTCCGACGGCTTCGGCTTCAGCGCCGGCCTCATTTGCGCCCTCGGTCGGGGGCGGCGTGACCTCGTCCTTCGGGAACATCGCCCGGCGGCTGCGGCGCGGAGCAGTCGCCCCGCCCTCGCCCGCGGCGCGACCTTCTTCGTCGGTCTGCTGCGCGACCACCCGCTGGTTCTTGCCTTCCACCACGGCCGCGCACAACTCGCGGATGATCACGTCGATGGAGCGCATCGAATCGTCGTTGCCGGGAATCGGGATGTCCGCCAGATCGGGGTCGCCGTCCGTGTCGATGAGACAGATCGTCGGGATGCCCAGTTTCTTGGCCTCCATGATCGCGTTCATCTCGCGCTTGACGTCGATGACGACAACCGCGCCGGGCAACTTCGCCATGTTGCGAATGCCTTCGAGGTTGCGCAGAATCTTTTTGCGCTCGCGACGCAACTGGCTTTCCATCTTCTTGGAGTAGTTGACGATCTCGCCGCTTTCCTCGATACGTTCGAGTTCCTCGAGCCTCTTGAGGCGCGAGCGAATGGTGCGGAAGTTCGTCAACGTGCCGCCCAGCCAGCGCTCGATGACCCAGTGCATCTTGACGTCGCCGACGCGCTCGCGGAGCACATCGCGCGCCTGGCGCTTGGTGCCCACAAAGCAGACGTCCTTGCCCGAAGCGACCGTCTTGGAGATGTACTTCTTGGCCAGCAGGAGACCCTTGACGGTCTCCTTGATGTCGATGATGTGGATGTTGTTTCGCTTGCCGTAGATGTACGGAGACATCCTCGGGTTCCAGTTGGAACTCCGCTGGCCAAAGTGGATGCCGGCCTCGATGAGGTCGGTCACGAGCGATTTGGAAGTGGTCTCTGCCATGATTCAGATGCTCCTTTGAGCACAGCGACACCGGCGGACGATTGATCAGCCCTTCAACGCCCCAGCGGGCCAATGAAGAGAATCCCCCGCGCAAAGGGCGCTTGTGGGGTATGTTCTGCGGTCTGGATTCTGCTGGAGAACGAAGACCTGCGACCTGTCACCGCCCGGCTGCACGCAAAGCCTCACCACCGCCGGGCGCTCCACCGCTGACCTCGGTAGAGAGGGGAGTTTATCCCCGCCCCGACGGTTGTTCTAGGCGGTGCAATACCCTGACCCGCCGCCCGACCCACGAACAGGGGCGAATGCGACACGTACAGGGGCCAAAAGAAGCTCACCCACGCCGGGAGTGCCGTCAGGGGCCAAGATCGCGCCGCTCATGGAGAATCGGCATCACATCGAAGTAGGGCCTGATGATCGGAGAATTCGACTGCTCGAAGGTGCGGAAGGGACCATCGAAAAAGACCCGACCCTCGTGCAGCATCACCACGCGCGGCTCAAGCCGGTGGATCAGGTCCTTGTCGTGCGTGATGATGACCGTGGTCCGCTGCGTTCCGGCCCCGCCCGGCCGCTGGTGCGTGTCGAGAATCAGCCGGTGAATCTGGGCCGCATGCGTGGGATCCAGTCCCGTCGTCGGCTCGTCGTAGAACATGAGAACCGGGTCCATCGAGAGAGCGCGGGCGACGGCCACTCGCTTGGCCATGCCTCCGGACAGTTCATCGCGGTCTCGTTCCAGCAGCCCGTCGACCTCATCGCGGAATCCGACCGATCGCAGCGCTTCCACGGCAATGGGCCGGATTTCCGCGTCGGACATTCCTTTCACTTCCCGGAACCACAGCGCAATATTCTCGAACACCGTCCCGGAGAAGAGCGCATTGCGCTGGAACACCACCGCCCAGTGCAGTCGCAGTTCGTCCATCTCCTCCTCAGACAGTTCTGCGAGATCCACCAGCGCGTGATCGGATCGCTCATGATCAGCGACCAGGACGCGACCGCTGTCAGGGTTCAACTGGCGGAGGATGTGCTTGAGCAGCACCGTCTTGCCACACCCCGAACCACCGACGATGGCCAGAAGATCGCCCCGCCGGACGCTGAGGTTGATGCCGCTGAGCACGACATGCTCGCCGAACGACTTGTGCAGTTCATCAACGCGAATCTCGATGGGCTGCAGGTCGGGCATGGAGTGCACGATCATACCTCGGCTCGGCAGGCCCGATGGCGGAAGGCGGGGGAAAACGACCGCAATACGTGTCGCCATGGCCGTCTCACGGCGCGGTCGCGCTACACTTTCCCGCGCGGCGACAACACGGTGACAAACCCGCGCGTAGGGAACTCGAAATCGCATTGGCAGGAGGATGGCATGGCGCGTGCAGCGACCGGCAGGAGCGAAAAGCCCCGCATCTATGATGAGGAAGTTGGCCTGCTCATGCAGGCCGATGAACTCTCTAATCGCATCGTCCTGCTTCCCTGTGGAGATCCCCGCCAGGCCACGCCCGGCCGCCACCGCATTCGCATCCAGTGGGGGCAGCACCTGCTCTCCGATCTGCTCGCGAACAAGTATCGAACCCTCGTGTGTGGAGTGAACGCCAAGGACAATGCCCAGGGCATCATCTCCCAGCTCGCCCGACTGCTCCCCGGTTGCCAGTGGAACGAAAAGTCAATCACACAGCACGCCCAGGCGTTCGCCCGTTCACTGGAAGGCGAGGAGATCCTGGTGATGAAGTACGACTTCGACGCCGTCGAAGTCTTTGCGATCCTCAGGCCGCCGTCGCGCGAGCAGTTCACATTGGCCATGCTCGAGCGCGGCTTCAAGAAACTGTCCGAGATGCTCGAGAGTCGGCGCGACCGCATGCCCTGCGCATCGGTCAGTTTCCTCGGCGCCAAGTCGAATCGCCTCGTCGGATCGGATGGTCAGGAGCCGAGCTTCGAACGCGTGCTGCGCATCATGTACGAATCGGGTTATCGCGGAGATGTTTATCCCTCGCTGGGGATGTGGGAGTGCGCGCCAACCGGCGTCTTCCCGTCGTATCCCTTCCCGGAAGGGCTCGATCGGATGCGCGGCGGCGGCTTCTGAGTGAACCGGCGGCGGAGCCTTCAGCGACTGCGGCCCAATGCCGCGTCGATCTGCGGCAACCAGCGGCGCGCTGTGGCCGCATCAAAGCGGGCCGGCAAATCCGCAGCGGGGCGATGCGCCAACACGTATTCAACCACCTGGCGGGCCGTTTCACTGGGCGGCTCGGTGCCCCCGGACCAGTAGTCATAGTCCGCCCAGGACATCGTCAGAGTCAGATTGACAGGCCCCGCAGAGCCGCTGCCCACAACGCGGACGGCAAACTGCCAGCCTGATTCCACTTCCTGCTCGTGTTCGATCCAAACTTCAGCCACCGATTTGCTCCCCGCGAGTATAATCGAGTTCCACAACCTCACGCAATGACATTTCTCCTCGAGACAATTCGGCTCGGCCTCAAGAATCTGCGACTGCACATGCTGCGCTCGCTTCTTACCGCCTTTGGCATCGTATTGGGCATCGCATCGGTGATTGTCATGATGGCGATTACCGAGGGATCGAAGCAAAACGCACTGAAGCAGTTCGAGATCCTCGGCGCTCGCAACGTCATCCTGCGCTCCGTCAAACCGCCCGAGCAGGCAAACATGTCAGGCAGCGACGGCAGTCAGGGCGATTTCATCCTCACCTACGGCCTCACGCGACAGGATTATCGCCGACTGGAAGCCCAGTTCGCCGGTCAGGCGGAAGAGATCGTCCCGCTCAAGCTCTGCGGCGCCATGGTCACGCGCGGCTCGCGCCAGATGTCCAGCCAGACGTTCGGCACGACGCCCGACTTGCCCAAGTGCGCCAATCTGCCCGTGTCGCAGGGTCGATACCTGACCCAACTCGATCTGGATGAAGATGCGTCCGTCTGCGTCATCGGCCGCACCGTCGCCCTCCAGTTGTTCCCGCTGGAAGAGCCGCTCGGCAAGACGCTGCGGGTCGATGATCAGATCTTCACCGTAGTGGGGGTGCTCGCGCCCGTTGGGCTCGCGGGCGGAGCCGGCAGTGCGCTGGTCGGGCGCGATCTCAATCAGGATGTGCACATCCCCCTGTCGACCGCCATGGCCAAGTTCGGCGATGTCATCATGAAACGCAGCGCCGGCAGCCGCGACATCACCAACATCGAACTAAGCGAAATCTACATCGGCATGCCGACGATCGAGTCCGTCTCGCGCGGCGGGCACATGGCTGAGCGCATCATCAACATCGGTCAGCGCAAGGATGAAGACGTCACCGTCATCATCCCCTACGAACTTCAGGAAATGGCCAAGCGCACGGCACGAATCTGGAGTCGCGTCATGCTCTTCATCGCCGCCATCGCGCTGGTGGTCGGCGGTACGGGCATCATGAACATCATGCTTGCCTCGGTGACGGAACGCACGCGCGAGATCGGCATCCGCCGCGCGCTGGGGGCGACACGGAACCACATCACCTGGCAATTCCTCGTCGAGACTGGCGTGCTCTCGCTCTTTGGCGGTTTCATCGGCATCTTTGTGGGTGTCTTCGGCGCCATCCTGCTCGGGGCGGCGCTGCCAGAGCAGTTTCCCACCCAGGTGACAGGCTGGTCCATCGCCGTCAGTTTCATCGTCGCCTGCGGCGTGGGACTGGTCTTCGGCCTCTACCCGGCCAACGTCGCCGCCAGCCAGGATCCGATCGTCGCGCTGCGCCACGACTGACGCCGCCCGAGATCGCGCCGGGTCGACGGGCTGCCACGCCTATGCTCCCAGCCGTGATGACTTCGCCCCACGCCACTCAATCCGCAGAGCCCGCCAACGCACGCCACGGGGCGATGCGCTTCGTGGCTGAGCAGATTCGCCGCTGGCCCGATCTGGATCTGCGCCCGCTGGCCACGGCAGGACTCGACGAGCGCGACGCCCGCCTCGCGCAAGCCATCTGTGCCGAGACGGTCCGACGCTGGCTCACCCTGCAATGCCTGCTCAACGCCCGTCTCAGAAGGCCGCTCGTCGAAAACGAGATCAATCTGCAGGCCGCGCTGCTCGTCGGCGCCGCTCAGATCTTCTTTCTCAGCCACCAGCCGGACTACGCCGTCGTCAACGAGACCGTCGCCTGGGCCAAGCGGCGCGTGCGGCCAAAGGCCGGTGGCCTCGTGAACGCCGTGCTTCGACGAATGATCGATTTGCGCGGCGAATTCGTCGAGTCCCAGTCGCAGGTCAGTGGCGATGCGATTCCACTTTCAGACGGTCGATGGCTGGCGCTCACTGACACGGTCTTGCCGGAAGATCCGGTCGAGCGCCTCGCAACCCAGACGAGCCATCCCGTCGAGTTGATCGCACGCTGGACCAGGCGCTATGCGCCTGCGGAACTGGAGCGACTCGCCCTGCACAGTCTCGTCATCGCACCGACGCTGATCGTCGGCCTGCCCTCCGACGTGGTCGAGCGACACGATGATCTCGCAGCGCATGATGCCCCGGGGTTCGCAGTGTGGTCCGGTTCACACGCCGGGCTTGTCGAGCTGCTTGGCGCCCATCGCGATGCCCGCGTTCAGGATCCGATGTCCTTCGACGCCGTGCGCCGCGTGCGCGAGGCCACAGGCGACGCGGGTGTGATCGCCGATGTCTGCGCCGGCTCGGGAACCAAGACGGCCCATCTCGCACTCGCCTATCCGGAAGCGAAGATCATCGCCACGGATATCGATCAGCGGCGCTTCTCGATGCTGCATCGGCGCTTCGCCGACTCGGAACGCGTCGAGGTGGTCGAGCCGGACCGCCTGATGGAATTCGCCGGGAAAGTCGACCTGTTGCTCCTCGATGTGCCCTGCTCGAACTCGGGAACGCTCGCGCGAAGGGTCGAAGCCCGGTATCGGGTGGACACCGGGCATCTCGCCTCCCTCGTGGCTCTTCAGAAGCAGGTCGTCGCCGATCATCTCGCGCTGCGCGGCGGCAAGGGCATCATCGCGTACAGCACCTGCAGCCTTGAACCCGAGGAGAATGAGGCGCAAAGCGCGTGGATCAACCGCTGGCACCGAACGAGGGTAGTCACCGAGTTTTCACAGAGACCGGCCGGAATGCCCGGAGATTCGCCCGCAGGCTATCGCGATGGCGGCTACCTCGCGCTGCTTTGCTAGCATAACATCCTTGGAACCGGCCCGATCGCTCTCATGCGTTGGGCCGCACGTTTAGACAGAGGCGATCGTCGACCGATGAATCTGCTTGACATACTCAAACTTGAATGCATCAAAGTGCCTCTCGAGCACGCCGAGAAAAAGGCCGTCATCGATGAGATGGTCGACCTCCTCGCCGCGACGCACACGATCTCCAACCCTGCCGCACTCAAAGACGCGGTCTGGAGTCGCGAACAGACTCGCACCACCGGCATCGGTCAGGGTCTGGCCATTCCGCACGGCAAAGCTGATGTGTGCAACGACCTTATGCTGGCGATCGGCAAGCCGGCGCTGCCCATTGACTTTCAAAGCATCGATCGGCAGCCTGTGCGCCTTGTGGTCATGCTCGTCAGCCCGCCGGACCAGACCAGCCGGCACATTCAGGCGCTGGCCCGCATCAGCCGCCTCATGACGCAGGATGACTTCCGCGAAGCCGTCTACAACGCCAGTTCCGCCGAAGAGATCTACAAACTCTTCGAGCAGTATGAGACATCCGCCGCCCAGATGTGAGGCCTCATGCCGAGCCGCTTCACTCGATTGATCCTCCTCTCGCTCGCGCTGAGTCTCCCTGGGCCCGGCTGCGACTCCAGCAAGACCTCGACGACACCATCGCCATCCCCATCCGCGGCGCCCCGGCCCACGCCACCGGCGCCTCCTGTTGATGAACAGGCCGCGACCGGGCCGAACAAGACGCCTCACCCCGCGGAACCGCCCGTCGTTGAAGCGCCAGCCGTTCCGACGCAGCCGCAACAGCCGCGTTATGCCCAGGTCGACTGGCCACACCTCAAGATCGATCTCAACAACAAGGTGGTCGAGATCGAGGGCTACAGCGGCATCAACAAAGGCTGGCTCGAGCAGATCATCTGCCTGACCGGCACCCGTACGCACGAGTCAGTCCTTATCACCGAGGCCAAACCGAGTCACATCCACGCCGCCTTGCTGCTCACCGGTCTCGAACCCGGCCGGCCCGGCTGGTGGAAGATCGATCCCGATGATCCCCAGGGCATGAAGTGGATCGTCGAACCGCCCAATGGCGCGGCAGTCAGCATCACCGTCCAGTGGACCGACGAGCTGGAGCAGCAGCACGAGGTGCCGATCCGCCACTGGGTCCGCGATTTCCACAGCCATGAACTGCTGCCCGATGGCCCCTGGATCTTCGGCGGCTCGATGATGAAAGCCGACTACACCGGAGAAGTGGGGTACCTCGCCGACCGCACCGGTTCGATTGCCGGCCTGGTGACCTTCGGCGACGAACTCCTGGGCTGGTGCGAGGTCCTCCCCGACCAGGAAGCCATCATGGCCCCGGAATGGGAAGCCAACACCGAGGCCATGCCAGAGCCCTTCACGCCCGTCACCATCAGGTTGCGCCCTGCTTCCGGCACCCCCTGAGGGTCGCCAAACTGGTGGGGGGCACGGGATTTGCCTAGACTGCTCGTCTCAGGACGTGGCCGGGGTCTCCGCGGCTCAAGCCCGTCAGCGTACCCACATTTCAACGCAAACGGCGGAATCAGGAGGCGGTCGATGACGCAGCAGAAGGCAACGAACATTCACTGGCACGAGGGCGAAGTCAGCCGCGACGAGCGCTGGAAGGCCCTCAAGCAGCAGGGCTGCGTCCTCTGGTTCACCGGGCTCTCCGGGTCGGGCAAGTCCACCATCGCCTGTGCCCTCGAATCCGCCCTCGTCAACCTCGGCCATCACTGCTATCGCCTCGACGGCGACAACATCCGCTTCGGCCTCAACAAGAACCTCGGCTTCAGCGCCGAGGATCGCGCTGAGAACATCCGCCGCATCGGTGAAGTCGCCAAGCTCTTCGCCGACGCCGGCATCATCACCCTCTCCAGCTTCATCAGCCCCTATCTCCGCGACCGGCAGATTGCACGCGAAGCGACCGAGAAGGGTGGCATGAAGTTCTTCGAGGTCTATGTCGAAACACCCCTCGAAGTGGCCGAAGCCCGCGACCCCAAGGGCCTCTACAAGAAGGCCCGCGCCGGCGAGATCAAGGGCTTCACCGGCATCGACGATCCCTACGAAGCGCCGGAGAAGGCTGAACTGGTGCTTAACACCGCCGAGATGTCCCTCGATGAAGAAGTCATCGCCCTCGTCGAGTTCCTCACCAAGAAGGGCATCATTCGCCAGGCGTGAGCGATTCGTGCTTGAGCGGTTCTTTGCCGCGGCTCCAGCCAGTTCTCAAGGTGAACATACCCCCCGGCGATTCGCAATCAGCGAGTCGCCGGGTCTCGTTTTGCCTCAGGGCACTGAGCCGCTCCGCGAATCCCGGCGATTCAGACGCACCATCCGGCGCGCATATCCTCTTCGGTCCCGTGTGAACTCATTTGTGAACGGAGCGAATAAACATGATGCGAAGTAGCGCGTGCGTTCTCCTGATGATCAGCCTTGCCAACGCAAGGACCGTCAACGCCGATGATGACTTCGACTGGCTGTTGAAGGGAACGGGAACCACCGCGCAGCCCGAGGCCGAGGAGGCGCCGTCCGCCATTCACGAGGTCGAGCCACTGGCGCCCTTTGGCACCGCCGACACCTGGCGCTGGGCCATCTACACCGGCGCCGCTCACGACTTCGACAGCTCCGAGAATTACAACCTGCACTTCTCTGCCGAGTACTTCATCGCCACCGATTTCAGCGTGAATCTCGAACTGGGCGTCTTCTACTTCGACCAGATTCAGAACACGTGGGGCACAAACTTCAACACCCTGTTTCGCTGGCACTTCCTCAAGGGCGACAACTGGACCATCTACGGCGACGCCGGCGCTGGCCTGCTCTGGACGGCTGATGATGTTCCCGATCAAGGCACGAGCTTCGACTTCACCCCCCAGGCCGGACTCGGCGCGACCATCGCCGTCGGCGACGGCGGCGCTCGCCTGATGACCGGCCTGCGCTGGCATCACATCTCCAACGCACGCACGCAGGGCGAGCAGAAAAACCCCGGCCGCGACTCCCTCATGGGCTACGTCGGAATCTCGTTCCCGTGGGGGAACTGAATAAGCGTGGCTTCAACTCTCGTTCGACAGCGAACGAATGCGCATGCCCGCTTCGCTGAGCACGACGATCGCGCCGGCGGCGAGTTCGGGTTCGACTTGTGCCAGGTTCGCAATGAGAATCTTTGATTGCATCGCCGGGTTTCCTGTCCGCAGGCGGAAGAGGATTACCGATGGTGCGCTGCGGCCCGATGCGACCAGAAGTGTGCCGAAGTCCGCATCCTGCGTCAGCACGATTCGCCCGTCATCCAGAGCACGGCTGAGAATCTCAGCGTCTGAACTTGCAGCCATTCCCAGGTCGCGCACATGCACAGCGTCGTGACCCGCTGCTGCGAGATCGCGGGCCACTTGCCACGATACGGGTTGGTCAACAAGGAATCGCACTCACGTCCCAGTCGGCTTGAGGGGGATGAGTCGATCCTCCGCAAGTGAGGCCGCGTAGTTAAGCGATTCAGCGATATCAGCCTGATCCAGTTCCGGGTAGGCCTCGATGATCTGAGCGAAGGTCATCCCATCGGCGACGCATCGAATGATCGTGGCGACCGGGATTCGAAGGTGGCGGATGCACGCCTGGCCGCCCAGTTGCTGGGGGTCGAAGGTGATTCGAGTCCATGTCATCGGCTCAATTGTAGATCACTTTCCGGCGCCAGGGCGCGACACGATCCACTCGTTCCGCCGCTCCGAGCCGCCCCGCCCGCAGTGAAAAGCGAAAGCGGCCGCACCCCTCCGGGCGCGGCCGCTTTCATTGGTTCAACTAAACTCAGGAATTCGCGGGCTCTTCCTGCTTGGCCTCATCACGCAGCACGGCCTTGCGGCTCAGCTTGATGCGGCCCTGGTCGTCGATTGAGATCACCTTGACCTTGATCGTGTCGCCCATCTTCACGACATCGCTCACGTTCTTCACGAACCCGTCGGCGAGTTCGGAGACGTGGCACATGCCGTCCGTGCCGGGCGCGATCTCGACAAAGCAGCCGAAGTCCTTCACCGCCACGACCTTGCCCGTGTACACCGTGCCAACCTTGACCTCGGCCGTCAGGGCTTCGACTTCGGCCTTCGCCTGGGCCGCCGCCTCGCCGTTGGCGGTTGCGATCATCACCGTGCCGTCGTCGTCGACGTCGATGCTGGCGCCCGTGCGCTCCTGGATGGCCCGGATCGTCTTGCCGCCCGGACCGATGAGTTTGCCGATGTTGTCCGGGCTGATGCGCAGCGTGATGATGCGCGGCGCGAACTGGCTGATATCCGCTCGCGGTTCGGCGATGATTTTGGCCATCTGGTCAATGATCCACAGCCGCCCCTCGCGCGCCTGGGCGAAGATGAGTTCGATCTGTTCAAAGTTCAGGCCGCGGGCCTTGAGATCGAGCTGAATGCCCGTGATGCCGTCGCGCGTGCCGCAGATCTTGAAGTCCATGTCGCCGAAGAAATCCTCTTCACCAATAATGTCGGTGATGTACGTCTCTTCGCCGGTGTCTTCATCCGTCACGCGGCCGATCGAGATGCCCGAGACGATGTTCTTGATGGGCACGCCCGCATCCATCATCGCCAGCGTTCCGCCGCACACCGAGGCCATCGACGATGAGCCGTTTGACTCGGTGATGTCCGAAACGATGCGGATCGTGTAGGGGAATTCTTCCGGATCAGGCAGCACGCCGACCAGGCTGCGCTCGGCCAGAGCGCCGTGGCCGATCTCGCGCCGACCCGGGCCCATGATGCGCCGGGCCTCGCCGGTGCAGAACGGCGGGAAGTTGTAGTGGAGCGTGAACTTCTTGGAGTACTCGGGAAGCAGACCGTCGATGATCTGCTCGTCGCGCCCGGTGCCCAGAGTGCAGGAAACGAGCGACTGTGTCTCGCCGCGCTGGAAGAACGCCGAGCCGTGCGTGCGCTGGAAGATGCCGACTTCCATTTCGAGATCACGGATGACCTTGAGATCGCGGCCATCCGCGCGGATGCCCTTCTTGGCGAGCAGGCGGCGGGCCGTCTTCTTCTCCAGAAGTCGAATCGCTTCCTTGCAGTGGCTCTGCTTCTGGGCGTGCGCGACGACGTCGTTGTAGTTGCCGCTCTCGGGAGCGGGGCAGTGCTTATCCATGAATTCCTTGGCAATCGCTGCGACGCGGTCGGATCGCTCCTGCTTGCCGGGAATCTGCCGGGCTTCAGTCATCGCGTCGCCAAGTTCCTTCTTGACGAGATTCGTGATCTCATCGGGAACGACGACGAGTTCGCCGAGTACCTTCGGCTGGCCGGCCTTCTCGGTGAGTTCGCCGATCAGGCCGAGAATGTCCTTGATGTGCTCGTAGCCAAATTTCATCGCGCCGATCACGTCGTTGTCGGGCACTTCAGCAGCGCCGACTTCGATCATGTTCAGGCCGTCCTTGTGGCCCGAGAGCACGAGGTCGATATCGGAATACTCCAATTGAGCGCTGGTCGGGTTGATGACAAACTGGTCATCGATGCGTCCCACGCGGACCGTCGCAATCGGCCCCTCGAACGGGCAACTGCTCAGCGCCAGGGCAGCCGAGGCGGCGGTGCCCGCAAGCACATCGGCGTCATTGAGCGTGTCGTGGCTCATGACCCAGCACTGGATCTGCACTTCCTCAATGAACCCGTCCGGGAAGAGCGGGCGGATCGGTCGGTCGATCATCCGCATCGTGAGGATTTCTTTTTCATTGGGCGCGCCTTCGCGCTTGCGGAACCCGCCTGGGAACTTGCCGGCCGCCGACGTCTTCTCCCGGTAGTCCACCGTCAGCGGGAAGAAGTCCAGCCCCGGACGGGCGGGCGCCCGAACAACCGTCGCCAGCACCGTGGTGCCGCCGTACGTCGCCATCACCGCGGCATTGGCCTGACGGGCGATGCGACCGGTTTCAAGGACGAGTGTTCGACCGCCAATTTCACGTTCAACTCGAGTAAGTGCCATAATTCGTTTGTTGTCCCTTCTTGGGGCCAGCGGCAAATGCAAAACAACAGAGTCGTGATCGGTTGTCGATCACCTCCGGGGAAGCACTTGCCTGGTTGGCCGATTGATTGCTCAGCAGGCCCGAGCGTCCGACTCCATCACCCGTTGCGATGGATTGACCGCCTGCGCCGCTTGGACGAATTCGCTGCACCATGCGAGCGATACCAGACGGTTCCCGTTGAACCGCCGTTGCCAGGGCGAAGAAGGTTGTAGCAGCCGGATGCGCACCAGAGAAACGCTCCCGGTTACTTGCGCAGGCCCAGTTTTTCGATCAGTTTGAGATAGCCGTCGCGATTGGTGCGCGAGAGGTACCGCAGCAGGCGGTTGCGCTTGCCCACCATCATCAGCAGGCCGCGGCGGCTGTGGTGATCCTGGCGGTGGCTCTTGAGGTGCTCGGTGAGATCAGTTACCCGGGCGGTCAGTACGGCGATCTGGACTTCCGGCGAACCGGTGTCCTGCTCGTGTCGGCCGTGATCGGCAATGACCCGGGTCTTGGCGGCGGGTGCGATAGACATCGAAAAATTTCCTCGTCTCTTTCTAGTGTTTCCGTCTTGCGATTCTTATCCGGGATGATATTCCCCCTCCCGGCAGGGGGCAACGACCGGCCCGCCCTGACCTGCCCGCGGAATCGCCCCTCATCCCCGATTTGCACCCATTCTTTGGGTTTGGGCTTGATTCCAGGCCGATCATCGAGCAAAGTGAAGGCAGTCAGTCGGGGTCGATCCGGGCCTGTATCATCGAACAGGGGAGCGCCATGACCACAGCGACACACCACCACATTACCGCACCGCACGGCACCCAGCGAACCTGCAGGACCTGGCAGGCCGAGGCCGCCATGCGAATGCTCATGAACAACCTCGATCCCGCCGTCGCCGAGGATCCCGACCATCTCATCGTCTACGGCGGTCGCGGGCAGGCGGCTCGCTCGTGGGAAGCCTACGACGCAATCATCGAGTCGCTCAAGAATCTCGCCGCCGATGAGACCCTGCTCGTGCAATCCGGCAAGCCCGTGGGCATTGTCCGCACCCACGAAGACGCGCCGCGCGTCCTCATCGCCAACTCCAACCTCGTGCCTCACTGGGCGACGCAGGATCACTTCGACAGCCTCTGCGCGCGCGGCCTGATGATGTTCGGCCAGATGACCGCCGGTTCGTGGATCTACATCGGCACCCAGGGCATCGTCCAGGGCACGTATGAAACATTCGCCGAAGCAGCGCGCCAGCACTTCGGTGGCACGCTCAAGGGTCGCATCAACCTCACCGCGGGGTGCGGCGGAATGGGCGGCGCTCAACCACTGGCCATCACCATGAACGAAGGCGTCTGCCTCATCGCCGACGTCGACCACGCGCGACTCGAGCGCCGCCGCCAGGATCGCTATCTTGATGAGATCGCGCCTTCTGTGAATGAGGCAATCGAGTGCGCCATCGGATATGCGCATGAAGGCCGCGCCATCTCTGTCGGCGTCGAAGAAAACGCCGCCGACCTCTACGAAGCGCTGCTCGCGCGCGGCATCACGCCCGACACGGTCACCGATCAGACTTCAGCACATGATGTGCTCTCCTATGTGCCGTCGGGTCTGACGGTCGATGAAGCGGCTTACCTGCGCAGTCATGATCCCCGCGAGTACGAGCGCCTCAGCCTCAACACCATGACCCGTCACGTCCGCGCGATGGTCGAATTCCAGAACCGCGGCTCGGTCGTCTTCGATTACGGCAACAACATCCGCCAGCGCGCCTACGACAACGGCTACAGCGAGGCCTTCGCCTTCCCCGGCTTCGTCCCGGCGTTCATCCGGCCTCAGTTCTGCCGCGGCCGCGGCCCGTTCCGCTGGGCGGCGCTCTCCGGCGACCCGGCCGACATCCGCGCCACCGACGAGGCGATCCTCGCGCTCTTCCCGCACGACGAATCGCTCCACCGCTGGATCCGCATGGCCCAGCAGCGCATCAGCTTCCAGGGTCTGCCCGCCCGCATCTGCTGGCTCGGCCTGGGCGAACGCGACAAGGCCGGCCTGGCCTTCAACGAACTCGTTCGCACCGGCAAGGTCAAAGCGCCGATCGTCATCGGCCGCGACCACCTCGACTGCGGCTCCGTCGCCAGCCCCAACCGCGAGACCGAAGCAATGAAAGACGGCACCGACGCGGTCAGTGACTGGGCGATCCTCAACGCGCTCGTCAACACGGCCAGCGGCGCCAGTTGGGTGAGTTTCCACCACGGCGGCGGCGTGGGCATCGGCTTCAGCCAGCACGCCGGCCAGGTCATCGTCGCCGACGGCACCGAAGCCGCAGCCAAACGCCTCAAGCGCGTTCTCACCAACGACCCCATGATGGGCGTCTTCCGCCACGTCGACGCCGGCTACGACGAAGCGAAACGGTGCGCGGTTGAGCAGAGTGCCAAGATACCCATGGAGTGATAATCAGTGCCGGCCGTACGATGGTTCCGTTTCCTGGCCTCGCTCGCGGCAATGCTCGCGATTGCCGTGGCGGGGTGCCTTGGTGCGGCGCGGTTCACGATCGCAGAGGACTGGGTTTCGATTGGCCTGTACTCGTCGGTCTACGTGATGGTTGTCGTGGCATGTTACGTCGTCGCGTCACTCTGGAATCGCTGGCCCGTTCTGCGTCATGCGCTGTTCTGGTCGCTTCTGACAATCGTGGAGATTCCATTCGTTCTCGCGGGGTACTTCCCTTCGCCCGCGGGCTTTGCGTACGAAGGAGATCAACTCGCCCGCATGTTCATTCTCCCGATCGCGGTGGGTGGGCTACTCGCCTATTCTGTCGACCGGTTCTCTGGGATCAGCTCACCGCGACAGTTGACTCGACCTCCAGACGACGTGTGTCCAAGTTGCGGCTATCCAATAGGAAGCTCAAGAGTCTGCACCGAATGTGGCAAGGAGTTGAACAAGGCGCCATGACCCGCCGTCGCAAGATCATCGGCCTCACCGCCATCGTGGGACTGGCATGCGTGCTCTGGGTCGGCGACCGGCTGATCTACACGCTGCGCCACCTCCCCGAGGCCTACGCGGCATGGGATGCCGGCGAACTGCTCGTTGCCTACCTCGAAACGCACGAGAACCACTGGCCAACGTCGTGGGACGATTTGTTATCCGTGCTCGATACGCCGCGCGGCTCGGACATCACCCTCCGCGCGCCCCACGCGAACGAGTCAGACTACGCCCAGGTGCTCCAAGGCATGATCGCCATCGACTGGAGCTTCGACCCGGCCCACGCCGAAAACGCATCGCCCGTCACCCGCCGCGACGGCAGCGCCTTTTCCGTACTCTGGCAGGATGGGGATCCGAACGAGATGGTTCGTGAGCATCTGAAGTTGAACGCAGGTGACGATCATTGAAGATCAGCAGCCGCGAGGATCACGTTGCATGGCCGCTTCTGATCGCAGGACTCCGGCGACCTTGCCATGAATGCGTTAAGGCAGAGTCACTCCAAACGCAGTGCGGTCGCTCTCGCCTGGGTCGATGACAGAGTCGGCACAATCTCAAAGTCGACGAGATCATCCCAGTTCCGCGTCCACTGCCGGAACAGATCAAACTCCTCTGTCTCCATCAACTGCCAGCACGTCGTCAGATCATTACTGATCCAACTGTCGACGTTCCTGAGTCCATCCGGCAACATCCGACCCTTCGCGTCAAACCGCTTGTACACCTCACCAATGCATCCCGGCTTGAATCGCTCGATGATCATGTAGCGCATGTCACTACCCCTCTTCATGCCCGCCGCCTAGTGAATAAACTGGCCGAGATCGTAGTCCGCCTCGCGCTCGGCGCGATGGCCTCGCCCTCTGTCCTCGAGCACAACGTTGTACCGAATACACCCGCCGCGCGTCTCGCAACTCTGTCGGTTGGTGCGCCGACCGCCACGGCGTGTCTTGGCAACTCAACTGGCAAGGAGACTGAAGCACTCAACCAGACCGACGCGCCAGCGAGGAAGATCACCATCGAGGGATCTTCGCCTTCGTGTCTCCTACTGGCGATTGATCACATACTCGATCGCCGCCGCCAGGCTCGTTTCGTCATTGATCCACCGTGTCGAGCCATGCGGAGTCCACCACTTGCGAGAGTGTCCGGACATCTCGTTCAGACGCCGTGAGCACCACGCCTTGAATTGCTCCATCACGGTTTCCGGCGCCGCGTCGGATGCAATTACAACCACATGCACATGATTTGTACGTACGTTGATGGCCAGCGCCTCCCACTTGCGGATGTTGCAGTGGGTTTCGATCGTCGAATGAATCAACCGGCGCTGATCGTCGTCAAGGATGACCGCCGCGTCGCGAAGCGCGAGAAACTCCCGTTCATTGCGAAGCCTGTCGGGTTCCTGGATTCCTGCCTTGCCTCGCTCGACGAACCCACGCTCATCCCCGTGGAGCCACGTCCCCTTGGTCGTCCACGAGATGAAGTAGGCCAGAGGTGCAGACATCACCTGATGGTACCACAATGGGAGGAGGGCATGGTTTCACAGAGCCGAGACTAACGCCTGTTCGAATCGTCCTCGCACTCGCGTCGGTTTGGTTCCTGCCCTCGAGACGCGATCGATGAACCTCCGCGGGCTGTTTCGAATTCCAGTATGCAGACAACTTCATGGCGTGGCGCGATGCCGTCCGATCCATACCCCACATTCGGGACACTTCTCGCTTGTCAGGCCGGTGAGATCGTAACCACAGTGGCCGCAATTGCCGGCGCGTGCGGCGGCCAGCATGGTGTCCGCCTTGATTTGCTTTCTGCGAAGCCGCTCCTTGCGGTACCAAGAGGGTAGCTGTACCGCGCCTGCAACTACTGCGATGGAGAATCCCAGTGCCAGGATCAGATCGATGCCGAACAATCCCGAGCCACCGAGCCACTGCGAGATTGACTGAATCCAGCACCAGGCGGCGATGGTGGCGTAGACCACGAATGCAATTGGTGCACTGAATGGTCTGAGTCGGCACGGAACAAGATCGCGGACCCAGATGTTCGAGGGTTGGGATCGCCGCATGCGGGACTGTAGGTCACGGACGATCAGAGCACGCACGCCCCGCACCCTTGGCTCACAAACCATGCAAAGCAGGTCGAGACCCTCTCGTCCTCGCTCGCGCGTCGGTCTGGTTCCTGCCGTGTAAACTCAACCGATGAACCTCCGCTGGCTGCTTGGCAACTTCACCGATCCGCAATACGAACTTTCGCGGCGCGAGCAGTTTCGTTTGTCGAATGAAGCGCACAAGCGTTTTGTTTCGACCAGCGCGTTTCTGTGGCGCTCACTGCTGATCCTGGCGCCGCTGCTGCTCTGTCTCAAACTGCTGCAGCCGCTGATGGGCTGGCTTGGTGTTGCGGGTCAGGGGCTGCCGTATGCAATTTCCCTTGCGGTGCTGTTGCTGCTCTTCTGGCCGTGGAGCGCCTGGATGTACCGCTCGCTCTACGTCCGCCCCATCCGCCGCGCCATGCGCGAGGCCGGATACGACCTCTGCATCGGCTGCGGCTACGAGCTGCGCGGCCTCGATACCTCCATCGTCCGCTGCCCCGAATGCGGGCAACAGCGCGAGTCCTCCGTTTCGCCGCCCGCCGCTGCAAGGCCGACGGGCGCCGAGCGACCCTAGCTACGGGCACGCTACGGGCTCGAACGAGTGCGGATCCGCCTTTGTCGCGGTCGCGGTCGCGGCCCGACCGTACGATCCCCTGTCCCGTGTTCGATTTCAATGGAGTTTCTCATGACACGCATCGCCGCTCTGATCATGGTCATCGTCGGAGGGGTCCTGCTCATTTTGGGCATCATGGCCACCGACTCACTCTCCGACCGCTTCAGCCACTTCTTCACCGGCCAGTTCACCGATTCCACAGTCTGGAGCATCGTGGCCGGATTGATCCTCGTCGTCGCCGGCGTGACGATCATGATCAGAGCCTGCGGCCGCAAGCCCTGACCGATGCCGCGCGGATACCACACGCCCGGACAGGGCGCTCGATAAACGTCATGATCGCGAACTGCGTTGCCCCCGGCACGATCATGAATCTCGTGGTGAGTCGGATTGGTGCGAACTGAAAACGACAGACCGGAACGCTGAAAGAGAAGAATCCGACCATCCGGCCGAGCCGCAGCCGTACTATTCTCCATGCCCTCCCAACGTCTCAGCCCGTCGGAGATGCGCGATCATCTGGCCCTCGAGTCAGGAGAAGTCTGCGGCATTGTGCGGCAGTTGCGGCGCGTCGTGTTGAAGACCGTGCCCGAAGCGACCGAGGCCGTGAAGTTCGGGGCGCTCAGTTACTTCCACGGCGACGCCACTTTCGGCTCCATCGGCGGCAACATCTGCATGATCGACGCCAAGCGCGGGCGAGTGACGCTCTCCTTCATCCGTGGCGTCGAACTCGAGGACCCGCACGGGCTGCTTACCGGAGCCGGCAAGTACAAGCGGGCAATCGTCATTCCCAATCGCGAGGCGGCAGACGACCCCCGGCTGATGGATCTCGTCCGCGAGGCCGCCGAACTCGATACCGGCGAGTAATGGCGAACCCGGCCAGATCACCGACTGCTGGCGCGCCGCCCGGGCAGTTTCTCTTGCCAGTTATCCACATTCCGGTTGCATCTCCGGCGAGAATCTGGTATATTCAGGAGTCATGAGCGACACGACCACCATCGAACGCAAACAGACCCGCACCGCACCCAAAATCGACCCCAAGCGCAAGCCAAAACAGCCCACGCCGTGGCACGTCGTTCTGCACGACGATGACGACCACTCCTACCTCTACGTCATGCGCATGCTCCAGCACCTCTTCATCAAGGGCTTCGAAGAGAGTTTCCTCATGGCCCAGCGCGTCGACACGCAGGGCCGCGTCATCTGTGAAACCTGCCACAAGGAGCGGGCGGAGTTCAAACGCGACCAGATCCTCTCCTACGGCGCCGACATCCTCATCGCCCGCTGCAAGGGGTCGATGACGGCCACCATCGAGCCAGCCTGGTCGGATGACGACGATTCTGATTCGCAAGGATAAAAACCGGGGTCATTTCTGGCTTGTTGGGCTGTCACCCGCCAAGCGGCTACTCGCTACGATGCTCGCATGAGCACCACTGCCCAAACCGCCCCCGTTTTCACTGACGTTCTGGAGATGATCGGCAACACGCCAATGCTCGAGTTTCGCCGGCTCGACACCGGCCCGTGCCGTCTCTTCGGCAAGCTCGAATTCATGAATCCCGGCGGATCGGTCAAGGACCGCATGGGTTGGCGCATGATCGCCCAGGCTGAGAAAGACGGCCGACTCAAGCCCGGCGGGCTCATCATCGAAGCCACGGCCGGCAACACCGGCATTGCCCTGGCCCTCGTCGGGTCGCTGCGCGGCTACAAAGTCAAAGTCGTCATGCCCGACAAGATGAGCCAGGAGAAGATCGACCACCTCAAGGCCCTCGGCGCCCAGGTCGTCCTCACCCGCTCCGACGTTGCCAAGGGACACCCCGACTACTACCAGGATGTCGCGCAGCGCATCGCCAACGAGGAGCACGGCTTCTACGTCAACCAGTTCGGCAATCCCGCCAACGCCCAGGCCCACTACGAAACGACCGGTCCCGAAATCTGGGATCAGATGGAGGGAAACATCGACGCCGTGGTGTTCGGCGTGGGCTCGGGCGGCACGCTCAGCGGCACCGCGCGATACCTCAAAGAGAAGAAGCCTGACATCGATGTCGTGCTTGCTGATCCGAAAGGCTCCATCCTCGCGCCGCTTGTCAACACCGGCAAAATGATCGAGCCCGGCTCGTGGCTGGTCGAAGGCATTGGCGAAGACTTCGTTCCAGACATCCTCGATCTCGACCTCGTCACCGCCGCTTACGAAGTGACCGACGCCGAGGCATTCCATGCAGCGCGCGATCTGCTGCGGACCGAAGGTGTCTTCGCCGGTTCATCGTCCGGCACCCTGCTCGCCGGCGCGCTGAAGTACTGCCACGATCAGAAGTCCCCTAAGCGAGTGTGCGTCCTTGTCTGCGACACCGGCAACAAGTACCTCAACAAGATGTTCTCCGATTCGTGGATGATCGAAAACGGCTTCATCAAGCGCCCCGAGTTCGGCGACCTGCGCGACCTCATACCGCGCCGCCATCTCGATCAGGAAGACTTCACCATCTCGCCCACCGACACCCTCGCCATCGCGCACGGTCGCATGAAGCTGTACGGCATCAGCCAGGTGCCCGTCATCCGCGACAAGCGCATCGTCGGAATCATCGATGAATCAGACCTCCTGCTGGCCGTCAACACTGACCCGGCCAACTTCAAGAAGTCTGTCGAGGATTTCATGGTCACCCGGCTCGAAACCCTGCCGCCCAACGCCGACGTTCGCGCACTCGTGCCGATCTTCCGCGCCAGCAAAGTGGCCCTGATTGCCGACGCCGACCACTACTACGGCCTCATCACCCAGATCGATCTCCTCAACTACCTCCGAAGACAGGCGCTGCAGTCGTGATGGATTGGGAGCCCAACGGTGAACACGAAGACACCAAGACACAAAGCCACAAAGATAAGGAATGCGGTGAATTGAGAGCAGCGGCGCCAAGTCGTGTCGGGGCAACAGGAGATGCATAAGCCTTTGGATCCCATTGTTGAGCAATCGGCTCGTGCCGTCGTGGACAGTGCTTTTGCGGTGCATCGAAGTCTTGGACCCGGGCTGATCGAGTCCGGGTATGAAGCTTGCATGTTTCATGAGCTGACCAAGAGGAGAGTCCAATGCGCAACGCAGCACATGGTCCCAATCACCTACGATGGGATCCTGCTCGAAAGCCGGCTGCGCCTTGACATGCTCGTCAACGACCATCTCATCGTGGAGTTCAAGACCGTGGAGAGAATCCTGGAAGTTCACCAAGCGCAGGCGCTCACCTACCTGAAAGTTACCGGTCTGCGCCTCGCCCTGCTCATCAACTTCAACGTGGCGCGCATCAGAGATGGGATTCACCGCGTGATTCTCTGACCCCATATGTCCATCTGCTCATTGTGTCTTCGTGCCTTAGTGTCTTGGTGTTGAAGGTTGTGCAACCGATCGGAAGAAACCATGAACCTTGAAACAAAAGTCATCCACGGCGGCCAATTGCCTGACCCAAACACCGGCGCCGTCATGCCGCCGGTGAGCTTCTCGAGCACCTATGTCCAGCAGAGCCCCGGAGTGCACAAGGGCTTTGAATACTCGCGCTCGCACAACCCAACGCGCTACGCACTCGAACGCTGCATGGCCGCGCTCGAAGGCGCCAAGGTCGAAAAAGACGTCACCCACGGCGGCTTCGCCTTCGCATCCGGCCTGGCCGCGATGGGCACCTGCCTCGAACTCGTCGACTCCGGCGATCACATCATCGCCATGGACGACCTCTACGGCGGTTCGTACCGCCTCATGACCCGCGTCCGCGAGCGCAGCCAGGGTATCAAGATCTCCTACGTCGACATGACCGATCCCGCGCGCGTCGAGGCGGCCATCACCGACCGCACGAAACTGATCTGGGTCGAGACGCCAACCAATCCCACCCTCAAACTCGTCGACCTTCAGGCCGTCGCCGCCATCGGGCGCAAGCGCAACATCATCACCGTCTGCGACAATACGTTCGCCTCGCCGATGCTCCAGCGTCCGATCGAACTGGGCTTCGACATCGCCATGCACTCGGCCACGAAATACCTCGGCGGCCACAGCGACGCAGTGGGGGGGATCCTCGTCACCAACCGCGCCGATCTCGCTGAGAAGATCCGCTTCATGCAGAACGCCATCGGCTCCATACTCGGCCCGATGGACTCCTACCTCGTCCTGCGCGGGATCAAGACGCTGGCCATCCGCATGGAGCGCCACTGCCGCAACGCCGCCGAGATTGCCCGCCGCCTCGAGGCGCACTCAGGCGTCGAACGCATCGTCTACCCCGGCCTGCCGTCGCATCCGCAGCACGCCATCGCACAAAAACAGATGCGCCTCAACGGCGAGCCGGCCGGCGGAGGCATGATCACCATCTGGCTCAAGGGTGGCCTCAACGAATCACGCCGGTTCCTCGAACGCGTGCATCTCTTCGCGCTTGCCGAATCGCTCGGCGGCGTCGAGTCGCTCATCGAGCATCCTGCGATCATGACGCACGCGTCAGTGCCGCCCGACAAACGCAAGGCGCTCGGCATCGACGACAACCTCTGCCGCCTCAGCGTGGGCATCGAAAACGTTGAAGACCTCTGGCATGATCTGGAGCACGGACTGAGTTAGGCGAGGTCATCCCGCTTTGTGCCGGCGAACGCCGCGAGCACCGTTAATCCGCCGCGCACCTTGTCGCCGACTTTCACGCGCACCTCGACATCCTCCGGCCGCGGAAGGATGAGTTCGGTCGTTGAACCAAACTTGATCATTCCAAATCGCTCGCCGCGCTCGAGATGCTGTCCGCTCCGCAGCGGGCACACGATTCTCCGCGCGATCGCTCCGCTCACCTGTCGCACGCCGATCGTCTCGCCATTGCGATCGAGAATGATGAGATTCGATTCATTCACCCGCGCCGACTCGGCCGTCCGTGCATCGAGGTACTTGCCGGGGCGATGATGGCACCGCACCACACTCGCCTTGCACGGACTGCGATTGATGTGGACGTTGAGCACACTCAAAAAGATGCGGATGGCCACCGCCGGCGCGCCGCCCGTTGCTTCGTGCCCATCCGCCCGCTCGATGGCCGAAATCGTCCCGTCCGCCGGACTCAGAAAAACAGAGTCGTCCAGATCAGCGGGCACATTTCGAATCGGATCGCGGAAAAACGCCGCCACCGCCAGCCACAGCAGCCAGATGGGGATGAGCAGCCACCACCATCCCGCCAGCCACGCGCCAATTGAGAGCGTCGCAGCGACAGCCAGCGCCAGACCCCACTCGCGCAACCCGTACATCGAAAGCGGCATGCGCGGCAGTCTCCATCAACGAACAGCGCCGCCCTCCGCGCCGCGGCGCGAGCACGATGGCCTGTCCTGCAATCAGCAATAAATCACTGGAACGTCTTGCCGACGAACCACCCGATGATGCCGGCCAGAATGGTTACGCCCGCGAAGATCCCGACGTACATCCACAGATTGCCCGCGATGGACACGGCGATCCCCGCGACCGTCTGATCACCGACCAGTGCGGTAAAGACGACCAGCGTCGAAATCATCAGTGACACCAGCGCCCCGATGGCCAGCCCGATCGTCAGGCCGCTTCCCGCCCCGTCGTAGTACTCCACCGTCGAGGGCATCACCATCGCACCGCCCGCCACCGCGGCGACTTCGCCGCCCGGGGATGCAAACAGGCCCGACGCTCCGCCAGACTGCGCAGCGCCATCTTCTTCGCCAGGGTAGTTGATGTCATCGAGCACCGCGCCCAGCGACGTGTCATCCGCTTCGCGCGTCAGGTCGAGCAGGCCCGAACCCGACGCATGCGGATCGAGACTGAACCCGGCCGGGGAGATCGAATCAGAAACCTGCGTCGCCGCGCTGGGGTCGGCCTTTTCCAGATCGTCCGAATCAAAAATCGAAATGCCCGTCGACTCCTTCGAGTCCATCAGGCCCAGAACGGATTCTTCCTTGTCCTCGATCGCCTTGTTGTCGGCGCTGTCAGCCAGGCCGATCTGTTCCGTCTCATCGTCGCCGGCCAGCAGATCGATCTGCTCTTTCTTGAACATCAGCTTGTCACGATCGCGGAACTCCTGAATCTGGCCGGAGGCGGCCATCTTCGTGACTTCCTCAGCCGGCTTGCCAAGTCGCGCAGCGGCTTCTTCGAGCGTATAGAACATCTTGGCCATCGTGACAGACCTCCCTGAGTTCGCATCGATAGGCCGAACCCGCCCGCGCGGGCGTGGTCCGACGGGTCATTGCCGGGGCGAGTGTATCACCCTGCAATTGGAAGACTAGCGTCGTTTTCACACTCCGGCAAGACGCCCCGCCTCGCCTCCGGACCCCAGCGTCGATCAGCCTCCGCGCCTCACGCCGATTTTCCCCGTCTCACGCGTACGATGATGCCGAGATGACCCCCGCCACGCTCTCACCCCCGCGCCCCGAACCACCCGTCGCCGAGCGCATCGAGCTCTCCCTGCCCGGCCTGCCCGCCGCCATGGAGGGCCGCACCGTTCTGCACCTCAGCGACCTGCACATCCGCCGCTACCGCCCATGGTTCCGCAAGGTCATCTCCATGTGCAGCCGCATCACCCCCGATTTCGTCTGCATGACCGGCGACTACATGAGTTGGCCGCGCGATGAAGCCGCATCTCTCAAAGTCATGGGCGATCTCGTCGCCGCCCTGCGCCCGCGCGTCGGCGCCTATGCCAGCTTTGGCAACCACGATACCGAAGCCTTCAAGCGCATGGCCTCCAAGATCGAAGGCGTCGTGTGGCTCGAACATCGCGCCGCCGTCCTCGCCGACTTTGGCATCACCTTCCTCGGCACCTCCACGCCCTGCGACCTCATCCAGACCATCGTTGACGCACGCGAACTCGAACAGCGCGTCGGCGTGCAAGGAAAGTCCTACCGCATTCTCCTCGGCCACGAACCGTCCATCCTCATCACCTGCGCCGAACTCGGCGTGCAATGGGCCCTGCTCGGCCACACGCACGGCGGCCAGGTGCGCTTCGGCCTGCCCTTCGCCTTTCACAACAGCTCCAACATCCCCCTCGAACACTCCAGCGGCATCCTCCGCTGCCGCGACTCCGTCGGCACCATCTCCCGCGGCCTCGGAGAGTCCTACTTCGACATCCGCCTCTTCTGCCCACCCCAACTCCCGCTCTACGTCCTCAAGCGCGGCCCACTCCCCGGCGCATTCACCCGTCGCATGAAGTGCGTGAAGTGGTGGTAGGGGAGTCCAACAGGTATGTTTAGCAGCGTCGCATGCGACGCCCTGAACTGGGTGCCATGCATCGACCCGCTTCGGGCGATGCATGCAAGCGTGCAACAACAACTCACTGCAACTCAAACCGCCGCGTGCTCACCAAGCAGATTCGCAATCTGCACCGCATTCAGCGCCGCCCCCTTGCGCAGTTGATCGCCCGACGCAAACAGGTTCAACCCCCAGCACCGACCCTGTTCATCCGTCTGCGATGGATCCAGCCGCAGCCGACCCACGAGCACATCATCCTTCCCCGACGCCTCCAGCGGCGTCGGAAAACGATTCGCGGCGCGATCATCCACCACCTTCGCGCCTGCAAACGCGTCGATCGCCTCGCGCACCGCATCAAGATCACGCACCGGCTGCGCCAGCGTCAGGTTGATCGATGCACAATGCGCCCGAAAGACCGGCACACGAATGCACGTCGCCGTCACCCGCACCGATGCATCGCCCCAGATCTTGTGCGTCTCCTTGACCATCTTCGTCTCTTCGACGTTGTACCCGTCTTCGCCGATCGTCGTGTTGTGGCTGAACACGTTGAACGCGCAAGGCTGGTCGAACACCTCGCAAGTCGGCTCCTGCCCGTCGAGCACCTGCCTCGCCTGCCGGCGCAGTTCCTCCATCGCCGCCGCCCCCGCGCCGCTCACCGCCTGGTACGTGCTTACGATCATCCGCTTCACGCCCAGCAGCCGATGAATCGGCGTCACCGCCATCAGCGTGATGATCGTCGAACAGTTCGGGTTGGCAATGACCGCGCCGCCGCTGCTCTTCACCGCATCCAGCGCCTCAGGGTTGATCTCCGGCACCACCAGCGGCACATCCGCATCCATCCGAAACGCCGACGAATTATCGATGATCACCGTCCCCCGCGCCGCCGCAGGTCTGCCGAACTGCTTGCTGATCGCCGACCCCGCTGAGAACAGCGCGATGTCGATGCCCTCGAGGCTCTCGGCCCCGAACGCTTCGACCGTCACTTCGCCCGAGCCGTACGCCAGCCGCTGCCCCGCCGACCGGTTCGACGCAAACGCCCGAACCCGCCCCGCCTCAACGCCCTCGGCGGCCAGAATCTCGAGCATCTCGCGCCCGACCGCCCCCGTCGCCCCAACCACCGCAATCGATTGATTCCCATTCATGCCGAAATGGTACGCCGCACACCAACCACACCGACAACCAGACCGGCGGGCAAACCCCGTTGCGCCAGCAAGGCCGAACCGCTCTTCGATCCACAAACTTCATCGCCACCCGATCCCCGCTTGCGCCTTCGCCTCATGCCGGACTCCATACACTTCTCCGCACCATCCCCAAAGGACCCCCCATGCCCCATCGCACCCTCGAACAGTTCCGCCAGGACCGCGCCGTCGGCCAGCAGCGCGTCCTCGCCACCGACCACCTCGGCATCAAGCGCTTCTTCAACCTCGACACCGCCGCCTACCGCGACGGCGCCCTGCCCGGCCGCACCAAGGAACTGCTCGGCCTCGTCGCCTCCATGGTCCTCCGCTGCAACGACTGCATCGACTACCACATCGAACAGGCCGTCATCCACGGCTGGTCCGACGCCGAAATCGAAGACGCCATGAACGTCGCCCTCGTCGTCGGCGGCTCCATCGTCATCCCGCACCTCCGCCACGCCAGACTCACATTGGACGAATGCCTCGCCGAACGCGCCGCCGGCAAACTGCCGCGCCCTGACGAGCGCGACACAACGCCCAAAGCGAGCCCGACGCGTCAGCGAGGCCCTCAATGAGCCCCACGCCCGGACGAGCCGCGCCTGTCAGGAAGCGGTGTGGGACACCCGATCAGTCAATCCGCGTACGTCGTCTATCGGAGCCGATCCGCGAAGACATGTGGGTCCGCGAAGCGATGGGCACGGCCCTCATGGGCATCGGCAAGCGAAACAAGACACTCAACAAGGCCGCCATCCGAGCCGCCAAAGCCATCGGCCCGCTCGACATCGACTACGGCCCGGACAATTCCTGCGAACCCATCGACCTCCTCAAACACCTCACCAGCGACTACCTGAAAAAGAAGCTCGGGACTTGAGGACCGCGCAAACGCGCGACGACCACCGAACGACCAGAGCTGCGGGTGCCACTCCGCACCCGGCTCTGCGGTTCTGAGTGAGAAAGTGCGACGGCCCCCGTAGGGTCCGCCGTGCGGACCGCGAACGTGCTGCGTCAACCAATTCCAGCAAGTCGGCAACAAGCGACGAGCAACGCCCAAAGCGAGCCCGACGCGTCAGCGAGGCCATCAACGAGCCGCACGAGCCGCACGCGCCGCACCCCCCGACGAGCCGCGCCTGTCCGTGGACCCTGAGCGTGTCGAAGGGTCAGGACGCGGGTGTTGGACACCCAATGCGCGACGGTCCAGCCGCCGTCCGCCAATCTCAATCTGCGGCTCGCCGCGTCCCCATTGGGTGCCACTCCGCACGCCGCTTCGGCTGCTGAGTGCGAGAGTGCAATGAAGACCGATTCCTCGCAGTCGCCGGTCAGGTGCAACCTGACAATTCGAGGCGAGCGCGCTGCCGACGGGCAACCAGCGCCCGAGCCTCGCGGGTGGTCTCCCGGCGACCAGCGGCCCCGGATCAAGCCACGGGGCAAAACCACTGTTCCAACACACGCCCAACTGTCAGGTTCCACCTGACCTACCGACTCACCGGGGCGTCACGGCGGAGGCGGTGCAAGGCAGAGGACCGGATGGTGTCGGCGCGCCCGTCGAGATCGCGCCGGAGGACGCGAGACCATCTCATAGTGCAGAGAATGGGTGGTTCAGTTTGAGCGCGTGAAGACGGTGTGACTTTATTCTCCAAATAGCCGCATTCGCCCTTGCACATTTTCCGTAAGCGGGTATCTTGAAGGGGTCGGCGGCCGGTTCGTTCGAGTCGTCGCAGTTCGGGGAGAGTCAGGGGGGAGCCGGCGGGCGCGGCGCCTGCCGTGGAAGGACGACTACCGGCGTGGTTCGGCCTGTCGCGTTGACAGTTGGATCGGGTCGCTGCACGTCTTGGGTCGAAACTCGGGCAGGTGCGTTGATCAGGTCGGGACCTGACGGTTGGGCTTTCGGACGGCTCACAGAGGTGGCGCTCGGCGTGGACGCGGTACGCGCGGTGCTGTCAGGTCTTGACCTGAACTACATCTCTGGGCCAGGGCAAAGGTGTCGCATCGGCGGAACGATGACATGCACGAGGACACGCAATGGAAAGCAAAGGACGCGAACAAATGCAATCGAACGTCGAACCCGGTGCGTTTCGCAGAGCCTCAACAGCACCCTACATCGGAACGCACGCTACTTGCTCAGGATCCACTGGCCCGACGCGATCGTCAACACACTCGTCTTCGCCGCCGCGCTGCTCGTGCCGTTCACTTTCGTTCCAATGCTGCGCCGCCACCTCCGCCACCGCGCCGGACGATGCGCCCAGTGCAACTACGACCTCCGAGCCACCACCGGCACCTGCCCCGAATGCGGCATTGCGACGGGTGCCGTGGTCTAAGCGACGCTCAGGGAGCGCAGGCCACGCGATCGTGCGAACTGCTTTGAATCAAGACGAAAGACGCGGCGTCGGCCGGCCAAACCCGTGCAAGAGAGCACGCGATGGGAAGCGAAATGGGCAAATAACAGCACTCAAACGCCCAGAGCGGCGCGTTTCGCAACGGCTCAACCACACCCTATCCACTTCTGCGTACTATTTGCGTACCGCCTCACCCCAACCGTTGACGGGTCCACAGGCGGTATCGGGGATCAACATGTGTTACTCATTGTCTAAACAAGATATGGAGGACTTGTCGCGGCTCCAAAGATGCATACTTGCCCTGGAGTTTCGCGGCAAAGCAGATAAGGCCGCTTGCGTACGAAAGCGACTTATTGGGAGGCTAAAGCGACGATTGAACAAGCACGAGACTGCTGATCTGTGGACGCGCCTCGGTGATGCGTATGCACAGCGAAAGTCAGCAAGAATGGCGTATCATAGAGCACTTTCGCTTGAACCCAACCGTGCTGAGACTCTCTTTTGTCTAGGAGATATGGAAGTCTGCGAGGGGAACTTTCGTGTAGCGGAGCAATTGGTGGATCGCTTAATGCGGCAAGACGTCCCGGACGATCTTGACTCGCTTGTTTTCGATTTGGCAATGGAGGTCTATAAGAAAGTCGGGAGAAGAACCGACTATCGGAAGGCGTTGCGGCGATATCGTAAGGCAGTTGACCGTTGCCGTAAGAAAGGGTATACCTTGGGTTCAACAATGCCCGAATTGTTCGAATCCGACAAGCAACTCCTGCAAGCGTCCAGCAAGTAGGGCGCGTCCAGAGGTCGGGTATCGTTGAGTCTCCGCGAACGGCGCCGAGTTGAACATTCGACACGCCCCGTCGGCTATCATGCTTCATCGGCTTCATGGCCTGAGCCGCGTCGAAGGCTGCGGGAAGCAAGCCGAGCGTTCGCTGGGCGAATGCTCTTGACCGTCGCAACACAGTCGCGGGGTGCCATGCTTCATCGGCTCCCTGGCCTGAGCCGCGTCG
>JBDZVA010000011.1:0-50886 GCA_040255465.1 Planctomycetaceae bacterium
TCCGCGGGCGACGGCACGCTCGAGGAGCGGCGCTACTACTGCCAGAACTGGCGCGGCGATCTCAGTGCGATCCTCACCAGTGGCGGTCTGATCGCCGAATGGGCCAAGTACACCTCCTACGGCATCCCCTTCGGCCTGCCCGGGGCGGACACCGACTCCGACGGCGACTGCGACGCAACCGACATCAGCCAGATCCAGACCTGGATCGACGCCCCGGCCTACGACGTCCGCGGCGACGTCGACCTCGACGGCGACGTCGACAGCACCGACAAGACCCTGGCGATCAACAACTACCAGGGCGCCACCAGCGGCTGGAACGCCCTCTCCGCCTCCGCCGTGGCCAACCGCGTCGGATACGCCGGCTACCAGCACGACTACAACCTCGACCTCGACCACGTCCGAAACCGCGTCTACTCGGCCGAACTCGGGCGGTGGACACGACGTGATCCGCTCGGGTATGTCGATGGGATGGGGCTGTATGAGTATGTGGGCAGCTTTGCGGTACAACTGGCCGATGCGGCGGGTCTTGCGGCGAATCGCGGTACTTGCGAGTTGAACTTCATGGCTGGTCCAATCACAACTTCAGCCTGCAAGGCATGGTGCGTCGCTAATTATAAGCCAGGCGGCAAACTTCGATCCGAATGCGAAAAAATGTGCAAATTGCTAAAAAAGGCGTCATGTTGCGGACTGTGGAAGACCTGCGAGCACCTAGTACGCCACAGGATGAAGACGCAGGCAGACATTTGCTTTAGCTTCTATGATACTGTTTGTCTAGGCCAGTGAACCGAGTAGTCTAGCAGGGAGTGGCTTATGAATGTTCGCGAAGTCATGGCGATCTTGCGTAAGTTTCCGTCTGATTTTGAAGTACGTGTTTCCGTGTCAGAGTCCGATCCCCAAACACATCCGGTGAAACATATCGCGATTGACCTTGTTCGCCCAGCCGATGGCAAGGCGCATGAGTCAGCCACAGATAATGACAAGGAGTTTCATGATTGCGTTGTACTATTCTCGAGCGAAAGCAAGTAGGTTTGGGATAAGCGATGCGCCGGGAGCGCATCCCAACAGGTTGGGCGTCGGGGTGGCTGAGGCACCCGGCCACAACCTACCTCGTTCATCTCCCTTCCCATAACTCAGAAGGCGCATCACAGGCGTAGGGGCATCCTTTGTGCGAGAGGATGCGTGCGACTTTCGTCCTAGTCGCGCCAATTTGCATCGTCTATCGCGGAACTTGAATCGGGACACCGCGCCTTTGTCAGATCGCGCTTTGAACTTGCGAAATGGCGTCGCCATCGTGCAAAAGGATTACGCGAGGTTCACTGATGGGCGCGCAGATTGAAGTGGAGGCACTGCATATTGAACTGCGCGCCTTGATCATGCAGATAACGTCCTGAATCTTGCGCACATTGACAGAAGGGCTCTCCCGCAGGAAGGTTGTGTGTTGTGACATTCACACCGTTCAGACGGAGAGAGTCCGATGGAGCGCGTATCAGCGATTTGAGGAAGTGAAAATGGGGCCGAGGAAGGCACCTGGGGCGGCTCATCCATATCCGGCCGCACCCGCGAGCAGGACTGGACGCTCGATCAGGTCGGCAACTGGTCTAACGCCAAGCTCGATCTCGATGGCGACAACAACTGGAATGAGACCAACGAGTACAACGACAACCGGACCCACGATGTGGTGAACCAACTCACCGGCCGCAACACCGACGCCACCGGCGGCGATGAGTTCACCCTCGCCTACGACGGGGTGGGCAACCTGACCGATGACGGCCAGAACTACGAGTACGTCTACGACGTCTGGGGCCGATTGCGCCAGGTCAAGGACACGGGTGACCAGCACCTCATCGCCGAGTACTGGTACAACGGCCTGGGCTACCGCATCACCATGCACGAAGACACCGAGCCCGATGGTGATGTGGACGCCAACGATCCCAAGTACCACCTCATCTATGACGAACGCTGGCGGCTCATTGCTGTCTACCGCGCTGATGATGACAACCCCAAAGAGCTCTTCGTCTACCACCAGGCGGGGCTTGACGGAGCCGGAGGATCCAGTTACATTGACTCCGTGATCCTTCGCCAACGAGACGCCAACTCGGGCTGGACCAGTGCGGCCGACAGCACGATGGAGGAGCGCCGCTACTACTGCCAGAACTGGAGAGCGGACGTCTCAGCGATCATCACCAGCGGCGGGTTGATCGTCGAATGGGCCAAGTACTCGGCCTACGGCATCCCCTTCGGCCTGCCCGGTGGCGACACCGACTCTGACGGCGACTGCGATGCCACCGACATCACCCAGATCCAGACCTGGATCGACGCCCCGGCCTACGACGTGCGCGGCGACGTCGACCTCGACGGCGACGTCGACAGCACCGACAAGACCCTGGCGATCAACAACTACCAGGGCGCCACCAGCGGCTGGAACGCCCTCTCCGCCTCCGCCGTGGCCAACCGCGTCGGATACGCCGGCTACCAGCACGACTACAACCTCGACCTCAACCACGTCCGCAACCGCGTCTACTCCGCTGAACTCGGACGGTGGACACGACGAGATCCGCTTGGATATGTCGATGGGATGGGGCTGTATGACTACTGCCAGTCGATGGCAATAGTGCAAAGGGATGCTCGTGGCTTGGCGACCGCGCGGTGCAATGCCGCTGTCAGCCCACAAAGCAATCCGCCAACCCTCGAGCCGCAAGGAACACCAACACGGCGCGAGTCCCAATGGCCGTCATTCTTAATGGACGGAAATAACTGTTTAGGTCTCTATGATTCATGTCTGAGGAACTTCCAATTCCAATATGCACTTAGCTACGCCGAAAGCGCATGCAAAGGCAGCACCAACTGTTCATCTTGGGTCGTGATGTGCGAGGACGTGCCCGGCGGAAGAGCTAGCGTCAATTGCGCCAATTGTACAATCTCAATGGGCGGTGGCGAGATGACGTGTGAGATGCTCGCTCACGAACTAATTCACGCTGGAGATAACTGTAGCTACGGCCATTGCGGATGCCATATCGGCAACTTCATGGACAAATGGGGACGTCTGGATTGCGATGCCTGGATGTGCACTGAAATCCGAGCATCTTTCTATGGATGTTGCGTGACGAACCCGGGCAATCCATGGGATTGCTTTTCAGAGATGATGGAATTCTACATGAACGAGCCGATTTGCGGCCGCCGCGTTAACTGGGAGAAGCTCTTGGACTGCTGCACTCCAGCCTCCTGTGGTGGCGGGATGATAGGGCCATATGTGCCGTTCAATCCACACTGTAATAACAGCCAACACTAACACTCAGAGAGGTGTCGCATCATCTGGCTACTGCGATTACTACTATTTGCTTCGCTCGTCATCGCTTCCGCGACTTATATCTGCCTTGGTCGTGCTATCATTGCAGCCATCAAGCCAGGCCTTCGCTGCTATCGCTGTGGATACAGCCGAGAGGGCGCAAGCTCGCATATCTGCCCAGAGTGTGGTCGTAATTGGGATATCTCACTTACGACTCGGCTGGCATGCGGGCGCGTGCCACGATTCGCCGCAATGAGCGCCGTATTGGCAGGTCTGGTTACGATACTCGTAATGCTCAACTACCCCCAGTTGGCGTCGGTAGCCATACTCGTGAGGTTATGTTCAGCGGAGTGGGATTCGCCCAAAGCGGATACAAACCTTGCAGCCGCAGAAATCATAGCAAGGACAACCCGAGGCGCACTGACTCAGGATAATGAGTATGATATATGGCGCAGATCGATTAAAACTGCTATCGACTCGGGCACGCTGCTTCAAGCGCGGACACAGTGGCTTCGGGGCATTCCTGTTCGGGTACGGGTCAATGTGCCATATGTTCCGACTACACGTGCTGCTATTATGCGTATTCGTGCTCATGATGAAACAGAGCTTTGGGCAACGACTGTTTATCCCGCTGTTCAGCCCGGCACTCCTAGTCGAATCTGGCACCGCACTCTGGAGCGAACGACATGCGTCATACCGACTGAATACGTTCAGGACTCTGGCATTCAATTGTTTGTCGAAATCGAAATTACCGACAGCATCCGCCCTGCCAACGCAACCGGTGATGGAGACGACGGAACCGCGAAGAACCCGACCTTTCGATCTCGTGTATCGATTGTTCCGTCCTTGGTGGATCGAATTGAAAGTATCCTAATTGCTGATGCCTCGTTGGGAACTACTAAACTGCTTCAGGAGTGTCTGTTCTTTGAGCGAGGGCCCAATGTGGTTTGGCCACCTGGTGCAACTCTCTGCATTGCCAATTACGATCATTCGCAGATGCCACCGGGATTGGTAATAGGCGTAACTGCTCTGCTTGTTGAAGATGGCCTGCCGATCGGACAATCGCAGTTCTATCTAAATGGAAGCAGATCGCGATACGAAATCGCGTTCAATGATTGCGCAAACAGCACTGAAGTGTCTGAGCTGGCCAGCGCAATTGGAGCCCGGAATACCGGCCGCCACATTGTGTTGTGCCCAAACATCGCGATGAGCTTGGCATCTTTTGAGGATGACAGGTACTGGTCGGGCCGCATAGTGCTTCCAGTTGAGCGGCCGCATTAGATTCGCTAACACGATGACACGCGGCGGAAGAAAGGCGGACAGGTGTGTTCTGTAGAAAACGTGCCGAATTTGCCCGCCGGGTTGGGTGACGGGGTATTAAATGGAACATGTCCACCACCACCACGTCGGCAAGGATGGCGATGGTGCTGGCGGTAGCGTCCGTCAAGTAGCGCACATCTGGAAAGGGCTCCGTGGGACGGTGCTCCTTCCCCGGTATTGAGGCGGAGCGGTGCAGCCGCCGCGCCGCAGCACCGGCATGCGTCGCTGGGGCCACCGCGGCAAGCGTGTCTCATTCGATCGATCCTCATCTCCCGCAATCTCCTCATGTCGAGATATCTTCGCTCTCCCCACTTCGTACCCGCGACGTGACATAGCCGCGCCGCCACCAAACCAGCGCCGACTGCCCGTCCGGGAAGGCACCGACCACGCGCGTGCGTCTTCGCACCTCCCGGTTCAATCGCTCCCTTGGGTTGTTGGTCCGGATGCGCCGCCAGTGCTCACATGGGAAGTTCAGGTACGTCAGCGTCTCGACCACGCCTTCGCGCACGATCTCCGCGGCGCGTCCCAGCCTCATTCCCATCAACTTCTCCGCCTCCGCCTCCGCCTTTTGCTCGGTGAGCTCTGATCCTCTGGGCGTGGCCGACGTCGGGAGGCAACAGTCCCGATCAGCCGCTGGTTTTGGCCCAGCCACGGCTGCCGCGACCGCCGCGACGGACCCCGCTCTGAGGGGCGGAAGGCCATGCGCTCAATCCCCGTGTTCACCAACCAGGGAGTCGAACAGAGCACTTCCCTTCCTGGCCTCTCGGCCTCTGCGAAGCGCGAGTTGCTATGAAAGCCGTTCGGATCGGGGAGTTCGAGACGCCGCCGCGAGTTTTCGGCGGCGTTCTTGTTGACAGATCGGGCTCAGCGGCCACCTGCCGCACAGGTCGCGCAAAGTGGCGTGATTCCAAAGACTTGCGCCGTTTGTGCCGCGAAGCCGGCGCTCTCCTTTCCGAAACGCCCGATCGACCCCCCGATCCAAATCCCAGGGGTTCGGATCGTCAATCGACCCCAACCCTCTCAAACTCTCACCCTCTCTGGTTGACAACCGAGTTATTTAACAGCAGGGTTTGGATCGGAGCCCGATCGAGACTCGAACTAAGATGGTCGCGTTTGGGCTGTCGCCGCTTTGGCGAATTCACTCCCACATGATCGGAAGACACGATGAGACTCACCGGGCGATTGTCCAGGCGTGACGAAGCCCAGGAACTCGTGTGGAATGCGATGGAGATCATCCACAAGGACCAGGAAGGTGCGGCGCAGCTGTGTCGCAGGGCGTTGAAGATCTATCCCGACTGTGTCGATGCGATCACGACGCTTGCCGACATCGAGTCGGAGCGGACTTTTCAGTACGTCGATCGACTGCGGGAAGCCGTTGCCGCAGGTCGGCGCGATCTGGAATCGAAGTGTTTCAAAGAAGACAAGGGCACGTTTTGGGGGCTCATCGAGACACGCCCTTTTATGCGCGCCATGGCCATGCTCTCCCAGGCGCTGATCGAGTGGGGCACTCCGGAAGCGGTTGACGAGGCGATCGAAGTTCAAAAGGAGATGCTCGAACTCAATCCCAATGACAATCAGGGCGTGCGCGACTGGCTGGCAGTGTGCTTCCTGGCTCGCAAGCGCTATCACGACGCGGCGGCCCTCTTCGCGCAGTACCCCGACGACTGGCTCGCGGCTCCTGCGTGGGCGAGGGTCCTACACGCGTACGTAACCGAGGGAAAAGCGCCCGCCTCCGAACTGCTCCGCGAAGCACGCAAACACAACAAGCATGTCGAACTCTACCTGACCGGCCAGAAGCGTCTGCCTCGCGTGCGTGCGGGCGCATACTCGCCGGGGGACGAATCTGAGGCTGTGTACTGCGCCGAGATATTGTCGCTGGCGTGGAAGTCCCACCCGAAGGCGAAAAAGTGGCTGAAGGAAGCCTGCAGCGCCAAATCGTGACTGTTGGCCCAAGCGCTCTTGGCAGCACGGCGGATCCATGTGCCCGCAGTCCTGATGCCGCGATTCGAGATCCGAAGGGGAATTAGTGCTTCCCTCGAAAGGTCTCGCCCCACCGGCGGCGATCCTCTCGGATGCGTATGCTGCCCGATTGACATCCCGCGCTATTCAACCGCAGGGTTCGGATCGGACCCCGAGGCGAACGCGAACGCTTCAGGCGCGACCGGACCGAGTTGGCTTGCGCGACGTCGCTGGGAAAACCGGTGTTCGGATTCCAGGATTTCTGCCTGCCCACCTTGTTCCGCTGGTCCATGTCGGGTAGGGTCAAAATGGTCGCATCGGGGCGAGGCTGATCCAGAGGTTGGTGCTCAGTCAACTCGGGGAGGCTCGCAGCGCAGCGATCTCGCTTTGCCGGCCCGCAGTCGGTGAACCTGTTGAAGGACACGCACACGATTGAACACCACTGGGAGGCCGGGTCTCATGGCAGCCATCACCGCCGCTCCAAGCAATGGACCTCCGATCTGGTGTTGGATCAGTTGCGACAGTGGATCAAGGCTGCTGGAAAGCCGATCTCCCGGGACTCCGGGTGACGCTGGAGGCAGTAATGTAGGCGAGGCGTGGCCAGTCAATAGCGGAGCATGCCCCGGCGGAAGCTGTGACGTACGCTTAAACTCGGCGAATCCTGTACGTTACTGGAACGGTGCGGTCGTCCTGTCCTTCGACGACATCGTCGCCCCCTACGGGCGACTGACCCACACCCGGAGCTACAACAACACGACCTCACAGGATTACGATGGGCCAAATGGGTGGAACTGGTTCATCGCGCAGATGCCCTATCTGGTAGCCGATGGCTCATCGATTGCCGTCGTTTTCGATCCGAACTTCCCGATCTGGTTCGATCCGGATGGAAGCGATTATGTCTCGCGCGATGGGTCAATCAACCTGACGCTCGCGCATGACACCATCGCGAACACCCTCACGTTCGTGCGAACAATCGGCGGTCCGGCCGGCTCCACAGTGACCACCGTCTTTAACGACTTCAATACCGCCAGCCGGCAAGGCCAGTTCCTCAGCCAGACCGACACCGCAGGTGTAACCACATCAATCGCTGCCAGTACGACGCCCGGCATCACTGACCTCCAGTGCGTGATGACTGTCGGCGGCACCGATTACTACGGCTCGTTGCTCTACGCCTACTTCACATCGGGCGCCAATTCAGGGAAGCTCTCCTCCGTCACGTACCGTCGGAAGACCGGCTCCGGCGGCTCCTGGGTGAACATCAAAAAGTACGTCTACACCTACTACGACAGCAACGGCAGCCACGGACTGATCAGTGATCTGAAGACTGCGACCGAGCAACAGTACGACTCCGGCAGTTCATCGTGGCAGGACATCGCGGTCAGCTTCTACCGCTACTACGTCGATGGCACCGGAGCGGGATTCGCCCACGGCCTCAAAATCGAAATCGGCCCCGAGGGATACCGTCGCGCTTTCAATGACAGCATCAACTTCGACACGGCCAGCGACGCGACCCTCAAGGACTACGCCGATCACTACTTCGAGTACGATTCGACGACACGCAAGGTCACCAAGGAGATCGCGGCGGTCTGCGTCAGTTGCCCTGGAGGCGGCACGACGACGGACACCTTTGCATACAGCACTTCAGGCTTCTCCGACGGCGTGAACAACTGGAAGTACAAGACGGTCCAGACGCTTCCCGACGGGGCAACGCTCACCGTCTACTCCAACTATCGCGGCGCGCCGATCTTCCATTTGTATACCGCATCGAACGGCACAGACAAGTGGTACAGGTTCTGGCGCTACAACAGCAATATGCAAGTGAACGGCGAAGCCGAGTCTTCGGCGATCTCCGGATACGACGAAGCCTATGCCGACCTGGTGAACTACGGCGGATCGCCGACATACCTCAACGCGTCCTCCGGTCTGGTCTACACGACGCAGTACTACACTACTAGCGGAAGCGGCGCTGCTGAGGGTCATGTGCGCTACCGGAACGTCCGCAAGGGCGCCGGCGGCTCGGACGTGCGCCTCATCGAGTACACCTATGTATCGAATACTGACGGCGATGGCAACACGACGTATCTGCCTTACGAGGTGAGCCTCTATCCGGACGCAACGACCACGGCGGTCAAGTACACAACTTCCTATGCCTACACCTTCCTCTCCGGCACCAACCTGATCGCGACTCGCACCACGACGTTCCCGGTCGTGTCAACCGCGCAACATGGCTCCAACTCGGCGACGACTGCTTCTGAGACCTTCGATGCGAACGGGAATCGGACAGAGATCACCGATCAGGCCGGCACGGTCAATCAGTTCACCTTCGATCCGGTTTTGCGGGTCGTCACCTCCTCGGTTCTGAACTACCAGGCCTCCGGCTCCGGCCCCGGCATCAATGTCACCACGGACTCCACGTATGACGATCTTGGCCGCCCGACGCAGATCCTCGGCCCGTCGCACGACGCGGTCATCTCCGGCTCGAACACCACCGTGCGCACGGCCACGTGGTTTGTGTACCTGGCGTCGGTCAAGCCGGGAAGTGGAACCTGGGATCTGAACCAGCAGTATTCGGGGCAAGGCTACGCGACCGGCAGTGCTCCCTCATACACCTATACGCTTGTCGATCCGGTTGCCATCGATCGTCTCGACAAAGACGGTCGCATCATCGACAAGATCACCTCGAAGCGCACAAGCGGCAGCGGCGCGCTCTCCGCCTCCGACACGTTTGCCCAGACCGATTGGAAGTCGTGGTCGAGTTCGCAGTACAGCAATGTAGGACGATTGACCTCCACGCGGACGTACTTCCTGATCCCGTCATCCGGAACGGGCACCAGCGGCACCAACTACGCTCAAACCGATTACGGCTACGACGCGCTCGAACGGCGCAACAAAGTCAAGTCGCCGATGGGAACCATCACGCGCACGGTGTGGGCGGCCCCGCAGCGAGTCAAGGAAATCTGGATCGGAACCGATGACACTGGCGCGACGGATACCAACCCGGCGGGCTCGGGTTCGCCCAACAACATGCTCATCGTCACGGCGAACGTTTACGACGGCGGTTCGGCCGGAGGCGATGGCAACCTGACGCAGGTGACCGAGTATGCGGCCGCTTCCGATACGCGCGTGACCGCGTTTACTTACGACTTCCGCAACCGTCGGCTCACGGTCGATGGCGAAATCGATCTCTACCAGGTTTCCACGTACGACAACCTGGACCGGGTGACGCAGGTCGATCGCAAAGACACCAGCTCTACGGGGAACCTGATCGGACGAACCACATCGGCGTTCGACAGTCTCGGGCGAGTCTACCAGCAGATCAACTACGCGGTCGATCCTTCGACGGGCACGGTCGGCAATCCGCTCACCACGGACACATGGTACGATCCCGTTGGTCGCGTCATGAAACAGATCAGCGGAGGTGATGGACTGGTCGCGACCAAGATTGCCTACAACGCCGTCGGGTGGGTCACGGCGACCTATCGCAGTTACTACACCGGGACGCCCAGTTACAGCGAGGCTGGCAGCGTCAGCGGCGACATTGTCGTCGAGCAGACGCTCTTCACCCACGATGATGCGGGCAACGTCATCAGCGCCGAATCCGCCCAGCGCTTGAACGACACGCCCGACTCAGGCACCGGCAGTACAGGTGAACTCACCGCGGGAACGCAACCGAAGGGTCGGCTCTCGTACAACGCATCATGGTACGATGGCATCGGGCGGGCATTCGCCTCTGCGGATTACGGCGCCATTTCGAGCTTCAGCCGTCCCACAACACCTCCCGCTCGATCAGACACGATCCTCGTCACCAGCACGGACTTCGACGATGCTGGCCGCGCGTACCAGGTGACGGATCCGAACGGCATCGTCACGAAGTCCGTGTTTGATGCCCAAGGCCGGGTCACGAGCCAGATCGACGACTTCGGAACGGGGACGCTCAATCGCACCACGAACATCACCTACACGCTCGAGGGCCAGATCGCTACCCAGACCGCGGTGAACTCGATCACCGGCAATCAGACGACGACCTACACCTACGGCGTGAGCACCACAACCTCGCCCGCGTCCGACCTCGCAAGCAACAGCCTTCTGGCGACCATCGATTTTCCCGGATGTTCGGGCGGGTCGGATCAGGTCGCCCTGACCTACAACCGTCTTGGCCAGAAGAAGACCACGACTGACAGTCGAGGAACGGTTCACTCGCTCGGTTATGACAAGCTCGGGCGACTTGCCAGCGACACAGTCTCGACGACAGGCTCGGGTGTGGACGCCAGCATCCTGCGCATCGACCGCTCATACGAAGTGCGCGGCATGCTGGAAACCGTCACCAGTTACGACAACACCGGCGGCACGGGCACGCCGGTCAACCAGGTGAGTCTCGAATACAACGACTACGGCCTGCTGACAAAGGATTCGCAGAGCCACTCCGGCGCTGTCGCCGGCGGCACGCCAAACGTGCAGTACAGTTACGCCGGCACATCCACATCGAACTACGCCCGCCGCAGTGCAATCGTCGGCGCTTCCCCGGTCAATTACGATTACGGCGCGAGCGGCGGAATCAACGATTACCTGTCGCGCATCCAGTCGATTGTCGATGGCAACGACTCAAACGTGACCGCCGAGTACACCTACCTCGGCGCCCGTAATGCCGTGCGCCTCGATTTCGGGGATGCGGACGTCATGCTCGATCTCTGGGGCGGCACCAGCGGCCAGTTCGATGGACTCGACCGCTTCGGCCGCATCATCGACCAGCGCTGGCAATCCTACAGCGGCACGCCCACCGACCTCGATCGGCACCAGTACGGCTACGACCGCAACTCGAACCGCCTCTGGAAGCAGAACATGGTGGCGACCAGCGGCTTCGATGAGCAGTACACGATGGACGCCATCAATCGCCTGACGCAGATGAAGCGAGGCACGCTCGATGGCAGCCATGTCATCACCGGCACGCCTGGCAGGCAGCAGGACTGGACGCTCGACCCCGTGGGCAACTGGCCCGACTACGTGACGGCGACTTCTGGCACGACCGACCTGGACCAGAGCCGCACATCGAGCACCGTCAATGAGATCACGGCGATCGGGACGAATACCGGCGGGCTTCCCGTCTGGGCCACGCCCGGTTACGACGCCGCCGGGAACATGACGGCTTTCCTGAATCCCTCAAGTCCGACTGCGAATCTGACGGCCATCTACGACGCTTGGAACCGTCTCGTGGCGGTGAAGGACGGTTCAAACTTCGTCGCCCAGTATGCCTACGACGGGCTGAAACGCCGCGTCGTCAAGAAGTCCTACACCGGTGGCGTGCTCCAGGAAACGCGCGACTTCTACTTCAGTGATCAATGGCAAGTGCTGAGCGAGGCTGTCAGTGGTACGACCGACAACGCCTACGCCTGGGGTCTCCGATACGTCGATGAGTTATTGTGGCGCGTGGATGGTGGCTCCGCTCGCCAGTATGCGATGCAGGATGCCAATTTCAATTGCACGGCGATTTGCGACGACACGGGAAGCGTGATCGAGCGCTACCAGTTCGACCCCTACGGCAACCGCACCGTCTTGAACGCCACTTGGAGTGTCATCGGGTCGTCCGCGTATGCGTGGATCATTGGCCATCAGGGCCTGATGCTCGAGGTCGAACTTGGGATCTACAACTGTCGCAACCGTGTGTATCTGCCGCTGCTGGGTTGCTGGATGCAAAGAGACCCTGCGAAATACGCGGATGGGAAAAACCTCTACTCGTACGGTGTGGCGTCGCCTCTAACAGGCACAGATCCTTTGGGACTGGTATGGGGATTGCCAAATTCTGTTCCGGAAGTCCCGAAGATTTCGCCGTGGCTTCCTCCATACTGGTACCATCCAAATCCAGAACCAATGCCGCCTCACGAGTGGGGAGACAATATCGACTCAGCGTGTATGGATGAGTGCGCACAAAAATGCTGGGACCAATGGGACCGCCAAAAGCAGTGGCTTAGACATTTCAAGGATCGCGACTGCGAGCCGCTGCCGGACTTCCTTTGGGATCGATTCTGGGAAGGGTACAACTGGTGCATGTACGATTGCGCCAACAAGTGCCGCAAGAAGCCACCGACTAGTCCATTGCCGCCTCCTTTGCCTACGGCTGGGAGGCGCCAACCTTGGCCGAAACCCGGAATGGACTTCGATCAATGCAAGAAGTGGTGTGACCAGGCGATGCTAATATGCCCAAGTTGCGGCAACTATGAATATACTTGCTGCTTGGCATCGTGCAACGAAATGAGCTATCCTGACCCAGAGTGCTTTCCGGAGGGGTTTTTGCTCCGGTTCCTTGGACCGCTCGTGTTGCCATAACAAATCTCGGGAGCGAGTGCATGTACCGCAACTGTAAGCTATTGATGTTGACATCGATGATGTTGGCGCCCATCGGCTGTGTCCAACAAAACCGCGCGTGTTGCCATTGCGCTCCAAGTGGAGTTGAGCATGAGGTCATCCCTCAGCCTAGAGAAGCGTCGATGTCGGCCGCCGCTGTATTGATCCAGATGTGTCGAAACTTGGATATCGAATACAAGGGAAAGAGAGAGCTGACGGTGGTTGCGTTTCATGATGGCGTACTGTCAGATGGCGGGCGACTGGTTATGGAGGTTTCCGAGCAGCAATGGCGCGACGTTCAAGTATTCTCGCGCAATGCATGTGCCCGCAACCACGATGCCGTATTTGAAATGTCGGCCGGTCCGGATAGGTTGTACGACGACGGCATGGAGATCGGAGAAGGGATGTACGTCATTGCTCCCGTCGGCTGCCGACTGGCTGTGAGCTTCCATCGCTGGCGACGCGATGGAGACTAGGTCGTCAGCCATCGCTGGTTTCCATGGGAATCTGAATTAGAAGCCCGCATTTATCGACAACGAGAGACCGCTCGCGGCAGGGCGCTTGTACGGTGTGGCGCAATCGTTGAGAGATTGGTAAGGATCGTTCATACGGCATGGAAGCGTTCTCAAACACCCTTGAGGAGCGGTGAGGAATCGCGGCACGAGGTGTTGATCGCGGTCTGGAGCCGGCGCTGATTGCTAAACTCGTCGAAGTCCATCCGCAGACAGTGCGGACGTGGCGACGAATCTATCGGGCCGGCCGCTGGGACGCGTTACGTGCCAGGCTACACTTGGGCCCGCGCTGCCGACTCACTGACGAGCAGAAGCAGGAGTTCCTGACTCTTCTGCAGTGGCTCCGTGAGCACTACAGCTATTCGATGATTCCACTGCCGCGCGCAGTCCTCGCCACACTTTGCGTAGTTAACCAGTAGCGGGCCGCACGGCCTGTCAACGCTCTGGCCCCGATGCAAGACCAATGCGTCATCGCCAGCAGTACGGTTTCGCCATAGACCCCGTCACACGCGAGCGCTGCGGGCGCGACACTCATCCGCACCCGATCCGTCGCGTCGCGGAGGGATCAGCGACGAGCCGGGGCCGGTTTGTTTACCGAGATGCATCATCGGACAAGTCCACCCATCGTCGCGCCTCAACAATCGTCCTCACGAGTTGGGTGAATGGTGTACTTGGAAACACTTCTCGGCATTCTTCGACCTGCGGCCAGGGAACCGGTCCACAGCCCAACTTGGTTAGAACAAAGTCAAGCTCGGGGTCCATCGTTGATCCGCTGCGCGCAGCACAGACTCGCTTCACAATATCGAGGAGGACGCGGCCCTTGGGTGTGACGCGGTACTTGATCGCATTCGGCGGAGTCTGGATCATGTCGGCTCCTGCAAGTATCAAGAGCCTCTCTCGAATGGGGCCCGGGCTAATACTCAGCCGCGTAGAGAGTCCGGCGATGTTGACGAAGCCATCGTTCGCGATCACGTGCAGGATCGCCAGTTGAAGTCCGCCAACACCCGAGGTATAGAGAACGAACCGCATATCACCGGCCGTGATATTACCGAAGACTACATTAAAGAGAATGTCCGTGACCACGACGTTTCGGAGATGGTCCACCACCAGTTGTTGGTCCCCGAGGCGATCGGCGTCGAAATCAGCGGGCACCCAGATCGGCTTGAGCTTGAACAAGTCGGCGTATTTACCAGATCGGCGGTAATCGGTGATTATCTCCGCGAACGCCTGTCGGTACTTGATCGTGTCCTTCGCGACGTAGACCTTGATCTCGGAGTCGACATCATGCGCAAGCGTACGAAGGTCTTTCTCTACGCCTTCTCCGTGACTCCATAGGACCTGACCAACGACTGGCCTCTTCCAATCACGCTCAAGCAGCGAAGAAAAATCGAAGAGTTTTCGATCTGTCTCCGTGAACGTGTAGAGCTTGAGCGCGGAGAATGTCTCCAGGACCCCGTTGACTGCGTGCTTCAAGAAGCCATGCTCTGCGGATTCGGCCATGAAGATCTCCGTCGGCCTGCCATCAAAGGAGGTATGCCGGAGGGAACCGTAGGTTCAGCGCGCAGTTCTCCCCACACTTTGCGTAGTTAACCAGTAGCGGGCCGCACGGCCTGTCGAGCCAAGCGTCTCGGACGCGATGTCCATTCTCCGCCTTCGGAGCGTGCCGATGTACCTGCGCGAAGATGATCCTGGTGAATTGACCGCCGGGGAGCGGCTTGACGAGATTGCCGGCGTTCTGGCGGCGGGTGTGCTTGCGGTGCACCGCCGAAACGCCGCTTTGGCCACCGGTTCCGAGCCCGCACAATCTGACTGCACATGCCTTGACCCCTCGCGATGCTCCGACACTCATCGTCCCACTGGTTTACGCGGCCGAGAGTCGCGGGAAGGAGGTGATGAGTGGGACTGAATGTGACCAAACTGCTCGCCGAACTGGAGCGCATGACCGGCACCGAACTGCGCCGGCGCTATGCCGAGGTCTTCGGCGAGGAATCTCGCTCGGGCAACCGGCAGTGGCTGATCCGCCGCATCGCGTGGCGCATGCAGGCGCTCGAGGAGGGCGACCTGCCGGAGCGGGCACGCCAGCGGGCGCTGGAGATCGCCAACGACGCCGACCTGCGCGTGCATGCGCCTGCCCACGGCCCGGTGATCGGAACCATTTCGGCCGATCGCACGGCGACGTTGTCGACTGGCAACAGCGATCGCCTGCCGATGCCCGGGTCGCTACTGACGCGCGAGTACAAGGGCCGCATGATCCGCGTGCGGGTGCTACCCAAGGGCTTCGAACATGAGGGCGAGGTCTACCGGTCACTCTCGGCGATCGCCAAGACCGTCACCGGAGCCCACTGGAACGGCAACCTCTTCTTCGGCATCGGATCGCCAACGAAACGCACCAAGGCGGTGCCGCAATGACCGAGCGCGCCAGGTCCAAGCCGGTCAATCGCTGCGCCATCTACACCCGCAAGTCCAGCGAGGAGGGCCTCGAGCAGGAATTCAACAGCCTCGATGCCCAGCGCGAGGCTGGTGAGGCCTACGTGAAGAGCCAGGCAGCGGAGGGTTGGACTTGCCTGCCCGACCGGTATGACGATGGCGGCTTCTCCGGCGGCAACGTGGAACGTCCGGCCCTCAAACGGCTCATGAAGGACATCGAGGGCGGTCGAGTCGATACGGTCGTCGTCTACAAGGTCGATCGCCTCAGTAGGTCGCTGCTCGACTTCACGCGAATGATGCAGGTCTTCGAGCAGCACAGTGTGGCGTTCGTGAGCGTCACCCAGTCTTTCAACACGAGCGACTCGATGGGCAGGCTCATGCTCAACGTATTGCTCTCGTTCGCACAGTTCGAGCGCGAGATCATCAGCGAGCGCACCCGCGACAAGATGGCTGCCGCCCGCCGCAAGGGAAAATGGGTGGGTGGTCGACCGATTCTCGGCTACGACGTTGATCCCAAAAGATTCCGCCTGGTCATCAATGAGCCGGAAGCGAAGCGCGTCCGCGCGATCTTTGACCTATACCTCAAGCACGAGTCGCTCATCCCCGCGGTTCGGGTGCTCAACGAGCGCGGCTGGCTGACCAAGCAGTGGACCTCGCGCAAGGGCAAGTTGCTCGGTGGCCGCGTATTCGACAAGGGCAGTCTGTACGCGCTGCTCACCAACGTGGCTTACACCGGGAAGGTCAGATTCAAGGACCAGATCTTTGAGGGCGAGCACGACGGAATCATCGAACCCGATGTCTGGCAGCGCGTCCAGCAGTTGCTCAATCGCAACGGCCGCACCGGCGGCTCGATCACGCGGAACAAATATGGGGCCATCCTCAAAGGGCTGCTGCACTGCACCGCCTGCAAATGCACCATGGGGCATTCGTATACGTGCAAGAAGGGCCGCGTGGCGTATCGGTACTACGTGTGCAACGGCGCCGCCAAGCGCGGCTGGGATTCGTGCCCGAGCAAGTCCATCCCCGCAGGCGAGATCGAGCGGATCGTCGTCGAGCAGGTGCGGGCGGTCGGCAAGGACCCAAGGCTCGTCGAGGCCACGCTCAGGCAGGCGCGACGACAGAGCGACGAAGCCATCGAGGCACTGCTCAAGGACCAGGCGACCACGGAACGCCAACTCCGACGACATCACGCCGAGGTGGGCAAACTAGCGGCCGATGCGGCCAACCGCAACGGCGGCACGGCCGCACGTCTGGGCGACCTGCACGAGCGCATCCGCGGCGGCGAACAACGGCTGGCGCAGATCAAGGGTGAGATGCAGACGCTCGAAGCGGGCCGGATCGACGAGATGGCAGTGGGGCAGGCGCTTGCCGAGTTCGATGCCGTGTGGGAAAACCTCGCGCCCAAGGAGCAGGCGCGCGTTCTTCACCTGCTCATCGATCGCGTGGACTACGACGGCGCTGAGGGCAAGGTCGCAATCACCTTCCGGCCCAGCGGACTTCGGGCGCTGCCGGGTGCCGGCAATCGCGGGGAGGCGGCATGATGAAAGAAGGCACGATGACGGTCGAGATCGATGTACAGTTCGATCGGGGGCGGCGTGGCCGGAAGCAGGCGACCACCGGCAAACCACCCGTGTCGTCCAGTGCCACGCGGGGTCGCCTGCCGCGCGTGACGAAACTGATGGCCCTGGCGATCCGATTCGAGCGACTGGTCCAGACCGGCGAGGTCGCCAGTTACGCCGAATTGGCCCGGCTGGGTCACGTCACCCGCGCTCGAATGACGCAGATCATGGCGTTCCTGCACCTGGCGCCTGAAATTCAGGAGGCTCTGCTCGATTTGCCGCCGGTGGAGCGAGGACGAGATTCGATGACGGAGCGAGATGTCCGGCCGATTTTGGCAGAAATTGATTGGGGAATTCAACGGACTCGTTGGCATTTGTATTCATGTAACTTGTTATCGAATAAGATGTTACGTTGAAACGATCTCAGGCCCAGATGGATCGGCATGTTTCTCACTTGACCTACGATTCCAATTTGCGTATTTTCGTGCATCAGTCGGCAAATGTTGCCAGACGATTCAATCGTTCGGAATTGGGAAGGTCTGATGCGCCACGCTAGTGGCGAGGAGAGCACTGATATGGAAGAGACATCGCCGATGACCCCTGTCGATGAGCAAGTGAGCGATGCTGAGAGCGCCGAATCGAAAGACGAGAGCAACCGTGACTCGAAGGCGGTTGACCGCAAGCACGGCAAGAGTTTCGTCTACATCGGCCTAAAGGACTGCGACGACGCGCTTCGAAAGATCGATCCGCACGAGAAACAGATGTCGATCGGTGGTTTCGCAAGAGCGCTTGGTCACGCCGCACCGAAGGGGAGATTCAACCACAAACTCGACGCGATGGAGCGGTTCATGCTGATCGAGAAGGACGCAGAAAGCGTCCGTCTCACGAGTCTGGCAATCGACATGCTCTATGGCGGAAGTGAGGCGGCGAAGTCCAGGGCGCGCGCTGCGGCGTTCCTCTCCTATCCCGAGTTCAAGCGAGTGTTCGTCGAGTGCCCAAAGGGTCAGGACAATCAGCGTACGCATATCGAGGACTACGTGACTGCGAAACTCGGCATCGTGAACGACGTCGCACGTTTCATCCGACTGTTCCTGGAGTCGGCACACTTCGCGGGACTGCTTGAGGGCGCTCCGAATCCAAGCGCAAAGACCTTTCGACTTCGCGCGGCCCCGGCGACGGTGGGTGTTGGGTCGGAGGCAAGCATGCCGAACGCATCAGGGCATGATGAGTTCTCTCCGCTACCCATCGAGGATGTCGAAGCTTGCCTTGAGGCGGTTGGATTGAGCGAGTACGGCAACCGAAGCGAGATACGTCAGCGCAGCGTCGGCAAGATCAAGCTTGAGGTGAACGAAGGCAGAATCACCGTTACGGTGGACCGCCCCGTGCGGATCGTGATCAGGACGAATGATGCGCTGGCAGAGTTGCAGCAAATACTGGCATCCATGCAAGCGAAGGGGCTCAAAGCTTGAGAATGAGCCCCTCTATTGAAGCCGCCTGCTCCAGAGGCACTGAAGCAGGCGGGCGCAGTCACGCTCCCGAGGCCACGCAGAGCGGCTCAACGGGAGGCCGGGCGGACCCCGACTCAGGCTGGCGCCTGAGCGTATCGGGGGGACCGCTCAGCGACAAGGGGGCTTTGCCCTGAATGAAGGAGACAGATGTGCACAGCATCAATGTCACAGGTTCATCGTCTAATTGAGTAGCGGTCCAGCACGCGTCTGCTGCGCGACCGGAAGTCCTGCACTCAATGCAGTGCTCTCGGCCGCGGACATGGCGCACGTCATCTGCTGCTGATCGTTCATGATCGACTGTGGTTTTGAGCCATCGTTAGCGCGGTAGCTGCGCGCACCGATGACTCGGCAACCCTGCGGTCGGCACCCGCTCGCCGGCAGTTTTCACCAACTGCTGCCGAGGCGGCTGGCCCCGCTCGGGTGGAAGGAAGTCCGATGAACAAGCCCTCGTTCAGTGATCCGATCGATCCCGCGGTTCAACGCCTTATCGAGTCCATGGCGGGGCGGTTTAGTCGCTTCCACGGGCTGTCCAGGGAGAGTGCAGAAGATCTCACGCAGATCCTTGCGATCAAGTACTTGCACCTTCGCGACACGGCCGATCCGGAAAAGCTCGCGAACTGGGGGTTTCTCCAAGGCGCACTGCGCAATCGGTGCCGTTCCTATCTACGCGAACTGAATGCAAAGATGCGCCGGCCCGACACACCACTGCTGTCGCTGGAATCCGGCGCCTCGGAGAGTCACGGTCGTTCAGCAGACCTGAGACACACGTTGCATGATCCACGAAGCAACGACGAGGTAAGGCGTCGCGATCTGCGGCGGAAGTTGAAAGAAATCGGAAGATCCCTCCCCGCCATTCAGCGATTGCAGGATCAGATCGACCGGACGGGACGGAAGCCCATGCCCTCACAACTCAAGCGAGCGGCACGTGAAAGCGGATTCCGCAGCGTCGATGAGATGTGTCAGTTCTTCGAAGACAAGGGTCTCCGCGACTTGCTGTGAAGTGCGCGCGGTTCTGCGCGCACTTTGCGTAGTTAAAGGGTAACGGTACTTACAAATCACCGGAGGGCGCGCCATGGCGCTTCAAGCCTACCGCTACACATTCCATCAGTCGGTTGCCTTCCTCGACGTGCTGGCCACTCTCGACGAAGCCATCACCAATGCCGAGTCCATCCACGGCACAGAACGAGTGCGTCTCGATGCTCGTTTCGCTGAGGACGCCGCCCGTGGCATAGTCGTGATCGACGCCACGACGGAAGTTGGGCAGACCGTTAACCAGCTCTTCGTGGGATTGGCGCGGCGCACCTTTGGCGACGCGGCCATTGCAATCGAGCGCTGCAAAGGCGACGCGCGCCAGTTGAAGCGGCGCCGTTCGCGCCGGCCGCCGAAAGCATTCGCATTCCGTGGACCACACTGATCCCACCGCGACCCCTTTCTCAGGAGCCTTCCGATCATGACCACTCTCACCCGAATCCAGCAACGCCCGAAGCAAATGCCCCGACGCCTGATGCTCTACGGCGTCCACGGCATCGGTAAGTCAACGTTCGGCGCAATGGCCGAGCGGCCGATCTTCCTCCAGACCGAGGACGGGCTGGCCAACATCGACTGCGATCGGTTTCCCTTGGCCACGCGATTCACCGAGGTGCTGGCCGCCCTGTCGGACCTCTACACCAGCGAGCACGACTACTCCACACTTGTAATCGACAGCCTGGACTGGCTCGAACGCTTGATCGAGGCTGAGGTCTGCGAGCGCGAGGGTGTGACAAACATCGAGAAGATCGGCTACGCCAAGGGCTACAAGTTCATGCTCGACCCGTGGCGCGAGGTGCTCGCCGGTCTGGACGCCTTGCGCAACGAACGCGGCATGACGATCATCCTGATCGCGCACGCCAAGATCGAAAAGTTCGACAACCCGGAGACCGAGCCGTACGACCGGTACTCGCCACGGCTGCACAAACTCGCGAGCGCCCTCATCCAGGAGTGGGCCGACGAAGTGCTCTTCGCCACCTATCGCGTCCACACGCGCAAGGTGGACGAGGGCTTCAACAAAGCAGTTCACCGCGGCATCGGCACGGGCGAGCGCATCATCCGCACGACCGAGCGGCCGGCGCATGTGGCCAAGAACCGTCTCAACCTCCCCGACGAGTTTCCTCTCGATTACCGCATCTACGCCGCGTTCGTGCGCGGTGAGAACCCACTTCATTCCACGGAAACACCCTCTGAACAAGGAAACTGAAAGCCATGACAGACCTCAGCGGTTTTGACGCGAATCAAGTCAATCCCAACCCCGGTTTCGATCCGATTCCTGCCGGCAAATACCTTGCCATCATCGTCGCCAGTGAGTTCAAACCGACGCGCAACGGGAAGGGGGAATACCTCCAGTTCGAGATCGACATTCTCGACGGACCCCACAAGGGGCGCAAGGTCTGGGATCGTCTCGTGCTCAGACACCCGAACCCGCAGACGGTGGAGATCGCCCAAGGCACGCTCTCCGCAGTCTGCCATGCAACAGGAGTCATGAAGCCGGGAGTTTCGGCTGCGCTGCACAACATCCCGATGGTCGTCACCGTCGGCCTGAAGAAGCGTGAGGACACGGGCGAACTCACCAACGTCGTGAAGGGGTATTCCAAGCGCGACTCTGGTCCGGGCCCGGCAGGCGCCGCAGTCGTGAACGGGCCCGGCAGCACTCCGCCGTGGGCGAGGAAATGACCCCAGCAGCCGCCACCAGTTCGAACGGCGCTGCCGTTTTGCGCGAGGTGTCCACTACTTCGCGCGACGCGGCGGCGTCGATGGCGCTCGATGATCGCGATGCGTGCCTGCCAGGCGTGCATGCCGCGGAACTCGAAGCACCGTGTCCACAATTCTGGGCTACTTGGAAGCGCCTTCAGGTTTCTGCCGGCTCGCGTGTGCCCGTGATCCTCTTCCGTCGCCGTCGTTCGAAACTCATGATCTGCCTGGCGGCCGAAGATCTGCCGGCGCTGTCGGCTTCCGTGCGCGCCGCGCAGGAGGCGCTGGCGTGATGCAATTGCGGCCGTATCAGCGCGAAGCGGTCGAGGCCGTGTACCAGCATTTGCGCACGCGCGATGACAACCCGTGCGTAGTGATTCCGACCGCGGGCGGCAAGACACCCGTGATGGCCACGATCTGCTGCGACGCCGTCACCCTATGGAATGGTCGTGTGCTCATCCTTGCGCATGTCAAAGAGTTGCTCGAACAGGCGCTTGAGAAGCTCCGCATCATGGCGCCGGACCTGCCCGTGGGCATCTACTCTGCGGGGTTAAATCGCCGCGAATTGCGCTCTCCGATCACGATCGCCGGAGTCCAATCCATCTATCAGCGGGCCTGCGATCTCGGACCCGTCAATCTCATCATCGTGGACGAAGCCCACATGATCCCCGCCGAAGGCGACGGGATGTATCGCACCTTCATCAGCGACGCCAAAATCGTCAATCCCGAAGTACGGATCATCGGCCTGACCGCCACGCCGTTCCGCCTCAAGACGGGCATGATCTGCGCTCCCGACAACATCCTGAACCACGTGTGCTACGAGGTCAGCGTGCGCGATCTCATCGCGCAGAAGTACCTGTGCCCGCTGCGCACGAAGGCCGGCGTCGCGCGGGCCGACATGAACACTTTGCACGTCCGCGGCGGCGAGTTCATTCCGTCGGAGGTCGAGGATGTCATGGACACGGTTGATCTGGTGCACGGTGCGTGCGCGGAGATCATCGAGCAGACCGCAGATCGCCGCTCGGTGCTGATCTTCACCTCCGGTGTGCGGCACGGTCAGCACATCGCAGATGTGCTGCGACAGCGGCACGCAGTCGAGTGCGGGTTCGTGGAGGGCAATACGCCCACACGTGAGCGTGATGCTCTACTCGATCGATTCAAAGCGGGCGAGTTGAAGTACCTCGCCAACGTGAACGTGCTCACGACGGGTTTCGACGCGCCGGGGATCGACTGCGTGGCGATGCTTCGTCCGACACTTTCACCCGGACTGTATTATCAAATGGTGGGCCGAGGCTTCCGCCTTCACCCTAAGAAGTCAGACTGCCTGGTCCTCGATTTCGGCGGGAACATTCTTCGTCACGGTCCTGTCGATGATCTCCTCATCGATGAGCCAATCGAACGCAACGGCAAGGCGCCGATGAAGGAGTGCCCGGGATGCCAGGCGATCATCTCCGCGGGCTATCTGACATGCCCGGAGTGTGGCTACGAGTTCCCGCCGCCTGCACGGAGCGGTCACGATGCCGAGGCCACGAGCGAGGGCATTCTCTCCGACCAGGTGACGCACAGCGTCTACGAAGTGACCGATGTCTGGTACGAAGTTCATCACAAGCGCGGCGATCCCGATGCCCCGCCATCGATGCGCGTCTATTACCAGTGCGGGTTCGCGACGACGTTCAGTGAGTGGGTCTGCTTCGAGCACAGCGGCTATCCAAGACGAAAGGCTGAGCAGTGGTGGGTAGAACGATCAAACGAACCGATCCCCGCCACCGTTGAGGAGGCAGTTGACATCGTGCGGTGTGGAGATCTCGCGCCGACGCTGAGCATCACAATCAGGCGCAAACCCGGCAGTAAGTATGACGAGGTTGTCGGCCATGTCCTCGGTCCGAAGGCGCCGCGCATCGACACCGAAGAAGGTGCAGCGCAGCACGCCTCACTGCCGGGCGGACTCTCCGAATCGGAGGTCCCATTCTGATGCGCGACGCCATCGCCGCCGAAATCGCGCGCTTCCTGAACCTGCTCGTTCAGCCGGATGATGTGTTCGAGGTCCGCTCGCCCAAGTGCCTTGAACGGCGTGGCGCAACGTACACAAGCACGGTCAGCGGCTACTTCACCCAACCCTCGATCGAGACGGCCGCAGGTCTCATCGCCGAACTCGACGAGAGCGGTCTCGCGCCGGGTGTGTACGTCACCCTCAACCCTGTGAAATCCGATCTGCTTGCCCGGGCCGCCAATCGGCTCAAGCGCCGCGCACCGGAAACCACTGCCGACGGCGACATCGTCGCGCGGCGCTGGCTGCTCATCGATGTCGATCCTGTTCGGCCCAGCGGAGTGAGCGCCACCGACGAGGAACTGGAACTGGCGCGGCAACGGGTCAGTGCGATCTACGTGTTCCTGTCCACCCTTGGCTGGCCCGAACCGGTCGTCGCGATGTCCGGCAACGGCTACCACCTGCTCTATCGCATCGATCTGCCGGTTGATGACAGCGATCTGGTACGGCGCATCCTCGCGGCCATCGCCGATCACTTCGATGATGATCGCATCGTCGTCGACCGCTCGGTCCACAATCCTGCCCGCATCACGAAGATCATCGGCACGATGGCGTGCAAGGGCGACGACCTGGCGGCCAGCGACGGGATCGCCGCGCGGCCCCACCGCCGTTCGGTCTTGGCCAATGCGCCCGACCAATTGCAGGTCGTGCCCGTCGAGGCGCTCGAAGCCCTCGTCGCGACTGACACGCCTCCGCCGTCCACACCGCCGGACCGGATCGAGCGTTTTCCGTCAACGCCGGATGACGTTCGCGTCTGGCTCGAGCAGCATGGTGCGCAGGTCAAGGGCGTGCGCCGCAATGGCACGAAGACGATGATCCTGCTCGAACGCTGCCCGATCGATCCCGAGATCGTCTCGACGGGCTCATCGGACATCGCCGTCCTCGTCGGCGACGACGGCATGCTCGCCTACTGCAACAAGCACAACCGCGGCGAGAACTTTACCTGGCCGGATCTGCGCCGCGTGCTCGATCCGGAGTACGCAGCGCGCGGGCAGGCGCACGATGGCGTCGATCTCTCGGGCATCCTCGCACCATCGACGCCGCCGTCCGCCGAGTCGCCTCCATCAGCGCCAGCTCCATCAGATCCCGGTCTGCTCCCACCTGAGTTGCTGCGCATGCCCGGCTTCGTCGGCGAGGTCATGGACCACTGCCTCGCGACCGCCCCGTACCCGAATCTCGTCCTCGCCTTCTGCGGGGCGCTGGCGCTGCAGGCGTTTCTCGCGGGCCGCAGAGTTCGTGACGGCGGTGACAACCGCACCAACATCTATCTTCTGGGTCTCGCGCACTCCTCGGCCGGAAAGGACTGGCCGCGCAAGGTCAACACCCGCATCGTCCACGAGGTCGGCTTGTCGGGCAGCCTCGGCGAGCGCTTCGCCTCGGGCGAAGGCATCCAGGATGCGCTCTTCAAGCAGCCGAGCATACTCTTCCAGACCGACGAGATCGACGGCATGCTCCAGTCGATCAACAAGGCCAAGGACGCCCGCCACGAAGCGATCATGAGCACGCTGCTGACGATGTACTCCTCGTCCAACAGCGTCTATCCCATGCGGCGCAAGGCGGGCAAGGAGGCGCCGGGCGTCATCGACCAGCCGAACATGGTCATCTTCGGCACCGCCATCCCGAATCACTACTACGAGGCCCTGAGCGAGCGCATGCTCACCAACGGCTTCTTCGCGCGCATGCTCATCCTCGAAGCGGGCCAGCGTGGCAATGGCCAGGAGCCGAGCATCCGCGACCTGCCGCCGCGTGTGATCGAGACCGCGCGGTGGTGGACGGAGTTCTCGCCGGGCAAGGGCAATCTCGAACATTGGCATCCCACGCCAAAGGTAGTGCCGCACGCCGACGCCGCGAAGCGCCTGCTCGTCGAGACACGGGAAGAGGCCGAGACCGAGTACGCCAGGGCCGAGGAGGCGCAGGATGCCGTCGGTACGACGGTCTGGGGTCGCGTGAGCGAGCAGGTGCGCAAACTGGGTCTGCTCCACGCCATCAGCGCCAACGCCCGTGCGCCGGTCATCGACGTCGATGCGGTGCGGTGGGCGCGTCATCTGGTGATGCACCAGACGCGGCGGATGCTCTTCATGGCCGCAGGCCACGTCGCGGAGAACCCATTCCACGCTGAGTGTCTGAAACTGATGAAGAAGCTGCGCGAGGCGCCGGGGCGCGAGTTGTCGCACAGCGTTCTGCTCAAGCGAATGAAGATGGATTCGAAGACGTTCGGCATGCTCGTGGAAACGCTGGAACAACAAGGCGACATCGAAGTCGTCACGACGGCGCGGCCCGGCTGGCACGTGCGCACGTATCGCCTGATCAATGGGGTGAAGCATGACGGTGAAACTTCGCCCGGAGGTGAAACATGAAAGCCCGTGGCCGGTCCAAGATTCTCCATGCTTCACCCAAGATTCACCCCCCAAGGGTGAAACTTGAGAATGGCGAAAACAGTGTAATTAAAGGGAAAAACAACAACTCTCTATTCATGTTTCTCTCTTTCACCCCCATCCCCGCGCGATGCGCCCGCCCGCGTGTTTTCGCGTGTGTACGTGAGAGGGGGGGTGAAAGGGTGAATCTTGAGCTGCCGCGGCATGGTTCCCCCCTGGCGAGAGGCGCAGGCTTGGCCCGCGGGAACAGCCGCGAAACCACACTGACACAAGATAACGCGGCGCTGTCCGACTTCGCGGGATGGCGCGCAGAACGGAGGGTGGTGGCATGAGCGCAACCATTGACGACACAGTACTTTGCCGCCTCGCTGGCGAACTCTGGGCGGTGTTCGCGCCGTGGCACGGGCCGTGGGGTGGCGGCGGCGCGGCAGCGGTGTACCTGGCGCGACGATCGTTCCGCTCCGGGGCCGGTCTTCGCTGGCGACACAGCGGCCGTGATCGGGATGAGCGTGATGAGAATGTCGAGGCGCTCGGGCGGCTTGAACGGCGCGGGCTGCTTACTCGCCGGGTCGAGCGCACGAAGGTTGTGGCGGTGCGGCTGCTTGATGCGGGGATCGAACGGGCGTGCGGGCTGACCGGCGCGCCTGGCTGGCGCGATGGCTGGGAGGTCTGCTGCCAGTTGGCCACGCGCCAGGAGATGTTCAAGGAACTGCGCAAGGCCATAAGCGAGGCTCTGAAACTGCCGGTCGGCGAGAGCGATGAGTATCTGCATTGGACGGCCGAGTGGGCATTGGCGGGCACTCCGCCCAACTGGGCCGAATGTGGCGACGACGAGATCGGGCTCGCCAATCGTCGCCTGCTGGCTGATCTCGAAGTGCGGACGATCCCCGCACTGGTGCGCGGCTGGATGGAGAGCGGCTCAGACCTGCACAGCCGGGTGTCGTATTCGCTCACCGACGCGGGGCGCGCTGCGCTGACAGGCCCGCCGCCCGAGAGACTGAGTCTCGCGGACGTTGCTGCCAGCTGTGCGGTCGCGTGGCTCGAGGGAGCCCATGCCATGCGGGTCCGCCTCGCCTCTGCGCCGCGATCGGAGCGCGAGATCGGATTGCTGCCTCTGTCGGCCCATGATGCGGAGCCGTACACCTACGCCACTGCCCGACAGGAATATCGCGACTATGCCAAGTCTGCCGCCGCAGCGGCACATCTTGCCAAAGGGCCGATCGTGGGCGACGACGTTGGCCCACGTGGAGATGTGCCCACGGCAGGCGAACGGAACTACGCCGCTTCGGCACATCTCGCGACAGGGGCGAACGTGGGCGGCGACCTGGCGGCACCTGGGGCGGCGGATTCGCGCCCGCGCCGCCCATCCACCAGAACAAGGAGAACGGACTCATGAACGCGTTCAAGGTCGAACTGCGGCCATTGGCCGAGATCAAGCCCTACCACAATAACCCGCGGCTCAACGACGACGCTGTGGACGCTGTGGCCAACAGCATCACGGCCTTCGGCTGGCGTCAGCCCATCGTCGTGGATGGTGACGGCGTGATCATCTGCGGCCACACGCGCTGGAAGGCGGCGCAGAAACTCGGCCTGGAGATGGTGCCGGTCCATGTCGCCACCGACCTGAAGCCGGAGCAGGTGCGCGCGTACCGGATCGCCGACAACAAGTCGGCCGAACTCGCAGAATGGAACATGGAACTGCTGCCGTTGGAGATGGCCGAACTCCAGGGCGCCGGGATCGACTGGTCGAGCCTCGGGTTCGACGCGGACGATCTGGCAAAGTTGCTCGATCCCGGTGTGAGCGAAGGTTTGACGGATCCCGACTCGATTCCCGAGCCGCCCGATGAACCGATCACGAAGCGCGGTGATCTGTGGATACTGGGTGAGCACCGATTGCTTTGCGGCGACAGTGCGAGTGAGGCGGACGTCGATCGACTGCTCGATGGTCAGCCGATCCATCTGGTCAACACGGATCCGCCGTACAACGTGAAGGTTGAGCCGCGAAGCAACAACGCGATTGCCGCCGGTAACTCATCGTTCCCCGAGTCGAAGAAGAAACGGACGCACCACCAGTCCTTCGACGTGGCCCGCCAAGGGGAGAAGAAGCGCACGACAACGAAGATGCGAGCCAAAGACAGGCCGCTAGCCAACGACTTCGTTTCCGACGAAGCATTTGACGAGATGCTGGACGCGTGGTTTGGCAACATCGCGCGTGTGCTCATCCCGGGCGGCGGGTTCTACATCTGGGGCGGCTACGCCAACCTCGGGAATTACCCGGGTCCGCTCAAGCGCGCTGGGCTGTACTTCAGCCAGGGGATTGTCTGGGACAAGCAGCACCCGGTCTTGACGCGCAAGGACTACATGGGAGCGTTTGAAATCGCGTTCTACGGATGGCGTGAAGGCGCAGCGCACCGCTTCTTCGGACCGAACAACGCGACCGACCTCTGGCACGTGAAGAAGGTAAACCCGGCATCAATGGTGCATTTAACTGAGAAACCGGTCGAATTGGCGGTGCGGGCCATGCAATACTCGTCGCACGCCGGCGAGAACGTGCTCGACCTGTTCGGCGGATCCGGCTCGACTCTGATCGCCGCCGAGCAGACGCAGCGCCGCGCGTTCCTGATGGAGATCGACCCGGCGTACTGCGATGTGATCGTGCAGCGGTACGAACAGTTCACCGGGAAGAAGGCGGAGCGGATCGGTGCCACGGAGTCGGCGGCGTGATGTTCGGTTCACTTGGCAATCACGCTTGGCAGGGCTGCGCCGCATTCGGTGCAGACTGGCGATCTGCCGCGCGGGTAACCGCAGGCTACGCATCGACCCAAATGGTTACGAATCGATCGTCGGATCCCTGCCGCACCGCAGATCACGATTGCTGTGATCGTACCATAGATCAGCGTGTTCGCCATGAATCCGAGGGGAATCGGTTCGTAGGGCAGTACACCCGATACCTTGAGCGATGGGAACGCGCTGCGCCACGGCCATTGGATCGCATTGATCCATCGATAGTCTTGCTGCACGCCCTTGCCCAGCATACTTGCGGCGAGCTCCTCAGGGCTCATGATCCCGCTCACGCGATGGGTCCGGACGCAGAGCAATGGCCAGCCAGCCGCGTGATAAATGTCATAGGGATGAGCGAAGGCAGTGGTGGGCCACCAGATCTGACCCGTGTACGTGGGCGAGTCTTTGAACAGAGACTCAGGATCAACAATGCCCCAGAGTTCCACGGCGAAAGAGCGTGTCGTCTGGACACCAAGGCCGGTGTCAAATCTGATTATCTTCTCCCCGTCCTGCTTCGGGTTTTTCCAAACCTGGCTCCCGTCTTCATAGCCGTACAAGACGATTGCACATCCCCACGCGACCGCGATATTCACGATCGCACCGATCAGCAGGAAGACGACGATTCGGCGTACCCACCAGAGCATGATGTTCATTGTACTGGCCAGCGGGCGGCGCGGCGTTCCCGCAGACACAGCCGCGGCAGCAGTCGCTACGGCTGTGAATGGCTGACGTGGTTGCTGCGGCTACTCGTCGCTCGCGCTGGCCGCCGCCTCCGGTCCCTTCTCACGCAGGGCGTGGTACTCGATCAGCGCGTCCTCGTAGACGAAGTCGCTCGCGGCCACATGCTTGCGTTCGCGAGCGGGCACGATGCACGATCGTTCTTTCAGGAAGGCGATGGCAACGGCCACCTGCGACCAAGGTGGCATCTTCGATTCATCGCCGCCGCCCGCCCTGGCGCGGATGTCCTCCATGGTGAACGCGGCGTTGCCCATCTGTTCAATCGCGTAGGCCACGTCGTCGTACACCTGCTTGGTGCAGGCATGCTCGTACGGTTTGCCGCTCCTGGGCACGACGCGGCGCAACAGCGCGCCGCTGGCGGCATCGACGATGAACATCTCGTCAAGTTGCCTTGGCATGGTCTTCGCCTCCTTCTGCGGCCGGGTCGTAGTGGCGGCCGCACGTCTGGCATTCGATGCGGTCGTCTTCGACCCACACAAGCATGTCCATGCGGCACTCGCCGCAATGCGGGCAGGCGAAACCCGGTTCGACACGTTCCTCGTTGGTCTCGGCGATCATGTTCCCTCCTCCCCGCGCGATTCGCTCAGATCGAAGATGGCAACCACCGCCAGCAGGCCGACGAGCAGGGCGGTGCGTTCGTCGAGGCCGGTGAGGTCGCCCGCAGCGCAGGTGCGAATCAACGCGGCCTTGTCGCTCGCGGGCATGGCGGCGAGGGTGTCGCGCATCGTGGCGCGAGCCTGGTCGGCATGGGCGAGGAGTCGTTGCACTTCGCGATCCATGGTTCACCCAGCCTTCCCGGCCGAGGTGAAGCGGCCCTTGTCCACCTTGGCGAAGCGCGCTTCCTTGCCCTTGGCTTTGATCTCGCGGATCATCGCGGCGTAGAGCGTCGCGTGCGGCGTGGCGCCGTTGGTCTTCCACCCCGCCGCGATGGCGCGCTCGGCGATGGCCTTGGCGTCGAGGGGTTCCTTGGCCCGCCCCAGGACCTGCGCGGCGGCATCGAGCCCGCTGAGACCCTCGCGCTTCTTGCGCGGCTTGGCCTCGGCCTTACCCTCGGTCGTTTTGTTCGTCGTGTTGGTCGTCCGTGCTTTCAGAGCGCCGCGATCCGGTGGCATGGTGATGCCGAGTTGCGCCGGCGTTTTGCCGGTGAGTTGCTTGATGCTCTGCTTGATGTGGAAGACGCCCGTCACGCTGCCCGAGGCGTCCACCTCGCGGCAACCAGTCTTTTCATCGATGGGCGAGGTCGCGGGCACGCGGTAGAGCAGTGGCGTGCGGCCGTCGACGCGGAAGAAGAGTTCGTAGAGTTTGCCGTTCTTCTTCCAGCAGACGTGGTTCTTGCTGGTGGGCAAGTCCTGCACCTGCTTGGCAATCGCCGCGAAGTCGTCCTTGTTAATCAGCGCGATGCGTGGCGGTGTGCGTCGGCCCTTGCGCTTGGGCGTCGCTGGCGTCGTGCCCTGCTGGGCAGCGGCCTCCTCGGCCTTCTTCACCCAGCGCGACCGCTCCTTGCCGTTGACGATCTCGGTCTTCATGACCAGGCCCTTGGCCGCAGCCTTGGCGTCGCGCTCGGCGATCTTCCCATCAACAACCGAGCCTCCGGAGGACTTACCGGAGGCTCGCTTGGTCGCTTGAGTTGTGGTCGCCGTCTTTGGCGGCCCGGCTTCGGCTCGAAGCCGCTGGGCGGACTTGATCCGCACCTTCTTCTTGGTGGCGAGGTTCGTGGCGTCCCAGCCGCCGTTGCGATTCTCGGCGTCGATGCGCACCTTGGCGATGGTGCCGCTCACCTTGGCGGTGTAGGTGTTTCCGATCTTGACGTCGTTCTTCTTCATCGTGCTGCTCCTTTCGTTGAGGCAGCGGTTGGTGGATGTGAACCGCCGTCACGCGACGGCGAGTTCTTCGATAACCTGAAAGTTGGGCGATACCGACCAGCGAGGCCGGCCCGTCACGTCGGTTGCGATGATGCGACTGTTCACATTGGATGCGTCGGCAAACGAGTCGAACATGCGCTGCGTGGCGCGACGTGCGGCGGCCACGATGCCCTCGGGCGTGCCGTCGTGGCTGGCTACGAGATGGCCCCAGACGACGCCGTCGCGGTCGCACGCCTCGCGGATGACGACATTCGGCGCGCCGGCGCCGTTGTGGCGGGCGGGGCGATTTCTGTCAATCTGGCTCGTGTTCGTGCTCATGGCGCTCCTCTCTCACTTGCTCGCGGGCAGCGGCGTGATCTCGATCTTGCGCCCGCAGGCGGGGCACACGGCCTTGGTCGGCCGCGCCGATTGCCGTCCCGCTTCGTAGGCCCGCTCGAGTGCTTCCTTGACACACCACACCGCGGTGTCGTGGAAGTCGAGGCTGTCGCTGTTGCGGGTTTCCAATGTCTCAAGGTCGAGGGCCTCGCGGGCGATCGTGTTCAGGGTGTTGTCGCGTGTAGTGCTCATGGCGTCTCCGTTTCGCTTGGCATTGGTGGTTCAGCAGCCTGCAACGCGTTGCATCTCGCGCCAGACTTCGTGGATCATCGAGTTCGTGGCGTTGACCTTGCCGCGGCTCACGCCGCAGATGGCCTTGGTGGCCTCGATCGCGGCGGCGAACTGCTCCTCGTCGCTCTGTTTGGCTTCCATCACGCAGATCGTGCGGTTGGCGCGCCGGGTCGTCTGGTCGCGGCGCTTCGATTCGGTCAGTTCCATGACCAGAACGCCGGCGCCTCGGCCGCTGGGCGTCTCGTCGACGTGGACCATCTCGATGTCGCCGTCTACGCCTTCGATGGTGATGCTCTTGATGAACATGGTCGTATCTCCTTCCCGTGGTTGGCTGGTTCAGATCTGGCTGACGTTGGCGACGAGCATGCAGGCGCGAATCACCGCGTCGAGTTCGCCGCACTGGCCGGCGTCGAGGTCTTTCGCGTCCTTCTCGAAGATGCGCTGCGCCAGGGATCGCCGCGTGGTATCGATCGCGGTGGCCATGAACCCGTACGTCGGTGCGTAGGTGTCGCTGACCGCGACGTTGGCGCAGCCGGTCTTGTAGGTGCTGATGCCCTGCTCGATGTCGAGTGCGGCGCTGGCCCGCACCTGAACGTTCACCGATTCGACCCGAATCGCGATGCTCTCGATTCGCGTGGCCGCGTGCGTGACCGGTTCCTTGCCCATCGCGTGGTCGCGATCCCAGAAGGCGAGGATCTCCTCGTCGGTGTAGCCCTTGGCTCGCAGATAGCGCAGATCGCTCTCGCTGAACATCGCGTGCTCGCGGATTCGTTTGTTCGGGCCCGTCTTGTTGGTTCGTGTGGTCATGCTGTTGTCTCCTTACGCATTTGCGTTTTGGCGGCCTATTCCGCCTCGCGTTGCACACATGAGGGCATGAACAGCGCGCACATGCAAGGGGAATTGCAGCGGATTCGAGCAGCTTTTGCAGATTGTGGGCAACTTCGCGCGACATGTGGGCAGGTTGCTAGGCATGTGCTAGGTAAGGCCGAACATCGCGCCGTGTTGGCCCACGTTGGGCCGCATTCGAACATGGCCCAACGCCTTGCCCGAAGCGCGCCCGGCGCGACGTGGGCCATGGAGGGCCACCGTGTCTACGCCGCGTGACGACCAGAACGAACGCCCGGGCGGCCTCAACCCGGCCGCTCTATCGGTGACCGACACGGCGCGGCTGTTGACGCGCGTCGGCGGGCATCCCATCACTGAGACCATGGTGCAACTGGACATCGGCGCGGGCGCACCGACCAACGGCGACGGCACGATCAACCTGCTCCACTATGCCGCTTGGCTGATCAAGGAGTTGTCGAATCGTGGCGATTGATCCGCGCAGCCTCAAGCCCGGCGAACTCTGCCGCCTGCTCAACTCGACCACGCTGGGCGAGGTGATCAGCGAGCGGCAACTGCACCGGCACCGGACCCGGGCCGGGTATCGGATTGGCGACGGGAAGACGGTGGATCTGCTGCGCTACACCGCGTGGCTCGTGATCGAACGCCATGAGCGGCTCAACGCCGTCGACACCACCGAGGGCGACTCGTCCGATGAGCAGTTCGATGCCGCGCGAGCCCGCGACCTGCCCGAATCGCTCGCGGGTCGCGACATCGACGCGCTGCCGGTGATCATCGATCCGAGCCGCAAGGAGGCCTGCCGCCGCAACTTCCGACTCTTCTGCGAGACGTACTTCCCGCTGACGTTCAACCTGGCGTGGTCGCCGGACCACCTCAAGGTCATCGCGAAGATCGAGCAGGCGGTCCTCGAGGGCGGCCTGTTCGCCATGGCGATGCCGCGCGGCAGTGGCAAGACCAGTTTGTGTGAGATCGCCTGTCTCTGGGCGCTCCTCTACGGTCATCGCGAGTTCATCGCGCTCATCGGGTCGGATGAGGAGCATGCCGGCCAGATGCTCGAATCGATCAAGGCAGAACTGGAGAACAGCGAGGCGCTCCTCGAAGACTTCCCTGAGGCGTGCTTCCCCATCCACTGTCTCGACGGTATCCATCAGCGCGCTGCGGGTCAGTTGTACCAGGGCGAGCAGACCCACATCGGCTGGACGGCACGCGAGATCGTCCTGCCGACGATGCCCGATTCCCACGCATCGGGTGGGATCATCCGTGTCGCGGGCATCACTGGGCGCATCCGTGGCATGAAATACAAGCGCCCGGATGGACGAAGTGTCCGGCCCTCACTCGTGCTCATCGACGATCCGCAGACGGACGAATCAGCGCGGTCGCCATCCCAGTGTTCCACACGCGAACGCATCCTTGCCGGTGCCATCCTCGGTCTGGCCGGCCCGGGCAAGAAGATCGCGGGTCTGATGACACTCACTGTCGTGCGACCTGATGACCTGGCCGACCGCCTGCTCGATCGGGACAAGCACCCGCAATGGCAAGGTGAACGCACGAAGATGGTGTACTCCTTCCCAACCCGCGAGCAGTTGTGGGCGGAGTATGCGCGCCTGCGGGCCGAGGGTTTGCGCGCCGATGCCGGGATCACCCGCGCCACCGAGTTCTACGGCGAGAACCGTGACGCCATGGATGAGGGCGCCGAGGTCGCATGGCCGGACCGGTTCAACCACGATGAACTCAGCGCCATCCAGCACGCGATGAACCTGCGACTCCAGGATGAGAGGGCGTTCTGGGCGGAGTACCAGAACGAACCGCTCCCGGAAAGCACGGCGCTTGATGAGGATCTGCTCACCGCCGAGCAGATCTGCGCCAAGTTGAGCGGCCACGAACGCGGCGAGGTGCCGATCGGTTCGTCACTGCTCACCATGTTCATCGACGTGCAGGCCAAGGCGCTCTTCTGGCTCATCGTGGCGTGGGAAGAGGATTTCACGGGCAGTGTGATCGACTATGGAACCGAGCCGGATCAGAAGGAAGCGTACTTCACACTCCGCGACATCCGCCGCTCACTCGCGGCCGCTGCGCCACGCGCGGGGTTGGAAGGAACGATCTACGCCGGGCTGGACCGGCTCGTCGATGCCAAACTCGGTCGGGAGTGGAAACGCGACGATGGCGCAATGGTTCGAATCGACCGGTGTCTCATCGACGCGAACTGGGGTCAGTCTTCGGATGTCGTGTACCAGTTCTGCCGACAGAGTCGGTATGCGAATCTCGCCATGCCCAGCCACGGCCGGTACGTCGGCGCTTCGAGCATTCCCTTCAGCGAGTACAAGCGCAAACGTGGCGACCGTGTCGGTCTGAACTGGCGCATCCCCGTGATCACAGGCAAGCGGGCCGTGCGCCACGTCGTCTTTGACACGAACTACTGGAAGTCGTTCGTGCATGCGCGGCTGGCGGTGCCAATGGGTGACCCGGGGTGTCTGTCGCTGTTCGGGCGCAACGGTGGATCATCGAACCGCACCGCGACAATTCATCAACTGCTCGCCGAGCACCTGACCAGCGAGTACCGCGTGATGACGCAGGGTCGCGGCCGGACTGTCGATGAGTGGAAACTCCGGGTCGATGGTCTCGACAACCACTGGCTCGATTGCCTTGTGGGCTGCGCCGTTGCGGCGTCGATGCAAGGCGCGGTGCTCTACGGCACGGATGTGCAGCCGGTTCCGCGCCGACGGATCCGCCTCTCGGATCTTCAGGGAGGGCGGCGATGAGCAACCAGACGATGTCGAAACGCGGGCCCGAGCCACGCGGTATCTTGTGCCCGAAGTGTGGCTGCGCCCACTTCGAAGTCATCTACACCCGACGGATTCCGCTTGGAGCGATTCGGAGGCGGCGGGAGTGTCGGCACTGCGGGAGACGGGTGACGACCACGGAACGGCTGGGGGCATGACCGTCCGATAGGAACTTGATGCCGGCAGAAACTTCATTCCTGCGTGCGCCAGGCGACCAACCGCCACCGCAAGCACTCGATGCGCGGTTATACTGTGCTGAGGCCGCGCCGCCCGGTCGCCACCCCCCGTGGCACACCCTGCCGGGGCCGCAAAGATGGGAGAAGCTCATGCGCCACAAGCCCCTCGGGATGATCGCTTCCTGCCTGGCGCTCTCATGCGCCGCAACGTTCGCTTCCACGCTGGAAACCAATCCTGACAAGCAGGAGGCGTTTTCCCTCGCGCTGCGGGGTGTGCACTTCGTGCCAAATCACGGGCAATGGGCAGACGCGGGTGTTCACTTCGGTTTGCGCTCGCTCGGCTTGGACGTGGCATTCCGTGAGTCCGCCCTGACGATGCATCTGGTGCGCCAAGCTGGCTCAGAGAGTCACGACCGCGAAGATGCGCAGGCTCCGAATCTCGATACGCTGCTCACTGATGACCGCGATTCCTTGGGCGATCGAGCCAAGTATGAGCACCTTACGCTGACCGTTTCCTTCCCGGGCTCCAATGATGTTGTGCCCGAAGGCGACATGCCGCAGACGGCGAAGTCCAACTACTTCGTCGGCGGCGAAGAACGCGGTGTGGCAACCGATGTGCCGTCCTTCGGCGCCGTCATCTACGAGAACCTCTACGACGGCATCGATCTGCACGTCATGGGCAGCGATGACGGCGTGATGAAGTACGAGTTCCACGTCGAGCCCGGTGCCGACTACGGGCGGATCCGCATTGCCTACGACGGGATCGAGTCGCTGCGCATCGACGATGGCGGTAACCTGCAAATCAAAACCTCGTTTGGCACTCTGGCCGATGGGGCTCCGGTGGTGTGGCAGGAGAACGCGCGTTCGCGCGACACGATCGCCGCCCGTTTCGAACTCTGCGATGACCACACCTACCGCATCGCGGTCGACGGCTTGGTCGATCCGACGAGCGTACTCATCATCGACCCGGATGTGGAATGGATGACCTACCTCGGGGGATCTGACGACGACGAGTGCTACGGCATCGCCGTGGACGGCGCCGGCAACGCGCTGGTTACGGGCCACACACTATCGCCTGATTTCGAAGGTCGGAACAACGCGTTCTACGGCGGAGATTACGACACGTTTGTCGCAAAGGTCAGCGCCTCAGGCACCCTGCAGTGGATGACCTACCTCGGGGGAAGTGCCTTCGACCATGGCCGTGAGATCGCCGCGGACAGCGCCGGCGATGCGCTGGTGACAGGTTACACCAACTCGCCCGACTTCGAAGGTCGGAACAACACGTTCCATGGCTACTCCTACGATACGTTTGTCGCAAAGGTCAGCGCCTCAGGCACCCTGCAGTGGATGACCTACCTCGGGGGAGCCCGCGTGGACCATGGCTTTGGCATCGCCGCGGACAGCGCCGGCAACGCGATGGTGACGGGTCGCACCGACTCGACCGACTTCGATGGTCGGAACAACTCGCACCACGGCGGCCAGTTCGACGTGTTTGTTGTTAAGGTCAGCCCGTCAGGCACCCTCCAGTGGATGACCTATCTCGGCGGAAGCAGTGGCACCGATGACGGCTTCGGCATCGCCGTGGACAGCGCCGGCAACGCGATGGTGACGGGCATCACCTCCTCGACCGACTTCGAAGGTCGGAACAACTCGCACCACGGGGGCCCTTTGGATACGTTTGTCGTCAAGGTCAGCCCGTCAGGCAGCCTCCAGTGGATGACCTATCTCGGCGGAAGCAGCGACTATGACAACGGCTATGGCATCGCCGCGGACAGCGCCGGCAACGCGCTGGTGACGGGTCGCACCCGCTCGACCGACTTCGAAGGTCGGAACAACTCGCACCACGGGGGCCAGTTCGACGCGTTTGTTGTTAAGGTCAGCCCGTCCGGCAGCCTCCAGTGGATGACCTATCTCGGCGGAAGCAGTGACAACGATGACGGCTTCGGCATCGCCGCGGACAGCGCCGGCAACGCGCTGGTGACGGGTCGCACCGACTCGACCGACTTCGAGGGTCGGGTCAATCTGCACCACGGAGGCCAGTTCGACGCGTTTGTTGTCGAGGTTAGCGCGTCTGGCGTGCTGCAGTGGATGACCTATCTCGGTGGAAGCGGCTTCCGCGATAGCGGCTATGACATCGCCGTGGACAGCGTCGGCAACGCGCTCGCGGCGGGCAACGCAGAATCGCACGATTTCGAAGGTCGGAACAACTCGCACCACGGGGGCGTCGTCGATGCTTTCCTCGTCAAGCTCCGGATCGCCGACGGGCCGCGACTGAGCGTCACTGCCACGTGTCCATCAGGCGGACCAATCCAAGTGTCGTGGTCGGGCGCGTCGGGCGGAGGGACGGTGGCGCTCCTCTACGCGCGCACCACGGGTTCGTTTCGCATTCCCAACGGGAACCGGTGCGCCGGCACCCTGCTCGGACTGGGGAGCAACCAGATTCAGATCGCGTATCAAGGCTCGGGAGGTCAGAGCGGCTCGCGCACGGTCAACTCCAACGCCGGCCCCGGTGCGTGTGGCGGCTACCTCCAGTTGATTGACACGCCGACATGTGGGACGAGTAACGTGGCGCGGATTGAGTGAACCGTGGACGTTCCTTGCAAACCGGGCAGAACTCGGTGTCTACCCGTGTAATCACTTCGCTTCCACCACTCTCTAGCCGCAATCCCTGAACCTTTCATCCGTCCGTACCTGACGGATGGACCATGTGCTTCCACCTTCGGATGACCCCGGGCGACTCGTGATCGAGTTGCGCTTTGTTCCTGCGCCTGATCTGGATGATGCGGTGCAGGAGGCGTGGCTGGCGCATCTCGAGGGTCGACCGGCCGCGACGGCGGTGAACACCTACGCCCAGCGGCAGCGCCGGTGGCGAAAGCGCATGGCGGTACTCATTGAAATGTACGAGGACAAGGGATGGCTGAGACCGACATCGAGCAGGCGATCAGCACCAACGCCCAAGGCCCGGCCAAAGCGCAGGGCGACTCGGGCAGCGTCGAGCAGCACAGCCTCGGTGACCAGATCGAAGCGGACCGCTACCTCGAGAGCAAGAAGGCGAGCCGGGGCAAAGGGCTCAAGGTGAAGTTCGTGCAACTGGAGCCGCCGGGTACGGCGTGATGATACTCAAGCGTCTGGTTTCATCGTGGTTTGGGAATGGCGGCAAAGCGCAGGCAGCGCCATCGCGTCCGCCGGTGCGAATCGTCCGCGCCAAGTTCGACTCGGCGCAGACCACGACCGACAATCGCCGCCACTGGGCCAATGCCGACGGTCTGTCACCCAACGCGGCGCTCTCGCCGGAAGTCCGGCGCATCCTGCGCAACCGGGCCCGCTACGAGGTCGCCAACAACTCGTACGCACGCGGCATCGTACTGACCCTGGCCAACGACACCATCGGCACCGGGCCGCGTCTCCAGATGCTCACGACCGACACGAAGGCCAACGACATCATTGAGAAGTCGTTCGAGCAGTGGTCCAGGGCAGTCAACCTGCCCGAGAAGTTGCGCACTATGCGACTGGCCCGGGCCGAGAGCGGCGAGGCGTTCGGGATTCTCACCAGCAATCCGGCCGTCGACGCGCCGGTCCAACTCGATCTGCGACTCGTCGAACCTGACCAGGTGACGAGCCCGCCCGGTCGATTGCTGCGGATCGGCGAAGCGGATGGCATCACCTTCGACTCCTTCGGCAACCCGACCAAGTACACCGTCCTGCGCCGCCATCCCGGCGACAGCGGCGCGTTCGGTTTCAGCGGCGAGTTCGATACGGTGCCCGCGGCGTCGGTGGTTCACTACTACCGCGTCGATCGACCCGGCCAGTGGCGCGGCATCCCCGACATCACGCCGGCGCTGCCACTCTTCGCCCAGCTGCGGCGCTACACGCTCGCCGTCATCGCGGCCGCTGAAACGGCCGCAGACTTCGCGGCCGTCATTTACACCGACGCGCCTCCCAACGGTGAAGCCGAGTCCCTCGAACCGATGGACATCGTCGAACTCGAGAAGCGTCTGGCCACGGTCCTGCCCGGCGGTTGGAAACTCGGCCAGGTCCATGCCGAACAGCCGGCGACGACCTACGCCGAATTCAAGCGCGAGATCCTCAACGAGATCGCGCGTTGCCTGAACATGCCCTTCAATGTCGCAGCCGGGAACTCCAGCGGGTACAACTACGCCTCCGGCCGACTCGATCACCAGACCTACTACAAGTCGATCCGTGTCGAGCAGAACCACCTCCAGACGGCGGTCCTCGATCGGATTCTTCGCGCGTGGCTCGATGAAGCCGTGCTTGTTGAGGGCTTGCTGCCCCAGTCGATGCGGGCGATCGGCGTCGCCACGCCGCACACGTGGTTCTGGGATGGGATGGAGCACGTCGATCCCGCCAAGGAAGCGACGGCCCAGGCCACGCGACTGGCCAATCACACCACCACACTCGCGACCGAGTTCGCCCGCCAGGGACGGGACTGGGAAGAGGAACTGCGCCAGCGGGCGCGCGAAGTCGAACTCATGAAGGAACTGGGACTGTCACCGGCGCAGGCACAGCCGGGTGCGAGCGACTCCAGCAATGACGGGAATCAGGACAATGGCCAAGAGCAGGACGCCAACGCGATCAGCATCGCCGCCTGAACAGGCAACGCCGCCCCTCGGCCGTGAGCTCGGGGTCGAACGACAGTCGATCGAGATCACTGCCGCAGCGCAGATCGACATCGAGGCTGCGGCCGGTGAAGGTCAGACGGCATTGCCGCGCTTCAAGATGATCGCCTACACCGGGAGTGCCATGCGTGTTGCCGCATGGCGGCATCCGGTCATTCTCGACCTGGCGGGACTGAACATTCCGTCGCAACAGCGGCCGATCCGTTTCAGCCACGATCCGGCTTCGGGCGTCGGTCATACCGACGCGATCCGCATCGAGCAGGGACAACTCATCGCGTCGGGAGTCGTCTCGCGCGACACGCCCACGGCCCGCGAGATCGTGACCTCATCGAAGAACGGATTCCCGTGGCAGGCGTCGGTGGGCGCTTCGGTCGAGGAGTTCGAGGTTATCCGTGATGGCCAGAAAGTGCTCGTCAACGGCCAGGAGTTCGCCGGGCCGGTCAACGTGGTCCGCAAGGCGACACTGGGCGAGATCAGTTTCGTGGACCTCGGGGCGGATGGTAAGACCAGTGTGAACGTCGCCGCGATCGCTGCGACTCAGGAGAACATCATGGACGGTGAGAACAAGGAAACCAGCGCCACCAACAATAATGGCACGGCGACTCAGACGAAGCCCGATGCCACGGCCGAGGACGCCAGCAAGGCCAACGCCAATGCTGTCGAGGACATCCGCGCGCAGGCGCTCGCCGAGACCACGCGCATCTCCGCGGTCCGCCGCCTCTGCGCCGGCCAGCACGATGAGATCGAAGCCAAAGCCATCCGCGAGGGCTGGGATTCCACACGCACCGAACTGGAGATCCTCCGCGCCAACCGGCCCAAGGCCCCGGCGATCCACGTGCACGACCAGAATGTCAGCACCCAGGTGCTCGAAGCGGCGTGCATGCTCACGGCCGGACTCGATGAACCTGAGAAGCACTGCGAAGAGCAGGCGCTCGACCTGGCCGCGAAGCGATTCCGTGGCGGCATCGGGTTGCAGGAACTGCTCCTCGAAGCCGCGTGGGCCAACGGGTACAGCGGTCGCAACTTCCGCGACAGCCGCAACGTGCTCAAGTTCGCCTTCAACCCGGGAATCGAAGCGGGCCTGAGCACGATCGACATCGGCGGCATCCTGAGCAACGTCGCCAACAAGTTCCTCCTCGAGGGCTTCTTCTCCGTCGAACGCACCTGGCGGAACATCACCGCAGTTCGCAACGTCAGTGACTTCAAGACCGTGACGTCATACCGACTTGTGGGCAAGGACCAGTACGAGATCGTGGCGCCCGGCGGGGAACTCAAGCACGGCAATCTTGGCGAAGAGCAGTACACCAACAAGGCCGACACCTACGGACTGCTACTGGCCATCGATCGGCGCGACATCATCAACGATGACCTCGGCGCCATCACGACCGTGCCGCGCAAACTGGGTCGCGGATCGGGCCTGAAGATCAACGACGTCTTCTGGACGATCTTCCTGGCCAACACCGACTTCTTCAAGGTCGGCAACAACAACTACCTCAGCGGCGCTGACACGGTGCTGAGCATCGACGGCCTGACCAAGGCCGAAGTCGCCTTCATGGACCAGGTCGATGGGGACGGCAAGCCCATCGGCATCATGCCCTCGATCATGCTCGTGCCCACGGCGCTCAGCGCCATCGGCACGCAGCTCTTCAAGTCCATGGAACTGCGCGACACCACGGCGAGCACGAAGTACCCGGTGAGCAACCCGCACCAGGGCAAGTTCCGCGTCGAGGTGAGCCGGTATCTGAGCAACGCCTCGTACACGGGCAACTCGGCCAAGGCGTGGTACCTGCTGGCCGATCCAACGGATCTGCCGGTGATCGAAGTCGCGTTCCTGAATGGTCAGGAATCGCCGACGATCGAGACGGCCGAGGCGGACTTCAACGTGCTGGGCATCCAGATGCGCGGCTACCACGACTTCGGATGTGCGTTGCAGGATCCGCGTGGTGGGACCAAGGCAAAGGGCGAGGCATGATCTGGATTGGGATCTGAGTGATCAGTCTTCAGCGCACGTGAATCAGGAGTTTGAATATGACACAGGCAACATACGTTTCACCCGGCAACGCCATCGACCACACCCCCGGCAGCGCCGTCGCGACCGGCCAGGTGGTGGTCCAGAACACACTGCCGGGCTTTGCGCGCACGCCGATCGCGGCCAACGCGCTGGGTTCGCTTGGTGTGGCCGGCATCTACGACATCGTCAAGGTGACGGGCGCGATCGGCGCAGGCATCGCGGTGTACTGGGATGCCAATGGTGATCCCGTCGGCGGCACGGCCGGAACTGGCGCTCTGACGACGACCTCGACCGGCAACACCTACCTCGGCAAGACCGTGCGGGCCGCAGCGGACACCGACGAGACGGCGCGCGTGCTCGTCGACCACTCCATCATTGGGCTCCAGAGCACGCTGACGGGCGCGATTCCCGATCCCGGCGATGCCGGCGCGATCCCCGTCGCCCAGTCGGGATACGTGCCAATCGTAACCGGCGGCTCAGAGACGCGCACTCTGGCGATCCCGACGTTCGTCGGGCAGGAACTGCTGCTGTTCATCAAGACCGACGGCGGCACGTGCGTGATCACCGTTGCCTCGGCGATCAACCAGACCGGCAACAACACGATCACCATGGCGGATGCGAACGACTCGATCCGTCTGCATGCGATCGACAACAACGGCACCCTCGCCTGGCGTGTGGTCTGCAACGACGGCGCGGCGCTCTCCACGGTGTGATGAACTATGACCCCAGATCTGCTCAGTCAGGGTCTGTCATGGCTCGAAGATCAGCGTCACCAGCACCTGACGCGGACGGTTGTCTATCAGCGCGGGGGCAGCGCCGTGGAACTGGCGGCGACGATCGGCCGCACCGTCTTCGAACAGGACGACCACGCGGGCGGGCTCACGCGCATCGAATCGCGGGACTTCCTTATCCGCGCCGTCGATCTCGTCCTCGCAAGTGAAGTGACCTTGCCTCAGCCGGGCGATCGGATCATCGAGACGGACTCGATCGCCACGTACACCTACGAGGTCATGGCGCCGGGCAGCGAACCGCCATGGCGTTACAGCGATGTGAATCGAACCACACTGCGCATCCATACCAAGCACGTAGCGACGGAGAACCGGTGAGCACGATCCTGACCATCGCGGATGCTGTGGTGGCGAGTCTGAATGGGACCTCGTTCTCGATGCCCTTCACGGCCGAGCGCCATCTGGTGCCGAGTGTCGGACTCGAGGACCTGGCGAGTCTGCACGTGACGGTCGTTCCGCGGACCGTGGCGCGGACTGCTTCGGGGCGGCGCGACTCGTGGCTGGACTGCACCATCGACGTGGGCGTGCAGAAGAAGGTGGCCGGTGATCCGGATGCGGATGCATTGATCACGCTCGTGGAAGAGATCGCCGAGCATTTGAGCCACCAGAGACTGGCGGGCGCGCCTGAGGCGGCGTGGCTGACCACCACGACTGATCCGCTCATCTCGCCTGAGCATCTCGATCAGCAGCGCGCATTCACCAGTGTCGTGTCGGTCACCTTCAGGGTGAGGCAGTAGACGAAAGGACTGTGACCCATGGGCTTCAAACTCGGCATGGAGGCCGTCCTCAACTACAAGGTGGACGGCCAGGGCGCGGGTGGCGCGTGGACCGAACTGACCAATGTCCGCGACGTGACGCTCAATCTCGAAGCGGCCGAAGCAGATCTGACCACCCGCGGCAACGCAGGCTGGCGCGCCAACGTCGCCACACTCAAGGCCGCGACGGTCGAATTCGAGATGGTGTGGGACACGGCCGATGCGGGCTTCACCGCCATCCGCAACGCGTATCTCAATAACGCCATCCTGGGATTCCAGATCCTCGATGACACCGGCGGCGAGGGATTGCAGGCCGACTTCATGATCAGTTCCTTCAGTCGCAGCGAGCCGCTCGAGGAAGGCATCACCGTCTCCGTCACGGCCAAGGTGGCCTACTCGGCCACGCCGCCCTCGTGGATCGGAGGTGCGTAATGCCCACGAGTACTCTGTCACTCTCCGGCGAGATCGGCGGCGCGCCATTGGGGGCCACACTTCAGCGCACTGCCGACGGTTCGATTCGCCAGGGCCCGATCACACTGCCCGCGGCCGAGGCGGGCACACTCTCGACGCGCAGCACCAACACGACTGGCGTACTCACCCTTGCGGGAACCGGGCTGCAGATCGGTGATGTGATCGACATCTACTGGGATGGCGGACGGCGCTACGACGTGGATGTCGACGGCGTGGCCGGGGACGACGTGACATTCTCAGGTGGGGCCGGCGATGATCTGCCCGTCCAGGACACTGCGGTGACAGCCGCTGAGCAGGTGGCGATCGATCTCGCATTCACCGGCGATGAACTCGTCGCCATCGGCGCCAAACTCGGTGAGCGCGGCCACCTCAGCGTTCGCGACTCTGGCGCAACCGCGCTGTCGATCGACCTCGTGAAGAACGAGACATGGTTCTGGCTCGACGGCCAGCAGATCGTCAACCCGCTCGCGGGCGACTCGGTCGATGGCGTCATGGCCAGCAACGCATCATCCACGGCAACAGCCGTCCTGAACCTCGGCGTGCTCTACGACTCCACGCCGTGACTACACCACCCCCCTCACGATTAGGAGCATGACATGGTCCTCTGGATGCTTTGGGTGAACTCGGTTCTTCTCTTGTGGCTCGCTTTCATCTGGATACTGAACTCCTCGCCCGAGGTTCGCGAGGTGCGATCGTTCCCGGACGCCGAGTCGCGTACCTCATCCAACGCTTCATCGCAGGAGGGGCAAGGTGAGAACCTTCAAGGACAACGCGGGTAACGAGTGGAGTGTCGAGGTCAATGTCGCGGCCCTCAAGCGCATCCGCTCACTCACCGGCACCGACCTGCTCGAAGTGATCAGCGGCGGCGATCTGCTCGAACGCCTCATGCGCGATCCGGTACTGCTGTGCGACATCCTCTTTGCTCTCGTCAAACCCCAGGCGGATCAGAAGCAGGTGAGCGACGAAACATTCGGCGCGGCAATGGCCGGGGATGCGATCGATTCCGCCACGGCGGCGCTGCTCGATGAACTGGTGGCTTTCTGCCCCAGCCCGAGGGACCGGGCCAACCTCGGGCGGGTGCTGACGGTGGTCCGAAGCGCGATGGACAAGGCGCGCGACGTGGTGGAGGCGCGCCTGGAGGGTGGCGAGATCGAACGGATCGTCGAGGAGGCCATCAAAGAGACGACCTCTGGCAACTCATCTGGCGCTGCGCCGGCATCCTCGGCCTCGATCCCGGCAACCTGACACTGCGCGACCTGCTCGCCATGGCTGAGCAGAAGCAGCGCGACGAGTGGGCAAGGACGGCATCGATCATGGCTCTCATCGCCAACACACAGCGAACCGCCAAACACCAGCGGGCGTTCCGGCCGAGCGACTTCGATCCGTTCGCGCGCAAGCGGGAGACCATGAAGGCGGATGTGTCGGTACTCAGGGAAGTGTTTATCGATGGGCGCGTGCCTCGATCAAACCAGGAGTAGCGATGCTTGACCTGCGCATCACCCAGTTGTTCTTCGACCGCCCCAAGGTGAAACGGGCCGTCGATGCCGCGCGCCGCAAGGTATTGAGCAAGGGTGGCGCCTTCATCCGCCAGACGGCCCGCACGAGCATCCGTAAGCGCAAGGGCACCAGCAAGCCCGGAGCCCCGCCGCACTCGCACGTTGGCCTGCTGCGGAAGTTCATCCTGTTCGGATACGACCGTCAAAGCGAATCCGTCGTGGTCGGCCCGGTGGGATTCAGGGGATCGACGGCGCCGCGCGTGCTCGAACAAGGTGGCACGACCACAGTCACGCGCCGGCGCCGCGGCAAGCGCACTGAACGCCGCGTGCGTGTCGCAGCGCGACCCTACATGAACCCGGCACTGGAGAAAGAGCGGCCCAAACTCCCCGAACTCTGGCGCAACAGCGTGAAGGGGGTGTGAGCAATGGCCAACACCCAGGGCATCCGCGCCGGCCGCGCCTTCGTCGAGATTGGTGGCGATGACGCGCGTCTGCAGCGCGCCTTGAAACGGGCTCAGCAGCGGCTCAAGGCGTTCGGCGCCGGCGTGCGCCAGGTCGGCCTGCGCGCTGTGGCCGCGTCGGCCGCGATCCTCGCGCCACTCGCCGGGGCGACGAAGATCTTCGCGTCCAGCGGTGATCAACTCGACAAGATGGCCGCACGGACCGGCGTGAGTGTCGAGGCCCTGTCTCAACTCGGGTTCGCGGCCGAGCAGTCCGGAGCGGACATCGAGACGCTCGAAAAGGGCATCCGCACCATGCAGCGCACCATCAATGATGCGCAGCGCGGCCTGTCCACCGCCACCGACGCCTTCGACGATCTGGGCCTGAACGTCAAGCACCTGGCTTCGCTCTCACCCGAACAGCAGTTCCAGACGATCGCCGATGCCATTACTCGCGTCGAAGACCCGTCCAAACGTGCTGCGCTGGCGATGCAGGTTCTCGGCCGGGCGGGCACCCAACTGCTGCCACTGCTGGCCAACATGCGCGCCCTTCGCGCCCAGGCGGACAGTCTCGGCCTGACGATCTCGACCAAGGATGCATCCAGTGCGGCACTGCTCACCGACACACTCAACATCCTGTGGCGGACAGTCCGTGTCGGCGCGTTCGTCATCGGCTCGGCTCTTGCGCCGACGATCATCGACCTGAGCAATCGCATCACGCGGATCATCATCGCCGCCAGCGAATGGATCAAGGCGAACCGCGACACCGTCGTTTGGGTCGCCAAGGTCGGCGTGGCCGTTGGCGCCGTGGGTGGCATTCTCATTGCCACCGGGCTGGCCTTCACCGTTCTCGGCGTGGCAGTTGGCGGGCTGGGCAGCGCGCTCAGTGTCGCCGCCGCGATCATCGCCAAGGTCGGTGTTGTCCTCGGTGCGGTCCTTTCGCCCATTGGGCTGCTGATCACCGCTGCGGCACTGCTGGGCGGAACGATCGTCGCGTGGTCCGGCGCCGGTGGCAAGGCGCTCCAGTGGCTCCGCGATCGTTTCGGTGAACTGAGCACATTCGTCGGCACCGTCATCGGCGGCATCCGCGACGCTCTCGCCGGTGGAGATGTGGCACTGGCCGCGCGCGTCCTCTGGGCCGGGCTGCGAGTCGCGTGGGAACAGGGCATTCAACCTCTGCGCCAGGCATGGATCGGCTTCAGCGCGGGATTCCAGCGGGCCGCGATCATCGCCTTCTCCGGTGTCCGCAAGGCGTGGATCGAGGTCCGCGACTGGTTCGAGCGCAACTTCCCCGACTTCACCGCGGGCATCGCCAAAGGCTGGGCGAATCTTGCCGCAGGTGTCCAGCGCATCTGGGCCCGGGTGACCAACTGGCTTGCCGATCGTTTCACCGAGGTCATGGGTCTGCTGGACGAGTCTCTCGATGTCAACGCCGCCAAGGCGCTTAACCAGCAGCAACTCAACGCGGATCTCAACCAGGTCGAATCTCAACGCAAGGATGCCATCGCCGAAGCCGAGCGCCGTCGCAATCGCACCGATGCCGAGCGCGAGCAGGAGAAGACTGCCGCACTCAATGCCGTCAACTCCCAGCGCGATGAGGCGCTGGCTCAACTCGATGAGCAGACCGCCGAGCGAGTCAAGCAAGCTGAAGATGCACTGGCCCGCACGAAGCAGGAACTGGCCGATGCCGTCGAGGCAGCCCGGCAGCGCCGCGAGCAGGCGATCAATGAGGGGCAGGATCCGACCTCCATGGCCCTTCAGAGTCTGGCTGACATCGGTGATCAACTCGACACCCTGGCGCGACGCGTCAGTGTCCGCGGCACCTTCGATGCCGCAGCAGTGCGCGGCCTCGCCGCCGGTGATGACAGCGCCGAACGGACTGCACGCGCCACCGAGCAGACCGCCCGCCACACCAAGCGCCTCGTCGAGGCATCAACGAAGGGACTGGCCTTCGGATGAGTACGGAAGTTCAGGAACGCGGGATCAGTCGAACGACCAGCAGCGGTCGGAGTCCATCGACCGAGCGCCTCTACTGGGTGCGCGGCACGAGCGATGACCTCGAGGCGCTCGCGGCGCTCGAAGCCGAGGTGCCATCCTTCTATGGCGGCCTGCCGCTCTACCAGGTCCGTGTCGAGGAAGCCGGACCCGATCTCTATGACGGGACCGTCACCTATCAGGTCGATTCATCAACCGACCCGCCCGACACCGGCGAGAGCACCTTCACCTTCGAGACGGGCGGCGGCAGTGAGCACATCACTCAGTCGCTGGCCACCATCAGTTCCTATGCGCCCCCGGGAGGAACAGCACCGGACTTCAAGGGCGCGATCGGTGTCACCGCCGACAGTGTCGAGGGTGTGGACATCGTCGTACCCACCTACCAGTTCACCGAGACGCACTACCTCGATGACAGTCTGGTGACCCCCACATATAAAGGTACGCTCTTCGCCCTCACCGGCCGTGTGAACGATGGAGCATTCAAGGGTTTCAGTGCGGGTGAGTGCCTGTTCCTGGGTGTCTCGGGCAGTAAACGCGGCCAGGGCGACTGGGAACTGACCTTCCGATTCGCCTCGCGTCCCAACCGCACCGGCCTGAGCGTCGGCGACATCACCGGGATCGACAAGAACGGTTGGGAGTACCTCTGGGTGCGTTACGCCGAAGCGGAAGATGCGACCGCCGGCGCGATTGTGAAGCGGCCCGTCGCGGTGTATGTCGAGCGTGTGTATGAGGATGGGGATTTCACGGGACTGGGGATCTGACCATGAGTGGCGATTCCCTGCGCAAGGTGAGAACCGGCGATCCGCTCAATATCCCCGCGACGGCGTACAACGCCTTCGTCGATGCCGCCGTCGATCTGCGGCAGCGCCAGCACAACGCAGCACGCGAGCCGCAACGTCTGCGTCGCGACAACGACGTCATTCTCGTATCGAACTCGACGGGTTCGACGGTGGGTCGATTCGGAGTGCTGGCCATCACGGACCCGATTATCGATCCCAGTGATGCGCTCGAACTCGAGCGTGTGGCGTTCACGGGTGTGGTTCCCGCTGCCGAACACGCCGGGAAGTTCGCCATCCTCCTCGAGACTGCCGCTCCGGGCGCCATCGTCCGCGCCGCCATGGGCGGCGTTGTTCCCGTCAAGGTGGGACTGCTGAGCCCCAGCCATGAGTTTGCTGATGTTGCCCCTGGCCAGACGGGCTGGCTCAACAGTGGCGAATCCGGCGCGGCGCAGATTCTCTGGGCGGAATCATCGCTCATCCCCGTCCGCCAAGCGTTCGTACGTCTGCCTGCGGCCGGCGCGGCGGTGTGTCTTGCTTCGAACAGTGGGCTCGCCTTCGACACCGAGGGCTGTCTCAAGATCGACACCAACGTCAACAGCACCGTGCAACTCACACTCGTGACCGGCGTCACGCACGCGATCGTCGGCAGCGTGCTGCGCATCACTGTGCAGCGATCGATCATCACACTCTCGCGCAATGTGGCGGGTGTGGTGATCGGCGTCGGTGCCACATCGACGACAAGCACGACGAGCGATGTCAACCTCGAGAGTTGCCCCTGACTCGTGACGAGGGGTCAAGGGAAGTCGCACCCACTTGTGGTGAGCGACCGAAGGGAACCGAACTATGCCGCTCATCCTTGGACCATCGGGCAACTCGCTCCTGCTCGGCCCGATCGGCCTGCCGGCGACCAGCACCAATTGCTGCTGTTGCAAGGAAGGCGTCGATTGCCCGGACTGCCCGTGCTGCATCTGCATCGAGTGCGGCGACGGCGTGCAGTACTCCCTGCCCATTGACGGCTGTCACAACTCAAGTGGCAAGGCGTGCCTGACCGTCAAACTGAGCGGACTTACCTTCGCCACCGGCTGCCGGACATTCCGCGGCAACGACTGCGTGGCAGCGCCCGGCACGTGGGCCTCGTACAAGTACCTCTCGGCTGCCATGCCCGATCTGACGCTGCCATTCAACTGGAACGATGGCGTTCACACCTCGATCCGCGATCCGGATTCTCCGTGCAACACCATCAATCCTGACACCGTCTGTTGCCAGTGGCGCACCTGCCTGATCCTGGCCGACACCGGCATCAACGCCACGCAATACGTCAACTCCAACTGCACTGGCACGAGCAATACGTTTGATGTGCTGATCGCCAGCGCCGTGCTCGACTATCAGGTGATTGGCACGACGCGCCGCTTCATCCTCTGGGTCACGGCCCTGCCCGGTGGCGGCATCCCCATTCCGATCTTCTTCGGTGTCGTCAGTTTCGACGCCCGCCAATGCGCGAACTACTCGACCTGGCCGCTCGTGATTACCAATGGTCTGAGCAGCACCGCCTGCCTCTGCGGCGGGTCTGGGACCGCGATGCATCCCGCTGCAACGGGCGGGACAGCGACGATCACCATGGCGTGCGATACGGATTGTGGGGGCTTCGGTGGTGGCGCAGGGCTCGCTTCGG
>JBDZVA010000012.1:0-47671 GCA_040255465.1 Planctomycetaceae bacterium
GCCGCGTCGAAGGCTGCGTGAAGCATGCCGAGCGGTCAGCGACTCTCAAACGCTCCGCTCTTTCGATGGTCCACCGCGCCATCGCATGCCTTGCCCGAAGCGGCTCGAAGCATGGCACCCCCAAACCCACCGGGCCTGCGCCCCGATCCAACTGCCTCTCTCCGCGCCCTCCGGCGCTTCGCCGCCCTGTCGAAGATCCTGAGCAGAGTCGAAGGGAGCGAGGCTCTGCGAGCCGAAGGGTCGCGATCTCCCCGAAGGGGCCTGAGCGACAAGTCGAATGGCTGCGGTAAATTGCCTTTCTTCTGCCTTCCCACCCAATCCCCTGCCTTTCTTCTCGTATTCTCCGTGTTCTCCGTGCCTCCGTGGTGAATGTCTTCTGCCTTCCGCACAACCGCGCACCACCTCAATCGCACCCCGTGCGCCGACTTTTTGAAAACGCAGAAAAGTTGAGCAAAACTCAAAATCACCCCCCTCAGAAAAATGAAAATCGACGAGAATTCCTGATTCCTCCCGCACAGAAGCGCTCATTTACACGGAAGCGCTTCGCAGCGCGCACCAGCGCTCAAAAATCGCGCACGGAAGCGCTCTGGCGCGCATGAAAAACACCCAACACGGTGCATCTCCGTGTTGGCACGCATTTTGCGTTGCACATTCTTCAATATCGCGACTGCCGCCGTGCCAGCCGCGAACTTTTTGTCGCGCTGACCTACTCGGGCATCAACTCCACCCGCGTTCCCGCCGCGCCACCGGCCCCGGCCGCGCACACCGGCGCACCGTCTCCTCTATAGGTAGACGTGCTTTTCAATCGCCCACAACTCGACAACGCCAGTGGCGAATCAACCAGACCGACGCGCCAGCGAGGACGAACGCCTTTCCCATCTCGTCCTCTTCGCTCGCGCTTCAGTCTGGTTCACCCCCTCACTCAATCACCCCGTCACCCCCTCATCCGCCTGCCCCGTCTTTGCAGCCCCACGATCCACCCATCCGATGATCAGAGCAATGCTGCGCCCCGGCCAGACCATCATCATCTGCGTCATCGCCTTGCTCACGCTGGGCATCGTCATGGTGACCAGCGCCGGCCTCACCATCGACCCCGAGCAGGCCGTCTCCTTCGAGGGCATGCTCACCGGCCGGTCGATGATCTACGCCGTCGCGGCCGTCGGCCTCATGTTCGTCGCCTCCTGCATCCCCGTCGAGTGGTTGCGCGGCCCGTCCAGCCGCGGCATCAGCCCCGCCAACCGCGTACTCGCCACACCCGCCACCTGGCTGCTGCTGCTCTCGATCGTCTGCTTGTGTCTCGTCTACGTCGGCGGCGTGGGCAAGGAAGTCAACGGCGCCCGCCGCTGGGTCTACCTCGGCCCCGCGTCGTGGAAACTCTCGTTCCAGCCCAGCGAACTGGCCAAGTGGGCCATGGTCTTCGTCATCGCGTCCTACGTCGTCCAACTCGGCGTCGAGCGAATGCAACGCTTCTGGACCGGCCTCGTGCCCGCGCTGGTCATCACCATGCTCGTCTGCGCCCTGATCGTCCTCGAAGACCTCGGCACGGCGGTTCTCATCGGCGCCGTCGCGCTCTTCCTGCTTTTTGCCGGCGGGGCGAAGTGGTGGCACATCGGCATTCTCTTCCCGCTGCCCGTCGCCGGCATTGTACTGGCGGTGCTCACCAGCGAGTACCGCATGAACCGCATCGAGTCGTTCATCAACCCGTACGCCGATCCGCAGAACAACGGGTATCACATGATCCAGTCGATGGTCGCCGTCGCCGAAGGGCACATCACCGGCCGCGGCCTGGGGCATGGCGTGTACAAGTTCGGCTACCTGCCCGAAGACACGACCGACTTTCTCTTCGCCGTGATCTGCGAAGAGCTGGGGATCTTCGGCGCTGCGCTCGTCGTGTTCCTCTATGTGACGCTGTTGCTCGCCGCCGCCAATGTGATCCGCCGCCAAACCGATGCGCTGTGCCGCTTTGTCGCGCTGGGCATCGCGGCGACGATCGGCATGCAGGCGGTGATCAATCTCATGGTCGTCACCGGCCTGGCGCCGACCAAGGGCATCGCGCTGCCGCTGCTCTCATCTGGCGGAACGGGTTGGATGCTGACGGCCGCGTGCCTCGGGTTGCTGGTGGGAATGGACCGACGCACGGCCGCAACTCAATCGCCGCCCGCTCACGCGCACGTCCCGGCGACGCCGGAGGCCGTGGTGTCGCTGGCTCCCGCGGGTTCACTCGCCGCCTGACGCCGGCTGCGGTCGCGCCATCGGGCCGCTCCACAGTCGCCAGGGAAAGCCGTCAATGCGAGGAGGCTGGATCAACTGGACAAGTCCGGGATGGTCCTCGAGCCGCACCTCGCGTGCCGCACTGTCGATCTGAACGCGGCATCGGCTGATGGCCGCCGTGCGATACGGCGAAGCGTCGGCGAGGCGGTCCATCTCGTGCTCCACCACGATTCCATCACGCTCACTGAGCCAGCCTAACGAAAGGGGGTAGCCCAGCAGCCACGCGGAACGCTGAAAGTCGGCACGCGGCGTCCGATCGCCGCGGATGATGCGAGGTGGCTCGTCTGCGGTGAAGATCATCAGCGACGGCGCCAGTTGGATGTACTTGCGGATGACAATCAGCTCGCCGATCGCCGCCCCGCCCGGCCACGCGACTCGCGCGATGTAGTAGCGGCGAATGCCCTCGCCGATCGGCCCCGAGCCGCGGAAGTGATCGACTGAGCCGTCTGCGTTGTTGAGCTCGAACTTTTCCGCGCCGCCCTTGCCGCCGGCCCACTCCATCGTCCCCGTCACGGAAGCACAGGGGCACGCCGGCAGCCAGTCATGCGAAGCGCCGCTCGGAGAATCAGGCAGAAACCCGCGGAAAAACGTCTGCGTATGAAAACGCGGCTGCACCTGCAGATCGACCTTGATGCGACCGCCCGCTACGGGAGAACGCTTCACCACACTCTGCAGTCCCGTCGGCGTTCGCGGTACGTTCAGGTGGAGGATCCAGCCATCTCCATCTGCCGTCAGGTGATTCTCGCCAAAGTGCAGCGACCAGCCCGAGGCAACGGCGGTTTCGCGGACATGATCCGGATCGATGCCGATGTGGGAACGGGCGATGAGTCGCCCGCGATTGAACAGCGCCACGCGGATCGCAGCCGTGGCACTCTTGCGTCCGAGCATTGGTTCGACGAAACGGCCGGCGCGGAGTTGGCGGACGTGGCGTCGATACGCCGGGTCGAACGCATTGCCGACATGCAGCGAGCAGAGCAGGCCCGAGCCGGTCGCATCCAGCGCGCTGATCTCCCACCATTCGTAAGCGCCGAGTTCGTCGGTCCACGTGATGCCGTTGTAGGCATGAATCTCATCCGTCGAGACGGGTCGCAATCGCAACTCGGGGTGCTGCTCGGCAAGTTCAACGAGGTCGGGCACGGGCAAGGATAGGGGCGTTGCAGCGGCCGCTTTGCGACTCAACGCAGTCGAATCGTCGCCAGCGCCAGTGCGGCGAGGATGGCGGTGACCAGCCAGAAACGCACGACGACCTGCTGTTCGGTCCAGCCGCCGAGGTGGAAGTGGTGGTGGATTGGCGAGCAGCGGAAGATGCGTTTGCCGCCGGTCATCTTGAAGTAGCCCACCTGCATGACCACGCTGAGGATCTCGAGGTAGAAGATCCCGCCGATGATCAGCAGCAGGAACTCCTGACGGATGACGACGGCGATGTAGGCCATGAGCCCGCCCAGCGCGAGTGAGCCGGTGTCGCCCATGAACACCTGGGCCGGCGAGCAGTTGTACCACAGGAAGCCGAGGCAGGCTCCGGCCATCGCCCCGGCCATCACCGCCAGTTCGTTGCTGTAGGGGATGTAGGGCATGAGCAGCAGTTTGGCGATTGATTCGGAGCCGGCGACGCCGCAGAGAATCATGAGCGAAAAAGCACAGATGATGGAGATGCCGCTGGCCAGGCCGTCCATGCCGTCGGTGAGATTCACCGCGTTGGATGAGCCCGCGATCATCATCATCGCCAGCAGCGTGAAACCCCACGCCGGCAACTGGAAGAGCATCTCGGGCTCATCGGTTCCCGGCTTGTAGGAACGCACGAGCGGCAGGGCCGGAAAGCTGTGCGTCATCTCCTGGTTCTCGATGCCCCATCGATAGACGAAGAAGCCGGCGAGGAACGCAAAGCCGAGTTGGAAGAGCAGCTTCTCCCATGCGTGGAGCCCTTCGCGGGCGCCCTGGCCTCGTCTGGCGTTGGTGAGTTTGAGCCAGTCGTCGATGCCGCCCAGCGCCGCCAGCCCGACGAGGAGGATGAGACCGAGATTGATGTAGAACACGCTGAGGTCGGCGAGCAGCACCGTCGAGACCAGAATCGTCCCGGAAATCAGCACGCCGCCCATGGTGGGAGTGTTGGCCTTCTGGGCCATGAGGCGATTCAGGTCGGCGTTGTAGAACTCGGGCGAGTCGCCGACCTTTTGCCGCAACAGCCAGCGGATGACGGGTCGACCGAGGAGGACGACCAGCGTGAACGAGACAATGACGGCGGTGATGGCGCGGAAGTCGACGCGGTCGAAAATCCGTACGTAGCCGTAGAGGCCGTTTTCCTCCAGCCAACTGCGGATCAGGTTGAGAAGTGCGACGATCATGGAAGAGGGTCTTGATCCGGACGCCGCGGCTGTGGCGACGGCCTGTCCTCGGTTTATCGACGAGTCAGGTGGCGAGGCGTTGGGAATCTCACGGCCGACTTGCCGAAGCGGACGGCCCGGCGAGCTCTGGCGTCGGACCAAATCGCTCGGTGATGGTCTCGACGACGCGCTCGAGCCGCATTCCTCGCGAGCCCTTGACGAGGATCCGGTCAGTGGCCTGAAGCAGATCCAGCACATCGGAGGGTGAAGCAGTTTCCATGTGCACGACGCTCAGACCTTTGCAGCGGCCGCGCAGCGTGGCGGCCGCGAGTCGCATCTGTGGCCCGACGAGAATCGCCAGATGCGGCGGAGCGATCGACTGCGACTGGTCAAGGAGTTCCTCGGCCAGTTCGACGTGGGCGGCGTCGCTGACGGACCCGAGTTCGAGCATGTCGCCGAGCACCACAACCACCCGGCCCGGTCCGGCGGATGTGAGATGTCGGAACGTACGGATCGAGGCTTTCATGGATTCAGGATTCGCGTTGTACGTGTCGTCGTAGAGTTCGAGCGTACCGAGCCGGTGGCGTACGAACCGCATGACCGGCGGAGTGACGGCGAGCAACCCGGCCTGGATTTCAGCATCCGACAGGCCGCAGCGTCGACCGACCGCAATGGCGGCAGTCGCATTCGAAGCGTGGTGCATGCCGAGGAGTTCGATCGTCCAGCGACTTCGATCGTTGAGGGCGAACGCGGTTCCCGAGGCGGTCACTTCACATTCGCAGATGCGCAGATCGGCATCAGTCGAGAACCCGAAAGTAATGCCGCGCTCCATCGACTCGAGATGGGGCAGAATGGCGGGTTCGTCGATGTTGACCGCGGCCCACCCACCGTGCGCCAGGCCCCGCAGGAGAGCCGCCTTCTCATTCGCGACGCCTTCGATCGAGCCGAGGCCCTCGATGTGAACGCGTCCGATTCCGGTGATGACGCCGATATCCGGCTCGACGATCGACGTGAGCGCCGCGATCTCGCCGGGGTTGTTTGTGCCGATCTCGCAGATCACATACTGATCGCGATTGCCGGCGCCGAGCACCGTCAGAGGCACGCCAATGTGGTTGTTGAAACTCTTCGGGCTGGCGGTAACGCGAAACTTTCGGCTGAGGACGGCGCTGAGCATCTGTTTCGTGGTGGTCTTGCCGCTTGATCCGGTCACGGCAATGAAGCGTGTTGTCTTGAGCGACTTGCGATGCGCGGCTGCCAGGCGGGTCAGGGCCTTGAGTGTGTCATCGACGAGCAGGAGGTGCACCGCAGGGGGAACAGTGTCAAGCTGACGAGGGGTGGACTCGACGATCAACATGGCGGCGCCGCGCTGCATCACGTCGTGGACGAAGTCATGGCCGTCAAACTGTTCACCACGCAGGGCGAGAAAGACCTGTCCCGGCTTGATCGAGCGCGAGTCGGTCGACAAACCGTCGACCAATGGAGTTGGCGCCTCGGTCTCCACTGGCCGGCGCAGCCACCGGCCGCCTCCCGCAGCGGCGCGGAGCGCTTCGGGATTCCAGAATGCTTCAGAGCGGCTCATGCTGTCGTTCCCTGCGGTTCGGACGCCAATCCAAACCGAGCCTGCAGTGTGGCGCTGGCGATCAGGCGGTCGTCGAAGGGGTGTTTGGTCTTCCCGATGATCTGGTAGTTCTCATGTCCTTTGCCCGCGATGACAATCAGATCGTTGGCGATGGATTCGCCGAGACACCGAATGATGGCGGTCCGCCGATCAACTTCAGTCTGGACCTTGTCGGCGAGTTCAGCGGGGACGCCGGCGCGAATCTCATCGACGATCGCGGAAGGGTCTTCGGTGCGCGGGTTGTCGCTGGTGATGACAACGCGATCGGCGAGCCGGCACGCGACTGCCGCCATGCGCGGCCGCTTGGTGCGATCCCGATCTCCGCCACAACCGAAGACCACCGTGAGCCTCCCGCCGTCGGGCACGATCGGCCGGGTCGCGTTGAGTACGTTCTCCAATGCATCATCTGTATGGGCGTAGTCGACGAACACGGTGAATGGTGATTTGGGATGACGAACCGGTTCCAGTCGTCCGGGCGGGGGGACACAGCGCAGCAGCGACTCGCGGATCGATTCAGCCGAGACGCCGCACCACGCCGCGACGCAGACGGCCTGAAGCGCATTGGATACGTTGTGCCAACCGATGAGGGGCAGATCAACTTCAAACTCGCCCCACGGCCCCCGGAACTCGGCCCGAGTGTGGCTGGGGCGAAGTTCGATGATTCGCGCCAGCGCATCCCTGTCTTTGGGCTTGCCGGGCTTATCCGTCACACGGGTGCGTCGAATGGTCGCTCGGCAATTCTGCACCATGGACTCCGCCGCCGGGTCGTCGGCGTTGATGATGGCCAGCGCGCCGGCCGGCAGCGAATCAAAGAGCTTGGCTTTGGACCGCGCGTAGGCCTCCATTGAGCCGTGATAGTCGAGGTGATCGCCCGTCAGGTTGGTGAAGATGCCGACATCAAAGTGCAGACCCGCTGTCCGTCCCTGGTCAAGCGCGTGACTGGAGACTTCCATCACCGCCTGTGTGCATCGGTTGCGGATCATGCGACTGAGCAGGCGACTGAGGTCGATGGAGGAAGGCGTTGTGAGTGTGGATTCTGTCCGGGTGGCGCCGTCATCGGTCATGACGGTGCCGATCAGGCCGCAGTGCCAGCCGGCGTGGTTGTGAAGTTGCTGGAGGAGGTGAGCGGTTGTGGTCTTTCCGTTGGTGCCGGTCACACCGATGAGTGTGATCTGGGAGGAAGGCATTCCAAAGAAACACTCCGCCGTCGAGGCAATGACTTCCTGGTATGGCTTGTTGGACTCCCGCGGCGTCAGTAACGATGCCGAGCCGACATCAAGCGAATCATCCTCACTCAGGATGGCCGTGGCACCATTTTCGATGGCGTCGCTTACGAACTGACGGCCGTCGGAGTTTGTGCCGCGTCGCGCGACGAAGAGGCATTCGGGAGTGACCTGGCGGCTGTCATCGGTGATCTCGGACAATTGCCGATCAGGCGCACCTCTCACGAGGCGCAGCCCGGCTCCGTCCACAAGTTGAGCCACCTTGACATTCATGCTGGCATCTGTCCCCGGCTTACGGCAAAGGATATCGGGCACCCGCCCGTCGCGCATGCAGATTTGCCGTCAAGTACGGAGCGTCTCGCTTTCAGAGCCGCTACGACCCGCGGACGGCGGAGAGCACAGTCAAGCGGCCGTGGCTTGAGACTTCTTCGCGGAGCATTTCGACAAACTGATCGAGAGGCACACTGCCGATGTCGCCCTCGGTGCGATGACGGATGCTGACCGTTCCGGCCTGGGCGTCCTTGCCGCCCACGATGAGCATGTAGGGCGTCTTCTCCTCGGTTGCCCGGCGGATCTTGGCCTGGAGGCGTTCGGGGGAGTCGTCGATGCTGGCGCGGAAGCCGCCGGCGGCGTCGATCGCGGCCTTGACCTTCTGGGCGTACTCCGTGAATTTCTCGGAGATCATGAGAATGCGGACCTGCTCGGGGCTGAGCCAGAGCGGGAAGTCGCCGGCGAAGTGCTCGATGAGAATGCCGATGAAGCGTTCGAGCGAGCCGAAGGGCGCGCAGTGGATCATGATCGGGCGGTGCTTTTCGTTGTCCGCGCCGATGTAGTTGAGGCCGAAGCGTTCGGGCAGGTTGTAGTCGACCTGCACGGTGCCGAGTTGCCACTCGCGGCCGATGGAGTCCTTGGCGACGAAGTCGATCTTCGGGCCGTAGAACGCGGCTTCGCCGGGCTCCATAGTCATGGGCACGCCCATGCCTTTGGCGGACTCGATGCAGACTTTTTCGGCGAGTTCCCAGTTCTCGGCCGAACCGACGTACTTGCTGCTGGATGGATCGCGCAAGCCAACGCGAACGCGATAGTCGTTGAGCCCAATCTCTGCGAGGACCATTCGAGCAAGTTCGATGTCGATGTCTATTTCGCGGCTGAGTTGATCGGGCGTGCAGAAGATGTGCGAATCGTCCTGCGTGAAGCCGCGCACGCGCGTCATGCCGTGGCACTCGCCGGACTGCTCGTAGCGGTAGACCGTGCCGAATTCCGCGAGGCGCACGGGGAGGTCGCGGTAGCTGTGCTGCCGGGCCTCGTAGATCTTGATGTGGTGAGGGCAGTTCATCGGCTTGAGGAGGAAGCCGTCGACTTCTTGCGAGGCCATCGCGTTGGCGATATCGGCGCAGCCACAGCCGCCTCCGTGTGCCAGCAGCGAGCCGCTGAGCGTCTCAGGATCGACGAGTGGTGGGAACTGCGAGTCGGCGTAGTAGGGGAAGTGGCCGCTGGTGCGGTAAAGATTCAGCTTTCCGATGTGCGGCGTATTGACCCAAACGAACCCACGCTCGCTGCGCGCCTTGCGCAGGAACTCTTCGAGTTCGCGGCGGATGATCGCGCCGTTTGGGAGCCAGAGCACGAGTCCTGTTCCGACATCCTCGTTGAGGCTGATGAGGTGCAGTTGCTTACCGATGACGCGGTGATCGCGCTTGCGTGCCTCGTCGAGCATCTTGAGGTGGTGGTCGAGGTCCTTCTGATTGGCAAAAGCGGTGCCGTAAACGCGCGTGAGGCGGTCGCTGTTCTCGTCGCCGTGCCAGTAGGAGGAGGCGAGGGACATGACTTTGAAGGCGCCGATGCGGCCGGTGCTGGGGACGTGCGGTCCGCGGCAGAGGTCTTCCCATGCCTTGCCCGGTTCGCCGGTGGCGTAAAAGGAAAGGCGGTCGGAGCCGGCTTCGATGGCCTTTTCAGCGTTGTCGAGCTTGTACTTGGATCCCTCGGCCTGCAGTTTGCGCATTCCTTCGCTGACGGGCATTTCGTAGCGGCAGAAGGAACGGTTCTCTTTGATGATCGCCGCCATGAGTTCTTCGACTTTGACAAAGTCGTCGCTGCTGAGGGCATCCCCCTCGGGGAAGCGCATGTCGTAGTAGAAGCCGTTGTCGACTGGAGGACCATAGACGAGTTGTGTGCCGGGCTTGAGGCGCTGGATGGCCTCGGCCATGACGTGGGCGGCGGAGTGGCGGAGCAGGTAGAGTGCATCGGGGTCGAGCTGGCCGTCGCGCGACTTCTCGGTGACGATCGCAACCCGGGCATCGCGATCGATGACGTGGTTCAGATCATTGAGTTCGCCGTCGATCTTGACGCCCAGTGCGGCTTTCGCCAGGCCGGGGCCGATCGAGGCTGCGATCTGCGCGCCGCTGACTGGCTCGGGGTATTCGCGGATGCTTCCATCAGGGAGTGTGATGCGGGGCATGATTCGGTCCCTTGTTCAAACTTCAAGTCTCACAGGTGGCCATGCACCGGGCTTGGGCATGACGGCGGATCTCAAAACAAATAACGCACGGCTCGTTCATCGGCCGTGCGTGCAGAATTCCATATTCGTTCGCACCAACCGATTACGGCCGCGTCGTGGTGGCGGTCGTCGTCCGAGTCGTCGTGGTGGTGCAGTTGCTCATGAGTCTCAAGCCTATTCCGCTTCTACGTCGGGTCAATCGGCTGGTTCGGTTGCTTGCTTGACGGGGCCGTTGCCGTGGCTGCGGAGGGGAGTGAATCGCGTTGGCGCGCCGGCTTGGGCTGCGGGGAGCGGTTCATCCTGAGCATCAGCAGGGCGATGCCGGTAAGCAAAAGAACGTCCGCGATGTTGAACACCCAGGGGAAGACTTCGGAGTTGCCGCCCGGCCAGCGCCACCCGAGGGGCAGATGGGTGTCGGGAAAGATCTTGAGGAAGTCGCGAACCGCCCCGAACATGATGCGATCAAACAGGTTGCCGCCGGCGCCGGCGAGGATGCAGCCGATCGCGATGTGCGCCAGCCAGTCTCCGATGCGGGTGCGGAAGGCGAATGCGTAGACACCGACGCCCACAGCGAGGATCGTAAAGACGACGAAGAAGGCCCGTTGCCCGGGGCCGATGCCGAAGACAGCCCCGCGGTTGAGGACGAGATGCAGGTCGAGCACGCCCTGGATTGCCACGCGATGGGCGTCCGGAGGCGGGTTCCAGTCCGGGTCGGAAAGGACCACTTCCCGATCGAGAAGCACGGGTGTTTCGCCGATCAGCGCGAATGCAGCCTGCTTGGACGCGAGATCCGCAGACAAGCCCAGGGTGATGACGACGAACAGCGCCATCCAGCAGGCGAGGGATCGGCCGGCGAGCGGTTTGCCCAGGCCGGAAGCGTTCGCCGCGTGTTCGTGACGGTTCGGGGTCGACATTGGAACCAATGGTAGGGATGGAGGCGAAGGTGAACCGGAACCGATCGCGGGCGGCGCCGTCGTCACTGGCAGTGCTTGCGACTGGTTGGGTGGCTAGTGGCGAAATCGATGAAATCGGTCGCGTTCACGGGCGACTTCGATGCAGACTTTGGCCCATGGCTTGGCTTCGAGACGAGGCAGACTGATTGGCTTTCCTGTGACTTCGCAGACGCCGAATGTGCCGTTCTTGATGTTCTCGAGTGATTTGTCGATTTCTTCGAGCAGTTCGCGCTCGGTGGCGGCCAACTGGAGGGCGAACTCCTGGTCGAAGGTGTCTGAGCCGGCGTCAGCCATGTGCATTGGGGCGTGGCCGGAATCGCCTGAGCCGCCGCCGCGCAATGCGCCCGACTCCATAGCCTGCACATCGCCGATGAGCTCGGCGCGGCGCTTGAGCAGGAGGTCGCGAAAGTGATTGAGTTGTTTGCGGGTGAGGCGCGCCGGAGTGCTGCGCTCGTGGGCGGCATCATTGGGATGGGCGGGCATGGGATCGAGCATGCCCGGCTTGCGCTCGGGAGTCGTCAGCGTTGAATGCGACTTTCCAGAGCGAGGCGTTGCCGCAGCGGTTTTCTTAGAAGTGCCGGCGACTGACGCGCGGGAAGCGCCCGCCTTGCGGGCCTTGGACTTGGCGGGGGTTGAGGCCTTCTTCTTCGTTGTCGTTTTCCTGGTCGTGGCGGCCTTTTTCCTGGTGGTCTTCTTTGCGGGCTTCCTGGAAGTTGAACTCGCGGATTTCTTCTTGCTGACAGCCTTCTTCTTCGAGGTGGTTTTGCGAGACTTCGCTCCGGCGGCCGACTGTCGTGCGACGGTGGACTTGGCCTTGTTTTTGGTGGTGGATTTGGTCTTTTTGGCGCTTCTGGACTTGGCCGCGCTCGAAGAAGCCCGAGACGCCTTGGACTTGCGAACGGCAGCCTTGGGCTTCTTGTTCCGGGTGGTCGACTTCTTGGCCACGGCTGCCAGTCTCCAGGCGGTGGAAAACCGCTCTTTTTGTGGAAAAAGGGGGTCTGAGTGCGGCCTCCTCAGGACGGAGGCCGCAAAGAATAGACACAGCCGAATAGGGGGTCAAACTTCCGCGCGTGGCGGCGGGGTGGCTTGCGAACCGACGGCACCTGCATCTTGAAGCGAGCCCATTTGGCGCAGTCGCTCGTAGCGACGCCGGACCAGGTTGTCGATCTTGAAGCGTCGCAGATCACTGATCTTATCGATGATCCAGCGCTGGAGAAGATCTGCGGCGGCCTCGTGATCGCGGTGGGCGCCGCCGACGGGCTCTTCCACGATCTCGTCGATGGTTCCCAACTTCAGGTTTTGCTCAGCGGTCAGATGCAGTTGCCTGGCCGCGGCGGCGTTGGTGTCCGGCCGAGCCTGCTTCCACAAGATTGCGGCACAGCCTTCCGGGCTGATGACCGAATACCACGAATACCGCATCATGCCGACGCGATCCGCGACGGCGATCCCCAGCGCGCCACCCGATCCACCTTCGCCGATGATGACGCTGACGATGGGGGTGCGCAAGCGGCTCATCTCCCGGAGGTTGACCGCGATCGCCTCCGCCTGGCCGCGCTCTTCGGCGCCGAGTCCGGGATAGGCGCCGGGCGTATCCACGAGGGTGACGACCGGCAGGCCGAACTTCTCGGCCAACTGCATGTTCTTCAGCGCCTTGCGGTAGCCTTCCGGATGGGCACAGCCGAAGTTGCAGAGCATGCGTTCGCTGGTGTCGCGGCCCTTGCGGTGGGCGACGACCATGACCTTGAATTTGCCGATGCGGGCGAACCCGGTGAGGATGGCGGGATCGTCGCCGTAGTGCCGATCGCCATGGAGCTGGCAGAAGTCTGAGCAGATGCGCCGGAGGTAGTCGGTCGACTGGGGTCGTTTGGGGTTTCGCGCCACGCGGCTGACGATGTCCCAAGGCTCGAGTGAAGCGTAGATTGCGGCGAGAGAGTCCTTGTGTTCCTGCCGCAGCGCGACGAGTTTCCTGGCATCGGCATCACTTAGCTGGGAATCGCCTTGCAGGCGATCGATCTCGGCTTCCAAAGTCAGAAGCGGCTGCTCAAAGGGCGGACGGTTTGGGTCGTTGGCCATCGGGACGGGGATCCGCGGGTTCGACGTTGAAGGTTGGATGGAAGATCGGGCGCAATCGTAGCGCGCCGGTGGTGGGACTGATGGCGGAGTGTCGTCCCGGAAAAAATGAACAGGCCCGGCGACATGGTCGCCGGGCCTGCGTTCGGGTTCCTCTGATTCCCGGTTCCGAAGAGCCGGGGGTTTGTCGGAAGATCAACTGAATCAGTTGATGGGATCCCAGTACTGCGTCGGGCTGGTGGTGCCGTCGGCAGCGGTTCCCCACATGCACAGCCAGATGTCCTTGCCGCCACCAGTGCTGATGATCGGATCCTGTTGCTTGAAGATGTTGTCAAGCAGGTCCTTCTGGACGTTGGTGTTGCGGTAGGTCACCCCTGGAGGCGCGAAGGCCTTGAAGGTGCCGTCTTCGGTCTGGCCGGGCTGGCCGTTGGGATCGAGGCCGGTCTGCTCCTGGGTGTTGGAGACGTGACCGTCGTTGTAGCCGACGTTGCCGGTCCAGGTCGTGCGGGCACCGTGGAACAGGTAGGTCGGGCTCTTCTTGTCCGGGATGCCATCGCGCGGGCCGCGGTCGGCGACGACGGCGTAGTTCGCGTTGAGGCTGTCGGCCCATTCCGCGTTGTAGCGGCTGCCGGCGGGAGCGAGGGTCGCGTAGCTGGCGTTGGCGATGCGATTGGTCGCGGAGACGTCGCAGCTGAAGGTGGGTTCCCACAGCCACTGATCGTTCCAACCCGGATCGTCCTGGGTGCCGTAGCGGAAGTCCGTCTTGACCTGGAGATTCGAGCTTGAATCGCCGGGGCAGGTCACGACTTCAGGTGAGTAGTAGGTGTTGAAGATCATGTAGGAATAGAAGTTGGCCGACGAATTGCCGGTCTGGCCCTGCGTGTTGGCGTTGGCCGTGAAGAGGCTGATCTTCGTGGGCTTGGGATACGTGCCGCCGAAGTCGTTGGCGAACAGGATCATGCCCTTGTGGACCTGATTGACACGAGTCGAGCAGGTCAGAGTCTTGGCATTGTTGCGTGCACGGGCGAGTGCAGGCAAGAGGATGCCGATGAGCAGAGCGATGATGGCGATGACCACCAGCAGCTCGATGAGGGTAAACCCTCTGAAACGGGAAACACGATGCATGGCTTGCTCCTTTGAATGATGGTATGGATGGAATCCAAAGCCAATGCGTGAAACAAGATCTGCCGGACCATCCGGCCTATCTGAAAACACCAATCGGGTTGGGCGACCGTTGCGGGTCGAGACTTCGCATGCACCGGGTGCTTCAGCCGGACTGGGGTCATCTGACCTCGGTCACGGACATGGCCCGAAGCGCCGTGCACGGGAAGCGGTCGAATTGTCGACGGGGAGGGTCAGGGAAGGGCGTGTATCAGTCCCTGGGAATAAGAAAGAATAAATGCGGATGTGGCTGATCCTTCTAGCCCGTCGTGGGGGATGGGCACATCGGCCCGAGTCCCATTACCATACGTGAAATATAGCGAATCTGTTGCACGCGTCAAGAAAAAAGCGTGTCAGGAGCGACAAACGGGCAAAACGACCGCAGGCCGAGTGGGAAACCCACTCGGCCTGCAGATGCGTTCGAGACTCTGCCGCGTCAGGATTGACGAGGCGTTGTCGTCTTATGGCTCCACGAGCGGATCGTAGATCTGGCGGACGCGGTAGCGCGTGACGACCTCCTGATCGACCCAGAAGCCGATGTTGATGTCCAGATCGTCATTCGTCTGGTCAAGTTTGAAGATGTTGTCAGGCGTCTGGCGCCCGGCGGGCGGGGTGCCGCCGCCGGCATTGGCGTCGAAGTAGAAGACGCCTTCGGGGACGAACATCATGTCGGCCTGGCCGTCGATGACCTGATTGTCGTTCTCGAAACGCTCGCTCATGCGATCGACGTGGTTGTCATTGAAGGCCACGTTGCCGGTCCAGCGGCGGTTGGTTCCGTGAAGGAGGCTGGCGAGCGTCGTGTCGCCGTGCTTGCCGTCTCGGACGCCACGATCGCTGAGGACCGCGTAGTTGCCGTCGAGGCTCGATGCGACCCACTGCTGGCGAAGGCGCTTGCCGGTGATCTGCATCATCGAATAGGAGATGTTGCAGGGGGTGGAAGCGAAGTCTTCGCTGAAGTTGCCGCGGAAGGTGTTGTCCCAGACGCCCTTGGTTTCGGGGTCGTTCTTGTCGGTGGTGTAGTCGTAGCCGACCTTGGGCTGGATGTTCGGGTGGACCTCACCCGGATCAAACGCAAACTTGGGGTCGAACAACTTGTTGAAGATCAACACGGACATGATGTTGGCGACGGAGTTATTGCCGTGGCCATAGCCCGATGTGGACTGGGCGTGAGCGAGGTTGATCTTCTCAGGCACGGGGTAGGAGTCGTTGTGGGCGTCTCCGTAGAAGACCATGCCCTTCTGAATGTCGCGCTGCTGCGATGCACACTGCATGGCGCGGGCTGTGCGTCGGGCACGAGCCAGTGCCGGGAGCAGCAATCCGATGAGCAGAGCGATGATGGCAATCACCACCAGCAACTCAATCAGGGTAAATCCAAATCTTCGGTTCTTTGTCATGCCCAAGCCTCCTTGTCGTAGTTGGGGCTGATCCGTTCCGTCTTTCCGGCTCGCTCGGGCGCCAAACCTTGCTCCGTCGGCCTTTTCTGGCCGATTCGTCGGTCGCATGGCAAAGTGCCGTCGCGTTGTCCTTTGCAGACCACGATGATCTGCATCTGAGTCCCAAAGCCGATTTTGAGCCGATTCCCCGCAGGTGAATGATCCTGGAACCTCAGTGGCGCCAATTGGATCACATGCCACTGCTTCGACGAAGGTGTCGTCGGAGGGTTCGGCTCAATTCAGGATGTCGGCGGGGCTGGAGGGGAAAGACCGGGGAACCCGATCAATGATGGCGGTGCGATCAGAGGCGAATGAATAGGGAAATGCTCAGCCAGCGCCAGTTCGAGTTGTCTATGACAAGGTTAAACGAAACTCGGGGCCTTGTCAAGATAAATCTACGTGAGAAGCACAACTTCGGTTGCGTCATTCCACGTCATCGGGGGCGGAATTCCCGGTTCAGCAGCCCCGCCAAACGTTGGGCTTCCCCGCAGAGAAGCGTGGCGATCTGCAACGCCGCGTCAGGCGGAGAGGTGCTTGCCAGCCGCTGCCGCACGGCGTCGCGCGCGGGTTGATCCTGCATGAGTTCGACGAGCCGCACCCCCATGGTCGCGAGGTTCTTCTGCGGATCGATGGCGTCGTCCACAAGCCAGGCGAGCCCGGCATTGACATGTTCGATGGCGTTGAGTCGCTGGTGCTGGTCGTGATGCCACGGATAGGGCGAGAAGAGAGTGGGCACGCGGTTCATCAGCGCCTCGGCGACGCTGGAGGCCCCACATCTTGAGAGCGCGAGATCCGCGCTGCCCCAGACCGCCGCCATGTCCGTGCAGAAGGGCAGCACTGCCGCGCGAATCGCCGCCTTCCGGTAGGCCGTGTTGACCTGCTCAAACTCGGGTTCGCCGGTGAGATGCAGAATCTGCCAACCACCGAAGGATGCCGGTTGGGTCGCAATGAGATCGGTCAGCAGCCGATTGAATGTGCCCGCCCCCTGACTGGCGCCGGTGACGAGCAACGTCTGCACAGCGGGATCCAGCCCCAGTTTCGCTCGACAGGCCTGAGGTGACTGGGTTGCAATTGCGGCCTTTCGAATCGGCATGCCGACCACCGTCTCGCTGAATCTGGGAAACTCCGGACACCGAACCGCGGAGACAATGCGAGTGGTGAACCGGGCGATGAGTCGATTTGCCTTGCCGGGCGCCACGTCGAGGTTGACGAGGACGGCCGGCACGCCGAGCTTCTGTGCGGCCCGAGCGGCGGGTGCCGCAACGAATCCGCCCATGAGCGCCAGGGCGATCGGGCGCGGTGGGTCGGATCGGGCCTCGAGTTCGGACCGGGTGAGGCGAACCGATTTGTTCCAGCCGGAGGTGAATCGCATCAGAGCACCGGGGAATGGGCGCAGCGCCACTGGCTGGGCGGGAAGTGGTACAAACGCCACGCCGGCTTGGGAGAGGATGCTGCGATCAATCTGTCGCTGGGAACAGAGGAACAGGGCTTGAGCGTCCGGGACAATCTCCGACAATCGCTCGGCGACGGCCAGTGCTGGAAAGAGGTGTCCGCCGGAACCGCCGCCGGCGAAGACAATCAGCGGCGCGGCCTGGCGCTGTGATGGTTCGGATGTCGAATCTGGGAGCGTCACAGTGGTGGATTGCATCGGCTGGATGTCTCAGCCTGGAACACTCGGCCGGGCAGCCGCCTGCCCAGCGCCTGTTCGATCCTGCTTCCGGCGGCGAGCAGCGCATCGAGATCGACGCCGGTCTCAAGTCCCATGCGGCCGAGACAGTAGACGACATCCTCAGTTGCAATGTTGCCGGCGGCGCCGGGCGCGTAGGGGCAGCCACCCAGGCCGCCAGTTGAGGCGTCGAAAGACGCCACGCCACGCTCGATCGCGCGGAGCAGGCAAGCGAGGGCGGCCCCGCGCGTGTCGTGGAGATGGAGGGTCGTTTGAGCGGCCGGCACAAGGGTCTCGATGGCATCGTAGAGCCGGTCGATGTCGGTCGGAGCGGCCATGCCGATCGTGTCGCCCAGGTCGAGTTCATCTACCCCGAGATCGAGCAGTTGCCGGGCCACGTCAGCCACCGCGGCGGGCGCAATCGGTCCTTCGTAGGGGCAGGCGATGACGCAGGAGATGTAGGCTCGCACGGCGATCGAGTCGGCTCTGGCGCGTTCGATGACGGGCTTGAATCGCTCGATCGACTCGGCGATGCTCGTATTGATGTTGTGTTGGGTGAACGATTCAGAGGCAGCGGTGAAGATGGCGATCTTTTTGACGCCGCACTCCATCGCGCCCGCCAGTCCCTTGAGATTGGGCACGAGTGCGCTGTACACAACGCCGGGGCGTCGATCGATGGCGGCGAAGACTTCGGCGGCATCACCGAGTTGCGGCACCCACTTGCGTGAGACAAAACTGGAGACTTCGATCTCAGCCACACCACTGCGCGAGAGCGCGTTGACGAAGGCGATCTTGTCGGCTGTGGAGACGGGGTGCTTTTCGTTCTGCAAGCCGTCCCGCGGGCCGACATCGGTGATACGAATGCTGCGTGGCTCCGGCGCGGATGTCATCGAGCGGATCATAGACGACAGGACAAGCCGATCAGCGCGGCGAGGACTGGCGACGGTAGAAGTAGACGCAACCCGCCAGCCAGGCCGCGATCCAGAAGGCGACGAGCGCGGCAGCGCCGCCTGCGGAAGGCCCACTCATCGAGAACCCGCCGTTCTGTTGCGACGCCATGACGCCCGCCGTGGATGCAGCGGCGATCGCAGCGCTGACTCCCTGTCGTCCCAGGGCGTTGTCCGGTACCGACTGCACCAGATCAACGATGGGCTGAGCGAGCGCCTCGGCATTCTCGCCGGCGTCGGCACCCAGCCACGCGGCGACCGCGGCGGCATCGAGTTTCTCTAACGGCCGGTTGATCTGGTCGCGGGCCGTGTGCCAGCGTCGGCTGGTGAAGTCGACGACCAGCTGGTCACTGGGTGGGCCTGTTGTGTTGGAGGTGCGGAAGAGGGAGAACTCGATCTCATCGGGCGGGTCGTTCCACGGCGGGCTGCCTGCTCCCTGCTTGCGGCTCAGAGGCCATGTGAGGCTCTCGGCCGAGACGCGAAGGGAAAGATGATCGATGCCAACTGCCGCAGTGGGAGTGAGGATCCACTTGTCTTCGTAGACGTGTCGCTCTGGAATGATCACGGAACTCAGGAGGCCGCTGATCACCATCGCGGGAATCGGCAGCGCCAGACTCCAGAACAGGATCGCCAGCCAGGGGCCCAGCGGCCGCCGCATGGCCGGGGTGAGAATCCCGACTTCGCGCAGATCCGAGCCACACTCCGGGCAGGAGAAGGTGGAGAGGCCGCGCACGGGGTAGAAGCAGCGGCCGCAGGAGGGAGTCTGCACCGATCGGACGCGGGCGCGACGACCAAGCAGCAAGCCCACCAACGTCAGGATGATCAGGAGGCCGACGGGAATGAGTATGAGAACGATCATGCTGATGCCGCGCGACATCAGGGTTGCCTTTCAGCGGCGGGGAGAGGCTCAACGGGTGTGAGCACGGGCGAGCCGCACTCAGGACAGGCGTCGGCGGGATGGCCCGAGAGGTCGTATCCGCAGGAGTAGCACCGATCCCGGCGGCCGAGCCGCTGACTGGGCAGCAGCATCGCCAGCGATGCGAGCAGCGGTACGGTGAAGGTGAATGCGACGACCGCCCAGGCGCCTTGACGCGTCTGCAGGACCAGGAGACAGACCAGCGCGGCGCCGAGATAGACGAGAGGAGCCGCGAGCAGGGGCTTTCTGCGCGCAATGGTCAAGCCGAGAATCGGCGCCTGGGCGAGGCCGACAAATGACCCAACCACTGTGGCGATGAGCAGGCCGGACCACCACCCGATCGGCGTTGGCCAGAACATCGTGCCGGCAAGCAGGGCGATCAGCAGTGAAGCGATGGAGCAGCAGAGGCCAACGACGACGAGGCGGCGGCGGCGGTTCTCGAGATCGACGGCCTCAAGCGCTTCATCGGTGTGGAATGATCTCGGAGTGTCTCCGGGCACGGGCGTGAATCTCCGTTCGCTATTCTCTTGGGACTGTCGGCGGCTCGGTTTCGGTTTTCTGCATCTGACCGCGCGTGCTCGCTGTGCGCTGGAACTGACTGCGAAGCACATCGAGATGGGAGATGAGCGAGGTGAATTCGCCTTTCTCGATGCTGAGCACATCCATTGCCTCGACGCAGCGGACGGTGGCGTTGCGCGGGGCTCGGTTGAGCAGAGCCATTTCGCCAAAGTACTGCCCGGCTTCGAGTTGAGCGATTGTCGTGACTTCGCCGGTCTTGTCGTGGTGTCGTTCGACGTCGGCCTTGCCGCGAATGATGATGTAGACGCGGTCGCCCAGATCGCCCTGTTCAAACACAGCCTGACCGGGCTCGAAGTGTTCGTGATTGATGCCGCTGCTCCTTCCGACGCGCAACTGCACGATGTCCGGCGGCAGGAAGAGATCGAGCAGCCACGAGAGGCCGACGCGGACTTTGCTCTGTATGCCGGGCAGTTTGCTCCAGTAGACCGTGCGCCAAAGGAACCATGCGGGCATGCCGGCGAGGCGGATGCCCATGACCTGCGCGACGCCCTTGCGATGCCCCAGCGCGCAGAGCGAACCGAGCCCCTTGAAGGCGAATGACTTGAGGCTGGTTCCGTTGACCGTGGCGAGGATGTTGGAGGCGGCGACGCGGGCTTCGCGGATGGCGTGCTGCGCGGTGGGGGGAGCGTAAGACTCGGTGCCCGGTTCATCGGAAGGGATGGGAACCAGCGCGCAATCGCCCATCGCCCAGATGTTGGGTTGGTCTTTGACGCGCAAGTGCGAATCGACGATCAGTCGGCCACGATCCTTGGGCAAGTCGAGTGCATCGCACAGGGGGTTGGGATGGCTGGGGACGGTCGCGACGAGCGTGGCGGTGGGAATCCTGGTTCCGTCGGCGAGGATGGCGTTGTCGGCAGTGGCGGCGGCGAGCCGAGCGCCCAGAATGATCTCGATGCCGCGCTTGCGCAGCAGGTTCTGGGCATAGAGGGCCAGTTTCTCATCGACCTCCGGCAGGATCCGATCGCGCGAATGGAGCAGCACAAAGCGGCACTGCTCGCGCGAGACGGAGGGGTAGCTGCGCGAAGCGCGACGGACGAAGTCGTGCAGTTCGGCGATGACTTCGACACCGGAAAAGCCGCCGCCCGCAACGACGAAAGTGAGCAGTCGAGTGCGCAGTTCGCGGTCGGTTTCGGTTTCGGCTTCTTCGAGGACGCGGATGAGGTGATTGCGCAGCGCGAGCGCGTCGCCATGGGTTTTGAAGGGCATGGCGTGTTCGGCCAGGCCGGTCAAGCCGCGAAAGTCGGTGACGTTGCCCAGCGCGATGACGAGATGATCAAAGGGCAGGATGAGCGGGCGCGGACGAAAGCCGGGTGAGCAGATGACGTGCTGCTCGGCGAGATTGACGCCCTCGATGTCGCGCATGTGCAGGCGTGCGCGGGGAATGAAGCGGCGGATGGGGGTGGTGGTGTCGGCGATACCGACGCTGCCGGAGATCACTTCGGGCAGCATGGGCTGGAAGACGAGGTAGTTCTCGCGATTGACGAGATGGACCTCGACTCGATCGCCGCCCTGCCCGAGCAGCGCCTTGGCGGTGTACACCCCGGCGAAGCCGCCACCGAGGATCACGATGCGCGTGCGTTGGCCCATAGTTGCCCAGCACCGATTCAGCCGACTGTTCGTGCGAGTCTACTTGTTGATGAGATCCGTCATGTCCTTGATCGCCTTCTCCCACGCCGGGCCATCTTCGCCCGCAGTCGCCGGCGTACTGGCGGCCCAGAAGGCGTCGGGAACCTTGCCGGCAGTCGCATTGAAGTACGCTTCGCCCAGAGCCGTCAGACCAAAGCCGATGTTCCTTCGCTGCACCTTCGTGGTTGCGGTTGAGGCAAGGGCCGCGAGGTCGGTCGCCGCGCCCTTGCACGCATCGGCCGAGTAGGTGGCTGTCGCAAGACCCGCGGGCGTGTCGGAGCCGAAGTGCTTTTTGGCGATCGCGGTTCCGGCCTGGTACAAGGTCACGAGGGCGTCGGCGGATGCGGTGTCCCATTGCCTGGACTTCCACTGCTCAACTTGACGTCGCGAGGCGGTCAGCGCGGCAGACTGCCCGATGGCCCACAACTTCGCGTTGATCCACTGGATCTTCGAGTCATCCCAGTGGATCTGATCGCCCCTCGAGTTGTAGATGTAGTAGTTGTAGGAGTACATCTCGAACTGCAGTGCAGGGTGGCCGGCGTCGAGCATGTCCTTGTCGATCTGGAGGTGGCACGAGACACACATCATCGCGCGGCCGGCGAGATTGGTCGTGTCGATGAGGCCGTACTCCTTGAGCAACCCGTCGGCGCCGATCTTGCCGCGCTGCTCGGCGGTCCATCCTTCGGTGGCGTGCGGCTCGAGGTATTTCTCGCCGGGGCCGTGGCAGGTCTCACAGCCGACGCCGATTTCCATGTCGAAGCGTTCGCCGCGCTGCGGCTGAGGGACATGGGTTGCGTGACATGACAGGCAGCGCGGACTGTCGGGGGCCTCGCCTTCTTTCATTCCCAGTTTGGTGGCGATGGCGTCGGAATCCTCTTCGCAGAGCGTGTCAAAGCCTCGATGGTGCGGGTCGTGGCTGGACCAGATGGTGGATTCGTCACCGATCATCTTGCCGCCCTGTTCGGTCGGCTTCTCCTCACTGTGGCAGCCTTCTCCTGTGCAGGAGGAGACGCCCACGTACATGAAGCCCGGCACGGCCACGGGTTCGGCATTCACGCCGAGCCACACGGCCCGCGGCGCCCCGTCCATGAGGGCGGAGTGCGGCTCATGCGTCGCGGACCGGGCGCCAACCGAAGCGGCAATCAGCGCCGATGCGACCGCACAGAGCGTGCAGCCGGACAGGCAGAGCACGAGCGGATCATTGTGCTTTGACATGGTCTGCGGACCTCCCAGAAGAGCGCCTGTTCTGAATTGGGACGATGACAGGATACCAGTCAGGTCGCCTCAGGTCAGCGTGGGAGACGACTTGTGAGGGCATCCAGCGGCGTGGCGGGCGATTGCCGCTCAATCCCGGGTGGCAAACCAGCCGACTACAGTAATCGGTCATCAAGCCGCTGACCGTTCGAATTGCGCGACCTTGTCGTCCTCTTCACTCCCGTTCGTCCCACCCAGGAGCACGTCGGTATGGCCAAGCGGATGCTTACCGCCAGACTCTCGGGCGAACGCAGCGCCATCATGAAAGCGCCGGATCTGGTCGGCGTGGACATTTTCAAGGACATAGACCACAAAGTCATCGAAAAATTCCCCGGCACGGTGGTTCGGCGGGAGTTTTCGGCCGGTGAGGTGATCTGTCGCGAGGGCGAGGGCGGCACGACCGCGTTCTACCTGCTCCAGGGCTCAGTGAAGGTGTTCATCGCGCGGCGACTTGGCGCGGCGGCGGGCAAGGAGCGGCAGGGGTGGCGCGCCATGGTCGGCCGGTGGCTCGGCCAGAAGCGCATGAGTCGCCCCGCGCACTCGTCGGACGCGATCATTCCCATCGACGCCAATGTTGATCTCACCTATGGGCAGCCGCGCACCACGCTCGGCGCCGGCGAAGTGTTTGGCGAGATGAGTTGCCTCAATCTCGCGCCGCGCTCGGCGACGGTGGTCGCCGAAACCGATTGCGTGATGCTTGAGATTTTGCGCAACATGTACGAGCAGCTGCAGAAGTCTCCGACTTTTCGCGAGAAGATGGATGCGAACTACCGCGCGCGTGCGCTGCAGGGTCATCTGCGCAATGTGCCGATTTTTCGCGACCTTCCTGATGACGTGCTTGAACGTCTTCAGTCCCACGCGCAGTTGATCGCGGTTGACGCCGGCACGACCATTTTCAATGAGGGGGATGAGGCGGACGGCGTCTACGTCATCCGGCTCGGCCAGGTGCGCGTGAGCCAGAAGTTTCCGGGTGGAGAGCGCACGCTGGCGTATCTCACGCGCGGCGACTTCTTCGGCGAGACCGGATTGCTTCGCCGCGCCAAGCGCAACGCGACGTGCAAAGCCGTGGACCATCCGATTCTTGAAGGTGGCCGCAAGCGCAAGCCGGCGCGGGTGGAACTGGTCAAGCTTGCCGCGGAGGACTTTGCGACGATCCTCGACGAATTCCCTCGCATCAAGGGTCGACTTGAAACGGTGGCGCAGGAGCGCATCCGCCAGCAGCAGAAAGCGCGTGTCTCCATCACCGTGTCCGCTCCGTCCAAGCGCGTCGAGGACCTCGGCCTGCTCCAGGGCCAGAACCTGATGCTCATCGACCTCGAACGCTGCACGCGGTGCGATCAGTGCGTGGATGCGTGCGTGTCGGCGCATGAAGACGGGATCAGCCGGCTGTTTCGCACGGGGCCGCGCTACGACAAGTACCTTGTGCCGTCCAGTTGCCGCATGTGCCTTGATCCGGTGTGCATGATCGGCTGCCCGGTGGGCTCGATTCGGCGCAGCGAAGATCTGAGCATCATCATCGAGGACTGGTGCGTGGGATGCGGCATCTGCGCCAAGCAGTGTCCCTACGAGTCCATCGTCATGCACGAGCTCGAGGAGTACGGCGAAGAAGTCAGCGAGCGCCTCACGCGCATTGCTGAAACGGGCGAAGTCATGGCCGTGACGCAGCGGGCTGCCGTCTGCGATCAGTGCGAAGATCTGCCGACCGGGCCGGCGTGCGTGTACTCCTGTCCGCATGATGCGGCTCACCGGGTCAACGCGGCCGACTTTCTCAGCGCCGGGGGACTGTTTGCCGGAGTCGCGGCGGTTGATTCATCCCATGGCGATGCCCAGGGCGAGGGCTCGTAGCCGATGCTCGTGGATCGAAAACACATCCCGTGGGCGGTTGGCACGCTTGTCGCCGGCGGCGCCGCTTCGGCGTGGTATGTCAGCGACGCGCCGCGCCACCTCAACGGCCCATCGGGTTCGACGCTCGTGGGATTCACACTCGGTTCAGTCGCGCTGGCGATCATGCTCTTCTGCACGGCCCTTTCGCTGAAGCGCAAGGTGCCGCATTGGCGCACGGGTAAGGCGTCCACGTGGCTGCGCGGTCACATCTGGCTTGGTCTATTGACATGCCTGCTCGTTGGCCTGCATGCGGCGTTCAGACTTGGCGGGCCGATGACGATGCTGCTGTGGGCGCTGCTCACGCTCGTCACGATCAGCGGGCTGCTCGGGCTGCTCATTCAGCAGTTCGTGCCGCGACTGCTCCTGCACAGCGTGCCCGGCGAGACGATTGCGCAGCAGTTGCAGCGGCGGCTGAACGATTTGCCGGGCCTGGCTGAGCGGGTGGTGGTGCAGTACGCCGGCGGGCTGGATACGGCGGCGCCGCCGTGGGATGACGGAGGCGAGATTCCGGCCAAGCCGCCAGCCGGGGGCGAACCGATCCGCAGGTTTTATCTTGATCACTTGAGCGGGCACCTCGCGGGCCAGGCTGGGGGCGATCTTGACGATGCCCATCGCGCCGAGAACCTGTTCAGCGCGCTGCACACGATGACTCCGGCGCACGCCCACGCGGGCATTGCGGAGTTGAGTTCAATCTACCACCTGCATCGCGATCTCTGCCGCCAGCGACGGCTGATGCGGGTGCTCTTTGCCTGGCTCATCGTGCACGTGCCCCTGAGCTGGGCGCTGCTTGTGCTGGTGATGGCGCATGCCTTCACGGCGTTGCGGTTCTGGACCTGAAGACGACTCAACGAAGAGGAAGCGACGGCGATGCCCGACACGCGACCCATAGAAGATCGGTTCGACGTTACGTACGTCCGGCGAACGCACTGGCCTGACCTGGCAAACCGCTGGCTGATGTGGCTCGTCGTGCTCGGCGGAAGTGGAGCGCTGGCGATGCTCGCGATGCGCGGCGACAACAGGATGTACTCTTCGGGCTCTCTGGCCGTCGTACACGCGAGCTTCGGGAATGACTGCGCTCAATGCCATCAGCCGGCCGCGAACGGTGCGTCGAACTTCTTTCTACCCGTTGCGGACAGCGCCTGCCTGCGCTGCCACGCCGCCATCGAGCACAGCCCGAATCAGACCGATTTCAGTGCGTTGGAGGGAATCATCATTCCGGGCCACGCCGAACCGGTGCGCATGTCCTCCCGCTGTGCAGCGTGTCACATTGAACATCGCGGCAAGGAGGCGGACTTGACGATCATCTCCGACCGCATGTGCGTGCAGTGCCACAGCAATCTGAGTCTCAAGGGGCTCAAGCAGCACGTCGAGCCGGCGGCTTCTCCGGACGCGGCGACGGGGGAGGTGCAGCCATGAGCCGCAGCCTTGCTCCGCTGGCCGCGGTGGGTGCGATCGCCGTGCTCGGAGCGTCGGTATTGATCGCCCAGCCGCGCACCGTGCCTCCTGTCGAGTCGACGATTGTGAACATGATCTCCGATTTTGCGGACAGTCACCCCGACTGGGCCGTGCTGCGCGAGCAGCGAGCGGACGCGGCGACAGTTGCGCTCAACCATGCCCGGCACATGAATCCTGATACGGTCGGCATGCAGGATGATCTGAGCGCGGGCGGCCATCGCATTCCGGGTGTGGAGCATCTGGCCGATGGACGGCTTGCGCTGACCTGCGCTTCATGCCATCGGCAGGACGCAGCCGGTCGGTACATGGAGCCGATTTCGTTCGACCGACACTGCCTTTCGTGCCATGAAGGCGATCTGCCGAGGGTCGGTGACCAGCGCGTGCCGCACGGCGATATGTCGGCGCTGGTCGATCAGGTCAATCTGTATCTGCTGCGCCAACAACTCGACGCGCTGAACAAGTCGAGCGGCCGGGTCGGTTCCGTGCCCGAGTCTGTTGCATTCGTTGCGATGCTCGGTGCAGGGATGCTGGGAGAGGGTTTGACGGATCTGCTCGCGCTTCGCCCCCCGCCTCCGCCGAGCAGTGCGAACGACGCCGCCCCTGCGACACCCACGGGCCAGGACATCGACGCCATTCTGGCGGAGGCGCGGCACAGCGAATTCGCCAAGTTGAAGACGAATTGCATGAAGTGCCACACGAAAGACTCGATCACCCCGGCTCCGCGCCGGCCGAAAGGCGAGCCCTTCGATGTCGCGCCGCCAATGATCCCGACGCGCTGGCTCGACCGGTCGGTTTTTTCACACCAGTCGCACCGCGCGTTGAACTGTCTCGAATGTCACGCGCAGGCGGCGGTGGGAGAGAAGACGTCTGACATCATGCTGCCGTCGATTGATTCCTGCCGCTCGTGCCACGCACCGGCCGCGGGTGTGCGATCGGATTGCGTGATGTGCCATCTGTACCACCCGCCGCTGGAGCCGCAACCATCCGGCTCGATCACGATCGAGGAATACGCGGGAGCGGGGAGCAGGCAGAAGTAGGACTCAGGTCTTCAGCTTCTGCATGCGATCAATCGCCGCGTTGAGCGTGTCGAGTTTCTTGCAGAATGCGAAGCGCACCAGTGGCTGGCCGAACTCGACGTTGTCATAGAACGGCGTTGGCGGGATCGCGGCCACGCCGATCTCGTCTATGAGGTGCTTGCAGAAAGCGCGATCATCCTTGAAGCCGAATGGGGTGTGGTCGGCGAGGACGAAGTAGGTCCCAGCCGGTCGATAAACGACGAAGCCGATCTCTTCGAGCGCTTCGCAGAGCAGGTCGCGACGCTGGCGGTAGTCGCACAGGAACTGGTCAAGGTATTCGGGCCCGGCGCTGACTGCGGCCGCGGCCCCATGCTGGAGCGGCGTGGCGACGGAGTAACTCAGGAACTGGCGACCCGAGCGCACGCACCTGCTCAGATCGGGCGAGGCAATGGCCCAGCCGATCTTCCAGCCGGTCAGCGAGAACGTCTTGCCGACCGACGAGAGGGTAATGGTGCGTTCAGCCATGCCGGGCAGGGTGGCGAGACGGATGTGCTCGCCTTCGAAGACGAGATGCTCGTAGACCTCGTCAGTGATGGCGATGAGATTGTGCCTGATGCACATCTCAGCGATGAATGCGAGTTCATCGCGGCTGAAGACCTTGCCGATCGGGTTGTGCGGCGTGTTGATGAGAATGGCGCGCGTGCGCGGCGTGATCGCGGCTTCAAATGCGTCGCGATTGAGTGAAAACATCGGGGCGGCGAGCGTCAGGACGACCGGAGTGCCGCCGGACATCTCGATGCAGGGTTTGTACGAGTCGTAGTAGGGCTCGAAGATGACGACTTCATCGCCAGGGTTGAGCAGGCCGAGGCAGGTCGCGGCGATGGCTTCGGTGCAGCCGTTGGTGACGCTGACTTGCGTGTCGGGATCGATGGATTGACCCGCGAGTCGTTGCCACCGAGCGGCGAGCGCGTGGTTGAGCGGCGGGATGCCGGACATGCGCGCGTACTGGTTGTGGCCGGCGCGGATGGCTTCGATGGCGGCGTTGCGGACGAAGTCGGGGCCGTCAAAGTCGGGGAAACCCTGCGAGAGGTTGATCGCACCCTTCTCGTTGGCCAGGCGGGTCATTTCCGTGAAGATCGAGGTGCCGTAGGACGCGAGTCGGTGGGAAACAGGCATGGGTCGGTCCGGGGAAGAATCGTGAGTGGGCGGCGTTCGTGACGATGACGATACGGCATGATAGCGAAGCGAAGAGCGAGCTTGAGCGGGGTGGGCACCGCGACGGGGTCGGAGCCGCAGCAGCGGAGGCGTCGCAAACGGCTGGGGATCTACTACACGCCGCCTGAACTGGTTGAGTCGATTCTCGATGAGACGCTTGATCCGATTCTCGATGGGATGCGCGATGAGGCTTCGTGTCGGGCGCGATTGACGATGCTGAAGATCATCGATCCGGCGTGCGGCAGCGGGCACTTTCTGCTCGGTGCCTGGCGGCGCCTGGCGACGCAGACCGCCAAGGTCGTTGCGCCGGCGGGTCAGCGCGCGTGTTTGAGACTGGCGGCGGCGGCACTGCATGGGATTGACATCGATCCGCAGGCCCGGCTCGCGGGCGCGAAGCTGCTTCGACGCGCTTGCGCGCAATGGGCTCTGTCGCTGCGTGACTTTCCGAATTGGTTCACGCTTGGGGATGCGCTGCTGGCTCAAGCCGGGAGCGATGGCGCGTTTGATCTCGTCATCGGCAATCCGCCCTTTGTTGATTCCGAGTCGATGTGTGCCGAGGATCGCTCGCGCCGCTCAGCGTTGGCGCAGAGATACGAGACGGCGCGCGGCAACTGGGATCTCGCGTCACTCTTTGTCGAGCGAGCGATTCAACTGGCGCGGCCAGGTGGGCGGATCGGGCTGGTGCTGCCACGTCGTCTGCTGGCGTCTGATCATGCACAGCAGGTGCAGATGTTGTTGAAGCAACAGACGATCGAATCAATCCACGTGAACGATTCCGCTGCGTTTGAAGATGCAAATGTGGAGACGGTCAGTATTGTGCTCAAGTGTGAGCCAGCCGGTACCCGGCACTCGATTCGTATCATCGATTCGTCGGACGCGCAGGACTTTGCGCAAGGTGATCTTGATACACTCCCGGCGGGGCACTGGTCAGCGATTCTCGCGGTTAGAAGAGAGACTTCGGGTCGAGCATCCTCGGTTGAATTGCTGCGCGTACTGCGCCACTCGCCCCGGCTGTCTGGGATCGCCTTTGTCGGCGATGGGGCGACAACGGCGGAAGCGTATCGACTTCGTGATGTCATCGTCGAGCGGAGCGATGCAACGGGTGAGTTCGCTCGCCTCATCAACACGGGGACGATCGATCCCTTTGTGAATCGATGGGGCAGGCGGCCCACGCGGTACCTTCGCACGGCGTGGACCGAGCCGGTCGTTCTTTTAGGGTGGCTCGACGCCAACTTGCCACGGCGAGCGGTCCAGGCGCAATCGCCGAAGGTTCTGGTGGCGGGTCTGGCGGGTCGGATTGAGGCGGTGGTGGATGATGGTGCTTCGCTGTGCGGCAAGTCGGCGGTGCAGGTCATTCCGCATGATGGCCGAATGTGTCACGCGCTTTGCGCCTGGCTTAACTCGGGGCCGATCAATGATCTCTACCGCTTGCTCTTCGAGTCGCGCGGGTTTGGGACGCGGTCGATGCACCTCGGTCCGCGGCAGTTGGAGCAGTTGCCGGTGTGGCGGTTGGATGATCCAACGCACGTGGCGGCGGCCACGGAACTGGCGCAGTTGAGCGAACGCATTCACGCGATGGACGCCAACGACGCCGGTGCGTCTGCTGCATGCGTCGAGCGCATCAATACCGTCGTCGGGCAGATGCTGGATGGGACGTCATTCGCCGACGAGTTGTGAGTTGGTCGGGACACGCTCGAGTGCGGCAAGCAGGCGCTCGATCTGCATGTCGGGGCGCATGTTGAGCAGGGAGCGGCGCAAGGCGGTGATCGTGGTCAGTTCCTTGGGCGTGAGCAGCAGGTGCTCTTTGCGCGTGCCCGAGGCGGCGAGATTCATGGCGGGGAAGATGCGTTTCTCTGACACGGTGCGGTCGAGGATGAGTTCCATGTTGCCCGTGCCTTTGAACTCCTCGAAGATGATTTGATCGGCCTGTGAGCCAGTGTCGACGAGGCACGAGGCGATGATGGTCAGCGAGCCGCCTTCTTCCGCTTTGCGCGCGGCCCCGAAGAGTCGCTTGGGGACTTCGAGTGCTCGCGAGTCGAGTCCGCCGGACATGGTGCGACCGGAGCTGGCATGGGCGCGTGATGCATTGAACGCTCGGCCCATGCGGGTGAGCGAGTCGAGCAGCACGACGACATCTTTGCCGGCTTCGAGCATGCGTTTGGCGCGCTCGATGGCGAAAATGGCCAAGTTGACGTGTCTGGCCGTGTCCTGATCGTTGCTTGACGCCAGGCAAAGGCAGGGCACGTTGCGGCGGAAGTCTGTGACTTCTTCGGGTCGCTCGTCGATGAGCAGGGCGACGATGTGGACCTCTGGGTGATTCTGCTTGATGCCGTGGCATATCTGCTGCAGAAGCGTGGTCTTGCCCGCTTTGGGCGGAGAGACGACCAGCCCGCGCGTGCCGTAGCCGATGGGGCAGAAGAGGTCGATGAGTCGATTGGCCGGCGGGCAGCCCGGGTATTCGAGTTTGAGGCGCGGCTGGGGGTCGATGGAGGTCAGGCTCTCGAAGGGGAGCCGCTTGGCGTAGACATCGGGATCGAGGCCGTCGATGGTCAACACGCGTTCGACGATGGGCCGGGCTTCGCGCGGCGGGGCGTTGGGGCCGCGGTTGCGTCCGCGGCGGCGTCGCGGCTTGCGCATGGAGACTTCGACGGTCAGTTCCTGCGCAGGGCGCAGCGGAAACTGCTCGCCGAGTATGTTGGGAACGATCGGATCGTCCGGCCGTTCCACCAGCATCCCATTGAGTTGACGGAGTCTTCCATCACCTCGCTGGGGCCATTCAAGAATGCCCGTAAAGGTCGTCATGAATACCGCTTGCCGTATTGGCTTGAGACCCAACCCACATCTGCGGACTTGATGCCGCAGCGGACACCACCCAACAATCTGACGGGGCTGGGACGCTGCCCTTTCTCAGGGGCAGGTCGATTCAATCATAGCCGCCCGGCGCTGGCGGATCATGCTACAGAATCTGGTGTTCTTTGTCGTCTTCCGTAGTCGGGAGTGGAGAAGGCGCTGCTTCGTTCGCGGAGAGACGGGGACCGGCCACTTCGAGCATCGATTGCACGGCTGTTCGCACGCGCCGAATGCGCACATCCCGGCGGATGCCGTACCCGCGCACGCGGGTCAACTGGCGGAAGATCTCGAGCCACAATGAAGCCCGTTCGGGCAGGTCCTCGGCACAGGCGCGGGCAAGCTGCGTGATCCACGCGCGGTACTCACGGTCCTTGCGATGCCACGTGGCAATGAACCTGGCGTGGCGCATGAGTGAGAGCGCACGGAGCCCGGCGCCTCCCAGCGACCAGTAGCCCCCGATGATGGACCGGAGCGGCGCCTGACGGACCTGGCCGCGCACGCGCAGCGTCAGAGTATCTCCCCCGGCGCGGTCGGCGCCCAGTTCGCGCATGAAGCGGCGTTGGCGATCGACGCGAAGAGCGGTTCGCGCGACAAAGGGCGCATCGGCGATGAGCAGCCCGCGCGCCACCTCGTCGATGGCCAGGCGGGTGACCGGATAATTCGAGGGCGATCGCTCGGCGGCGTAGATGCGGCTGATGAGTTCGCAGTAGGTGCGAGCCAACGGCAGGCCGCCCCAGTATTCGCAGTCGATCAGTCGAGCGATGAAACGGCGCTCCGAGAGGCGAGAGGGGTCCGTGCGGCGCAAACCGGTGACGGCGTCGAGGGTGCCCAGCGCCAGTTGCCGGAACAGAGCCGATTGCGGCCCCTTGCGGCATCGGCGCCGCGCCATGATCGCGGCGTGCAGCCGCACCAGCGACTCTGGGCTCATCGGGGCGGCGTCTTCAATCGGCATCTGATCGGGCGTGGACGAGGCAAGAGACCGGCCGAACGACAGGGCGTCCGGATGCCGACCCAGGCCGTGGTCGTCCAGCGCGGCGGCGGCCTCGCTCAGTGATGCGGCGGAGACGGGAATCAATCCGCGTTGAAAGGCCGCGCCGACGAGGGCGGTTGCGACATGCTGGCGCGACTTCAGTCGTCGCTCGCACAATTCACTGGCGCGGAGCACGAGTCGATCAACCGGCGGGATGATCGCGTTGAGTTCGCCGGGCACGACGTAGCGCGGCTCGACCGATCGTTCATCGAACGACGCCGCCACCGACGGGGAGAGATCGAGAATGAGCGAAGTGCAGTCCGGCGACGCGACCGCCAGACGACCTTCGAAATCGATCGAATCCACCAGTGATTCGAGGTCCATGGCGATGATGACATGGGCCGAACCATATGGAATGCAAGGCGTGATCGGCTGCACCGGTTCGGTGGGTCGCGGATGAGTAAAGACGACCTGCCCGATCCACGACGTGCCGGCCCGGGCACGCAGCACCTGTACGCGATAGCCCATGCGCCGTCCGGCCGAGTCGATGAGCCGCAGCGCCTGATTGACATCTGACTCGGTCCTTCCGCAGAGGTGGGCACTCCACGCGGCCACATGGGGATGACGAAGCGTCGGCTCGGTCAGGCCACCGGCGGAATCGGATTCCTCACGGCGCGGCGCGGCGCGGCGATGCAACCGATACTCCTCAAAGCCGGGCCAGGAGTCGAGAGGCGTGGTCAGCGGGTCTGCCGGATGAGCGACGAGCAGGCGCGGGCCGTGCACTCCGTTGAGCATCGGGGTGCGCGTCCAGCCGCGGCGAACGAGCCATGAGTAGACAATCGCCGCCAGCGGCGAGGAGGGGACGATGGTCGCCTCGACGGGGGCGAATCCCCGCTCGCTCCAGAGGCGTGGCGGTCCGGCGACGTTCTCAGGATCCGACTGGCTCCGCGCATCGATGATCACGACCGACACGCCCGAGCCCAGCACCGCCGTGCGAAGATCCTGCGCGAAAGTCGTCAGGTCGGTCGGGTCGGTGCGGATGATCCGAAGCTGTCGGATGTCGCGTTCGCTGACCATGCTGCGGGCGAGTCGATCCACATCGGCCGGTTCGATGCCGCTCTGCCGATCAGGCGGATCGGGGAGCACGAGAAACGTCGTCTCGTGGCGGCGCAGAATGGCGTGGGTGATCGCCGAGCGACCGACGGTGGGCACCCTTCTTCGCTCCATCTCGATGATCTGGCGCTCACCTTCCTGACGTTCGAGCGTTGCCGTTTCGAGCGATTCCACGCGCAACTCACTGGATGGGCGATCCGGGGCCGGCAGGCTGAGTTCATCGCGCAACTGCTCGAGTACGACATCGATCAGGGGGCGGATGAGGCTCTGCTCGCGAGGCTCGCGACGCGAGCGCTCCAGCGAGATCCGGGTGGTGGACGAGCGGGCGCCCGGCAGGCTGGCCAGTCGATCCGCCACCGTTTCGTGTCCGCTGATGGTGCGCCGGTCGGCGAGCAATTCCCCAAGTGACTGGGCGAGATCGGAGGGATGCAATTCGACATCGCATGAGACGGCGCCGGACTTCTGGTTGTCGATCGGCGGCAACGTTTTGCCGAAGACTTCGGCGGACCGCTGGCCGCCGCGGCGCAACACATCGGAGAGAATCTGAACGGATTGCTCGATGAGCGGTCGCCCGTTTTCGACGACGATGACTTTCTCGCAGCGGGACAGCATCTGTTCGAGCGGCCGCTGGTCGAATGGATTGATGCACCCGAGGCGCAGAATGGGAAGGCGGCCGGTCAATCCAAGCAGCGCCAGGGCGTGGCGAAGCGCGGCATGCGCGGTGCCGAAGGTGATAAACCCGAGTGGAACAATTTCACCCGGCAGCGGGGCGTTGAAGACCTGGTCGAGTCGGCGGCGGCGGACTTCGGTCTGGAACGGCGTGCCGCGATCTTCGGTGCGTGGATCGAGGATGGACGGCACGCCGCGCTGCGCGGAATCCTCCATGTGCGGCTCAGTCTCACCGCCGCCCATAATGAGTGGGGACAGGTAGACCATGACCAGCGTGCCGGCCGCGCGCGAGAGGCGGATGGCCTCGTTGACCAGCCGAGTGCATTCAGCCGGCGCGGACGGCGCGAGAATCGGTATGTCGAGGTACGCGGCCAAGTCGCGGGGATCGGAGAGCATCTGACGCCGCACGGTTTGCCAACTGGAGCCGAGCGTTTCAGCATCGCTGAGAGGCCCGAAGTTCCATCGGGAGTGGCAGACCACCAGAACGCCGCCGGAGCGGGGACTCACGCGAATCTGTCCCGCATCGAAGAGGGCGTCGACGGCCTGCCGGAAGCCCCTCATCTCGTAGAGCCCGATGACCCGCCGGCGCGCGAGCAGCGCCGCCCGCATCAACCCGGCGGTGATCGTGTCGCTTTCCGCCAGTTCCGTGGCGACGCCTGATTCGTCGAGTTCGGTTGAGAACCGAGTCCACGCAGCGGTGAGTCCCGGGATCGGCTCGGCGCGGGATGCGAGCAGGAGATCGACGCCGGTCTCGCTCTCGAGCACGCCGCGCAGCACCCAGTCGATGCCGATGTTCAGTTCCCTTTCGCGCCGCGATCGGGACTTCCAGGTTGTCGTGGCTTCACTCAAGATTGACCCCAGGGCGCCGGCCGCATGACGGGGGATCGTATCGCGGCGCGGGCGCGTCGATACTCGCTAAAAGGGCAGGCCGTGTGCGGCGGCCATCGAGAGGCCAATGAACTCACCTACGAGGATCATCGTGCTCGATACATAGAGAATGCCAGTTGCCGACTGGTTCGAACGGATGCGCACGCACTGGAGGGCCATCCAGGTCATGACCAGCGGGACCAGCAGCCCCATGAGGAATCGGGCGGAGATCATCAGAGTGGCGATCATGTCCCCCGTGTGCTCGGCTCCGACTCCACTGCGAGCAGTCCACCATGGCCACAATCCGCCAGACAGCGCGATCGCGAGTCGCGCGAGCAACCCGAAGAACAGCAGTTGAACGAGCCGGATGAAGGGTTGCTGGGTCATTTCGCTGCCAGAAGTCAGATAGGCGTGGCCCAGAAGCATGGTCATCAGAGACCCGCCGGTGAGCCACCCTGTCAACACGAGGGCGGGCCCGATGAGCAGCCGGGGCCAGCCCTGGGGCTGAGCCTGCGTGGAGGGCGCCTGGACCGGGAGAGCCTGCATCCACTGAAGCGAGCCGATCAGGTAGGGCAAGACGAAGGCGAGTAGCACCGCTGCACAGACGAGGGCGATCGCCGCGCGTTGAGCGGTGCGGTGGCCGGACTGCACGAGCATCAGGTGCAGGAACGCACCGGCCGTGAGAATCGGACCCACGATGTACAGCGCCCAGGCGCCCTGCGCGGGTGCGTCGACCAGCACCGCCACTCCCGCGATGCCGAGCAGGCTCAGGGCCACGAGATCTCCGAGTCGGAGCCAGTGCAGCGTCACCGCCCTGGCGTTGGAGGCGGTCTGGCTGAGTGCGATTCCGTATGCCAGAAGGATCAGAACGAGCGGGAGGGACATGCGAGCATTATTGCCGGTCTGTCGGTCGGCAAGAGGATTGGACGCAAAACGAGAATGGCAGCCCGATTGAGGCCCCAGTATAATCCGATCGCATGAACGGACACCGATGCGATCGTTGCGGCGAAGAGGCGACGATCCATGAATACACCCCGTCGCATGGCAAGGTGCTCTCGGAGACGCACCTGTGCGAGAGTTGCGCGCAGGAACTGGGGATGGAGGGCAAGGTCGTCAAGGGTTCGCAGGAGCTGCTCCAGCAATTGATCCTTGCCAAGACGGGGCGGCGCAAGGCGCCGGCCGCCGCCACGTGCCCGTCATGCGGGTTGTCGTGGGGCGAGTTCCGCGAGCACAGCCTGCTCGGATGTCCCGATTGCTACGCGGCGTTTGAGAAACAACTCGGCTCCCTGCTCGAGCGCATCCACGAGGGCGCGACACACCATGTCGGGAAAGTCCCGGCCAATCAGAATCTCGACCTGGCTCAGCGCCTGACGCACCTGCGCAAGAAGCTGGCCGAAGCGCTCGCCGCAGAGCAGTATGAACGCGCGGCCACTCTTCGCGACGAGTTGCTCGGGCTCGGTGCGGGCGACGGGCCGCCGATGCTCGACGGCGGCGAGTCGGCGGGGAGTCTTCGCGCATGATCGGCCTGGACTTTTCATCAACGGGTGAGTGGCTGCGCGGAACCGGCCCGGATTCAGACGTGGTTATTTCCACGCGGGTTCGACTGGCTCGCAACATCGCCGGCTTCAACTTCGCCAACCGGGCGGAGCGCAGCGAGCACCAACAAGTCGTCGCCCTGGCCCGCGAGCACGTTCTGGGCTGCTGCGATCGTCAGGGTCTGCTGTGGGTAGACGTGGCCTCGCTCGAACCGCTGGACGCGACGCTGCTCGTCGAGCGGCACCTCATCTCCAAGCATCTGGCCAAGGGCGATCGACCGCGCGCCGCGGTCGTGCATCCGGATGAGTCGCTTTCGATCATGGTCAACGAGGAAGATCATTTCCGCATGCAGGTGATCCGCAGCGGACGGCAGTCGGCCGATGCGTACGCCGAGGTGAATCGGATCGATGATCTGCTGGGCGCCAAGCTTCCTTTTGCATTCCACAAGCGATTCGGGTATCTCACGGCGTGTCCGACAAATGTCGGCACGGGGATCCGTTTCAGCATCATGCTGCATCTTCCCGCGCTGATGATGACCAAGGAGATCGAGCGCGTTCGTCGGGCGGCGCATGACATGCAGTTGGCGATTCGAGGGTTTTATGGTGAAGGCTCGGACGCGCTTGGGGACATTTTCCAGATCTCGAACCAGACGACGCTGGGCAAGACCGAGGCGCAGCTGCTCCAGGAGTTTGATGAAGGCGTAATGCCCAAGGTTGTCGAGTACGAACGGCGGGCCCGCCAGGTGCTGGTCGAACGCCGCGCCTCGCTGCTCGATGACCGCTGCCATCGGGCGCTGGGGATTCTTCAGAATGCTCGCCTTCTCAAACTCGACGAGGCGCTGCGTCTGCTGAGCCATTTGCGGCTGGGTGTGCAACTTGGCCGCATCACCGGCGTTGATCCGCAGACGATCGATCGATTGCTCGTGCTGGTCCAACCGGCGCACCTGCAGAAGACGCTCGGCGAGTCGCTTCACCAGGCGGAACGCACGGAAGCCCGGGCGACGCTCATCCGCCAGCACCTTTCCTGATCGGCTTGCATCACCCCCCCGGACGCCACTACACTGGTTCGGATTCTGGGCGCGGCTCATGACCGGGGACCGTCTTACGGAGACCAAAGTCAGTGGCACGGCTGGCGACCATCGCTCCGTTCAATTTCGAGTTTGACACCGCCCGTTTTCTGCGCGCCTATCGCAGCGCGGGCTGTTCGCATGCCCAGTTCTATCGGAATGACAAGATTGAGATCGATCCGGAAGAGGCGCTGGAGATCGTTCGCGGCGCCGAGATGGTTTTTGATTCGATCCACGGGTTGTTCGCGGAGTCGCTTGATCCATCCTCTCCGGATCTAACGAAGCGAAGACACTCAATCGACGTCTACGAACGGGAAGGCGAACTGGCCTCCCAGCTCGGCGGTCCGATGGTGGTGGTCCATCCCTCGTGGATGAATCCGGAGGGTTTGCCGGTGTCGCGACCGCCCGAGGCCGTGCGAGTGGCGGCGCTGCAGGATTCCATGGCGCAACTGGCGCGCATCGGCGAGCGACTCGGCGTCGTGTACCTGATTGAGAATCTGCCGGGCTTCTTCCCGATCGGGCATGATTCACGACGGGTCGCGCATTGGGTGCGATCGCTGGGTTCGCCGAACGTGCGCATGTGTTTCGACACCGGCCACGCGCACATTGAGTCGGGATTGAACGGCTCGGTCGCGGCTCAACTGAGTGAGTGTCTGGATGTCATCGGTTATGTGCACGCTCACGACAACAACAGCGTCAAGGACAATCACCGCATGCCCGGCGAGGGGACGATCGACTGGGAGAGCGCGGCGGCCGTGCTTACGGAGCGAGCGCCATCCGATTTGCCCTGGATGCTGGAGGTCTTTTATCCGGAGTCGGAAGTGGAAGCCCTGATCCGCGAGGGACTGGCCGACCGACTCACGCGATGGTCGGCGAACGGGTAGAGCGGTTCGAATTCGAGTGGGGCGGTCTTGCGATTGGCGGGGCTCCTTGCCGGCCCTCCAGCGTTCTGCATCGCAGCAAAAAAAACCTCACCCCCTTGCGGAGGTGAGGCGAGCGATTTCAGTTGAAATCGAAGTACCTGTCAGGTCGGATCTCCGTTTTTACTGGAGCACGACCCTGTTGCTGGTCTTGCACGCAGTGGTGATGAGCTGTACCTTCATGCCGCAGGGAGCGTTGAAGGACGGGCTCGTGCCACTGGGAGTGCCAGGGAGCGTCGCCTGATGGATCTGGATTCCGCCGAGTCCGATGCAGAGCGTCGTGCCGGAGCAGGCCCCGTTGGGAATCACGCCGCCGTTACCGTTGTTGGTCGTGTAAAGGATGCGCTTCTGTCCCGTGGGAGCGCCGGACCATGACAGCGTCATGGGACCGGGGCAGGAACCGCCCTGCGTCAGGGTGAAGTCGGAGGGGCAACCACCGCTGGTGGCCCTGAAGTCCAGGTTGTCAAAGCACACGACGTTGCCGACTGTTGAACCGCCCGAGAACATGCGGAAGCCGGTGGGAGCGGGACGACCGCCTGCGGATCCACCCTCGAGATACACGCCCGTCAGAGCGACGGTTGTGGTCACGTTGGTGGTGAGGTCGGTGATGGACGCTTCGGTCATCTGATTTGTCGTGAAGTTGACTTTGGTCTTGAAGCGGTACCAGTGATTCATGCTGAGATTCTGCCACTCGGGTCCCGGGATGGCGCCGGGGGCGAGCATTGCAGTGCCGTTGGCGTCATAGGCGAGGTAGGTGGCCTGCCAGCTCGTGGGATTGAGCGGGTCGGCGTACGAGAAGAGGAAGATGGCACTGGCGCTGCCGGGATACGGCTGGATCGAGAGCGAACCGAGGTTGTTTGCAGCCAGTCCGGGATCACCGATGTACAGGCAGGCGACGTCACAGGACATAGTCGCCAGCGGAGCGGGCCAGGTAATGTCGCGCTGCCCGCGGCTGAAGTTGGGGCTCCCCAGTCCCTGGCCGGCTGCAAACTGAGCGCCGCCCTGCGGGTTGGTGGCCACGCCGAAGGCGTTGCCGGCGTAGGTCATCGCCCAGTAATCAACGCCTGCCGGGACGTAGTAGCCGTCCTGGCCGGTGAGGGCGGTGCCACCGGGCGACGCCGAGATGCCATCCGCCGTTTCGAAACCGGTGGCATACTGCGCAAACGCGCTGCCGGCGATCGCCAGAATCGAGGTGGCGCAAGTCGCTGAAAGAAGTGCAAAACGCTGGGACATGTTTCAATCCTCCTTTGAGGGCGCCGGCGCGCTCCGTCAGTTGGCTCGCCGGTTGCTGTGACCGAACCGTTGGTCGCACACCATGTGAGACCGGGCGGTCCGACAATGAGACTGCTCGCGCAACGTCTTGGAGGTGTTGGATTGAATTCGAGCCCCACGGGTGTTCCGGGCCGCAATCTCCCCGAGCGATGCAACCCCGCCATCGCTCTACCCCAATGCCAATCCGCGAACCCAACTATTGGAACAGATTTTGGTTCATTTGTCAATGACAAAACCGGGATTCCGTCACAATCGTTCAAAAATGTGACGAACGGACAGCGAACCTGGCCCCTGCGCCGATCCCTGGCGCTGTGCGCATCGTCGCAAAGAGCGCGCAAGATGCGTTCAGACAAGGGAATGGAACGCCGCAGCACCACCGGTTTTGTCTGGGAGAATCACGCACCTGGCGTCGCCGGTGAGTGCGAAGGTTGCGGGGCCGTTGATTCAGCCGACGCGGGGATCCGGGTTGGCCACGACGTTTTCCGTTTGCTTGCGGCGATAGGCCTCAAGCGCCTGCAGGTGCTCGGGATGCGAGCCGGCCACGATGGCCAGAGCCAGCAATGCCGCGTTGATGGCGCCGGCTTTGCCGATGGCCAACGTGCCTACGGGGATCCCAGCGGGCATCTGGACAATCGAGAGCAGCGAATCCAGGCCATTGAGGGACTTGGACTGCATCGGGACGCCCAGCACGGGCAACGACGTCTTGGCGGCCGTCACGCCCGCGAGATGGGCGGCTCCGCCTGCCGCGGCGATGATCACCTCGAGTCCGCGGGAGCGGGCCGATGATGCGTACTCGAAGAGGAGGTCAGGAGCGCGATGGGCTGAGATCACCCGGACCTCACTTGGCACACCAAGAGATTCCAGGGTCTTGACACAATGCTCCATCGTCTCCCAGTCAGACTTGGAGCCCATGATGACGCCGACGAGTGGGTTGCTCATGCGCGGATTCTTGCCCGTTCCGACGTCGGGGCAACTGGGGATTGGCTCTTATTGCGCCGCATCAGCGCAGAAAGTCACGGGGCTGCGGTATCCATCTTTGTCGTACGCGCGAACCCCGAAGAAGTAGTTGTCTTTGTTGATCTTCAGCGTGGATTCGGTCGTGATGGCGACGTCGCGCAGGTGGCTCCACTCGTGCTCAGTTGTCAGGCGCCAGACCACTTCGTAACCCGCGACGTCGGGTTCGGGTGAGGGCTCCCAGCGCAGCAGCGTGTCGTTGCCGAGTTGTGAGGTCACGATGCGCGCATTTTCCGGAGCCGAAGGTGCGTTGGCCAGACAGGCCAGGGCGGCCCCGTTGACTCGCGCGACCCCGGCGAGGTAGTTTGCGTCGACAAACTCGGGCAGGTCGCCGTAGCGCACCCCATCTTGCTCGCGCACGTTCTGGTGCTGGCGGTCATAGTTCTCTTCAACGATGGTGAACCGGACCGCGGGGAACCCCGCTTCGTTGAATGAGGTGTGGTCACCGCCGCGCAGGAAGCGATCGGTTCGATTGACGAGCATCGGCTGCACCGGCAGGCCGAGTTGTCGGGCGGTCTCGGCCACGTATCGCGCCAGTTGCCGCGAAGGCGAATCGTTCTCCATTCCAAGGCGGCGGATCTGGGCCAGCTCCTCGGCGGAGAGGTTGCGCGGCAGGGCCTCCGAGAAGACTCTTATCTGCTTGTCGTAGACGTTGCCGGACGGCCCCTTGGGGTCGCCCACGATGTCGTTGCTGAGCACCGCGCGGATGTCATCGCCATGCTCGCGGGCGGTCTGTGCGTGCAGCCTTGCGCCGAGCAATCCCTGCTCTTCGCCGGCGGTGGCCATGAAGACGATTGTGGCGTCGTAGCGATGTTGCGACATCACGCGTGCCAATTCCATGACGACGGCGACGCCCGAAGCATCATCGTTGGCGCCGGGCGCGTCGGACTTGGCGTCGAGGGCTTCGCTGGCGCGTGAGTCGTAGTGGCCGATGACGTAATAGCGGCGGTTTCGCGCCTGGGGCATCGAGCCGGGCAGCACGGCCACGACGTTGACAATCTCCGTTTGAACGGGCACTCGGCGCCGGTCGGGGCCGTAGGTGTGCGAATCAAAGGAAACCTGCATCGCCTGGTCGCCGGTGCGGCCGCTGAGCAGCGCCATCTTCTCGAATTCGCGATAGATCCAGTGACGGGCGGCGCCAATGCCGTGTGTCTGCGACTCGGTTTCCGAGAGGGTGTGGCGCGTGCCGAAGGTGACCAGCGCCTCGACGACGGCCTTGGCCTGCTGCGGTGAGACGGCTGCGAGCATGGTCCGCACCTGCTCCTGGGCTGGAGTCGAAGAAGCCCGCGTAGATGAGGTGGAAGGAACAGTGGCGCAACCGGTCATCTGGATTCCTCCGATGAGGGCCGCCAGCCCCGCGGCCTGAAAGAAGCGTGCTGATCTGGTCATGATTCGCAGTGTAGTCGATTCAAATCGCCGCCGCAGTCGCAAGTGCCATGCAAGGACCCGGGCAACGCGTTGCCCGGGCCTTGTGTGAATCACGCGAAATGTGGACTGGGCGGCGATCGAGTCGGATCGATCAAGGAATCTGTCCGACGTTGCTGGTGTTGCACGTACCGCTTTCCACAAGTTGGAGGAATGCACCGCAGGCGTTTGTCCCCGCGGAACCAGAGATGGTTCCTGCGCCATTTCCGGTGCCGAACGTGTTGATCAATCGCACACCCCCCTGGATTCCGAGCACGGTTCCCTGGCACGGGCCGTTGGGAATTGTCGTGCGGCCCTGGCTGGTGCCGAAGACGAGACCCTGCTGACGGCTGGGCGTCGCGTTGCTCCACTCAATGATCACCCGGCCGGGGCACTGGCCCGTGACTCGAAGTCGATAACCACCGCCACCCACGTCGAACTTGAAGTTGGGCCCGTACCGATCGGCGCTGGTCGGGTTGGCCGGGATTGCGAGTCCGCCCGAATACTGCCAGCGGCCCTGGGTCCACTGAACTTGAGGCGCGAAGACCTCACCCTCTCCGCTGGTGATGACATAGTCGGCACCCTGCGCGGAGTAGTAGGAAAGGACGTAGCTGACATTCACGTCCAGCGTGACCGGAGTGACTTCGATGTAGCGGAAGCCGTCATCGAGTGGATCGCCCGCCCCGGCACTCATCGTGCCAGTCGCCAGCAGGGTGTTGTCGCTCAGGCGGAAGAGCCCGATTGGATGGCTTTCGCCGAATCCATCAGCGCCCTGATCCCACAAGCCCAGATGCGTCACCGTTACGGCCTCGGTGACGGTGAACTCCCAGCCATGGATCGACCCCGCGGCTGCATTGCCACCCGTCCCTCCGTCAATGTGAACGGCGATGTCCGCCTGGGCCTGACAGGCCAATCCGAGCGAGGCCGCCAGCGCAAGGTTCCTGATACCGACTCGAGCGTTGGTGGAATGAAACATCATCTCGATTCTCCTTTTGTCCTGCATCTTCTGGAGTGCGCTCACCGAACCACTCGGCAACTCCCATCGACCTGACCTCCCACACATGTGGTTCGCGGAGGGGGCCGCCGCCAATCGCTGGGCACTCGGCTCTCGGGGAGATTACCACATTGGGGAGCCCAACGGTGTGCAAAACCGGCGCAAATTCGTGATTTTCCTGCTTTCATGCGCGGCGCCGCACTCCATCTTTCCGCCAGGAGTGTTTGAGGCGTCCTCAGTAGCTGAGCCGACTATGATTGGTGACGATTCTGCCCGAAGCATTGGGGCTCGGGTGATCGATTTTTTTTGAAAGTGAAAGCCATCGTCCGATGGCGTATTCTGGAGGCGCTCATGGCCGATCTGGTGGTGGATGGGCAGCGGTTTACATGGCGGCACCTGGATTGGCCGGTGTTCAGTGCGATCCTGGCGCTGCACATCGGCTGCCTGGCCGTGTTCCTGCTCCCCTTCGAGTGGGAGATGCTGGGATTGGCCCTGCTCCTGTGGTGGATCTGCGGCGGACTGGGCATTTGCCTGTGCTACCACCGCCTGCTGACGCATCACAGCTTCAAGACTCCGGCCCCGGTCAAGTATTTCCTGACGATTCTGGGCAATCTCAACTGGCAGGGGAGCCCGATTCACTGGGTCGGTATTCACCGTTTGCATCACCATCACTCGGACGAGGAGCACGATCCTCACTCGCCTCGTCACGGGTTCACCTGGGCCCACATTCTCTGGTGTATGGTCAAGGACCCCAATGGCAATAACGCCCGCGCGGCGGCCCGGGATCTGCAGCGCGACAAGGTCATGGCGTTTCTCGATCGCTACTACTTCATTCCGCAATTCGTTCTCGCGGGCATTCTGCTCATTGCGGGGGCGTGGAATTGGGGCGGTGAGTGGTCGTGGCAGCACGGGCTGGCGTGGGTGGTCTGGGGTGTCGCGATTCGCACCGTGTTCGTCTACCACTCGACGTGGTTCGTCAACTCCGCCTCACATACGTGGGGCTATCGCAACTTCAAGACGTCGGACAACTCCCGGAACACCTGGTGGGTGTCGATTCTCGGCTTTGGCGAGGGTTGGCACAACAACCACCACGCTTTGCAGCGCTCAGCCGCGCACGGCATGAAGTGGTGGGAGTTTGACCTGACGTACCTCACCATCCGCCTGATGGGGGTTCTCGGCCTGGCGTGGGACATTGTCACCCCCGACAAGGCTGAGGTTGGGGCTGGTCATTCACACTAACGATTGGGTGGCCCGCGGTCTGCGGCGCGAGGTGGGTGGCGCCAGCGCCGGTGGGCCCGCTTGATATTGCATGATGTCCGAATCGCTCAGCCAACAAGAAACGCCCACGCCTGAGTCGGACGCGACTTCGGCTGGTGCGACTGAATCGGCCACGACCGCGGGAGAGATCTGGCATCGCCTGGGTCCGACGCGCTGGCTGGGGTTGCTCTGGGCGACGGCACCGGCCATTCTCGGGTTTGCGCTGCTTGCTTCGTTCGGCCCAGTGTCCGACTGGTTCTTTGGCTGGCCCGTTGCCGGGATCTACATTTACGGGCTGATCTTCGCCGTCGCGGCGGGATTTGGCATTCTCCCGACCTATGCCCAGTCGCTGCTTGGTGGGTGGGTTTTCGGATTCTGGCTCGGCTGGGGTGCAGCCATGGCCGGATTCACCATTGCGGCGGTCATTGGTTATTTCGTCGCCCGCTCGGCATCGCACGATCGCGTCGAGCGCCTCGTGGAATCGAATCCCAAAGCCAAGGCTGTGCGGGAGGCGCTCGTCGGCCGAGGATTGCTTCCAACTCTTGGAATCGTCACGTTGATCCGGGTGCCGCCGAATTCACCTTTTGCCCTCACGAACCTGGCAATGGCGAGCACGGGTGTGCGGTTGCTCCCCTACACGATCGGGACCTGTGTCGGAATGGCGCCGCGAACGGCCATTGCCGTCTGGTTCGCGGCGACGGCACAGGCGAGTGGAGCCCGGGATATTCAGGAGTTCGTCCACGAGAAGGTGGGCTGGTGGTATGCCTTGGGCAATCTGGTGGTCATGTTTGCGGTGCTCGCCGTGATTGGCGCGATTGCAAACCACGCGCTGGAGCGTGTGACCGGGCAGGCGGGCAAGGCCGCGTCTGCGCCAGCCAAAACCTGATCAGACGAAAGCAAAATGAAAAGTACCCGGCCGAGGCGGCCGGGTGCTTTTGTTGATCATTGAAACGGTGGCGGCTGGCGCCAGTTCGTCAATGGTCGGGCGCTTCGCCCGGAGTCTTGGGCATCTTGTCGGCGATGGCTTTCTTCTGTGCGGCGACGTATTCGTCCTTCTTGGCCTCGGACCACGCTTCCCACTTGGCGGGGCAGTCACCACAGCAGAATCCGATGACGTTGCCTTTGTACACGACAGTCGGAGTGCGGAGCGAGATGGCCTCGCCAGGTTGGATCGGGCACGAGGTGTTGAAGGCGATAGCGGGCGTGCTGTTGCCGCTCGCAGCCGTTTCTTTCTTCTTGCACCCTCCCAGCATGGCAGCACAAATACCCAGGACGGCGAGCGTCCGATATGCATTCTTTGGCATCATTTGATGACTCCTTGTCGTCAGGTCCTGTGGATCCGCGGAATAAACTCTCCGCGTCTATGGCTCAATGCTATTCATCTCGGATCGGCGCGACCTCGCCTGTCAGGGAGTCGGCGCCGGTGCCCGTGGCCTTGTCTCAGGTGCTGAGGTAGTATTTGCGGCTGCCCGAAGGTCACGTGGGGTTCTTCCACGCGAAGTCGGCTGGTTCTTGAGGGGAGTTGATTCGTCAACTCAGACATTCTGTGGACCCGGTGAAGCGATCGGTGCTGCTGTGCCGATGCGTTATGGGTTGGTCTGTACTGCCGCGCAGGCGTGATCGCGGCACGGTGTGAAACAAAGAGAGGCTGTCCATGCCGGCGTTCGTGTTGCACAATCGAAAATGTGTTGCCGTGCTCGGCCTGATGTTCGTTCTTGGGAGCCTGGCGCCGAGTGTTCTCGCTCAAAGTTCACTTGGGTCGGCGCGCACGCGCGAGCAGGTGATTGATTTCAGGCAGTTCAGGGGGCAGCGACTGGAGACGAACGGTCCACTCGATCTCGGCTTTGGAGTCGATTGGTCCGCCCTTCAGGACGGCTGGATCGGAGACATGTCGTTCGGACTGCGCGCCAACGGGTTCTGGAACGATGGTCGCGAGGGGTTTGCGGGGCTGAACGCGGCGACCAGCGCGATGCTCTTTACATTCGATGACCCGGTCAACCGGATCGGGGCGTTCGTCAATTACGCGCCGTTGACCGGCCAGGGGCCGATTCCGACGATTGAGGCGCTTGACGAACTCGGCCGAGTCATCGATTCGATGTCCGTTGACATCCGCACGCCCAACGGCGTCAACGACGGCGAGTTTCTGGGTTTTCGACACGAGACCGACGACATCTTTGCGTTTCGCTATCGCGCCCGCTACGGCGTGCTCGACGATCTGACGTGGTCGCGCACGGGTCATCGAGGCATCATCCCGGCGCCGTCATCGCTGTCGACGCTTGGGGTGGTTTTGCTCGGTTTTGGCCGGCGGCGCCGCCGCGCGCGTTGATCGGCTGTCGAGACCTCCATTGAATCCTGTTGTTCTCGCGAAGCCGGCGCTTGTGCGGTCGGCGGAGTCACTTCACGGATATTCGAAGGGAGCGATGGCAGTGATCAGAATCATAACAAGCGCGGTGATCCTCGGCGCTGCGATGATGGTGACAGGTTGCAGCACCGGAAGTTCGCAGGTGGCGAACTGGAATCACTTCGGCACGAGCAAGCTGGGCAATGACCGTCCAGTGGCGCTGAGCGTTGTCGACGAATCCAAGACCGGCCCGGTCGTTGTGGAAGGCACCATCACCGAGGTCTGCCAGACCAAGGGCTGCTGGATGAACATTGTCGATGGCGGCAGGACGGCGCGGGTGAAGTTCAAGGACTACGCGTTCTTTGTGCCGCGCAACGCTGCCGGCCGCCGCGTGGTGGTGAAGGGATGGGGCGAGAAGACCCTGATGGACGTGGAGTGGGCCAGGCACATTGCCGAAGACGCAGGGAAGAGCCGCGCGGAGATCGACGCGATTACCAAGCCGATGGAGATCTACGAGATCGAAGCCACGGCCGTGTACATCGAGGGCCGCGGCCTCGACGAGCCGCACACGGGGGGCTGAGACCTTCGCGGTCCGTCCATCTCGACCATCTCGAGCAAAAACGCACGACACCCCGCGGGGAAGACTCGCGGGGTGTTGTCGTGGAAGCGGAGAGGGTGGGATTCGAACCCACGGTAGCCCGAAGGCTACACCGGTTTTCGAGACCGGCCCGTTCAGCCGCTCTGGCACCTCTCCGGATGGGTTTGCGGAAGAATACCGCTTGGCGTTGCGATTGCAAGCCGTCGGGGATCGATTGAGGTTCCCTCATGAGCAGCGGGCCGCGCAACGGGTCTGTAACAACTCTTGCGGAAGTCTCGGATCATTGTCGCGTGGCGGTATGATGCAAACGTGGCGGCAGAGGCAGAGTGCTGCGTCCGTGTTCCTGCTGAAAGGAGAAGCATCATGCGCCCAACTCGGTTCGTTACCCTTGTTCTCGCGCTGTCCGTCGTTGGCGCGCGCGGGACATTGGCCCAGCAAAAACAGGATAAGGTGGCCAGTTCGCTTGCGGCCCGGCCGATCTCGACGCAGGTGCCATTTGCGGTGGCGTTCAATCCGAAGGGCGATCTGGTGGCCGTGGGAACCGGGGATGGCCGATTGATCGTCTGGTCGCCGAAGGACAGCAGCGAGTACTCGGTGCAGGATCACGACAACTGGACCTTCTGCATCGCGTGGTCCAGGGACGGCTCGCGGCTGATCACAGTCGGAGGCCAACGTCTTAGGAAGACAATGAAGCGTTG
>JBDZVA010000006.1:0-157950 GCA_040255465.1 Planctomycetaceae bacterium
CACTCACACTGCAAGGCCCGCAACCCGGCCGGGCCGGGACGCTCAACGGACTGCGCGTGACAGGCTGCACACCCGGCGAGCGCATCTCATTCTTCTACAGCACACACGGTGGTGGCACTTTGGTCCCCGGCTGCAACCACACCGACGGCGTCACCCTTCAACTCGACGACCCGATCCAGATCGGCTCTGCCGTCGCCAACCAGAACGGCATCGCAACGCTCACACGCTTTGTCCCGACCGCAGCCCGCAACCTCGGCGATGTCCTCATCCAGGCTGTGCAACAGAGTGGCTGCAAGATCAGCCAACTGGTCGTGCATCGGTTTGATTGAATCTCGACGAACCGCGCCTGGCGAGACGGGCCCTGAGGTTTTTGAAGGGTGGGGAAGCGGGATTGGGACGGACAGTGTGAAGCAGGAGGAGAGGAAGAAGTGAATGGAAGCGAAGTCGCCGCGACGCGAAAACCACCTCGTTTCCGTGCGCTTCTCAGGTTTGCCCTTGACACCGGTCCCTTGAGTCCGTTATCTTGGGCTTGGGGAGGTTCACAATGCGACCACCATTTTCGGCCCGGATCGGTGCGGCCCTTGCATCCGGCCTGATCGGCGCGGCGTCCGTCTCGGCGCTTGCCCAGCCTGATTGCCTGACGACGACATTTGCGGACAACAACGGTTGGGCCGGCAACATGTTTGACATTGAGCCGCATCGTGACCTCGACCTCAGTCGGTGGCAGGTCAACGTGAGCGGCACCGATCTGGTCACTATCTCGATCTACTGGCGCGACGGTTCGTATCAGGGGTACGAGCGCGACCCGGAGGCGTGGACGCTCATCGGCACGGCCACCACGCAGGGGCAGGGGTCCGGGTACCCGACGTCGGTCAATGTTGGCGATCTGCCTGTGAGTGCCGGGCGGACCTACGGCATCTACGTCCACCTCGAGTCGTATGAACCCGGCAGCCGCATTCGTTATACCAACGGCGAACCAACCATCTTTGAGAACACCGATCTCAAACTCACCACGGGCGTTGGGCGCGGCTCACCGGCATTCTCGGGGTCCATCGACTCGAACCGAAGATGGAACGGGACGATCTGCTATGAGAGTCCCCGGCCACTGATGGCCGTCGGCGGCGTGTGCCCCGGCTACGTCAGCATTGCGTGGGATCGAACCCGGCCCGATCGATGGGCGGGAGTCTTCTACGGCTCGCGGCTCGGCTCGTACACCCTGCTCGAACCCTGTTGGGGCGTGCAATTGGAAATCACCGGCAATCTGCGCGTCGTGCGGCACTTCAGAACCGGGTCAGAGGGTGAAGGGCGACTGACCGGCCGCGCCCCGGGGGGGTTCTGCGGCGGGTATCTGCAGATGGTCGTCGGCGATCCGCAGGAAGGCTGCGTGACGAGCAACGTGGTGCAGATTCCGTAGGCCGCGGCCAGCGGGGGCGGAGGCAGCGGATCAGTTCGGCAACCTGGCGATTGCCTCGTCGATCGCCAGGCCCTGAATCTCGACGGTCTTCTCCGCCGAGGCGTGGCCGGCGACGATCTGGATGGCCCGCTGAGCCACGCCCAGCGACTTGGCGAGGGTGCTGCAGACGGCCTCATTGGCCTTGCCCTGCTCGGGTGGCGCGCTGACGCGCACCTTCAATCGATCGCCCAGCCAGCCGGCAACCGCATCGCGGCTGGCGCCGGGGACGACTTTGAGTCGGATGCGGACGCCGGTCGGGGTGGATTCGAGACGGTTCACAATGGGAAATACTGCAAGTGTCGGGCCAGATTTGGGTGGCTGAGGTCCGCCGGGGCGGTGCGGGGGCGTGGGGCGCGGCGGAAGCGTGTCTGCAACTGTATGTTTTACAGCAGGTTATGGTCGGTGAATTTTTCTCCAATTTTTACTTGACAGATGTTTGTTTTGATGTTCCGGAGGGGCTATCCTTTTTGGCTGTGCGCGAGCCGAGGTGAGTTTCAATTTTCAGAGTCCGTCATGTCAAGGCCGACCGTTCCCGGTTCGGCCCAGTTTCATTGATCAGGGGTAGTACATGCCCACGATGAACGTGCGCGATTTTTCCAAGCGTGGCGATGCGATTCCCGTCCCCAATTTGGTGGCGGTGCAGGAATCGGCCTACGAACGTTTCCTCCAACTTGATAAAGACGCCGACGGCCGCGTGACGAGCATGGGGCTCGAAGCGATGCTGCGCGAGGTCTTTCCTATTGAGTCGTACGACGGGACGATGCGACTTGAATACCTGTATTACACGCTCGACAATCCGCGCTACACGCCGGATGAGTGCCGCGAACTGCGCCTGACGTACGCGCGGCCGTTCCGCGTGGCCGTGCGGCTGGTGCGCGAGAACCACCCCGACATCGCCCAGGAGGAGATCTACCTCGGCGAACTGCCCATCATGATGGGCGGCGGCGAGTTCATCGTCAACGGGGCCGAGCGCGTCATCGTCAGCCAGTTGCACCGCAGCCCGGGCGTCGACTTCGGCGTGGTGTCGGCTGAGGCGGACCGCCCGCTGCACAGCGCCCGCATCATTCCCGAGCGCGGCTCGTGGATTGAACTCGAGGTGACCAAGAAGGACGTTCTGGCGATGCGCATCGACCAGAGCACCAAGATCGCCGCGACGACGTTCCTGCGCTCGCTTGAGCCCGATTACGCCACGACCGACAAACTGATCGACCTGTTCTACGACGTGAGCGAAGTGACCGCCGCGAATCTGCGCGAGGAGCACTACGCCGCCGAGACGATCGTCGATACCGAGAGCGGCGAAGAACTCGTCGGCGTCGGCCGGCAGATCGGCGAAGCCCTGCCCGCGATCCAGGCGTCGAACCTCAAGAAGGTGCGCGTCATCACCGGCAGCGTCGATCCGCTGATCCTCAACACGCTCGCCGAAGAGCGCCTGGACATTTTCAGCGAACTGACGAGCAACGAATACGAGCAGGCTCTGCTCAAGATCTACACCCGCCTGCGTCCCGGCAACCCGCCGCAGGTGAACAAGGCCAAGACGCTCTTCGAAGAGAAGTTCTTCGATGACAACCGCTATCGCCTTGGCCGCGTCGGCCGCTTCCGCATCAACCGCAAGTTCGACCTCGACGTGCCGGAAGATGTCCTGCGTCTGCGCGGCGAAGACTTCCGCCTCGTCATTCAGTACATTCTCGATCTCCGCAGCGCGCGCAACAACGCGTACGTCGATGACATCGACCATCTCGGCAACCGCCGGCTGCGCACGCTGGACGAGTTGGCCGTTGAAGAGATCCGCAAGGGCTTCCTGAAGCTGCGCCGCACGGTGCAGGAGCGCATGAGCGTCAAGGATCCGGACGAACTCTCGAAGATCGCCGACCTGGTGAACACCAAGAGCATCAGCAGCAGCATTGATTTCTTCTTCGGCCGCAGCGAACTGTCGCAGGTCGTCGACCAGACCAACCCGCTGAGCATGCTCGCCCACGAGCGGCGTCTGTCGGCGCTCGGGCCGGGCGGCCTGAACCGCAAGCGCGCCGGCTTTGAAGTCCGCGACGTGCACATCTCGCACTACGGCCGCATCTGCCCGATCGAAACGCCTGAAGGCACGAACATCGGTCTCATTGCGTCGCTGGGCATTTATGCGATGATCGACGAGTACGGCTTCGTGCTCACGCCGTATCGCAAAGTGACCAAGGGCAAGGCGACAGGCGAGATTCAGTACCTTCGCGCCGACGAAGAAATGCGTTCCATTCTCGCGCCGGCGGACGTCATTGATCTCGACGGCAAGATCCACAAGGGTCTCGTGCTCGCTCGCGTCAATGGCGACCTCGCGCAGGTCGACTCGGCTGATCTCAACTTCATCGACATCACGCCCAAGCAGATCGTCGGCGTCTCGGCCGCGCTCATCCCGTTCCTCGAGCACGACGACGCGAACCGCGCGCTCATGGGATCGAACATGCAGCGTCAGGCGGTTCCGCTCATCAAGACCGATCCGCCGGTTGTGGCGACGGGCCTGGAGAAGGAAGTCGGCCTGTACAGCGGCATGGTGGTTCATGCTCGCAACGGCGGCGTGGTGACGTACGTCGATTCCGAGATGATCGTCATCGACAACACCGACGAATACGCCCTGCGCAAGTTTGCCGGCCTCAACGAGCGCACCTGCCAGAATCAGAAGCCCGTCGTCATGCTCGACCAGAAGGTCAAGAAGGGGCAGATCATTGCCGACGGCGCCTCGACCAAGCAGGGCGAACTCGCCCTGGGCAAGAACGTGCTCGTCGGGTTCATGACCTTCGACGGGTACAACTTCGAAGACGCCATCGTCATCAACGAGCGCCTGCTCAAGGATGACGTGTTTACCTCGATCCACATCGACGCATTCGACGTGGAAATTCGCGAGACGAAACTCGGCCGCGAAGAGTTCACCCGCGACATCCCCAACGTCAGCGAGAAGATGCTCCGCAACCTCGACGAGAACGGCGTCATCCGCATTGGCGCCCGCGTCAAGCCGGGCGATATTCTCGTGGGCAAGGTGTCGCCCAAGAGCAAGAGCGAGCTGAGCCCCGAAGAAAAGCTGCTCCATGCGATCTTCGGCCGCGCGGGCGAGGACGTGAAGAACGACTCGCTCGAAGTCCCCGCGGGCACGGAAGGTATCGTCATCGGCGCCAAGCGATTCAGCCGCCGCATGCACATGACCGACGAGCAGAAGAAGCAGTTGGCGCGCGACATGAACGCGTACAGCGAAGAGATGGACGAGAAGGCCATCGACCTCTTCCGCCAGATGATTTCGCAGATGAACGAGATCGTCGGCGCGCCGATCGTCGACCCGAACACGCGTCAGACCGTGGGCGCTTCGAATATCGCCGCGGTCATCATCGAACAGATTCGCGACTTTGACATCAAGTGGGTCAAGGGCGGCAAGGAGATCCGCGAAGAGTGCGCGGTCATTCACAACCAGTTCCGCCAGCGCATCAACGCCATCGAGCAGGAAAAGCAGCGCAAACTCGCCCACATGAAGCGCGGCGACGAACTGCCCTCGGGCGTGCTGGAGATGGTCAAGGTCTACCTCGCCACCAAGCGGCAACTGTCCGTCGGTGACAAGATGGCCGGCCGCCACGGCAACAAGGGCGTCATCGCCCGTATCGTCCCCGAAGAGGAAATGCCTTTCCTCGAGGACGGCACGGCAGTCGACATCCTGCTCAACCCGCTCGGCGTGCCCAGCCGCATGAACGTCGGCCAGATTCTCGAGACGCACCTCGGCTGGGCGGCGCGCGTCCTCGGCTTCCAGGCCGTGACTCCCGTCTTCGACGGCGCCACGGAAGAGGAAGTTCACGCGGCCATCGACGAGGCGAATACCCACGTCAAAACGCGACTGCGGGAGTGTGAAGAGACGCACCTGCCCCCCGGCGAGCGCGAACTGCTCGCCCACATGCCGCGCGGCGGCAAGGCGCAGCTGTACGACGGTCGCACCGGCGAGCCGTTCCGACAGAAGACCACGGTCGGGTATATGTACCTGCTCAAACTGCACCACCTCGTGGATGACAAGATTCACGCCCGGGCGACGGGGCCCTACAGCCTCATCACCCAGCAGCCCCTCGGCGGCAAGGCGCGCACGGGCGGTCAGCGCTTCGGCGAAATGGAAGTCTGGGGTCTCGAGGCGTACGGCGCTGCCTACGTCCTGCAGGAACTCCTCACCGTCAAGAGCGACGACGTCGAAGGCCGCACCAAGATCTATGAGTCCATGGTCAAGGGCACCAACTCGCTCGAAGCCGGCATGCCCGTCGCCTTCGACGTGTTGTGCAACGAAATTCGAGGGCTGGGCATGAATGTCACCCTCGAGAAGAAGGCGATCGAGAGCGCGGCCATCTTGTAACGCGGCCGCGGCTGACGCGGCGCTCCACAGGACGGCGGAAACAGGATTCGGACGGGAAGATCAGAGAAAGGACGTGCGGCGGTCAACGGTGGCGGATCACCCGTTTGTCAACGCAGTTCGATACGCTCTCGAATACGTGGGTCTGGGCAACACGCTTGCCCCGTTCCCGATTCGGAGGCTGGCTCGGCCGTGGACACGCAGCGAACTGCCCCCTGCAGGCGAGAAGCGAATCGCCCCGCCGGACTATGTTGGAGTTGGAACGCAAAAGAGCGGCACATCGTGGTGGACGGGGCTCATCGAAGCCCATCCCGGCGTCGCTCAGAATCTGTTCATGCGAAAGGAGATGCACTACCTCACGCACTTCTTCGAACGGCCGATGACCGCCGGCGACATCGAAACGTATCACGCCGCATTTGCACGCCCCGATGGCCTGCTGTGCGGCGAGTGGACTCCGAACTACCTCGCCAGTCCATACTCGATTCGCCGACTTCAGCAGGCCGCGCCGGATGCGAAAGTGCTCGTGATGTTCCGCAATCCCGTCACGAGATACGAGTCGGGATTCAATCATGAGTACAAGCAGCGATTCGGCGGGATGCTCGCTCCCGCTGTTCGAATGAAGGTGATCAGGAGGTACGCCCTGCGGAAGGAGTCAATCTGGAACGGCATGTACGCCGCCCAGTGCGACACGCTGATGCGAATCATCCCCCGCCAGCGACTGCTCGTGTTGCAATACGAGCAGTGCAAGGCAAAGCCCGGAGAGATGATCGCCCGCACCTACCGCTTCCTGGGCCTGGATGATTCGTTCGTGCCCGAGGGAATGGAAACGCCGGTGAACGTGCAGCGGCAAGTGACGAAACCGCTGCCGGATGAGACAAGAGGATTGCTGGCCGAGATTTATCAGGATGATGTGAAGCGACTGAAGCGAATGTTTCCGCAAGAAATCGACCTGAGTCTCTGGCCCGGATTTGAAGACGCCTCGGCCGCCTGAGAGGCGACTGGGGAAACGTGAAGTAGACCACGCGGCCGATTGCCGCGAACACGATAACGACCTGCGACAGGAAGCACTATGTCCGAAACTTTCTACGATCGCGTCAATGACTATGCAAGCGTGAAGGTCATGCTGGCCAGCCCGACCGACATCCGGTCGTGGTCCTTTGGCGAGGTCAAGAAACCCGAGACGATCAACTATCGCACCTACCGCCCCGAGAAGGACGGTTTGTTCTGCGAGCGGATCTTCGGCCCCGAGCGCGACTACGAGTGCGCCTGCGGCAAGTACAAGGGCACGAAATACAAGGGCATCATCTGCGACCGTTGCGGCGTCAAGGTGACCCACAGCCGCGTGCGCCGCAAGCGCATGGGGCACATCAACCTCGCTTCGCCCATCGTGCACATCTGGTTCTTCAAGGCGCTGCCCAGCCGACTGGGCAACCTGCTGGGCATGAAGACGAGCGACCTCGAAAAGATCATCTATTTCCAGGATTACGTCGTCCTCGATCCCGGCGACACGCCGCTCGAATACCGCCAGATGCTCACGGAAGACGAGTTCCGCGTAGCGTCCGAGCAGTACGGCTCGGCCTTCAAGGCCAAGATGGGCGCCGAGGCCGTGCGCGAACTCATCGAACGCCTCAACCTCCATACCGAGGCTGCGGCGATTCGCGATGACCTCAGCAAGACCCGCAGCAAGCAGAAGATCAAGGACTTTTCCAAGCGGCTCAAACTCATCGAGCAGATTCGCGGCAGCGAAAATGACGCCACCTGGATGGTCATGGACGTCATCCCCGTCATCCCGCCGGAACTGCGTCCGCTCGTGTTGCTCGAGTCGGGCAACTTCGCGACCAGCGATCTCAACGATCTCTACCGCCGCATCATCAATCGCAACAATCGCCTCAAGAAGCTGATGGACCTCAACGCGCCCGAGGTCATCATCCGCAACGAAAAGCGCATGCTTCAGCAGGCGGTCGATGCGCTCTTTGACAACGGCCGGTGCCGCCGACCCGTGCTCGGATCCAGCGGCCGCCCGCTCAAGTCGCTCACCGACATGATCAAGGGCAAGCAGGGACGCTTCCGCGAGAACCTGCTGGGCAAGCGCGTCGATTACTCCGCTCGTTCGGTCATCGTCGTCGGTCCGGAACTCAAGCTCAACCAGTGCGGCCTGCCCAAGAAGATCGCGCTGGAACTCTACCAGCCCTTCATCATTCGCAAGCTCAAAGAGCATGGATTTGCCGACACGATCAAGAGCGCCAAGCGCATGCTCGAACGGCGCGATCCGGAAGTGTGGGACATCCTCGAAGAGGTAATCTACCAGCACCCCGTCATGCTCAACCGCGCTCCGACGCTGCACCGCATGGGCATCCAGGCCTTTGAGCCCGTGCTCGTGGAAGGCAACGCGATTCGCATTCACCCGCTCGTGTGCCACGGCTTCAACGCCGACTTCGACGGCGACCAGATGGCCGTCCACCTGCCGCTTTCCATCGAAGCGCAGGCCGAGGCCCACGTGCTCATGCTCTCGACGAACAACATCTTCTCGCCGGCAAGTGGTCGACTCGTCATGCCGCCCAGCCAGGACATCGTGCTCGGTGTGTACTACATCACCGCCATCCAGCCGACGGAAAAAGACGATTCGAAACTCCGCCAGTTCAAGGATCCCATGGAGGCGATGCTGGCGCTCGATCACGGCCAGATTCAGACGCACGAACCCGTGTTTGTGCGCCTCCCCCACGTGACCGAAGTGGTCAACTCGCAGGGTGGACCGGTTGAGGTCGTCAAAGCGGGCACCCGCATTCGCACGACCGTTGGCCGCTGCATCTTCAATGACATCCTTCCCGACGGCGTGCCGTTCTACAACTGCACGCTGGCCAAGAAGGGCGGCAGCCGCGTCATCGACGACACGTTCGTCCGGCTCGGCCGCTCCGCCACGCTCGATCTGCTCGACGGACTCAAGGAACTGGGCTTCAAGCAGTCCACGCTTGCCGGCTTGTCCTTCGGCATCACCGACTTGCGCATTCCCAAGGCCAAGTACGAGGAAATCGACAAGACCCAGAAGAAGGTCGACCAGGTCGAACGCGCGTACGAGGCAGGCGCCATCACCGAGCGCGAGCGTTACAACCAGCTGCTTGACCTCTGGGCCCACTGCCGCGAAGAAGTCACCAAGCACCTCGTGGAGACGCTCAAGCACGACCGCCGCGACGAAAACGGCAACCCCGTGCCGCTCGACTCCAAGGAAGGCAAGCTCTACCTCAACCCCGTCTACCTGATGAGCGACTCGGGCGCCCGAGGCAACATCAGCCAGATGCAGCAGCTCGCAGGCATGCGCGGTCTCATGAGTAAGCCCAGCGGCGAAATCATCGAGACGCCCATCAAGGCAAACTTCCGCGAAGGCCTGAGCGTGCTCGAGTACTTCTCGTCCACACACGGCGCCCGTAAGGGTCTGGCCGACACCGCGCTCAAGACCGCCGACTCGGGCTATCTCACGCGTAAGTTGTGCGATGTGGCCCAGTCGGTCATCGTCATCGAACGCGACTGCGGCACGAAGAAGGGCATCGCCAAGCGAGCCGTGTACAAGGGTGAGGAAGTTGACGTTCCGCTTCGCGAGGTCATCCTCGGCCGCACGAGCTGCCAGGCGATCGTCAATCCCATGACCGACGAGAACATCGTCGAAGCGGGGCAAATCATCGACGCAAACCGCGCTGCTCGCATCGAGGAGCTCGGCATCGACACGCTCGAAGTCCGAAGCCCGCTGACCTGCGACACCGCCATGGGCATCTGCTCCAAGTGCTACGGCATGGACCTCTCCACCGGCGACGTCGTCGAGAGCGGCCTGGCCGTCGGCATCATCGCCGCCCAATCGATCGGCGAGCCCGGCACGCAGCTCACCATGCGGACGTTCCACACCGGCGGTGTCGCGCAGCGCACCCTCGTTGAAACGTCGCACAAAGCGTCCGCCGCCGGCACCGTCGAGCTGCTCGACTGCAACGAAGTCGAAGTCGAAGACGACAACGGCGATCTCATCCTCACCGCGCTCAAGCGCAACGGTGAACTCATCATTCGCGACGCTCGCGAACGCGAACTCGATCGCTACAAGATTGACTACGGCTCATGGATCCGCGTGCGCAACGGCGACAAAGTCCGCAAGGGCCAGGTCATGGTCGAGTGGGATCCCCACCGCGCGCCGATTCTCGCTGAGAAGTCGGGCGTGGTGCAGTTCAAGGACATCGAGATTGGCGAGACGGTGCGCGAAGAAGCGACCGGCGGCGGCAAGGCCGCGCTCGTCGTCATCGAGCACAAGGGTGAGAAGCACCCGCAGATCCTCATCGCCGATGCGTCGGGCAACATCCTCGACTTCCACTACCTGCCCGCCAAGGCGCGTATTGAAGTGAAGGAAGGTCAGGCCATCAAGGTCGGCCACATGCTCGCTCGCCAGCCCAAGGCCGTGGCCGGCTCGGCCGACATCGTCGGCGGTCTGCCTCGCGTCACCGAGATCTTCGAAGCCCGCAAGCCAAAGGATCCGGCGATCATCGCCGAGATCTCCGGCACCGTCGAACTCTATTCGGACAAGCGCAAGGGCAAGATGACCATCCGCGTCGTCTCCGAAGCCGGCATCGAAAAGGACCACCATGTGCCGCAGGACAAGCTCCTGCTCGTCCATGCCGGCGACTACGTGAACGCAGGCGACCCGCTCACGCAAGGCCCGCTCGTGCCGCATGACATTCTGCGCATCAAGGGTGATGACGCTCTGTACAACTACATGCTCGAGGAAGTGCAAAACGTCTACCGCGCGCAGGGCGTGCCGATCAACGACAAGCACGTCGAGATCATCCTTCGCCAGATGCTCGGCAAGGTGCGTGTTGAAAACAGCGGCGACACCGATCTGCTTCCCAATGAGGTCGTCGACAAGTTCGTCTTCCGCGGCAGAAATGAGCTGATCGCCCGTTACGGCCGCATTTCCGACGCCGGCGACACGGCCCTGCCCGTGGGAACGCTGGTCACCAAAGATGACATTCGCGAAGCCAACGCCCAGGCCGAAGCCGCGGGCAAGCAAGGGGCCAAGGCCAAGCGGGCGCGTCCCGCATCCGCCAAGACGCTGCTGCTGGGCATCACCAAGGCCTCGCTGCAGAGCGAGTCGTGGCTCAGCGGCGCCTCGTTCCAGGAGACGACCAAGGTGCTCACCGAAGCCGCGCTCCGAGGAGCGATGGATCCGCTCTCGGGCCTCAAGGAAAACGTGCTGCTCGGCCACCTCATCCCGGCCGGCACCGGCTTCCAGGCGCACCAGGCCATTCGCGTCGTCCCCGCCGCAGGCGCCGAAGCCATCGAGGAAGCGTCCGACGACTACTACGAGTCTGAGGAAGTCAGTGCCGTCCCCGCTGCGACCAACGGTTCGACTGTCGAGGTCGTCGACAGCCTTCGGGGCGAAGAGGTCGGGTCGAACTGAATTCCCGCGGCGTCATCGCCGCTGGAAAACTTGTCTGGTCTGAATCCACACCCGGGCGCTTCATGCTGAAGCGCCCGGGTTGTCGATTCTGGTCTTATGCAGCCGCTCAGACCCAGAATCTACGTCATGCTCGGAGTACTCGGCAATCTCCCGGTGACGGCTGTCGCAGACGTCATCCGAGTGCCCGGCGACTATCCCACCATCCAGGGTGCCATCGACGCAGCCAAGCACGATGATGGGATCGTCGTGGCGCCGGGCATCTATGGCGAGGCCATCGACTTGCAGGGCAAGCGGATCGCTCTTTACAGTTCGGATGGTCCCCAGCGAACAGTCATTGATGCTGCTGGCAGGCGGGCCAGCACGGTCACCTGCGTCAGCGGCGAGACGGTCGACACCATCATCCAGGGCTTCACGATCAGAGGAGGCAGCGGGACGGCTGACGAATACGACCGGCGATGCGGCGGAGGCTTGTACCTGATTGACGGTGGCGCAACAGTTATTGATTGTTGGTTCGTCGGCAACCATGCCGACTACAGGGGCGGAGGCGTCTATGTTGAGAACGGCGACTGTGCGTTCCGCAACTGTCGTTTCCTCGCGAACGTGGCGCAATTCGCTGGTGGCGGGCTCTACTGCGGGTCGGGAGCGTGTATCGTGGAGGACACGCACTTCGTTGCCAACACCTGTAATGGTGGAGGAGGCGGAGCGTCTTGCGGCGCTGAGCCGACGGTCTTCAAACGATGCACGTTTGCTGACAATGCGGCTTTGAATGCCAGCGCACTCGACGGGCACTCCGATCAACTGCTCGTTGAAGCCTGTCTGTTCTCCCGGAACTTCAGTACTACCGGGGCGACATGCAGCCTCGGCGGAGATGATCTTCAAGTGACGCGTTGTCGGTTCGTCGAAAACCGCGGCGGCTACTCCGGCGGAGGCCTTCGAATCTTCGCGCAGCGCGCGCAGATCAGCGAGTGCGACTTTCAGGACTGCACGGGCGTCACTGGTCCGGGGGCCGTGTTTGTGCGGGGTCGAGGCAACTCCATCACGAGGTGCCGATTCATCGGCAACACGGGCGCACAGGCCGGAGGAGTGTACATCGACGGAAACGCGCAGGCACTGATCACCGAGTGTCTCTTCCGTCAGAACGCCGGAGCGTCAGGCGCCGTGCGGACGTTCAATGGCGACGTGTCCATCGAACGCTGTGAGTTTGATGAGAATACGGGCATTTCGTACGACGGCGATGGTGGCGCCGTGGGAATGCGCGGCTCCACAACAGACGCAAGCATCGTGTCAAGCCGGTTTACGCGAAACATCGGGCAGCGCGGCGGAGCCGTGGCGATGTTTGCCGAGCGCGAGGTACACGCGATTCGTATCGAGAACTGTCTGTTCGTCGGCAACAGCGCGCGCAACGCCGAGCGAAACGAGGGCGCAGCAGTGTACGTGGAGGAGCACCGCCTCGAGGTGGTCGGCTGCACGATCGATGACAACGAGAGTCGCGGCGGAGAGGCGATCCAGAGCCGTGACGCCGATGTGCTCATTGCGAACACGATTCTCCGCGGCTGGCCGGGGCAAGGCAGTCTGGTCCGGCACGATGGGAGCCGCGCCATCGTTGAAAACTGCAACGTTGAAGGCAGTGGTGGGAGCGGCGCGAATTGGGATGCGCGGCTCGGCGAAGATGGCGGCGGGAATATCGACGCTGCACCCATGTTCGTCGATGCGCTCGCCGGCGACTATCGCCTCAGGTCTGGTTCGCCCTGCATCGATGCCGGAGCCGCTGACCTGGCGCAACACAGAACTGATCTGAACGGCTGCCCGCGCTTGGTTGACGACGCCTACGTTACGGACACCGGAACTGGTTCGGCGCCCATTGTTGATATCGGTGCGTATGAATGGCAGGCGCTTTCCCATCCCACACTTGAGCCGGTCAATCCCGTTTTCCACGTCGGCGTGTTTGCCAAGTTGCTTGCGTCGCACGTCCGCGACCGCACGCGCTCGTACCTGGCGTACAGCGTGGAAGGAGCGGGCTCCACTTACCTGCCGCGTTTCAACGTGACGGTTGATCTGGCCTCGCCAACGGTGATCGCGATGTCGCCAGACTCGACGCTCGGAGGAACCGTCGAATGGGGATTCCCGGTCCCCGGCTCGCTGGCCGGTCGAACGATCTGGATCCAGGCCGTCCAACTCAATCTCAAGAGTGATGTAGTGCGGGCGCAAGTGAGCGAGTGACCTCACACAGCGATTCACGCTTGGCCCTCAACATCCCACACTCATGTGTCCGCTCGCACCCCCTGGCGCGACATCATGTGGCAGCCCAGTGACCACAGCGGGTATAGTCTGTCATTATCTCTTAGGAGTCCGCCATGGCCAAATCGCCCGAAGACGCCACCGCCACGATGATCGCCAACCTCAAGGAAAAGACCGGCAAGACACTCGAGCAGTGGGTCAAGATCGCCAAGGCCTCCAAACTCCCCAAGCATGGCGAGATCGTTGCCATGCTCAAGAAAGACCACGGCCTGACGCACGGCTACGCCAACCTTGTTGCGCATGCCACGCTCAAGTCCGACGCATCACACGCAGCCCCCGACGATCTTGTCTCCAGTCAGTATTCCGGCGCCAAGGCGGAACTCAAACCGATCTATGACGCGCTCGTTGCGGCGATCAGCAAGTTTGGCAAGGACGTTGAGTGGGCGCCCAAGAAGGCCTATGTCAGCGTTCGCCGCGCCAAGCAGTTTGCGATCATTCAGCCCTCGACCGCGACGCGCCTCGATGTCGGCGTCAATCTCAAAGGTGAGAAGCCGACCGATCGTCTCGAAGCGTCGGGCAGCTTCAACGCCATGGTCTCACACCGCGTTCGCCTTGCCAGTGTGAAGGACGTCGACAAGCAACTGACGGGCTGGCTCAAGCAGGCTTACGACGCCGCAGGTTAGCGAAAATCGCGCGAGTTCGCGCTCAGGCCATCGAGCGCCTCGTCGAATCCCCTGAGGCTCCGAACCACGACGTGCACGACTTCCCCTTCGCGCTGCACCTGGCCATGGGCAATGAGCAGTCGCGCACTCGCCTCGCGGCGGAAGCGTTCGTAGACGCGCTTCCATACGACCAGATTGCTGATCCCCGTTTCATCTTCGAGAGTGATGAAGGTCACGCCGCTCGCCGTGCCGGGCCGCTGGCGCACGAGCACCACTCCGGCCACCCTGACGCGCGCTCCATCGGGAGCGCGCTGAGCGTCCGCCAGATCCGCGCAGCGCATGACGCCCATTGCTTCGAGCCGCGCGCGGGCAAACGAAACCGGATGCGCCTTGAGCGACAACCCCGTCGCATGATAATCGAGCACCACTTGTCGCTGCGGGCGGATGCCGGGCAACTGTGCCGCGGGTTCGCCCGATTCGTTCACCGCATCAAAGAGCGGCAGGTCATCATCGCGCAGCAGCCGGGCGTGCCACAGCGCCTGCTGGCGCGTCAATCCCATCGATTCAAACCCATCGGCCGATGCGAGTCTTCGCAGGGCCGCAGCCGACACCCCGCTGGCGCGCCAGAGGTCGATCATCGTGTCGAAGCGCCCGCGCTGCGCGACGGTCTCGCGCAGCCGCCGCGCCTCGTCTTCCTTCATTCCCTTGACCAACCGCATCCCCAGTCGCAGGGCGCCGCTTTCAATCGTGCAATCCCAGTCGCTCCAGTTCACATCGACGCTTCGAACTTCGACGTGATGTTCTTTCGCATCGCGCACGAGTTGCGCCGGTGCATAAAAGCCCATGGGCTGGCTGTTGATGATCGCCGCAGTGAATTCAGCCTGATAGTGGCGCTTCATCCATGCCGAGGCGTAGACGAGCAGCGCAAACGACGCCGCGTGACTCTCGGGAAAGCCATACTCGCTGAATCCCTTGACCTGCTCGAAGCAGCGCTGGGCAAAGTCGAGGGGAATGCCGTTGCGCACCATGCCGTCAATCAGTTTCGCGCCAAAGCGATAGATCTGATCGCCCTTGCGCTTCCACGCCGCCATGGCCCGCCGCAACTGGTCCGCCTCGCCCGGCGTAAAGCCCGCCGCCTTCACCGCCAGGGCCATGCACTGCTCCTGGAAGAGTGGCACCCCCAGCGTTCGACTGAGCACCTCTTCAATCGCCGGGTGCACATACTCGATCTTCTCCTCACCCGCCCGCCGCCGCAGGTACGGGTGCACCATGTCGCCCTGGATCGGGCCCGGCCGCACGATCGCCACTTCGATGACCAGGTCGTAGAAGTTCTGAGGCTTCAATCGAGGCAGCATCGACATCTGGGCCCGGCTCTCGATCTGGAACACGCCGACCGTATCCGCGTGCTGGATCATTTCGTATGTTGCCGGATCTTCCGGCGGTATGTTGCCCAGCGCCAGGGTGGTGCCGTGATGCTGGTTGATGAGTTCCAGTCCGCGGCGAATGGCGCTGAGCATCCCCAAACCGAGCACATCCACCTTGAGCATGCCCATCGCGTCGATGTCGTCCTTGTCCCACTCGACCACCGTGCGATCGGGCATCGCGGCATTCTCGACCGGCACGAGTTCGCACAGCGGCGAGCGCGTGATGATGAACCCGCCAACGTGTTGCGAGAGGTGGCGCGGAAAACCGAGCAGTTCACCCACGAGCCGCGCGAGCCACTGGAGAATCGGATCATCAGGGTTGAGCCCCATCTCGCGCAGGTGTGTGGCATCGAGCACGCCGCCATCCCACCACGCGATGTCCTTGGCGAGTCGATCGACGCAATCGAGGGACAATCCCAGCGCCTTGCCCACGTCGCGCACCGCGCTGCGCCGGCGATACGAGATCACTTCCGCCGTCAGCGCCGCGCGATCACGCCCATACTTGTGGTAGATGTACTGGATCACCTCCTCGCGCCGCTCGTGCTCGAAGTCGATATCGATGTCAGGCGGCTCGTTGCGCTCCCGGCTGACAAACCGCTCAAACAGCAGGTTGATGCGCACCGGATCGACAGCCGTTACGCCGAGGTAATAGCACACCGCCGAGTTCGCCGCCGCCCCGCGCCCCTGGCAGAGAATGGGTGGATCGAGACTGCGGGCATATTTCACAAGGTCGTACACCGTGAGGAAGTAGGGGGCGTAGTTGAGTTCATCGATGAGGTCGAATTCGTGCTCGATCTGCAATCGCACCTTGTCGGGGATGTGGCCGTGGTGCATCTGCATTGCGCCTTCCCAGACGAGGTCGCGCAGGTGACTCATCGGCGTGCAGCCGGGCGGGACGATTTCATCGGGATATTCGTAACGGATCTGGTCGAGGCTGAGGCCGCGCGTGCGGTCGGCGATGTCGATCGTGCGCTCGATCGCTTCGGGGCAGCCGGCAAAGAGGCGGTGCATCTCCTCGGGGGTCTTGAGGTGCCGCTCGGCGTTGGCGTGCAGGCGAAAGCCGGCTTCGGAAAGGGTGCAGCCGTGGCGGATGCAGGTGAGCACATCCTGCAGCATGCGGCGATCGGAGCTGTGGTGATGCACATCATTGGTCGCGACCAGCGGCACGCGGCATGAGCGGGACAGATCGTTCAAGCGTTCGAGCCGCTCGGCGTCATCAGACCCGTACAACCAACTCGCCGCCAGCGAAAGGCGATCATCATCAAAGCAGCCGCGCAGACGCAGCAGTTGAGTCGCGAAATGCTCGCCGGGCATGCCGTCGGGCACGGCCACGGCCAGCAGCCCTTGCGACCATGTTGCGAGGTCGTCAAAACTCAGCTCGCAATGACCCTTGGTCGTGCGCCGCTTGCCGATGGTGAGCAGTCGACACAGGCGGCGATACGACGCAAGATCCGTCGGATAGACGCAGACCGTCAGGCCATCCATATCGGTCAGCGGCAATCGCGTGCCGAGCACGAAGTGGATGCACGATTCTTTCGCGGCGACATGCGCCCGCACCACGCCGGCAAGCGTGTGCAGGTCAGTGAGCCCGATGGCGCGATATCCCAGCGCCGCCGCCTGTTCGACAAACTCCTCGGGGTGGCTCGCGCCGGTGAGAAACGTGAAGTTGCTCGTGACGCACAGTTCTGCGTATGGAAGCGCTGCAACTGCGTCGCACTGCGTTGATAGCGAATCCGAGCCTGCTTGCGCCTTCGCCTCCACGTGCATTTTCGCCTGCACAAAAGGATGCGGCTTGAGTTTGGGAAATTCATTTTCCGGCACGCCTCAACTCCACTGCCCGTGCACGAACCATCGTCCCGTGCCCACCTGCCGGCACACCCACATCCACCGCCCCGTCTCTGTCTGCAGCGCGAAGTAATCGCGATCGGGCGGCGCTTCGCGACACTGGGCCTGCAACTGCGCCAGACGCCGGCGCTGCGCATTGGTGGTGGGTTCCGCTTGTGCCGTGCGCCATCGCCACCACTCTGGCCCAAGTCGCTCGGGGCCGACACACGCAATGACCTGCCGCCACCGGCCGCGCCAGCGGATCGTCATCACCGGCCCGTCGGGTGTCAGCGCCGTCACCTCCACCGGTTCGGGCGAAGGCAGCAGCAGCGTCGGCCGATCGGCGCTGGTCACATCCGCTTCCACCTTCACGTCCGGCTCCATCACCGAGCGCCGGCGAAAGCACGACTCAGGCAGGTGCGATTCAACCGGCTCGATGCGCAGCACGCGATCGACGCCCAAGCGCTGCACGAAGGTGTCCACCAGTTCGCCCCACGCCCGGCTCGACTCGCTTTCACTTGTGCCACCAAGCGATTCGTTGCAGGTCTGTTCATGGCGCAATCGAGCCGTGCGCGAAGCAGTAAGGACAACGCCTTCGACCCCGGCGGTGAGATCGACTCGTTCGAGTCGCGAATGCAACAGCGACCAGAGATGTTTGACACTCCGGCTCGCGCGACTCAGGTCGATGGTGAACCGCTCCGCTTCGATCAGCGGGCGCAGCAGTTCCACGTCGAGCCGCCGCACGCCGCGCTCGCGCTGGGCCAGTTGGCCGGCGAGTTGCTCGAGCGTTTGCCTCGCCGCGGCTTCGATGGATTCCCACTGGTCCGTCGGGCCGTCAAAGATCAGTTCCGCGCGCGGCGGGGGTTGCGGCCGAACGGGGTCGATCTGCTCGAACATCAGCCCCAGCGCCAGATCGAGTTGGTCAATCACTTCCGAGCCAAAGCGCGAGGCGAGCGAAGCGCGCGGCAGGTCGAACAGGTGGCCGACACAGGTCACGCCGATCTCTTCGAGGCCGTAGACCGTTTCATTTTCAAGTCGCAGCGCGGCCGTGGGCAGGTCGATAAGCGCCTGTCGCTGACTGCCATCGGGGACGCGCGACAGGTCGCACGAGCCGAATCGCGCCACGGCCCAGGCGCAGCCGAACGTCGAAGCCGTCGCCACCCGATTGGCAAAGCCGAGCCGAGCCGCCGCCGATGACGCGGATCGGATCAGTCGCGATTCGCTGCGATGCACGCGCTGGGTGCCGGTGATGTCCAGCCACAGCCCATCCGGCGGATCCGGCGCGGCAAGAGGGGAGTAGCGCAGCGCCCAGCAGGCCAATGCGTGCAAAGCCTGCAATTCGCGATCGACGCGGTGCGCTTCGAGGTGTGCGATCGTTCCCGTCGGCAGCAGCGAACGCGCGTGCGCCAGATCCATGCCTGCGACGATGCCCAGCGCCGCCGCTCGTTCGCAGTGCCTGGCGATGATGTCGCGGCCATGCACCTGCGTGGTGAGGAGGATGATGCGTTGGTGGAGCGGGCCTCTGGCCCGTTGGATTTGTCCGGGCGAGACGCCCGTACCACTGTGGCCTGCCTCAGCCGGTGCGCCGAGCGAGAGCCTGCTGAGCCTCCGCCTGACGAGGTCGGCTGAGAACGTCGGAAACCACAGCGACATGGCGCGTCGCATGGTCACGCTCCAGCGTCCACAAGCGCGCTGCCGCCGCCTGTGAAGTGGGCTGCACTCCCTTGCAGCGCAGCAGTTCGACGGTCCATCGCCTTGATGTCGTAACCGTTGGGCAGCACCGCACCGCCCATCTCGTGTTCGCTGCCGAAAGCATCTGCCGCTCCCACGGCGGCCGGGCCAGCAGGCACAGCGCGCCGCCCGCCTCGGCTGCGAGTTGCAATCGCCGCGTCGCGGAAAGATCGAAACCCGACCCATCGACGATGACCGACGCCGCGCATCGGCTGCGCAGCGCCAGGTCTGCCGCCCACACGCGCTCGCGCACCGTCTCGGTCTGCACGAATAGTGACGCCGCCAGCAGCCGGCGCTTGCGGTGCTCCGGCTGCTGGTGTTGCGCCAGGCTCGGCGCGTAGGGCCAGATGGATTGGCCGATCCAGATGACGTGCGCGGCCGCGCTGTCCTGATCGGCCAATGACTGCCGTGCGATCTGCACGAGCAAGGTGAGTGGGGGAGACCAGCCGGCCGCCCGGCTGCGCGATCGATTGACAGGTCGCCGCGCCTGGTGTCGATGATCAGTGGCCGGCGACTCGTCTTCAGGTTCATCGACGCCGATCCATTCATGCACCGCGCCCCGCTCCAGCCCGCCGCCGGGCAGGGCGTCATCGACGAACCCCGTCGGCACGGCCGCCTGCCTTGGCGCGGCCGAAGCAGGATGCCGCTCCGAAACAGCCTGAACAATCGCCAAGGCCCGTTTTCGCCGCTCCTGAGCCTCTTTTAAGGATGTTTCAGCGAACACCTCCATGCGCAAAGCGTACACGCGCCGTCTAGTCTGTCAAGTATTTGTTAGGGTATTTTTGGCGTGTTTCAAATGGGTGGGAACAGGACGGGTTTGCCGCCCCCTGGGCGGGTGCCGGTAAGATGCCCCATCATGTGCGGCCGCTTCACCCGCGAATACACCTGGAAAGAAGTCCACGCCTTCCTCAGCGTGCTGCAGTCAACGACGGGCGAGCAGTTGCCGCTCTCGTATAACGTCGCGCCGACGCAGGATTCTGCCATCGCGCGCCTCGATGAGAAGGGCCAGCGCGAGATCGTCATCGCCCGCTGGGGATTGATCCCGCACTGGGCCGACGATCCGGCGATCGGCAATCGCATGATCAACGCGCGCAGCGAAACGCTCGCCAGCAAGCCGGCCTTTCGCAGCGCGTACTCCAAACGCCGCTGTCTCGTGCCCATCTCCGGGTTCTACGAATGGCAGAAGGTCGCCGGCCGAAAGCAGCCGTGGTACATCCACCCGAACCGCAGTTCGATCATCTGTCTCGCTGGCCTGTGGGAGCGCTGGGACAAAGGCGGCGAGCCGATCGACTCGTTCACCATCATCACCACCAATGCGAGTGACAACATCAGAAACCTGCACGATCGCATGCCGGTGATCCTCTCGCCCGATGAGTTCGATGCGTGGCTCAATCCAAAGGCGACGCCGGATCAACTCGATCAACTGCTCGATCCCGCTCCGCTGACGATGCTCGCCGCGCATCCCGTGAGCACGCGCGTCAACAGTCCGAAGAACTCTGATCCATCGCTGACCAGACCCGTGGATGACGAATCGGCGGGATTGTTCAAGACGTGAACGCGCTCTGAAGTCCCGAGGAGGTGCCCATGCCGTTCTACGCCGGACTCAAGATTCGAACGAATGACGATGCCGCGACCAAGGCTCGCAAGCAGCGCGTCGCCGGGAAACTGCTCGACCTCCGCGCCGCGCTCGCTCATCACTTTGCCGCACCCGCAGCGCCGGGGCCCGTCGATCGCCTCCAGACGGTGCGCATCGGCACATGGAACATCCGTGAATTCGGCAATTCCAAGTCCGGCGGGCGCGATGACGGCGAAAGTCTCTACTACATTGCCGAGATCATCTCGAATTTCGACATCGTCGCCCTGCAGGAGATCCGTGCTGATCTGGATGAATTCGGCAAACTCATGCGCCTGCTCGGCCCCGAGTGGGACTACCTCGCCACGGATGTGACCGATGGCGGACCGGGCAATGGCGAGCGCATGGTCTTTACCTACAACAAATCACGCGCGTGGTTTCGCAACATCGCCGGCGAGCTGACGCTGGCCGAGGACGGCAAGATCCGTGCCGCATTCGGCGAGCGTATCAAACTCGATCCTGCCGTCGAAGTCGTCCTGCCGCCGGGAGTTGATCTCAGCGGCACCTACGACGCCCGCCTGCGCAGCAAGAGCGGCGGCAAGGTGCTCGATCGCGACGTGGAGATCGACCTTCCGCCCGGCTGCACACTCAAACTGCCCGACGGCTGCGCAGTGGTCGTGACCAAGAACACACCGGTGGTCAGTCCCGGCACTGGAAAGGCCGACATCGATCTTCCAACTCCCATTGTTGGCGAGGACCGGCTGCGCCTGCGCTTCCCGAACGATTCGTTTGATGATTCGCTGCGCCAGTTCGCGCGCACGCCCTATCTCATTTCCTTCCAGGCGGGCTGGCTCAAGATCAACCTCTGCACCGTACACATCTACTACGGCGAAGATGATGACCCGACGAAGATGGAGCAGCGGCGGCGGGAGATCGAACTGCTCACCGCAGCCCTGGCGAAGAAAGCGGATGGCGAACTCAAGCACGATCGAGGTGCGTTCCTCGGCGTGCTGGGGGACTTCAACATCATCGGCGCCGGCCATCCGACAATGGATGCACTTGAATCCAGCGGCTTTGTCATCCCCGACGAACTCAAGTCGATCCCCGGCTCCAACGTCGCGCGCGATAAACACTACGACCAGATCGCCTTCTGGAAGCCGACCAATGATCGTGGCTACGCGAAGCTCGACATCATCGGCGCCGGCGTCTTCGACTACTACGAGCACGTCTTTACCGATGCCGATGAGCCGATCTACGCACCGCAGATCACGGGCAATACGTCGTACGGAACCTGGCGCACGTACAAAATGTCCGACCACCTGCCCATGTGGATCGAGTTGCGCAACAACTTCAGCCAGGAGTATCTGGAGGCGATTCCGTGAACGTTCGGGACGTGACGCCGCACTCGGAACAGATGGACTGTGCAGCCGCGAGTTGGTAGCCGCACTCAATGCAGCGGCCGCCGCGCCGCCAGACCCATCGGCGCGTCACCCGGAAGCAGGACCAGATCAAGTATGGCACGAGCATCGGCGAACCAAAGATCAGAGTGTCGACAAGGAACCCGGGCCAGATGGGAAACAGCGGCAGCGCGCTGGCGGTCTTTCCCATCCGGTCGGGAATGCCATCGCGCGTTGGCAGCGCAATCCCGCCGCTCGCCAGGGACGCACCGAAGCTGGCATCGCCTTGGTATTCCATGAGCATTTCCGGCGGCGCGGGCTTCGGACGATTCGGATCCCGGTATGTTCCAGCTCCGGTGCAGTCACCGCCGCGCAGGTAGAAGGTGCATCGCATCGACAAGAACGGCCATCCGCGAGCATCTTCGACCACACCGTCATACGCAGCGGCATCGCGAGGGAATCCGATGCCCCCGTGTCCTTCAAGCGACCATGATGGATACTGCACAGGCGGTGCGCCACGCGGCAGGTTCGATTGAATCCTCTCAAAGCGACCACCCTGAACATTGATGCCTCCGAACGTCTCGTTGGACAGCACCCGCTCCGCGCCCTTATGGCTCCACAGCGTCATGCTCGGGATGCCCCAATCCTCGGGCTCGTAGACGACGGCGCCAACTGGATGAGCCGTAACGTCAACCGTGACGGCACAGTGCCACGCCACCCCGACCGTGACCGACGCACCAATGAAGAGAATCACAGTTACCGGCGCGAGGGAGCGAACAACAGCGAGGGCTCGCACTAGCACCGAACGTAGGGTCGACAATCGAGTTTCATTCGATTCGGGAAGCTGCACGACATCAAGAGTTACGCACGTGGTTACGTGAACGGTTCCAACAAATCAATCGGAAGACCATCCTCCAGCTCGTCGCACGGCTTCGCGCCACGTGCTTCGTCTCGATTCGGCTTCGTCGGCACTCAGGCGTGGCTCGAATACCCTGTCGATCTGCCAGTTCTGCTTGATCACCTCGACAGATGGCCAGTACCCCGTCGCCAGTCCCGCCATGTACGCGGCGCCGAGAGCCGTGGTTTCGAGCAGTTTCGGCCGCACCACGGGCACCTGCAACACATCGGCCTGGAACTGCATGAGCAGATCATTGCACGCGGCTCCGCCATCGACGCGCAGCTCAGCCAGCGGCGTTCCCGCATCGGCCCGCATGGCTTCGACGACGTCGACAACCTGGAATGCAATGCCTTCGAGTGCGGCTCGTGCGATGTGTGCAGCAGTGGTGCCGCGCGTCAGGCCGATGATCATGCCGCGCGCATGTGGATCCCAGTGTGGCGCCCCTAGGCCGGTGAGCGCCGGCACCAGCACCACGCCGCCGCTGTCGGGCACACTCGCGGCGAGTGATTCAATGTCCTCTGATCGATCGATAATTCCCAGCCCGTCGCGCAGCCACTGCACGATCGCTCCACCGACGAAGACGCTGCCCTCGAGCGCATAGGTCGTCTTGTCGCCGCGCCGCCAGGCGACCGTGGTCAGCAATCGGTTCGTCGAATCGCGCGGCGTGTCGCCGGTATTGAGCAGCAGAAAGCAGCCGGTGCCGTAGGTGTTCTTCGCGAGCCCTGGCTCAGTGCACACCTGTCCCATCGTCGCGGCCTGCTGGTCGCCGATCATGCCCGCCAGTGGCACGCCCGCCAGCGCGGAAGGGGCGGCGATCTCACCGTAGACCTCGCCGCACGAACGTACCTCGGGCAGCATCGAGCGCGGCACACCAAACAGACTGAGCAGTTCATCATCCCAATCGCCAGTGTGAATGTTCAGCAGCATGGTGCGCGCTGCGTTGCTGGCGTCGGTGATGTGCAGCGCGCCGTCACTCAGGCGATACGCCAGCCACGAATCGATCGTGCCGAAGGCAAGTTGGCCGGCTTCGGCGCGCTTCCTCGCTTCATCGATGTGCTCGAGCATCCATGTGATCTTCGTGGCGGAGAAGTAGGCGTCGATCTCCAGGCCGGTCTTGCTCCGGATCTTTTCCGCCAAACCGCGCCGGCGGAGGTCTTCGCACATCGGGGCCGTGCGCCGATCCTGCCAGACGATCGCGTTGCCGATCGGGCGGCCCGTCGCGCGGTCCCAGACGACGGTCGTCTCGCGCTGGTTGGTGATGCCAGCCGCCGCGATGTCCTTGCCGCGAATGTGGGCTCGCTCCATCGCTTCAGTGATGACGCCCGCCTGCGTGGACCAGAGCTCATCGGGGTCATGCTCGACCCAGCCGGGCCTGGGGAAGATCTGGCGGAACTCCTTCTGCGCGAGCGACACCACCTCTCCGGACTGGTCGAAGACGATGGCCCGGCAACTCGTCGTGCCCTGATCCAGTGCGATCACATACGCCATAGGGCCTCCGTGTGGTGCTGATCAAGCATATCGCGCGTGATGGCCGCATGGCGCTCCTGCGCCCGTGCCAGGCCTGTCCGGCCCGATGCCAGCCTCTTAACGTGTGGCGCGAATCACGATGATCGTGCGATCGTCGTCGGCGGGAGTGTGGCCGGTGAAGTCATCGACGGCGGACCGGATCGCAGCCGTAATGTCCGCAGCGCTGCCGTCGGCAGCGGTGGCGAGCGCCGCCTTGATGCGCTCCATGCCGAATTGCTCTCCGTCGGCATTTCGCGCTTCGAACAGGCCGTCGGTCAGGACGATGAACAGATCGCCCTTCTTCAGGCGCAGCGGTGGTTGGAGCGTGATGGCCAGATCGGCGACCACGCCAAACGGGGGCGCATCAGTCGGCACCAGCACGCAGTCTCGGCTCGCTGAGCGATAGTGCAGCAGCGGACCCTGCCCTGCTGAAAACGTGGTGACCGTTCCCGCGGCGGCGTCCACTTCACCCAGCCATGCCGTGATGAATCGATTCTCGGGCAGATCCGCGACGAGCTGTTCGTTCAAGTGCAGGGCAATGTGCTGCAGATCGGCCCCGAGGCGCACGGCCATCCGCAGCATGGCGCGAATCTGCGTGGCGGCGAGGGCCGGGCCGATGCCGTGCCCTGTCGCGTCCGCCAGCAACATCACGGCCCGATCCGCGCGCGGGTGGTGGCTTGCCTTCGCTCGCGATGCGCGTCCGTGCTCCGCCGACTCGACAAGACCACCGGCGCCCGGCGTGAATCCGATGATGTCGAACGTATCGCCGCCGGTTTCATCCGCCGGCTCGTTCCACGCGTCAAGGTCAAATCCGTCGAGAATCGGCAACGTGTGCGGCAAAGTGCTCTGTTGAATCTGTCTGGCGATCTGGATGTCGCGCTCGAGTTTCATCAGGCTCTGCAGACTCTCACGCATGCGCTCGTGGGCAGCGGCAAGGCGGCGCACCTCCCAGATGTCCGTCGTGATCGCCGGCGCTGCACTGAGATCTCCCTGGCCGATGCGATCGGTCTGCGCGACGAGTTGTTCGACGGGGTTGCTCAAAGTGCGCCCAAGGACGACCGCGCGCCACAGGCCCAGCAGCAGCACCGCCGCCAGCGCGCATCCGATGACAAGGCGCTGGTAGAGAATGTCGCCGAGCAACTCCGTCTCAGGCACCACCACGGCCATGCGCAGATGTCGATCGGGACTGAGCGTAAAAAGCCTCGACTCGCCCCACCAGGCTTCGCCGAGGCTCCTGAATCGAACCGTCGTCTCCTGCGGGTCGCGCTGCTCCTGAATGGCCTCCACGACGGCGTTGCCGAAGGCGAGCGTCGCGTCGCGCGCCAGGTCCAGCCCGATCTCCTCGGGTCCTTTGAGATAAGCCGCCTGCCGAGCCTCCGGGTTGTCAAAGCGCGCATCGTCGGGCAAGCCGACCACGAGGTTGTCCGTCGTCATGACCACCACTTTGCCGCGCCGGCTCACCCGAAGCGATCGCGTGAAACTGGAAATGTCGCGCAGCAGCACGTCGAATCCGATGACCTGCATCTGCCCGTCCGGATTGCGCAGCGCGATCGAAGCCGTGATGCCCGGTTCTCCCGTCGTGAAGAACGTATAGGGTTCAGTCCAGAAAACCTGGCCCGCCTGCTCCGCTCCCGGAGCCACGGCCATCTGCTCGGCGGCGCCGATGTACCACGGCCTCGTGCGCGGATCGTAGTCCTTTCGCGACGCGTTCAGATCAGCGCCGTGATCGCTCCACGTCCGCCGGCGCAGCAGCGTTCCGTCGTCCTGCACCTGAGTCTGCCAGACTTCAAATCCTGCATCCGTGTGCAGCAGCATGAACTCGCGCCCGCTTTCATCCGCCACAAGCAGCGACGACAGCCGAGGCAGTTGCTGGATGACCGGCGTGAACCGCTCGATCAGCCGCCGTCGCAGCGCCGCATCGACCGCCTCGGGATCAGCCTGGCTGGTGCGCGGCCGGAGCAGCAGATCGCCGTCCTGGCCCCAGGATTGCGAGACCTTCAGCGATAGACTCACCGGCTCAAAAAACGACGCCAGTTCCTGCTGGGTCGTTTGAAGCGTCTGGCGGATGATGCCCGCCGAGAGCGTCCGCAGCGCCCGCCGGTTGCCGATCCAGAAGATCAGCACAATCGCGCCGCCCATGACCACCATCATGAGCACGAGATCACGAACGAACTTGGTACGAATCGAAACGGGACGCACCTTCGAGCCCTTATGGTGGAAATCGGATGTGACATCATCATATCGGCAGGAGAAGGGGTCGGGCCGCTGTCATGGTTTTGAGCCCCCTGCAGCAGGCGATCGGGCGCACCTGACGCAGCGTCCCGGTCAGAATGACCGCGCCGGCGAATCCGCACCCGATCCGCGCCCCCATGCCTGGCTCATCCGCTGCAGCACCACAAACACGAGCAGCAGCAGACCGATGACGATCTTGATCCACCAACTGTTCAGATTGCCCTGGTAGTTCGGAATCGTCGTGATGATGCCCAGGATCAGCACGCCCAGCAACGTGCCGACGACGGATCCGCGCCCGCCGGCCAGCACCGTGCCGCCGATGACCACCGCCGCAATCGCGTCGAGTTCAAGCAGGAACGCGACGGACGCATCGCCCGCCTGCGTGCCGATGACGTGAACGACCCCGCCCGCCGCGGCACAGAGCCCACTGATCGCGTAGATCCCGATGCGCGTCGAAGCGATGGGCAGGCCCATCAGCCGCGCCGCCGATTCGTCGCTTCCGATGGCGAACACCGTGCGGCCAAAGCGTGTGTACTTCAATGCCGCCCACGCAGCGAGCACGGCAACAAGAAACACCATCGCGGCGATGTTGAAATCGACGACGAGCACCGATGAAAGCGCACGCACTCCGGCACTGCCGCTCATCTCGATGCGCTTGGTCTCCGTGAGCAGCAAGGCCGTGCCTCGCGCCAGGAACATCCCCGCCAGAGTCACGAGAAACGGCGGGAGCTTGAACACCTGGATGATCCCACCCATGAACGCGCCAAACCCCGCGCCAAGCACGAGCACGAGCGGAATCGCGATCCACACCGGCACTCCCATGTGGCTGACCAGTACCGCCAACCCCATGCTCGCCAGCGCGATCACAGCGCCGACTGAGAGATCGATCCCGCCCGAGAGGATGACAAACGTCATGCCGATCGCCGCCAGTCCAAGCGTCGCATTGTCGGCAAAGAGCTGAGCAAACTGAAACCACGACGAGAATCCGGTGTAGGCAATCGAGGCCGCCCAGTAAAGCGCGACGAGGACTCCCGCGGTCGTGAGCAGCGGCCAGTGGCGATTGAGCTGCGACTTCATGCTCGCGCCCCCCGCGCCCGAAGCACCATGCGGCGCAATTCGCCCGACTGCAGCAGGCACACCATGAGCACGACGATCGCCTTGATGACGAGATTGAATTCCGGCGGAACGCTCTGCCCGCGGAACGTCGTCATCAGAATCGTCGTCGAAAGTGTCTGAATGATGATCGCGCCGACCAGCGCACCAAGCAGCGAGAAACGCCCTCCCGTCAGCGCGGTCCCGCCGATCACCACCGCCAGAATCGCGTCGAGTTCGAGATACAGCCCGGAGTTGTTCGCGTCTGCTGCCGCGATGTCGGCTGTGTCGATCAATCCCGCCAATCCCGCCAGCAGGCCCATGATCGCATAGACCGACAGGCGAATCCAGCGCACGTTGAGCCCGGCGTATCGGCTCGCTTCCTCGTTGCCGCCAATCGCCTCGATGAACACGCCAAGCGAAGTGAGGCGAACGATCGCCGCGATCACAATTGCTGCCGTCAACGCGATGACAATCGGAACAGGCAGGCCGCCGATCACGCCGCGCCCGATGGTCGTGAACGGGCTGTCCGGATTGATGGTGATGATCTGGCCGTCCGTGATGAGTTGCGCAATGCCGCGACCGGCGACCATGAAGATGAGCGTGGCGACAATGGGGGGAATGCCCGCAACTGTGACCAGACCTCCGTTCCAGATGCCTGCCGCAACACACGCTCCCAGTGCAGCCGCGACCGCGAGCACCACCGGCGCTTCCAGGTGCAGCAGCTTGGCCGCCAGCGCCCCGGCCACCGCCATCACGGCGCCAACCGAAAGATCGATCCCACCCGTGCCGATCACCAGCGTCATCCCCAGTGCCAACAGCATGACCGGCGCCCCCTGGTTGAGCACGTCGATCGCTGCGCCGCTCAGCCGGCCGTTGACGAATTGCACATGAAAGAAAGACGGGCTCTCCACGGCATTGAAGACCAGCAGCAGCGCCAGCGCCACGAGCGGCCAGATCAGTTGGGCAAGCGACCTACGCATGGGCCTGGCCTGCCGCTTCGCCCGCAATCTGCCGCATCACCGCGTGAGTGTTGAGATTCTCGCCGGTCAGCTCGCCGACCGGCGCCCGGTCGCGCAGGACCATGATGCGCTGGCTCACGCGCACGACCTCATCAAGTTCGCCCGAGATGAAGATCAGCGCCATGCCCTTGCTTCGCAATTCGTCGATGAGCGATTCGATCTGTTCCTTGGCGCCGATGTCGATTCCGCGCGTCGGTTCGTCGAGCATCAGGATTGTCGGCTCCATGAGCAGCCATCGTGCCAGAATCACCTTCTGTTGATTGCCCCCCGAAAGCTGGCTGACCGGCTTCTCGATATCGGGTGTCGAAATCGAAAGGGCCCGAACGTACCGATCGGCGATGGCCTGCTGCTCGCGCACACTCACTCGCCGCGCCCAGCCCTTGGCGCCTTGCAGCGCCAGAAGCATGTTCTCCCGAACGCTCAGGTGGGGGACGAGACCGGCGGCACGGCGATCCTCAGGCGTCAGCGCCATCCCAGCCTTGATCGCACGCCGCGGTGAATGATGGCCGATCGATTCCCCATTGATTGATAGTTCCCCGCCGTCGCGCTGATCGATGCCAAAGAGCAGTCGCACGACTTCAGTCCGGCCCGAACCGAGCAGCCCCGCCAGCCCGAGCACCTCGCTGGCTTTGAGCGACAGGTCGAATGACTGGACCGCATTCCTCTTGAACAACCCACTCGCGCGAAGGCACTCGCGCTGCTCGCCGTCCGTCGTACGCTCACGACGCGCCGCGGTTTGCGAAACATCTTCAACCGACTTACCGAGCATCCGGGCAACGAGCGACAGGCGCGGCAGCTCGCCGGTTACATGCGTGCCCACCAGCCGCCCGCCGCGCAGGATGGTGATCCGATCGCTGACTTCATACACCTGATCGAGAAAGTGAGTGATGAAGATGATCCCCATCCCCGCCTTGCGCAGCCGGCGCATCAGTGCAAAGAGCTGAGCCGTTTCCGTTGCATCCAGCGAAGAGGTCGGCTCGTCGAGGACCAGCACCCTGGCCTGCTGATCGATCGCCCGCGCCACGGCGATCATCTGCTGAACCGCGATCGAGTGGGCCCGCAACGGCTCGGCGACATCGACGTGCAGGCCCAGTTTGTCTACAACCTGCTGCGCCTGCCGCACCATCTCACCCCAGCGGATCGCGCCAAGTCGGCTTCGCGGCTCGCGACCCAGCAGGATGTTCTCCGCCACAGTCAGATCGGGGATGAGATTCACTTCCTGGTAGACCGTGGCGATGCCCAGCCGCTGCGCCTGCACGGGAGTGCGCGGCTCAATCTCCGTGCCACCAAGCCTCACCGTGCCGCGATCGCGCCGCTCAGCGCCCGTGAGGATCTTGATGAGCGTACTCTTTCCCGCGCCGTTTTCGCCGACCAGCGCATGGATCTCCCCGGCGGAAAGTGAGAAGTCGACGCCGTCAAGCGCGGCCACGCCGGGATACGTCTTGACGATCCCGTGCATCTCGATCAGGGCGTCAGCCACGGCCGCTCCTTGACGCACTCAATACTTGCGGCTGTCGATCACGTCGGCTGCGACCGACTGGTCGAAGACTTGATCGTCCACGACCGTCCACTTCGGAAGTGTCTCGCCCGCGAGCGCCTTGGTCACCGCATCGAACGCGGCCGGGCCGAGCAGCGGATTGCATTCGACGGTGCAGTTCAGTGTGCCGGCCACCATCGCCTCAAACGCGCCGCGCACGCCGTCGATCGACACGACGATGATGTCCGTGCCCGGTTTGAGACCGGCCTCTTGGATGGCCTGGATGGCGCCCAGCGCCATGTCGTCGTTGTGGGCATACACCGCGTTGATCTGTCCGGGCGCCGATTTCAGGAACGCCTCCATGACTTCCTTGCCCTTGGCCCGCGTGAACTCGCCCGTCTGAGACTTGATGATCTTGAGTCCCTCAAACGGCGCGATGCCGTCTTCAAAGCCCTTCTTGCGATCGATCGCCGGTGCCGAGCCGGGCGTGCCCTGCAGTTCGACGATGTTGCCGCTGCCGTTGAGCTTCGTGGCAAGCCACTCGGCGGCCTTCTTGCCCTCGGCGACAAAGTCCGAAGCAATCAGCGTGGTGTAGAGACTGTCGTCAGAGACATCCACGCCACGATCGACGAGGATCACCGGAATGCCCTGCGCCTTGGCGGCTTTGAGCACCGGCTCCCAACCGGTTTCGACGACCGGCGCGAGGATGATGGCGTCTACCTTCTGCGCGATGAACGCATTGATCGCCTTGATCTGGTTTTCCTGTTTCTGCTGAGCATCGGAGAACTGCAGCTTGATGCCGCGCGTCTCTGCCTCGTTGCGGATTGAATTGGTCTCGGCCGTGCGCCAACTCGACTCGGCTCCGATCTGCGAGAAACCGACGACGAGTTGCTTTGCGCTTCCGTCTCCATTTCCGGATGTCGCGGTGGGGGACGACTTCTTGCATCCGCTCATCAGCAGCGAACCCGTGGCGGCCAAGGCCAGCGTCACTCCCGCTAGAACTTGAATCGTTCGTCCGTATCGCTGCATGATGAGCCGTCCTTTCAAACCAGTGCGCCGTTCCGCATCGATCGTATCAAAAGCGTTTCCACCGACAAGGACGGCGGGGTTACTGTTTGCTCTCCAGCCGTACGATCCCGGCATCAATGTACTGTCCGCCACGGGTCTGATGGCAGTGAACCGCCATCGTGTTGCCACCGGCCTTGAGAGCCGCCCGACTCTGCTGCGTCAGCGGCACGAGGCGATACCCGGTTGTGTATCCCTTGAGCGACGCAGCGAGGACACCGTTGATGTACACTTCGGCGTCCTCATCATGGTGGATCGATAGCATGAGGGTGGAATCCTCGACGTCGTGCGCCGTCAGGCCGAATTCACTGCGGATCCAGATGTCGCTGCCCGACCACTCCGTGCCGACGATGGCGCCGGGTGTGCCGTTTGTTCCGAATCCGCCCGTGCCCGCGGCCCAGTTCGATACGTCAAACGCGCCGCTCATCCAGTCGCCCTTCGGTTCGATCATCGTGTAGTGCCACGGTTGACCGTGTCGCTCCGAAGTCGGCACCACCTCGCGCACAATCGGTGGCGGCTCGTAGGTCGCGTTGTTGATCGCATTCATCTGTTCGAGTGGGATCTTGATCACGGCGCGGTCGTAGGTCATCAGTCCATTCACTTCACCTTCGCAGTCCGTTGTCTGCGTGTAGACCGCGGCGCCAAGCCCCTTGCCGATGAGAAGGCGCAGATCGCGGACGAGCGCAGCATAGTCGCTGGCAAGTTGCTCGCGGTCGGCCATGTTGCGATAGCCCCAGTTGCGATCGCTCTGCCACAGGTGGCCGGGTATGGGCAGCCCGAGCCCACCAAATTCTCCGAGCACCGAAACACGATCGGCCATGAGTGGGAACATCCCCGGCCCCGGGTAGTTGTGCTGATCCTTGAAGTGGCCGTAACCGCGATCTTCCCAGCCGCTCGGACCGTCCACCAGTCGCGTCGGATCCAGCGATTTCACCCACGCCAGAACGTCGTTCGTATCGTGCTGGCCCCAGCCTTCATTAAAAGGCACCCAGACGATCACACTCGGATGATTGCGCAGCGCATCAACCATCGCCCCCAACTCGGCTCGAAACTGCTTCTTGGCGTCGTCGGTGAGCGTCGCGTCAGTCGGCGATCCACCGCCCACGAAATGATGCTGCCCCTGCTGTGCCAGCGAAGGCATGTCCTGCCAGACCAGCAGCCCCAGTTTGTCCGCCCAGTAGTACCATCGCGCCGGCTCAACCTTCACGTGCTTGCGCGCCATGTTGAAACCCATGGCCCGCGTCGTCGCAACGTCAAAGCGCAGCGCTTCATCCGTCGGCGCTGTGTACAACCCATCCGGCCACCAGCCCTGGTCGAGCGGGCCAAAGAGGAACATCGGCTTGCCATTGAGCATGATGCGATTGATATTGTCTTCATCGAGGCCGATTTCGATCGACCGCATGCCGAAGTAGCTGCGCACCACATCGTCGCCTGTCGTGATCTTCAGATCATAGAGGAACGGCGCATCGGGCCACCACAGTTTCGGGTTGTCGATCCTGATCGTCAGCGGCTTGCCTGCCAGACCGGTCGCCTTGGCCACAACCACCTTCCCATCCATCACCTGTGCCTCATAGGGCACCGGCATGTCGGAATCGACGAGAATCTTCACCGCCGATTGATCCGGCTTCGGTTCGATCGTCAGCCGCTTCACATACCCGCGCGGCACCGTTTCCATCCACACCGTCTGCCAGATGCCCGTGACCGCCGTGTAGAATATCCCCTGCGGCTTGAGCACCTGCTTGCCGCGCGGCTGATCGCCCATGTCCGTCGGGTCCCACACGCGCACCGTGATCCACTGCGGCCCATCCTGGCGCAGTGCATCGGTCACATCGAACGTGAATGGGTCATACCCGCCCTTGTGCTCGCCGAGCAGCACCCCGTTGCACCAAACCGTCGCCTGCCAGTCGACCGCGCCAAAGTGCAGCAGCGCCCGTTCGCCCTTCCTCAGACTTGGCCGGGTGAATTGCCGCCGATACCACAATGCCTCTTCAGGCCGCACGGCCTTCATCACACCGCTCAATTGCGATTCGATCGCAAACGGCACGAGGATGTCTCCGCTCCAGTGCGCCGGCTCGCCCTCGTCGCGCGGCCGGATGGCGTACTGCCACGTGCCGTTCAGGTTCGTCCACTGCTCGCGCTGCAGCTGCGGCCGGGGATACTCGGGCCACACATGCCCCGCGGCGACATCATCCGCCCAGCGCGTCTTCATCGTCGCTTCGCCGACATTGATGACTCGCCACTCGAGCATGCCGCCCGAATAGTTGTCCTGCAACTGGACTTCGATGCGCATCGCGCTCGTCGTAACCGGCTTGAAGTAGACGGTGTTGTACCGGTCGCGCTGCACGCCATACTCAGTCGGACCCTCTACGGCGCGCCATTGATCCCCATCGCGATAGAGCAGTTTCCACGACGCTGGCACGCGACATTGCCCGCCGATTCCGCGATCGTCGAACCAGTACACTGCTGCGCGGTCGATCGTGCGCGGCGAATCGAACTTCGCCTCGTACCACTCCGCCGTGCCCTTGTGCGGCCAGAACGTATGCCGCGGCACCGTCTGGTCTTCCGAGTTGCTCGGCTCGAGGCTGTCGCCGATCGCGCTCGTCGCATCTCCCTGGTAGCAGTGCGAGGCGCTCGCCTCATACAGCTTCTTGGGCATCACCGGCGGCTTCCACGCATGCGCATCCGGCCCGTCACCCACAACTGGGAATGACGAGATGCGCAGCCGCGCCCCACCCATCGGTACCAGCGTAATCTGCTCAACGGGCTCGCTGGTCCGCACCGGGCTGTCCTGCAGCGTCGCGCACAGGCCGTATTGATCCAGTGTCCACTGTAGAATCCGTCGCCCCTTGGCGATCAATCGAATCGGGCTGGCTTCGAGTGTGAACGGGAAGTCGTCAGCCGGCCACGCCTGCCGCTCGATGCGGAAGTCCTTGTTCACGTCGCCAGTCAGCACCAGGCCGTAGTTCCACGGCGTGGTCGGATGGATCTCAAACGCCGGCCACTTCTCAGTGTCCACATCGCCGCGCCACTTGGCGTCGCGCAGCGCCGCGGTGCGTCCATCCACCTTCTTGTACTCTTCGCCGATCTCCAGCGAGAAAGTCAGCGGTCCATACGACACGCTGGCCGCGTTGTGGTTCTTCTCCCACCGCGTCACGCTCAGGTGCATCGGCATCTTCAGTGTCACGGTGTCGCCGTTGTGCCACGTCCGCTCGATGCGAGCATAGCCGGCCTGCAATGCCGCGCCGCTGTCGCGCCCGTTAACCTTGATCGTCGCGAGCTTCGTCCACTCCGGGATCCGCAGGTAGAGCGGGAACGTCACATCGCCACCCATCCGCAGCGTGAAGCGGATCTCCTCTTCATATGGATAGTGCGTCTGCTCGATGAAGCGCACTTCCGTCCCGTCGCCAACCTTGATCGTCGCTTCGCTGGCGCTGTAGATCGCCGCGCACGCGCCGTTGTCCGGCGTGGCCATCCACAAGTGTTCGGCCATGTACGCCCAGCCATGTGAGTGATTGTGCTGGCAGCAGCGATGGCTCAGGGGGTTCATCGTCAGCATCGGCCCGCCGTTGTCAAACCCCGGCGAGTGGCTGATCGAATCACTTACGACCATGTTCGGGCTCGTGAGGTAGCGCAGTCCGCGGAAGTCCGGCGTGAACGCAGCCGGCAGCGAGTTGAATGCCACGTCCTCCGTGTGCGCCGCCCAGAACGGATCGCCCGTGATCGTCAGCAGCGTCTCATCCGAGAGCATCTGCTCGACCATGCCGCACGTCTCGATCGCCTGCCGCGGGTCATCAAACCCAACGCGGCAATTCTCGTCACCGCCGAACATGCCGCCGGGCACCTGGCCGTAGAGTCGCCGGATCGTTTCAAAGTTGTTGTACGCCGCCTGCAGGTCACCTTCGTTCTTCGATTGCAGCCAGTACGTCGCCGGCTCGCCGAACGCCTGTGCGATGTTCACATTGTGCCAGTTCGGCAGCGTGTTCTTCTTCGTCCAGTCGGCCGTGTTCGCGTGGATGCGCCTGGCCAGGTCGAGCAGGAACGCATCGCCCGTGCGGTTGTAGAGCCAGTAGATGCTGAACAGGTTGTCCCCGCCGCGCATGTGCTGCCAGTAGTGCGTGAGCAGCTTGTCATCCGGCACCGTCAACTGGTACTTGAAGTACCGCGTCATCAGGTCGATCACGCGCTCGTCGCCGGTGTACTCGTAGTACGACTGCAGACAAAAGAGCATGGGCATGTTCGCCCAGAAGTCCTGCGAGCCGTCATCTTCAAAGTGACGCACCGGGCCGAAGTTGCCATCGCTTCGCTGGCTGCCCAGCGCGCCTTCCAGCCACACCTTCGCCTCGGCGATCATCGCGTCATCATTAAGAAGGTAGCCGATGTCGCCGTAGCCCTTGAGCCAGTACGGCACTTCCTCCCAGCCCCATTGACCCTGCCCGTCCTTCGACAGCCACGCGTTGTCTTCCTTTTCCAGCCACGGGCTGAGTTCTTCAAGGTGTCCCGTCACGCCATCGCGCTGCAATTCCAGGCACCGCTTCAACCACCCGTCGGCCCGCACCGACCCGACCGGCAGCTTGATCAGCGCGCTGGGCTCGAGCGGGGCGCGATTCGACACGTAGTAGGCATTCGTCGATCCGGCCGGCGGCCGCTCGACCATCGTTACCTCACCCTGCATGGCACAACCCCCAAGCGCGATCAGGCACGCCAGAACAACAAGCACCGCGACATGATTCATTGCAAACTCCGATTCCACCGGTATTCCATCCGCCCCGCTGCATCGTCGGCGTCCGGGCCCGTCATTCTATCTGAACAGGGCGGGTGCCACACAACATCCCGCATCGGGTGCGCTGTGCGAGCGTCGTTGGGCCGTCCGGCGTGCCGAGAGGCTGCAGGGCGATCCAGAGGCTTTGCGCCGCCGAGCGCGACGACTACGATGCCACATGAGAACGACCTTCCTTTCCGCCATGCTGTTCCCGCTGTCTTGTTCGATCACCCTCGCCCAGAGCGTGACAACGCCGCCGACCCTCGATGGCGCTGTGGTCGTTCGCCTCGCGCCCAACACCGACTCCACCCGACGCCTCGGCTGGTCGCCCAAAGGCGCGACCGTTCCACTCAAGCAAGTCGGCGGCACACTTCAGGGTCATTTCCCCCTCGGCGCGCCGGGCCTGCCTCTCATCAATGTCGAGCTTCGCAAGTCTGATCCTGCCGGCGAGGTCGATGCGCTCGCCGTCGATCTCAATCGCAACGGCGCCTTTGAAGAGAGCGAACTGCTCACCTGCCAACCGAACGAGAATCGCGGCAAGTGGTGGTCGAGCTTCTCAACCAACGTCCCCATTCCCGTCCTCGACCCCTGGGGCGAAATGGAAACGACGCCGTACCCGATCAATCTCTGGTACGTGCGCGATCCCCTCGAACCCGACGCCGCACCCGCACTCCGCTGGAGTCGCAGCGGTTTCTTCACCGGAACCTGCCAACTCGGCGGCGCCGATGCCTTCATCATGATCTGCGAGAGCGACATGGACGGTGTGCTCAACCGCGACGACGCCTGGGGTCTCGCTCCCGCGTCCGACCCCAAAGAAGCACTGGGCATCAGCGGCATGCGCAGCCTCACTGACCATGCCTGGCTTGGTGAGCAGGCCTATCGCATCGCCGCGCTCGATGCGTCCGGGCTCCTGGCGGTCATCGTCCCGACCGATCCGGGCATCACGCACGACGCAGAAGTTGAAGCACGCGACCGACTCGCGGCCGATCGCCGCGCTGCGCGATCCGGCGCCGTCGTGGCGTTCTCACACGACTTCGCCGCAGCACAGGCCGAGGCGAAAGCAAAGGGCAAGCGCCTCTTCATCGACTTCGAGACCGACTGGTGCGGCCCGTGCAAGCAGATGGACCAGTGGGTCTACACGGCCGACGATGTCGTCGCTGTGTCCAAGGACCTCATCACTGTCAAAGTCGATGGCGACGCCTCGCGCGACCTCGTCAAACAATTCAACGTCGCCGCCTACCCGACCATGATCCTCCTCGACGCCAACGGCAAAGAAATCGCCCGCAACGTCGGCTACATCGGCGTGAAGGAAACGGCTGAGTTTCTACGAAAGGGCAGCAACGCATCACGGCAATAATCGTTGCGGATAGCCGACTCGTGCGTGCTGGAGATCACTCCGTTCTATGAAGGGAAACGCCATGGCGCCAAAGCTCATCACCTGCATCGCGGCGGGCATTGTCTGTCTCGTCTGCGTCTTCACCGCGGTCGAGCGATACCAGGCGAACGCAAATGCCGTAAGGGCGATGAAAGAAATGGATCGTCGAATGGGAGGCGGGATGTTACGCGAAGACTACTTCGCACCCGCAATTCCGGCCGCCAGCAAGTACGCCACTCTCTTTGCCTTGATAAGCGGCGGCGTTGCCGTGACCGCCTTCATCACGCATAAGAGAGAGCAGTCCGCTGGCGAGCGGCCACAACGCACCACCTGATCCTGCGTACACAAATCCCCCTGGTGGAATTGCATAAAGCGACGGACTCTACAATCGCCAACCATGCACATCCCGCGCATCTGGATGAAATCCTCAATCGATCAGCGCCGACCCGGCCTTCGCCCGCATGTGCCTCGCACAGAAATCTTTCCGCGCTCGCCTTACCCCCAAACCCTGGCGCTGCAATTGCACCCTCCCGCCCGGCCGACACCCGCGCGACGGCGAAGCGCAACGCGTGTTCGACAACTGGCTGCGCGAGTACGAGACGGCAGCACATCGCCACGCCACCTGCCGCTACCTCGAAACCATCGGCAATGCGAATCCACTCTCAACGATGCGACAAATAGTTGATTTGCACGACAGGCTGACCCGATCCGGAGAATCGCTGCCCCTTGCGTAACCCCGAAGAACGCGAACTGTCCCGAAATGAACCTACAGGAGCTCATTCATGCAGTGGACCACTCAGCAGAGGCGCGCGTTGCAGTACTTTGTTGCTCACAGGGAGAGCGGTCCGGCGGTTTCAGAGTATGGATGGAAACTGGCTCGTGCGGCACTCGTGCACGCGATCGCCGTATCAGTCGGTGTCTACATCGGATTCGTCATCGACATGCCGGGATTGGCCTGGTGGTGCATCGGCTTTGGCATCGGCACGATCGTCGGCGACATTCGATACGTCGTATCCGCCGCGCGAAACTGGCCGCTTGTCGCGGAAGTGACCGACTGGGATCGGGTCTCGCAACTCGCGGCTGAGGTTGAAATGGCCCCGTAATTCTGGAGGTCAGCTCAAGACCTGACACAACGGCTCACGTGGCGCAAAACTGACAAGCGTTCAGGGCCACCCGAATCCCGCTGCTCTAAGTGGATGGTGCCATGCTTCATCGGCTCCCTGGCCTGAGCCGCGTCGAAGGCTGCGTGAAGCATGCCGAGCGTCCGCTGAGTCACGAGTGCCCTTGTCCGTTGCAACACACTCGCGGGGTGCCATGCTTCATCGGCTTTGCGTGAAGCATGACGAGCGGGCAGCGACTCTCAAACGCTCCGCTCTTTCGATGGTCCACCGCGCCATCGCATGCTTCGCCGCAAATGGGGTGCCGTGGTCTGACCGAAGCTCTGAGAGGGAAGGCCACGCGACCGCGCGATCGGCGATCAGACTGAACCGCCATCCCGCGGCGCAACCGCGTGGCCTTCCGGTCGCAAAGCCTCCCTCCAGACCACGGCACCCGGCTGTCCGATCTCGATGGTGCCATGCTTCATCGGCTCCCTGGCCTGAGCCGCGTCGAAGGCTGCGTGAAGCATGACGAGCGGGCAACGGCTCTCAAACGCTCTGCTCTTTCGATGGTCCACCGCGCCATCGCATGCCTTGCCCGAAGCGGGTCAAGGCATGGCACCCCCAAATCCGCCGGGCCTGCGCCCCAATCCAACAGCTCTTCTCCGCGTCCTCTGCGATCTCTGCGGTAAATTGCCTTTCTCCTGCATTCCCACCCAATCCCGGCTTTTCTTCGTGCCCTCTTCGTGTCTTCGTGACTTCGTGGTGAAAAACTTCGCCGCCCGCACACACGTGCACCATCCAAACTGCATCCCGTGCGCCGACTTTTTGAAAACGCAAAAAAGTTGACCAAAACTCAAGATCACCCCCCACAGAAAAATGAAAATCGACGAGAATTCCTGATTCGTCCCGCACAGAAGCGCTCATTTACACGGAAGCGCTCCCAAGCGCGCACCAGCGCTCAAAAATCGCGCACAGGAGCGCTCTGGCGCGCATGAAAAGTTCCCGACATGGTGCATCTCCGTGTTGGCACGCATTTTGCGTTGCACATTTTTCGCAATCGCGCCTCACGCCGCGCCGCCCGCGAAGTTTTTCGCGCGACCGCCTCACGACCGACTCACCTCAACGGCCGTGGCGCGTTGCGATTCGGCCCGACCGCGCACACCGGCGCACGCGAATCCCTATTGGTAGACGTGCTATTCAATCGCCCACAACCCGACACCACCATCGATGGATCAACCAGACCGACGCGCCAGCGAGGACGAACTCTCTTCTCAACCAGGACTCTTCGCTCGCGCATCAGTCTGGTGCACCCCGTCACCCTCGCAGATCCTGAGCCCCGCCGAAGGACATCACCCCATTACCCACCCATGCCCCACGCCCCACGCCGCAAACCGAAAAGAACCGCCGGCTTTCGCCGGCGGCGGATGGGAATTTCTCTGATGCCCGTCGAGTTACGGACTCTTCTCGGTCCAGTATCGCGTGACCACGCCGTTGACGAGTTCGAAGCACGTCGTCGTCGTTTCTTCCTTGTGCTCCCAGCCGTCGTAGAGGAAGAGGAACTCGCCGCTGCTGCTCTCGCTGCGGCGATACTCGTAGCGCCAGATCTCGCCTTCCACGCCATCGCGCGTGAATGTCTTGCGCGACGTCGGGGCCCCGAATGCGGCTTCGACCCAGTCCGACGTCGTCTTGTTGGGCTGCACCTGCGAGAGGCTCGTACTCGTGATGCGGCGGCCCTGCACGCTGACCGTCTTGTTGCCGCTGATGACGTTGCAACCGCCCAACGCGGTGAGGGCGACGAGCGAGGCAGTCAGAACAAGGCGCCTCGTGGCGGTCGTGGTTGTGATCCTGGGCATGGTCCATCTCCTTGCGATGCATACGCGGCGGGCGTTGCGGGCCCGATGCGATCATCGGCACGGCAAGATCGCGGGCTGCATTGCATCATAGGACACCGTCAGCGAAAGGTTACTCGCCCCCTCCCGGCGGCGAACTCGGAGGAGGCAATTGCGGCGTCGGCAGGGCGTCCCATCGACTCAAATCCAGTTGCAGGCGGCCGGGATCATGATGCCACGGCAGCGCCGGTCGCGGGAAGCAATCCACCTCGTCGCGCCCCTCGTTCATCCGAACCAGCCCCAATTCGGGATGGAGGTCGGCGGTGAGGGCGTCAGGCAGCGTCATGGTGATCTGCCAGCGGCCGGGCTCGGTCTTAACGGCAATGTTCGCGGGCGAAAGAAGGCCGGATCGCTGCCAGTCGCGCGTGGAGCCGTCGGGCAGGATCGTCGCGGCGATGATCGGATTGCCAAAGGGGCCCACGAGCACAGTGACCGACTCATGGCCGACGAGTTCACTCCAGTCGGCGACGACATCCAGCGGCCGCGGCGCCCCCGGGATCGTCCCAGGCAGCGGCTCGGCGAGGTTGCAGGTGATGACGAGTTCCCAGCGCTGCGTGTCAGGTGAACGACGAACGAGTATCGAGGCGCTGCGCTGCGGATCGGCCGGGGCGGGCTGGCCTGCGAGCCAGGTGTCCAGCGTCCAGCTTTGCCAGAGCACTTCGAGGCCGAGGCCGGGCGGCAGGACGATAGTCTGTGGTTCGAGCAGCGCCAGGACGCGGTTCGTCGACGTGGTCTGCACGATGATCCGATCGGGCGGCGACTCGGCGGGTCGGTCAAGCGTCGCTCGGCCGACGCTGGCGGGGGCGAGGTTCATCGTCGACACGTCCTGCGGCCGGTTGGCGTATGACATCCGCGCCCGTTGGGAAGACGTGGTGAGATTGGCGCAGGGCAAACGCACTTCAAGGCCGGTGTCGGATTCGATCCACGGTACGGCATCGGGCTGGCGGCTCACCCACGCCTTGACGCGCAGTCGCCAGTCTTCGTCTCCGGGCGCTTCGGTCAGTCGCGACAACAGGATGGTCTCGAGTTCAGCCAGGTCTGCGCTCCATGCCGGCCAGGCGGCGAATCGTTCTGAGCCGTCCCACGCGGTCCGAACGAGCAGCCGCTGCAGATCGAGCGACAGCGCCGGATCGATGAGCGTGAGAGCGGCCAGGGCGGCGAACCATCGGCCGGCGGTCTGCCGGCCGAGCATTGACAGTGTTGAATCTCTGTCTTCCTCGGTGGCCAGGGCGTTTGGATTGACGTGGCGTCGCCACAGGCCGCGGCGCATGGCCTCGAGTGGCGAGGTCGGGTTGGGCTCGTCAAAGCCGCCGGATGGCGCCAGCGGATCGCTCGATGGCTCATTCGGGTCCGGTGTAACAGGAACGAGCATAATGCGACCGGAGCCGACGTTGAGCCCGACACCCGGCCAGGTGTTCGGATCCTTGAGCACGAGCAGGTACGCGGTGGCGGCAGCCTCGCTCGCGGGGTCGATTTCGAAGATCTCTGTTGCGGTGGCCGACCAGCGCCACTGGCCGAATCGCAGGGTCGCGTCGGTCCTGGTCGGTTTGAGCCTTGCTCCCAGGCGACGCACCGGCAGGGGCACCGTTCGGCCGGCATCGGTGCGGGCGTCCACGGTCGTCGGCGCGGTGCCGGGCTCGCCAGTCCAGCGCAAGGCGATGAGCAGGGGCCGGTCGGGGAGGACCGGGGCGGTGCGGTCGACAAGTTCAAAGTGCGACGTGGCAGTCGGCGTGGGGGGCTCGTTGCCGTTTGCGCGGGACAATTTCCCCGTTTTGCACGCGGTTAGACCAATCGAAAGAAAGAGAGCCAGCAGCGCAACCGATAACCGCTGGGACGATCGCGCTTCGCGCGAGCAGCGGGGCGGATGTGGAGGCAACGACGGTCTGCAGGAACGTCGGGGCATGGTGGGTTCAGAGGTGTTCGCGGCTCCAGTCGTGAGTTTAGCGCCAAGAGAACGGAAGGGATGAGCCGGACATGGTGACGCCGCAGCCTGAGGGAACCTATCGGTTTGAAATCTACATGCCCGAGGCTCAGAGCGTGGCCGTGGCCGGGACGTTCTGCGACTGGTCGCCGAACGAGTTTCCGATGGACCGTGGAGAAGACGGCTGGTGGCGCGTCGAACTCGACATCGAGCCCGGCGACCATGCGTTTCAATATGTCGTCAATGGCCACGACTGGGTGGCGGACTTCGCTGCGTCCGGAGTGGAACGCAACGGATTCGGCTGCTGGGTGAGCCAGTTGCACGTCAAGGCCCGTTCGAGCCGGCCGATGCTTGATCGTGAACTCGATGCGATCGTCGAACTGGTGCGAGAGGCGGGAGACCGCCTGCGCAACGCCGCACCGCGACCGCTGACGTTTCCGCGCTCCGTCGAAGTGGCGGACGAAGACGAGCGGCTGGTGGCGTAGGCGACAATTGAAATCCGGACGGGCAACTTTCGAACAGACCATTCGGTGCAATGCGTTCCCAACGCAACGCGTTGGGTCCAGCGAGGAGGTCTGTTCATGCTTCGATCAGTTGCCGTGCTGACGGTCGCGTTGCCCTCCACAAGCGCACTGGGATAAAGCGAGTACACGCCGGGGCCGGGGCCGCGTGCGGTTCGCGGCAGTGTGGTGCTGAAGCTTCACAGTATGGCGCGGGAGGGGGATCTGCCGACGCGTGTGCGGTGTCTGTGGGTGAATGCGTTCGAAGGCGTGGTAGTCGTCGTCATCGTCGAAGAGGGTCATGCGGTTGACGCCGCGATTGAGGATGTGGCAGGCGTAGCCGCCGGGCGTGGGTCGAGCGGTGCGGGGCATGTGGATTTCCAGGCGCGATTCCGCCGCGAGTCACAGGTAGGAGCGCATTGTTCCGTCGGACAGAACCTAGTCACGGCACTGGACTTTCCGTCGACTTGCCCTCAAGCATTCCACACTCGGGGCATCGGTACTGGCCGCGCTGGAGCAGGTAACCGCAATTCGCGCAACGACCGCTTCTTGTTCGCAGCGTCCGAACCAGGTGCCTTCGAGATACATTCGCAAGGCAGATTAGCATCGCGAACGATGCGGAATCAAGCAAGAAACCAGCCCATATCGGTCGCAATGGCAGGATGGTCTCGCTGAACGGATACTCCAAGCCACTCTGTCCTAGAGCAATTCCGTTGGTAATAGTTGGATTGACAAAACTGCGCGGCGGCAGCTGCACTTCGCCGCACACATCGAAGGCAAGAGCTCGAAATGGCCAGCCCACTTCGCCGTGTAGCCGGCGATATGTGATTGGATAGTTTGTTGGATCGCCAATGTCCGTACCGAATGCCTCAATCGCGGACTCTATCGTATGGTGCCCAGACATGCGCATCGCAAACAAAGCAGGGTGATTCGTAGCGAACGGCATGCCCACCGTGATTGTAGTGCCGAGTCGATGGTAGTGGTCCACTACCCAAACGGGCGGATCGGCAGATGTAGTAGTGGTAGTGATCAAACTGCCGGCCGTTATCGTGTTAATTGCCAGAAGCCATGCGACAACAAATGTCATCGCGACACCCACTGTCACAACCAAAACAGTTTGACCAACTTGCTTACGAACCATATCGAACTTTTAGATTGCGCATTATACATTCTACATGGGAACGAAAACGGGACGGGTACGTTTGTTGCACGGGTACGTTTGTTGCAGGTGCGATTTCTATGTTCATTGCGAGCTCGTTTTCGTTGGTCGGCCGCGCGGGTGGAAGGTGTGTTCGGGGCCTACGGCGTCGTCGATAGAGCGTGTGCGCCAGAAGGTCTGGGCGCGTTCATCTTCGGTGAAGCCTGATGTCCAGGGGCAGTCGATGCGTTCTGCGAGGAGTTGCCAGTTGGCGGAATAGTACATGAGGCGCATCCCGTCAATACTGCCGGAGCCCGGAGTCAGCGAGTGCTTCGCCGAACGCCAGTGCAGGGCATTGTATTCATACTGGCCCAGGCTCGTTCTTTCGATCTTGAGTTCCGTGAGGCGATTCCCGGCGTCATGGGTGTAGTACTTGGTGGTTGCAGCGGGGAGGCCTTGTTCGGTCAAGTTGTTGGCCGCGTCGTAGGCGAATGGGAGGGAGGTGATGTGATGCGGGCGGCGCTTACGGGGTTGTGCTAATCGCGGTTGGGGGTCTTCGCGAATTGTGAAATCGGGGAGTGCAAGTTTCCGAAGACGTTTGGGGGTGCAATGGCGTGGTTGCGGAGGGCGTTGGATGGGCGAGGAGGTTTTCATGCTGCGATTTGTGTTTGGGGTATTAGCGGTTTCGACGTCGGGTGTCGCGCTCGGGCAGGATTATGTGCCGGGGCCGGGTCCGTTGGCGGTGCGAGTGGCGGAGGTGGTGAAACTGCACGATGCAGCGCGGGAGCAGGATCTGCCGATTCGGGTGCGGTATCCGAAGGTGGATGCGGAGCATCCCGGGCCGTTTCCGCTGGTGGTGTTCAGTCATGGGGCGGGCGGGTCGTGCGATGCGTTCGGGCCGCTGAGCACGTGCCTGGCGAGCAACGGGTATGTTGTCATTCATCCGACGCATTCGGACTCGCTCAGTCTGCTCTCAGGCAACGAGCGGCGGACGAAGGGTCGCGAACTGCTGCGCAACCCTCGCGAGATCGTGAAGAAGGTGGATCTGAAGGATCGGGTTGCGGATGTGAAGTTCATCCTCGACTCGCTTGATGAGATCGAGAAGGACATCGAGCAGCCGGGCCTGATCGATCGCGAGCACTTTGCCATGGCGGGCCACTCGGCGGGGGCGATGACGACGGAAGTGCTCGGCGGGATGGAGTTCATGTTCCTCGGCCGGCCAGCGGCGGGTTGGGCGCTGAGCGAATCACGATTCGATGCGCTGGCGGTCATCTCGGGCGCGGGCACGCAGCGGCGATCGATTACGAAGGATTCGTGGCAGCGCGTGGATCGGCCGTGGCTGGTGATCACCGGCAGCAAGGATGTGAGCGCGGCCAGTGATGAGACGCCGGAATCGAGGCGCGAGCCGTATGAGTATGCGCCGGCGGATGGGAGCAAGTACCTGCTGTTCATCGACGGCGCGACGCACTCGTCGTACCAGGGCAAGGGTGTCGGCATGCTGCTCGATGGCAAGAGCCCTGACAATCTCGAGTGGATCTGCGAGACGACGAACATGAGCGTCCTTGCCTTCTTTGATGCGTATGTGAAGGGCAACGAGGCCGCGAAGGCGTGGCTGGATTCGGGAGCCGTGGCGGAGCGCGAGGGTGGGGCTGTCGAGTTCAAGCACAAGTAAGCCGAGGCGCGGCCTGGACGTCCGCGGTCAGCTGATCGGGGACATGTGCTGTTTTCGGTGCGAGCGAGTGGGGTGCGGCGGATAGGATTGCGGCAAGAGTGCAATCGACTACTCGCTTGGGAGGCGACGAAACATGCCTTCGGAAATGGCTCAATCGTCGGGATCGGCGGAACGCAGGATCGATGATCTTGTGTACGTGGGGTTCAACTCGCGCGTCGTGGCGCTCGATCGCTACACCGGCGAACTGGTGTGGCAATGGAAGAGTCCCAAGGGCACGGGCTTCGTGTCGCTGCTGCTCGATGGAGATCGCTTGATCGCGTCGGTGCAGGGGTACACCTATTGTCTCGAGCCGTTGTTTGGTCAGCAGGTGTGGGGCAATCCGCTCAAGGGTCTGGGGGTGGGTGTTGCATCGCTGGCGAGCGTTCGCGGCATGTCGACGGGCAGCGGAATGGGCGCGGCGGCAGCGCAGCAACAGCAAGCGGCCGCGGCCGCGGCGGCGGGGTGAGGCGCACTGGCAGGTCGATGGGCTGGATGGACGGAATCGAGATTGCCGCTATCGAGGAAGGAACATCATGGCCGAATCGGACATTCCAGAATTCAATCCGATGACCCCTCCGTCGCCTGTGGATGCGCCGCCGATGGCGGGGGCGGCTCCTCCGACGTATCGGCCGGCCTATCAGCGGCCGAGCCAGTCGTCGTGGCCGAATGTCGTGGGCATCATCTGCATAGTCATGGGTTCTCTGGGCGCGCTGGGCGGGTTCTGTGGCGTGATCGGTTCTTTCTTTCAGGGTTACTTTGCCAACATGATGCCGGCGGGGCAGGCCAACGTCATGACCGGCATGGCCCAGTACATGCCGTACATGATCGCATCGAACGTGCTCAATCTGGCGCTGGCGGTGACGTTGATCATCGGCGGGACGGGTCTTACCTCGCGCCGGCGCTGGGGTCGGCCGGTGCTGCTGCACTGGTCGTGGTTGAAGATGATCGCGGTCATCGTGGGCGCCGTGCTCGGGTACTACGTGCAACAGGCCCAACTTCAGGCGATGCTCAACGACCCCAACGCGGCCAGCGCGCCTCCGCAGATGGGGATGTTCATGCAACTGGGGGCGGGCATCGGTCTGGCGATCGGCGTTGTGTGGGGTTGGATTCTGCCGATCTTCGTTCTCATCTGGCTCAATCGCCAGACCATTCGCGACGAGGCCAACTCGTGGTCCTGACGCTCTTTCGAGAGTTGAGTGCATGAACTGCAAGACCTGCGATTACGCGCTGTGGAACCTTCGCACCCGGGTGTGTCCGGAATGCGGTTCGCCATTCAGCCCGGCGGACTTCGAGTTTGCGCCGACGAGCGTTCAGTTCTGCTGCCCGCATTGCAATCAGGCGTATTACGGCACGGACGCCAAGGGGCATCTCGTTCCGCCTGAGTTTGAGTGCGTGACGTGCGGCAAGCCGGTCAGCATGGATGAGATGGTGGTGTTGCCGGCCGCGGGTCTGCGCGAATCAGAGACGTCGCCTCATGTTGTGCCGTGGCTGCTGCGCGAGGACATCGGTCGATTTCGCTCGTGGTTCCGCACGGTTGGATGGGGCATGGGCCTGCCGTCTCAGTTGGGAACATCGCTGCCGGCGCAGGCTGAGCCGAGGCAGGCGTTTACCTTTGCCACGATTGTGCTCTACATCGCGATGTTGCTCTGCGTCGGCCTGTTTGTGTTCATGATTGGAGTGAGCGGCCAGAGCGGCAGCGGCATCGGGCCGATTCTCATTTCGGGGTTTCTGTCGCTGGCGGGCGTTCTCGTCTTCTCGGTGGCGCTGCTGGGCGTTGTAATATTGATGGCGCACGGCGTGCTGCGCGTGCTGGGCGAAGGCACCGACGGGATGGGTCGAACGGCAGAGGCGATCTGCTACACGAGCGGGCCGATGCTGATTGGATCGATTCCGTGCCTGGGCGTGTATACCACGCTGCCGATAGGGTGGTTGTGGTGGATGATCAGCGCCTCTTTCGCACTGAAGGAGCGGCAGAAGGCACAGACATGGAAGGCGGTGGTGGCGATGGCGGTGCCGGGCGTGGTGCTGCCGGGCATTCCCATCGCGTCGATCATCGCGTCGATCTGGATGGTGGTTTCGACGGCGGGTGGTGGATTCGGCCCGGGTTCGGCGGTCGCGAGTCTTGCCTCGCAGAGCGCCATGAGTTCGCTCACGATGTCCTGGCGCATGAAGGCCATGCAGTCGACCGGGCCGGTGACGGATCACGCCAGCGCCTTCATGGAGGATGGGTTTGTCTATGGCGGCATGTTCCTCAGCAACGATACGATTCTCTCGCCTGCTGATGTGCCGATCGGATCGCTCACGCTGGCGGATTTCGCCGGTGGTCCAAGATTGTTTACTCCGGCGCAGGCGGCGGCGGTGCAGGAGGCGAGCGATGTCCTGCCGATGAACACGGTGGCTCATCGCGTGGGGGATTTCGTTTTCTGCTACCACGGCATTGACCTGACGGCGATGTCGCCGCGACTCTGGGTGGCGATCGCCTGGCCGATGCGGGAAGCCGAAGCGCCGCTCGACGCCGATTACACGATCGTGGTGGGACAGGTGGGCAGCGAGACTGAAGAGATTGCCGTGGAAGACTTTGCCGCGGCGCTGGAGGCGCAGAATCAACTGCGGTCGCGCTACAACCTGGCGCCGCTGCCGATGCCCGATACGGTCACGCATGAGCAGCCGGCGGTGGCGCCCGAGAAGTGAGCGAACCCCACAATGACGGAACACCCCCTCGTTCCGGTCCGGTTTTCGCTCCGAATCAAGTGACGGCGGACTTGCTGGGTTTGTTGGCCCGCGTGATGCGGCGGCGTTCGGCTTCACCGAGGAGTCGCTTGCGCATGCGGATGCCATCGGGAGTGGCTTCGACGAGTTCATCATCTTCGATGAACTCGAGCGATGTTTCGAGCGTCATCTCGCGCGGCGGCTTGAGGACGACGAGTTTTTCAGCGCACGCGGCCCGCATGTTGGTGAGTTTCTTGAGACGGGAGACGTTGACCTCGATGTCGTTTTCGCGGTTGTGCTCGCCGACGATCTGTCCGGCGTACACCTGATCGCCGGGCTTGACGAAGAACATGCCGCGGTCGGCGAGGTTCTCGATGGCGTAGGCCGTGACGCCACCGGTGTCTGAGGAAATGAGCACGCCGTTCTGTCGGCCGGGGACGCTGCCGCGCAGGTGTTCGTATTCGTAGAAGTTGTGATGGATAATGGCGGTGCCGTTGGTGGCGGTGAGGATGCGCGAGCGCACGCCGATCAGGCCGCGCGTGGGCACGGTGAATTCGAGATAGGTGCGCTGGACACCGGTTTCCATCTTGATGCACAAGCCGCGTCGACCGCCGAGGAGTTCCATGACGGGGCCGACATGTTCGTTGGGCACATCGACGACACAGAGTTCGATCGGTTCGGCTTTCTTGCCGTTGATCTCGCGGTAGATGACCTTGGGCTTGCCGACGGCCAGTTCGTAGCCTTCGCGGCGCATGTTTTCGATGAGCACGCTGAGGTGGAGGATGCCGCGACCCGAGACGTGGAACTCATCGCCGCTGGCGCCGGGCTCGACGCGGAGTGCGACGTTGCGCTGGAGTTCCTTTTCGAGTCGATCGCGGAGGTGGCGGCTGGTGACGTACTTGCCGCTGCGGCCCATGAAGGGCGAGTCGTTCACGCGAAAGGTCATGTGCAGCATCGGCTCATCGACGCGGATCATCGGCAGGGGCTTGGGATCGTTGGGGTCGGCAATGGTGTTGCCGATGTCGACGGATTCGATGCCGACGACAGCAGCGATATCGCCCGCCATGGCCTCATCGACTTTGCGGCGACCGAGGCCGTCGAAGACGAAGAGTTCGCCGATGCGTTCGTTGGTGCGGCGGCCATCGCGGTGGAGGACGGCGACCGCTTGCCCCGACTTGAGCGTGCCGGCGAAGATGCGGCCGATGCCGATGCGGCCGACGTAATCGCTGTAGTCCAGTGTGGTAATGAGCATCTGGGCCGGGGCGCTCAGATTGACCACCGGCGGCGGGACGTAGTCGTGGATGGCGTCGAAGAGTTCGAAGATGTTGTCGGGGCGCTCATCGGGATCGCGTGAGGCCCAGCCGTTCACGGCCGAGGCATAGATGATGGGGAAGTCCAGCGCCTCGTCGTCGGCGCCGAGTTCGATGAACAGATCGAGGACTTCATCGACGACTTCGCCTGGTCGCGCTTCGTTGCGGTCCATCTTGTTGATGACAACGATGGGCCGGAGTTTGTATTCGAGGGCCTTGCGGAGAACAAAGGTCGTCTGCGGCATGGGGCCTTCGAAGGCGTCCACGAGCAGCAGGCAGCCATCGGCCATCATCAGCACGCGCTCGACCTCGGCGCCGAAGTCGGCGTGGCCGGGGGTGTCGATGAGGTTGATCTTGGTGCCCTTGTAGTCGATGGCGATGTTCTTGGCCAGGATCGTGATGCCGCGCTCGCGCTCGAGGTCGTTGCTGTCGAGGATGCGCTCGCCGCGAAGTTGGGAGTCGCGGAACTGGCCGCACTGGCGCAGCATCTGGTCGACCAGGGTGGTCTTGCCGTGGTCGACGTGGGCGATAATGGCAAGATTACGGATTTCGACGGTTTCAGCGGACACGGGCAGCATTCCGGAGGGGGTTGGAACTACAAGTATAGGGGGCACATGGGGCATTCCGGGCGAGGTGTACCACCGATTCGCAACCGACGGGGTGTTATCATGACCCGTGAAGACTCGTTCGGTCGCCATGGATCCGGAGAGTTGCGTCCAAAGGCAAGGAGTTGACATGTTCAGGAATCTGATGGGTATGGGGCTGGCGGCGATCGCGCTGGGACTGGGCGGGCTCGCCGAGCCGCCTGCGACGACGTTGCACGGCGGCGAAAGCGCGACGATTCTTCAGTTTCCTCAGCAGGCCGATCTGTGGGATGCAGCGATTGGGCGCGATGGTCGCGTTCACGTGGTGTACTCGGTCAAGTCGACGGATGGGGTGAAGCGTGGTGCTTCCGATCTCTTCTACCTCGCCACGACCGATGCCAGTTGCGCGCAGTGGTCGCGGCCGATTGCCGTCCCATCCGGAGAGCTGACGGTTACGGTCGGAGGTGAGCGGAAGGCGTGCATCGCGGTCCTTCCCGACGAGGCGGTGCTCATCTCGTGGCCAAGCGGCGGATTGATTGGCGGCGCTCGCTCGACGGATGGTGGAATCACCTGGACGGCTGTTTCGCCGCGCGATCCCAAGGCTCCCGGTCACGCCGATACGATGACCATGTCGGATGGCCGCACGGGGCGCGTGGCCGTGGCGTGGACGGATACTGCAGCGGTGGGTCGGGGTGATGACAAACTGGCGGCGCCGGTTCATGTCGCGCTGTCGAGCGACGGTGGATCGACATTCGCGCCGGCTTTGGCGATCAATGAGAGTCTGCTCGGCGCGTGTGTGTGCTGCACGCCGGATGTGGTGTTTGATGACGCGGGCGATCTGTGGGTGGCGTACCGGTCCAGCGAGAGCAACGTGAAAGAAACGTGTGTGGTGCGCGTGGCGCCGGATGGAGCGATCAACGGAACGATCGCGAGCCATGACGAATGGCATCTGGTCGGGTGTCCGATGAACGGCCCCCAACTGGCCGTGAGCGGCGACGGGCAGACGGTCAGCGTGACGTGGACGCGCGGAAACGTGATCCGCGGAGCGGTAAGCAAGGACGGGGGTCACTCATTTGGCGAGGTGCGCGACCTCGGACGCGGCCGCATGCATAACGGCGCTGCGGCGGGCAATCACCTGTGGTCGATGTGGGAACAGAGCGGAAACGTGACGCTTGCCAGTGCGATGGGCGAAGGCGATGGGGAATCGCTTCGGGTCAGCCCATTGTCGATCCTGCTGGTCACGCCAGAGGGGCGGGCCGTGCTCGTGAGCGATTCGGAGTCGAGCGAGATTCCATTGCAGGAGACGCCGCATCACTGACCTTCGAACTGGGCGGCGATGCCGGCTCGATTGACGGGGCGGATGACGCCGCGCTCGGTGATGATGGCGGTGACGAGGTCGGCGGGGGTCACGTCGAACGCCGGGCTGAATGCCCTCGCGCCAATAGGCGCGGTGCGGCGGCCGAAGCCCTCGGTGATCTCATCGGCGTGACGATGTTCGATGGGGATGTCTGCGCCGCTGGGGCAGTTGCGGTCGATTGTGCTGGTGGGCGCGGCGACGACGAAGGGGAGGCCGTGGTGCCGCGCGAGCACGGCGACGCTGTAGGTGCCGATCTTGTTGGCGACGTCGCCATTAGCGGCAATGCGATCCGAGCCGGTGATCACCGCGGTGATTCGCTTCTGGGCCATGGCCGTCGCGGCGGTTGAGTCGGTGATGATGGAGACGTCAATTCCGGCCTGGCCGAGTTCCCACGCGGTGAGGCGAGAGCCTTGCAGCAGCGGGCGCGTTTCGTCGGCGAGAACGGTGATGGGCAAGCCGAGTTCAGCGGCGCGGTACATGGGAGCGGTGGCGGTGCCGATGCCGCCCGTGGCCAGGGCACCGGCATTGCAGTGGGTGAGCAGGTGGAGGCGATTGCCGGTGAGTTCGATGAGCAGGGCCAGGCCGTGCTCGCCGATGGCGCGGCAGGCGGCGCGATCTTCATCGTGGATGGCTTTCGCCTCATCGAGAAGCAGTTGAGGCAGCGAAGCGGGGTCAACACTTGCCGCGGCGAGTCGCTTCATGCGATCGATCGCCCAGAAGAGGTTGACGGCGGTGGGGCGACTGGTCGCGAGATAATCGGCGGCAGCGAGAAACCCGGCGCGAGGGTCGCTGACCTGTGATCCGATGACGCAGCCGTATGCTGCCGCGATCCCGATCGCCGGGGCGCCGCGCACGGAGAGTCGCTTGATCGCCTGCCAGACGGTCTCGACATCGCGACAATCGAGCCATTGGGTCTCGGTGGGCAGTCGCGTCTGGTCGAGGAGGCGCAGGTAGCCGGTTGCGGCGTTGCCGGTCCACTCGATGTGTTTGGGGGGCACGTTCATCGGTCCAGGGCATGGCTCGCGTAGCCGTCGGGGTGGCGTGAGAACCAGCCCCAGGCCGAATCGATGATGTCATCGATGCCGGTGACCTTGGCGGACCATCCCATCTCGCGCTTGATGCGGCTGGGGTCGGCAAAGAGCCGAGGCGGATCGCCGGGGCGGCGCGGCCCTTCGACAACCTTGATTTTCTTTCCGGTGACGCGCTCGGCAGCGCTGATGATCTCGCGCACGGAGTACCCCTTGCCGATGCCAAGGTTGTAGACGAGTTGCTTGCCCGGGCCCAGGGCATTCATGCACAGGATGTGCGCGTCGATGAGATCTTCGACGTGCACGTAGTCGCGAATGCACGTGCCGTCGGGCGTGGGGTAGTCGGTGCCGAAGATCTCGACGTGCGAGCGCAGCCCCAGCGCGGCCTGGAGGATGATGGGAATGAGATGGGTTTCGGGGTTGTGCGCTTCGCCAACTTCGTGCTCGCGATCTGAGCCGGCCACGTTGAAGTAGCGGAGGATGGCGCAGGAAAAGTCGGGGTTGGCGCGGCCATAGTCGATGAGGGCGCGTTCGACGAAGAACTTCGACCAGCCGTAGGGGTTGATGGGCCGCTGGGGGCAGTTTTCGTTGATGGGGATGTGTTCGCCGGCGGGCTCGCCGTAGGTGGCGCAGGTGCTGGAGAACACGAACTTCTGGACGCCGACCACGCGCATGGCGTGGAGCAGCTCCATGGCGTGGGCGGTGTTGTTGCGGTAGTAGCGCAGCGGGTCATCCACCGACTCGCCGACGTAGGCGAGTGCGGCAAAGTGCATGACGCAGTCGATGGCGTTGGAGCGCAGGATCCGGGCCATGTGCCGCCAGTCACTCAGTTCGTGAACGACGAGCGGGGTATCGCGGGCGACGGCGGCGCGGAATCCGCGGCTGAGGTTGTCGACGACGACGACGTCGTGACCCGCCTTGAGTAGAAACTTGACGGCGTGCGAACCGATGTACCCGGCCCCGCCGGTGACCAGTACGTTCATGCTTTCCTCCGTGCCCGAGAATCGGCTCCGTGGATCGCTCTGCTTCGCGGCGCTGGGCGCCGACATCGGTGTTCAGCCACCCGAAGCAGGGGGTCAGTTTAGCATCTTCACCACGAGGAAACCGCCTACGAGCAGTACCGTAAAGACGATGCACAACAGGTTAAAATAGCGATCGATGAAGGGCAGCGCCCTGGGGCCGATCCAGTGAAAGATTCCCGCCACGAGAAAGAACCGCATGGCGCGGCCCACGAGAGAAACGAGTATGAAGGGCAGCAGCGGCTGAGCGAACACCCCGCCCGCGATGGTGAACACTTTGAAGGGGATAGGCGAGAATGCGGCGGCAAAGAGGACGTACACGCCGTACTGGTCGTACAGGCCGTGGACGCGATCGAACAACTCGGGTGTGAACCCCGGGATGTACTTGTACCAGAACTCGGCCGTGGCCTCCCACAGGTAGTAGCCGATGGCGTAGCCGAGCAGCGCACCGAGCACGCTGGCGACCGTGCAGACGGTGGCGAACCACATCGACTTCTTTCGATTGCCCAGGCAGAGCGGACCGAGCAGCACGTCGGGCGGCACCGGAAAGAAGCTCGACTCGGCGAAACTCAGTATGAACAGCGCCAGCGTCGAATGCCGGTGGTGGGCGAAGGAGAGCACCCAGTCGTACAGACGGCGATGCAGGGCCCAGCGCGGCACGGGGGTCAGCGCGATCGCCGCGGGCGCGGCAGTCGAGGAGCTGGGTGGCGAATCGGTCATGGCCGGATTCTATCGACCTGATGCGCTGCCACGCTTTGCTGCGCCCGGCTCCGTGACCGTCGTATCATCCGCGGATGCTGGGTGGAGCGATAGATTCACTTTCGTCAGTCATGATTCGGGGCGGCTGGGTCATGTGGCCACTGCTGCTGCTGAGCGTGGTTTCCGTGACGCTGTGCCTCGAACGGGGGTGGTTCTGGACCCGCCTGCACAGTCCGGCCCGTCGGCGGCAGTTCAACAAATTGAGCACCGCCCTGCGCACCGGCAATCGCTCCGAGGCCGAGCGGCTGGCGGGGAAGTCCAGACGCTCTGTGTATTCACTGCTGGCGAGGCGGCTGACGGCCGAGAAGGCGAGCGACGCGGTGGCGATTGAGTGCGTGGAGGAGTTGCGCCCGGTGGTTGAGCGGTTCATGCCGACACTCTCGACGATCATCACCGCGGCGCCGCTGCTGGGGATCCTCGGCACGGTCACGGGTCTGATCAGCAGTTTTGAACTGCTCGGCACCTCGCACATGATCACCGATCCGCGCGAAATCTCCGGCGGCATTGCGGAAGCGCTCATCTCGACGGCGGCGGGGTTGATCGTCGCGCTGATCACGCTTTTTCCCTACATGATTTTCAAGGGCCACGTCGAGCGGGCGTATCGTCGGATGGAATCCATTATTGCCGCGGCCCAGCACGGCGCGCAGAGTGATGCGGCCCGCACGCCGTAAGCCCGGAGCAGGAAGATGAACATCAAACACAATCGGATCGGCGCCCGTGTTGTCGGCGCGTTGATCTCTCTCGGGCTGGTTTGTTCGACTCCCGCGGTGGCGCAGGACGCCGGGGCATGGAGTGGCTCCGGCCCATACATGCGAGTTGTCGACGTCGGTGACTCGCACATGCGCCTGGACATGGCGGTGCGGTTGTTCGTGCCGGCGAATGGTGACGGGCCGACCGTGGCGCTGGCGGGGGCGATGCACATCGCTGAGCCGAACTTCTACGGCTTGCTCCAGCAGTTCCTCGATTCGCAGGACCTCGTGCTGTTCGAGGGCGTCAAGCCGCGCGGCGTGGGCGGCATCGAGGCGGCGAATGATGAAGTGCGCGTGCGGCGAACGGAGTCAGCCATTCGCTTCCTGGCGATCATGCTCACGCGACAGCAGACCAAGGGCACACCCTACCCGGCCTCGCTGAACGATCTGGCGGCGAGTCTCGAAACGACTTCGCCCCAGCAGGCCCAGTGGGTGCGTTCGTCGATGATCGATGCGTGGGGCCACCCGCTCGAATACGTCTCCCGCGATGGTGCATTCACCCTGCGCAGCCTCGGTGCGGATGGGAAAGAGGGAGGGCAGGAGTACGACCGGGATCTGGCATTCGCCGATCAGTCTCCATTGACGGAGGCGGAGACGGGCGAGGACCCGGGGCTGCAATCGCAGATGGCCAAAGCGCTGGGGCTGGCGTTTCAGCTCGAAGCCATGCACCACGACGGGCCGAACTACCGCAATAGTGATCTGACCATCGACCAGGTCCAGGAGCGCGTGGCGGAGCGGGGCGGCGACGCATCCGTCCTCTTCAAGATTCTCGATGGATCGTCGTTTGCCGGTAAGGTGGCGCGATTCATGTTGCGCATGATCGAGGGCAATCCGCGCATGCAGGCCATGATGAAGGTCATGCTCATGGAGACGATGCGGGCCACCGACATCGAGAACCTCGGCCAGATGCAGGGCATGCCCGCGGGAATGGCGGAGTTGATGCACGTCATCGTCGTTGATCGCAACAAGGTGGTGATCGAGGATCTCAAGAGTGTGCTCGCCGGTGCGAATCCGCCCGGGTCGATCGCGATCGTCTACGGCGCCGGGCACATGGGCGACCTTGAGAAGCGGCTTGCGGCAGACTGCGGCTACCGCCACGTTGGGGGGTTCTGGCTGCAGGCGATATCGGTTGATCTGAAGGATTCAGGCATGAGCCGGGCCGAGGTCGATCGAATGCGCAAGATGATGGAAATGATGCAGGGCGGCACTCGGCGCTGATCGTTCGGCCTCGACCGGATTCTTTTTCAATGCGGATCCCCTGCGATTCGTGCAAGGTCTCTCCGCGCGCCTGACATTGGACTTGCGGACGGGCGACTCGCGCATCATCACTGATTCGTGGGGGCGGGTCGTCGTCCATTGGCAGTCCCGGGGCACAACCGAGTGAAGACGGGTGGCGCGCAGCGCGAGGCGGTTCGCTGCGCAGGACGCCACTCGCCATCGGGAGTTCTTCACCCTTGCCGCATCATCGAGAGAAAGGCGACGCAAACATGACACCGTTGATCCGACGACAGCCGTTTACCATCATCCGCCGCGTGGCGACGTCGATGGCCGTGCTCTGCGCCTGCGCCCTGTCGCACGCACAGGTGCTCAACTTCAACCTGACGCTGGACGGCTCGCAGGAGGTGCCGCCCGTCGATACGCAGGCGACGGGATTGGGGACGGCCACGCTCGATCTGTCCACCAACCTGTTCTCGTGGAACTTCTCTTATCAGAATCTGAGCGCGAACGAAACGGCCTCGCACTTCCATGCGGCGGCGCCGCTGTGCCAGAGCGCGGGCGTGGTCATCGCGCTGCCTTCCGGAAGTCCGAAGATCGGTTCGCAGGTTGTGACCAGTCAGCAGCGCGACCAGATCATCCAGGGCCTGTGGTATGTGAATGTCCATACCGCCAATCATCCCGGCGGCGAAATTCGCGCCCAGGTCGAGCCGGCTCCGCTTGATGATCCCATTCCCGGGCCGATCCCGCTGAGCAGTCACACCGTGCGCCTGGTCACCGTGGCCGACGGCATGGTCGCGCCCAACTGGGCCGCTCCGGCGCCGGGCATCGCGGGCCGCCTGTTCGTGGTCGATCAGATCGGCACAGTGTGGAACGTCAACCTGGCCACCGGCGCCAAGAGCGTGTTTCTCGATCTGAGCAGCCGGATGATCCCGCTGGGGATTTTCGGGCAGGGAACGTATGACGAGCGCGGCTTCCTCGGGCTCGCGTTCCATCCGAACTACGCCACCAATGGGCTGCTCTACACCTACACCTCTGAACCGTTCGACGCGAACAACCCCGCGGACTTTTCCACCATGCCGCAGGGCACGGATCCCAACCACGTTTCGGCGATTGTCGAATGGCACGTCGCGAACCCCAGCAATCCGAAGGCCACCGTCGATCCGAACAGCGCTCGCGTGCTGATGCGCATCGATCAGCCGCAGTTCAATCACAATGGCGGCTGCATGAACTTTGGTCCCGACGGAATGCTCTACATCGCGCTGGGCGATGGCGGCAACGCCGACGACCAGGACACGGGCACCGACCCCTTTGGCGTGCGGGTCAAGGGACACGGCTGCACCGGCAACGGGCAGAACATCAACACGATCCTCGGCGGCATGGTCCGCATTGACCCGACCGGCAACAACTCCGCCAACGGCCAGTACGGCATCCCCGCGGACAATCCGTTTGTCAACGCCAACGGTGTTGACGAGTTGTACGCCTACGGCATGCGCAACCCGTTCCGATTCTCCTTCGACTCCGCCACCGGCGCGATGTACGTGGCTGATGTGGGCCAGAACGATGTGGAGGAAATCAACATCGTCGAGTCCGGCCGCAACTACGGCTGGAACCTGCGCGAAGGGTCGTTCCGCTTTGTCCGTAACGGCGCCCGCTCGGGTTATGCCGCGACGCCTGACGGCATGATCGATCCGGGTCTGACCGATCCGATCGCGGAGTACGACCATGATGAAGGCATCGCAATCCAGGGCGGCTTTGTGTATCGCGGGAGCGCCATGCCGGCTCTTGACGGCGCGTACATCTTCGCGGAATTCGGCCAGCAGTTCAACAACGACGGCCGCCTGTTCCACCTTGACGCTAACAACGGCATCCAGGAGTTTCGCATCGCCGGCGGTGGGGAGGTGGACTTCTTCATCCTCGGCATGGGACAGGACGCCAGCGGCGAGGTGTATGCGCTCGCGAACAACACGGGCATACCGGACGGCACGACGGGCAAGCTTGTTCGCCTGGCGCCGCCGTTCTCGCTGGCGGTGACGGGTTCGTGCCCCGGTTCGATGACGGCCACCGCCAGCGGGGCAACATCGGGCGGCCGGGTGGCGTTCATCCGGGCGACGGGTACGGGGAGCCAGCGCATCCCGCCGGGGAATCCCTGTGCGGGCACCACGCTGGGCCTTGATCGAACGGCGGTGCTAGTTGCTTCACCCGTGGCGAATCAGCAGGGGGTGGCGTCAATCACCGGCAACGTGCCCGCCAACGCGTGCGGCCGCGTGTTCCTGCAGACTGTGGACATCTCGACCTGCACCACGTCGAACGTGGCGGGGTTGTAGGCAGCCGCACAAGATCCGCGATGAATGACTTGACCACCCCGGCAGGCACCTCCTGCCGGGGTGGTCTGTTTCCGACCCGACCACTGGTGAAACTGTAGAATCTGTGCAGTTCGTATCTGATTCTCACCCATTGGCCGCGCAGAATCAGGTACACTCTGGATATGGCAAACCTCGTTCGAGTGTGAAGGAGCCCGCGAGGTCGTGTATTTGGTCGGCAGTCTCTGCGGGTTGTCGAGATGGGATGTGTACGCCCGTTTCGCGTTTAACGTCGGCCGAGGTGGGATTCCAGAAGGAGGATCTCATGAATCTGCGTCGTTTGACTGGGGTGCTTGCGGCGGGGACTGTAGCGGGGCTGGCGTTGACCGCTGCTGCGGATGTGATCAACTTCGACGACCTGCAGGGGCAGGCGCCGGTTCCGCCGGGCTACGGCACGGTGGCTGATTGGGGCGATTTCACCTACTACGACGCCTCGCAGCCGCCCTACAACCCCAACTCCCCGCCGTGCAGGGTTTACAGCTACTCGCTGCAGACGTTCAAGTTCGGGCGCGACGTCGTGGTTGAAGGGGCCTTCTTCTCGGGCTACGGCACGAATCGCGGCTTCCGGCCCATTGGCTTCACGCTGTACAGCAACAACGTGCTCGTGCACACCAGCGCCACGCTTGATCTCGGCGACGGCTCAGGCCCGACCTGGCTCGCGACTGGTTACTCTGGCGCGTGCGACACTGTTGTTCTCACCGGCTCGCCTGGCTACTACGTCATGGACGATGTGACCTTCCATGAAGCGGGGGGTTATCGTCTAAGCGTGCGCGGGCGGTGCCCGGGTAGCGTAACCGTGGAATGGTCCGGCGCCAATCCTGGTCGTAACCAGGGACTCGTCTTCGGCGCCAATCAAGGCAGCACCACGATTCCCGGCGGCGCGTGCCAAGGCACGCAACTCGGCCTGCAGGGCCAGGTGCGCCTCGTGAACTCCTTTGGCACCGGCCCCAATGGAAGTGGAACTGTTTCGGGCAACGCAGGCACCGGCGCATGCCGCGGCTTCCTGCAACTTGTGGAAGTTCCATCGTGCAACGTGAGTAATGTGGGTCAGATCCCGTAAGGATTCGGCCACAGCATTCTGAGTTTGATGACTGCTCACGCACCCCGGCAGGATCGATCTGCCGGGGTGCGCTTTTTGGTGGGTGGCGGCGACTGCGTACGTGCATCCGTGCATCCCACGATTCGCTCGAAGACTCGCTCAACGTGGGCGTTGTGTTGTTGAAGCGGTACGCCCACGATGAGGCTCCGCGAATCGTGGGGTGTTCTGTGCTCGTCGTTCAACGCCCGTCAACGGTCAGTTGCACGCTGCTGCCGGTGCGGTTACGGGCGATGATGTCCACGCCGCTGCCGAGTTCGCCGATGGGATCGGGTGGGATGATGTCGACGACTTTTTCGCCGAGTTTTGCTTCGCCGCGCTGGACGCGGCCTTCGAAGATCTTGCACTCGTGCAGCAGGCGCTCGAGGATTTCCTCCTCGGGGACGTTGGCGACTTTTTCGCCCTGCACGTAGATGATGCCGCGCCGATCGCCGGCGAAGATGGCCACATCCGCCCCTTCCGCCTCGCCCGGACCATTGACCACGCAGCCCATGACGGCGATCTTGATTGGTAGGGCGATCTCCTCGGCGAGCTTGTGTCGCACATCCTGCACGAGTTTGTAGAGGTCGACCTGGATCCGGCCGCACGTCGGGCAGGCGATGAGTTCGGCTCCCTTGCGCTCGCGCAGGCCGAGGCAGTAAAGCATCTCCAGGCCGTCCTGGACTTCGAAGACGGAGTCGTTCGCGTAGCTGATGCGGATCGTGTCGCCGATGCCATTGGCCAGCAGGGTGCCGATGCCGATCACGCTGCGCACGGCCCCGGTCTCGCGCGGGCCGGCGTGGGTGACGCCGAGGTGCAGCGGATAGTCGAAGCGCTCGCTGATGGCGGTGTAGGCATCGATGACGACGGCCGGGTCGATGGACTTGGCGCTGATGACCACGTCGTGGAAGTTGCGCGCTTCGAAGATCTCAAGGTACTCTTCGAGTTTGGCGACCATGATGGCAATGAGCCGGCCGTGCTTCTGGTCGGAGAAGAACTCGCCCAACTCTTTGAGGCGTTTCTGCTTGTCTTTGCGTTCGATGATCGAGCCTTCGTTGACGCCGACGCGGATGGGCAGGCCGCGCTCCTTGCAGGCGTCGATGACGGCGTTGACCTGGTCGCGGTCGGAGATGTTGCCGGGGTTGAGGCGGATCTTGTGGACGCCCGCTTCGATGGCTTCGAGGGCCCGCTTGTAGTGAAAGTGGACGTCGGCGACGATGGGCACGCGCGTCTGGTTGAGGATCTCGGGAAGGGCCTCGGTGTCCGCCCGTTCGGGGACGGCCACGCGGACCATGTCGGCCCCGGCGGCGGCGAGGCGGTTGATCTCGACGACGCAGGCGTCGATGTCGTAGGTGTAGCCGGCAGTCATGGTCTGGACGGAGACGGGGGCCGGTTCTGAGCCGTGAAGGCCGCCGCCGATGCGGACGATGCCGACGCGCTCATCGCCGACGGTGACGAGCCGAGTTGGACGACGCTTGTTCATGGGCGGATTGTAGGGCGGGCGAGGGGATCAGCTTATGCAGCCGAGTGAGGCCGGCGGGCGACGAGCCACATGTTGTCGCTGGTGGGCATGCGGTCAAAGAAGTTGAAGCGGAGGACTTTGAGGCCGGCGTCAGCGAGAATGCGCGTGAGGGTGGCGGGGGTGAAGTAGTTGACGTGATCGGGCAGGCGGTAGCCGCACCAGCGCAAGCCGCGCACGGAGCGGTTGACGCAGCCGTGGTTGGGCACCTTGATGATGAGCGGCGCGCCGGGACGGAGTCTGGCGATGGCCTTGCGGAGTACGGCCGCAGGCTCGACTTCGTGCTCAAGATACGCGTACATCACCATGCCATCGAAGGACTGAGCATCGAAGGCGTCGAGCCCCGCGAGTGCCGGCGCGAAGACGGCGCGGCCGCCGCGCTTGGCGAAGAGTGCGTCGGCCCGCTGAGCCGCAGCCTGTTCGATCTCGATGCCGAATGGGACGACCGCAGCGGGGAATCGTTCGGCTCGATGCCCCACGCCGCAGCCGACGTCGAGCACGTCGCCGCGCGGAATGTAGCGGTTGATGAGCGCGGTGAGCTTGTCGCGCGGCTTGATGGCGTCGCGCACGCCGTGAGTGACTTTCTGGGCCGCGGCCAGCACCGGTTCGCGCCTGGCCCGCTTTTCCTTCTCTTCGCGCCACGACTGCTGCCACGCGGCCGAGTCGCCGCTGAGCGATTCGTAGGTCGGGGCGTTTTCGAGGTAGACCATCGAGCAGGCGGAGCACTGGCGGATGTGCCAGGGGATGGAGGCGAACAGGGCGGGAGCGCCGGCGTTGTCCTGGCCGCAAAGGGGGCAGGCGCGGTGCATGAGCTGCCCGTGAAACGAGGCAAAGCCCACGGCGAGGTCGGATTGGAGCTGGGCAGTGACGGGCATGGGTTCGCGGGATGGTAGGGGATCCGCAGAACCAGACCGACGCGCCAGCGAGGAGGAGTTGGGCGCCTGATCGAGAGGCACCGTCCTCGCTGGCGCGTCGGTCTGGTATCGATTACTTCGCGCTCGTCATTGACGCGTTTGTAAACAGGCATCGATCCGGTCGCTGGGCAGCGGTTGTCTTCAATCGCATCCACGGCGTGGGGCGGTCGTGCGTTGAGATCACGAGCTTGTCGCGCAGGTGCGGGGCGGCTTCGTACATTTTTTCGACGCGCTTCGGGTCGTTGCACTGTTGCGAGAGGTGGAGCAGGCAGATGGTCTGCAGGCGCGAGGTGGAGGCGATGCGCTGCACGGCTTCAAAGGACTCCTCGTTGGAGAGGTGGCCGCTGCCGCCCATGATGCGGCGTTTGAGGAAGATCGGCCGGTCCGACTCGCGCTGCATGACCGGGCAGTAGTTGCTTTCAAACGCAAGCAGATCGAGGCCTGAGAAGTGCTCGAAGAGGTCGGCGGGAACGGTGCCGAGATCGGTCGCGAATCCGATGGAGCCGGCGTGGCTGTCGAAGCGGTAGCCGACGGTGCCGTGTTCGTCGTGGGCAAAGTGAACGGGCTGCACGCGCACGCCCTCGACCAGGTCGAAGGCGGTGTGGAAGCAGTCGCAGCGGACGACCGTTGCGCCGGCGCGATGGGCGAAGGGGCGGTGGTGGCGGGGGAAGCGAAGCGTGAGGCCGAGTTTGCGGCCGGCGCTGCTCCAGCCGCGGTAGAAGTGATCGGAATCGAAGTGGGTGATGAGCGCCGACTGGACGTCTTCGAGTCGCAGGCCGACGTGCTTGAGCCGCCGACCCGTTTCGCGCGGGCTCAGGCCGAGATCGATGAGTGTGACGGTGCGCTCCCCGGCGGGCGTTTCGCAAACCAGCACCGAGCAGTTGCCGGTCGACCCGCTCCCCAGAACGCACAGCGACATCCTTGTCATGTGGCGATTCCTCCGTGGGTGCAGGGTACTCGGGGGCCCGGTGCGGTCAACCAAAAACCTCTTGATTCGCACCGCAAAGTGCAGGTTATTCCGCCAGCGCCGCGACGCGCTCGGCTTCGACCATTTCGCGTGAGGCTTTGCCCGGCTCGAGCCCGGCGATGGGGCCGGGGTGGCGTCGGAGAAAGTCGAGCATTTCGACGACCACGGCCGAGTCGGCGGCTCGAGTTTCGAGAGTTTCCATCACTGTCGGCCGGGTGTTGCGCGTGAGGTAGAGCGTGCGGAACATCCACTTCACCTGGTCGATCTCGTCGCGCGTCATGCCCGAGCGGCGCAGGCCGACGATGTTGATGCCGCCGACCGTGCGCAGCGAGCGCGAAACCATGAACGGCGGGATGTGCGATGTTGCGGCGCTGGCGCCTGAAACAAAAGCAAGGCGACCGACCGCGACTTTTTGCGCGATGCCGCCACTGCCTCCGATGTTCACCGAGTCATAGAGCACACTGTGTCCGCCGAGCAGGGCCTGGTTGGCGAGGATGCAGCGGTTGCCGACGCTGGCGTCGTGTCCGACGTGTGAGCCGACCATGAACATGTTGTGGCTGCCAATCCGCGTCGGCACCGTGTCGGACGTGGCGCGGTGTATCGTCACGTTCTCGCGGAGAATGTTCTCGTCGCCGATGACGGTGCCCGCGCCGGACTTCGAGGGGTCAAACTTGTAGTCCTGCGGCTCAAAGCCAATGCAGGTGAAGGGGTAGATGCGATTGTTGGCGCCGATGGTGAGCGGACCGCGCAGGTAGTTGAAGCCCATAAGCACGGTGCCGGGGCCGAGTGTGATGCGGCCGTCAAGCCGACAGGACGGGCCGATCTGCACGTCGTCGGCGAGTTGCACTTCCGGTCCGATGACGGCGCTGGGGTCGATTCGTTTCATGGCGGGAATCGTATGCGCTCCGCCAAGTTCTACAATCCCTCATGAAGGCAGGCGGTGCGAATCTACGGGGGGAACTGGAGGTCATCGACCTTGGCCGGCTGGGGTACGCCGAGGCGTATGACGAGCAGATCCGCTGGCGGGATGCCCTCGTGGCGGCACGAGAGCGGGGCTCCGCGGACGAGCCGATGCGGCTTTTGCTCGTTGAGCACGGGCCGGTGATTACCGTCAGCCGCCGGCCGGGCTCGCAGGATCATCTGATCGCTTCATCCGCCGAACTGGCCGGTATGGGAATCGAAGTCTGCGAGACGGACCGGGGCGGAGACATCACCTATCACGGGCCGGGGCAGCTTGTGGCCTACCCGATCTTCGATCTGCGGCGACTCGATCTGGGTGTGGTGGCGTACATGCGGTTGCTCGAGGAGATCATCATCCGGACGCTGGCCCGATTCGGGGTGCAGGCGCACCGCGACCCCGGCGCAACGGGAGTGTGGGTCGACGATGGACCGGGTGATGTGCCCCGCTCGGAAGGCGGAGGCGCCAAGATTGCCGCGCTGGGGATTCGGGTGAGTCGCTGGGTGACGATGCACGGCCTGGCGCTGAATGTTTCGACCAACCTCGATCACTTTCGCACGATTGTGCCGTGCGGCCTGGTGGGGCGGCCGGTGACCAATCTGCAACGTCTGCTCGGCGATGCGGCCCCGTCGATGGATGAGGTGAAGTCGGCGCTGGTTGAGGAGTTTGCCGGGGCGGTCAGCGGCTGCTTAGCGTCGGCTCGGTGAGTTGAACCATGGCGCCGGCTTTGTTGGCGATGCGCCGTCTGATGCGTGACTCCATCGCCGCATCGCGCGCAATCGGCTCCCAGAACTGGGTCGACACGCCTCGTTCGCGCAATGCCGGGTCCACCGTCACATTGCTCTGCCGCACGGCCATGGTGGGGATCTGCAGGCCGGGGCGGTGCGAACGTTCGATGAAGCAGCGCACGTTGAGCAGCAGGGTGCCGCGATGCTCGGCGGGAATGAAGAACGGCTCCGCGGGGCTGACCTGCCCGAAGGGTGGCAGCGTCTGCGGCCCGGTCTCGGCCCGCACGCCGCCGATCGGGTCGAACTCGATTCGCACGATGCGCCGCTCGTAGTGCAGCGTGGCCTCGGCGGCCTGAGCCGGGGTCGAGTTGTCGCCCTTCCACGCTTCGACGAAGCTGCTCGCCGGACGAGGGCGAGTGGTGATGACTCCCAGTCGTCGATCGACGCGGTCAAGCAGGAACTGCTCATCGCGCAGGGCGGCGACGGTGGCGTCGAAGGCGGCGTCATAGTTCGCGGGCTTGAGTTCGACGCGCGAGGGCGCCGGCGTGGAGCAGCCGGTGAGGCCCAGGGCGGCGACAAGCATGAACAGCACGATCGCGATCAGGTTGTGGCGGGCTGCATCCATCCGGCCACAGCATATGCCCTCAACCCGGGTCTGGCATCGCGGCGGCGAGCACCTCGAGGAAACCTTCGGGCATGTCGCGGCCGAGGTCGCGCAACGCGTGCACGTGCTTCCACGAGTCGGCGTACTTCTCCTGCTGGCAATAGAGCACGGCGAGATTGCGGTGCACGCCGGTATCGTCGGGATCGGCGGCGAGGATCTGGTGGTAGAGCCGCGCGGCCTGATCGAGTTCTCCCTTGCTCTGCAGCTGGGCGGCCTGGGTGAAGAGTTCGCGGTCGGTGCGCGGGGCGGAGTCGACGTAGCGCACATCGCGAATGACGATCTCGCGCGGCTCAGCAGGCTGGCTGGATGTGGCGCCAGGTGTGAGGCCGTTGCCGTTGAGCAGGGCGCTGAGGTCGGAGAGATTCGTCCCGGCGGGCAGTTGCTCGGCAAGTTCGTCATTGACCTTGGCGCCCGCGCCGCCGTTGAGCATACCCAGGACCGACTGGGGCCCGAGGCCGTTCTCTTTCATGGCGAGGATGGGTTCGATAATGCGCGTCGCGGAGTAGAGCGAGGCGCAGGTCATCACGAGGTACAGAGCCGGCTTGATCTTGCGGAATCCACCCATGGTGGGAGTATCGAGCGCACGGAGAGCTGATTCGAGCATGAGCCACAGCAGTCGCGGCTGACTGCATCGATTGCATGGATCGGGGTCGGTTTGTGAGATGGCCGCGTCCGAGAACTTTCGGCCCGGATGAGTTGGCTTGCATCCTGCCATGGGAACCGGGGCGGATGAGATGCGTATTGCAGTCTGAAGGCGACTGCGAATGGCTGTTCTACACCGACCAATGTGGCTTGTCTGGTTGTCAGTCGGCGCCCTTGCGGTGGTCACTGCTTGCGTGTGGTGTCGCGCTTTGCATCCGGTCGCGCGCGACGAGTATTACGACAACCGGGTCATCCTGCTGCACCTGCCGCAGGGGGTGAAGGGTCGGGTCGAGATACGCCAGGCGACGGCGGATGACGATCCGCAGGTTGTCAGCGGGTTTGTGCGCGGGGATCAACCCAAGTGGTATGACATCTACGTTTTGCCCGATGGAACCGCCACTGTGGAAGACGTCAACATATTTCATCAGCTGAGAGTGTCTTCCCGAAGTGAAGGGATCTGGTCGCTGCGCGCCATCGACGCCGATGGCAATCGGCTGCCGTGCTGCTTTGCGTCGTGGCAGCCTCGTGATCAGGTCGCGTTCCGGCTCTATTCAACGACTGGCGACGGCGTCCGCGTCGTGCTGGTCGGTGATCGACGCTACATGATCGACAGATGGCCGGCGCAGTCGTCTGTTGTGCAACAGATGTTCTGGGCCGATGCGGAGTGGTCGCCGTAGTAACGGCCGTCGTTCGGGTCGATCATTTCAGCGGCAGCCGCCGGGCGTGGTCGAGGTAGGCATTGACGTTGGCGCGCATTTCAATGAGGGAGTCGCCGGCGAATTTCTCTCGGAGCGTCCGGGCAACCTCGAACGCGATCACGTTTTCCATGACGACGCTGGCGGCGCTGACGGCACAGATGTCGGAGCGTTCGTACTGGCTCGTCTCAGGCTGCTTGGTGTTGAGATCGACGCTGGGCAGGCCGCGCAGGAGAGTGCTGATCGGTTTCATCGCGCCGCGGACGACGATGGGCATGCCGTTGGTCATGCCGCCCTCGAGGCCGCCGGCGTTGTTGGTCGGGCGCATGAAGCCGAGTGAGGGCAGGAAGGCCTGCGATGCATCATGCTGGATTGGATCGTGCACCTGCGAGCCGAAGCGGCGCGTGGCTTCGAACCCCAGTCCGATCTCGACACCCTTGAAGGCCTGGATGCCCATCACCGCCGCGGCAAGTCGCGAGTCGAGCTTCTCCTGCCAGTTCATGCACGAGCCGAGGCCGATGGGGCAGCCGAAGACGTGTGTCTCGACGATGCCGCCGACGGTGTCTTTCTCCGTCTTGGCGCGGTGGATGGTCTCGATCATCGCCTTGCTGGCGACGTCGTCGGGGCAGTAGACCTCGCTTGCATCACGCTTTTCTCGCCATTGGTCGAGTTGATTGAAGTCGATGGCGACATCTGTAGATGTGCTGTGGATGGAGCGGACGAACCCAAAAGTCTCGATGCCGAATTCGCGCATCAGGCAGCGGGCCAGCGCCCCGGCGGCGACGCGCGAAGCCGTTTCTCTGGCGCTGGCACGTTCGAGTGTGTCGCGACAGTCGGTGGTGAGCCACTTGACGCTGCCGGCCAGATCCGCGTGACCCGGCCTTGGCCGGTGGACGGCCGGGGTCTTCTGCTCATCGTCGAGGCGCGAATCGCGATTGGGAATCTGCATGACGATGGGCGCGCCAGTCGTGACGCCGCGTCGGACGCCGGCGAGGAGGGTGATGGCGTCGGATTCGATGCGCTGCCGGCCGCCGCGACCGTAGCCACCCTGCCGGCGGTGCAGTTCATTGTTGATGAAATCGACATCGACGGGCAGGCCGGCAGGCAGGCCGTTGACCAGTGCGGTCAGGGCCGGGCCGTGCGATTCGCCGGCGGTCTGGCAGGTGAGATCAGCCATGCGTTGAGCATAGGCCCGGCTCAGTGCGGGGTGGCTTCCCGATGGCGGTGGGGGTTTGCGTGCGTTATGATGATGCATGGCCATCGCCGTCACATCGCTCAAGCCCGGCCAGCGCGTGCGCATCACCCAGCAGATTCCGCAGGGAACTTCGACGTGGACGACCACCGTCGAGGGTGAAGTGGTCGGGTATCGGCAGGCGAAGACGGGTTCCTGGTTCGCCCACTCCAAGGATGACCGCCTCTGGCTGGATCGTCTGGAGATTCGCCGGGATGACGGTGAGATCGTGGTGTGCAACCTCGACCGCTTCAGCCGGGTCGATGTGCTCGGCGATTCCCCCGACGAGGGGACGGGCAGCGCTCCCGCAGCCGATGTTGCTGCCGAGGCGTAAGCTGCTGTGACTGATTGTGTTAGCAGCGGATCGCACTCGCCTGAATCTCGCAATCCAGGGTTGAATTGAGTCCTTTTTTCGGGATTTGTGCGATCCATTCGCGATCGTCGGCGGTAGAAGATCTCGCAGAGTCACCGTCGCGGAGGAGAGACGGAGTCGTCGGTGAGCAGCGCGGCCAGCGTCGTTCGGCCTGCGTGTTTCCAATCACAGTAAATCAGAAAGTGGAGGCGTCGTATGAGCAAGCGTAACCGTTTGAGCCTGTGGACTGGTCTGGGACTGGTCGCCGTGCTGGGGATGACGACCGCGATGATGGGCCCGCCGGCTGGCGCGGCCAGCGAGAAGGCGGAAGTCGGCAAGGCCGCCCCTGAGTTCACCCTCAAGGACACCAATGGCAAAGAGCACAAGCTCAGCGACTTCAAGGGTAAGAACGTGGTGATCGAGTGGATCAACCCCGGCTGCCCCGTGTGCAATCGCGTGATGTCAACCGGGTTGGTCGAGCAGATGCGCAAGGATCTCAAGGCGATTGACAAGGATGTGGTCGTGCTGGCGATCAACAGCACGAAGAATTCGACCGCCGAGGACAATGCCGAATACCTCAAGAAGTACAAGCTGCTCGAAGAGATTCCCGCGCTGGACGACAGCGAGGGCACGGTTGGCAAGATGTTCGGCGCCAAGACCACGCCGCATCTCTTCGTGATCGACGCCAAGGGCGTGCTGCGCTACTCCGGCGCGTTCGATGATGATCCGAGCGGCCGCAAGAGCGATCGGATGAACTATGCTGTCAATGCGCTGCGACAGATCGTCGCCGGCGAAACCGTCATGCCCGAGACGACCAAGTCGTACGGCTGTGGCGTCAAGTACAAGAATTGATCAGGGTCCATCAGGGTCGATCGCTCAGATCATCCTGACCACCCCCAGGCCACCCAAAGTCGCCCCCGCTCATCTTGAGCGGGGGCGACTGTCCTTTTCTGGCTGGGCAAGCAGGGAAGAGGCTGAAACGGCAGTCCTCACCTTACCAACAAGAGTAATACAGAGCGTCTGCTCGACAGAGAGGAGTTGGCCGATGGCTGGACAGGGTTCGACGGGAAATGTGATTGCCGCGGTGTGCTCGTTCTTCATTCCGGGCCTGGGCCAACTGGTGCAGGGCCGACTTTTTGCGGCACTGTGCTACTTCGTGTTCGCGGCTCTGCTGTGGCTGATCCTGCTGGGCTGGCTGGTGCACCTCTTCTCGATCATCGACGCGGCTCTGTACGTGCCCCCCGTAGCGCGGCGGCAGAATGTCCGCGTTCGATATGCCTCGGCATGAGGCCGAACGCATTTCGCAATCGCGCCTCTATCCTTTGACGATCTCGCGGGATGATCCTGCGGATGACCGTCGACCAGGATCCCGAGGCGCAGCGCATGCAGAAGATCAACCTCGCCGAAAAGTTTGCTCTTTTTTCCGAGCAATGGCAGCCGAAGATCGTCGGTGAACTCAACGGCCAGTTCGTCAAGATTGCCAAAGTGCGGGGCGAGTTCGTCTGGCATCAGCACGCGAATGAAGATGAGCTGTTCCTTGTCGTGAAGGGGACGCTCACGATTCGACTGCATGATCGCGACGTGGAGTTGCACGAAGGTGAGTTCTTCATCGTGCCGCGCGGCGTGGAGCACCTGCCGGTTGCGGAGCAGGAAGCGTGGATCATGCTCTTTGAGCCGGCGGGGACATTGAACACGGGCAATGCTCGAAACGAGAGAACCATCGAGCGCCTTGATCGCATCTGAGTCGCCACGTTCGCGCCTCCGGGCGCGGATAAGATGCATCAACATTCAATCTCATCGCCGCGGAGGTCATCATGGGTCAGCCCGTCGTGCATTTTGAATTGTGGTCGAAGAATCCCGCGAAGATCAGCGAGTTCTACTCGAAGGTGTTCGGCTGGGACGTGAATCACATGCCGGAGATGAACTACCGGTTTGTCGACACGGGCGGCGACGGTGGGATCAACGGCGGCATCATGCAGCCGCAGGAGGGGCCGTGGCCGGGCAACATGGCGCTGTACATGCATGTCGATGATCTTGCGCCGTTCCGAACGAAGATAGTCGCGGCGGGGGGCAAGATCGTCGTTGAGAAGATGGACATTCCCGGCGTTGGATCGCTGTGCCTGTTTGAAGACATCGACGGCAGAGTAATGGGAATGTGGCAGAAGGCGGCGGACTGATCAGGTCGATGCCCGCCATCTGAGCCATCGCCCGTGGTGATGCGCTTCGGCGAGAAGAGCATGTTGCGGCGGTCGGCCGTTGCGGTACGTTTCGAGATGCAGCATCGGACCCGGATCGTCACCCAGCCACTCGAGTGAGATGTGGCCGAAGTCGCGCTGCTGACCCAGGTCGGCGAGCAGCGAATCGAATCGCGTGCGCCACTGCTTGTCCATCTGGTAGATTGCGTGGCAGTGGAAGATGCAGGGCAGGGCTTGTTCACTGACTGACGCAAACAACTCGGGCAGCAGGTCCATCGCATCGCCGGCAAGAATGCGCGGCGGGGATTTGATCGCGATTGCACGCGCGGCGCGGAAGAGTGTGAGGCGCTCGACCATGTCGGGCCAGATGAGTGACTCAAGCCAGCGCATGGAATCGTCGTCCATGACATCAACCGGCGACAGGTCGATTCCGGTGCGGGCGATGACCGGCGGCTTTTCAGTCGGCAGGGGGGGAGTGAGGTCGCCGCGCAATTCGGTGACGACGCGCGCGGCCGAGTCGGGCCCAGCCTCGTGCCCGTTGCTGTATTCGTAGTGGTACTGATCGAAGAAGAGGTTCAGGCCGCTACTGGCGCCGACTTCAAGCAGATGCAGGGGCGTGTTGAACTCGGCAAAGACGCTTGAGAACGCGGGCAGCAGCACGCCGCACCGGCCGACCTCGTTGGTCTGGACGAGGCGGGTGGCGACGAGGTGGAGAATCTCCGGCTGGAACTGCTGACAGAAATCGCGGAACACCGGATACGCCTGATCGGGCGATCGCGTGCCGGCGATTGTCGGGTAGTACTCGCGCAGCGGATGCTCCACGCCACTGAGCAGCAGAAAGTGAACGGCACCGAAGAGCATGTTGGCGGGCGGCTGGCGCTTCGGACCGTTGGCCGCGAGGCTGCGGATGGGTTCGTCCTGAGCCACGCGGGCCGAAAGCGCGGCATAGAGCGGGCAATACTCTGCGCACACTTGGGCGAAGAAGGCAAACTCGCGCTGGAGATGGGCAGGATCGGTCGGCATGGCTATGGGAACGCTTGCCAGAGCCGCGGCTCACCCGCCGCCGTACTTCTCCGCAGCGCGACGTTCCATTTCCTCGGGGGAGACGTCTTCGACATGCGTGGCGAACCCCCACTGGTGGCCGAACGGATCGAGGAGCATGACGCTGCGATCGCCATAGAACTGGGTCGCCACGGGTCGCAGCACCTTGGCGCCGGCTTTCTCCGCCTGCCTGGCAAGCGCATCGACATCTTCGACGTAGATGTAGATCGAGACGGGAGTGCCTCCGAGCGTCTGCGGACTGACAGCGCCCATCTCGGGATGCTCATCGGCGAGCATGATCATGGCGTGCTTGCCGATGCGCATCTCGCAGTGGCCGATCTTGCCGTCGGGCGCGTCCATGCGGAAGTGCTCGACGGCGCCGAAGGCTCGCCTGTAAAAATCCACCGCCTTTGCCGCCCCGCGACAGATGAGATAGGGCGTGGCCGCCTGGTAGTCATCGGGAATCGGTTTGACCTTGTCGGCCATGGGTCCGCCTCCTCGTTCTCAGTGTTCGCGATCGAGCGGGAACTTTTTGCAGAACTCCGCGATTTCGCCACGCACCTTCTCGCACGTTGTGGCGTCGCCCGCGCTGCCGAGCACGCGGTCGATCCACGCGGCGACCTTGACCATGTCCGCTTCCTTCAGGCCGCGCGTGGTGAGCGCCGGGCTGCCCAGGCGCAGGCCGCTGGTGATGCGCGGCGGGCGCGGGTCGTTGGGGATGCCATTCTTGTTGGTGATGATCCCGGCTGATTCGAGCCATTTCTCGGCATCAGCGCCGGTGAGGTTCTCATCGCGCTGACGGAGGTCGACGAGCATGAGGTGGTTGTCCGTGCCACCCGAGCAGAGGCGGTAGTTGCGCTCGGCCAGAGCCTTCGCGAGCGCCTGTGCATTCTTCACGACCTGCGTGGAGTAGGTCTTGAACGATGGTTGCAGCGCCTGGCCAAACGCGACAGCCTTGGCGGCGATGATGTGCATGAGCGGCCCGCCCTGCACGCCGGGGAAGAGCGCCTTGTCGATCTTCTTGGCAATCTCCTCGTCGTTGGTCATGATCAATCCGCCGCGGGGGCCGCGAAGGGTCTTGTGGGTCGTGGTGGTCACGATGTGGGCGTGCGGGAAGGGGGACGGATGCGCGCCGGTCGCGCAGAGGCCCGCGATGTGAGCGATGTCGGCCATGAGGATCGCGCCGCACTCATCAGCGACGGCGCGGAACCTGGGAAAATCGATCGTGCGCGGGTACGCCGAGTAGCCGCACAGGATCATCTTCGGCTTGTGCTCGAGACAGACGTCGCGCATGGCGTCGTAGTCAATGTGCTCGAAGCGCGGGTTGTTAGCGTCGTAGACGAGTGGGTAGTGGACGGGCTTGAAGTACTTGCCGGAGAAGTTGATCTTCATGCCGTGGCTCAGGTGCCCGCCGTCTTTGAGGACGAGCGAGGCGAACGTGTCGCCGACGTCCATCATCGCCATGAACACGGCCATGTTCGCCTGGGCGCCGCTGTGGGGTTGCACGTTGGCGAAGTTGCAGCCGAAGAGTTGCTTGGCGCGTTCGCGGGCAAGGTTCTCGATCTGGTCGTGGAACTCGCAGCCGCCGTAGTAGCGGGCGCCGGGGTATCCCTCTGCGTACTTGTTGGTCAGGCAGGATCCCATCGCGTGCATGACCATGGTCGAGACGTGGTTTTCGGAGGCGATGAGTTCGAGCGTCGTTTCCTGCCGACGGGCTTCGTGGGTGATGATGTCAGCCGCCTGCGGGTCGTGCGTGGCGAGTCGGCTCAGGAAGGTGGTGGAAAGGTCGTCCACGATGGCTCCTCGATGTGAGAGTCAGTTGCACCTGCATCGTAGTCAAATCGAGCGACGACGGGTAGGCTGGGGGTGATCGCGCTATAGTCGAAAACGTCAGGCGAAGACGCACGCCGAGTCGGCCGACGCTCCGATCGCGCCGGCGTCGCCGCCCTGTCTGAATCGAGCATCAAGCGAGCAGAGCATGCCCTCCAAGGAAACTCCCAAGCAATCCGCGAGCCAGTCGATCGAGATCGTCGAGCCCATTGGCGCGCGTGTGCTCATTCGCAAGGATGAGGACCGCAAGCAGACCAAGTCGGGTATTCACCTGCCCGACAAGATCGAGATTCCCACGCTCACGGGGCGCATTGTGGCGGTGAGCGCGCAGGTCGAGCACGACGAGGACTATCCGATCCGCCAGTATGACCGCGTGCTTTTCAATCCGAAGGATGCGATCCCCGTGGATTTCGAAGGGGACAATCGATTGTTCGTCGTGCCGGTTGAAAACGTCGTGGCAGTGTTCCGCAAGGGATGAGCGGCGCGCTGTTCGCCCTGCGATTGCCCGGCGTGCTGCTCAAGGCGCAGCGTTGGGCGCGCGAGACGGTGGCCCGGTCGCGGCCTGACGCCCGGCCAATAGGTGACCTTGGTATCCCGCAGCTGCATCGGCACTTCGATCACGAGTTGCTTTCATCGGTTCGCCTGATCGCCTGTGATCACGTTCCAACGCCGCCCTACGAGCAATGGGGACTACCCGCAAGCGTGATTGGGCACTTGACGATTGTCGAGCCGGCTGGGATCACGCTCGGTGCGATGGTGTTTGTGCGATCGGGTCTGGAGCGCGACGAGTCGCTCGTGTTCCACGAACTTGTGCATTCGATCCAGTGGCGCTCGCTCGGCTCGCGCCCGTTTCTCACCCTGTACGGTCTGTGCCTGCTGCGCTTCGGCTATGACGATCATCCTCTGGAGCGCATCGCCTACGCACTGCAGAGCCGGTTCGACGCGGGGCAACTGGGCGATGTGGAGATCCGGCCGCTCGTTGAGCGGGCCTTGCAGGAGGATGTAACAGCCTTCCAGAGGCAGTCGATTCTGAACCGCATTGCATTGGCGGCTGCGCGGCTGAGCGATCGGGGGGGTTAGAATCTGGCTGTGCAGCATTCCAGCGCCCATGACGATGCGATTCTGATCACGCCGCCGACCGCGCCGTTTCGCTTTTCCATCACTCCGCCCGGTTCGAAGAGTCTGACGAATCGATGTCTGTTGCTGGCGGCGCTGGCCGGTGGGCGGACCGTTCTGCACCGGCCGCTGCGGGCGGATGACACGGAGGTCATGGTCGCGGCGCTGCGGCAACTCGGTGTGGCGATCGAGGCCGTCGAGTCGGGTGGCCAGTGGGAGTCGCTGCAGATCATCGGCCACGAGGGGCGGCTGCGCGGCGGGTGCACGCTCGACGGGCACAATGCGGGCACGGCGGTGCGGTTTCTGACCGCGGCCTGTCTGCTGGCGGACGCTCCGGTCGTGATCGATGGCGACGATCGAATGCGTCAGCGTCCGATTGGTGAACTGGTCGATCTGCTGCGATCTCGCGGCGCGGTTATTGAATACGTCAGCCGCGATGGCGGCTTGCCGCTTCGCGTTTCACCCGGCCCCTTGGCCGGCGGCGAGCTGGCCGTCGGCTCGACGTTGTCGGGCCAGTTCATTTCGGCGCTACTGATGATTGGGCCGTGCATGAGTGGCGGCCTCCAGTTGCGCGCGACGGGACCGCTGACTTCGCCCGGCTACATCGCGATGACGCTTGGCTGCATGGATCGCTTTGGCGCAGCAATCGAGGCGACGCCAACGCTTGATCGAATCGACATTGCGCGCGGTTCCTATGAGGGAATCGAGGTCGCGATTGAGCCGGATGCGTCGAGCGCGACCTACTTCCTTGCGGCTGCGGCGGTATCTCCGGGTTCGGTGTGCACGATCGAGGGGCTGGGCAAAGGCTCGCTGCAGCCCGACGTTCGATTCGTTGACGCCCTGAACGAGATGGGCGCGGGGATCACCTTCGGTCGCGACTTCCTCACCGCCATCGGCACCCACGAGCCACTGCACGGGATCGACATCGATTGCGCGCTCATGCCCGACGCCGCGATGACGCTGGCCGTGCTCGCCGCATTCGCACGCGGCGAGACAGTTCTGCGCGGCTTGTCGACGCTTCGACACAAGGAGACGGATCGTCTTGCCGCTCTAAAGGCGGAACTGACCAAACTCGGCGCAACGGTCGAAATCGAAGATGATGAACTGCTCGTCATCGAACCCGGCGGGGATTCGCGCCAGCGGAGCGATGCCGTGTGCATTGAAACCTACGACGACCACCGCATGGCGATGGCGTTCTCGATCGCCGGGCTGGTGCGGCCGGGTGTGCGCATCGCCAATCCCAGTTGTGTCAACAAGACCTATCCCCGGTACTGGGACGAGTTTGCGCGCATGCGGAGCGCGGTTGCGTCATGACTACGATCGTCTGGCTTCGACAGGACCTGAGGCTGGATGACCATTCGACTCTGCACGCAGCGGTCAATCGTGGCGGGGCGATCGTGCCCGTTTATGTCTGGTCGCCCGATGATGAGGGTGACTGGCCCGCCGGGGCCGCGAGTCGGTGGTGGCTGCATCATTCACTGCAATCGCTGGATGCGTCGCTGCGCCGCTGTGGTTCGCGGTTGATCGTGCAGAGCGGCGGCACTGTCGAAGTGCTGGGCCAACTCATTGAGGAGACTGATGCCTCGGCCGTATTCTGGTCGCGCCGGTACGAACCGCACGCGGTCGAAGTCGAGTATGCGGTTGAGAAGATGTTGCGCGATCAAGGCATCGAGCATCAGGGATTCAATGCCTCATTGCTGCATGATCCGAGCGTCGTGAAAACCAAATCGGGGGGACCCTACCAGGTCTTCACGCCATTCTGGAAGGCGTTGCAGGACGGTTTGGAGATGGCCGAGCCGATCGCAGCGCCCAAGCGTCTCACGGCACCGACATCGTGGCCGAGTTCGATGAAGATTGAAGACCTCGACCTGCTGCCGACGCGCGACTGGGCTGCGGGCTTTGCGCCGATGTGGACGCCGGGCGAGGCCGGAGCAAGGCAGCGGCTGAAGGCGTGGCTCGATCATGTTGCGAAGTACGATGCCCGTCGCGATCGACCCGATGAGGAGGGCACATCGCGCCTCAGCCCGCACTTGCACTTCGGCGAAGTGTCGCCGCGGCGCATCTGGCACGAGGTGATGGAGTGCGAAGCCGAGCGAAGCACACGCGGTCCATCGATCGGGGCCGCATCCTACCTGCGTCAGATCGCGTGGCGCGAGTTTGCTCATCACCTGCTGCATCACTTCCCGCATACACCGCAGCAGCCGCTGCGCGAACAGTACAGCCGCTTTCCCTGGCGGCGAAGCAAGAGGGATTTGCAAGCCTGGCAGCGCGGCATGACCGGGTATCCCTACGTCGATGCGGGAATGCGGCAGCTCTGGGCCACCGGGTGGATGCACAACCGCGTCCGGATGATGGCGGCGTCGTTTCTCGTCAAGCATCTGCTTCTCGACTGGCGGCACGGCGCTGCATGGTTCTGGGACACGCTTGTCGATGCCGATCTCGCCAACAACACGCTTGGCTGGCAGTGGTGCGCCGGCTGCGGGGCGGATGCCGCGCCGTACTTTCGCATCTTCAATCCGATCACCCAGGGCGAGAAGTTCGACCCCGATGGTTCGTACGTGCGCCAGTGGGTGCCGGAATTGAGCCGCCTGCCCGACAAGTTCCTGTGCCGTCCCTGGGAGGCGCCGCCTGCTGTGCTGAGCGAGGCGGGAGTGCGACTTGGCTCGACCTATCCTCATCCGATTGTCGAGCACAGTGAAGGGCGGCAGCGAGCCCTGGCCGCGCTGGCGTCGATCAAGGAGAAACCATGAGTACGAATTGCCTCCGGCTGCGAATCGCGAATGTGGCCGCGGCCTGGATACTGAGCGTCATTGCCGGCACTGCAACCACGCTCGCTCAGCCCGGCCGCGCGGGAGACAAGCCGTCGGCCGTCAGCCGACTTGACCTGGCCAATGCGTATCAGCGGGTGGATGCCCAGTTCATGCAGCGCATCGCCGATCGCAATGCAGAGCCGCCCGAGGGCATCGATCGCGAGTCCGATGCCTGGCGGGCGTGGACGCTGCTCGATGAACCAGCGCTGGCGGATCTCAACACCCGCGCCGATCGTGCTGCGGTTGCGTTTTTCGGCGGAAACATCGGCGGCGTGGCCGCACAGATGAACGCCCTGCTCGCTCAGCGCCCCGGAGACAACTCGGATGAGCACTTTCGATCGCTGGCGCATTCATTGCATCTCGACGTCAACCCGGCTCGTCCGACGGTGGATGCCATGTCGCGGGGTGGTACATACGACGGCGACTGCACCTTCAGCGTGTCGTCAATCTATCCGCTTCCTGAGGGCATCGAGCTTCCCAAACAAGTCGGCCTGATGATTGTGTTCAATGAAACCGGATCGTCGGAGAGTTCACTGAACAAACTGATCCTCGAGATGGATGCGTCGCGACGGGTAAGCGGCTCGGTTCGCGTTCACCTTGATGGTCCGTTGCGAGCGGGAACGCGCGAGATCATGCTTCGCTCGGGCGGAATGGGTTTTGATCAGCCGGGCGGAATGGGATTTGATCTGCCTGATCACCCGCGCCGCACCCACGTCAAAATCGGTCAGTGGACGATTCTGCCAGAGTCCATACCGGCAGTACGCGAAAGACTGGGCCGGCGTCTGGAAACGATCGCACAACGCGAAGCAACCGAACCACAGCGGCTGGCGCAGGATCTGCTTCGGCGTCGCCTGGGGCTGCTCGACCTGGCCGACTCGCCGACCCGATCCATCGCGCTGCTGACGGACTATGCCCAGTTGATCGGCGAACTCGATCGCGAGTGTACGATGGTTGAAGCGGGCATTGACCCCTACGCCGACCGCAGTGGGGATACGTGGTATGGAGTGAGACTGGTCGAAGAGGTCTATTTCCCCGCGCGTGTGTATGTGCCGCGGGCGGTCAATCGGCGAGCGCCCATGCCGCTGGTTATCGCGCTCCACGGCGCCGGTGGCGATGAGAATCTCTTCATGGACGCATACGGCGACGGGATCATCAAAGAACTCGCCGATGAGCACGGTTTCGCCGTCGTTTCGCCGGAGGCGTCGCCGCTGATGGATCTGGGAGTGGCGTTTGATGCGATCGTTTCACTGATGAAGGCGCTCTATGACATTGATGAGAACCGCATCTACGTGATCGGTCACTCGATGGGCGCGATGATGACCGGCAGCATGTCGGCCAGCCGAACTGATCGCATTGCCGCGGCTTGCTGGCTGGCTGGCGCGAGCTACGGGAAGGGGGCCAGTATTCCGCCAACGCTGGCCATTGGCGCCGAGCTCGACGGCCTCATCGCCCCCGCACGTGTCAAGGCTGTGGTGGACGTCGCGCAGGAGGCGGGCATGGATGTCGAGTATCGCGAGGTGGCCGATCTGGGCCACGTGCTCATGGTGGGTTATGTGCTGCCCGAGGTCATCGACTGGTTGCTCCCACACACTCTGAAGTAGTGATCTGAATCGAGGAATGGTTTGGACTATCGCATTATCAGCATCGGCACCCTGGCGGCTCACCCGCTTTGGGGTGAACGGGGCGAGGCGCGGACGCCACACGCGACGACCACCCTCATACGCTCGAGCGATCGGACGATTCTTGTCGATCCCTCTCTGCCGGCTGAGATTCTCGAGGCCCGGCTGCGCGAGCGGTGCGGCTTCGGAGCCGAGCAGGTGACGCATGTGTTTCTCACTTCCTTTCGCCCCGACCTTCGACGAGGCCTGCGTCTCTTTGAACATGCGAAGTGGTGGATTTCAGAAACGGAGCGCGAGGCGGTGGGGCAGGGCATGGTGGCGCAGTTTGAGCAAGCGCGCGATGCGGGCGAAGCGGAGCTGGCCGAGTTGATGCGAGCCGAAATCGCGCTGCTGCGGCGCTTTGAACCCGCCCCCGATCATCTCGCCGATCGCGTCGATCTTTTTCCCGTTCCAGGTCGAACGCCCGGCAGCGCGGGGCTGCTGCTGCCGCTTCCGCGGTACACGGCCCTGGTCTGCGGCGACGCCATCGCGACGATCGAGCATCTCGAGAAGGGGCAGGTGCTGGCGGACTGCTTCAACATCGAGCAGGCGCTCGAATCCTTCTCCGAGGCGATCGAGATCGCCGACTTGCTCATCCTCGGCCGGGACAACGTGGTGGTGAACCCGACGCGCCGGCCGTTCTAGAGAATCGTTGCGGCGCATAGCATACTGAGATGAACCGCTCACCCGCCCGGATTCTCGACGCCAACGCCAATCGCGCTCGCGAGGCCCTTCGCGTGATGGAGGATTATGCGCGCTTCATTCTCGATGACGCCGATCTTTCGGCCAGGCTGAAGCAGATTCGACATGAGTTGCGAACCGCGCTGGATCAGCTTCCACCTGGCTGGCTCGAGGCCAATCGGGATGCGCCGGGCGATGTCGGCAAGACCATCAAGACGGAGTCGGAGACGAGCCGGCGGGATGTGGCTGCGATCGTCATCGCCGCAGGCAAGCGTCTGGGTGAATCGCTGCGCAGCATCGAGGAGTATCTCAAGCCCATCAATACGCAGGCCGCGGGGATGATCGAAGTACTGCGATATCGTGCCTACGACGTGGAGCAGCGGTTGCAGCAGCGATTGGGCACGGCGACGGGCCCGCAATGGCGTGTGTGCGTGTTGCTCACTGAGTCACTCTGCACCCGGCCGTGGATCGAAGTGCTTGAGGCCGCGATCGAAGGCGGGGCCGACTGCATCCAGCTCCGCGAGAAGAATCTCGAAGATGGCAAACTGCTCGGTCACGCCACCGTCGTTGTCGATCGCTGCAGGGCGGCGGGTGTGGCGAGCATCATCAACGATCGCGCTGATGTGGCGCTGCTCGTCGGAGCGACGGGCGTGCATCTGGGACAGACCGATCTGCCCGTCGGCCATGTGCGCCGACTCGCGGGGAGACAACTGATCATCGGCGTGTCCACCAGTACGCTCGCCCAGGCCGAGGCGGCGGCGAAAGCCGGGGCCGACTACTGCGGCGTCGGGCCGATGTTCCACACCACAACCAAGGACAAGCCTCAACTTGCCGGCCCGAACTACCTGAGCGAATACATCCGGCATGTCCCCCTGCCCCACCTGGCCATCGGCGGTATCACCAGGGCCAATGTGGGGCAACTCACAGCCGTCGGCGTCGCGGGTGTGGCGGTGAGTTCATTCGTCTGTGCCAGCGAAGACCCGGCCGGCGCCGTTCGCTGCCTGCGCGAGGCGTTGAACGTATGACCGCCACGCTCACTGCATCTCCCGCACCGCGAGAAATCGCCTACCATCCGCCTCCGATGCAGTTGCTCCAGGTCAGCAATCTCGTCAAGACGTACGGCCAGCGCGCGGTCGTGGATGGAGTGTCCTTCCACGTCAATCGGGCGGAGATCGTCGGTCTGCTGGGACGCAACGGGGCCGGCAAGACGACGAGTTTCCGCATGAGCATCGGCATGACCACCGCCGACGGCGGGCAGGTGGTCTTCGACGGGCACGACATTACCCACGAGCCGATGTTTCGCCGGGCCAACCGGGGCATGGGCTACCTGAGCCAGGAGCCGAGCATCCTCCGCCGCGCCACTGTCGAGCAGAATCTCATGGCGTTCCTGGAGCTTCAGCCCCTCAGCCGCCAGGAGCGCACGGCCCGGCTGAACGACCTGCTGTCCCAGTTCGGCCTGACCAAGAACCGCACCCAGTCGTCGAGGACGCTTTCCGGCGGCGAGCGGCGCAAACTCGAGATCGCCCGCTGCCTGATCAAGAACCCTGATCTCATCCTGCTCGATGAGCCGTTCTCGGGGGTTGATCCGCTGGCGGTCGAGGATCTGCAGCGTGAGATTCTCCGCCTGCGTGAGGAGCGCGGCATCGCCATGCTCATTACCGACCACAACGTCCTCCAGACGCTTCGCGTGTGCGATCGGGCGTACATCCTCAACGACGGGCGCATTCTGGCCGAAGGTCCTCCAAAGGACCTGATCCGCGACGAGGTGGTGCGCCGGTCCTACCTCGGTTCGATGTTCCGCGGCGACGAATTCGATTGAACCGGCGGCGAGGCAACGCATGATGACGCGCGCGACAGCACGACGGAGCACGGCGCTGCTCGCCACGACGCTCATGTCGCTCGGACTGTGGGGCTGCGGCATCTCGTGGTCCGATCGCGAAGGGATTATCCGTCACGACGGGATCTACGTCTTCCACGCACCGGGCATCTCCGGCGACGTGCCGCATGATCACTTTTTTGCAGCCGGTCTGCTCCGCGCGGGCGTGCAGGAAGTCACGATTGTGAACTGGACGACGCACTCGCCAGGCCGCAACCTGTACGACACCGAACTGCACGAAGCACAGGCCCACCGATTGATCGAGCGATTGCGCGGCTTCAAGGCCACGTCGCCAGACGCACGCGTGGTCCTGACCAGTCACAGCGGCGGGGCGGCGATTGCAATCCGCGCGGCCGAGTTGCTCGACGTCGGCGAAAACATCATCGAGCAGGTCTGGCTGCTCGCGCCGGCCCTGTCGCCCGATTATGACTTTGGCCCGGCGTTGGAGCGCGTGCCGCGCATCGTGGCGTTCAGTTCGCCCCACGACGGGCTGATCCTCGGGGCCGGGACATCGCTCTTTGGCACCTCGGACCGCTACTTTGGCGATGCGGGCGGCCGGGTCGGGTTCACCTACAACCACCCTCGTTTCGAACAATGGGGCTATGACCCGACCTGGCTGGAGTTCCGCAACACGGGCGATCATCTCCAGGTGCTCAGCCAGCGATTCGCATGGCGAGTCATTGGGCCGTCCATGCTTAACTGGATTCCGCCCGCAGCGCGGCGGCCAGCCGGCGCACTGAGCCCGAGCGTCGAGGAGATTGACGCCCCCTCGCCCCGGGAGCCATGACCTTCGGAACTGCGACGCTACAATCTCCGACTATGACTCCCACGCAGATTGCCGCCCGGCTGGGCGAGAAGTTCGCCAGCCAGATCACCGCCTCCCATCCCGAGGACAAGCATCCGCGCATCCACGTCGATGCTCAGAACTGGCGTGCCATTGCCGAGTTCCTGGCTCACGATGAGGCGCTCGCCTTCGACTTTCTGTTGTGCGTTTCCGGCGTCGATTATGTCGCAGATGACAAGATGTGCGCCGTCTACGACCTGCGTTCGATGAAGCACAAGCATGAGTTTGCCGTCAAGGTGTACACCGATCGCGGCGCCCCGTCGATTCCCAGCGTGTCTGACCTGTGGCGCACTGCTGACTGGCACGAGCGGGAGATCTTCGATTTGTTCGGGGTGGACTTCCCGGGCCACGCCGACCTGCGCCGCATCCTGCTGCCCGAAGACTGGGTCGGCCATCCGCTGCGCAAGGACTACGTCTTCCCCCGCGAGTACCACGGCATCCCCGGCTCGTACGAGCTCGACTGGCAGCAGAAGCCGACGTATCCGGGCTGAGCGAAGTCATCCATCTCGCTGTGAGGGGAGTCACGTGCTGCACTATGCCGTCGCGTGCGAATTCGACAATGCCGAGACGGCTCAGGAATGGGTCGACTGGCTCGAGCGCGAGCACCTCGCAGAGGTCTGCCAGGCCGGAGCACTCTCGGCCGAGATTATCCGCATGGACGGCGACACGATTCGATATGAAGTGCATTACCGCTTTCGCAGTCGCGCGGCCTTTGATATCTACGAACGCGAGCACGCTCCGCGCCTGCGGGCGCAGGGATTGAGGCTCTTTCCGCTGGAACTCGGTTTGCGCTACGCGCGGTCGACCGGCGAGGTCATTGCGCTTCACGCGCCCGGCGCGCCGCCCCGCGGTCAACTTTGACGGGCTTTGGCATGCCCGCTGCCTTGCGCAAGGCGCTGACTTCGCCCGCTCGCAGCATGCGCCACTGACCGACCGCCACGCCGCTGAGTTTCAGCGGTCCCAGCCCGACGCGCTTGAGTTTGCGCACCGGGTGTTCGAGCGCCGCCATCATGCGGCGGATCTGGCGGTTGCGGCCTTCGCGCAGCTCCATGAGCAGGTGCGTCCGATCCCGGTCGCGCTTGAGGAATTTGAGGCGTACGCCTTCGGTGCGCTCGGCCTTGTTTCGCTTTCGATCGTACAGCACGATGCCGCGCTGCAGTGCGGCCACGCCTTCCTGGTCGAGGCTGCCCTTGATGACCACCTCGTACATCTTGTGCACTTCATAGCGCGGATGCGTGAGGCGGTTGGCCAGTTCGCCGTCGTTGGTCAGCAGCAGCAGGCCCGTCGACTCGGCGTCAAGCCGACCGATGCAGAACAGGCGCGGGGCGCCCGGAAGCACGACCAGGTCGATGGCCCGCCGCCGACCGTAGGGATCGGCATTCGTGGACACCACGTTGGCCGGTTTGTTGAGCATCACGTAGAAGTGATCAGTCGGCCGATCAGTCTTGCGCTTGCGAATCGGGTGGCCGTCTACCTCGATGCGATCCTTGACAGGATCGACCCAGGCGGGGAGGGACTCGATGAACGTGCCGTTGACGCTGACGCGGCGTTCCTCAATCAGTTCCTCGCAGTGACGGCGCGAGTCAATACCCGCCTCGGCGAGAGCCTTCTGAATGCGGATGCCGCGGGTCTTGTCGGAGTAGGGTCTTGTTTCGCGGCGTCGTGGCATGGGGCAATGGTAGGTCGGTCGTGGGGAACTACGTCGATTCACCCCAGCCGCCACCGCCGGGCGTTTCGATGATGAGTCGGTCGCCCATACCGACGTCGCAACCGTCGATGGAAGCGAGTTGCACTTCGCCGCCGTCGGTGCGGATGAGGCGTTGCGCTCCACACAGGCCGCTTTCACCTCCGCCAAGCCCAAAGGGTTGCTCGACGCGATGCTGGGTGAGCACGGAGAGGGCCATGGGTTCGAGGAACTCGATTTCGCGGATGGCTCCGTGACCGCCGCGATGAAGGCCGCACCCGCCCGAACCGTGTCGAATAGCGAACCGGCGGAGGCGCACGGGATAGCGGTGCTCGAGCACTTCGACATCGGTGATACGCGTGTTGGTCATGTGCGTATGGACCGCATCGGCGCCGTTCTGCTCGCTGGTGGCTCCCGCGCCGCCGCAAATGGTTTCGTAGTAGCCGAACGTGTCGTTGCCAAAGAGAACGTTGTTCATCGTGCCCTGGCTGCACGCGGCGATCCCCAGCGCCTTGATGAGCGTGTCGACCAGCCGCTGGCTCGTTTCGGTGTTGCCGCCGACAACGGCCGGACATTGCGCGGCGTCATCGTTGAAACGGGGATTGAGGATTATGTCCTCCGGCAGGATGATTCGCACGGGGTCGAGCAACCCTTCGTTGAGCGGAAGCGGCTCGCGCACGAGCAGCCGCAGAACGTACATCACGGCACTGTGCACAATCGCGGGCGTGGCATTCAGGTTGCCCGCGTGAGTGGGGGAGGTGCCGGTGAAGTCGATCGTCGCAGCGCCGTTGGTTGTGGTGATCGTGACGTCAATCGTCGTGCCGTCGTCCAGGCGTTCCCTGGCATGGAAGGTGCGATCGCCGAGGTCCGCGAGCGCTTGGCGCATCGTGGTGGACGCTTGCTGGCGCAGCGCCGTCATGAAGTGTGCAACCGTCTCCCGGCCCTGTGCCCGCACCAGTTCAAGCAGCGCGCTCGCTCCATGGCGGTTTGCGGCCAATGCCGCCGCCAGGTCGGCCATGTTCATCTCCACGTGTCGCGAGGGATGCGGCTGGGCCGACAGCAGGCGACGAATCGGTGACCAATCAACCTGCCCGCCGCGCGCCACGTGCATCGGCGGGATGACGACGCCCTCTTCAGCCAGCGTTCGCGCTGCAGGGGGCATCGAACCCGGCCGGGTGCCGCCCACCTCCGCGTGATGGGCCCTATTGGCGACGTAGCCTAGCAGCTCGGTCCCATCGTACACAGGCGTAATGAGCGTAATGTCCGGCAAGTGCGAGCCGCCGAACGCCGGATGATTCGTGATCGCCACCTCGCCGGGTCCCAGCGCAAGGGCATCGCGCACCGCACGGACGCAGCATCCCATCGCTCCGAGGTGGACGGGGATATGCGGTGCGTTGGCTACGAGCTGTGCATCCGCGTCGAGCAGTGCGCAGGAGAAATCGAGACGCTCCTTCACGTTCGTCGATTGGGCGGTGCGGCGGAGCAGTTCGCCCATGTCTTCCACAATGGCTCGGAATCGGTTGGTGAACAGTTCGAGCCGGGCGGCCTTCGACTGGCCAATGGTTATCCCTTCGGGCGTGTGCGACGGTGCAGTCATCCGCTCGATGATGATGTGTCCGCTCGCAGCCGATCGGTAACTCCAGCCGGGCTCGACCAGCGTCGTGCTGTGATCGTCCACAAGCAGCGCCGGACCGGAGACCGCTTCGGCGGAATCAAATGATTCTCGGTCAACAATTGGTACGGAGGTCTGGGAGTCGGCAATCAGCATCAGGGTGCGGCGTGTGGACGACGGCTGCGCCCGCTGTGCCTTTCCGGCTGCAATTGACGCATAGGCCGGTGCTCGCGTGGAGGCGATCACGCGGATCGATTCGATCTCGGTGCGCCCTGCGGGCGCGTACCCGAAGAGTTGCGTGTGCAGTTCGGCAAACCGGTGTGCGAGGCTCGCTTCATCCGCGTATTCAATGCTCAGCGTTGCATCCTGTCCGAGGACGCGCATCTCGATCAGACGTCGGCGGATCTCGATGGGCTCATCTCGAAGAAGATCACGGCGGACCAGCGCCGTCGCCTGCTGTTGCAACTCGGCGATGAGGGCTTCGATGGCTCCCGTCGCCAATTCATCGAGCGTCCTGAGGATCTGGCGCTGGGCAAATCGTTCGACTCGAGCATCGAACAGGCCAACGGCGCTGAGCAATCCCGCGTCTGCAGGCGCAATGATCCGGCCCATTCCGAGCAGATCAGCAATGGCGCACGCATGTTGCCCGCCGGCTCCGCCAAACGCGACGAGCGAATGTTCAGAAGGATCGAACCCGCGTCGCAGGCTGATGCGCGAGATGGCGTCGGCCATGTGTGCGTTGGCGATCGCGAGCAGGCCGGAAAGCAGCCGAGCAATGGTGAGCCTCTCACCGGTGCCCCGCTCCACGGCGTGGAGCAGTTCTTCGCAGCGATGCTCCGCCGCCATTCGATCGAGCGGCGTCTGGAACCGCGATGCGTCGATGCGGCCGAGCAGCAGGTTCACGTCGGTGACCGTGAGCGGCCCGCCGCAGCCATAGCAGGCCGGCCCGGGCGAGGCGCCGGCGCTCTGCGGCCCGACGCGCAGGCGATGACCGTCAAACCAGCACACGCTCCCGCCGCCCGAGGCCACACTCTCGATTGCGAGCGCCGGGGCGAGGAGTCGGGCGCTGCCGACGTGGTGCTCAAAGGTGTACTCAAAGTCGCCGGCCCAGCGCGCGACATCTGTGCTCGTGCCGCCCATGTCAAACGAGATGATCTGCTCGTCACCAATCGCGCGCGCGACCGCCGCGGCGCCCGCGACGCCACCGGCCGGCCCGCTGAGCAGGCTGTCGCAGGGGCGGTAGGCGCCGGCCGCCGAGAGTCCGCCGGCGCTGGTCATCACCATCATCGAGGTCGTGGTGATGTGCCTGCCGATCCGCTCGAGATAGCCGAGGATGATCGGAGCGAGATACGCGTCGACAAGCGCTGTTTCGGCGCGCGGCAGAAGTCGAATCAGCGGCGCGGCCGCCGACGAGCGTGTGACATGCGCGACGCCCACTTCGCGGAGTGCCATTTCGACGGCACGCTCGTGCTCGCTGTTGAGGTATGCATTCTTGAAAGCCACGGCGGCGCTGCTCACCCCGCGCTCGACCAGGCGCCGCGCCTCAGCTCGAACACGGTCAAGATCTGGAGACTCCATGATCCGGCCATGCGAATCCACCTGTTCATCGACTTCGACCACGGCGTCATGCAGGGGCGGAGGTTTGACGATGTTCAGCGCAAAGAGATCGGGCCGCTGCTGTGTGCCGATGCGCAGCAGGTCGGCGAACCCTCTGGTGATGAACAGAGCCGTCGGCGGGCCGCTGCGCTCGAGCAGCGCGTTGGTGCCGCGCGTCGTGGCGAGGCGCAGCTGCATGGGCGGCAGCGTTCCGTTCAGCGGAGTTCGCGTGACGAGGTGCGCCGCCAGCACGGGCGCCTCGATGCCGCAGTCGATCTCACCCAAGCCAGCCTGCAGGGGAGTGGACGAGTCGAACTCGATAAGGCCCGTCGCAGCATCGAAGGTGCGAATCGTCGCCGCCTGATGAGGATGGGCGGCGCTGGCAACGGCAGCGCCGACGGCAAATGCATCTGGAAGTGCGATCGGAAGCACGAGCCGCGCCCGACCCGGTCCCGAGCATTCGACGATCTCGCCGCGAATCACGCCGCTGCTGAGCACCTTGGCGCGGTGGCGGTGGCCATGCGGATCGGTCGCCAGGCAGTCGGTGAACGTGCCTCCGGTATCGATGCACAGCCGCCAGACTGATGAGTCGTGCATGTGCGGCACCATGGGGTTCGTCGCGACTGATCCCGGAAGCGAGGCTACACCTTTGGAGTGATATGCAGGCCGGCCCGCGTGCCGCCGATGCGAAGCAGTTCCGCGATTTCAGCCGCGTGTTTGACTCCCGATGCCTGTATCTCTTCGACGAGTTCGCGGTTGTGGCGATCGCGGAGGAAGTACGCCAGCGTGAGGTCCACAAGGTGACTATCGGGCGTGTCGCGGAAGTAGTCAAACCCTTCGCGGTAGATGATGTGCGACGCCAGCGAGGCGCAGACGATCTCCTGGCGGTACGATTTGGGCAGCACGTTCCACACGCGATCGCCGGCCTTGGCGAGCAATGAGGGCGGAATGTGCTCAGTGATGCACTGGGTGATCAAATCGCCGTGCTGTTCCGTGACGCGGTCGTAGTCGGCCGTCAGCGCGTCATTGACGCGTCGGATCTCGCGGCTCAACAGAATGCTCAGATCAACCAGCGGCGTGGTTGGACGGCGCTTGCGCTCTTCAAAGAGCAGACGCGCTTCGAGCCCGGCGACTTCCCGCAGGCGCTGGAGAACTTCATGCACGTAGTCCGGCTTGATCTCGATAAACTCCTCCTGGCTGATCATCAGGCTCGCCATGATCTCGTAGCTCGAGCAGATGACGCCGCACTTGTTGGCCGAGGAGTCTTTGACGATGATGACGCCGGTGTCAAAGAGTTGACGCCGGGCTTCCCCGGTGATGAACAGGTTGGCGCCTTCGACGATGATGGGGCTGCTCGGCTTGCCGTCGGCGGTCAGGAACTTCTTCCAGTTCCCAACGTTGATGGTCTCCGGTCGGCCGCCCGCAGGCACAAAGGCGTCGGCGATCACCCGGTTGTGCATCTCATTGCGGATGCGCGAGCCGTCGGGATCGGAAACCAGCGTGCGGACCCCCTCTGGCGAGAGGTGGCGCTTCTCAAACTCGGCGATGGATTTGCTGGCATGCACGAGGCGAAGCAGTTCTTCGTGATTGAGGCCCTGCGGGTCTTCCGCGCACCCGAAGCCGTCGGCGATTCCGACGATGCGTACGTTTCGGCCGAACTCGCGGATGACGATCTTGATCAGGTTGCCGGCCACGTCGCCATCGGGTCCGCCGGTGATCTTGAGCGTAAAGGGCTGCTTGCGCGGATCGATGCCAATGGACTTGAGTGCGACTTCAAGAAAGACGTTCACGCCTTCGCTTGTGACGCCGTATTCCTTGTGATTGATTCCCGCGCCGGGCTTGGAGCTCATCAGCGCATTGGGGAAGCGATAGCCGCGCGCCGCAGCACGCTCGACGATCCAGTTGATGTGCCCGGGCGTGATGTTCTCATCCGGGCCCAGGTAGATCCACTCCTTGATGCCGAGACGATCGACGATGCGCGCCTGCGTCTTTTCATCGTCCGTGATCAGATCGAGCATGCTGTCGGCAAACGCGCGGACGCAGCGGTTGATCGTCTGCCCGGGACGAACGAGGATGACGGCCTTGGCGCCGCCTTCCGGGATGTCCTTGTTCTTGAGCTGCTGGGCATAGCCGAGCTCAAAAACCTCATCGAAATGTCGCTCGGTCTCGCGAATGAACTGTTCGTCGCTCCCGGGCCGAACGACGCGCACGCCGCCGCGCGCCGTCTGGCGGAAGCGCACGTGGAAGGCGTTGAAGTCGCGGCCGTGGACAAAGAAGATGCCAAAGGGCCGCTCGTTGCGCGGGGCCACGCGCATCATCAGATCGGGCGACAGGCGCAGCGCCAGGGCGTAGCGGCCCACGACGTAGTAGTTGGTCCTGAGGGTGGCGGTGATGGCGTCGAGAATCGTCGTGAAGATCTCGCGCGTCACCTCATCTTCGATCCCCGCGTTGATCTGCTCGCGCACCTTGTGTTCGCGCAGCTCGTAATCGGCATCGTCGAGTTCATCATCCGGGTCGAACCGCTCACGGAAGAGATTGACGAGCATCAGGCTCAGGTCGATGTGCTTTTCGGTTATCTCTCGAGTGCGGGCCCTGCTGTAGTAGTAGCGATTCGTCTTGACGAGCAACTGGTGGGCCAAATCGCAGTACGTGTGCAGGATGTCGGCTCCACCGAGACCCAGCTCGGCGTACTCGTAGCCCAGCGCCAGCGTTTCGCGATCAAGCCACTTGAGTCGCAAAAGGTCGCGATGCAGTCGCTGCCAGAGCAGGGACTTGGGATCGATCTGTCCGCCTTCCGGTCCCTGGACCACCGCGGAGATCACGACGACCGATTCCTCTTCGCCCGCCTGGATAGCGTCGACGTAGGCGCGATCGACGTTGATGCTTAGGGTCTTGAATCGGTTGGCGACGCGAATGAGCATGCGCTTGGCCGGCACGTTGGCGACGGCGAGGATGATGCGCGAGTGTGCGGGGTACAGGCTGTTGTCGATGACGACGGCCGAACCCTTGGAGTGACTGACCTCCTGGTAGAGTCGCGCGTGGCCGAGAATGCGCGCCGGCGGGCAATTGAGCACGCTGTCTTCGGAGAGCAGTTTGAAATGGGCCCGCAGCGTCTCCTTGGTCCACGCCTCGCCACGCTGCTTTGCCAGCGCCAGCGTCTTCTCGAACGTTGCGCGCACCGCGTCTGAGTTGAGGTCGCACGGCTGACTCGGACCGATCTCGAAAATGTCAATGACCAGTTCCGCGTCGTGTGAGCAGTACAGTTTGGCGGAGCGAATCAGGTCATCGCCAAAATCGTACATGAGCAGATCAACGAGCAGCCCGGGATAGTCGCGAGGCAGAACATACGTCACGCGCCGACCGTCATTGCTGCGAATGCGGACACGAGGCTCCTGTCCAGAAGCGCGCAGCGCCAGCACGGCGCGCATGTGTTCCATTCGCGTTGATTCATCCACGTTGCGGAAGTACGTCTCGGGCATCTGCTGAAAGAACCAGGGGACGAAATCTTCCGCCGCCCGGCTCAACCCGTCGCCGAGTTGCCGAATCACCGCTTCACGATCGATCTGAACGTCTGCCATGCGACAATCCTTGGCCCAGCGCGCTTCCACTGCCACATTGGGTTGGCAGATTTGCCGGGCCGGGCCTAGTGTTGCCGCTATGCCCGGTCGGACCGTTGTGACAATCGGGAACTTTGACGGGGTGCATCTCGGGCACCAGGCTCTGGTTCGCGCCGCCCGGGATGACGCCGGCGCCGGTGGGCGCGTCGTCGCCATGGTCTTCGATCCGCACCCGGCGACCGTGCTGCGGCCGCAGGCCGTTCCGCCGCGACTGACGACTTTGTCCGATCGCACGCGCCTGCTCAGAGAGGCCGGGGTCGACGAAGTCGTCGCAATCGCGCCCACGCCGGCGCTTCTCGGGACTTCACCCGAATCGTTCATTGCCGAGGTCGTCGAGCATCATCAACCCGCAGCGGTCGTCGAGGGGCCCGACTTCCGCTTCGGCCACCGGCGGGAAGGCGATGTGCAACGACTCGCCCGGCTCGGGGCCCAACTCGGCTTCGGGGTCGTCGTTGTTCCGCCAGCCGAAGCGGTGCTCGGGGACCACACCGTCGTCACCGCATCCAGTTCGCTCGTGCGATGGATGCTTGAGCGGGGACGCGTCGATGATGTGCACCGACTGCTCGGCCGACCCTACGAAGTGTGCGGCGAAGTCACCCGGGGCGATCAGCGCGGGCGGGTGCTCGGCGTTCCAACGGCGAACCTGATACCACCGACGATGCTGCCCGCTGACGGCGTGTACTTTGGTCGCGCGACCGACGCGTCGGAGAACTGGTTTCCCGCCGCCGTTAATGTCGGACTGCGTCCCACCTTTGACGGCCACGAGCGGCGCTGCGAAGCGCACCTGCTCGACGTGGACCTTCCGCTCGACGAGTACGGCTGGCAGTGCGTCATTCGCTTCGAAGGCTTCCTGCGAAACGAGATTCGCTTCGAGGGAGTTCAGGCTGTGAAGGCCCAGATCGACCGTGATATCAATCGAACCCGCGATCTTCTGGCGAGGCACGTTCTGGCATCATGACCATCCGATACGAATCAAACGTCGAACTCCCTGCCCTCGCCGACCGAATCCGCGCTGCTCAGCGCATTGCGATCACAACCCACCTCAAGCCGGATGGCGACGCGATCGGTTCGACGGTGGCGCTGGCGCGAGCCATCGAGCATCTCGGCAAAGAAGCACTGGTCTGGTATCTCGGGCCGGTCATGGATGTGTTCAAGTCGATCATCGCGCCAACGCCCGCCAATGTCGTGGCTGAAAACGTCCACCCGCCCGATGACATCGACCTGATCGTCATCACCGACACCGGGGCGCGATCGCAGCTCAAAGGACTGGGCGAGTGGCTTGATCGACACCACGACAAGGTCTGCATCGTGGATCATCACATCCAGGGAGATGCCGACCTTTCGGATTGCCGGGTCGTCCGGACTGGGACGTGCGCGGCCAGTGAGATTGTTGCTGACCTGATCGAAGAACTGGGCGTGCCGCTGGATCCTTCGATCGCCGAGCCGCTGTATCTGGGTATCGCCACCGATACGGGTTGGTTTCGGTTTTCCAATACGACGCCCTCCACCTTCCGTCACGCCGCGACGCTGGTCGAGGCGGGCGCCGACCATGCCGAACTGTTCCGCAAGATCGAACAGACCGATCCGCCCAGTCGCCTGCGACTCCTCGCCCGGGCGCTGAGTTCACTGGAGATTGTCGCCGGCGGCCGCGCGGCGCTCATCACCCTGCGTAAGTCGGACTACGACGCCGCCGGCGCCACACCCGATGAGAGTCACGGCTTCTCCGACCTGCCGTTGAGCGTGGAATCAATCCAGGTTGCCTGTGTCATCGCCGAGACCAAAGGCGGGAACGTCAAACTCAGCCTGCGCTCCAAGCCGGGGCCGAACGCGGTGGATGTCAATCAGGTCGCCCGCCAGTTCGGCGGCGGCGGTCATGCGCGGGCCTCGGGCGCCAAGATCGATGCGTCTATGGATGAGGCGCGGCCGAAGGTCGTCGCGGCGTTGGACAAGGTGTGAGCGCGTGGCTTGACCGAGACCAGTCTGACGCGCGGGCGAGGTTTGGTCCTCTGCTTATCGCGCCGAGCGGGCTGCACGACTCGAGCGGCTGATCCATCTACTCGTCGATCCCCAGATCCGCTTTTGTGAAGAGTGACTCAAAGCGATAGCCGGCCGCTTCAATGTTCTCCCGCGCGCCTTCCTGACGGTCAATGGTCGAGATGATGGTGTCGACCACCGCCCCGAGTTCGGTCAGGACCTTTGCGGCTTCGAGCACCTGCCCGCCGGTTGTGGCGATGTCTTCGACGATGATGAGCCGCTCGCCGGGCTTGAGTACGCCTTCAATCTGCTTGGCGGTGCCGTAATCTTTCTTGGCGTTTCGCACGAAGATGCAGGGTATTCCGGTGGCCAGCGACGCAGCCGTGACGAGGGGAATTCCCCCCAGTTCTGCCCCGGCCAGCCGATCCACCCCGCGCGGCGTGATCCGCTCGGCAAACACTTCACCCAGGTGGGCGAGGATGTCCGGCTGGGTCGAAAAGAGGTACTTGTCCAGGTAGTAGCGACTCTTGCGGCCGCTGCGCAGGGTGAATTCGCCCCTGAGCAACGCCACTTCGGCGATCCGTCTGGCTAACTCTGCTCTGTTCATGACGCAAAGAATAGACCCTCGTCGCGAGCCGGCCGCGCGAGTCGGGGATTCGCCCCACGTAAATCGATCGGCGCAACCTTGAAGCAGTGGGGCGGGCGGCCAGAATACCACCTACGCTCGCGATGAGCCCCGGCGCGACGGCCAGCGCCACTGGAGACCTGCATGGCTTCCGTCTGCTTCTACTTTCAAGTGCACCAGCCGTTTCGGCTGCGGCGCTACAGCGTCTTCGACACCGGATTTGACTACTTCGACGACGCCAAGAACGGCGAGATCTGCCGCAAGGTCGCGGACAAGTGCTACCGACCCACGACCAGGCTGATTCTCGATCTCGTCAAGCGGCATGAAGGTCGCTTTCGCGTCAGCTACGCGCTGACCGGCGTCCTGATCGACCAGCTGAAGCAGTGGGCGCCCGATGTGGTAGATCTGTTCGTCCAGCTCGCTCAGACGGGCTGCTGCGAGTTCGTTTCCGAGACCTACTACCACTCGCTGAGTTTCCTTTACAGTCGGGAAGAATTCCGCGAGCAGATTCTCAAGCATCGCGCCCTGATGAAGGATCTCTTCGACGCCGAACCGACGACCTTCCGCAACACCGAACTCATCTACAACAACGATCTGGCCCGGTTCATCTCCGGGCTGGGCGATTATCGCACGATTCTGTGCGAGGGTGTGGACGGCCTGCTCGGCTATCGCTCGCCGACGTTCCTCTACCGTCCTCCAACCGCGCCCGACATCACGTTGCTCCTCAAGAACTACCGCCTGAGTGACGATGTCGCCTTCCGCTTTTCTAATCGAGGCTGGGAAGATTGGCCGCTTACGGCTGAGAAATTCGCCAAGTGGGTGAACCAGATCAACGGCAACGGGTACGTGTGCAACCTCTTTATGGACTACGAAACCTTCGGCGAGCACCAGTGGGAGGAGACGGGCATCTTCTCTTTCCTCGATGCGCTGCCCGAGAAGATCTTCGACGTGAATCCGGGACACAACGATTTTCTCACGCCAAGCCAGTGCGGCCTCACGTACGAACCCGAGGGCGAGTACGACGTCCCGCACATGATCTCCTGGGCCGATACCGAGCGCGACCTCTCCGCGTGGCTGGGCAACGCGATGCAGTCCAACTCGCTGCTTGAACTCTACAAGCTCGAAGACGCGGTCAAGTCCAAGGGCGATGAAGCGCTGCTCTCCGACTGGCGTCGGCTCACCACGAGCGACCACTTCTACTACATGTGCACCAAGTACTTCGCCGACGGCGACGTCCACAAATACTTCAACCCCTACGAGAGTCCTTACGACTCGTACATCAACTTCATGAACGTGCTCGACAGCATCCGCAGCCGCGCTCTTGCGGATTGATGCGGCCCGCGGTCGCCCGCCCGTGGTGAATCGGTCCTTCGCTCGCGACGGTCTTCCGTCGCATGCGAGTCAGGCTGGTCGAGCCGACTCTCGAAGCAACTGAATCACCTCATCGTCCGTGGTCGGCGCGAAGTTCTCGTAGAACTGGCTGACCGAGCGGAACGAACCGGGCGCGTGCAGAACGACGACCGTATCAGCTACGTTCCACAACATCCGCACGGCTTGCGGCGACCCGACAGGCGCCGCGACGATCAAATGCAAGGCCCCGCGCTTGCGCAGCGCATCGAGGACGGCAAGCATCGTCGAACCCGTTGCGATGCCGTCGTCAACGACAATGACCGACCTGCCGGCGACGTCAAAAGGAGCATGTCCCGCGCGGTAGGCTTCATCGCGGCGACGCAGTTCGAGGCGCTCGCGATCGATCATCGGCCCAAGGTCGTTGCGCGATAACCCCAACGACTCGCACATCGATTCGTCGAGCATGATTTCGGGCGGTTGGCCTTCGACGATGGCGCCCACGGCGAGCTCGGGCTGGTTGGGCGCACCGATCTTCCGCACCCCGATGACGTCCAGCGGGAGGCCCAAAGCGTGGGCGATTTCAAAGCCCACCGGCACACCGCCCCGGGGCAGGGCGATCACCGCCGAAGCACCGCCCGCTCGGGCGAGTTCCGCGGCCAGGGCTTCTCCAGCTTGACGACGATCGTGAAACACACCGCGCTCCGATCCGGAAGCCCGCTCCTTACCAGACCATAGCGCCGTGGCCGGAGCCTACCGTCCCCGCATTTCGCCCCGAGGTCGTGGCGCTTTGCACCTTTAGAATCCGCAACGGTTTTGACAACTGGCCGCAAGGGAGTGCCTCTGCGGCGACATCCTCTTCCGGGCTGTGCAGCGCCGCTCGTTCGTTGGCGCTGCCCCTGGATTCGCCAACTCACACCGAGAGGACTAAAGCACATGTTTGCCCGCACGATTTCAACGATCGCCCGCGCTGTTCCCGCGCGCCAGAGGAAACTGCGTTCTGTTCTGGCCGGCGCAACGCTTGTCGGCGCCGCCGCCACGGCTGTTCATGCCGGGACGACCTGCACCGAAACAATGTTCTCTTTCCACCTCATGCAGATCGAAGCAGTCATCGGCGGCGTCAACGGCGACGTCACCGCCCAGGCCGTTGAACTTCGAACGCGATCGGCGTTTCAGAGTTTCATCTCCGGCAAGCGGATCATGGCCTACGACGCCGCGGGTCAGAACCCCGTCATGCTCATCGAGTTTCCTTCGAACATCAACAACTCCAACGCCGGTACGCGCATTCTGGTCGCCACCAGTTCATTTGTGAGCAGCACCACTCCCAACGCGCAGCCCGACTTCATGATGACCAACCCCATCCCACAGTCCTATCTCGCGGCCGGGCGCATCACCTTTGAAGATGACTTCGGATCCGTCGTCTGGTCGCTCGCGTACGGCGGAGCCGGCTACACCGGCCCGACCACCGGCACACTGGACAATGATCTGGACGGCGAGTTCGGCCCTCCCTACGACGGGCCCATTCCGAGCGCCACAACGCAGGCTCTCCACTTCCAGGGCCTCTTCTCCGATCGCAGCACCAGCAACAACGTGGACTACGCCCTCACCCCCGGTCCTGCGGTCTTCTTTAACGTGCCCGCCGGTCGCTTCGCAGTCGGTGACGGCTCCGTCTTCAGTTTCGAGGTCGTCGGCCATTGCCCCGGGACCATCAACCTGACCTGGTCCGGCGCCACCCCTTCGCGCAACATGGCGATCATCTTCGCCTCAAACCGAGGCAACACGCCCATTCCCGGCAACAACCCCTGTCCGGGAACGAGGCTCGGTCTGGGAACGCAGAACATCCAACTCGTTCAAACCATCGGCTCGGGCGCCAACGGCATCAACTCCATCAACGGCAACACCTCCGGCGGCGCGTGCGGCGGCTATCTCCAGTTGCTTGACCTCACCACCTGCCGCACCACCAATGTCGAGCGCATTCCCTGAGAGTCAACGCCTCACCTCCAAACCGATTCGCCACGTGTCGAGTGTGCCCTTCCTCATTCCAGGCGAGGCGAAAAACGGAACGACCCCGGACTCGCGTCCGGGGTCGGTTTTTTGATTCGTTGCCCGGGGCGCCCGCAGCAAGGTCGGGCAGCCGGGGTTACTTGGCTTTCTTCGGCTTGTTCTTGAAGTAGTCGGCGCCCGAGCCGAACCGCTTCTGGAACTTGTCCACGCGGCCGGTGATGTCGACGAACGAACTCTTACCCGTGTAGTACGGGTGCGAGCCGGACCACACATCGACGCGCAGCTCAGGCACGGTCGCACCGACGGTCATGACGACCTTGCCGTCGAAGATCACCTTGCAGTCGGGATACCACTTGGGATGGATTTCTGCTTTCATCGCCGTTGCCGCCTTCTTCTTCTACAGCGCGGCTTCAACTGAGACGCCGCGTCGGGGGTTGACATCAGTTTTCCGCCCGGCCAGGGCCATGCCCGGACCAGTCGAGACTGCAATCTTAGCCCCAAACCGCCGGTGGGCAACGGGGCCCAACAGTCGGGCCGGCAAGGAGCGAGCAGGAGCAGGGACCGACTGGGTTTTCGCTCTTTGGTGCTGTTGCCGACCCTTGACGATGCCGATGATTGGCCTATCCTCAATTCTGTGGCGTCGGAGCGGATGAACCCCATCCAAAGGCCGCAAAAAACCCATTCCTCGGTAGCTCAGTTGGTAGAGCGAGCGGCTGTTAACCGCTAGGTCACTGGTTCGAGCCCAGTCCGGGGAGCTTTTCGTCAGGCGGCGAATCTGCCCGACAATCTGGTTGACGCAAAACGCCGATCGCGAGAGCGCTCGGCGTTTTGTCGTAAAGTCGCTGCCGCAAAGCGTTAGGGACATTTTGTCCGCTTGGGCGGAACTCTCTGTTCCCAACTGGAACGAGCGAGGTCCGATCCCAACCGCCGTGGTTGTGCGCGGGCTGGGGAGAATTGCGGTTGGAACTCTCGGAATCTCTATTTGACGGCACCCGAATGGTTAGCGGCCGTGGTGCTCTCGGGGCCGCCAGGGCGACGCCACGCCCTCTGGTGCCGTCAAACGGCAGAGACTCGACTTCCCGACGTTTTGTTCGGCTCACTCCGGTCGCTTCCCAGCGGCCGCACGGCGCTGTTAGTTCACCGCGGCGAACCGCCCGCTAGCCGTGCCATCTGGTCAGCTGCTGGAAGAGTTCGACAACCGTGTCGGCGGCGCACCGTCGTTGACGCGATGGCCACCGTGCGGCATCCAAGAATCTCGGATTCTGGGCACTAGGCCCTAATTTGCCCCTTGACAGATGGCTCAAAACCATTATCATGAGCAAGATTTCGACACTCGAATCCGACTCAACGTCGGCAAAAGAAGCAAATTGGGAGGATGGCCAGCTGCGCAGCTGAGCGGATCGGGTCTTCGCTGGACTGTTGTGGCGTGATACTACCCTGCAATCCTCAAATGGGGGTTCCCTACCAATGGCGCAGCAGATTCTCAATCTTTCCCGAACCTGCACCCACGCACGTACAGTCACAAGTACGACCACTCTGAGCGGAGCGATCTGGCGATGCCTCTGCATCTGCCTGGCCTTCCTCGTAGTCTCATTTCACTCTTCGGCATTCGGCCAGACGCTCAAGGTCGGCGATCCCGCACCGCCCCTGCACGTCACGCAGTGGGCAAGTGGGACACCAGTTGAGGCGTTCAAGCCGGGTCGGGTCTACGTAATCGAATTCGGCTCGCCCCACCTCGGTCCATGGTTCTCGCATCTTTCAGAATTGACCGCGCTGCAGAAGAAGCACAGCGAAACGATGTCAGCGATCGCGGTGCTCTCCCCGCGAAAAATGCGAGGGCTCCTCGGAGTTCAGGAAGATCTGGAGAAGAACAGGAATCGGGCAGACGAAGACGTTCGGGAATTCCTGGCCAAATGGGGAGATCAGATTGGTTTTGCGGTGGTGTCGGACGGCGACAGGGAAACCGCGAGTGCGTACCTGGATGCCGCAGATGTCGCATTTGTTCCTTGCGCTTTTCTCGTTGGCGGCGACGGAAACATCGCCTGGATCGGAGATCCCTGCAACGGATTTCGCCTTGACGACGAGGGAAACTTCGCCCGGATCGGAGATCCTCGCAACGGACTCGAAGTTCTTGTAGAGGGTGCGATTGCTCGGGCAGCCACCTTGCCAGCTCCGGCCATGTCCGATGACTTCAAGGCGGCTGTCGCACGTGGCCTTGAGGCGGCCAAAGCGCACGACTACGACACAGCGCTCGTCGCATTCGACGAGGCGGCCAAACTGCGCCCCACAGACTCCGACGTGCAGGTGTACATTGCGGCCGCCTCGCTCGGAGCAAAGCAGCGTGACCGTGGATTGGCGGCCGTCACGCGAGCAATCGAACTCAGCAAAGAACTCGCCAATCGAGCCGACGTGGCCAAGATCAAGACCGCGCTTGAGGCACTGCCATCTGCAAGCACACCCGCAGAGACGCCATCGGATCCATCTGCGAACGCCGACTCTGCAGACTCAATGGAGTATCCCAGCTGGCTTCCCTCGGAGCATCGGATCGCATACGAGGCGGCTAGATCGTTGATGCTTGATGATCTGCCCAGGGCCGTTGCGGCGAAAGACGGTGCCGAAGTACGCCGCCTGGCTGGCGTGGCGAAGGTGAATCTCATGCCACTCATCACGAGCGAAGAGTTCGGTCCAGGTCTTGGTGCGTGGCGGCTCGCGGCCATCTCGGCGATAGCTGCGAACGACATTGACACGGCGGCTTTTGCGTACGTCACCCTGGAGGAAAGACGAGTCGCAACAGAGGAATACAACAATTCCCTCGCCCAGGGGCAGCATCCCACAGTCGATCCGACTTGGCTGAAACCGCTCCTCGTGGCGCTTCAGAAGATGCCCATTCAGCATCGTGTCGCCGGCATTCGGGCGGCACGCGAGAACCGCTCACGATTCGTTTTGTACAGATTTCGTCCCGTCATCGGAGGGCGGCCCGCCGAGTCCGATCGCTCCATCCTGACCCACGATGCCAGCGCCATGGTCGATCATGCGCTCAATCTGCTTGAGGGGCGGGTTATTCCACAGTGGACGGAAGAAGCAATGCGACTTCTGCAACGCGTGGCAAACGGCATCACCACCGTACCTGCGGAGAGGACACCCGAGTGGTACGGCCTCTTCACAGACGGAGGAATAGATGCCTATTCGTATGCGAGAGAGGACGCGGCTAGGCGGCGGGACGAGGATGGCCTCACAACTCAGGCGAACTACTACTCCGCTGTTGCCAAAGCAAATCAAGTCCTTTGTTTGATTCATGGCTTGGGCCTCGTTGGCCTGACCGTTGATGTACAACAGGCGATGCGGGCATGCGACGCGTTCGCACAGGCGAGCTGTCACGGTGATCAGATCTCGCCGCGGCCGAATCCGTTCGACAGTAGCACACCAGGGATTCGCACCGTACGCACTGCCAACGAGTATCGCGCAGACGCCTTCCTCATGCTTGCGAAGCTTGCTATTGCTGGCAGCAGGCGAGCAACTGCTGATAACCATCTGGATTTGCCCCTTGGTTATTCTGTGGACACTTGGTTGGAAACTGTTTCATGGAAGGTAGATGAGTCCCTGTCGCGACGATGGCTGGAGTCTTTCATCGGCGATTGGCAATCCGCAGGGGCCGACGGCCGCATACCGCATGCAGGTGAGAGTTTGGCGCGTATGTTGTGGGACTATCTCGATGTGTGCGGTCACGACTTCAGCAAGTTGAGTCTTCCGGACGATGGTCTCTTTGGGATTTCCATCTGGAAAAAAGCCATCGCCGCCCTTCCGAAGAGCGCCGCAGAGCCGCCTGGCTCTGATGTCACCGAACTTCAAAGTAACTTAGAGCGCAACCTCGCCGCGTATCAGCTCAACCTGGGCAACTACTACACGGACACCAAGGAATTCTCCAAGGCCATTGCCCTCTACCAGGAGGCGGCTAATTCAAGTTCGAAAGACGTCGCTGCCATTGCCTTGGTCGCCATAGGAAACAGGTATGCCAACGGCGAGGGTGTACCCAGAAGCGTCTTGAAGCGAGATGAGTATTTCGTGCAGGCGGCGAGACTTGGCGATGAACAAGCCCAGCAAGTCCTGCGCGACAAGGGAAAAAAGTGGTAGCTGAGGAGCGATATTCATGCGACCTGCGATTCCTTGCGTGATGCTGGTGAGCCTTCTGGCGCTGATGAGCGGCTGTGCTTCGTCGCGGTCCTACTCAGGGAACAGTCCAAGTGCGCAGTTTCGTGAAGGCGAACAGAAACTTGAAGTGGGCATGAGCAGGTGGGATGTAGAGCAGTTGCTCGGCAAGCCCTCAGAGACATCTGTCGAGACCGTCGGGCAGGATTCACCGGGGGGTAGCTGGAACGCTCTGATCTGGACCTACCGGTTTTCGGGGAGAAGACTTGTGGTCCTCTTCAACGGAGTAGGTGAAGGCGACCCAGCTGTAAACAATTGGAGATGGGCTGAGTACTAGTGTTCTGACAACGAAAACCACGCCGAATTGACGGCGTGCATGCAGGAACGGGTGACGCATGCAAGTGTGGCAGCCATGCCAGGTCTGGAAACTCGCTATTTTGCTCCTTGTCCTTTCATCGAGTTCACGGGCGTGGGCCCAACAGGATCTTCGCACACTCCCCTGCCCTATTTGCGGCAAGAAGGTCTCGATGGGCAAGTGTGAGTCGTGCGGTGCAATCGTCGATGAGCAGGCTGATGGCCGCAAGACGATCCTAGATATCGATCCGCTGGGACTGGATGCGCTGGCTCGCCACTACTTCTCGATGTGGCAATTCTGGAAGCGCGGCCCCCGCACAGCCACGTCTGAGAAACTCGCCCAAGAACAGTTGGACGAATTGGTTGCACATTGGAAGCAGAATCCTCGCATAGCCGCAATCGGCTTGCCCGGGTGGATGCCACCCGAGCACGCAAAATACCATCCGCATGGAACCAAGGATTGCAGCTTGCTGGACCCCTTGAAGAACGTCGAGAACTTCGACGCGCTCGGGCACCTCAATCACCTGATTTCTGAATCGCTGAACTGCCCGATTTGCAACGCTCCGCCTGTTCGCGTGGCGCCCCCGTCAAAGACGGTGGAGCCTCCACCCGTCGAGAGGCCCCGTCCCGTCGAGCGACCACCTGTAGTTCCAGCGTCAACTCCACCAAGCGCAGCGAAGCAGGGAGATGGCCGCTCCCCACCATCTTCTGCCAACGCAACTGCTCCAGAAGCAGCGCCGCGCCACAACGGCGATCTGCTTGATCAGGTTCTAGCCCCGAGCCTCGTCGGCACCTCAAGCGGCAGCAAGTCTGTCCCGTCCATCCAAGGTGGGACCAACAGCGATCTGCTGGATCATGTGTTTGGTGGCGGTTCCGCCGTCGGGCCAGGCATGTCTCCTCCGGCCACTCCCGACATGGGCCGAGCGGGCGACTCGGCGCGGGAGGATGCTCTGCACAGCGTATTTGGTCCTTCGAGTCAATCTGCAGAACAGAGCCCAGTGAGTCGCGGTACGCGTGCCGACGGCCTGGGGGCAGTTGGCGGCGCCGTCGCCGACGGCGCCAAGGAAGTGGCGGGGGATTTCTTCAATTCCATCGTTGCCGGAACTCCTGGTCTGGTGCATGATGCGAACATGGCAAAGTACTCCGGTGAGTTTCCGGAAGCCGCGGAGGCGTATCGGGGCGGCAAGTTCATCACTGACTATGTTGACACTGCCACGACAGGCCCCGGGCAGGTAACTGATGAGCGGCGGGGCTGGCTCACCCCGGTAGTGCAGTACATTCAGGGCAAACTGGGGACGAGGATCCCTTGGCTATTGAATGGTGGAGCAGCACCGCGGGAAGTCAACCCGACGCGATAGAGTCGCTTCGCCAATGCGCCCAGCGATTCGCGCCTTGAAGCAAGGGCTCAAAACCAATCCGCTACGGATACAGCCCATCGAGGCAGGTAGTGGTTTTCGCACCCTCGACATCCGAGTACTTCGCGTAGATCATCGTCTCTTTGATGTCAGCGTGTCGCATCAGCCCCATGATCGTTTCGATGGGCACACGACGCTGACGAAGTGTGAATCCAAACGTGTATCTGAGGTCATGGACTCGGAACTTGCTCGGAAGTCCAGCGATCCGTGACTGCAGTTTGAACTGCGCGCGATAGTCACTCGGTGGTGGTCCTTTGGGTCCCGTGTTCCTCAGCCCACAAGGCCACCAAATGATGGTTGACTGCTCAAGTGAGACCGAAAGCCCCGATCCCGCCATCGCGGAATCGTTCGCGTATGTAGCAGTTGGCGGTCACCCATCACGGACCGACTCCCAGGCCGCTGGGCATCGGCTGACCGCGATGAGGACGTCGTGGAGGGTGATGCCACGCAGACTACCGGAGCGCGATCAGTGCATCCCAGGGACTCGGATCATCCACGAAAAATGCCGGCAGACGCTCGATTGACGGCTATCGCGGCCATCATGGCGCTCGGCGTTCTGCGGCTCCGGCGCAGACTGGTTGCCCCGGGCGAAGAATCTGCCGAGACTGCCTCGGAATCTCCACAATCCGGCGACATCGGACTTGAACTTCGCGAGGACTCGCGCCTTCATGTGCGCAACGGTTGACAAACCGAGACTTGGAGGTCGCACATGGAGATGGTGAACATTAGGAACGAGATCGCGCGACTGCCGAACATGTCGCCCAAGCAGCTCCGGACCAAGTACCTGGAGGTCTTCGGCGAACCGACGCGATCCGGCAACAAACAGCACCTCGTCAAACGAGTGGCGTGGCGGATGCAGGCACTGGCCGAGGGCGGCCTCTCCGAACGGGCGCGGCGTCGCGCAACGGAACTGGCCTGCGATGCGGACGTTCGGACGACCATGCCCAAGGCGCCGCCGCCGTCGGTCAGCGCCAGCGCATTCGCGAAAACGGTGAAGGCGGTGTTCAGCGATGACGATCGCCTCCCTGTACCGGGCACGGAGATCACCCGCGAATACAAGGGCCGCATGCTCCGTATCACGGTGATGCCCAACGGCTTCGAGTTTGAAGGCGAGGTGTACCGGTCGCTGAGTGCCGTGGCCAAGGCGATAACCGGCACGCACGCCAACGGATACCAGTTCTTTCGTCTCGGGAAGTACGCACCATGAGCGGGCTCGAAGTCCACATCCGCTGTGCGATCTACACGCGCAAGAGTTCCGAGGAAGGGCTCGAGCAGGACTTCAACTCGTTGGATGCCCAGCGCGAGAGTGCCGAGTTGTATATCGGCAGTCAGACCGGTGAGGGTTGGGTGTGCCTGCCGGAACGATATGACGACGGTGGCTTCACCGGCGGCAACATGGAGCGCCCGGCGCTGAAACGTCTACTCGCCGACATCGATGCCGGCATGATCGACTGTGTGGTGGTCTACAAAGTCGATCGCCTGAGCCGTTCGCTCATCGACTTTGCCAAGATCATGGAGACGTTCGAGAAACACAAAGTCTCGTTTGTCTCCGTCACCCAGCAGTTCAACACGACGTCGTCAATGGGCCGGCTGATGTTGAACGTGCTTCTATCGTTCGCACAGTTCGAGCGAGAGATCATCTCGGAACGCACACGAGACAAGATCGCAGCGGCGCGCCGCAAGGGTAAGTGGGCAGGTGGTCGGCCGCTGCTCGGTTATGAAATCGAGCGCACTAACCGCGGCTCACGACTGCTTGTCAACGAGGATGAGGCCGATCGTGTCCGTCAGATCTTCCGCCTCTACCTCGAATTCGGTTCGCTCGTCCCGACTGCGAGCGAACTGAACGCCCGTGGATGGTGCACGAAGCGCTGGATGACGAAGAAGGAACGCCCGATGGGTGGTCTCGCCTTCACCAAGAACAACCCCTTTCAGTTGCTGACGAACGTGACGTACCGCGGCAAGGTGCGACACCACGACCAGATCTACGAGGGCGAGCACGAGGCGATCGTGCCTGGGGAACTGTGGGATCAGGTTCAGACGAAACTCCAGCGAAATGCCCGAAACGGCGCGAGCAACGAGTTCCGAAACAAGTACGGCGCGCTCCTCGGCGGCCTCCTTTATTGCTCATCGTGTGGGTACGCCATGACCCACGCGTACACGGCGCGTGAGAACAAACGGTACCGGTACTACGTGTGCTTGAAGGCTCAGAAGCAGGGTTGGCACACGTGCCCGACCAAGTCGGTGCCGGCAGGCGAGATCGAGCGCTTTGTACTCGACGAGATTAAGTGCATCGCCCAGGACCCGGCTTTGATCGAAGAAACCGTGCGCCAGGCACGGGCCCACGCGGATTCGGAGATTGGCCGGCTCGAACGCGAGCGCGAGATCAGCGCACGGGAACTGAAGCATGCGAGCGCTGAAGTGCGGGAGGTCGTCAAGGCCGGCGACCACTCGCCTCATATGACCGCGCGTCTCGCCGACCTTCAGGATCGCACGCAAGCTGCGGAACGGCGGATTTCGGAGATCGACGACGAGCGAGCGGTGTTGCGGAGGCAACTAGTCACTGAGGAAGAGGTAGCGGCTGCATTTGGCCGATTCGACGATCTCTGGGCGATGCTGAGTGCACGCGAGCGGACCCAGATCATGCAGTTGCTGATCGACCGCATCGATTACAACGGCGCGGTCGGTGAACTCGTGATCACGTTCCATCCCTCCGGTATCAAGGGACTCGTCCACGGCCAGACGGAGGGTGCTGCATGAGAACCAACCCAGAACCACGAATCCAAGTTCGACGAACCTTTAAGCTGGATCGTGGCCGGCGCGGTCAGCAAACGCTGGAGAAGCGGAATCTTGATGAAGCGCCCACCATTGAGCCACCGACGGGCCGAGTGCCGCGGATTTCGCGGCTGATGGCGCTGGCGCTTCGTTTCGAGCAGTTGCTTCAAGCCGGGGCTGTCGCCGATTACGCCGAATTGTCTCGACTCAGCCATGTCACCCGGGCTCGGATCACGCAGATCATGAACCTGCTCAACCTCGCGCCGGACATTCAGGAGGCGATTCTGTTCCTGCCGCTCGTCGAGTTCGGCCGCGACCCAATACGAGAGCATGCCATCCGACCGATCGCTGGAGTCCTCGATTGGCGCAAGCAGCGGCGGATGTGGGCGCGACTCTCGGCGCCTGTTACAGCTTGATGCGTCGTTCGATGGCAATCGCCATCGACTGAATGTCTTCGCGCCCGCACACGATCGGTGGATACTGCGGATTGTCCTTCTGGAGCCGAATCTGTCCGTCGTCTTCGGGGAAGAACCGTGCCAACGTGCAACCGCCTTCGTCGTACTCTATCGAAAAACGTACAAACACGATCGCTCCGCTCTTGAGTCGATCCTCGTGCGGCTTGTACGGATCGAGCGGGCTGAGAACGAGGTAATCGCCCTCCAGAAGCGTCGGTTCCATCGAGTCACCCACAACAACCACGGAAAACGCCAGGTTGTCGTTGATGTCGCCGAGGTCGAGGTACTCGTAGCCCTGCCCGGAGTCGACCCCGTACTCCTCGTAGTTGACGATCTGGCCCGCCGGCGCCCGGTTGATGACTGGAATTCCAGGGGCGCCACGCGATCGGGGCACGATCCAGTCGCGCCACTGTTCGTCAAATTGGATGAGCGACAACTCGAAAGCCTGAGCAAAGCGAGGTCTCTCGTTTGGCTTGACGCGGGTCTTGCCGTTCTCGCGCCGAGCGATGCTCGTTCCGTCGAGCCCGACCTTGCCGCCCAACTCTGACTGGGTCCATCCTCGCTCTTCTCGCAGTCGTTTGATGGCCTCACCGATGGCTGTCATTTGTCTGCTCCCCTTTCTGTGCACCTCTTCGCACACCACTGCACAATTTCAGCAAATCGCGCTTTCCCGGGCTGGCATTGGCTCCTTCTGGCGGTAGGATATTCACCAAACAGATACCAAACAAGTGGCCGCCGGGAGAATCTGATCATGCCGCCTGAGGAGTACCTGACCAAGAAGGAAGTGGGGGCCCAGCTTCGCCTCCACCGCAACACCGTCGGCCGCCTCCTCGCGTCGGGGCGGTTTCCCAATGCGTTCCGGACGGGGCGGCAGTGGCGGATCCCAGCCGGCGACGTCGACGCGTTCGTCCAGACCTGCCGTTACAGCCATCTCCGTGAGGAGGCGGTTCGATGACCATCGCAGCTGCCCGCTCAACTCTGTCCCCTGCGCGGCAGAAGCTGGTTGATCTCATGGGTGAGATCGGTTTCGGCACATTGGAGGGACTGATCGTCCTAGCTGGGGAACCCGTGCTGCGACCGGCGCCACGCATCATCCGCGAGGTCAAGCTCGCCGGTGAATCCACCTGTCCCTCGAGCGCCGCCGCCGATTTCGCACTCAAGGCTCAGGTCGTCGCGCTGTTCGCTCAGTTCGACCAGATTGGCGACGGCCGAATCGAGCGACTCGAGATTAAGCACGGTCTGCCATTTCGCATCGTCATCGAGTCCAGCGTGGGAGGAACGAGCGCCTGAATCCCGGGCCAGGCCCCCGCACATCGTCCATTCAATTCGTTCAGTACACCAGACAACGCGCCGGCCACACAGTGGAAGTCGTTGTGGGTGCCGATTCGCTCGGAATCACGTGAGATTCCGGCACAACGGGCATCGCACAGCACACCACCATGTGGCCGCGTTCGTGCGCGCATCCGCGTTTCGGCATCCACAGCGATTCTCCCTGCACCCGGCCAGGAGAATCCCATGTCCAACGATGCCTCTGCGTCCAATCCCATTGATGACTACGCACTCGATCGCATCCGCTATCGCGTCGAGCACGTGATCGGCAAGTTCGGCTACACCACATCCGATCGCGACGATCTCACCCAGGAGCTCATTCTCGACTTGCTTGAGGCGATGCCCTTCTTCGATCCCACACGCGGAAGCCGAAAGACCTTCATCTGCCGCGTCCTCGATCGCAAGATCAGATCCCTCATCCGATACCAGACTGCTCAGAAGCGCGACAGCCAGCGTGTTCAGCAGTCGGTGGATGAGATTCGCCCGGACCACCCAACGTTCGACGAGGAGCAGCAGCGCCGCCGTCTCGGCCGTGCGTCGACCAATTCGACAGCCCAAGTCGATCTTCGCCTCGACGTCGCGAGTGCGGTCGAGGCCATGCCGCGGAGACTGCGCCGCGTCGCCCAGGTGCTCGCCTCCCATCCTCCGCGCCAGGCGGCGCGAATCCTCGGCCTCAAACGCAGTCGCCTCGACGAGCTCATGTGTGAGATCCGTCTGTACTTCGAGGAGGCGGGCATCACGGACAGCTGAGCCAATGCTGCTGTCGCACTTGCGTATGTAGCCCGTGGCGGCCGCCTTGCGGTCGGTCGATTTCCACCATCACATCGAACTACTCGCCAACCGAAAGGATCCATCTCCGCATGACACTTCTCGCCCAGGTTCAAAGCGGCCGCGCCGTGGCGCCGCGACGCATCATGCTCTACGGCACGCACGGCATCGGCAAAAGCACCTTCGGCTCCATGGCCGAGAAGCCCATCTTCATCCAGACCGAGGACGGACTCGGCGAGATCGAGTGCGATCGATTTCCCCTCGCCGAGAACTACGCGCAGGTGATCGACGCGCTCAGTACGCTTTTCACCGAGAAGCACGACTACAAGACCGTCGTCATTGATTCCCTCGACTGGCTCGAACGGATGATCTGGGCTGAAGTCTGCCGCAAACGCGGCGTCCAGTCGATCGAGGACATCGGCTATGCCAAGGGCTACACGTTTGCGCTGACCCAGTGGCGCGAAGTGCTCGACGGTCTGAGCGCCCTGCGCGATCCGATCAGCGGACGCGGCATGCAGGTCGTGCTCATCGCACACGCCAAGATCGAGAAGTTCGAGAACCCGGAAACGGACTCGTACGACCGCTACTCGCCGCGTCTGCACAAGCTCGCCTCAGCGATCGTGCAGGAATGGTGCGATGAAGTGCTGTTCGCCACGTATCGCGTCCATACGCGCCAGGTGGATGAGGGCTTCGATCGCAAGGTCGCCAAGGGCATCGGCAGCGGCGAGCGCATCATCCGCACCACCGAGCGGCCGGCGCACGTGGCCAAGAATCGCCTCAATCTCCCCGATGAGCTGCCGCTGGACTACCGCGAGTATGCGGCGTTTCTGCCGGGCGCCCAACCCCAACCCGCAACCAGCTCACCGACCGCCACGGCCGCCCAAGGAGCAAACGCCAATGGCTGACCTGAACGGATTCAACGCCGCCGATGTCGATCCGGCAGTGGGATTCGACCCTGTCCCTGCCGGCAAATACCTGGCGATCATCACCGATTCGGAGATGAAGCCAACCAAGTCGGGCGCAGGCAACTATCTCCAGCTCACCTTCCAGATCATTGACGGTCCCTACAAGGGTCGGCTGCTCTGGGCAAGGCTCAATCTCGACAACGCCAACGCCCTGGCGGTGAAGATCGCCCGCGCCGAACTCTCCGCGATCTGCCGCGCGGTCGGAGTCATGTCGCCGACCGACTCGGTCGAGCTGCACAACCTGCCGCTGGTCATCAAGGTGGCGTGCAAGAAGCGCGAAGACATGCCCGGCAGCGACGAGATCACCAACGAGATCAAGGGGTACGAGAAGAAGTCGGCTGCCAGCGCCGAACGACCCGCGCCCGCCACCGCGGGAGCCTCGGCGAGTACGCCGCCGTGGAAGCGCTGAGCGAGCAGATCTTCCTGCTGCCGTTCCCGCCGAGCGTCAATCACTACTGGCGCATGGTGAGCATGAAGCATGGATGCCGCATGCTCATCAGCCGCGAGGGCCGGACCTACCGCGACGCGGTGGTCTCGGCTCTCGCGGAGGCGGGCGCCCGGGCGCTGGACGGTCGCCTTGACGTTTCGATCGTTGCGTCTCCTCCGGATCGCCGGCGACGCGATCTCGACAACTTGCTCAAAGGCACGCTCGATTCGCTTGCACATGGAGGCGCGTACCACGACGACTCGCAGATCGATCACCTCGAGATCTGGCGTGGGGCAGTTGTTCCCAAGGGCCACATCGCAGTCCGCATCAGTCCGATGACACGGAGCATTCCGCAATGGACCACATGACCGGTCGGCCCAAGCGCCTCTACATCTCGGGTCCGATGACGGGAATTCCCGAGCACAACTTCCCGGCGTTTTTGGCGGCCGAGGAGCGACTGAGACAGGCGGGCTACGAGCCGCTCAATCCGGCACGGAATTTCGACGGGGAAACCGATCGTGACCGGGCCGAGTACATGCGCGCCGACATGGAGCTCCTGCTGCGGTGCGGCGGCCTGGCAATGCTTCCAGGCTGGGAGCACTCGCGTGGCGCCAAGCTGGAGTACATGCTCGCCTGGGAACTGCGACTCCCGGTTCTCGACATCGTGACCCTGTCTGAGATCCGCAAGCCGCCCACACCCTGTGTGCAACTGCACACGCTCCGGATCGCCGAAGCCGAGGCTCCGACGCCCTCGATTCTCGATGAAGCGGCGCGTGTGACCAGTGGCGAACGCCAGACCGACTACGGCCATCCCCGTGACGATTTCACCCGAACGGCAGTGATGTGGAACGGCCTGCTCGCCACGAAACTGCGTCAGCCACTCGTGGCGATGGATGTGCCCCTGTGCATGATCGCCGTCAAACTGGCTCGTGAGGCGCATCGCCACAAGCGCGACAACCTCGTCGACATCGCCGGCTACGCCCGCACGGGAGCCATGGTCGCAGGAGATGAGTGATGGCCAGGGCCGCAGGGCGCAAGTCAAGGGTCATGATGGCCTTCGGCGATGTGCACATTCCGCATCACAACCCTCGCGCTGTCGAGGTCTTCTGCCGCGCCGCTCAGCGCATCAAGCCTGACCTGATTGTCTGTTTGGGCGATCTGCTCGACTGCGGGCAGTTCTCGGTGCATCCACCCACCTATGGCGTGCCCGAGAGCGACTACAACGAGGATCTCAAGCGCGCCAACGCATTACTCGACCGGGTGCAGCGCTGCTGTGCGCGCCTCGTCATGGTCGAGGGTAATCACGAGTATCGCCTGGATCGCTGGGCCGCGGCGACCGCCGAAGGCCGAGGCGCCTACTCACTGCTGGCACCACGGATTCAACTCTCCAAAGGACGGACCAGGTTCAGCTACGTGCCCTACGGCTCGGCCGACGGGCGCTACCCGCACTACCCCATCAACTCACGCATCATCGCTGTGCACGGCTGGTCGCACGCCAAGGCCGCGACACGGGCCCATCTGCAGATCAGCCAGGGCCGCAGTGTCATCCACGGGCATACGCATCGTGCTGATGCACACATGACGCAGAACATCTGGGAGACGGGCCGCATCGTCGAGGCTCGCAGCTCTGGCTGTCTGTGCAAGCCCATCCCGCTCTACGGCACCGGCCGGCCCGTCGAGTGGGTGAATGCCTTCATCATCGGGTATCTCGGCCGGCGCAGTGACACCCTCTACACGGTGCCGATCATGCACGACCGGTGCATCCTGCCGGATGGCGCCGAGGTGGCGGCTTGATCCTGCGCGAGTACCAGCGCGAGGCCGTCGAGGCGGTCTACCGGCACCTCCGCGAGCGTGACACGAACCCGTGTGTCGTGTTGCCAACCGCGGCCGGGAAAACTCCGGTGCTTGCCACGATTTGCCGCGATGCGGTCAACCAGTGGAGCGGGCGCGTCATCATCCTCGCGCACGTGAAAGAACTGCTCGAGCAGGCGGCTGAGAAGCTACGTGCGATTGCGCCCGATGTGCCTGTGGGAATCTACTCGGCCGGGCTGCGGCGCCGAGACCTCGGGTACGCCGTCACCATCGCAGGCATTCAGTCGATCTACCAGAAGGCCTGTGATCTGGGGCCAGTCGACCTGGTCATTGTGGACGAAGCCCATCTCATTCCGCCCGACGGCGAAGGGATGTACCGGCAATTCCTGAACGACGCGAAAGTCGTCAACCGCAATGTACGTGTCATCGGCCTGACGGCGACACCGTTCCGCATGAAATCTGGTTCGATCTGCTCGCCGGAGAACTTCCTCAACGAGATCTGCTACGAGATCGGTGTGCGCGAGCTCATCGTCCAGGGCTTCCTGTGTCCGCTTCGCACCAAGGCTGGTGCCGAGCGAGTGGACTTCGGCGGGCTCCATGTCCGTGGCGGCGAGTTCGTCGCCGGTGAGGTCGAGGACCTCATGGACGAGGAGCGTCTCGTCCATGCCGCTTGCGCTGAAATCATCGAGCAGACAGCCGACCGTCAATCCGTTCTCATCTTCGCCTCGGGCGTGAAGCACGGCGAACACATTGTCCACCAGCTCAATGACGCCCACGGACTCCAATGCGGCTTCGTGACTGGCGACACGCCCTCGGGTGAGCGCGATCGTCTGCTCGATCGATTCCGCTCCGGCGATCTGAAGTACCTGTGCAACGTGAACGTCCTGACCACCGGTTTCGACGCGCCCAACGTCGACTGCGTGGTACTGCTACGCCCAACGATGTCGCCGGGTCTGTACTACCAGATGGTGGGTCGCGGTTTTCGTCTGCATCCCGGCAAGAGCGACTGCCTCGTTCTTGACTTCGGTGGCAATGTCCTGCGCCACGGACCCGTCGACCAGATCCGCATCAGCGAAACCAACTCGGCCGGCGGTGGCGAAGCGCCCGCCAAGGAGTGCCCGAAGTGCCGGGCGCTCATCCACGCCGCGTATGCGAGGTGTCCCGAATGCGGCCACGAATTCCCGCCTCCAGAGCGGAGCAAGCACGATCCAAGCGCGTCAGAAGCAGGCATCATCTCGGGCCAGGTGACGACGAGCGTGCATCGCGTGCAGGATGTGTTCTACAGCGTCCACACCAAGCGCGACGCCGAGCCCGGGGCGCCGCGCACCATGCGCGTGGACTATCAGCTTGGCCTCTCTGAGTACCAGTCCGAGTGGATCTGCTTCGAGCATGTGCACAGCGCCTTCGCCTACCAGAAGGCGCGTCAATGGTGGGCAAAGCGCACCGATCATCCCATGCCCGAAGACAGTCAGGAGGCGGTCGATCTGGCCAACGCCGGCATCCTGGTGCCGACACTCTCAATCACGGTGCGCCACGTCGTAGGTGAGCAATATCCCCGCATCATCGCCTACGAACTCGACGGCAAACCCGAGCGACAACGCGAACCAGCCATCCCCGCTGAGGACATTCCCTTCTGATGGCTGCTTCGCCGCCCAATCTGCTCGAGTGCGCCCTGGCGTATGCCGATCTCGGCTACGCCGTCTTTCCATGCGCACCGGGGCGCAAGCAACCGCTCACGCCGCGCGGATTTCATGATGCGACGACCGATTCCGAGCAGATTGAGCGGTGGTGGCGACAGAATCCTCACGCTAATATCGCCGTCCCGACGTCGGGTCTGATCGTCATCGACATCGACGGCGCCGACAACGCCTGGCTGACCAGCGAGCCCGACAAACAACTCGACCTCGCCGTGGCGCCGGTTTCACGCACGCCGCGTGGGGGTCGTCACCATGTGTTCCGACAACCGTCCGGCAAACACTGGAGCAACACGACTGGTCGCGTCGCACCTGGCGTCGATACCCGCGGCGATGGCGGCTACATCCTCGTGCCGCCGTCGATCGTCGATGGCAAGCCATACCACTGGGAACCAACGCTCGAACTCGAGGTCGGGCCGGGCGACCTGCCCGAGCCGCCGGAGTGGCTCGTCGCCATACTCGACTCCCTCACCGACGCAGCGCCGCGCGATGCTCCGGAGGGCGGCGATGGTAATCCCATCCCTCAAGGTCAGCGCAACGCAACCCTGGCGAGCCTCGCCGGCACAATGCGTCGCGTCGGTATGACACGCACCGAGATCTTCGCGGCGCTGACTGCTGTGAACACCGCGCGTTGCCACCCGCCCGTGTCGGCACGCGAGGTCGAGAAGATCGCCGGCAGTGTCGCTCGCTACGAGCCCGATGGCATCGCCGTCGCGCTTGTCGAGAATCACTACGAGCAAGACTTTCGCTCTTCGAGCCGACTCGGCGGGCCGGCCGATCCCGGTCCGTTCCCGTCTGCGCTGATCGAGCACGCGCCTGACATCATCGAACGAGCGCTCGACTACTACCTCGCGACGGCAGTGCAAGCGCAGCCGATCCTCTTCCTCGCCTCCATGATCGCCGCGACGGGCACGATCCTGGGACACAAAGTGCGCGACGCCTCGGGTCTACGCACCAACGTCTACACGCTGGGCATCACGCCCAGCGGCGGCGGCAAGGAGGCGACGCGCGAGGTCGTGCGCAAGTTCTTTCACTTCGCCGGACTCGAACAGATGTGCGGACCCGAGGACTTCGCGAGTGACGCGGGGCTCATCGCCGCGGTCGAACTCCAGAATCCCATCCTCTTCCAGCTCGACGAGTTCGGCCGCCTCATGCACAGCGTGACCGCCGGAGGAGTGCGCAACCCGCACCTCTACAACATTGCCAGCGTGTTGCTCAAGTTCTACGGCAAGGCCAACAGCGTCTTTCGCTCTAAGGCCTATGCCGATCCCAAGCGGAACAAGAAGATCGATCAACCCCACGTGTGCCTCTACGGCACGACCGTGAAGAACAACTTCTGGCGCTCGATGGATGCCGAGTCGATCGAGGGCGGCTTCCTGCCGCGGCTGCTGATCTTCGAATCGCCCGATGATCCGCCGCCAGGCGGCGCGACCGAATCCAACCCACCGCCCGAGGTCATCGAGTTCTTCACCTCCTGGACGAGTCGCCGCACGACCAATGGCAACCTGGAACGCGTCCATCCCGCTCCCGCCATCGTCACGCATACGCGTGAGGCGACGGGACTCATGGAGGAGTTCTTTAAGCACCAGAAGGCACAGGAGAAGCTGCACGGCAGTCTCGGCGTGCTCTGGTCGCGAGCGCGCGAGAACGCCGGCAAGCTCGCGATGATCCACGCCTGCTGGCAGGCTCGCGACGGGCCTGTCGTCAACGCCGTCTCGGCCCGTTGGGCGATCGATCTGATCACGCATGTGGTGCGCCATGCTCTCTACGAGGCGAGTCTGTGCATTGCGGAGGGTGCGTTCCACGAGCGCTGCCAGAAGATCCTGCGCGTCCTCCGCGAAGCCAAGGGCGAGGAGGTGCCGCAGAGCGGTCTCATGCGCGCCATCCGCAACATGACGCCGCGCGAGCGCGATGAGGCTATCGCGACCCTTGCCGAGCAGCGACTTATCTCCATCCGGCAGGAACACACCGGCGGACGGCCCGGGACTTTTTTCCGTGCCGTCGAGGGATAAAAGGTGCTTCTTTCCTTTTCACCAGCCTTGTTCGGACCTTTTTTCCTTTTCACCGGGCCTGTCTCGACCCTTCTTTCCTTTTTTCCACCTGTATGTGTGTATGTAGAGAGTGGGGGTCAGGTGGTGCAAAGAACTGGACAGGAAAAAAGGAAAGAAGGTATCTCTCTCTCTTCTCATCATCTCTTATCCACCCAACCTACCACCACCGGCACGCGGCGACGCGGCGCGAGGCCATGGTTCCTTCCCGGCGATGTGAGCCAGGAGAGGCCCGCGGGAACAGCCACCAATCTAAACAGAGTTTGTTGCGCCTGTCCGACGTGTCCGGATTGGCCCCCGTTGGCCCCGGGGCGATGCTGCGGGCCCGGTCGTCCACGCCTACCACCGCAATCCACATCTCGCGACACGGGCCAACGTGGGCGGCCACGGGGCGGCGATTTGGCCACGATGATGGCCCAAAGGAGAACTGAACCATGAAGGTCGAACTGCGGCCGCTGGCCGAGATCAAGCCGTACGACAAGAACCCGCGGCTCAACGACGACGCTGTGGACGCCGTGGCCACCAGCATCACGGCCTTCGGCTGGCGTCAGCCCATCGTCGTCGATGGGGATGGCGTGATCATCTGCGGGCACACGCGCTGGAAGGCGGCGCAGAAACTCGGCCTGGAGATGGTGCCGGTCCACGTGGCGACCGACCTCACGCCTGAGCAGGTGCGCGCGTACCGGATCGCTGATAACAAGTCGTCCGAGTTGGCTGAATGGAACATGGAGTTGCTGCCGTTAGAGATGGCTGAACTCCAGGGCGCCGGCGTTGACTGGTCGAGCCTCGGTTTCGATGCGGATGACCTGGCGAAGTTGCTCGATCCCGGCGTGAGCGAAGGTTTGACGGATCCCGACTCGATCCCTGAGCCGCCGGATGAGCCAGTCACAAAGCGCGGCGACCTGTGGATTCTCGGTGAGCACCGATTGCTGTGCGGCGACAGCGCCAGCGCTGCCGACGTCGATCGACTGCTCGACGGCCAGCCGATCCACCTGGTCAACACCGACCCGCCGTACAACGTGAAGGTCGAGCCAAGATCGAACAACGCGATCGCGGCCGGCAATTCATCGTTCCCTGAAGCGACGAAGAAGAAGCGGACGCATCACCAGTCGTTCGATGTGGCCCGCCAGGGCGAGAAGAAGCGGACGACAACGAAGATGCGCGCGAAGGACCGGCCGCTGGCCAACGACTTCGTGACCGACGAAGCGTTCGACGAGATGCTCGACGCGTGGTTTGGCAACATCGCACGCGTGCTCATCCCCGGTGGTGGTTTCTATGTGTGGGGCGGCTACGCCAACCTCGGCAACTACCCCGGTCCATTGAAGCGAGCCGGGCTGTACTTCAGCCAGGGCATCGTGTGGGACAAGCAGCATCCGGTCCTCACGCGCAAGGACTTCATGGGCGCGTTCGAGATCTGCTTCTATGGCTGGCGCGAGGGTGCTGCGCACCGCTTCTTCGGACCGAACAACGCCACCGACCTCTGGCACGTGAAGAAGGTCAACCCGGCATCAATGGTCCATCTAACTGAAAAACCGGTCGAGTTGGCGGTGCGGGCCATGCAGTACTCATCCCATGCCGGCGAGAACGTGCTCGATCTCTTTGGCGGTAGTGGCAGCACGCTAATTGCCGCTGAACAGACGCAGCGCCGCGCTTTCCTGATGGAACTCGACCCAGCGTACTGCGATGTGATTGTGCAGCGCTACGAGCAGTTCACGGGGAAGAAGGCCGAGCGCATGGAGTCGGAATGATTCCCTCCGGTCCTCTGTGTAATCTCGGCGCCCTATCCGCACTCCACACCGGATGGTGGGAGTTCGACAAGTCCGAGCAGCAGCCATTCAACTGCGGCTGCCTCATAGGTTTCAAGGGGAAGTTCGGTACCGGTTCCATTGGCGTGTTTGCGGACGTGTTCCGCAAAGAAGTGCGTGATCGAGGGGTTCTCGAGGAGCAGATCGCGCGACCAGGTCAGAATTGCGAGGAACGATGCCACATCGCAAGACTCGCCGATCGAGTCCTTCTCATTGTCGTGGATCGCCAATTCGTTCCGAGCGCTCAGGACTGCGTTCCAAATCCAGTCATGTTCGAATACCCATTGCCACATCACGGCGTCGTCAACAATCACGAACAGGCGCGGATTCCAGAAGTGCAGGAACTTGGAGATGGCGACAATCGAGGGACCGGTCTTGTTCGGTTTGATGTCCTTCAGCTGAATGATGATGTTGAGACAGTATCTCAGAGACTCGTCGCCCAAGTCGTGGAGTGCCAAGCGCTGCCACGACGACTCGAGGCGCCGAAGGCAGTCGAACGTCTGAGCCGCCGACCAGGAGCGGGTGGTGTAGGGCCGAAACACGAACCAGTAGTTGCGCAACTGCTGATAAAGCCACTTGAAGTCGACAAACGAGCCATTATCGAACGCCGCCTGCGCCCGGCACCAGCATTCGACATGGTGAGGGATGTCCCATCCTCGCTGGCGATCGTAGACAAGTGCGTGCGCCTCGTAGGCTCTTTGAATTGTGCGCTCGCTGAGTTTCATGGCGCGCATTCTACCTTCCACGACCAAGAGGTCTCGGATTCACGCCAGGACTCACCTCTGGTTGCACAACGGAAACTCGCCGAAACGCTGCAGGTACTCCCAGATCAGTTGGCGCTCGACGTATCGGATGTATGCCGATCGATAGGGATCCTCGATCCGCACAGGGAGGGCGGCGATGAACAGTTTGTCGACGTCGCTGTTCATTCGGCACCTCGGAAAGTGGAACGCGTGGGTGAGGCCTCCGGAGTGCCCTGGTTTCCCTTCGAATGCCGAGCGATGAAACTGTCGCCACCTTGCCCTGAGTGTCTGATTGCACGTCTCACCGATGTAAATGATCTGCTTAGTCAGGGGGTGGATGCGCGAGGGCCGGCGGCGACATTTGGCGAGCATATACACACCCGGCAGTTCGCAACCGTCAATCTGATCGCGATTGCGCCATCGCGCCCACGGTTGAAACGGCAGTCTTGGCATCGCAGTAAGAATAGGGTCCGGAGGAGGTGGCGTGTGGCAACCGGACACAGCCCCGGCGACTACCGAGGCTGTTCGCGGATCGTGAGACGGGATGTTTTAATCTTCCACTACCGCCGGCTCCTCTTCGCGCAGGGCGTGGTACTCAATCAGCGCGTCCTCGTACACGAAATCGCTGGCCGCGACGTGCTTGCGCTCGCGGGCGGGCACGATGCAGGACCGCTCCTTCAGGAAGGCGATCGCCGTCGCAACCTGCGACCACGGAGGCATCTTCGATTCGTCACCGCCACCCGCCTTGGCGCGGATGTCCTCCATGGTAAAGGCGGCGTTGCCCATCTGCTCGATCGCATAGGCCACGTCGTCGTAGACCTGCTTCGTGCACATGTGCTCGTACGGCTTGCCACGCTGGGGCACGACTCGGCGCAACAGCGCGCCGCTGGCCGCATCGACGATGAAGGATTCATCAAGTTGACGGGGCATCGGGTTCACCTCCTTCCCCGGTGGGGTCGTAGTGACGGCCGCAGGTCTGGCATTCCACGCGGTCGTCCTCGACCCAGACCAGCATGTCCATACGGCGCTCGCCGCAATGCGGGCAGGCAAAGCCCGGTTCGACACGTTCTTCGTTGCTCTCGGCGATCATGGACTCACCTCCCCGCCCGATTCGCTCAGGTCGAAGATGGCAACTACCGCCAGCAGGCCGACGAGCAGCGCGGTGCGTTCGTCGAGACAGGCGAGGTCGCCCGCGGCGCAGGTGCGAATCAACGCAGCCTTGTCGCCCGCAGGCATGGCGGCCAGGGTGTCGCGCATCGTGGCGCGCGCCTGGTCGGCATGGGCGAGGAGTCGTTGTACTTCCCGGTCCATCGTTCAACCCGCCTTTCCGGCCGCGGTGAAGCGGCCCTTGTCCACCTTGGCGAAACGCGCTTCCTTGCCCTTGGCTTTGATCTCGCGGATCATCGCCGCGTAGAGCGTCGCGTGCGGCGTGGCGCCGTTGGTCTTCCACCCGGCCGCGATGGCGCGCTCGGCAATCGTTTTCGCATCGAGCGGTTCCTTGGCCCGCGCCAGGACTTGTGCCGCCGCGTCGAGCCCGCTGAGTCCTTCACGCTTCTTGCGCGGCTTGGCGTCGGGCTTGCCATCGGTCGATTTGCTCGTCGCGCTGGTCGTCCGTGCTTTCGGTGCGCCGCGATCCGCTGGCAAGCTGATGCCCAGTTGCGCCGGCGTCTTGCCGGTGAGTTGCTTGATGCTCTGCTTGATGTGGAAGACGCCCGTCACACTGCCCGAGGCGTCCACCTCGCGACATCCGGTCTTGGCGTCGATGGGCGAGTCGGCGGGCACGCGGTAGAGCAGCGGCGTGCGGCCGTCAACGCGGAAGTACAACTCGTGGAGTTTGCCGTTCTTCTTCCAGCACACATGGTTCCTGCTGGTGGGCAGGTCCTGCACCTGCTTGGCGATCACCGCGTAGTCGTCCTTGTTGACCAAGGCGATGCGTGGCGGCGTGCGTCGGCCCTTGCGCTTGGGCGTCGCTGGCGTCGTGCCCTGCTGGGCCACGGCTTCCTCGGCCTTCTTCACCCATCGCGAGCGCTCCTTGCCATTGACGATCTCGGTCTTCATGACCAGGCCCTTGGCTCCGGCTTTGGCGTCGCGCTCGGCAATGCGCTGCGCGTCTCTATCAACAACGCGGCCCCCGGGTTTCACGCCGGAGGCCTGCTTGGCATCCTTGTTGTCGGTCGCCTTCGTCGGCGGCCCGGCTTCGGATCGAAGCCGCTGGGCACTCTTGATCCTCACCTTCTTCTTCGTGGCGAGGTTCGTCGCGTCCCAGCCGCCGTTACGATTCTCGGCGTCGATCCGCACCTTGGCGATGTTGCCGCTCACCGTCGCGGTGTACGTGTTTCCGATCTTGATCTCGTTCTTCTTCATCGTGCTGATCCTTTCGTGAATGCAGCGGTTGGTGAATGCACCGCGGTGAACGTCACCGCCGCGCGTGGTTGGTCAGTTCGTCCTCGGCACAGGCGTGATCTCGATCTTGCGCCCGCATGCCGGGCAGACGGCCTTGGTCGGCCGCGCCGACTGCCGTCCCGCCTCGTACGCCCGCTCCAACGCTTCCTTGACACACCAGACGGCGGTGTCGTGGAAATCGAGGCTGTCGCTGTTGCGGGTTTCGAGCGTCTCAAGGCCGAGCGCCTCTCGGGCGATGGTGTTCAACTGGTTGTCGCGTGTACTGGTCATGGCGTCTCCGTTCCGTTTGGCGTTGGTTGTTCAGCAGCCCGCGACGCGTTGCATCTCGCGCCACACCTCGTGGATCATGCTGTTGGTGGCGTTGACCTTGCCGCGGCTCACGCCGCAGATGGCCTTGGTCGCTTCGATCGCGGCGGCGAACTGCTCCTCGTCGCTCTGTTTGGCTTCCATCACGCAGATGGTGCGGTTGCTGCGCCGACTCGTTTGATCGCGGCGCTTCGATTCGGTCAGTTCCATGACCAACACGCCCGCGCCTCGGCCGCTGGGCGTCTCGTCGACGTGGACCATCTCGATGTCACCGTCTACGCCTTCGATGGTGATGCTTTTGATGAACATGGTGAGGTCTCCTTCCCGTGGTGGGCTGGTTCAGATCTGGCTGACGTTGGCGACGAGCATGCAGGCTCGAATCACCGCGTCGAGTTCGCTGCACTGACCGGCGTCAAGGTCTTCCGCATTCTTCTCGAAGATGCGTTGCGCCAGGGATCTCCGCGTGGTGTCGATCGCGGTGGCCATGAACCCGTAGGTCGGTGCGTAGGTGTCGCTCACCGCGACGTTGGCGCAGCCGGTCTTGTAGGTGCTGATGCCCAGTTCGATGCTCAGCGCCGCGCTGGCCCGCACCTGCTTCTGAACCGATTCGACGCGGATCGCGATGCTCTCGATTCGCGTGCTGGCGTGGGTCACCGGCGTCTTGCCCATCGCGTGGTCTCGATCCCAGAACGCCAGGATCTCGGCGTCGGTGTAGCCCTTGGCCCGCAGGTAGCGCAGGTCGGTTTCGCTGAACATCGCGTGCTGGCGGATTCGTTTGTTCAGGTCGTTCTTCTTCGTTCGCGTCGTCATGGTCTTGCGTCCTTTCGTTTGGGTGGTTCAGCAGCGCGGGGCCCATTCGTACCCGGCGCGTTCGAGTCGCGTGGCGTCGGCGAGGCAGACCACCCAGAAGGCGTCGTCGCCGAGCATCACCGCCCCGGCCTTGGTGCGGTCGGCGATCGCGAACGCGGTTGCTTCGTCGCGTATCACCTCCGGGCGGTGCTTGAGGCCCCGCGCCCGCTGGGCGTTGGCCGCCGCGCTCATTCGTGGATCGGTGCGTCGTGTGGTCATGTTGTTGTCTCCTTACGCATTCGCGTTTTGGCGGCCCATTCCGCCTCGCGTTGCACACATGAGGGCATGAACAGCGCGCACATGCAAGGGGAATTGCCGCGGATTCGAGCAGCTTTCGCAGAATGTGGGCAAGTTCGCGCGACATGTGGGCAATTTGCTAGGCATGTGCTAGGTAAGGCCGAACATCGCGTCATGTTGGCCCAAGTTGGGCCGCATTCGCAGGTGGTCGAACGCCTCGCCTCACGCGCGCAAGGCGCGACTCGGGCCACGGAGGGCCGCCATGCCTACGCCGCCTGACGACCAGCCCGAACGCTCGGGCGGCCTCAACCCAGCCGCTCTTTCGGTGCCTGACACGGCGCGGCTGTTGACGCGCGGCGGTGGCCAATCAATCTCCGAGGCCATGGTGCAACTCGACATCAACAACGGCGCGCCGACCAACGGTGACGGCACGATCAACCTCGTGCACTACGCTGCATGGCTTGTCAGGGACATGGCGGAACGAGGTGGTGGCCGTGGCGATTGACCCGCGCCAACTCAAGCCCGGCGAACTCTGCCGCTTGCTCAACTCGACTCCATTGGGCGAGGTGATCAGCGAGCGGCAATTGCATCGCCACCGCACCCGGGCCGGGTATCGGATCGGTGATGGCCGATCGATCGATCTGCTGAGGTACACCGCCTGGCTGGTCATCGAACGCCACCAGCAGCTCAACGCGCCGCAACCGACGTCGATCGACTCCTACGAAGCCCACCGGGAACGCTCGCGCCAGCGCAACATGGCGATGTCGCTGGCGAGCCGTGACATCGGCGAACTGCCTCCAGTCGTCGATCCAGCTCGGCGGGCTCAATGCGAGGCCTCGTTCCGTTGCTTCTGCGAGACGTACTTCCCGCAGACGTTCAGCCTGCCCTGGTCAGATGATCACCTCAAGGTCATCGCCAAAATCGAGCAGGCAGTGCTGGAGGGTGGGCTCTTCGCGATGGCCATGCCGCGCGGCAGTGGCAAGACCACCCTCTGTGAAATCGCCTGTTTGTGGGCCATTCTCATTGGTGCCCGCGAGTTCGTTGCGCTGATCGGCGCCGATGAAGAGCATGCGGCCAACATGCTCGATTCGATCAAAGCGGAACTGGAGAACAACGAACTGCTCCTGGCCGACTTCCCGGAGGCGGTGTATCCGATTCACTGCCTCGAGGGGATTCACCAGCGAGCCGGCGGTCAGCTCTATCAAGGCAAACAGACACACATCGGCTGGACCGCCAAAGAAATCGTGCTGCCGACGATGCCGAATTCCAAGGCGAGTGGCGCGATCATTCGCGTTGCGGGCATCACTGGGCGTATCCGGGGCATGAAACACAAGCGTCCAGACGGCCAGTCGGTACGTCCGTCGCTGGTTTTGATCGACGATCCGCAGACGGACGAGTCAGCGCGCTCGCCATCGCAATGCAACACGCGGGAACGCATTCTCGCTGGAGCGATTCTCGGTCTGGCCGGCCCCGGGAAAAAGATCGCCGGACTCATGACCATCACCGTCGTGCGTCCGGACGATATGGCGGACCGACTGCTCGACCGCGATAAGCATCCCCAGTGGCAGGGCGAGCGGACCCGGATGGTCTACCAGTTCCCGACGCGCGAGGCATTGTGGTCAAAATACGCCGAAATCCGCGCTGAAGGGCTGCGAAACGACGAAGGAATCGCCCGAGCCACGGCGTTCTATCGCGAACATCAGGAGGAAATGGACGAGGGTGCTGAGATCGCATGGCCGGCGCGCTTCAACCATGATGAAGTGTCAGCCATCCAGCACGCGATGAATCTCAAGCTCCAGGACGAGGCGGCCTTCTGGGCTGAGTATCAGAACGATCCATTGCCGGAGGAGCAGGCGGACGAAGATCTGCTTACCGCCGATCAAATCGCCGGGAAGACAAACGGGATGCGTCGCGGCGAGATTCCGATCGGCTGTTCGCATCTCACCATGTTCATTGACGTGCAGGAAAAGTGCCTGTTCTGGCTTGTCGCGGCCTGGGAGGATGATTTCACGGGATGCGTCGTCGATTATGGCACTGAACCCGATCAGAAGATGGCGTACTTCACACTCCGTGACCTGCGAAGAACGTTTGCCATAGCGTCACCCCGAGCCGGGCTGGAAGGTGCTATCTACGCGGGCCTGGAGCGCCTGACTGGGGCGATGCTCGAAAAGGAATGGCGCCGAGACGATGGCGCGATGATGCGAATCGATCGCTGTCTCGTTGACGCCAACTGGGGTGTGTCAACGGATGTGGTGTATCAGTTCTGTCGACAGTCGAATTACGCCAACGTGCTCTTGCCTTCACACGGCCGGTATGTCGGTGCCTCCAGCATCCCGTTCAGCGAATACAAACGAAAACGTGGCGACCGTGTTGGGCTGAACTGGCGGATTCCAAACGTGGCGGGCCGCAGGGCCGTACGACACGTGATCTTTGACACGAATTACTGGAAGTCCTTTGCCTTCGCGCGGTTGGCGGTACCGATCGGCGATCCTGGTTGCCTGTCGCTCTTTGGGCGAAAGCCCGAACCGCATCGATTGATTGCCGAGCATCTTTCGAGCGAGTATCGCGTAAAGACTGAAGGTCGCGGCCGCACGGTCGACGAGTGGAAACTTCGACTCTCCGGTGCGGACAATCACTGGTTTGACTGCGTTGTGGGGACAGCGGTGGCGGCGTCAATGCAGGGTGCAGTTCTTTACGGTACCGATACGCGGCCCGTGGCGCGACGAAGGATCCGACTATCCGCTCTCCGAAATCAGAGGCGATAAGCAAGTAGACGAAGCCAAGACGAGAGTCCGAAGGAGCGGCCGTTGCTTCTCCACGTGCGAGTTCGGTCATTTCTCGGTCGTTTGCATCTCGTGGCTTTGCTGCAGCGAGATTCCGAGGGCATCGCGGGAGCGCGACCACGGTGGCAGACGTGCGTCGACCTTTGAGACGATCTGACGGCTGTTCAGAGGGATGCATGCTTCCGTCCAAGCCGGAGGACTCCGACGGGCGTGGGTATACTGATCCATCGCGCATCGCAAATGACAGGAGTTGAGACTGTGTTAGACCTGTATCTCGGCGACAACCTCGACGTGTTGTCCCAGTTCCCCGACGCCTCCTTTGACCTGATCTACATCGATCCACCGTTCAATACCGGAAAAGTTCAGTCGCGGACCCAGCTCAAGACGGTTCGCGATGAGAATGGAGACCGGGTAGGCTTCAAGGGAAATCGTTACCGCTCAATCCGCATCGGGAGCAAAGCATTCGCGGATTCGTTTGACGACTTTCTCCAGTTTCTAGAACCGCGGCTGATTGAAGCCCACCGATTGATTGCGCCAACCGGCTCGTTCTTCCTGCATATCGACTACCGTGAGGTTCACTATTGCAAAGTCGTGCTCGATCAGATCTTTGGCCGAGAGTGCTTTCTGAATGAGATTATCTGGGCTTACGACTACGGGGCTAGAGCGACAAAGCGATGGTCTCCAAAACACGACAACATTCTCTGGTACGCGAGAAACCCCGATCGCTACACGTATCGGTACGATGACATTGATCGCATCCCCTATATGGCGCCAGGGCTTGTTGGAGCTGAAAAGGCGGCGCGAGGGAAGACCCCCACAGATACCTGGTGGAACACCATCGTCAGCCCGAATGGCAAGGAAAAGACGGGATATCCGACTCAGAAGCCGATCGCGATTCTGAAACGAATCATCCAGGTTCATTCGAACCCAGGCGAGCGTGTGCTGGACTTCTTCGCGGGAAGTGGAACCACGGGGGAGGCGGCCGTACGCGCCGGTCGTAGCGCCGTCCTTGTAGACAGCAATCCGGAAGCGATAGAAGTCATGGCAAAGCGACTCGCTTTCGCAAGCCCCGTATTCCACGGGTGTTCCGCACCGCAAGAAGCAGCTCCTGACGGTTGTTTTGATTTTGCAAACGCGCGCAGTGTGTAGCAGGTATCCGGCACTTTCCCTCTCGCGGTGGAGGCCCTTCATGCCTGAGCTCGTACCGATCGATGACGCGACCTTTGCGGAAGCGACAGCACTCGCGTTGAAAACGCTAAGCGTGTTCCAGCAAAACAGAGGACACTACAACAACAACATGAACTCACACCTCCGAGGCAAGCTCGGGGAAATTGCATGCGCGAGATGGGTCGAGACTCTAGGGCTCGATTGCGAAGAAACCTTCCGCGACCTTGGCCGAATGGCTGAAACGGATCTCGTGATTCACGGCGATCGGGGTTGCCGTATTGATGTCAAGACTTGGAGTGACAAGTATTGGCCTGAGCTTGGACGGTGCGTAGCCGTCAATCAACTTGCCAAGCTCCAAGCGAAGTCGGATTTGATCATTTGGTGTATCACGCCCGAAGAGTTGCGATCGGGAATCCGAGTTCAACTCGTCGGGTGGAATTCGCTTGAAGATATCGCAAATGCACCTCGTCGGCTAACTGGACCTCCTCGCGGTCGAAAAGTAGACAATTTCCAAGTGGACAGTGACTGCGTTCGCAACTTGGCCGAATTGAGCGCGTCGCTCGGACAGCAAGAGCCGCCGAGGTAAGCAGCAGGAATCGCAAATGCCAACGATCACGGATGCTGATGTGCTGATTCTTGCATCGTGCTCCCAGACCCTCCAGGCCGACTATGCGGGCGAAGAGGCACAGTGGGTGGGCAGCCCGTTTGCATGGATCAAATCACGTCCTTCTCGACAAGTCGGTGTCATTGGCGAGAAGCTCGTTGCAGGGTTCTTGGCAACCAAAGGCTTCGACGTCGTGCGTTCGCCAGATAGCCAGGCAGATCGTTTGGTCAACGGAGTTCGTGCCGAAATCAAGTTCAGTACCCTGTGGAAGGGTGGATTCTACAAGTTCCAGCAGCTGCGCGATCAGCGCTATGAATTTGCGATTTGCCTCGGATTGAGCCCATTCGATGCACATTGCTGGGTTATCCCCAAGGCGGTCATCATGCACCAGTGGAAGTCCGGCGATGGAATCGAGTCACAGCACGGTGGACGAGCCGGGACCGATACCGCTTGGCTATCGGTGACGCCGGGGAAGGCGCCTTCATGGCTGACAGATTGGGGTGGACCACTTCGACGAACCGCTAAGCTAGTAAGTCAGGTCACAGGTCAGCAGCCGCTGCCCTGAATCTGTCAATGACCAGACTGCGGTGCCGAGCCTTGCATACACCGGCATCAGGATCTCTCGATTTCTTCGCCCGCGCCGTAGTTTCGGAGACGTCTATACGTCATCGGTTGACAGACCACGGTAGTCGGTCCTCTGGATTATCCCGCGAGACTTGTGATCGGGTTGCATCTCCTCACTGCGCCTGACCCTGACGATGTGGTGTACGGTGTGTGCCTGGAGCCGACGGAAGCGAATTACTGGTCGAATCGGGCATTGCGTATGTAGACGGTGAGCATTCACCTTTCCCACTACACACGCCAGGAGCCCTCCATGCCCACCAGTGTCGCGAATTTCGACATCGCCGGCGCCGCCGACCGGATCAACGCCTTCGCCCGGGAACTCATCGCTAGCCAGTCGGCCCGCCAGGCTGAGTTCAACGCCCATGACCGGGATCGCGCCACGGCGTACCTCGATCGTCTCGATTCGTTCGTTGGCGTGATCAGCAACCCCAGTAATCCACTCGACCTGCCCAAGACCCACCCATCCGCCTATCCGATCAGCGACTTCCCCGCAGACGAGGAGATCAACGTCATCGAGAATGCGGAGGTGCGTGACCTGGTGCGGCGCTTCAAGGCGGCCCATGTGGAGCTGGTCAACAGCCAGTCCAAGGACCGTGCCACCGGCATCTTCGAGGCTGATCGAAGTCGACTTGAGGCACTCATCGAGAACGCGCGAGGCATCATCGCCTTCGGCCAGACCTCGGTTGATCTGCCGGAGAATCCTGGCGACGTCAACGCCCTCCAGGAACTCGCCCGCGGCTAGGGCGATCCACACACTATGGCTGAAACCCCGCTCGACGACGCGATCCGCGACAACGCCGGGGGCCCCAAGCGGGCCTCCGGCGACGCGGGGAGCGTGGAGCAGCACTCGCTCAAGGACCAGATCGAAGCCGATCGCTACCTGAACTCGAAGAACGCCACGAAGAACAAGAACCTCGGAGTCAAGATCACCAAGCTCGTTCCACCCGGGACGACCGATTGACCCATGCTCAGTTTCCTGCGGACATTTTGGCGCACGGATGCGCCCGCGCGGGCCCAGTCGCACCAGCGGCGATCGATGATCGCCGTTCCCCTCAGCCGACTCGTGCCACTTTCCGCGATCCGCGGGCGCTACGACGCGGCGGTGACCACGGACGGGAACCGCCGCCACTGGGCCAACGCCGACGGGCTGAGCGCCGACGCAGCCGCCAGTCCGGAAGTCCGGAGAGTCCTGCGCAATCGTGCTCGCTATGAAGTCGCGAACAACTCGTACGCCCGCGGCATTGTGAGCACGCTGGCCAACGATGTCGTCGGCACGGGTCCGCGACTGCAGATGCTGACCAACGATCCGGACGCAAACACGCGCATCGAGCGCGCGTTCATGCAGTGGGCCAAGGCGGTTGGCCTGGCCGCCAAGCTCCGCACCATGCGCAGCGCCCGCGCCGAAGCTGGCGAATCCTTCGCACTGCTGGCGCGGAACACAGGACTCTCCACTCCCGTTCAACTAGATGTTCGCCTCATCGAGGCGGATCAGGTTTCCACGCCAGATCTGGCATTGAACGAAGCCAACGCAGTCGATGGCATCGTCTTTGATGAGTTCGGCAATCCTGTCGAATACCACGTCCTCAAGCAGCATCCCGGCGATGTGCGCTGGTCAGCGGGTCTGAATTACGATCGTGTTCCCGCGGAATCGATGATTCACTACTTCCGCGCCGATCGACCGGGTCAGAGCCGCGGCATCCCCGACATCACGCCCGCGATCCCGCTCTTTGCGCAACTGCGCCGCTTCACACTGGCGGTACTCGCCGCTGCCGAGACCGCAGCCGAATTCGCCGGCGTCCTTCAGACCGATGCACCGCCCAACGGCGAGGCGGAAGACATCGAGCCGATGGACACCATCGAGATTGAGCAGCGCATGCTGCTCACGCTGCCCGGCGGCTGGAAGATGGCGCAGATGAAAGCCGAGCAGCCGGCGACGACCTACGGCGAGTTCAAGCGCGAGATCCTCAACGAGATCGCTCGCTGCCTGAACATGCCTTACAACGTCGCAGCGGGCAACTCCTCCGGGTACAACTACGCCAGCGGCCGCCTCGATCACCAGACGTATTTCAAGGCCAATCGGATCGAGCAGGCGCACCTCGAGTGCACGGTCCTGGATCGCATCTTTGACGCCTGGCTCGACGAGGCAGTGCTCGTCGAGGATCTGCTGCCCCAGTCCATGCGGATGACCGATGCGCCTCGGAACCACCAGTGGTTCTGGGACGGCAACGAGCACGTCGATCCCGCCAAGGAAGCCAACGCCCAATCAACGCGCCTGACCAGTCGCACGACGTCTCTGGCGCGTGAATACGCCAAGCAGGGCCTCGACTGGGAGATGGAACTGCGCCAGATCGCCAAGGAACGGGCACTGCTGCGCGAACTGGGTATCGAGGATCAGTCTGAGGCCGCCCCAGTGGGCACCCCTTCACCAGTCACGGAAGACGATGATGAAGACCAGTCAACCGACAACGCCTGAAACACTCGCACTCGGATGTGAGGTCGTGATCGAAGCGGCCGCGACCGGCGATGCCGCCGGCGGCGAAGAGCGACTGCCGCGCTTCAGCATGGTCGCATACACCGGTGGCGCCATTCGCACGATGGGATTCGCGTATCCAGTGGTGGTCAACCTGGATGGCCTGGCGATCCCGACGCAGCAGCGACCCGTGCGCTTCCAGCACTCGGCACTGGAAGGCGTGGGACACACCGAGCGCATCGCTGTCGAGAACGGCAAACTCATCGCCGAGGGTGTGGTTTCACGCGACACGCCGGCGGCGCGCGAGATCGTCGCCAGCGGCAAGAAGGGCTTCCCCTGGCAGGCGTCAATCGGCGCTTCGGTCGAGGAACTCGAGTTCATCAAGCGCGGCGTGACGGCGAACATCAACGGCAAGAAGTTCGCAGGCCCGATCTACGTCGCGCACAAGACCCTTCTGAACGAGATCAGTTTCGTGGACCTCGGCGCAGATCAGCGCACCAAGGCGCGCATCGCAGCCCAGCACCAGCACACCAAGGAGAACGCTTCCATGTCCGATGAGAATGTCACGGTCGCCGAGGAGACCACCAGCGCCGAGGAAACCCCATCCTCCGGCGACGAGTCGACCCAGCACATCCGAACCACGCGCCTGAATGCGTCATTCGCCGGCAGCGATCCGCTCGCCGAGATCGATCAGATGACGGCCCGGGCGCGCACGGAGACCGAGCGCCGCCAGCGCATCCAGGAGATGACGGCGGAAGTCCTGGCCCAGCGACCCGAACTCGCGGATGAACTCGGCAAGCTCGCCCACGCCGCACTCGAAGCGGGCTGGAAGCCCGACAAGTACCAGCTCGAAGTGATGCGGCTGGGCCGTTCCTACAACGGCATCGGCGGACCCCGCCGGCGCGAGACGGTCGTGAACGGGCAGGTCATCGAGGCGGCGCTGTGCATTGCTGGTGGCCTTGACACCGAGACCCTCGAAGCTGGGTTCAACGAAGAAGTCCTCGACACCGCCTCACGCCAGTATCGACATGGCCTCGGTCTCGTCGAAACGCTGCTGCTCTTCGCCCAGGCCAATGGGTACCGCGGCTATGGCCGCAGTGATCTCAAGGGCCTGCTCCAGTTCGCGTTCGCGGATGTGCAGGGCTCGGCGATGAGCACGATCAGTCTGCCGGGCATTCTGAGTAACGTCGCCAACAAGTTTTTGCGATCGGGCTTCGAAGCCGTCGAGTCGACGTGGCGTGAGATCGCGGCGATTCGCTCGGTCCGTGACTTCAAGCAGGTTTCGAGCTACTCACTCACCGGTGGATTCGTTTACGAAGAGATCCCACCTGGCGGTGAGCTCAAGCACGCGACCGTGGGAGAGACGGCGTACACGAATCAGGCCAAGACGTACGGCCGGATGTTCGGCATCGATCGTCGAGACCTCATTAATGACGACCTCGATGCCTTGACTGCCGTGCCCCGGCGTCTGGGTCGCGGTGGCGCTCTCAAGCTCAACGAGGTGTTCTGGAAGGAATTCCTCGACAACGCCACCTTCTTCGTCGCCGGCAACAACAATTACGCCGAGGGCGTGGACACGGCGCTGGGCATCGATTCGCTCACCCAGTCGGAGCAGCTCTTCCTGGATCAGACCGATCCCGACGGGCATCCGCTGGCGGTGGCGCCAGTGATCCTGCTCGTGCCCAACGGTCTGTACGTGCCGGCAACGCAGATCATGAACAGCACCGAGCTGCGCGACCCGGCTTCGACGAAGAAGACGCCGGTGGCCAATCCGCACGCGGGCAAGTTCCGCCCGGTGCGCAGCAGCTACCTGAGCAATGCGCAGTACACCGGCAACTCGACCAAGGCGTGGTACCTGCTCGCCGATCCCAACGACATGCCCGTCATCGAGGTGGCCTTCCTCAACGGTCAGCAGATGCCCACCGTCGAAAGCGCAGATGCGGATTTCAACACGCTGGGCATTCAGATGCGCGGCTACCACGACTTCGGCGTGGCCAAGCAGGAGCCGCGCGGCGGCGTGAAGCTCAAGGGCGAGGCGTAATCCTCGCGTCGGACTGAGTTCAGCAGGTTTACTTGTCAACTAACCGGGCCATGCCCGTGGAGGAATCCCCATGACTGTCATCTTCGTCCATCAGGGCGACACCATTGATCACACCCCCGTTGCGGACGTTGCCGCCGGCGACGTGGTCGTGCAGAACGAACTGGTGGGTGTTGCCAAGCGCGACATCACCGCCAACACCAAGGGCGCCCTGAGTGTGACGGGCGTCTTCGACTTCCCCAAGGCGACTGGCGGCAGTACGGCGATCGGCGCCGGCCTGGACGTCTACTGGGATGCCGGCGCCGAGCAGGCCACGACCGACGACGCCGTGGGTGTGAACAAGAAGATTGGCCGCACTGTCGCTGCGGCGGGCGACAACGACGCCACGGTGCGCGTTCGCATGTCGCAGTAGGAGTGGACGTTGGCGGATCTCCTTGAACAAGGCATGAGTTTCCTGGATCAGAAGCGGCACGAGCACATGACTCGAACGGTCACCTATCACCGCGGCAACTCGTCGGTTGCGCTCCAGGCGACACTGGGGCAGACGAACTTCGAGCAGACGGACGAGTACGGCATCGTGCAGAAGATCGAGTCCCGCGACTTCCTCGTGCGTACCGGTGATCTTGTGCTCGACGGGCAGACCGTGCTGCCACAGGCCGGGGATCTCATCCGCGACACGGGTGGCGCCAGTGTCTTCGTCTGCGAGGTCAGTGCGCCGGGCAACGAACCGCCGTTCCGATACAGCGATCCCTATCGCAAGGCCCTGCGCATTCACACCAAGCACATCGCCACGGAGATCGCCTGACATGGGCAGTGAATCCACCAGGAACGGAAGTGTGTGGTCGCGCTGGGCGGGTGTCGTGCTCACGGCCGTGATTGCGTTGTCAGCCTTCACTGTGCAGTGGGGTGTGGTCACGACCAAGCTTGACCACGTCGAGCGCCGTCTCGATGAACTTATCGTCGAAGCTCGTTCGTTGCGGACAGAGTACCAGTCGGTCGAGCGGCGCGTGTCGTATCTCGAAGGCCGGCTCAACGGGAGGGACCTGCCGTGAGCACACTGACCGCCCTGGCCGACGCCGTCAGGGACTCGCTCAACAACGCATCATTCTCGATGTCGTTCACGGCGCAGCGCCTGCATCAGCCGTCTTTCGACCTCGCGGAACTGGCGACACTGCACGTGAGCGTGGTTCCCAAGTCGGAGACGATCGCGACCGCTTCGCGCGGCAACTCGTTCTTCGACTGCGCCGTCGATGTCGGGGTGCAGAAGAAGGTTGCGGACGACGCCGAGGTCGATGCGCTGCTCGATCTGGTCGAGGAGATCGCCGATCACCTGCGACTCAAGCGGCTTGACGGGTACCCAAGCGCGGCGTGGCTCTCGATCGAACACGACCCCGTGGTGGCGGCCGAGCATCTTGATCAGAATCGTCAGTTCACCAGTGTGCTGAGTGTGACCTATCGCGTGAAGCGCTGAGCGCACCGCGCAGCGAGATGGAACAGATTCGCCCGCGTCAGTGCGGTGAGGCAGGAGTAAGCAATGGCCATTCGGCTGGGCATGGAAGCGACGCTGAATTTCAAGGCCGGCGGCCAGGCGGGCGGAGGCGCCTGGACGGAGCTGACCAACACCAAGGACGTCACGCTCTCACTCGAAGCGGGCGAGGCGGATGTCACCACCCGCGCTAACAACGGGTGGCGGGCCATTGTCGCCACACTCAAGGACGCCAGCGTCGAGTTCGAGATGGTGTGGGATACCGGCGATGCGGGATTCGCTGCGGTGCGGGATGCCTACCTCAACAACGCGGTCCTGGGCCTGCAGATCCTCGACGGAGACAGCGGCGAGGGGCTCCAGGCGGACTTCATGATCACCGCCTTCTCGCGCAGCGAAGCGCTGGAGGAGGCGATCAGCGTCTCGGTCACCGCCAAGGTGACCTACTCAGCCACGCCACCGAGCTGGCTCACACCCTGACACGACTGACACGTTCCTCATCGCTCACGGAGCAGCACACGCATGGACAGTAGATTGACCATCTCAGGCGAGATTGCCGGAGCCCCGCTCAACTCGAGTCTGGCACGCACAGCTGACGGCGCCATTCGTCATGGACCGATCACCTTGCCCGCTGCGGAAGCGGGCGATCTCTCAACACGCACCACCGACACGACTGGTGTGCTGACCATCGCGGGTACCACGCTTCAGATCGGCGACACGATCGACATCTACTGGGATGGCGGGCGCCGCTACGACGTCGATGTCGACAACGTCGTTGCTGACGACGTCACGTTCTCGGGTGGCGCCGGCGACATCCTGCCCGCGGCGGCAACGCCCGTTACCGCTGCCAAGCAGGTCGTGATCGCGACGGACTTCGACGGTGCCAACCTGGTCGCCATCGGCGCGTTGTCGACGGCGCGTGGGCATCTGAGCTTCCAGGAGAGCGGCGTGACGGAGCTGTCGGTGGATCTGAGTGCCCGCGAAGCGTGGTTCTGGATCAACCAATCGACAGCCCCGAATCCGCTCGTCTCCACCGTCGTCGACGCCATCAAGGCCTCGCAAGCTGGTTCGGTCGCGGCGGCCACACTCGATCTGGGCGTTCTGTACGACTCGACCCCGTAATCACCGCTGACTCTGGTACCTGAGACACCATGAAGACTTTCACTGACAACTCCAAACGCTCCTGGGATGTCGAGATCAACGTCGCCGCCATCAAGCGCGTCCGCGATCTGGCCCAGGTTGACCTCCTCGAAATCGTCGAGGGCAAGCTCATCGAGCGCCTGATTCGCGATCCCATCCTCCTGTGCGACGTCGTCTACGCCGTGTGCCGTCCGCAGGCGGAGCAGCGCGACGTGAGCGATGAGGAGTTCGGTCGCGCCATGGCAGGCGATGCCATTGAGCATGCCACCGCAGCGCTTCTCGAGGAACTCGTGTCTTTCTGCCCGAGCCCGAGGGATCGCAAGAACCTCGGGCGGGTGCTGGAGGCGACCAATCGGGTGATGGACAAGGCGCGGGATCTGATCGAACAGCGCCTGCAAAGCGGCCAGCTCGATCGAATGGTGGACCAAGCGCTGGCCAGTGCCACCGCATCATCTGGCAATGCGCCGGCATTCTCGGAATCGACCCGGCCACCCTGACCCTGAGAGAGCTGCTGGTCATGGCTGAGGCCCGGCGCCGTGAGCAGTGGGCACGCACCAGCGCCGTGATGGCGCTCATCGCCAATGCCCACCGCGACCGCAGAAAGGGCCGGCCATTGCGGCCCAGTGACTTCGATCCGTTCGCACGCCCGGCGCCCACGGTCAAGGCGGATGTGCGTGTGCTCAAGCAAGTGTTCATCGACAACCGTGTTCCAGAGGGGATCCCATGAATCGCAGCTCCGTCATGTATGTCTTCGCGGCCGTTATGCTCTCACTCGTGCTCGCCGCCTGCGCCGGCTTTGACCTGGGCGACGTCGTCAAGGTCAGGACGCCCAACACCATCCAGCAGACCACCGGCCTGGCGTCGCGCATCACGCTCAACGAGGCCGAGGCCGAGTATCGTGCGTGGTTCGAGAACACCCAGCGCACGGGTTCGCAGTGGAAGGCCTCGATCGAACGAGCCGGCGAGATCCGGGGCTTGCTCAGTCAGCTCACGCTCTCGGCGCTCGACTCCGTCGGCCCGACCCTGGCCGGGGTGCCGATCGTCGGCCCCGCTTTGCCGGCGCTGACGGGAATCGTCGGCCTCTTCATCGGCTCGGGTCGCCTGCGCAAGGAGAAGGAAGCGTCCTTCAACAAGGGCCTCAAGGAGGGCAAGACCCTCGGCGGGGACGTCGCCGCCACGTGATCGACTTGCGCCTCAAGCAGATGTTCTTCGACCGCCCGCGGGTGCAGCGGGCGGTCGATCGGGGCAGGCGGCAGGCGCTGTCGAAGGCCGGCGCCTTCATCCGCCAGCGGGCCCGCAGCTCGATCCGCAAGCGCAGGCGATCGAGCCGGCCGGGTCAGCCGCCTTCCAGTCACACCGGGCTGCTGCGCCGTTTCATCTTGTTCGGGTACGACCGGCAGCGCGACTCGGTCGTGGTCGGACCGGTGGGATTCCGGCGCTCAGGCGCGCCGAGTGTACTCGAGTTCGGAGGCCGCACGACCGTCAAGTCGAGACGGCGGGGACGGCGGCGAGGCAAACGGGTCGTGCGCATGGCAGCGCGGCCATACATGCGCCCGGCGCTGGAGAAGGAGAAGTCGAATCTGCCCGTAGTGTGGCGCAACAGCGTGCGCTCCTCGGGCTGAGGAGGCTCACTTATGGCCGACACGCGAGGCATCCGGGCGGGACGGGCGTTCGTTGAACTCGGCGTGAGCGACAAACTCACGGCCGGATTGAAGGCGGCTCAGCGCCGCCTCCAGGCGTTCGGCAGCGGCGTCCGTTCCATCGGACAGCGCCTCGTCGCGTCCGCGGCCATCGCCGCGGCGCCTCTGGCGATCAGCGCGCCGGTCTTCGCCCGCTTTGAGCAGAGCATGGCGCGAGTGCGGGCGCTCACCAGCGCCAGTGAGAAGGACTTCGAGCGCCTCTCGGACGAGGCCAAGCGTCTCGGCGAGACGACGGTCTTCTCCGCGAGCCAGGCGGCGGATGCGATGGGCTTCTTCGCTCTCGCCGGCTTCAGCGTCGAGCAGATCCTCAAGTCCATCGGACCGACGCTCAATCTCGCCGCCGCCGGTCAACTCGAGATCGCCCAGGCTGCGGACATCGCCGCCAAGATCATGACCGGCATGGGAATCGAGGCCGATCGTCTCGGCGAGGCGGTTGATGTCCTCACCAAGGCGATGACCACCGCTAACACTGACCTCCTTCAACTGGGCGATGCCATGAAGTTCGTCGGCCCGATCGCCAAGAGCGCCGGCATCGCCTTCGAGGAAATCGTCGCGGCGATCCAGTTGCTCTCGAACGCCGGCATCCAGGGCGAGATGGCCGGCACGACCTTGCGCGGCGCCATCCTCGCGCTGACCAGCCCGAGCAAGGAGGCCGCCGACACGCTCAACGAACTCGGCGTGAATGTGCTCGACGCCCGCGGCAACGTGCGACCGCTGGCGGCCATCATCGAGGATCTGAACCGCGCCATGGAGGGCATGGGCTCGGGCAAGCGACTCGAAATCCTCGGCCGCATCTTCCAGGCGCGCCAGGCGGCGGGCGTGGCGGAACTGCTCTCGCAGGGAGCGGACAAGCTCCTGGAGTACACCCGCGCGCTTGGCGACGCGGGCGGCACGGCGTCGCGCATCGCCGGTGTGCAGCTCAACACGCTCAAGGGGCAGGCAATCATCCTCAGGAGCGCCCTCGAAGGACTGGGAATCGCCGTCGGCGAGTCACTCGTGGGGCCGTTGCGGGTGGCGACTCACTTCATCACCCGCGCCACGGCGGCGATGGCGCAGTGGGTCCGTGAGAACCGCTCCGTGGTCGTCATCGCCGCAGCCTCGATCCTCCTGATAGGCGCGCTGGGCGTGACATTGGTCGCGGTCGGAGTCGCGGCGCAGGCGGCGGCGTTTGTGCTGGGCGGACTTGGTACGATCCTGCTCACGGCCAAGGCGGCGTTGCTCGCGGTCGGCGCCGCCGCGGGCGCCATTCTGTCACCCATCGGGCTCGTAGTCACCGCCATCGGGGTGTTGGGAGTTGCCGCCGTAGTGTCGAGCGGCGCCGCCGGTGAGGCGATCGGGTGGCTCGCGGGGCAGTTCGCGCAGCTGCGTGACAGTGTCACACGAGTCATGCAGGGCATCTCCGACGCGCTCGCCGCCGGTGATGGGGCGCTGGCGGCTCGTATCCTCTGGCTCTCACTCAAACTGGTCTGGCAGCAGGGTGTGGCGGCGCTCAACACCGCCTGGCTCACGGCGCGGAACTTCTTCATCACCACCGCGCAGAAGATGTGGTTCGGGGCCCTGGCTGCGGCGCAGATGGGTTTCCACGCCCTTGAGGTCGCGTGGATCGAAACCACTTCGTTCTTGTCAAAAACCTGGACGAAGTTCTCGACTGGCTTCCAGAAGATCTGGGAATCGGCGACGTCCTTTGTGGCCAAGCGGATGCTCGAGATCCAAGGGCTGTTCGATTCATCTCTTGACGTCGATGCCGCCAAGCAGCTCGTCGATGAGCAGCTCGAGTCGAGACTGTCCGAATTGGACAGCCAGGCGCAGAAGCAGCTCGACGAGCGTGAGCGCAGGCGGCAGGAGCAGCGCCGCACCGCCGCGGAAACCAACGAGGCGAGGCTCGCCGAGATCGGCCGGCAGTTCGAGGAAGCGCAGGAATCGCTCCGTTCCGGTGCCGACACCCGCCTCGCCGAAACCCAGCGGCAACTTGAAGAAGCCCGGCGGCGGCTCGAGGAAGCGATCGCCCAGGCCAAGCGCAGCCGCGAGGAATCGCAGGCCGACGAGTCCGGCGGACCGCGATCGCGGGGACAGCTCGTTGCGGCGCTCGAGGATCAACTCGCTGGCCTGGGAGACGCGTTCGCGCGCGGCATCGAAGTGCGAGGGACCTTCAGCGCCGAAGCCGTGCGCGGCCTCGCCGCCGGCGATGACAGCGCCGAACGCACGGCACGCGCCACCGAGCAGACCGCGCGCCACACCAAGCGCCTCGTCGAGGCATCGAACAAGGGACTGGCCTTCGGATGAGTACGGAAGTTCAGGAACGCGGGGTCAGCAGAACCACCAGCAGCGGCCGGAGCCCATCGACCGAGCGTCTCTACTGGGTGCGCGGCACGAGCGATGATCTCGAGGCGATAGCCGCGCTCGAAGCCGAGGTTCCATCCTTCTACGGCGGCCTGCCGCTCTACCAGGTGCGTGTCGAGGAAGCCGGGCCCGATCTCTACGACGGGACCGTCACCTACCAGGTCGATTCATCGACCGATCCGCCCGACACCGGCGAGAGCACCTTCACCTTCGAGACTGGCGGCGGCAGTGAGCACATCACCCAGTCATCGGCCACCATCGCTTCATACGCGCCGCCCGGCAAGACCGCGCCGGACTTCAAGGGCGCGATTGGGGTCACCGCCGACAGCGTCGAGGGCGTGGATATCGTCGTGCCCGTCTACCAGTTCACCGAGACGCACTATCTCGACGACAGTTCGGTCACGCCTGCTTATAAAGGTACGCTCTTCTCCCTCACCGGCCGGGTGAACGATGCCCCGTTCAAGGGCTTCAACGCGGGTGAGTGCCTGTTCCTGGGCGTGAGCGGCTCCAAACGCGGCCAGGGCGACTGGGAACTGACGTTCCGCTTCGCCTCGCGTCCCAATCGGACGGGTCTGAGCATCGGCGACATCACCGGCATCGACAAGAAGGGCTGGGAGTACCTCTGGGTGCGCTACGCCGAGGCGGAGGACGCGACGGCCGGCGCGCTGGTGAAGCGGCCGATTGCCGTGTATGTCGAGCGTGTCTACGAGAGCGGCGACTTCACAGCACTGGGGATATGACCATGAGTGGCGACGCCCTGCGCAAGGTGAAGTCCGGCGACCCGCTCAGAATCCCTGCCGGGGCCTACAACGCCTTCGTCGATGCCGCCGTCGATCTGCGTCAGCGCCAGCACGAGGAACTCCGCGAACCCCGGCGCCTGCGGCGGGACAACGACGTGATCCTCGTGCTCAACTCCACGGGATCGACCGTGAACCGTTTCGGTGTGCTGGCGATCACCGATCCGATCATCGCGCCCACTGACGCTCTGGAACTCGAACGAGTCGCGTTCACGGGCGTCGTGCCCGCAGCCGAACACGCCGGGAAGTTCGCTATCCTCCTCGAGACCGCCGCGCCCGGCGCCATCGTGCGCGCCGCGATGGGCGGCGTCGTGCCGGTCAAGGTCGGCCTGCTCCAACCCGACGATGAATTCGCCGATGTCGCGCCTGGCCAGACCGGCTACCTCAACAGCGGCGACAGCGGCGCGGCCCAGATCCTCTGGGTGGAATCCTCGCTGGTTCCGGTGCGCCAGGCAATCGTCCGCCTGCCGGCAGGTGGTGTCAGTTGCCTGGGCGACTGCCTCGAATTCGACGAAGACGGTTGTCCGGCTTTCGATCTGGACACGGCCAGCCAGGTCAACGCCACAGTCGTCACCGGCGGCTCGCTCTCGATTGTCGCCGGCACCCCCAAGAAACTCCGCCTCACTCTGACCCGCGCCACTGTGACCTTCAGCCGCAACGCGTGTGGCGTCCTGATCGGCGTCTCGTCGAGCAGCGCATCGTCTGTGACGTCCGATCTCAACCTCGATGAGTGTTAGTCATGGCGCTAGTCCTCGGTCCAAATGGCAATCTCCTCCTCGCGCCCAGCGGCAACATGGCGTACTCGCTCAACTGCTGCTGCGACCTGTGCCCGTGCTGTGAGCAGATCATCTGCGGCGCCGACACCGTCCATCTGCCCGAGTGCGGCGAGTTTCCCATCCGCTACATCGGCTTCACCGCCGACCTCGACATCACTCCCTGTCAGAACACCTGCATCCAGTGCGGCAGCCCCTACAAAGCGATCGGCCTGGGAACCAACGCCAACATCTCGCGCACCGGCAAGAAGCTCGCCTGCGCCTCGACGGACGAGAACGATGTGATCATTCCCTCGCCCGAGGACCTGTGCGAACACGCCGGCAGGTGCCGCGTGTGGCAATCGTGCGCTCTGCCCAACGACACGGTCACTGGCCTCCAGATCGCACGCTACACCGACCTGGGCGTATTCAACTGCACCGGCAACTTCACGCTCTACACCACGGCGCAGATGACAATCAATCTTGCCTACGACCACGCGAACCTCCGCTTCATCCTGGCAATCTGGCTCGGCCCGATCGGCACTTTCGGCGGCGAGGCGACGGGTCTTCTCTTCCTCGGCACCCACCCCTTCGACGCGCGCAACCTCTCAGCCTACAGCGCCTTTCCCCTCACCTTCACCAACGCGCTCGGCGGATGCAACTGTCTCTGCGCCGATCCCGTCTACTCGAGCGTCCCCACGCGGGCCTACGCCACCGGCGGCACCGTCACACTTCACCTTCATGAGACCTGCCAGGATGAATGCCCCACCTCGTGACATCCCGGTCATCGATCTCTTCACGGGGTTGCCGTGGGAGGCGGAACCGGAGAATGCGGCGAGCACTGACGCGCAGCACGCTACCGAGGCGAATGACGCGGACCGATCCCAGCGCGAGCGGCGGACGGCCGATTCGGCGGGGCCGCAGATCGCGCCGCATCGGCAAGTGGACGCGACTGCACTCGACCTTGCCGATGCGCGCGAAGAGCAAAGGCGTGGGTGTTGCGGCTGTCGCCGACAACGGATACTCTGATGAACCCGTGGTCCATGCGGTATCGAGTATCTGATTGTCGGCGGGAGACGCACACCCGCTACGGACCGCTGCTCACCCGATCGTCACTTCAAACGAATTGTGCATGCCCGGCTCCCGCTGTAGCTGCCCAATCGTGGCCACGCCGAGAGCGAAGGCCAAGGCGGGTGGCCTGAAAGCGACTCAAGTCGCAGCGGCGGACGAATCCACCTCGCCTAATCACGGACAAGAGCAAAGTCCGATCACGACCAAAGCAGAGCCTCCTGCTCCAGCGCACGCTGATGGCGGTCCCACAGATCAATGAGCCGAGCGATCGCTGGATCGTCTGGGCGACCCCGAACCTGATCAAGCACTGACTTCTGTTTGAGGAGCAATTCGCGGTTGCCATGTCGCGCCAAAAGCGGCTCAAGATTCTCAGGAAGATGCATCTGGACACGACCAGGACATGCACTCTGTAGGCGGAGATACTCCGCCGCGCCGATTGGGTCGTAGTCGCCCCAATGCACAAATGAGCACCCCTGCATCCAAGGAGAGGAGAGCCAGTCGAGGAGTCGCGCGGAGGACATGCGACCGGCGGAGTAGATAGCCAGATCGACATCAAGAACTCTGTCGTGACGCCAGAATGCCTCAGCGTTCTCGACCACCGCAACCGTTCCATCAAACGACCACGAGTGCTCGTCATCCAACAGGATTGCCGCACCGCCCGCCGTCTCTGTAAGTTCCGCGACGGAAACCCCTTTCGTCCCATTGGCCGATCGAACCAAAGTACCGCTATGCGCGGATCGTAGGAAGACGCCCTCGCAGGCACCGCGCCTGGCCATCTTGGCATCCCCCGCTAAAAGGACAGCCGTTGCTCGATCGAGGATGTCGTCAAGCGGATCATCGAGACCCATCGGGTAGTACCGATCGATCACGGCATCCAGTGCCGAACCGTGCATCGCGTAAAGCACGTGGCCACCGCCCGACGAACACCACCTAGCTGCATGGCAGGTCAACAACTCTCGCACGATCGAGTCACACGATCGGGGCACCCGCGACCGTGGGATACCCTCACGTCCTCGGTCTCGCAGCTCACGCAACAGTCGTCGGGCAGCTTGATTCATACGGCCTCTTCAACAGCTGGTTCCGATTCGTGCTCGACGCGACGCGCGCGGCACGTTCGCTTCCCATCGACAATGAACTTGCCGTCCGCGCGCTGACCCAGCGCGTACACGGTGACAACGGGATGCGCCAGCGGCTCGATCCGAACATCCGGATCCGCGGTAATGGGCATCACGCCCTTGGTAACCGCCATCTTCGTGGTCGCTGCGAGGTTTCGTTCATCCAGTTGGCCGGTTTCATCAAGGAAGAAATGGAGTCGGTACTTGTCTTCGGCGACGACCGCTCGCACGAGCTGAATGAAGACCATCGCTTTGGCCGTCATCCCCGTGCCGGTACTCCCGATCTCATCAAGCGACTTTGCCTTGGTCGGACGATCACGATCCGCGTCGTGGACGTGGATGTGAAGCTCGAAGAGTTCATCAAGCGAGATGGTCTCGCTGCTTCTGATCCACTGTCGCATCTGGTCCTTGGCCCGGTCGATCTTCTCGTGGTCCTGAAAGACCCCGCCTTCATTGGTCAGCGTCTCGATCATCCCGTACGTCTGATTGACGGTGACGACCTCTAGTTTGACGCTGCGGAGATTGCTTACGCGATACTCCGCAAGTCCACGATTGATCCTGTTGATCGCGCTCCTGATCTCGCTCACGCCGTGGTGAATATCGCTGAGCTTCGCAGCAACGCGCGTAAACAGGGATGACCAGGACTGCTCAACTGCTTCCTGCTGCTCTCCCAAGGACTCGACCATTTGAATCAGCCGGTCCCAATCGGCATCTGGCTCGCTGAAGTAAATGGTTTGGCCGGTGAATTCCTTCGAAGTGTCACGAACGCTCTTCTGAATGTCATCGACCTGCCGGCGCTTTCGAACGAGGGACTTGAGCTCGCCGTTCACCCTCTCTAACCGCTGAGCAAGAGATTTGGCACGCACGCCGATCTGGTCCCACGACGATGAGTGGTCTAGATCGTCCTGCGGCACGCGGAATCCAGCGATCGGCGCATCGATGCCGACCTCCGCCTCTCCCTCGCAATAGGCCGCGATCGCCTGGTCGATGGTGCTTCGCGAGACCTCGCACTCGCGCTGCTGATCCAATAGGTTCTCCAGGCGTTGTGACTCCAAGCGACGCTCCTCATCGAGCGTCTCAATCTGCTCCTGTACCTCCTTCATGCTGTTGGTGAGAGCCTTCAGCGAGGCTTCGGTCTGATCGCGCTTCGCCCATTGCGTCCGGTATCCATCGTACTCCTGCAGCCTCGCGAGCGCACCGCGTCGCTCAGTCTCTGCGTCAAAGAGCGCCCTCGCCGCGTCCGCCTGGTTCTCCGCGACTGCGAGTTGTTCTCGAGCTCGTTTCAGTTGCGTCTGCACGACTGCGAGATCGCTCTGGACTTCTTCCCGGGTGCGATGTGCCCCAACAGAAGGCGCACCAAGGGCGCCGAGGTCAATGCTAATGGCTTCATCAGCGAACCGCCCCTCGATGGTCAACTCACGAATCCTCTGCAGACGTGCTCCCAATGCGCTGGAATCGCGAATCTCAATTTCTTGACCGATGGAGAGGTCAAGCAATCCCGCGTTCAGCAGTCGAAACACCATCTCAAGGTCAGCATCTTCGATGCCGAGGTCACGTAGAGCATTTATCGCTCGCGTGTCCCAGTTCTCGACCGCCCGCTGTTTCGCTGCTCGGTCGGATTCCAGCTTCTCTACGTTCCGCCGCAGGGCATTAATGTCGAATCGCTCAGCGTCCTCAAGGTGGTCACGAAGTAACGAGATTCGAGCCGTCAGTGCCGAGACATTGTCGCGCATAGCTCCAATCATCGTGTCGGTCGATGACGCCCACTTTTTGTGCAACGCATCGATTTCGGCCAGATCGCCCTGCTTGGACTTGATCTCACCGCGAATCTCGCCAATGCTCTGATTCTGCTCGTCCGTCCGCGCCTTGATCGAATCCAGTTGAATCTGAATCCGACCACAATCATCATCGAGCGTCAGGTTCAGTTGGTCGATCGCTGCGAAGACGGCATCTCGCTCGACAGCGATGATGGGGGCTTCGACGCGCAACCCCTCTGCAATTGCTCCGATCTCTTCTCGAACAGTGCGACCCTTCTCGACCTGATTCTGGACGGCCAAGGTGAACTGAAGCCGGCGCTCCGCCTGCTCAGCTCGCTGGAATTCGTCTCGATGCTCCGCTGCGACATCGATTCGTCGGCACGTCACGTCGCGGGCATGACACGTGATGATCAACTCCCGCAGCTCTTTTGCGGTCGCATTGTTCAACGAGAGCAGTCGCGTGAAGGCGGCGCGAAATGATCGATACTCGTCCTTCGTGTGGATGGGAAGGATGTTGAGTCGAGGCACGGTTGGACCGCTGCTGTGACTCCGAGGATCGCCCAGCACTTCCCAAAGATTGCCGGGGCGGATTTCAGCGAGCCCGCGCCCCGCAAATACCGGACGCAAGTCCTCAAGCGTCCTCAGATGCCCACCCTCGCCGCAAAAGTCGTCAAAGCAGAATTCACCGTCCACCGCGAAACGGAGGAACTGGCAGCTGTTCAACGGTCCCTGGCCCGCAACGAGCATGCACTTCGGCCCCAGCGGAGTCAGGCACTCGAAGACCAGATACGACGGGTTCTCGCCAAAGTAGTGACGACGGGTGTCCTCGTGGTTCCTCGATCCGAACGCCATGAAGCGCAGCTCATCGACGTACAGAAACTGGAGCGCATTGACCAACGTACTCTTGCCCTGGTTGTTAGGCGCCGAGAGATGAACGGGATGCGACAGGTCAATCTCGGCGAAGGCGTACTTGCCGCTGTTGATCGCGATCAACTTCTTGACGCCGTAATGCAGAGGCATCAGCTGTCACCTTCGCCGGCGACATCGTCAATTAGCTCATCTTCGTCTGGACGCGTGCGGGCTCCTTCGCCGTTTGCGTCGTCCGTTTTGTCAAGCAGCGCTGACCAATGCTTGTCGTCCGCAAACTGAAGAAACATTTCGACGAAGCGGTAGACCGGTGGCTTGAAATGAAAGGCGTTGTCCGTCGGCGCTTCAACCACACCGAGGCGCTGCAAGAAGTTCAAGACTCTGTCAATGTCATCGGCCGTCAGCCCAACTTCATTCATCAGGGCGCGACGATGTGTGGTCGCGAAGTGCGGCAGCTCACGAAGCATGAATCGTCGATCGAGAAGCGTCCGTTCCCACGCTCGTTCCGGTTCATTGAACTTGTTGTCATCGAGTTCCTGAAACAGAACCAGCATGAATAGCGTGGCCTGCTTCAGCCGCTTCGAGCTCAGTATCGACTCCCCGGTGAAGTAGTAGAAGCCCTGCTCGTGGCGGTTGAGCGGGTACCCGAGGGCGGCAAAGAGGGCGGTGTACGCCTCTTCGTGGCGCTGGAGATCGTAGTAGGCGTCGCCGTCATCTTGGCACACATGACGCCCCAAGCGAAGAGCGCGGAAGACCGACGCTGCTTGAGAGGGAAGAGATGGCTGCAAGCCTATCTTGGGAAGTACGGCTTCAGTGTCCATGCCTGGTTCTCCAAGACCACTGATGCGTTTCGACATTGATACTGCCGAATCGATAGGCGTTGATTGCACCGTCGGCCGAGGCGTACTCCTGTTCAAGATTGAGCAACCCGTGCAGTAGGTTGATCGTCGATTCGGCGCGCTCTCCGGACGTGCAGGTGGCCGTGATCCAACGCAAGAGGTCACCGACATCCGATTCCGCAAGCAAGCGATTCCGAAGGGCGTTCGGCGTCCACGGGAGTGGGATTGTGGCGGGTTCATTTGGCTCAATGATTGGAGGCGGTTGATCGCTGAACGAGAAGGCATCCTTCATGAACGCGGCAATGGCCTCATCATCTGCGAGGCTCGAATTCTGATCTTCCACGATCGGCAGGTGAGCGTCCAAGTCAAGCAGTTCCCAACGTCCATGCCGAAAGAGCTCTATCGCTCGGTTGACGCCGCGCGCGATCGCTGACTCCCGTGCCGCGGCAGTGCACAGAGGTGCGAGTTCGGCGTTCGCTTCGTCAGCCTGACGAAGAATAGTTCGGCGCAGCCACGCGACATGCTGCCGAAGACGGCGGGCACCTTCGGCGAGGTCGGGAGAAACGAACCCCGGGCGCCCCGCCATTCGCGCGCATTGGGTCGAGATCTGTTGTGTCACAGCGCGAAACGGACCGTCCACCTCAAGCACGCCGATGATTGGAAGCAGATAGTCATTGTAGAGACCTACGAGGCGCTTTAGCCGCTGGCGCATGCGTCCAGTATCTTCGGTTGCCCGGTACGTTGCGACCTCGTCGCCGATGCACTCAATGTTCTCAGTGATCGTCGCGCTGACTACAAAAATAGTGTCACCGATCTCATCCAGCAACTCGCGAGCCTCGTCTTCAGCTGCCTCACTCTGACCCAATCGATGCCGTTCCTCGAGCCAGCAATCGAGAGTGCGGGCAAGCCGGTGCAGCTGATCAACCCAACCACGGACCACATCGGGCGTCGCCAGCACATGCCGATCGTGAAGTGCGTCGATGAAGGTCTTCAAGAATGGCGGCGGCGACCACGGGCCGCGGCTCTGTATAAGGACTCCAAGTCGCTTCATCTCGGCGATCTTCCACGCCGGGTTTGTGTCTTGATCGACGCGTGAACAGATGAACGCGGCGATTTCGTCATCCGTCTCGAAGCCGGTACAGTCCCGACACATCGCCTCCAGGAGGTGATAGTGCCTCGCGACAAAGAGGATAAACTCGCTCGGGTTCCTCTGCATGGCATCGGCCTCGTCGGAGTATTGGAGTGCCGAACGCAGTATAGTCGCTCTGTCGAAGTCGACCGCGGACACCGACGTAGCAGCGAAGCCGACCGGACACGAATTCTCTGCAGACCGCCGCTGGCCAGAGTGGGACCCCGGACGGTTGATGCACGGGATCGGAAGCGGGGGATGCAGAGACTATACCCGCGGTTGCCGATCCCCGCTGCCATCACGCCCGGCTCTCGATCCGCCGGTGATCCGAAACTGGGTTCGGGGCTTGGGAAGCAGTCGGTGCCGCGTAACCACCAATGAATCGGCCCGTCGCGGCTCTCCGGTGGGGGCTGACGATTCTATTTCAAGGAAAAGCCTCGGTCCGAACCGACGCCGGTGTTCGTGCGTCAAATGACAGTGTTTCACCGACCACCCCTTCTGGCTCGTCGGAACCGATTGCTTGCCGATCGACTGAGGGCATCACCCCGTCGTCGTCCGGAGGAGAATCAACACTTCGGATTCCACACCCACAGCGAGGACATCGAGTGTGGTTGCCAGTGCCTTCTGCGGCTGGCATCCTTCCCACCCCATCTGGAAGACTCCGTACCCTCTCAAGCTCGGCGCTGAATCCGGCTGCGAGCAGCCCAGCTGGCAGCGCGAAGAACCCGATTCCCAATACGGCAACCACGCTTCCGATACATTTGCCTAGCGACGTCACCGGGTACATGTCGCCGTACCCGACTGTGGTGAGTGTGGCCACCGACCACCACATCGTGGCGGGAATGCTGGTGAACACCTCTGGTTGGGCTTCATGCTCGGCGTAGTACAGCAGACTTGAAGCGATGAGCAGCAATATGACAAGCGAGAACAGAATGACGCCAAGGTCAGCGAGCTTCGCCTGAAAGACTCGTCCCATGATCTCCAGCGAACGGGAATACCTGCCCAGCCGAAGCACGCGGAAGATGCGGAATAGGCGAAGCCCCCTCAGGGCGCGCATGTCCAGGTGGAGCATCGGGAGGTAGGTCGGCGCCACGGACAGCAAGTCGATCAGCATGATCGGTTGCAGCGCAAATCGGATCCGCCCAGAAATCGGATGGGCGAACCGCGGATCAGCAGTGCACGACCAGATTCGCAGCAGGTACTCGACGGAAAAGATTGCTACGGAAACCACCTCCACCAGGCCAAGGACAGAATGGAATCGAGTCGCAAGGGGCTCGACTGTTTCAACCAAAACCGCCGCGATGCTGACGATGATCACCGCGATAATGAAGGCGTCGGTGAACCGACTTGCCCGGTCGCCCGCCCGTGATGGCTCAAGCAGCCGATGAAGCACGCACTTTGCGGACGTGCTCTCGCGGGAACCGCGGTTTCCCGACACCGCATGGGGTTGCTCGTTGGGCTCCATGTCGAGTCCTTCGGCTGACTACTTGAGGAGAGCCGGATCTGCGAGCCATCGCAGAATCCGCATTCCCTCAGATACATCGAGTCGGTCGCGCGCGATCGTCACAGCCAAGAGTCCGTCATCCAAGAACCGGTCATACTTTCGCAACAGTCGCGGCTGGACGAATTCCGCCAAGGACATGGGATCCAGTTCATGCCGCGCGAGATCGGCAAGCACCTGACTGGTCCGGTCGGCGCTCAGGCTGAGAGTCAATGCGAGCTCGTCGTCGATGCACGGGTAACCGACGGCGCTCAACGCCGCAGCTAGCGTCTGTTGCACCTTTGTGCCCGTCCATGTCATGACTGCGGTCTTCTGCGGTCCGAGCGTCACCAGCCTCGATTCACAAACACGGCTCTCGCGTGCTACCGCTCGGGCGGCCTGGAGGAGATCCGACGCCGTCGAATCGAGGAACCTGAACGACCGCGAATCCGCGAGAATCTCCCTCATGCGTTGGCGGATGCGTGGATGAACGTCAGCGGCCGCGCCCGCGAACCGCGGCTTCTTCCATCCCGCGGCAGGCTGTACGTGAAGTTCGTGGCGTTCTGCGTCGACTGCCGCGACCTGCCATCGTCGGCCAGCGAAGAGCAGGTAGTCTCCTTGCGCAGGAATGATTTCCAGAGTCCCGAGCAGCTGCCGATCGTGCAGGACGGCGTACTCCTCGGGCGTCTGGAAGACGGCGTAGAAGCCCTTGTCCTTGCGGATGCGCTCGCCCACCAGACCGAGGATCAGATCGCCGTCGCTTGTCGGCTCGACCAAGTCTTCATCCCTCAGGCGACGGAGCAGCCGCATGAAGAGTTCGGGCTCGACGGCGGGAAACGCCGCGTGTGGATCGCGGCAGAGGGCGGCGAAGAGATCCTCCGGTCTGGCTCCGCCTCGCTGGGCGATGATGCTGATCACCTGCTGCGTGAGGGTGCTCAGATCGCACCGGGCGGGCACATCGGGCTCGATCCACCCTTCAAGCATGAGATCAACCACCGCTACCGACTGGACGAGATCGAGGTGCAGGCGATCGAACAGGCTCGAACGCGGGCTCGGTTCATCACATCCGACGTAGAGTCGCATGATGCGAGGCTCACCCTCCCGCCGCCCGCTCCGCCCAAGCCGCTGCATGAAGCCTGAAACCGACGAGGGAGCGCCGATCTGGCCGACCATGTGGACACTGCCGATGTCGATGCCCATCTCGAGCGTCGCCGAACAGATCGTCGTGGCCGCGCGACCGGATTTCATGAGTGCTTCCGCGTCCTCGCGTATCTCGGCTGACAGGGAGCCGTGGTGGACGAGGAACTCGTATGTTCCGCCTGCGCGTTCGACCTCATCGCGGCAGAGCCGCGCGAACTCCTCGACATCACTGCGGACATTGGCAAAGAGCAGATTGGCGTGGCGGCCGCAATGCCGAACCATGTCGCAGGCCATTGCCCGATCCGTCTCCTCGACTGCGGCGAACTGGTCGTCCGCCCGGTCGCGGTGCGGCCGAACATAGCAATGCAGAGCGAGGCGGATCTCCTTGTCCTCCCCGTCCTCATCCACGACTCGAACCGCGTCAGGCTCTGATGCATCGACGTATCGCCGGGCGACTGTCAAGTCGCCGATCGTGGCGGAGAGCCCGACGATTCGGAAGGTATCGGTCTGCTCAGTCTGGGACAGGCGGCGGAGACGGCAGAGCAAACTGCGAAGGTGAGTGCCGCGATCGCTTCGCAGGAACGAGTGGAGCTCGTCGATCACGACAAACCGCAGCCCGCCAAAGATGCGAGGCAAATGCTCGGATCGGTTCACAAACAGTGACTCGAGTGACTCAGGCGTGATCAGGAGCACGCCGCCGGGCTTTTCCACGAGCCGCTTCTTGTGGGAAGCAGAGACGTCACCGTGCCAACGGAACACGGGCGTCTCAAGGTGCTCGCACAACTCCTCAATCCGGCGGAACTGGTCGTTGATGAGCGCCTTGAGCGGGCCGACGTAGAGTGCTCGTATCGACTCGCCGGGCTCGTCGGCGATCATCGAGAGAATCGGCAGGAATGCGGCCTCGGTCTTTCCCGAGGCCGTACCGGCAGAGAGCACGAGATGCCCGCCCGAGTCTATTAGGGCATGGATCGCCTCGACCTGCAGCGGACGCAGATGATGCCACGCCATCCGGTAGAGCTGTCGCTGCACCCCGCGATGCAGCATGGCAAACGCCGTGTGAACCGGCGCATCCGGCGCTGCCGCGGACGGCACAAGGTCTCTCGACTCCGCTCCGTCTGGCTCCATGTTACATCCTGAAACTCGCTAGGCCATCCGCGTCATCCGCGGTTCCTTCCGCCTCGATCTCGGCGGGATCACGCATCTGGCCAGATGTGGTCTTCACGGTGCCCAGCAGATCGTTCCAACTGGCGCCCGGGTTCTGAGCGAGAATGTTGAGCAGTCCGATGAAGTCCTTGACGATCTCTCGTGGCGTCTGAAAGAACGCCGCCCCCATACGAGTCTGGCAGCTGCGCAGGTACGCCTCAATCGCCTCATTGGGAAGCTCGTAATCCAGAGATGCATCCGCCCGGTGCACGCGCCGGATGTTGCTCAGCAGGACGTAGCAGTCCTCGGCGGTGAGGGATTTGAGCTCGAGCGTCGGCCCGCTGAGATCGACCAGCCCGTCAGCCGCGAAGCGATTCGAGGCAAGGCGGCTTTCCAGCGCCTCGTAGCTGAAAAGCCCGCGCCGCTTGTCGTACATGCAGTCGTCCGTCGCGGCGAAAATGAAGCCCAGGTGCTCCGCGGAGCCTTGCAGGCAGTCGTTGACGATTCGCAGGATCGCCTCGTAGTTATTGTTCCGGGCCGTCCGGTTGTTGAGCCTATGCGAGAGCACGACCAGTTCGTCCAGGCAAACCAGCAGGCCCGCGTAGCCGGCGATCTTGCTGAAAGCCGCAAACAGCTTCAGGTAGTCGTAGATGGACGAATCGTCGATGATCGTCCGTACGCCGAGCTCTTCACGGGCTTCGGTCTTGGTGCTGTACTCTCCCCGCAGCCATCGAAGCGCCGACGACTGCAGCGCATCGTTCTGATCAAGGTATCCCCGATAGTACTGGCCCACGACGTGGACGAAGTCGTACCCGCACACCAGTTCCTGGAGCGGCCGGCACAGGTCTGCCAAAGCACCGGGGACATCGCCATCGGCGCCTCCCGATTGCCGGACCCGCTGCGACACGTCGCCGACCCAGCGTTCGACGAGCCCGGGCAGAGCGCCACCGTCTGGCCTGGCCTTCGTCGAGAGGTTGCGCATCAGCTCGCTGAAGAGCGATCTTGCCTCTCCCTTGCTTGCGTGGAGGCGGCGCTGCGTGGTGATGTCCGCTTGAGCGACGACCAGCCGCCGCTCAAGTGCGACGGTCCGCACCACATTGAGAAAGAAGCTCTTGCCGGCGCCAAAGCGGCCGATGACGAACCGAATCGTCGCTCCGCCGTCTTCGATGCGCTGGAGGTCTGAAAGCAGCGCCTTCACTTCGTCGCGACGGCCGACTTGGACGTGATGCAGCCCGATCCTCGGCACCACGCCGGCCGAAAGTGAACCGAGGATGGCTGTGCGCTCCCGCGCAAGAACTCTGGGCCGCTGCGATTCTTCGCTCATTCTCCGACTCCCGGCGACAAGGCGATCAGTCCATCAGCGAGGTTTCCACGACGAGCGCCCCGGTTTCCTCGTAGATCAGGGCGGCTCCGAAGCGTTCGACACTCCACTCATTGATCGTTTCCACCGCGCCGTTGAGCATCAAGCCCAGCTTCCGCGCTTCCTGGTCCGCCTCGGGCACGGCCCATCGCTCCCGGGTGAGCAGCGTCGTGAGCAGACTGGAGCACGTCTCGGGCAAATCCGTGGGATCGGTGATGATCCGAGTGGGGACTGCGTCGATAACCGCCGCAGCTGACGGCCCTCCGGTCGGAACAGCTTTCGAGAGACCGGGGTCGAACTCGCTCTGCGACTCTGTCACGCCCATCGCCTCCGCAAGAATGCCGGCAACTTCGCGAGTCTCGGCCATAATGGCCCGAATCGCCGATGTGTCGAGGCGGAACTCCTCATCATCCGGCGGCGGCACGGGGATCGCTTCACCCGCCCTCCCCTGCCGCGCCTGGCGGACGGTGACGGGCTCGTCATCACCGCCCTGCGCCATCTCGCGCAGACTGGACAGCGCCGAGTCAGCGTCATTTTCGTTCAGGCCGATCATCTTGTAGCACTTGCGCACCGCACGGATCTCTTCGCGGGTGACGACGCCATCTTCGGCCGCCAGGGCAACCAGCAGCCGCCCCACCGCCTGTCGTTCGAGCCGATTGAGCGACGCCGCCAAACTGGACAGCCCCTTGAGATCTGGCCCTTCTCGGATGAGCAGCGTCCGTAGCGCCTCGAGCCGGCGCTGCTCGTGGCCATTCAGATCGAACATGCGCTCGATCTCCTTGGTTAGTAGTGAGACTTCGTCGGGATGGACCTCGCCGTCTGCGGCCGCCAGACCCAAGCCGAGGCGAAGCATGCAAGCGGCGGCGCTGTATCGCTGCGAATTCACGTCTTCATCCGAAATCTGGAGGAAGACCGCCACCCGCTCCTCGGCTCGATAGCCTTTGCCTGACAACCTCGCATCCGGCTCCAGACCGTAGCCGATGAATTCCGCGGTCTCGCATATCCGTCGGCTTTGGGTCGGCGTGAGCTTGGCGCGGCTTTCGAGACCGCACACCCCGGCCAGAGCGTTCACCTCGACGAGCGTCCTTCCCTCACCGTCAGTCTGAGCCTCGACCAGTCGGCACATCGGCACCGTGAGCGGGTGATCGATTCCGCTGCGGAGCTCCGGAGGCATCGACTCCCAGGCGGTCGGAGTGAGTTCCCCATCACCTTCGCGGCCGACGACGCTGCTCAGACGGCGCAGATCGTCGACAGTCGAATTCCACAGCGCCGCCAGAGGTTTGAACTGAACCGAGATTCCCAGTGGATTGGGGCCGGCGCAGCGGCATGCAGCGATGACGGCGCTCGCCGGCTGGTGACTATATGGAAAAGTGCTCGCAGCTATGCTGATCGTCATGCCCTCGCCGAACTGCTGCCGGTACCGCTTGAAGAACAGCTGATTGAACTCATCGGCGACGCGCTGCGTGACCACACTTCGCTGAGCCTGCGGCAATTGGCCCGCGACGATGATCGCCGCCCAGTTCGGAAGTGTTCGGCCAGTCGACGCAAACCACGCCAAGGCGGCGTTGAGCTGCTCCTCTTTCCAAGAGCGTGTGGACTCCATGAGGCTGCGAACAATCTGCTCGTCGAACTGCGATGGCGTCGTCGCAATCAGGTACCAGAGCAGCGATGCGCTGTACTGCTCGAAACTCCAGCTGAAGCGTTCTGACTTGGCGTGGATGTCCCGCAGCCGCAGCAGTTCTTTGGCGATAGCACCGAAGTCATCGCGATCAATGAGAGCTCGGCGTTCGAGCCCGTAGAAGAAGACGAAGGCGTAGCCGGTTTCCGAGGGCATGAAACGACGCCGCTCGGCCATCCAGCGGAGATACTCGAACCGCTGGCCGCTCGACATGTGTCTGTAGCTGGGCCAGTACGGCAGAGCGCCCTCTGGTGCACGCGATTCCCTCGCGGGCAAGCGGAGGTCGATGAGGCTGGGTTCGTCGATGGTGGTCTCGACCTGCGTCGTGTACGTCAGAGGACACCGAATGGTAAAGCTGGCAACCTTGAGCGTCTCCTCCGCACCACACCACCTCAGTGGCATCCGCGCTTGGCGAGCGGCTTCGGCCAGAGCGGCAGTAGCGTCGACGGCGGACCGGGACGCGGCAGCCGCCGCTCTTCCGGCGGATACAGAGACCTGTCGCGCAAGAGATTCGACCTGCCGGGCGGTCTCCAGGTGGGCACTGCGCCACAGGTAGTACCCAATCGCGCCGGCGACAGCGCAAACGATGGCAAGTGCGAGGATCAGCCAAATCATGACGGATGCTCCTGGCGACCCGGGACTCGCCGTTGTCCCGCTGCTCCAGCGGCGACCGGCATCGAGCAGCATACGGTTTCCAGACTATGCAGGCATGATCTCTGCTCGTCCTCGACTACCGCCGTCACCTGTTGGCATTATCGCCCCTCGAGAGCCCGGGGCAAACAACTGCATCCATTCAGACGCACTTCCGTGCTGAGGCTCCGCAGCTGCGCCGCTCCGCCTCAGCACCGGGGAAGGAATACCTTCCCTCGGAGCTCTCCCCAAGTGTGCGCAACTTGACGGACACTACCCCGCGATAATCGAGGCGCAACATCGACTTGAGCACGAGACAGGCGAAGAGTTGGGGCAGCGTGTAGGTGCGCGGACTGAAGCGATGGGCGTACGCGGGGAGCGCTTCCTGCGCCATGCGACACGCCAGCACCATCGCCGTCCTTGGCGATTTCGTCGTGGTGCACATCCCCGATCGAAGGCTCGATCATCGACTCATGGCCCGCCGAATCGGAGGTTTTCTACAGAGCGGACTGGTCCCGCTTTCCCACCTGTCGAACTATCTGCTGATCTCGGGCGATGGGCGAACGCTGACACCATTGCCGCACTCTGGACAGCGATTCGATTTGTTGCCGGTCAAATCATATCCGCAGTTCTCGCACTGAGGGCGCGACACAGACGTGCGATTCGGTAACGAGAAAGCACAAATGGCACAGAATGCGATCGATGCCACTGATATCGTTACGATGGCAATCGGAATATGATCAGGCACTCCGGTCGGATTTAGAATGAAGCCGGAAAGAGTTGCGACAGCTAGTGTTGGCATGATTGTCGAAAACATGGCGTGCCGCGGCTCCTTTCTTCGCAGGCACAGTGTCGCAATGGGATAGAGCGCCAGCGAGCAGATGGCCCCCGCGGCCGCGACAGGTACGATGGCGAAGACAACTAATAACGCGAACACGGCCAGGGAGTGCGCAGATACGGCGGCGGAAGCTAGCATGCACGATTCTGCCGCCAAGGCCCCAGCAATCGTCCACGGCCAGATCAAGTTTCCTTGGATTGATCGCATCAATATGGCATACCAAGTGCCTGGCGGAGTGCTCATAACAGACCTAGTTATATCCGAATGCCCAATGTGTTGTGCATTGTCCAATACATAACACAAGTTGAGCGCCCATTGGGATCGCTTCGATCGGATGATTTACGGTGCAGGCACCAAGGCATTTGGCGTGAGCTTCGAAGAAGTCCTTGCCATGAGAATACTCACACCACAGGCAGCCACGAACGCACCTTCCGATCTCATTGTCGGGCATGCAGTAGCAGATGCATTGCTCAAACCCCGGAGGATAGTGTCCGTTGCAATCGACGCTATCTCCATTCTTTTCACCCCAATCTGCGCATTTCCACACTCCGGGGTCAGGCACGCTCGGCGGCGGGGGGTCAGGATTAGGTACGATAATACTCGGGCGAGACCTTCTCGCGAGACAGCGTGCGATGCACATCTCGCCCTCATCTGTTCTCATCCATTCAGGGACCGGGTGAGAAAAGCCGGGATAACATTCTTCTTCGCATTCGGCTCGCTCTCGATCCTCCTTCTCTCTTCGTATAATATCAGGAGGTACTACCTGAGCGTTTCGATTCCAACTCATACCTATCGGGTCCACGACGACCATCGGTCGCGACCCCACATACTCATACAGCCCCATCCCATCGACATACCCGAGCGGATCACGTCGTGTCCAGCGTCCGAGTTCGGCGGAGTAGACGCGGTTTCGGACGTGGTTGAGGTCGAGGTTGTAGTCGTGCTGGTAGCCGGCGTACCCGACGCGGTTGCCGTTCGCGGTCGTGGAGAGGGCGTTCCAGCCGGTGGTTGCGGTGTTGCTGTTGGCCAGGGTCTCGTCATCGCTGTCGACGTCGCCGTCGAGATCGAAGTCGGCTCTGACGTCGGGCAAGAAAACGGGACAGGTACGTTTACGAACTCCTCTTCTCATGCCATCACCCCCTTCCGAGGCCGGCCGCGCGGCCGAAACGTGTGCTCCAGACCCAGCGCCGCCGCTGTCCGCCTCACCCACGGCGAATGGTAGCCGCCACCACCGGCGAAGGTGTCCCTGCGATCGACGCCGCGATTGAGCACGTGGTAGGCGTAGCCGCCGGGCGTGGGTCGAGCGGTGCGGGGCATGAGAATTTCTAGGCGCGCCGCCGGCGGCGACCGATGCCCCCCCGACGAAAACAAACGTACCTGTCCCGCTTTCCTCCCCCATTGCCGAACTACTTCCTCATTAGACCACATTCGGGAGACCACATTCGGGGCACCGCCCTGAATCAATTCCGGACAGACAATACCCACATTGCACGCAGTGGCCGGATTTGGGCAAGAATCCCTCGGCTGCAGCCGATGGCGTGATCGCAACTGCGACGGTAATTGACCAAGCAATGATTGCCCCGGCAACGAAGACCGCATTATCCATATACGCGCCCGCGGCCAGTAACGCCGCGGCGATCGCCGTAGCACCAAAAATTATGCATCCAATCTGGACGGACCGGAATCCCCAACCGAATATAGCCGCCGTAAAGCTGCCCGCAAAGATCGTAGTGGCAGCGTACATGCCAATATGATTGTCCAATGCGACCGCAGCGCTCTCCCCAAAAGTAATCAACAACAAAGCCGCCGCCGGAAATCCGGAGAACGGACCCCAAAGGCCAAAGGCGCTGGCCCACGCTATGCAAACCCATCGCCGAGCCTGACGGGCGGTTTGTGGAGGTATTGTCTGATACAGATGCCATGCCATGATCAACCCTAGGAGCAAACACACAAGCGGAAGTAGAATACCGATGGCCGCAGCGAGCAGGCCAAGTATTACGGATGCGACACAAACAAGCTGCAAAGATTTGCGCTTCAAGCACTGTGTAATGCGAATATTCATAGATCATCGTCAATCGGCTTGTGATTCTGGCATTCGATTGGGACGTAAACCGGCATGTACACAGAATTGCCTCGCACCGTCTCTGCATCAAAATTGAGATTCACCAGCCCTGGACCTTTCGCCGCAGCCTGATACAGATCTCGTGCGTCGCCATTTCCGGGCGAATTAGGCCCCCATGTTATCAACTCATGATCTGGGAACAGATTATGCTCCCATCGCCACTGTATTTTAGCGCGATCAACGCCATACACATCGACTCGCCACACCGCATATAGATCTATTGCGGGCGTAATTATGCCAGGCATGTGGGGGTATTGGGCGGAAAGCTTGAGTTTGAACTTGATATGGCAGCGGCTTTGCGACAGAATTGTGGCTTTCCCGTGGACAGCAGAAGTAGCGACAGAGTCTTGAAACAGTGCTCCAAGCACGCCCAACTGCATGTAGCCTGGTAGACCTGCCGGATAGCGATACTGCCTCCAGGCTCTCTTGGACTCGCCGGCGCCATAGTCAAGGGGGGGCAGCACATCCTTTTCTCCTAGCGTATCCAGTTGGCCCGTAGCGACTTGCGTCATTGCCCATAGGCGAGACGATGGACGGTCAGTTGACGTTGTGTGTGCCTGAAATGTTCGGTTGTCTGTTCCGCAATACCATCTTCCGGCTGCTCGCCAGCCCATTGGCTCAGGAAGCCAAGTGCCAGACAGTCCCGGAATAGTGACGCCTTTGGAGCCGTCGATGAACGCCGCATGCCACATGAGAATCGTAGTGTCAACCCACAATCCCATCGGATCGGCGCCCAGTGTCGGCCGGTCGTGAACATATCTGTAGAAGCTCATCCCATCGACATATCCGAGCGGATCGCGTCTTGTCCATCGCCCGAGTTCAGCGGAGTAGACGCGGTTGCGGACGTGGTTGAGATCGAGGTTGTAGTCGTGCTGGTAGCCGGCGTATCCGACGCGGTTGGCGTTGAGGTCGGGGTCTGAGAGGACGTTCCAGCCGGCGTCGGCGACGTTCGAGGTCGCCAGGGTTTCGTCGTCGCCGTCGACGTCGCCGTCGAGGTCGAAGTCGTAGCGCACGTCGTAGCCGACGGCCCAGACGTGGATGGCGGCCTCATCGGTGGCGTCGCAGTCGCCGTCGGAGTCGGTGTCGCCGCCGGGCAGGCCGATGGGGACGCCGTAGGCGCTGAACTTGGCCCACTCGACCATGACCCCGCCGCTGGTGACGATCGCCGAGAGGTCGGCGCGCCAGTTCTGGCAGTAGTAGCGCCGCTCCTCGAGCGTGCCGTCGCCCGCGGA
>JBDZVA010000001.1:0-608298 GCA_040255465.1 Planctomycetaceae bacterium
CACTCACACTGCAAGGCCCGCAACCCGGCCGGGCCGGGACGCTCAACGGACTGCGAGTCACCGGCTGCACGCCTGGTGAGCGGGTTTCATTCTTCTACGGCACGCACGGCGGCGGCACACTCGTGCCCGGCTGCAACCACACCGACGGCGTCACCCTTCAACTCGACGACCCGATCCAGATCGGCTCCGCCGTCGCCAACCAGAACGGCATCGCAACGCTGACGCGCTTCGTCCCCACCGGCGCCCGCAACCTTGGTGATGTGCTGATCCAGGCCGTGCAACAGAATGGGTGCAGGATCAGCCAGTTGGTGGTGAAGCGGTTTGAGTGAGGGTGTGCGACGCATGCGTCGCGGCCAAACATTGGGGAAGCGAAGGCGCAAGCGTGCAGCGGGTGGTTGGGAACGATGGTCGCGGGTGGTGGGTTGGTGCGCGATGGTGGTTTGGGGGTGGTTGCACGCGCGGTCCGCACGGCGGACCCTACGGTGGCGCTTGCACGTTTGCACTCAGCACCGCAGAGCCGGATGCTGAGGGGCAGCCGGGCATCCCACGATTCGCAGAGCCTCATCGTGGGCGTGCCATGTCATTGTGCGGCGCATGGCCTCATCGTGGGCGCGCCACGTCATGGGGCGGGGGGCGGCGGGAGGGGAATCAGGCGAGGTGTTGGGCGATGGCCTGGGCGAGTTTGGGGGCCTGCTCTTTGTCGAGCGCTCGAGCGGGCCAGTTGTGGGGCAGGCCTGAGCCGTCGGCATACTTGGGGATGATGTGGAAGTGAACATGCGGGATGGCCTGGCCTGCGGGCTGGCCGTTGTTCTGGAGGATGTTGTACGCGGTGGCCCCGGTGGCTGCGATGACGGCCTTGGCGATGCGCGGCAGCGCCTTGCCCAGCGCACTGGCGACGTCTTCGGGCAACTCGTCGAGTTTGACGTAGCGCTTTTTGGGAATGACGAGCGTGTGGCCGCGACTGAGGGGATTGATGTCGAGGAAGGCGAAGACGTGCTGGTCTTCGTAGACGCGGTGCGAGGGGATTTCGCCGGCGGCGATTCGTTCGAAGAGGGTGTCGAGGTCGCTCATGGTGCGGTCTCCCAATCGGGGGTTTTTGAGGCCTGTGTGAGGATACCCCGACCCACTAGAATGGCCCATGCCTGCGGTGGACCAGCAAAGGCAAACCGGGCCGCGACCTCGCGTTGTTTTGCTCGGGGCCAGCAACCTGACGCTGGGGGTTTCGACGATCACCCAGCTTGCGCGCCGGCAGGTGGGGCAGCCTTGCGACATGTACATTGCGCTGGGGCACGGCCGGTCGTACGGGCAGTGGAGCAGCATTCTGGGGCGGGGGCTGCCGGGCATTCTCGAGAGTGATCTGTGGGAGGCGCTGGAGAAATCGGAGCGTGGGCCGACGTATGCGCTGGTGACGGACGTGGGCAACGACGTGGCGTATTGCGTGGATCCGGAAACGATCGCGCGATGGCTCGCCGAGGCGGTGGCGCATCTGCGGGCGCATGATGCGCGGATCGTGATGACGTCTCTGCCGCTGGAGAGCATTGCGCGGCTTGGCCGCAAGCGGTTTCATCTTTTTCGCCGACTGTACTTTCCGACCAAGCCGCTGACGTATGAGATGATGCACGAGGCCATCGGCGTGCTGGATGAAAAGATGCGAACGATGGCCAAGTGCAGCGGCGTGAAGATCGCCGAGCAGAGCGGCAGGTGGTACGGCTTTGATCCAATCCATCTGCGCATGTGGCACTGGAACCATGCGTGGCGGCAGGTGCTGGCGCACTGGGGCGAATCGGATCATGAATCGATCAGACCCGCGGGAACCAGGCCGCATCACTGGCTTTCGCTGTGCACCGCGACGCCGGCGCAGCGCGTGCTGTGGGGCATGGCCCAGGCGGCGAGGCAGCCCAGCCGAACGTGGAGCGATGGAACGACGGTGTCGTTTTATTGAGCGGCGCGAAGCGAGAGCGCGAGTGTGGTTCGCTCGGGGCGCGGCAGTGGGGTTCGTCCTCACTGGCGCTTCGGTCTGGTAGGGTCTACAACTGCCCGGTGGCGCGGCGCCAGAGCCACTCGGCTGCGAGCAGCGAGAGCAACAGTAGCAGTACCCAGGTCCGGTCCCAGAGTGGTTCGGTCACTGGATCCGTCTCAGCCGCCATGGCTTCGGCGCGCAGGTGATCGAGCAGTGCCTCGGGATGCGACGCGTCGTAGACCTGTCCGCCGGTTGCTTTGGCCACGGCGATGAGGGGCGCGTGATCGGCGGAGAGATCCAGCCGCTCGCGGCTTGGATCGTGAACGACGAATCGACTGGTGAGCGTCGGCGGCGACATCCCCGGCGCATCGAGGCGCACCGCGTAGAGTCCTTCATCGAGCGGCGTGTACTGCGCGGTGAGGCGCGTGGCTGACTCGTTGGTCGGGCTGGGTTCGAGCGCCTGCTCTTGGCCGTCGGGCCCGATGACGGTGATTGTCGGATCAAAGCGTGACGCATCGACGTAGCGCGTCTGCACGGTGACTTCGACATTCTGGCCGGGCTGCACGTTGAGGCGGCTGAGCGAAAGGCCGATGGACTGGCCGGGGAGCAGTTCCCCGCCGCCTGCAAGCCAGCGCACGGCGCGGGTCCAGAAGAGTGGAAAGACGGGATCGAAGTCGGCCTCGTTGGGCGGCAGCAGGGCCCAGCGCCACAAGCCGTCGACGAGGATGGCGAGCACGCGGCCGTGACCGGCCTGCTGCGTGGCGACGGCGGCGGGCAAGGCGCCCTGCTGGTCTGTCGCGTCGGTGCGGGCCCAGATGATCGATGCAGCGCGTTCGTTTTCGATGCGCGTCTGAGCGATCATGCCGGGCATGTGCGAGAGGATGAGATCGGTGTCGCCGAGGCCTTCGAAGCTGAGTGGATCGCCAACGGACATGGAGCGGGCGGCGCGGAGGCGGCCGGCGCTGATCTTGTCCTCGCCCCACTGCACGGGGACGATGGGATCGAGTGCGGCGGCGGCGGCGACGCCGCGCGCGTTGTCGTCGCCGAAGGGTCGGCCGCGCGCGAGCACGAGGCTGCCGCCGTGATCGGTGACATAGCTCACAAGTGTTTCGGCTTTCTCGCCGGGGAACCATCGTTCGATGCCGCGGCCGAGGATGACGACGTCGTAGTGGCTCAGATCCTCAAGGGTTGTGGGCGCGGCGGCGGGTTCGGTGGGTTCATCGGGTGCTTCGCTGACATAGCGGGTGATCTCCTCACGCCGTCCAATGCCGATGATCGTCGTGAGGTCGATCTCGGCCGCGCTGCGCAGCGCGTCGATGAGGAACTTGGTATCCCAATAGGGTTCATTCTCGAAGAGCACGATGCGAATGTGCTGCCGGGTGATCTGGACGAACGCGTAACTCTGGTTGTTGTCGGTGCGACTTTCAGCAATGAGCGGCTCAACGCGCAGGCGAAACTCGCAGAGCGAAACCATCTCCGACGAAGCTGCACCATCGTCCGGCGCGGTGGGCGTGACGTTGAAGCTGAGTCGAGCGGGCTCGGCGCCGAGGATGACGGCGGCGCTGTCGATGGGCTGGCCGTTGCGATCGAGAATGGCGGTGACGTGCTGTCCTTCGAGGCCGACCTGGTTGATCTCGCCGCGCAGGGTGGTGGACTGGCCATCGTGGACGAAGGCATGGTCTGCGGTGAGGCGGACGTTGAGATCGGGTTGCTGGGCGGTGGTGCCGACGGGCACGCAGGAGACGGCGATGCCTCGCGCGCGGGCGAGGGGGTTGATCGCTGAGGCTGCGGCGCTGGTCGTGTCGCGACCATCGGTGAGAAGAATGATGGAGCCCAGCGACGCATCGGCCTGTTGGATGGTGTCGCGCAGCTCGTCGATGAGGCGCGTTTCGCCGCCGGTGGCCGCGAAGTCGACGAGTGAATCGCGGGAAAGCGGGCGGGCGTCAGCGTCGAACGCCACGAGCCGCACATCGGCCTGTTGCGCGAGTTTGTCGAGGAACTCGGGCGCCAACCAGCGCTGGCGCAGCCGATCGAGTCGCGAGATCGAATCGTGGCCGTCGGTTTGGTCGCTCACGCACATGCTTGATGAAGTGTCCACGAGCAGGGTGACGGCGTGGCGTTCAAACTGCGTTTGTCCCGGGCGCTGACTGACGGGATTGAGCAGCAGCACGAGCAGGCTCGCGAGTGCGAGCAGGCGGAGTGTGGTGCAGACGCCGACGTGCAGCCGCGCCAGGCGTGGGGGCCAGATCATCGCGGTGCTGAATCGCGCGGCGCCGATGGCGAGCGCAGCCGCTGTGACGATGATCAGGGCAGTCAGCAGCGGATGGAGCACTGGCGCCAGTGTGATCGATGGGAGTGTGGCGATGGTGATCATGCCTGCCCCTCCCGCCGCGCGGCAAGCAGCGTGATGCAGGCTTCGGCGATGGCGCTGAGAGCGGCGGCGAGCAGCAGCCAGGGCCAGAACTCGATCAGTCGACCCGCACCGGCGAGTGCATTGAAATCACCCGCTGCCTTTGGCGACGGCTGGCCGCTGGGGTCTCGCCGGGATTCCAGAGCAGCGATCACCGGCCCATCTGAAGCGCGCAGATCGGATTCGCGCGGGTCGATTGTCACACTCGCCCCGGCCAGCCAGCGACCCGTACCTGCATCGAGCACGCGCAAGTCACCGATGGTGGTCAGTTCGTCGAAGTGGATGAGCCTGCGAGTTCCATCGACGATTTCCCTATGCGGCCAACCGGGCTCGATGCGAACTTGGGTATCGGCTGCAACGGTCTCGGGCAGTTCGATAGTTGCATCGCGGCCGGGGTGCAGCACGTTCATCGGTCGCTCGCTGCCGCCGAGCCAACCCATCCACTCGTGAACGAGCGCGGGAAAGAGAGGGCTGCGAGTGAGTTCGGTGGAATCGCGCGTGAGCGAACCGTTGAGCACCAGGGCCCGGCCGCGCCCCATCGGGCGGACGGCGACGATGGGTGAGCCGTCGACGCCACGAATGAGCACGGCGGCCCCCGGCGCTGCACTGGCCTGGGCGAAGCGATCGTGTCGCACGCCGAGCAATGAGCCCAGAGCCGAGCCGTCAAACGACGCCAGCGCCTGGTGGAGCGTGTCAGCGCTGCCCCATGCGGTGGGCTGGGGCGCGGGGAACAGGTTTGCGATCGTCAACGGCAGCGCTGGCACATCGGTTTCGAGCGAGGCAAACACGTCGGTCGACGCCGCTGCATCGAACGAATCGACGATCCACCACAATGAGCCGCCGCCGCGCACCAGTTGATCGATCCGGGTCAGCCAGTCGAGCGACAGGCGGCCGGACTCGCAGAGGATTACGGCATCAAGATGTTCCCATGGAACTGAATCGACACTGGCCTGCGAGGCATTGATGCGCTGGACCGCGTAGGGCGATTCATCGTCGGGGTGGAGAGCGGCCATCAGATAGGACGCGGCGTCGCGCGGCTGGGGTGGCGCGGCCGTCAGGATGAGCACGCGAGTGGTCTCACGAATCGATACCGTCGCGGCCATGGCGTTGTCGGCTTCCAACGCATCGGCTGGGATTGAGACGCGCAGGCTCATCGCATCCGCCTGAGCCGCCTCGCATGCGAATGCAACCGTGGCGAGGGAGTCGGGCAGGATTGTGACCAGGGCCGGCCGGGGGGCGAGCCCAACGGTTTCAATGTTGCACTGCACTTCGAGTGTGGCGGCACGCGAGCCGTGGTTGGCGACGGTGGCGCTGACCGTGAACGGGCGGCCGCGCGTCGGGCGGGCCGGCGCGATGGACAGCGACGTGATGGCGAGATTGTCGGCATCATCATCGCCGACGAATGATTCGATGGTGAGGTCGCACGAAGCGATCTCGTTCGCCACGCCCTGCAGATCGTCAAGGTGTTTCGCCTGGGCATCGGTGAGCAGGATGACCCGACGCACGGCCGCAGGTTTTGAACCTGACTCGTCAACGCGCGCTCCGGGGAGGCGGTTGGCCAGGCGCACGGCCTCGGCGAGGTCGGCCGAGCCGAGCGTGGGCTCGAGCGCATCGAGCGCCGTGCGCAGTGCGTGGAAGTTGCCGGTGAGTCGGGGCAGGACAGGCTCGTTGGTGACGCCGGCGATGACGAGGCCGACGCGATCGCTGGCGGGATTGAGTGCATCGAGGATTTCTGCCGCGCGTCTGATGGCGCCGGCGAACGGAGTGGCACCATCGACTACCCGCCCCATTGAGGCCGAAGCATCGAGGACGATTACGAGTTCTTCGGAACCATCCGGCGCACTGTCTCGAATCCCCTCCCGCCAGCCCGGCCGGGCAAAGGCGAGGGCGATGAGTGCGACGATAGCGATCCGGAGCAACAGCAAAGCCCACTGTGAGAGGCGAAGGCGGCGGCCGCGCTGAGCCTGGGCCATGGCGAGGAAGCGGGCGGTGGGCAGGGCGATGCGCTGCGAGCCGCGCCGGCTGAGCAGGTGAGCGACGATCGGCAGCGCGATGCCCGCCAGAGCCCAGAGCATCGTCGCGCTTTGCCATTCGATGAATGCGATCGTCATGTTTGGTTCCGCCCGCGGCCGGGCATGGGGTGTGTTCTCTGCTGATTAAACGGTCGATCGCCGCCGACGGCCGCAGGAATGCCTCAAGTCGATCTCCGGCGGGTGGTTGCCGGTCCGAGGCCCTTTCGGTATGATCGCCGCTGGTGGGTGTGATGCAAGCCTCCATTCTGGTGCGGCGTCTCCTGATCGCTCTGGCAGCGACGGGTTCGTGCTTTCCGATCGCGTCAGCGTGCGAGGCGGGCGAAACGCGCGAAGTCGGCTCCATCTCCGGATTGGAAGGGCAGCCGATCAGCCCTGGCATGGGATCGCGAGCGATCTCGTTGCAGGGCGTCGGTCTCGCACCCGTGGATGGCGATGCGACCCTGTCTTCACTTCGCGCCACGATCTGGCGCGAGGGCGAAGTGCAGCGGATCTACCTCGACGGCTGGGTGTCGGCGCGGGTCGGCCCGTACGAATTCACCGCCGAGCGGGCCGTGGGCTGGATCAACCGCCACGACGAGGGCGAAGGGGTGACGGTCAGCGAGATCGCGCTGTACCTCGAGAAGGTGAGCACCGTGGCCCGGCCTTCGGGGATGAGTTCCGAAGGCGATCAACTGCTCATCACGGCGGCGATCAACGGCAAGGTCAGCCTGCAGTGCGATGATTTCAACGAAAACATCGACACCATCCCGCCTGAGATTCTCGATCGGGGCGAGGTGCGGCTGCTCAACCACCTGGCCAGGCAGGGTGCGGCTCCGGCGCCGGGGATGCAGGTGGAGCGGATTGCGCCGCCTGAAAGGCCGGCGCTGATCGACCAGCCCAAGCCGAGCCAGCCCGGCGGTCCGCCGCTGGAGTTTTTCCGCCCGCAGGTTGGCATCCCGCCGGAGGCGACGATCGCGTTTCGCATGGACGGCCGACTCGAATACCACATCAGCGACGACGGCTCCGAAGGCACGGTCACCCTGCGCGACAACCTCGTCGTGCAGTACATGGAGTTGAGCGTGCGCCCGCCGGAGCGAGAGCCGCGCCAGCTCACGCTGACGGCTGATCGTGCCGTGCTCTTCACCGATCCGATTGCACCGGAACAACTGCAGCAACAGCAGCTCAGCGCGGATGCGGTGCGCGGGATTTATCTCGAAGGCAATGTCGTGGCCACGGATGGTCGCTACACGATGCGCGGGCCGCGCGTGTATTACGAGTTTTCCACCAACCGGGCGATCGTGCTCGACGGGCTCGTGCGAACGTACAGCGAAGAAGCGAAGGTTCCGATCTACATGCGGGCCGAAGAGATTCGCCAGACGACGCGCAACGAGTGGCAGGCGGACAAGGTGCGCATCTCGACGAGCGAGTTCTACACGCCGCACGTGGCGATCGGCGCGGGAACGGTCACCTTGCAGAAGCGCGAGAACCCGACGACGCGGGAATCGCAGGACTTCATCAACGTGCGCAACGCGACGCTGCGTGTGGGCGACCTGCCGATCTTCTGGCTGCCGGGGTACAAGGGTCGGGTGGAGAATGTGCCGCTTCGCCGCTTCACGGTCGGCGCCAGCGGGCAGAACGGCGCGACGGTCAAGACCGAGTGGGATCTGCTGGGCATCATGGGTTGGGAAACGCCCTTCCAGAGTGACGCGAGCCTGCTGCTGGACTATTACGGCGAGCGCGGCCCGGCTGTGGGCCTGGACGTGGCGTACAAGACGGCCAGTTCGCGCGGGCGATTCTTCGGCTACCTCATTCAGGACGACGGCGAGGACAAACTCTCTTCCGGCGCCAAGCGCAACGTGGACAACGAAACGCGCGGCATCGCGACGTGGTCGCACTTCGCCCGCCTGCCCGACGACTGGGTCGTGATCAGCGAATTCTCGTACATCTCCGATCCGAACTTCGTCGATTCTTTCTTTGACGGCGACGCCGAGGAGCGGCGGGAATACCAGACGCGGCTGTTCGCTCGCCAGCAGCGCGACAACTGGGCCTTTGAAGCGTTCATCAAGTATGACCTGAACAACATCATTGCGAATGAAGACCTGCTGCAGGCGCAGGGGTACCTCGTCGAGAAGGTGCCTGAACTGGGTTACTACCGCTATGCCGACAGCCTGTTTGACGGCCGCATGACGTGGACGAGCGAATACCAGTTGAGCCGGATGCGATTGAGTTTCCCGGACTACACGCTGCGGGAGATCGGCCAGGGTCAGGCGGGTTTCGGCATGCCGCCTTCGACGAACCTGTCGGCTGCGGCGCTGATGGCCGGGTATCGCGAGGATTATGTCAACCGCTTCACAACGCGGCAGGAACTGACGTACCCGATGCAACTGGGCATCTTCCGCGTGGTGCCCTTCGTGGTCGGCCGCTTCACGGCGTATGACAACGACTTCAGCGAGTTCAGCCGGCAGGCGGAAGACCTGCGGTACTTCGGCGGCGGCGGCGTCCGGATCGCCACGCAGTTCTCGCGCGTGGATGACACGGTTGACAGCCGCCTGTTCGACCTGCATCGACTGCGGCACATCATCGAACCCAGCGTGACGTTCTTCTCGGCCGACTCCGACGCCGGACCGGGCGACTATCCGATCTATGACCTCGACGTTGAAGGCATCTCAACGGGAACCGTGATGCGCGTGGGCATGCGCAACACGTGGCAGACGCAGCGCGGCGGGCCGGGCCGGTGGCGCAGCGTGGATGTGTTTACGCTGGACACCGATTTCGTGCTCAACTCGGACGAGACGCAGGGCGACTATTCGGTGCCGCGCTACTTTGACTATCGCCCGGAGCTGTCGCGATTCGGCGACCACTTCGCGGGCGATTTCATGTGGCTGGTAAGCGATCACTTCGCGCTCGCGGGCAACCTCATCTACGACCTCGACGAAGGCTCCATCGCCCGCAGCGCGGTGGGGTATCGCCTCGATCACTCGCGCGACCTGTATTCGTACACGGACCTGCGCTATGCGGAGGCGGACGATTCGAACCTGCTCACGGTGGGTCTGGGCTACACGCTCACACCGCTGTACCAGTTCCGCGGCTCGGTGACGTTTGATCTGAATCGCGATGATGCGCAGAGCACGAATTTCGAGCTGATCCGCAAGACGGCGCAGATGGACATCATCTTCGGGTTCAATTACGACCAGATTCGCGAAGACACGACCATCAGCGTCAGCGTCTCGCCGCGCGGGACGGGCGGCCACCGCATCGGCGGTGCGCTGAATCCGCGCGATGCGAATCGGTAACTCGGTTAGTCATCCAATTCATCAAGCAGGGCCAGGTCGGCATCGCGCAGGTCGGTCTGCGCCATTTCCAGCGCCTGATTGAGCGACGCGATGAGCCGCTTGGTCGAACTGATCGCCTGATCCATGCTCTGGCGGCTGACGATGCGGCCTGAGAAGGGCGGCGGCTCCTGGCGATCGACGGCCTGCTGCGCGTTGAGAAGACTGGCGAGGAGCACCTCGGCCTTGTCGCGCGCCGCGTTGGTCTCGATGACGATGCGCAATCGCGAGCCGAATCGGTTGGGTCGTCGAACGTCCATCTCCGCCGTCTCCCGCGGCCGATAAGCGGAAGCCGACGAATCCGTTCGTCGAACCCCCTGCCGCGTTGTCGCTATCGACCGATTGGGCAAAGGGATGAACTGAGTTCACGCCACGCGCGCTTCGGCGCGTCGCATCGGGATTGTTGCGGGGATTACCGGCTGTTGAGCCATCTCGGGGAGCAGCGAACGGATCGTCGCCTCGGCCCGCGCGGCGTCGTCCTGCTCGCAGCAGTTGCGGAGGGCGCGGGTGAGGTGCTGCACCTGGGTGGCGTCGGGCGGCTGCATGGTCCAGATGTGAATGCCGGGATGGCTGGTGGGGACCATCGACTCGCCGTCGCAGGCCAGTTCTTCGAAAAGTTTTTCGCCCGGGCGGATGCCGGTGAAGATGATGGAGATCTGGCCGCCGTGAGGATGCGAACTCGCGCTTCGCTGCTGATCTTCGACGCAGGGTTCGAGGCCATGCGCCTGGATGTAGCGCCTGGCGAGATCGAGGATCCGGATCGGCTGTCCCATATCCAGCAGCAGCACTTCGCCGCCCTGGCGGTCTTCGAGGGCGGCCGCCTGGATGACGAGCGAGGCCGCTTCGGGGATGGTCATGAAGTAGCGCGTCATATCCGGATGGGTCACGGTTACCGGGCCGCCCTGGCGGATCTGGTCCGCCCACGTCGGCAGGACGGAACCTGACGAGGCCAGCACGTTGCCGAATCGCACCATGCGGAAGATGGTCTGGCTGTGCTGCTGATTCATGTGCTGGACATACAGCTCGGCGAGTCGCTTGGTGGCGCCCATGATCGACGTCGGGTTGACGGCCTTGTCGGTCGAGATCATGACGAAGCGCTCGCAGCCACAGGCCGCAGCGGCGTCGGCGATGGCGACGGTGCCGAAGAAGTTGTTGCGAATCGCCTCGTTGGGGTGATCCTGCATCATCGGCACGTGCTTGTGGGCAGCCGAGTGGAAGATGACCTGCGGCTTGATCTCGTTGCAGAGGGCCGCGGTGCGCGGCGCATCCGTCACATCGTGCAGCACGGCCCGGCGGCGCAGGCCTGGCGCGAGACGCGCGATCTGGCGGTCGATCTCGAAGAGCGCGTTTTCGGATCGCTCCATGAGGACGAGTTCGGCGGGGTGGAACTGGGCGCAGCGGCGGGCCAGTTCTGAGCCGATCGAGCCGCCCGCGCCGGTGATGAGCACGATGCGACCGGCGATGACCTTGTTGATGGCTTGCTCGTCAATGCGATGCGGGCTGCGGCCGATGAGATCGGCGACGTTGATTTCGATCTGGCTGCGCGGGCCGACGCCGGCGAGTTGATCTTCGATGGTCGGGAAGAAGCGGTCCGGCACGCCGAGACGCCGAACGCTGGTGCGCAGCGCGGCGACGGCCTCGGACATGGCAGCCGGCAGGGAGATGATGACGGAGTCGATTTGCCCGGGGCGGACGTGCTCATCAATCTCGTGGGCGAGGCCGAGGATCCTTACGCCAGAGGCCAGCAGCGATTGCCGGACGGATTCATCGGCGTCGCGCCACAGCAGGGCCCCCACCACCTGCGGCCGGGCCGCGTCGTCGAGCAACGCCAACTGCCGGGCCACCTGCCCAATGGTTCCGGCGGTGCCGATGAGCAGGCAGCGGGTTGGTGAGGCAGAGTGATCCGGGGACGCGAGAGACTGAGTGCGCATGGGTTGTTCGTCGGCCGAATCGGGTGCGCCGATGGAGATTTCCGCACGGCGGCGGCGGAAGAATCGCCTCCGGGCGCGGCTCGGCGCGTCTAGGATTTCCACCATGTTTCCAGACGCCCACGGAGCAGCCTGCATGACACCTTCGGCCCCGCCTGCCATTCACGCATCGATCGTCGCATCCATCGATGCGTACCTGGCTCGCGTCGTGGCTGAGACGGATGTTCCGGCAAATCTTGCGCAGGCGATGTCCTACTCCCTGCTTCAGGGGGGCAAGCGGTTGCGGCCGATGCTTGTGCTGCTCAGTTGCGAGGCGGTCGGAGGTCGGCAGGAGCAGGCCCTGCCGGCTGCGGCGGCAATCGAGATGATCCACGCCTTCAGCCTCGTCCACGACGACCTGCCGGCGATGGATGACGATGACCTGAGGCGTGGCCAGCCGACCTGCCACATCAAGTTCGGCGACGCGATGGCGATCCTCGCCGGCGATTCCCTGGCGACATTGCCGTATTTGCACATCGCCCGGAGCGTCGCCGAGGCCGACATCCGCTGCCGGTTGATTGATGAACTCTCGGCGGCGACGCTGGCGATGATCGCAGGCCAGACGCTCGACACGCTCGGAGGCTTTGCCGAGGGCCTGACGCCGCTGGAGCGGCTCGAATCGATCCACCATGCCAAGACGGGCGCGCTGATCCGCGGCTCGTGTCGCCTCGGGGCGATCTCGGCCGGCGCGTCCGATGAGCAACTGGTTGCGCTGACGTCTTACGGCGAAGCGATCGGCCTGCTCTTCCAGGTGGTTGATGACATTCTCGATGTGACCCAGTCCGCTGAGCACCTGGGCAAGCGATCGAACAAGGACGAGGCAGCGGGCAAGCTGACCTACCCGTCGATTCTGGGTCTGGACGAATCCAAGCAACTTGCCGAGCGTCTCTGCCGCGAGGCGATCGAGTCCATCGAGCCCTTTGGCGACGCGGCGCACACCCTCGTCGAACTCTGCCGTTATATGGCGGTTAGGACGAAGTAGGGCGGGGCGAGCAGCCACGCTTAATCTAATCGCTGGGCCACCAATTCGCTGATTGCGCATTCGCCGTGCACAACAGCCTGGATCAGCACCGTCTGCCCTTGGAGGCTCGGCGGCACATAGCGGGTGATGACCGCTCGGCCATCTTCATCCGCAATAGCGGTTCCAAGTAGTTGCGGGTCGTCGATTTGCAGTGTGTTGAGTCTTGGCGAACATCCCGCAATGAACGTTCCGCCGCCATGAAGACCATAGTAGAAGACGACGGTTGCGCCGGGAGTGACACCGGAGGTGATGAAGGCGTTGGAACGACCCGCAACACCGGGGAAAGCCCGTCTCAGTTCGATCGTCGGATGAACGGGGAAGAGGCAGAACGCCGTTCCGATCCCGTAATTCCCACGCCGCGCAGAGGCGCTGATCTCAGATGCGTCATTAATGTCGCGGGCCCAGATCTGGATCCACTCCGACTGTGGCGGGGTCAGATCGCTCAACCATCTGACACCGTGCTGCTCGCTCCAGTAGAATGACTCTGGCCATGATTGCCCGATGACTTCATTGTGATTGTTGATGCTCAGCGCCACCATATCACGATCGCCCCCGGGATCCAGGTCGCGCATCTCTCCCTCGTGCCAGATGAAGGCGCGGCTCGAGTATCGCTCTCCTGTTGCGTTGCCGACGACATAGCCGGCCTCATTGATATCGGAAGCCCAACCGTGGCCGGTGTTGTTACTCTGAAGTGTTCCAAGATCATGGACACCAGACTCGTCCCACCGCACCGGTCGCCATGCGCCGTAGGTGGTGGAAACCGCCTGACCGACGATCACGCCGGCAGAGTTGATGGCCAGCGGCTGGTCCGATTGATCGGAGAGGCTCGGCAGCCTCAACGCGCGACCGCGATCCCATAGAATCGCATGATATCGCGAGCCCGGCGAGTACGAAACGCCGACGATCTGACCTGATTCGTTGATGGCGGTTGCCTCTCCGTAGTCGTCCCCGAGCGTACCGAGCGCGATCATCCGCCCCTCACGCCACAGAACCGGATAATGCTGCGTCCTGTCCTCATTTGGTTCCCTGCACGACCATCCAACCGTCCAGTCACGACTGTTGATTGCAACTGCTTCACTCCATCGCCCGCCGAGCGTTCCCAGGTCATGCGCGCCGCGTCTATCCCATAAGGTCGCATGCTGCTCATGATTACCACCCAGGTATGCCGCGCCGACAAAGCGGCCGCGAAGATTGGATGCGACTACTGAGCCCGAATCGCCACCGAGCGCAGGAAGGCGAACAAGCGAGAACGGATAGCGTATCGATTCCACCTGAGCCCATCCGGTTCGGGGATAGCACAACACATCGAGCAATGCGCTCGCAGTGATCGTGATTTCAGCTGTGCTTCGTAGGATTCCTCCGGCTCTTTGGCAGAATCTCATTACGTACCTCCTGGAATAGTTGTGCGGCTATCAAAGGTGGTTCTGATTGGTACCCTGAGCTAACACTGGCCGGTCGAGCGGATGTGCCACTCCCGGCCATCGACTCAGAGAATCAACCCAGAACACAGCACGTCATGGTGTCATGCACAATTTACCCGATCCTGATGCGCAACGCACAAGAAAAACGGGGCTTCGAGATAGATTTGTAGGAATTCGGGGAATCCGCCGCGAGGCGGGACAATCATCACGCCGGAAGCAACCGCGCGGAGTTCGCACCAGCCTTCGATCTGACTTAGACCTGCGCGGCGGGGTGCGGCGTGGCACCTCTTGTTGCGTGTCTTGCCGGTTGGCGCTCCACCGGGCAAGCCTCCGCATTGTGGCTCTCTGGCTCAGTCCCCAGCCGGCCGCAGATGCCCCACCGTTCGCGGTTTGAACGGGAACGCCTCGTAGACGGCGCGGACATCATCGAGCGTGACCGCCTGGATTTTGGCGAGTTCTTCTTCGAGCGTTGAGTAGCGCTGGAGGTAGGTCCAGACGCGGCCGAGGCGCTTCATGCGGCCGGCGGGGCGTTCGCCGGCGATGGTCACCGATGTGGCCGTCTTGTTGCGCAGGCGCACCAAGTCGTCTTCCGTCACGAGATCGAGACAACGCTTGATCTGGTCGTTGACGATTTCTTCGACCTGCGCGGCTCGCTCTGGCGGGCAGGAGGCAAAGACGTAGTACTCGCCGACTTTGTCGCGGCCGTCGAATCCGACCTGCGCTTCCTCGGCGATACCGGGTTCGACGAGGGCCCAGTAGAGCAGCGAGCCTTCCTGATCGCCGAGCAGGTTGGCGAGCATTGACGCGGCGTAGCGGCGGTCGTCGTCGGCTGCCGGCGCCGGAGCGATCATGAGCATGTAGTGCCGATTGGCGTTGGGGTCATCGAGGGTGAAGTGATGATCGCCGAGACGCAGGTCGCCGTAGTGGCGTTTGGTGTCGGTGCGTTTCCATGTGCCGCACCAGTTGCCCACGGCGTCAACGGTGGCGTCGAAGTCGAGATGGCCGGCCAGCGCGAGGACGGTGTTGTCGGCGGAGTAGCGATCGTTGAAGTAGGCCTGCATCGCATCGCGCTGGAGGTTGCCGATGGTTTCGTTGGTGCCGAGCACGCGGTAGGCGAGCGGGTGGTTCTGGTAATAGTGCTCCATGGAGGCTTCGTAGAGTCGCCAGAAGGGCATGTCGGCGTACATGGCGATTTCTTCGAGGATCACGCCGCGCTCGGTCTGAAAGTCCTCCTCGCGCAGAGCGGGGCGCATGATGTCGGCGAGCAGGTCGAGGGCCGGCGCGAGATACTCGGGCATGACGTGGGCCCAGAAGGCGGTCATCTCCTGGCTGGTGAAGGCGTTGTAGTTGGCGCCGAGTTCATCGAACTGGCGATTCACGTCGTCGGCGCTGCGGCGGGGCGTGCCCTTGAACATCATGTGTTCGAGGAAGTGGCTGACCCCCATCACCTCGGCCTGCTCATCGCGGCTGCCGGTGCGGACGAAGAAGCCGGCTGCGGCGGTGTAGGACTGTGGATCGACCTCGGCGACAAGTCGCAGGCCGTTGGGGAGTTCGGCGGTCTTGAATTCGCAGGGCATGGGCATCTCGAATTGGTGATCGATGGCGGTTGGACGGCAGTGCGTCTGCGGATCATACGCGGGCGCGGAAGCGGATCGCGCGGCAGCGGGACAGTGGAGAATGCGAACGATGCAGGAGGAGCGGAGCCTAGGATCAGGTCCATCGAACTCTGGGGGGCCGCTGCCGGGCCAGTTGCTTGCACCATGCCGCATACCGCCAATCTCACTATTGCCGTGTTCAGCGAATCGTCGGGGTGGAAGCTGCCGTCGCGTCTGGTGGACCAGATTGCCGGCGTGAGTGAAGCGGTGAAGGTGCGGTCGGTGGACAGCCGGGCGGAACTGCTCTCGCTGCTTCCTGAAACGCACTATGTTGTGGGCTTTCCGCTCAGCGACGAAGATTTCCAGCGGCACGGCAAGTCGCTGAAGTGGATCCAACTGACCTCGACGACGCCGGACCTGCGCATCGAGTTGCCTCGACTGACGGCATCGAACGTTCGAATCTGCACGGCTTCGACGATCCAGGCGGCGCAGCGGGCCGAGCACGCGGTGATGCTGATTCTGGCGCTGGTGCGTCGGTTGAATGAAGCGTACAGCGCGCAACTCGATCACAGTTGGGCGAGCAACGAATTGTCGGGGACGATCGCCGATCTGCAGGGCATGACGGTGGGGATCGTGGGGATGGGGCCGCTGGGGCGAGCGATCGCCAAGAGGTTGCGGCCGTTTGAAGTGGAGATCATCGGGACGCTGGGCGATCTCGACAATCCGTTCGACGGTGTGGATGAGATGCTGCCGCCTGAGCGTCTCGATGAACTGCTTGGTCGGAGCGACGTGGTGGTGCTGGCGGTGCCGCCGACCTCGGTGCGTCGCGTCGTGCTGAACCGCGCCATGCTGGAAAACTGTCAGAAGTCGGCGTTTCTGGTCAACGTCAGTCACAACCGGGTGTGCGATGACATTGCGCTGGTTGAGATGCTTTCGCGGCATCGTCTCGCGGGCGCGGGGCTGGACTCCTTTGACTCGACGCCGCTGCCGGAGAGTTCGCCGCTGTGGCGCATGACCAATGTGCTCATCACGCCGCGTGTGGCTGCGGTCAGTCCGCGCTACTGGGAGCGCGCCACGGACATTGTCTGCGAGAATCTGCAACGGCTGCTCGGCGGGCAATCGCTGATTGATGAGTGGACCGCCGATGACGGCCGCGAGCAGACCAACCCACCGCCGGCGATCGCGCCCCCGAGCGCCACCGAGGCCGCTGCGTCATGACTGCACCGCGCGAAAACAACGAGTATGTGCTGGGGACGCAGGACGCCGAGCTGACGCGACTTGGCTTCCAGCATCGTCTGTGGTCGCGTCAGGCGGCTGAGGCGTGGGAGGCGGCGAAGTTTCGCCCGGGACAGCATCTGCTGGATGTCGGTTGCGGGCCGGGATACGCGACGACGGAACTGGCGCAACTCGTGGGCGCCACAGGGCGCGTGCTGGGCATCGACACGTCGGAGCGGTTCATCAATTACCTGCGAACTCGCGCCGAGGCGATCGGCCTGCCGCAGGTTGAAGCGCAGGTCGGCGACGTGCAGACGATGGACCTGCCCGAGGGGTCGTTTGACGGGGCGTTTGTGCGATGGGTGTTGTGCTTTGTCAGCCAGCCGGACAAGGTCATCAAGGCGGTGGCCCGCGCGCTCAGGCCCGGGAGCGCGTTTGTGCTGCAGGATTACTATTACTATCGCGGCGTGTCGATCTGTCCGACCAAGCCGGTGGTGCGCAAGGTGGTCGAGGCGGTGGACCAGAGCTGGCGTGTGCGGGGCGGCGATCCGGACGTCGGCAAGCGGCTGCCCCGGATGCTCAAACAGGCGGGCTTTGATGTGTGGCGCGTCGAGCCGCTCATCCGCGCGGCCCGGCCGGATACGGCGTTGTGGCAGTGGCCGACTACGTTCTTCGTCAATTACCTGCCGGTGCTCATCGACATGGGGCTGATCACGCAGGACGACGCCGACGACTGGAACGACCACTGGGCGGATTGCACGGCCGACCCGGCCAGCGCTTTTCTGACGCCGCCGATGCTGAGCATCATCGCGGTGCGGCGCGACACGTAAGGGCACCGGCTGCCATGGGCCACTCAACAGGCAAGCAGAAGATACGAGTCATCGCACTGGCGCTGATTCGCGATGGCGATCGGCTGTTCCTCTCGCAGGGCTGCGACCCCGCAACGGGGCGCCGGTTCTGGCGGCCCCTGGGAGGCGGTGTGCATTTTGGCGAAACCAGTGCCGCGGCGCTTCAGCGCGAGTTTCGCGAGGAAATCGACCGGTCGATCGATATCCTCTCGCCTCCGATTCTCTTTGAGAATCTTTTTACCTTTGACGGCGCGCCGGGACATGAGATCATCCTGATGCACGAAGCGCGGTTTTCGGATGAGGGAATGCTCGACGTCGAGCCGTTTTCTTTCGCCGAGCCGGGGCCGGGTGGTTCGGCGCATGTCGTGCAATGGGTGCCGATCGAGCACTTGCGAGCGGGACCTGATCCGCTGTTTCCTGATGGACTGCTGAACTACATTGAAAGCCACTGAACCATGCGCATTATCTCTGGGGAGTTCCGCAGTCGTCGCCTTGCTTCCCCGCCGGAGAACATTACGACGCGGCCGATCACGGATCGGGTCAAGGAGGCGGTATTCAATCTGCTGCGCGGCCATTTTGAGGATGAGGCGGTCGTCGACTGCTTCGCCGGCGCCGGGGGGATCGGGCTTGAGGCGATCAGTCGCGGCGCGGCGCACTGCCTGTTTGTCGAGCAGAGTCGGGTGTGCGCCAAGACGCTGCGGGCGAACATCGAGACGCTCGGCGTGGAGGAACGCAGCGATGTGGTGATTGGCGATGCGCTGAGCCCGGCTTTGCTTGTGCGGCTTCGCCGGCCGCCGCACGTGATCTTTCTTGATCCGCCGTATGCGATGACGGAAGACGTCGAGCAGCGGGCGTCGATTCTCGAGCAGATGGCGCGGCTTGCCACGCATATGGATCCATCTGGCTTTCTGGTACTGCGCACCGCGTGGCCGCTTGAAGACGCTCAGTTTGCTCATCCGCAGCTGTTGGGGCCGGAGACACACGAATACAACAGCATGGCGGTGCACTTGTTCCAGCCGGTGGTCACTAACGGCTAGGTCAACCAGCCCGAAGCGCGAGTGAGGCAGTCGGGAGAGTTGCCCGAGGCGTCGGTCGGGAGACAAAGGCTGGGTATCGTGAACCTCGCTGGCGCGTCGGACCGGTGGCGTGCGCTGCGAGGACGCTTGCTACATTTCCATCACGGCGTGGAGCAGGCTCTGATCTTCGAGCATGTTGCGGCCCTTGAGATCGACGAGTTCGATGAGCACGGCGATGCCGACGATGTTGCCTTCGAGGCGCTTGATGAGGTCGCACGCGGCTTTGAGTGTGCCGCCGGTGGCGAGGAGGTCGTCAACGAGGACAACGCGTTCGCCGGGCTTGACGGAATCGATGTGGACTTCGACGGTGTCTTTGCCGTATTCGAGGCCGTACGCAACCTGGTGGGTCGCGCGCGGGAGTTTGCCGGCCTTGCGAATGGGCACGAAGCCGCACGACAGGGCCTGAGCGATCGCGGTGCCGAAGATGAAGCCGCGCGACTCGGTGCCGATGACTGCGTCGATGTTCTGGCCGCGAAAGGGATTGGCCATGAGTTCCACGGCGAGTGCGAGTCCGCCGGGATCACGCAGCAAGGGCGTGATGTCTTTGAATAGGATGCCGGGGATGGGGTAGTCGGGCACATCGCGAATAAGCGACTTGAGATCGAGCATGTGGGCAGCCTCCGGAGCGGCAGTGTAGTCGCGACGGCGGCGCGCTGCGACGGGGAGCGCGGCCCTGATCTCACTTGCCGTCTTCCGGCAGCGCGTCGATCATCGTGCCAACCCTTCCAGCCTCGGACCGAGGTAACGGCGCCGAAGCAAACGCATCGGCCACGGCGCCGTTCGCGTCGGTTGCGGTGATGTAGACCTTGATCCATGCGGCGGCGGGCTGGTCGAGCATTTCGCGCGGCAGGGTCGATTCGAATCGACCGCCGGGCTGGAGCTGAACGGTCGTGCGCCAGAGGACTTTGTCGTTGGCGAGGGCGTAGTTGTTTTCGAGTGCGGCGTCGAGCATCTGCCCGCCGGCGCCGGCGGCGATCTGCATTTCACCGAAGCGCGGAATGACTTCGCGCCGGGTCTCGATGGTGATGAGGGCTTCGCCCTCGCTCGCAGCCGGAACGCGGCCGCTGGCGCGGGCGGTGACGGGGTCGAATGTCCAGTCGCTGATCTGGCCGGGCGGATAGGCGATGCGCGTGGCGGGGTCGCCGAGCAGGGTGTACATGCTGATATGCATGAGGCGGAGTTCCGCGGGAGTCGTGGCCCACTTCATCGCCATGGCGATTGGCTGAGCCAGCGTTTCGAGTTGGCGGTCGATCCGGTCGGGACTGGCCAGGTCTCGCATTGCTGCGAGATGCGCGGCGCCCACGGTGGGCCGGCGATGGACGCACAACTGCTGCGTGAACGCTTTTTGCACGAGCGCGTTGGCGTAAGGGTGACTGATGCGCGTGGAGGCGACGACTGCGATGGGGCCGTTGCGATTGAAGAGCATCGCTTCACCCAGGCCGCGCCGATTGGCGGGGAGGTCGACGCGCCCGGTCCAGCAGGCGACGAGCAGGGCGATGGGCATGCGATTGCCGTTGTTCGCCAGTTGCTTGAGGGAGTCGATCGTGCAGATGTCGTACCGCTGCTGGCCAATCGTGAAGCGATCGAGGCGGTCGATCTGGCCGTGGCCCATGTAGTTGACGAGCAATGCACCATCGCTGAAACGATCGAGCACGATCTCGTTGAACCGGCTCGGCGGCGCGCAGTAAGGCGAGTTCGGGTTGGCGTAGGTCATGCCGACGTCAAAGTCATAGGGCACGATCTGATCGACCATGCGGATGAAGAGACGCTCGAGCAACGTATCGATCGGGCCAAAGCCACCCTCGCCTGCGAGGTAGGTGAGTTGGCGACGCCACGGGCCGGGTGGGGCCTGCGTTTCGTAGCGCTTCACCTTGTCGAGCGCGGCAAGGGCCTCGGCGGCGTTGCGCGCAGGCACGCGGCCGAGCAGGAAATCGGGCAGGTCATCGCGATCGTCGGCGAGTTGGTAGTCGAGATCCGTCGCGATGTCAGCCAGGCCGTCGCGGCCGATGAGATCGGGATCATGCTGCGGGCGGTGCCAGGTGGGGATGGCGGGCTGACCATCGGCATCGGCGACGGGGCCAAGCAGGAGGACGGCAAAGTCGCCGCCGCGCACGCCGCGTTTGCTTGCGTCTGCAAAGCGGTGGCGCAACTCGTTCTGCACTGCGGTGGCGATCGCCGGGGCGGTCTGATCACCGCGCGCCAACGTCGAAACGTCGAGGTCTTCCACGCTCCAGCCGCTCTGCCGGCGGTAGTCGCCCCACTGGCTCGCGACGGCGCCGAGTTCGGGCGGATGAACGACGATCCAGACGCGGTCGGGCTGGGCTGCGGCCGGAGGTGCAGATGCGAGCATCCATCCTCCAGCGGCGATCGCTATCAGTCGTTTCCACACGGGCGGCATTGTTCGGAGGATAGACCCGCATTGGCCAGTCGAACCCTCGGTCAATCGGCGATCCCGCCCCGTGCGGGCCCACCTTTTTGTGGGATTGTCCTGCGGCGTTTCATTCTGCGAGTTCTGGACGGGAGGCCATCCTCCAACCGGATCGAAACCGTTCAACCACCATCAACCAGGAGTTCAACCATCATGTCTCGTCATCTCACCCTTCTTGCCATGCTGACCCTCTGCCTGTCCCTGTTCGGTGTTGAGTCGAGCGCCCAGGCGCAGGACCTTGAAGTCAGCGGCACATGCCCGGGCGAAGTCACCTTCACCGTCTCGGGCTGGGAGCGCGAGGAGACCGTTGCGGTCGCCTTTTCGACGGCACGCGGCTCGCTGCGCATTCCCAACGGGTATCGATACTGCTCCGGCACGGTGCTGGGTCTGAGCCCCCGACACATTCGCGTGCTGATCAACTTCCAGACGGACGAGTTCGGCCATGCGTCCTACGCCCTGCAATTGCCGCGCGGTCTCTGCCGCGGCTACGTACAGGCGATCTCGCTGACGCACTGCAATCTGTCGAGCGTCGTGCGATTGCCGTAAGGCCTCGTTCAACAACAACCCGACCGGCTGCGCCGCCCGCACAGGCAGCGCGGCCGTCGGTCATTTTTGTGGTTCGGAGTCAATTGGGACCGGCGCGCCGCACTCGGGGCAGATCGGTTTGGTGAGTTTTTCGGTCGAGTAGCCGCAGCGGAGGCAGACGGCTCGGGGCGCCGGGACGAGCCAGCGGGCGATCAAGGTGCTGAACAGCGCCAGCAGGATGGCCGGAGCGAGCTGCTCCAAGCCGAGGTAGAGCCACTCGAACGCTCCGCTGGATGGCGCCAGACCGGCCTTGATCATGGGGCGGCGATCAACGTACCACATGGCGCCGCGGATCAAAGTCGCAGCGGCCACCGACGCACAGACGATCGCGGCACCGCGACAGACCACCACTACCACCATGCGCAGGCAGCGGGCGAAGTGGTAGGTGCGATCGAGTTCGGTCATGGGGCTTGTTCCTCGCTTCGTAGCCGACCGCGGAAGATCAATTCCCGAAGAGGTCGCGCTGGGCGAACATGCCCTTGTCCTCGAACCATTTCAGCGCTTCGGCGACATCGCGGAAGATCTTCGTGGCCGTCTCGGTGATGAACGGCGAGGGGTTCTTCTTTGGCTTCCAGACGACGTAGACCTCTTTGGTGTGTTCGAAGGCGTGCTGGAGTTCGCGCTCGACGCCGCTGCTCAGGCCGGGAATGCCGCCGGGCAGTTCGGGGATGAGCGAGACGATCATGTCGGCCTGATCGATGAGTTTGAAGTCGCGCATGTAGATCTGGCCGTCCACGTCGCCGGCGATGTCGAGCACCTGGCGCACGGGCACGCGGATGGGATCGTCGCTGATCTTGCGGCCGCCGAAGGAGTGCGGCTCGACTTCGAGGAAGTCCTTGCCGGTGCGGGCGCCTTCGATGGCTCGTTCGAGGAGCAGCTTCTCATCCACGTCGCCGGGGTCGAAGGTGATGAAGTGCCGGGCCAGTTCGGCGCGGAAGTGATCGATCTCGGCGAGCACATCGGGCATGTCGACGACGTGGCTCATGGGGAAACTCGGGTACACCTTGCGCATGTCGTTGCGGGTGATGAGTTGCACGCAGGAGCGGACGGTGTCCTGGTGCCTGCCGCGCGCGAGAATGTAGAAGTGCTCGCGGCAGCCGACGGCCTGGGCCATGAGTTCGGTGGCGAGGATTTCCTCTTCGCGCCAGACCATGCAGTCTTTCATGGTGGCGTCGATGTCGTGCTCTTTGTGGAGGCGATGGTGGACGACTTCGATGTTGTCCACGAGGCAGATGAGCATGTCGGGCTGCATCGCCTGGATCTGATCAAAATCGAATGCGGAGAACAGGCCGTGGCGCCAGCGGAAGGTGGCGTGGGTGTTGACGATCATGTTGCGCGTGCCGGCCGATTGCGTGATGATGTCTTTGAACACGCTGCGGCGCAGGGCGTGCAGGCGACTGAGGGGGAGGTCGAGGATGCGGCCGGGCCGGACGTCTGGTGCTTCGGCGTACATCATGTCGCCGACATGGAAGGGCTGGATCGCGGTGCCCTGCTCATTGCTGAGGCGCGCGACGGCGTCGAGGTATTCCTTCTTGTTCATGCCGACCTGGCCGGTGACGATGGCTCGCATATGCCCATTCTAGCGACTCGGCGCGGCGATGGTCGCGGTACGAACGCGGCCACGGCTCTGTCACACGAATTGAACTTGCGCTTCGAATCGCATTACCGGGGTTGCGTCTCCACTGGCCAGTCGTCGGTGCGGAACGGCGCGGCGGGGAGATTGGTCTTGTTGAACAGGTTGGGCTCGATCGCATCGCCCCAGCCGTAGCGAACCGCAGCAGGTTTGCTCACCTCGGCTGACCAGACGATGACGTGATTGCCTTCAATCCGCGCCTGGGCGGGCACGAAGTTCCTGTCACTGCCGGCAATCTGGAAACCGATGGGCTCGCTGCCGCGCCACTGCAATCCATCTGCGTGAGTCAGTGACAGCTCGACGCGGCCATCCACGATGCGCATCGACTTGTAGAGTGGTCCGGAATACTCGCCGACGTCTTTGCCGTAGGTCTTCGTCAATGCCCAGAGGGCGAGGCGCTCGCCGACGGCCTTTTTGTTCCTGGGGTGAATGTCGGCCTTGTTGCCGACATCCATGGTGACGATCATGCCGGTGTTGGGCGCGGTCTGCATGGTCACGTGTTGCGATTCGCGCACGACGGGCGTCTCGCCTTTTTCGCCCCAGTAGCCAAAGGGCGCGATCTGGACGAAGTAGAACGGAAACTCTGCCGCGCCGACGCCCCAGGACTGGCGCCAATTCTCGATCATGGCGGGAAAAAGGCGGCGGTAGTCGTAGGCATTGTTGCGATTTGATTCGCCCTGATACCAGATCGCACCGCGCACGGCGAAGCGGCGGATAGGAACGATCATGCCGTTGTAGAGGACGGACGGCGAGTTTGCATGCAGTTCGGCGCTCCAGGGCCACGCGCCAAGCTGTTGCATCGTGGCGCCGCGCTTCATGCGCCACTGACCGGCGAGAGATACGGTCTGGCCCATGTCGGTGGCGGCCCCGGTCTGCTGGCCGATTGTCAGGCTGAGATCCTTCTCGTTGCCGGTGAATCCTCCTGCGCCGCCGGTGTCGAGCACACGGACGACGATGGTGTTTGTTCCGGCCCGCAGGACACCCTTGGGGACTTCGTATTCACGGGGGATGAACCAGGTGCCGGCGGTTTCCTTGGCGCCGACAAGTCGGCCGTTAATCCATGTCGTGTCCATGTCATCGATCGCGCCGAGGTGAAGCGTGGCCGGATGATCTTCAAAATCGATCGGCGCGTTGAAGACGCGGCGGTACCACACGACGCCGTCAAACGCATCTGCGGGGCTGGCGTCCCAGATACCGGGAAGTGTGGCGGTGTCCCACTTGGAATCGTCGAGCGTCTCACTCGACCAGTCCGGTTTGGCCGCGCTGCCGGGATCCACTTCGCGCAGATGATCCCACCACTTGGCTTCTCGCTGCCGCGCCAATCGCTCGGGCAGGCCGGGATCGGCCTCGAACTTCTCGATCATGTCGAGTTCTTCGCCGCAGACATTGAGCGAGCGGAGGACCTCTTTGCTGGTCCACGCCTCGACGCGCGTGCCGCCCCAGTTGGAACTCACCAGCCCTACGGGCACGTCGAGCGTGTTCTGAAGCGAACGGGCGAAGAAGTAGCCGACGGCGGAGAACGGGCCGGCAGTGCCGGGAGAGCAGACGACCCATTTGCCGTTGCAATGCTCGATCGGCACGGCCGAGAGCACGTTGGGCACATCGAAGTAGCGCAACTGGGGAGCGTTGGCGCCAGCGAGGATCGTCGCGGCGCTGTCTACGCCGGGCTCGCCGGGTCCGATGTTGTCGATGGTCATTTCCATGTTGGACTGGCCGCCGCACACCCAGACTTCACCCAGCAGGATGTCGCTGACGGTAATGGCGTTGTCGGGGCCCTTGATCTGCAGCGTGCAGGGGCCGCCCGATGCGGGAGTCTTGAGTTGGACCGTCCAGAGGCCTTCGCGGGGCGCTGCGATGGCGGTTTGCGGAGTCGAGCCGGCCCATGATGGCGTCACCACGATTTGATCGCCGGGATTCGCCCAGCCCCAGATGGTGGCGCGGGCGTCTCGCTGCAGGACCATGTGGTCGGAGATGATGGAGGGAAGCGTGACGTCGGCGCTGGCGAGCGAAACAGCGCTGCAAGTCGCCGCAAATGAGGCGAGGACGCGCGCGCCGCGGATTGCCGCTCGGCGTGAATCAGTGATCGTCATCATCGCTGGTCTCCTTGCCCTCTGCGGGTGGCTGTTGCGGCGTCGTTGCGGTGGGGGCCGGTTGTGATTCGCCGACGGCGCGCACTTCGGTATGGCGGATCTTGCCGCCCAGATGCCCGGTCCAGCCCATCAGGCCGGCCGTCGCACCAATCGCGAGCAGCGCGACGATGGCCAGCGGCATGTTGAATTTTTCGGCTTTGCGGCAGAAGAACCAGCCGATCAGCGCGATGGCGCCGGCGACCTGAAAGGCGATGTTTGCCTTCTCGGCCATCTCTTCGTGTTCGTGAATGTAGGACATGAGATCAACGTCGTTGATGCCCTGTCCTTTGACGACGTCTTCGGCACCCTCGCCCGTCAGGTACGGGGCCCATGTGAACACGGCTCCGAGGACGATCATCTCGAGCGCGAACTTCAACCGCGCCGGACTTTTCGTGATCATGGCAAAGAGCACGAGGAGCGTCGAGAGAACGGCCAGTGCGATGGGCAGATGAACCGAACCGAGATGCAGCCAGGCGTCGTTCATTTGAGCGGTATCCTTGCATCCGATTGCGCGGGATTTGCGAGGTGAATCCCTGTGGTGAGGATAGGCGAACAGAGGCCGCAACGAGGCGAGGCTGTTCACGCCGCCGCGCCTAACCTCGTGGGCATGAAGGTCTGGCTCAATGGACAGTTTGTCGAGCGTGATGAAGCGAAGGTGAGCGTCTTTGACGCGGGACTCCAGCACGGCATCGGGCTCTTTGAGACGATGCTGGCGGTCGGGTCGAACGTTTTCCGGATCGACGCCCACCTGCAGCGGCTGGCGGAATCCGCCCGGCAGTTGCGGCTGAGCGATTCGCTGCGCACGGCGCCGCTGGCTGAGGCGGTGTTGCACGTGGTCGAAGAGGCGAATCTGCCGCGCGCCCGCGTTCGCCTCACGCTCACCGGAGGGGATCTCAACCTGCTTCAATCGCAACATCAGTCGCCAACGCATCCGACGATCCTGATCGTCGCTCAACCTGCGACGGAGTATCCCGATGCGTTCTTCGAGCGGGGGGTGCGCGTGACGATTGCGGATGCGCGGCTCAACCCGCTTGATCCGGACGCGGGTCACAAGACGCTCAACTACTGGCCTCGGCTGCGAGCGCTGCAGCATGCCGCGACGACCGGGGCGGCTGAGGCGCTGTGGTTCAGCGTGAGCAATCACCTCATGTCGGGCTCTGTCAGCAATGTCTTTCTCGTGAAGGACGGCACGCTGCTCACGCCCATTGCGCGCGGCGAGGAACCGGATGGGTCCCTCCACGCGCCGGTTCTGCCCGGCATCACGCGCGAGTTCGTGGTCGAGGCGGCGGCGTCGCTGAGCATCGGAGTGGGCAGGCAGATGCTCGACATCGACGCCCTGCTCGATGCGGACGAGGTGTTCGTGACCAACAGCAGTTGGGGCGTACTGCCGGTCATCGCCGTCGAGGCGGAAGCCGTCGGGGACGCAGTGCCCGGGCCGGTGACCGGGCGAATGCGCGAAGCGTGGGTTGCCGCCACAACGGGGTGAATCCGCGACGCGGCATCGCCGATAACAAACCTACAGCCTGCTACCCTACTGATTCAACGCACTCTTTCCGCCGAAAGTTGATTGATGTCCGTCGACACCACCACTCATTCTTCAGCCGCAACCGGCAGCGACCCTGCAGCCTCGGCCGCGGGAGCGTCCACGCCGCAATGCGCGCCCGACCCGGACGGCAAGCGCTACGAGTTTGACGTCTCCATCGGCCTGTTGTGCTATCGCGACAAGCAATTCATCGATGATCTGCTTGCCTCGATTCTTGCATCCAGCCGACAGTACCGTTACGAGTACCTGCTGTCAGACAATGGCTCGACGGACGGCACGCGCGAGATGATCCGCGCGAAGTACCCGTTTGTGACCATCCTTGAGAATGGGTCCAATCTTGGTGTCGCGGGCGGGCGCAATCGCCTGTTCTGGAACAGCCGGGCCAAGTACACGATGATTCTCGATTCGGACACGCTCGTACACAAGGGCGCGATCGATACCTTGATCGATACGGCGGAAGCAAAGGCGCGCGCGGCGATTGTCGCGCCGAAGCTGGTGTACCGCGGTGGTGAACTGCAACTGAGTTGTCGACCTTTTCCGCGCATGCATCACATCCTCATCGAAGGCACGAAGTACCGCAAGTACTTCGAGTGGACGGGCATTCCGGCGCGCGTTGATATGCGAAACGTCAGCCACGATGAACTGATGCCCATCGACTGCGTGTACGGGGCTGCGATGCTCGTGCGCAACAGTGTGGCGCGGGCCGTCCGCGGATTTGACGAAGGCTACTTTTACCAGTACGAAGACTATGACCTGTGCTTCCGCGCCAAGAAGGCGGGGTTCGAGAACTGGTATCAGCCCAAGGCGGTCGTGACGCACTTTTACGAGCGCGAGGAGCGCGGCGTGTTCCACTCGCGGCTCAAGACGCACCTCAACTCGATCCTGCGATTCCAGGGGCGCAACATGTGGCGGGTGTGGAGAGCCCCAGTGGTGAATCGGCGCGATCTGGACGGCGACAAGGTGCCGCCCGCGAAGTGAGCTGCATCTCGAAACTCCGTCATCTCAACTCGCGCCGGGTGCGGCGTGTGCCGGCGCCGGCGTTCGCCGCTGCCTTGACCACACGCGCAGAAGGGCTCGGGCCGGCGCGCTGAGGGCGTAGGCCGTGAAGGCGATGGCGAACGCCAGTGTGGGAAAGAAGATGGCGAAGACGAGGATGATGGCGAGGCGCACGATGTAGCTGAATTTTGCGTGGCCCCGGACATACATGTTGATCACGTGCGCGTAAGGAAGGCGACTGACCATCGCCAGCGCGCAGAGCAACAGAATAAACGCCATGCCCAGTCCGGTGACGCGCGCCGCCCAGGGGAACCCAGTCGGCTCGACGAAATGCTGGTGGAGCAGAATGAGACTCGCCACGCACCCGGCGGCCCCGGGTGAGGGCAGGCCGCGAAACATGCGGTGATCCTCGATCAGGGCCGAACCGGTTTCGACGTTGAATCGCGCCAGGCGCAGCGCGGTGCAGGAAACGTAGACTGCGGCGATGGCCCAGATAACGCGGGCAAACACGTCATCTCGCGTCGGGCTGATGATGTAGTAGTTCTCAACGGCGAGGTAGTACTTGCTGACGAGTTGCAGCGTCATGTACGCCGGCGCCACGCCGAAGGTCACGATGTCGGCGAGTGAATCGAGCTGGGCGCCGAGATCTGAGGTCGTGCGCGTGAGGCGTGCGACATAGCCGTCGATCGCATCGAAGAACATCCCGACGAAAATGAGCAACCCGGCAACGGTCAGCGTGGACCAGTTTCGCGGGCCGAATTCAGCGGTTGTGGGCTTGGCGGCAAAGTGGATTGCGGCAAAGCCGGCGATCAGATTGCCCAGCGTGAACAGCGACGGCAGGACCGCCACGGCCTTGGCGCGGCGACGGCGCTGCTTGCGCTTGCGGCGCAGCCGACGACGATACCGCTGTTCCACTTCGTCTCGTTCTTCGGGCATGATCCCACCACGCTGCCGCCGGCTCGACCGGCTCCTGGACGGTAATCCTATGGAGGACCATCAGCCTGAGCCCGTGCCCGACGGGCCTATCTGATTTCCCGCATTTGATCGAGGCGGAGTTTCCAGACGGCCTCTTCCTTCGATCCGGCGGCATGGGCGGCGTTGAGCCAGAGGCCCGAGAGCACGGCAAAATGCCGAGTACCGGCCTCGTCTTCCGCCTCAACGAGCAGCCACAGACTGCGCTGATCGGGTGCGCTGCGCACGCCGAGATAATCGCCCCGGATGATCGTTTCACCGGATGTGTCGGTGGTGGTGCTGCCGTTGGGCGGTCGATCGGCCGTCACCGCCTGAAGTTCGTCTCCCGTCTCGAGGGGCAATGAGCGGAACCACCTCACCTTCAAACCCGGAACTGGTTTGTCGTCCTTGTCGACAATCTGGAGGCGCACCGTGCGCGGCAACCAGCGCCAGACGTGGCCGTACTCGTTCCGAGGGTCCTTGCACGAGCCGAGCTGCGCGATGCCTGCCTTGCTGTTGGCGATGGCCGCGGCCAGCGCACCGATGCGCGGCGACTTGCTCGGGTTGTTCATCAGATCATCTCTGAATGGTTCGTCAAGGTCGATGGCGTCCTTACAACGTCCGGGCAGCCCACCGGCTCCAATGCGATACATCGAAAAATCCTGCACACCGCGGAACTGCAGCAACGACTTCCACAAGACCCGCTCGGCGGCATCGGAACTCAGACCATTCTCGCCTGCCGGCGCAGTGAAGTTGTAACCCACCGCGTACTGCTCCGGCCAGTAGCCGTTGAACGGCCCGTTTTCATCGCAGAGCACGACGACGTCGTAGTTTGGGTGGGTGTCGAAGATCGCGGGCCGCAGGGACGTGTCCATCGAATCAGCCGGGCGATCGAAGAGTTCGACGCGCTCGATGCGGAATCGATCGGTGATCGGCTGTCGCGCCAGACCGGCTTCGGCCGGAGCGGAAGTGTCGGCGAAAGCCTCGTGCAACGACTCGAGAGATGCACGCATCGATCTGGTGAATGAGCCGAACTTTTTGTTGCCGGCATCCCAGGTGCGGCGTTCGACGAGCAGGGCGACGCGCATCGCCTTTTCTCCGTGCAGCGTGGCGCGATCGGATTCTTCGAGTTTGTGGATCTCCATGTTGTAGACCTGGGCGACGATCGGCTTGTCGTAGGGAATCGCGTCCTGGGGGATGGTGATGGTCACCGCCTTGGACTCACCGGGAATGAGATTGCCGATCTCCTGCCGCTCGGCCGCGCCGGCCCAGTCAATCGCCGCATAGACGTCTGAGTCGCGCAGATTGAAGAGAAATGCGGTCAGGCGAGCCTTGCCTGGCTCAATCTGCGGCTCAAGCGCAAGGTACTCGATGATCAGATCGTTGTAGCGATCGCCTGACTTCTGCTGCGCCAGGGCGAGTTGCGCCATCGCGGGGCCGAGAAGGGTCAGGAGCAGGAGTGTCAGGCAGAAGCGGGAAACGCGCCGGGAGTGGTTCGTCTTCATGATTGATCATGATAGGCAAAAGCGGATATCCGCCGACGTGTTCCGGCTAGTAGCCACCGGAGGGCTGTCGCGGGAATTTCACGTATGGGAGGCGAATATCGCCTCCATTTGTGTGCAGGACGACGTCGTCGGCGCGGCGCACATTGGGGCCGAATACCTGAAAGCCCGTCGCAGCGGTGAATGACACGAAGTCGTCCTGCTCGATTCCATCGCCGGAAACGCCGACGCCGCCGACGAGCACGCCGTTCTTGTAGAGCGGCACGGAGCCGGGAAAGATCTGCGTGCCGTTGCGTGCGGGCAGTGACACATCGGTCACGCCGCCGCCGCCGATGACGCGATCCTGAAACGCCTGCAGGGCGAGGCCTTCATCGCCGAAGGCGTTGAAATCGCCGAGGAATGCGACGAGGTTGGTCGTGAGCAGTTCGACCTGGAGACCGGTGTTGAAGATGCTGAACTCATCGGGGCTCTGGGCGCTGAACGGGCCGGGCGTGGTGCCGGGGATGCCATCGGGCAGGAAGGGTCGCGAGAGGAAACCGCCCGTGCGATCGGACATGGCCACGCTGCCGTCGAGCATGACGCCGAGGTTTGCTGCGTTGTCGACGAACGACGAGAAGGCGCCGCCCTCGGCGGCGCTGAGCAGGGCGCCGGCGTCAGCGCGGCTGAACATCGCCGCAGTCCGAGCCTTCTGCACCGAGACATCAAAGCCGAAGACAGGTGCGTCCGCCGAGCGGAAGACGCCAAGCAGGTTGCCGTCGACGTCGACGACGCTCACCGTGACCTGGGCGATCTGGGTTCGATCCTTGCGAATCGCGGCGCGAAGCGTCTGGCTGAAGTCGATGCCCTGCTGGAGGATGGTCTCGACATCGGTGCTGGTGAGTTGTTCGCCACCGACCATTACGCCGTCGAGCGTGAGCATGGAATTGTCTGGCTGGGTGAGTTGCAGCAGATTGGTGAGCACGGTCACATCATCGAAGAGATTGGCGAACGCCTGCTCGTTGCGCGAACTGATGCCGACCATGTAGTCTGATCCGCCGGTGCTGAGCAGGCGACCCTGTTCGAGTACGGCATCGCGATCGCGGATGCGCTGCGGCTCGCCGACGATCGAGCCGTCGGCCGCGCGGAGCGTGATCTGCCGCCCGGTGGTGGCGCTTTGCGCGATGAGCACGTCATCACTTGTATCGAGTGTGCCCTGATCATCGTACATCAGCGCCGAAACGCTTTGACCGTTGCGGATGGCGCCGTTGGTGCTGGTGGCGAGATTCGCCACGACCGTGATGCCCGAGCCATCGGCCGCGACGCGCACGAGTTGGCGTGAGGAGCCGAGCGCCCGCACGGCATACACCTCCATTGCGCCCGCGGCGGTGGAGAGCGTGAACGACTGGATGCGGCCGTCGAGCGTGGTCGTCAGTTCGGTGTAGTTGCCGGCGTCGGTGAAGTCGGCGGCGTCGATGCGGTACATCTGGCCGGTGGCCTTTGAGATGCCGAGCATATCGCGGCTGCCGCCATCGTCGTACACCACGGCGTCGCGCAACAGCGCAGCGGAGACGGCGAGCGTTTGCGGCGCACTGACTGCGGTCGTGGCGAGGGTGATGCGCCGGGCGTCGCCCGTGGAGCCGTTGAGGATTACAAGGGTGTCGTCGGCCGCGACACCAGGTGTACCGCCGTCGTCGAAGATCATGGCGGTGACATACTCGCCGGGCGTAAGTTCATTGGCGCCGCCGTCCGAGATGTTGGCGATCAGTGTCACGGCGCCCGCGGGCACATCAATGCTGATGAGGTCGCGCTCGCTGCCGGCGGCGGTGCGAACGGCGTAGACGGTCGAACCCTCGCCCAGCGCGATGGCTTCCATGCGACCGGTTGCGAAGGCGTCGATCGTCTCACCGATGACGTTGCCAAGGGTGGTTGGCGTGAACATGGTCACCGGACTGGTGGTGGGCGCAACGAGCACATCGACGAAGCCGCCGCCTACGAGCGTATCGAGGTCGGGCAACACGCCCAGCGAAGCGAGCGAGGGCGGCTCGATGTTGGAGAAGTCGAGGCGAATGCCGTTGAGGAACACCTGATCAGCGCGAATGGCGTTGGGGACCTTGAACCCGACCTGGCCCGCGACGGCAATGCGCTCCTCGAGCGTGGCCCGCCCACCGATGCGGCTGGGATCGAAGGTGTAGGTACCGTCGAGTTCGACACCGACACCGCCGAGCAACTGACCACCTCGATAGAGCGGCACGCCGCCCGGATCGGCAGAAAGACCCAGCGGCAAGCGGTTGATATCGCTTGTCGGCAGCGAGGAGAACTGCACACCAAAGAGCGGACCCGACGCCTGGAACTGCACGCCGGGCGGGAAATTCGGCTGGATGATCTGGCCGGCAGTGCGAGTCGTGAATGCGTTGCCAGTCGTCGAGAGGAACGCGGCCGTACCGGCCTTGGTCACGGCGGTGATGGAGGATGCAACAGTCACACCTTCGAGTCCCCCACTGCCGCCGCCGGTTATCGTCGAAGTCCCAGGATCGGCCGTCAGCGATGGATCGGTCATGCGCACCGTGGCCAGGATGTTGCCTTCGCGATCGGTGACGGCCATCGTGGCGTTGACGCCGAGTTGAGTGGCGCGGGCAATCATCTGTTCGAGAATGTTGCGAACATCGGTTTCAGTCAGCGCATTGGCGGCGTCGGGGAGCGGGTCGATCACGGCGGTGCCGATGATGCCGGCGCGGAGGTCATCCGGTTTGCCGTCAAGCCGGTAGCCCCGCACGCGGAGCCGATCGATCTGTGCGGCATACACGCCGGGGTTGATATGCGCGCTATGAACCCCGGCGACGTACCCGCCGATTGTGAGTCGCGCGATCGACCCGCCGTCGAGAATCTCGTGATCACGGAAGAGGCGGTCTTCGCCCGGATGACCTCCGGAGGCGAGGATGGAATCGAGCAGATCGCCGCGGATGGTGACGTTCTCGATGGGCGCCACGCCGAAGATGGCGTTTTCGAGAGAAAAGTCTGAATCGAGTTGAGTCCCGGCGAGCAGCATTGAGTCGCGCACGGAGCCGAGGATATTGAGTCGCCCCAGGCCGGCCTGGGCTGCGATGATGGAGTCGCTGTGCACATCGGATCCGGCGCGGAGGCTGTTCAGTTCACCAGTGATCGCCAGATGGGTGCGGTCGAGTGTGCCAGAGCCCTCGGCCCTGTTGCCGACGACGGCGAGGCGACCGAGATCGCCGGCAATGCGGGCGGCTATGTTTGAGAGGGCGTTGGTCCGCCAGTTCTGAAGCGAACCGCCGACAGTGATCTCGCAGTCGAGGATCTGGCCATTGAGGCCGGCGCGATCGAGGACGATCATGCGCCCGAGATCTGTTGCGACTTCGACGGAGCCGTTTGCGAAGTTTCCGCTGCGCACGATGATTGCCTGGGCGGCACCATCCACCTGCAGATCGGCGCCGATGACATCGCCGCGGAATCGAGCGGCGCCGAGGTCGCCGCCGGTGTGCAGCAGAGTGGGATTGTTCGGATCACCGGCGACTCCGGCGAGCTGGAGTCGACTCATCGAGCCGTTGATATCCAGCCGGTCGCCGATCAGCGTTACGTGGCGCAGATCGAGGCGGTTGATCGAGCCGTCCGCCTCGAGCGAGCCGAGCGACGTTTCTCCGTCACCACCCTCGCCGGATCTCACCGTGATGCGCAGGGTTGTGCTCTCATCAACATCGCTCATGATGACGCGGTCGAGATCGGCATGGTCGGCGACATCGTTGGTGAGTGTGAGTTCGGCTGAGCCGCGCCCGATGAGGCGGACCATGACGGTGTCGCCGTTGGCGTCGCTGAACTCGAATCGGCGGAGGTTTGCGTCGAGGACCATGGCCGAGAGCAGCGCCCGGCGTTCGAGCGGCTGGAGCACTGGCCGCTCGAATTCCCTGGCGGGCTGGGGCCGCCTGACAAAAGCGCGACGATTGCGACGACTACGAATTGCGGGCGTCTTCACTGGAGGAATCCTCCTCGCAAGCTGAGCAGTTGGCCACGAAACGGCGAGAGAACCTGATCCCGACGATGAGCATCTTGCCACATTCAATGTCGTTTGTCCACCCGGTTTCGCTGGAGTGATTCCACTTCTTGTGTTGTGGACAACCCGATCCGGGCTTGCTGAACGCGCTATCGGCGGATATCTTGCACCACGTGGTACGTCTCTTTCAGGGTGATGGACGGCGACCTCGGTGGCACGATCGCGCTGCCGGCGTGGCACTGTGCGCCGCGTTGAGTGGGTTGGCAGGCACTCCACCGGCCCTGGCGATCGAACGACCGCCCCCACAGCCGAGCGAGCCAGCGCCGCCGCCGGCAGCGGAACCGGAACCGGCAAGCGAACCTGAGCCTGACGTTTCCCAACCTTCGGCGGATGAACCGCAGGCGAAGGCACAGGCTGAGCCGCCAGCGCCTGAGAATGAGCTTCTCCCCGCCGTGCCCCTTGAGCCGCTGGGGAACTCGAGCGCACGCATCGACGGCGAGTGGATGTTGCGCGAGCCGGCCGTGCCCGTGCCTGATCGCTGGCGCATCGGCTGGTTGCCTTGGGATCGCTATGGACGGCAGGCGCCGAGCGACGATCTTCTGATGAACTGGTCCGGCGGCGATTCGCCGTACACGCGCGGCCACGCGCTGAACCCGTATGACCGCAACATTCTCAAGGGCGATTACCCGATCATTAGCGACAACATCTTCTTCAACATCTCGGCGATTTCTGATACTTTTGTCACCGCGCGCAAACTGCCGACACCGTCGGGCGTGAGCGCCGGCAACCCGGGTGCGTTCGATTTCTTTGGCGACGGAGACCAGTTCTTCGTCAATCAGAGTTTCATCTTCAGCTTCGAACTGTTTCAGGGCTTCACGGCGTTTCGCCCGGTCGACTGGCTCGTGCGCATCACGCCGGTGATCAACTTCAATCATCTCGAACTGCAGGAGCACAACGGGGCATTCATCGACACGCGGCGCGGCGACATTCGCGATGACAGCTTTGTCGCGCTGCAGGAGATGTTCCTCGAATTGCACCTCGGTGATACGAGTCCAAGATTTGACATCGCCGCGCTGCGCATCGGGCGCCAGCAGTTCAACTCTGACTTCCGCGGCTTCATCTTTAATGACAACTCCGATGGCGTGCGGCTGCTGGGCAACCTTGACAGCAATCGCATCCAGTACAACGTGGCGCTCTTCAACCAGACGGAGAAGGACACCAACAGCCAGCTCGATGAACTCGATTGGCGCGACCAACAGGTGCTCATTGCCAACCTCTACATCCAGGACTTCATCTGGAAGGGGTACACGACGCAGTTCAGTTTCCACTGGAACCACGATCAGTCGGACCTGCGGTACGACGAGAACGGCTTTCTCGTGCGGCCCAGCCTGATCGGAAGTGTGACACCCCAGGATATCGACGCGTACTACCTCGGCTGGGCGAGTGACGGCCACATTGGGCGCATCAACGTGAATCATGCGCTGTACTACGTGTTGGGCAAGGACCGGCACAACCCGATTGCGGGTCGTGATGTGGACATCAGCGCGTTTCTCGGCGCGATCGAACTCTCGTACGACATGGATTGGTTGCGGCCGAAGGTGTCGCTGCTGTTCGCCAGTGGCGACAGCGATCCGACGGACGGACGTGGCGAAGGTTTTGACGGCATCTTCGATAATCCTTCGTTCGCCGGCGGGCCGAGCAGTTTCTACCAGAGCCAGGCATTGCGGCTTTTTGGAGTCGATCTCACCAGCGCCAAGAGCTTCTACAACGATCTGGCCGGGACCAAGGCCGAGGGGCAATCGAATTTCGTAAACCCGGGATTGCTGCTGCTCAACGCAGGGCTCGATGCCGAGATCACTCCGAAACTCCGCGCCAGCCTCAATGTCAACAGTCTCTGGTTCGCCAGCACCGATTCGCTCGAACTCATTCTCAACCAGAACGGCATCGGCTCGCACATCGGCGAAGAACTCAACCTGAGCACACAGTATCGCCCGGCGCTGAACAACAACATCATCCTCACGCTGGGCGGGTCCGTCTTCTTCCCCGGCGACGGGTTCACCGACATCTACGAAAGCGGCGACACACTCTGGCAGGTCTTCGCCGGCGTCACGCTTGCATTCTGACGGGTGGGGTATGGAACACGAGACGCGATTGCTGCAAGAAGTCCCAAGAGGCGCGCGAGACGCTCGCTCTGGTCGGTCGAGCCGCTTCTCGATCACGGATGTCATGCGATGGCGTGGTCAATTGATGCCTCTGTCAGTGTCTGTGTGTCTCTGTGGTTTGATCTGTTCGACGCTCATTCTCGCGGCGTGCGAGCATGCGAAATACTGGCGCGACGGCGAGCCGTATGACAAAGCGTTCATCGCGCGCATGTCCGATCCGGTTGAAGCGCAGCGCGAACTTGACAGTCGCATGACGCCAACTCCATCGAGCGGGCCGGAGAAGCCGGACGGAAGCGGCGCCTACAGCGCTGAGGAGTGGAGTCTGCATCAATCCAGCGGCTGCATGACCTGTCACGGCGAGTACGACAAAGCCACGCGAACCATGCACGACTCGCCTAAGGCGATTGCGGTCGGCTGCACCGGGTGTCATGGGGGCGATGCGTCGGTCGTGTCTCCGCTTGACGCGCCAGGTCGACCTGGCAAACCCGGCACAGCCATTGCCGATCGCGCTTATCTCGACGCAATGCACCGCGCCCACGTGCAGCCGCGCAATCCGCAGGCGTGGTACGGACAGCATGATGATGCCGCATTTGGATCCCATCACATCGAGAATGACCCTGCGGTATTGCACGGCTCGCGCAATCCCGAAATCACCGGAGCCCTGCTCAATCAGGAGTCACCCGAATTCGTCCGCTTTATCAATCCCGGCGACATCCGCATCGCCGACTACTCCTGCGGCGCGTGCCACTACGAGCAGGTGCAACTCGTCAAGCGCTCGATGATGGCGCACGGGGCACAACTCTGGGGCGCCGCGCTGTACAACAACGGCGCGATTCCCAACAAGATCCCCAACTATGGCGAGAGTTATTCGCCCTTTGGCCTGCCGCAACGCTTGCAGGGTGTGGTGGAGGTCACGGATGCTCGCAAAGGCGAAAGCCACGTGCGGCCGGTCACCGAAGAGGAAGCGGCGCGGGGTGTGGTGCCGTATCTCAGCCCGCTGCCGCCGTGGAACATCAGCCAGCCGGGGAACATGCTGCGCATCTTCGAGCGCGGCACCAAACTGCCCGTACCCGGCGGCGCGACGCCGAACGCCAATCCCGCTGAGATCGGAAACCCCAACGCACTCGCGGAGACGGGTCGACCTGACAAGGGACTGTCGCCTCGCGGTCTGGGCACGCTCAATCGAACGGATCCCGTCTTCATCGGGCTGCAGAAGACGCGATTGCTCGACCCGACGCTCAACTTCCTCGGCACCAACGACCATCCCGGCGACTATCGATCCTCGGGCTGCACCGCCTGCCATGTGCTCTATGCCAACGATCGTGATCCGAACCACTCGGGCAAGATGCTCGCGGCGCATGGAAACATGGGCTTCGCTTCCGGGCAAGTTGATCCGAACATTCCCAAGAATGAGCCCGGCCATCCCGTTGCGCATGTAATGACCAACGCCATTCCGAGCAGCCAGTGCATCACCTGCCACATTCACCCGGGCACGAGTTACGCCAACACCTATCTGGGCTACATGTGGTGGGACAACGAGTCCGACGGCGAGTACTTCTACCCCAAACGATCGCACAAACCGACGCCAGAGCAGGAGATCGCAGCGCTGCGGCGCAATCCGGAGAGTGCCGCGCTCAAGGGCCTGTGGGACAACCTGTATCCAGATGCGGTGTCACACGCCGGCGAGCGGAGTGGCGAGGATTTTCTCGAGCGCAGCGGCGAGCCACGCAAGGGTGATGGTTCGACGTTGAACGACAGGCTTGAGCACAACCAGATCGCCGATTTCCACGGTCACGGCTGGGTCTTCCGGGCGGTGTACAAGAAGGACCGCCAGGGTCATCTGCTCGATGCCGAAGATCATGTGGTGAACTTCGATGATCCGGACAAGTGGGACAAGGCGGTGCACCTGGGTGATGTGCATCTCAAAGCCGGGATGCACTGTGTGGACTGTCACTTCACGGTGGATGCGCATGGCGACGGGCGACTCTACGGCGAAGTGCGCAACGCCATTGAAATCACCTGCATCGATTGCCACGGCACATACACTAAAAAGGCCACGCTGCGCACGAGTGGGCCCGCTGCGCAGGAGGGCGGCCGCGATCTGGCGGATCGCAACAAACCGGAAAACCTCGTCTTCGGCAAGCCGCGCTTTGAAACGGCGCGACGGAATGATCGCGATGGCAAGTACAAGCGGGGCGACATCCTCCAGCACTCGTCGATCGAGCCCGATGTGGTTTGGGTCATCCCGCAAACGGTGGACACAATCGACCCGAACTCTGACTGGGCGAAGGCGAACCCCGAGGCAGCGGCGCTGAGTCGACGGGCCAAGACCATGCGCCGCGACGGCACGACGTGGGGCGATCTGACCGTCGATGACGCGCGCGATCTCGAGTTTGCCCACTCCTCGGACAAGATGGAGTGCTACACCTGCCACACGTCGTGGATGACTTCGTGCTTTGGCTGCCATTTGCCGATGGAAGCGAACCAGCGAGCCCCGATGCTGCACAACGAGAATCTCTTCACGCGCAACTACACGCGGTACAACTACCAGGTGTTGCGCGATGACATCTTCATGCTGGGGCGCGACTCAACCGTCAAGGGCGGCCGGGTCGTGCCGGTGCGGTCGAGCAGCGCCGTCATCGTCTCAAGCCAGAACGCCAACCGCGAATGGATCTACCACCAGCAGCAGACGATCAGTGCCGAGGGATTTAGCGGGCAAACCTTCAACCCACACTTCCCGCACGCCACATCCGGGCGCGGCACGACGAAGATGTGCACCGATTGCCATGTGTCCAAGGACAACGACAACAACGCGTGGATGGCGCAACTGCTGCTGCAGGGGACCAACTTCGTCAACTTCATCGGGCGCTACGCGTATGTCGCCACGGGCGGCGAAGGACTTGAGGCAGTGGCGGTGACGGAGCACGACGAGCCGCAGGCGGTGTATGGCTCGCACCTGCACCATCTCGCGTATCCCGATGAGCATGAGCAGTTTGTCAAGACGGGGCATCGCGCGTTGCACGAGGCGCATCACCACGACGCAGGCTGGGGCAACGAGATTCTCGATCTTCAGTTGCGTGGCGAGTATCTCTACGCTGCGCGCGGCGCCGGGGGGTTCTACGCCTACGACGTAGCCAATATCGACAACAAAGGGTTCAGCGAGCGCATTGTCACGGCACCCGTTTCGCCCCTGGGGCAAAGTCTTGGGTTCAAGACGAGTTATGCCGTGGCGGTTGCGAGCCCGACGACGCTGGGTGTCGATCCGGCGCGATCGCGGTTGTCAACCGATCGTGACAAGCCGCGCAAGATCATGCCCGACGAGCGGCTGCCCGAAGACACGCATCTCGTCAACCAGGAGCAGCGTGTTCATCCGCTCTATGCATACCTCTACATCGGCGATCGTGATGAAGGGTTGATTCTCACCTTTGCTGCGACACTGCTCGATGGCGACCCGACGAACAACTTCATGGAACGAGCCGTGCTCGCCGATGGCACTACGGCCTTCAACCCTGATGGCGTGCTCAGCGGCATGACGAATCTCACACTCGCCGGCCATTATGTCTATGCAACCGCTCCGGCGGGGCTGGTCGTCATTGACATCGATGAGCCGCTCAATCCGCGCGTCGTGGCTGTCGTCGGCGGTGATGTGTTCGAGAATCCGCGATCCGTCGCAATCCAGTTCCGGTATGCATTTGTGACTGACGCTCGCGGCCTGCATGTCGTGGAAATCACTGATCCTACTTCACCACACGTTGTTCCCGGCGCATTTGTCGGGCTTGCAGAGGCGCATCGCGTGTACGTCGCCCGCACCTACGCGTTTGTCGCGGCTGGATCGCAAGGGCTGGCGATTGTTGATGTGACCAATCCCGAGCAACCGCGGCTGGATCAACTCTTCGACGCGGGCGGCACGATCAATGATGCGCGCGATGTGAAGGTCGGCATGACGAATGCATCGCTGTTTGCGTATGTTGCGGACGGACGCAACGGGTTGCGCGTAATCGAGCTCATGGGGCCGCACACGACGCCGCAGTTCCGCGGGTTTTCGCCGCCGCTCGATCCGAGTCTCATTGCGACGTATCACACGCACGGCCCGGCGCTGGCGGTGAGCAAGGGGCTCGATCGCGATCGGGCCGTGGATGAATCGGGCAACCAGGTGGCGGTGTTCGGCCGTCTCGGCGCGCGGCCGCTCAATCTCGAAGAGATGCAGCAGATGTTCCTGCGCGACGGCGTGGTGTGGAAGGTAAGCAACAAGGCGGATTCCGAGCCACGCGCTTTTGCACTGCCGAAGTAGTTGCACTTGTGCGGGACCTGCGCCGCTCGGCAGTGCACAGGATCTTCGACAAAGCCTTGTCCCGAGCTGCGAACGACTCCCCGGCTGAGCCGGGGGCTGAGGGAGTCGGGGCGATTACCTGTTGGCGTTCACGAACGTCTTGACGATTCTGATCGTCTCGAATTCGTACCTGCCCTGCAACTCGTCGAAGATGGGGCGGAGGTAGTCGCCGCCAACGCGCCGGATCGCTTCGGTGATTTCGCGCTGCGCCTGCGGATCGACCCATGCGTCGATTGACTCCGGCTCTTCGACTTCGACAAACTGCGCCAGGTAGCCCGTTACCGTGCTGCGGGCCCGCTTCATCGTTTCCATCACCTTTTCAATCGAGTACCCCTTGCGGAAGAGTTCGAATGCGGCGAGCGTCGCAGGGTTGATGCGCGGGCTCGATTCATTTCCGCCGCTGTTTGGCGCACGGACGGCCAGATCCATCTCCACTCCTCTGGCCTTGCAGTGCGAGGTGATGATCTCGACGAAGCGCGGCCCGAGATCTTTGCATTTGAGTTCGCCCACGCCCCATACGCTGCGCATGGTTTCAAGCGAGGCGGGCCGCTTGCGGGCCATGTCGCGCAGCGTGCCGTCGCCGAAGACGACATAGGCCGGCACCTCTCGCTCAGCGGCGATGGCTGCTCGCAACTGGCGCAACGCTTCGAAGAGATCGCGATCGACTCCCTCCCATGATTCGCTGTCGAACTTCCCGCCGCGACTCGCGCCCGCCTTCAGGGCCGGCTTGACGAGGACGACGGGCAGTTCGCCGCGCAGCACCGGCTTGCTCTTTTCGCTGAGCGTCACGACCGGCCGCTGACCGGTGGTGCGGCTGAGCAGGCCCTGTTCGATCAACTGATGGGTAAGGTTAATGATTTCTTTCTTGTCGCTGCCCTTGAGCAGGCCGTGCACGCTGAGTTCATCGTGCCTGCATCGCTTGATCATCTCGCTCTTGCCGCCGAGCAGGACATCGACGATGTGCCCCACGCCGAAGCGCTCGCCGACGCGGGCGACGCAGGAGATGATCTTCTGGGCGATCGTCGTCGCGTCGGCCATGGTTTCGAGTTCGTTGAGGCAGACATCGCAGGCGCCGCAGCCATCGTTCTCGTACGCCTGGTCGAAATACTCGACAAGAGACTTGTGCCGACAGACGCTGCCGCCGGCGAAGCGCTGCATCTCGCCGAGCAGTTCCTTCATCGCCGTGATGACCTGCTCGGGTTTTTCCGCTTCTTCGGCGGACATGGCGATGAGCCGCTCCCAGCGCATCACGTCGGCGAGCGAGTAGAACATCACACACTCGGCTTCGAGGCCATCGCGGCCGGCGCGGCCCGTCTCCTGCTGGTAATGCTCGATCGACTTGGGCATGGCGGTGTGGATGACGCAGCGCACGTTGCTGCGATCGATGCCCATGCCGAAGGCGACGGTGGCGACGACGACCTGAAGCCGATCCTGGGCGAACGCCTCCTGCACTTTGCGGCGCTGGTCGCCGGTCATGCCCGCGTGATAGGCCGCGGCGTCGATCTTCATCGCCTTGAGGTAGTCGGCGAGATTCTCCGTGTCCTTGCGGCTGATGCAGTAGATGATCACTGCCTCGTTGGCGTGGCGCCTGATGACATCAAGCGCCTGCGAATTGGCGTCGACGCGCGGCACGATGCGATAAACCAGGTTCGGCCGATCGAAATTGCCCACGAGCACGTTCGGCTCGCGGAGTTTCAACTGCGCGATGATGTCGGCCCGCACGCGCTGCGTGGCGGTGGCGGTGCAGGCGTGGAAGCTGGCGTCGGGAAAGCGCGAGCGCAACTCGGCCAGACGTCGATATTCGGGGCGGAAATCATGCCCCCACTGGCTGATGCAGTGCGCCTCGTCGATGGCGAAGGCCCGCACCCCGGCGTCGCCCAGGAACGAGAGAAAGCCCTCGTTCATCAATCGCTCGGGAGCCACGAAGAGCAGGCGAAGCTCGCCGTGCTTGATGGCCCGGCCGACCTCGCGCCGCTCGTCGGCGGACATGGTGCTGTTGAGCGCTGCGGCCGGGTAGCCGTTGGCCTTGAGCGCATCAACCTGGTCTTTCATGAGCGAGATGAGCGGCGAGACGACGACATCAGTCCGCCGGTCGAGCAACGGCGGCACCTGGTAGCACAGGCTCTTGCCCCCGCCGGTGGGCATGACCAGCAGTGAGTCGCGTTGCTCGAGCCCGGCCCGGATCGCCTCCTCCTGCAACGGTCGAAATTCGCGATACCCCCAGACGCGTTCCACCGTCTTGAGGATCTGAGAAGTCGGCACCCTGCCCGCAGCCGTGCGGGCCGACGACGCTGGTCGTGTAGTCATGGCAGTCCCCATGTGGCAGGATACCGAACAAAAGCCGGACGGTCAAGACGATCTGTCCTGGGGAGCGTCCCAGAGTCACCCGACGCGCGAATGGGCGTTTCTTATCACTCGCACACTCTCACTCAGCCCCGCCCTCTCGGCATCGTTCATTGGGACCTCGAGCACGACTCGGTTCACGCCGTCGCGGCCGACGACGCTGGGCAGGGAGAAGCATGTCGGGCCGTCCATGGTCACACCCGGCGGGGCCTGGTCGTGGACGCTGCCCACCGTCAGCACGGCCCTTTCATCGCGGAGGATGGCGCGGCACAGGCGGGCGACAGTCAGGCCGATGGCTGAATCGGTCGCGCCTTTGCCCGCGATGATCTCCTGGGCGGCGTTGCGAACCGATTCGAAGATCGCCACGCGGTCGCGGACGGTCAGCGGCCGCTTGCCGCGCGGCTCGTAGAGGTGCAGCGGCGTGTGGCCAACGGTGGCCGAGGACCACAGCGGCAGGCTCGAGTCGCCGTGCTCGCCGACGATGGATGCGTGCACACTGCTCACCGCTACGTCGAGACGTTGGGCGAGCAGGCTGCGGAAGCGCGAGGAATCGAGCACCGTGCCCGAGGCGAGCAGTCGATTCGGAGCGAAGCCGAGGGGCACGGCGATTGTCTGCGCCACCATCGTCATCACATCGACGGGGTTGGTGACCATGAGGATGATCGCGTGGGGCGCGCGTTCGACCAGGCGCGGCATCATGTCGCGCAGCATCGCGGCGTTAGTCTCGGCCAGATCGAGGCGACTCTGCCCGGGCTTCTGCTTGACGCCGGCGGTGATCACGATGACGTCGCAATCGGCCGCGGCATCGAGATCGCCCTCGCTGACTTCGCAGTTGGGGACAAAGGTCAGGCCGTGCATGAGATCGAGCGCCTCAGCATGGCGCTTGGGTGCATCAACATCAATAAGTACGAGGCGATCGGCGACGCCCTGGATGAGCATGGCGTAGGCGGAAGCCACGCCGACACGGCCCATGCCGATGACGGCGACGGCGACGCGATTGGAATGAGACTGATCCGACGGATGTATTTGTGGTTCGCCAGTCACGGGAAGGACACCTCCGCCGAAAGCGTAGGTGTCGGGTCAGCCGCTTACCGCGGCCAGTGAAGCCACTGACGAGGCGGCCGAAAATGCTGCCGGATGTCGACACCGCTCGCGACATCGATGAGCAGGACAATACCAATACCGACGGCCATGCCGATCACGATCCAAAGGTCGGCGCTGCTTGTCACGAAGCCGGTCTTGGGCATGAAGATACTTGCAGGCAAGGCACAGAATACGACAAGTACCCCTCGCCAATCAAGCAACTTTCGCACGCAAGCACTCCTTCCTGACAGTCAGAGAACTATAGGGGACTTTTGGTTCGTTGCCTCACCCCGTACTTTGCATCGCGGCGGCCAGGGCGTTGACGCTGAGCAGAATCAAGCGGCGCAACGCGGGGCGATCATCGGCACTGGCCGTGCGCCAGCGGCGGAGGAGTTCGACCTGCAATGCGTTGATTGCGTCGGTGTCGGCGTTGCGCTCGGCGATCGACTGTTGAATGACAGGATTGTTGTCGAGCAGGGCGTTCTGGCCGGTGATGGCGAGGATGGCGCGCTGGGCTTTGGCAAACTCGTCGGCGAGGCGCTGGTGGAAGTGGGCTCCGTCATCGCCGACATACCAGCGAGCCACGGGCAGGCGGGCGCGAGCCATCTCCTGCTGCGCGTTGTCGATGAAGGCGCGGAAGCAGCCGCCGGCGGCGTAGGCGGCGCGGCATTGTTCCAGGCGCAATGGGTCGTTCATGACGCACTGCTGAAACGCGCTGCCGATGCCGAACCAGCCGGGCGTGTTGTAGCGCATCTGCGTCCAGGCGAAGACCCAGGGGATGGCGCGGAGGCTCTCGAAGCGCACGTCGCCGCCGCTGCGCGAGACAGGGCGCGACGCGATGGGCAATTCGCCGATGTGCAGCACGGGCGAGCGATCGACAAACCACGGCCAGAAGGCGGGATCATCAATCAGTTGTCGGTAGGCGATCCGCGAAGTGACGGCGAGCTGCTCCATCAGTTCGTCGAGTTCGTCGCTCTCATCGCGGGCGTCGCCGGGCGCGGTGGCGAGGATCATCGCGTTGGTCATCTGTTCGAGATGGCGGTGGGCGATGGCGGGCATGGCGTAGCGGAAGGAGATGACTTCGCCCTGCTCGGTGAAACGAATGCGGCCGTTGCGGCTGGCGACGGGGCTGGCGAGAATGGCGCGGTGGGCGCGGCCGCCGCCGCGAGCGACAGTGCCGCCTCGGCCGTGGAAGAACCGGAATGAGACGCCGGCGTCGCGGCAGGTCTGCGCGAGTGCATCCTGGGCGCGGTGGAGGCGCCAGTTGGCGACCCAGTAGCCGCCGTCCTTGTTGCTGTCGGAGTAGCCGAGCATGATTTCCTGGAACTGACCGCGCGCAGCAAGCTGGCCGGCGTAGGCGGGTTCGCCAAAGAGCGATCGCATGAGTTCGGCGGCCCGGCCGAGATCGTCGACGGTTTCAAAGAGGGGCGCGACGTCGATGGGGCACTGCACGCAGCCGTCATCAATGGTCCACAGGCCGACTTCGCGCAGGAGGATGAGCACTTCGAGCAGATCACTCACATCGTGGGTCATGCTGATGATGTACGAGCCGATGGAGTCCGGTTCGCGGCGGGCGGCCTGGGCAATGACTTCGAGCGAGTCGAGCAGTTCGCGCGTTTCGGGTGCGAGCGCGCAGCCGCGCGCCAGCAGCGGGCGCGAGGATTGCAGTTCACGGCGGAGCAGAGCGAGGCGGGCCGGTTCGTTGAGCCCTGCGTACTGCTCTTCGACACCGGCGGCGCGGAACGCCTCGCCGACGGCTGCTTCGTGTACGCGGCTGTGCTGGCGGATGTCCAGCGCGGCCAGATGCAGGCCGAAGGTCTTCGCGCGGACGATGGCGTCGCTGAGCTGGCCGCGGCTGGCCACTTCGTGCAGGCCCGCGTGGTGCAGCGCCCGCTGCAACAGCAGCAGATCGTCAACGAAACGGGTGGCGGTGTAGGTCGGACAACTGAGGCGCATGAGCATGTGGCGGATCTTGACGCGCAGAGGTTCGTGATCGAGGTGGCGCACAAGTTGAGCGTCGAGCGGTTGCTCCTGCTGGTCGCGCGCGATTGATTCGAGCAGTTCGGGCGCGATGGGGACGCGGTGGTCGGAGATGCTCAGTTCCTGGCGCAGTTGTTCCATGGCCTGGGTGTGGCGAGTGACCGCGGCGCTGCGCATTTCGTCGAGGGCTCTTTGCGTGAGCGCGGCGGTGACGTTGGGATTGCCATCGCGATCGCCGCCGATCCAGGTGCGGTAGCGCAGCAGAACGGGCAGATCAGGCGATTGGCCATAGTACGCTTCGAGCGCGTCCGCCAGGTCGCGATAGAGCGCGGGCACGGCGTCCCAGATGGCGCCGGCGAGATAGTGCACGCCGTTGCGCACTTCGTCTATCACATCGAGTCGGCGCGAGCGGACTTCATCGGTGGCCAGCAGCAGCGAGAGCGTCTGGCGCACGGCACTTTGCGCGCGATCCTGCTCAGTCGGGGTGCTGCCCCGCGCGTTCTTGATGCACAGCAGGTCGGCGATGCGGGCCTGCTTCTGCATGACGCTGCGGCGGCGCGACTCGGTGGGATGGGCCGTGAGGGTCGGTTGAATGTCCAGTGCGCCAAGTGTCGATACGAGTTGATCGAGCGGGATGCCGCGATGTGCCAGCGTGCGGATTGCCTCGGCGAGGGACTCGGCGCGGGGCTGGTCGGCGGTCGCCTGCTGCTCGCGGCGGCGGTTGATGCGGGCAATGTGCACCTGCTCGGCCTTGTTGCGCAGGTGGAAGCGGATGGTGAGTTGCTTGAGAGCGGCGTGAATCTCGGCGTCGTCCAGGTCAGCCAGCTCGACGTCGGGCTGGCCGCCTTCGAGCAGGCGCCGAGCGGCAGCGCGAATCGGTTCGATGCTGGGGCCCGCCGCGGCGGCCTCGACTTCGTCGAGGCGCGCGTTGAGCCAAGTGATGTCCGCAGTGAGTGGCGAGGTCATGCATGACGGTAGCGAGGTGGCTGATGCGGGGCCGAGGGAGCGACGCGACTCCGATCCAGGCGGATATGGTTGCCAGGCCCAACTCAGTCCCAAGCGGATGGGATGGAAGGAGATGGTCAATGAGTCGCGAAGAACTGGTCAACAACCACTACGGCGTCGCCGGACTCATGGCCGCCATCGAGGCGGGGCTCATGTCCGTGGGCAAGAATCTTGATTCGCTCACCGTCGACGACCTGGCGCCGGTCGATGAGTTTCACAGTCGGGGGCGCGAGGCGACGGCGGAGCTGGCGTCGCTGGCGAAGATCAAGGCGACGGATCAGGTGCTCGACGTCGGCTGCGGGATCGGCGGCACGGCGCGGTATCTGGCGCATCAGTTTGGCTGTTGTGTCACGGGCATCGACCTGACAGATGAGTTTGTCACCGTGGGTCAGCGGCTCACCGAACTGGTCGGCCTGACCGATCGCGTCGCGCTGCGTCAGGGCAGCGCGCTGGCGTTGCCTTTCGAGGTGAACTCGTTCGACATTGCGTGGACCGAGCATGCGCAGATGAACATCGCTGACAAGAAGCAGTTCTACAGCGAGATCGCGCGGGTGCTCAAGCCGGGCGGCAGGCTGTTGTTTCATGACATCTTTCGCGGCGATGGCGAAGAACCGATTTACCCGCTGCCGTGGGCGGAGGATGAGTCGATCAGTTCACTCGCGACGGTGACCGAGGCGCGGGCGGCCATGGAGCAGGCCGGGCTGGTGGTCGAGCAGTGGGCGGACAAGGTCGGTGACACGCTGGCATTCATGGACAAGATGGCGGCGCAGGCGGCGGCCGGCCAGGCGCCACCCATCAGCATCCGCTTGGTGATGCGCGACAACGGCCAGAAAAAGCTCGCCAACTACGTGCGCGGGCTGAAGGAGAAACGGCTAGCGGTGGCGCTGGGGATGGCCCGGAAGGGGGAGGCGCCCTTTACGCGACAGTGAAATCGACGATGAGTGGAACGTGATCACTGATGTCAATCCACTCTTCGCGCCGGCCGGTCGCAGCACACTTCAGCGTCCACGGACACGGCATAAAGCAGTAGTCGATGTGATAGCCCTTGCTTCCCTTGCGATGAAAGAAAGTGGGATTCTCTTCTTAACCGAAGGCGCAGTTCGTCGCATCGTGGTAAGCGCTGCGCAGATTCAGCTTGTGGAGATGTGCCGCAAGATCAGAAAAGTTGCTGGGCTTGCCGGTTCGGTCCCAACATACCGAATTGTTAAAATCACCTGCCACCAGCATCGTGCCCGCTCCGATCAGGCGCTCGTAATGACGAACGGCGCGGAGCGGTTCGCCAATGGCGGAATCGCCGACGGCTTGCGCGCGATGATTGAACGCCCAAACAGCCAGGAGGCTGAATTCCGTCTCTCCGGTGATTCGCACAGGAAGATAGTACTTGAATCGAGCATCAACTGACGAGTCGGTCTCAAGCCTCCGCCCGCCAAATGCAAACACGGCAAGGCCCTTGTGGGGTTTGTCGCCAATCCAGGCGGTAGAGGAATCCGCTCTGTGTCTGCGGTTGCGCCACATAATCTCCGGTTGTGCACACTCGGCTACGATCGCGACATCCGGCTGCAGAGCAACTAGTCGATCCCACTTGCGATGAAGACCCATCGCGCAATTCCATACCACAATCCGCATTGCATCTCCGAAGTGAGCATCGGCGCGTTCTCGCCTGACCCTACTTCCTCCGATTGTCCGGGCTCGACTTGTTCGGCTTGTTCGGCTGCGGCGGGACGTCGACGGGTTCTTCCTGGATGCGCTTGAGCAGGTGGTCGATTGCCGCGTCGAGTTGGGTGTCGGCGCCGTTGTAGGTCGCGTGCGGCAGGTTGTCGATGACGATGTCGGGCTCGACGCCGTGGCCTTCGATGAGCCAGTCGCCGTCAGGGCCGTAGACGCCGAACTCGGCGGCGGTGGCGATGCCGTTGTCGACGAGGACGTTGCTGCTGGACAGCCAGATCTCGCCGCCCCAGGTGCGGGTGCCGATGACCTTGCCCAGGCCGAGGCGCATGAATCCTTCGGAGAATGCTTCACCATCGGAGGCGGTTGATTCGTCGCAGAGGACAACAAGGTGGCCGCGGAAGGCGTACTGCATGTTCCACGCGGGCTCGCCGGCGCGGCCCGACCAGTACATCCATGCGCGGCGGAGGAGCTGGCCGAGGATCCAACTGTCGATGTTGCCGCCGTTGTTGTGGCGCACGTCGATGATGAGTCCCTTGCGGTTGAAGACGGGGAAGAAGTCGCGCGTCCACTGGCTGATGTCGCCGCCGCCCATGGCGCGGAGGTGGACGTAGCCGAGTTCGCCGTCGCCCTTTTCTTCCACGCGCAGGCGGCGGGTGTACTCCCACTCGTCGTAACGCATGTTGCGTTCCGCGCCGGATGAGATGGGCTGCACGATGACATCGCGCTCCTTGGTTTCGTCGCCGTCCTTGTGGGCGATGCGGAGGCGCACCTGCTGGCCGGACTTGTAGCGGAGCAAGGCGCCGAGGTTGGAATTGGCGTCGGCGAGCGAGATTCCGTTGACCATGGTGATCACATCACCCTCCACGACATCCACACCCGGCTCGGCGAGCGGGCTGCGCGCGGTTGGCTCATCGGGGTCGGTCTTGTAGATGTGCTCGACGCGCCAGCCGCCCGCGGCCGCGTCGCGCACGAGACGGGCGCCGAGGGTGGCGATGCCGATGTTTTCTTCGCCGGCGCGCATGTCCCCGCCGTAGACGAAGATGTGAAGCGCCGACACTTCACCGACCATCTGAGCGATGAGATCGCTCAGCTCGCCGCGCGTGGTGACGCGATCGACGAGGGGCATGTACTTGTCGAGCATGGCGGGCCAGTCAACGCCGTGCATGTCGGGGTCGTAGAAGTAATCTCGTTCGAGTCGCCAGGCTTCGGTGAACATCTGGCGCCATTCGATGCGCGGGTCGAAGTTGAGGGCCCACCCGTCTGTGTTCACGGCATTTTCGGGCTTGAGTGCCGCGCTGCCGCCGGCGTCGACGACGTAGAGCGTGGAACCCTTACGGAGGAGGATCTTCTTGCCGTCCTTGGAGAGTTCGCCGATAGAGACGCCCGAAGCGAAGGTGTCGGCCTTGGGGTCCTTGTTGGTGATAGTCATCGTCTTCATTTCGGGCGGGCCACTGCTGCCGCGCTCGAACCAGTAGAGGCGCTCGCCGGCGATGAAGAGGCCGGACATGTTGGCCGCGCCGACCGGGGCTTCGTAGAGGCGCTCCATCAACCCGTCCCATTCGATGGTGACGGTGACTTCGTCCTTCTTCTTCTCGTCCTTCTTTTCTTCCTCGGGCTTTTCTTCAGTCGCGGGAGGTTCGGCAGCGTCGCCGCTTTCTTTGGCTGGTTGCTCCATGTCTTTGTCAGGCTCGGCGGGCTGATCGGGTTTGGGCTCCTCTTTGGGCTCTTCCTTGGCCTTGTCTTTTTCTTCCTTCTCCTTCTTCTTGTCCGCTTCCTCCTGCTTCTTCTTCTCCTTGATCAGTTCGTCGTCGGGGGCAAAGGGGGAGCGCTGATCGAGGCCGAGCGCGAGGTAGTAGATCTTGGTCGTGTCGGTGAAGTACGGCTGCGGTGCGCGCGGGCCCCACGGCGAGCCGGTCCGTGACCGGAAGGTGCGATCCGAGAGGAAGTAGAGCCACTTGCCGTCTTTGCTCCACGCCGGGCTGTAGCTGTCGTAGCGCTCGCTGGTGACGTTGTGCACGGCGTCGCCGGCGAGGTCGTAGATCTTCACCTGCTGGAAGGTGTTGGGAGCGAGAGCGGAGTAGGCGAGGAACTTGCTGTCGGGCGACCAGGTCAGACCGGCGAACTGGTCCCAGAAGCTCTGCGTGATTTCGTCGATCTGCTTGTTCTCGCCGGTCTCCATGTTGTAGAGGTACAGACGCTGGCGCTTGTCGTGGTGGGCGAGCCACTTGCCATCGGGTGACGGCACGCCCTCCCAGCGGAGGATCTGGGCGCCGTTGGTAAGTTGCTTGCTTTCTCCGATGCCGTTGGCGGGATAGGTCCAGAACTCGACTTCGCCGGACTCATCGCTGAGTGTGAGTACGCGATCGCCATCGGGCAGGAAGCGTGCATCGCGGTGACGGGCGTGCTTGTCGCGGGTGATGGCCATGAGCCGACCCTGGCCGACGGGTGCGACGAAGACCTCGCCGCGCGCCGTCAGCGCGACGCGATCGCCATCCGGGGAGATGTGCGCAGCGGTCATGTAGTCCATGGGCGAGGTGACCCATTTTTCGCGCTGCTGGTCGAAGTCGGACGTCAGGCCGATGGCGATGACGGCATCCTTGTCGGTGCTCACATCGAGCACGTGGATGTCGGCGCCGAGTTGGTAGACGATGTGCCTGCCGTCGCAGGCGGGTTCCTGAATGTCCCAGCCGACGTGGTGTGTGTGCTGCTTGAGGTCGCCGCCGTCGGGCTTCATGGACCAGATGTTCATCGTGCCGTTACGATCGGTGGCGAAGTAGACGCGGCCATTGGCCCACATGGCGTCGCGGCTCGTGCCGGGGTAGTCGGGGGTGAGCGCTTTCGCTTCGCTGTTGCCATCCATGTTGTAGCGCCAGAGGTTCTGAGCGGTACCACCCTGATATCGCTTGGTGCGGCTTCCCTGAAAGGCGAATCGGGTGAAGAAGAGGGTGCCGGCGGTTTCGTCGAAGACGCCCTGGGACGCTTGCGCGAGGGGCAGCAGGTCTACTTCGAGTGACTCAGGATCGACCAGGGCCATCTGGTAGCCGGGCAGGGTGGAGTAGGCGGAGGTGCGGAACATGACCCTGCCATCGCGCGTCCAGCCGACGACGTAGTCGCGCATGCCGTCGTAGGTGAGCCGTCGGGGCAGGCCGCCGGCTGCAGGAATGACGTAGACCTCGGTGGGGCCTTCGTACTGGGCGGTGTAAGCGATCCACTTGCCGTCAAAGCTGATGGCGGGGTTGGTCTCATCGCCGGGGTGCGTGGTGAGTCGCCGGGCGCGGCCGCCGCTGAGCGGGACGGACCAGAGATCCCCCTCGGCACAGAAGACGAGCAGATCACCTCGGACGGCCGGGTACTGGTAGTAACCCACGGGCGAGTCCTCGACGGCCGGTGGCGCACTGAGGATCTCGGCGGTCGTCGCGGCGGCTGAGGCGCTCTGCATGCCGCCGTCGTGGTGGCCGCAGGCGACGTTGAGAAGGACGAGAATGGCGCACAATGGGCTGCGCCAGCCGTATCGTTGGGTCTTGAACATCTGAGAATGCTCCACGAAACAGTGTTTGCAGGTCGGGAGAGCATGTGGTTGCTCCCAGCCAGCTTAGTCGCGCGACCGCGCCGAAGACTAGAATCCACAACGATATGAACGCCTCGAACGATTCCAAGATGACACGTATTACGCTCCGGACCATCCGCAAGATGATGGTTGAGGATCGCCGGTTTGCCTGCCTGACCTGCTACGACGCGACGACGGCGCGGTGGATGGAGCGGGCCGGTTTGCCCATGCTGCTCGTGGGCGACACGCTGGCGGAGATGGTGCTCGGCCACGACCAGACGTACTACGCGGACATGGACATTTCGGTCGCACTCACCGCGGCGGTGCGGCGAGGCGCACCCAATGTCATGCTCATGGCGGACATGCCGTTCATGAGTTACCAGGCCGACGATGCCGAGGCCATGCGCAACGCCGGTCGATTCATGACTCAGGCCGGAGCCGATCTGATCAAAGTCGAGGTTGACCGGTCGTTTGCTCCCCTCGTGGAGAAGATGGCGCGGGCGGGCATTCCCGTCGTAGCGCATATCGGATCGCGTCCGCAGCAGACGAAACTGGCGGGTGGATACCGTTCGGTTGGCCGCACACCCGAAGAGGCCATGCGACTGATCGCCGACGCCCGCGCGCTCGAGGCAGCCGGCGCCGTGATGCTGCTCATCGAGGCGACGCCGGCGGAGGTGACCAGGGAGATTGTGCAGGGAGCGACGATCCCGGTCATCGGCTGCGGCGCCGGGCCGGCATGTCACGGCCAGGTTGTCGTGCTGCACGATCTGCTGGGCCTGACCGACTGGCAGCCCAAGTTTGCCCAGCCCGTGGCCAACTTCGGCCAGGAACTCGTCAAGGCCGTCAAGATCTGGATGGATAAGGTCGATCGCAACGATCTGGGGGAGCATCCGTACACCATGGTGACGCCCGATCAGGCCGCCGCCCACCCGCGTCGGCCGCCTACACCGGCCTCGCGTTAGCTCGTTTCCAGGCTCAGGAGCCTCCTTTTCATGCGGGGATTGCATCGATACGGACCGAGCATTGTGGTGATGATCACGGCTGCGGCGGTGCTTTTTGCTGGCCCAATGCTGATCGATCGCCTGCAGCACGCTCAGGAAATCGCAACGACCACCATCGCCCGACGCGAACTGCAGTCGTCTTCATTTCTGGCACAGATGAACAACACATTTGAGAGCATCGCCCGGGCCGTCGAGCCAAGCGTGGTGCACATCACCGTCGAACGCAGCGGCGCCCGCGGCGTGTTCGGTCAGGGCAGCCTGCCGTCGCAAGGCAGCGGCTGGGTCTATGACGATCTCGGCCACATTGTGACCAATTACCACGTCATTGCCGACGCTTCGCGCATTGAAGTCCGCTTCCTCGACGGACTGCCTCACAAGGCGACGGTGGTTGGCGGCGACGAGAGTACCGACATCGCCGTGCTGCTCATCGAGGGACGCCGCGTCGTGCCCATCCTCCGGGCCACGGATGTGCATGTCAAGCAGGGCGATCTGGTCTTCGCCTTTGGTTCGCCGTTTGGCTTTGAAGGCTCGATGTCTTTTGGCATCGTGTCGGGGAAGGGGCGTCAGGCGCATCTGAGCACCGAAGGCTACGAGAACTACATCCAGACCGACGCCGCCATCAACCCGGGCAACTCGGGTGGACCGCTGACCAACATCTACGGAGAACTTGTGGGGATGAACATGGCCATCGCCGTGGACCCCAAGGATCCGATTCGCAGCGGCCGCTTCACCGGAGTGGGGCTGGCCATTCCGCTGGACATCATCGAGTTTGCCGTCGAGCAGATTATCGCCGGGCTGCCGATTCAGCGCGGCGGACTGGGAGCCGTGCTTCAGGATCTTGGCCCCGACGATGAAGCGCTGATCAACGACCTCGGCCTGCCTGAATCTGGCGTCTACGTCCTTTCGGTGTCTTCCGGCTCACCCGCCGCTGTCGCGGGCCTGCGAGCGGGAGACGTCATCCTTCAGGCGTCCGGTCAGTCGATGACCAAGACCGACACCTTCCGCACCATGATCCACACCCTGCTGCCCGGCTCGGTGGTGCGGCTGCAGATCTGGCGCGACCGGCAACTGCAGACCATCGACGTCGTCCTCGGAGACTGGAATCTCATTTCGCTGGACGATCTCGGGCTCACCGCACAGGCTCTCTCAGCCGACGAAGCCCGCGCGGCGGGCTTGCCCAGCACAACGGGCGTGCGCCTCGTGACGGTTGAACCCGGCTCCAAGGCCGCCCAACTGGGGTTCAAGGCCTCAATGATCATTCTCGAACTCGACCGCACGCCCGTGGATTCGCCGGAGGACCTCATCCGCCTGCGCGATCAGCTCGATCGCGGTCGGCAGGTGCAGATGATCTACCTCTCCGACGAAGGGGAGCGCCTGACCCGGATGCTCAGCACGCGACCGGGCTGGTAGTCGCATCGTTCTCTCCGGCGGCATCAGGAAATCGTCGATCTGGATGCGCATGATCTGCCATGCGGATTCTTATCGCGCCGGACGGATTCAAAGAATCGATGTCGCCCGCACAGGCCGCCAGCGCCATGGCTCGCGGCGCCGCGCGCGCGCTGCCCACCGCTGAAATCGACTTTTGCCCCATCGCCGACGGCGGCGAAGGCACCGTCGAGTCGATCATCCGCGCCACAAGAGGTTCAACCCACACGGCCGACGTGCGCGGCCCGCTTCCAGGAATGCAGGTGCAGGCAACGTGGGGACTGCTGCCCGACCGTCGGTCGGCCATCATCGAACTGCCCGCCGCAGCCGGACTGGCGCTCGTGCCGCGCGAGTCGCGCAACCCGTTGCACACGACTACCTTTGGCGTCGGCGAACTGGTCCGATGCGCCCTTGATCAGGACTGCCGCACGATCATCATCGGCCTCGGCGGCTCTTCGACGTGCGACGGAGGTTGTGGGCTGGCGCAGGCGCTGGGTGTTCGATTCACGCTCGACGACGGTCGCGTACTCGACCGTTCGAGCGAGGAAGCGATGACCGGCGGGCGACTTGAGTCGATCCGCGCCATCGATGCTTCAGCCATCGAACGCCTGTCCGCAAGGGGCGTGCGGCTCGTCGCCGCCAATGATGTGACGAATCCGCTGTTTGGCCCGCGCGGCTCGGCGTTCGTCTTTGGGCCGCAGAAGGGCGCCTCGGCCGAGGACGTACAGCGCCTGGACCGCGGATTGCGCCACCTCGCTTCGCTGCTTCCCGATGCGGATCCCGACGCGCCGGGAATGGGCGCGGCTGGCGGCTGCACGTTTGGAATCACCGCCATTCTCGGCGGCACGCTGCGCTCGGGAATCGAACTCGTTCTCGAAACAGTCAGTTTCGAGAAGCGCCTCGAAGCCGCCGACCTCGTCCTGACGGGTGAAGGACGCCTCGATGAACAATCGCTCGCAGGCAAGGCCGTCAGCGGCGTGGCGGCTGCGGCGGCCGGGCGGGGTGTACCCGTCATCGCACTTGTTGGCGATGCAACTCCCGAAGCACGCCGGTGGGCGGGAACTGATGAGCCGGTCAGGCTCCACGCCATCTACACCATCAGCAATCTGGGGCACGATGAAAATGACTCGATGCGGCACGGGTCAACGTACCTGGCGCAGATCGCCGAGACCGCCCTGCGGGCGTGGTCGCGTGATTGATTCCGGCTTTGTCCTGCGCCCGCCCGATCGCGTCCTTATCATCACGTGTTGCCTGACCATCTTCGACAACTCGCGCCGTTTCTGAGTATCGCCCTGGCTTGGCCGTGGTGCATCGCTTGCGAGCGGGAGCAGCCGCGCGGCGCGGCGCCAACCGTCGTCGCGCCAGCGAGTGACCAATCTGCTGATCCGTCAATGGCAGGACCGACGGATCGTGAGTCGGGCGGGTCGGACGTTCCCGGAGGAGTGCCGGCTGGGCCGATTGGCGAGCCGCCGCCGGTAGCGGCTTCTGAAAAGCAACCGACCCCGCAATCAACTGCTGACATTCCGTGGCCGATGCGACCGGGTTTGCGCATCGCCGCACTGCGCAGTAAGGTGCCGACGGTCGATCGCGTGGTGCTCGTGCCTGACGAGGCGACGTATCTCGAAGCGATTTCGGAATGGAGCCTGGCCGGTCGCTGGCCGGTGCTCTTTGAAGATGATCAGTACGCGCCGATGTTCATTCGGCGCTTCAAGCCCGCCGAGGTGATTCGCAAGTCGGCAACAAGTGAGAAACTGCCTCGTAATGAGGCGCTCGAAGACGCGATGCGCTCCGTCGTCTCAAGGGCCTGGCGCAGTGGCAACGAAACAGAACTGAACGAAGCGGTCGTGAGCCTCAAGGATCGGTTCGAGAAGGTCGGCTGGACACCACCGGGCGTGGTCATCACCTCGGCTAAGGATGATGCCTGGCCCGCGGCGTTGGCGCTCGCGGCCGATCGTGGGCAGCCCATTGTGTTCCTCAGTGAGGGATTCGGACATCCCAGCACGATCCTGAAGACTGAAGACTGGCCGCGACTCAACGCCGCAGTGGAGTCTCTCGTTGCCTCCACGGGTTATTCCTATGACCAGCTCGGGGACGACATCGACACGATCACTCTCGTGCGTGAGTTGCCGACGAAGTACGTCGACGCGGGTGACCCATCCGGCAATTCGCGCAACGCCGTGACTGATGGCCTGGCGCGGACCGGAAAGATTCGCTGGGGATTTGCCGGCTGGATCTTCGGCTCGAGTACTCAAACCACCTACATGGCGATGTGTTCGATCTTCCTCGAGCATGATTCGGCGTTGCTCTTCGACACCTACCCCGACGAGCCGGGCTGGTCGCGCTACGCGATGGACAAACCCGCCGACCGCCTGCGCGAACTGGGCGTGGAGGTGCAGCACACCGCGAGCCCCACCGCTACGGCTGCCGCGTGGGAGACACTCGCCCCCAGTGGCGTCAATGCCGATCTCATCTTCGTCAACACAAAGGGCAACCAGAACTGGTTTGATGCGGCCGACGGCAAGCGCGTCTTCGTCCATGATGTGCCGATCCTCAACACCCCGGCCGCGGTCCATTTCGTGCATTCGTGGTCGTGCTTTTCGCCGGGCAACCGCAACACGCTGGCGGGCCGCTGGCTGGAGCGCGGGGCCTACGCCTACGTGGGCAGTGTGCAGGAACCGACGCTCAGCGCGTTCGTCCCGCCTGAACTTCTCGTCGATCGGTTGCGCTCGGCCATTCCATTCCTGATCGCAGCGCGGGTCTGGGAATTCGCCCCGTGGCGCGTGGCGACGATCGGCGATCCGCTCATGGTGATGCTCAAAGAGGCGCCTCGCATCACGCCCGAAACGCGACCGATCGAGGGCGAGAGCCTGCGCGAGGCGCTGCGTCGCGCCACCGATTCCGCCACGGCCAGTGGAAACTGGACCGAGGTGGTGCGCGTCGTCAACCTGCTCGGTCTCGATGACCTGATAGTGAGCATCTACAACCAGCGTCTCAGGGACGTCGCACCGGCTGGGGACATTGCGCTGGCGCTGGGTGCGATTTTCCGGAAGAGTGATGCGCAAACCTTTCTGCACGCCATTGAGCAGATCCCCGTATCGCAACTCACGCCCGTGCAGCGCGACATGCTCTGGCTCAAGTGCCTGCCTTCGCTTCGCGCCATCAATTCACCTGCGCAGCTTGCGCTGCTGCGACTGAACATCCGCACGCCGCTGGGCTACGTCGACGCCTGCCGGCTGGCGCCGATCATGAAGACGCAGGGCCAGTCCAGCCTCATCGACCCGATGCTCGACGAGTACGAGTCGGACGCAAAAGAGAAGTACGCCAGGGACCTGATCCGCAGCGCCCGGCCGTGAGTCGCGACTCGCCGCGCCGGCTCGCTACCATCGCACACTGTGCTTCGTGAACAGGATATTCAGACCGCCACGCGCGCTGCCGAACTGGTTGTCGAAACGCATCGTGTCCTCGCGCCCGCATTGCGAACGGGCATGACGCTTGGGGAGATTGATCGTCTCGTCGGCGAGACACTTGCGAAGCTCGGCACCCGAAGTGCTTTCCTCGGATATCGTACGGCGCGCTACCCGGCGTTCCCCTCGCATGCGTGCCTGAGCGTCAACGATGTCATCGTTCACGGCACAGCGGGGATGACACTTGATCCACTCAAGCGAGGCGATGTGATCTCCATCGACATCGGCGTGGTCTACCACGGCTGGATCGGCGACGCAGCCTGGACCTACATCCTCGAAGAAGCGACCGACGAAAGTCGCCGACTGTGCGAGTGCGGCATCGATTCGCTTCGCCGGGGCGTCGAACAATTGCGCCCGGGCTTTCCGCTTCTGCGCTGGGCGGAGGCCGTGCAACAGTGCGTCGAAAGAGACTATGGCTTTCACTGCGTCAGCGGGTTGGGCGGGCACGGCTACGGCCGCGAACTCCACACGGCACCGCACGTGGCCAACTCGGTTCCGCCGTATCCCGGCGACTGGCCCGATGCCCAGCTCAGGCTCACGGCCCCGTTACTTCTGGCGGTTGAGCCGATCATCGCCGTGGGAACCAATCGCATGGAACAGAAGCCCCGGCAATGGCCCATTCGCACCGCCGACGGCTCGCTGAGTGTGCATTACGAGCATGATGTGCTCATCACCGAGGATGGCCCGCGCGTGCTGACAGCCGGTCTCGAGGATCTCCCCATGATTGTGGGGTAGTCGCATCCACAGCGTGACCCGACGGCCGCTCTGGCCCGTATGATTGGTTTCGGCTCAGGCGAGCGATGCGATCGGCGCACGCGTTGTTCACCGAATGCCCTGTTGCGCCACTGGCCAAGGAGACCGAGCATGAAGGTTTCGATCAAGTATTGCGGGATGTGAAACTACCGCCCGCGAGCCGCCGGTCTGGCGGAAGAGATCAAGAAGCGATTCGGAGTCGACTCGGAACTGATTCAGGGTTCAGGCGGCGTGTTTGACGTCACCGTGAACGGCAAACTTATCTACAGCAAGCGCGAAACAGGCGAGTTCCCCGACCACGTCAAACTCCTCGACGAGATCGCTGCGAGCAGGTAAATCATCTCGCTGCCGAAAACACAAAGCCCCCGTCGATCGGTTGGATCGACGGGGGCTTTCAGTTGCCATCTGATGTACGGGCTGGCAAGCGCTACTCGATCACGAGATCGACGACATTGCTCGTGCGCTGGTACTGTGCCGCCTGCATCCACACGTGAATGCCCTGGGTGTTTGGCGGAACGCGCTTGCGAAGCAAAGCGTAGCCGTCCTGGTCGGCCGTGCGGATACCCGCCTGGCGGGGGGAGGCGAGGTCAATGGTGACGTCGAGTTGCGGCACGTAAGTGCTGCCCGTGCCTCGAACGCTGTAGACGAAGACGACGATCTCGCCCGGGGTAGCGCGGAAGACTTCGGCGTCCGCATTCACGCCGGCCACGAAGCGCGAGGTCTGCAGGCGAATCGGTGGTTCGCCGCTCATCGCACTGAGAACTGCCTCATACGCATCAACGCGGCCGGAACCGAACTGGTTGTCCTTGCCGGGCGCGCCCAGGTCAACCGCCGTTGCTTCGAGCAGATCCTTGATGGCGTAGTGATCAAGGCTCGGATTCGCTTCGAGCATCAGGGCGATGGCGCCGGCCACGTGCGGAGTCGCCATGGAGGTGCCGCTGAGGTTCGTGTATCCCGTGCAGTTGTTCGAGGTGGACTTCGTGTTCACACCCGGCGCCGAGATGGTGGGCTTGATTTTTCCGGGCGGGTACGGCCAGTCGTTGTAGGGCTGGATGCCGGTCCAGGAAATCGGCCCCTGGCTGGAGAAACTCGCCAGAGCGTCGTTGCAGTCGGTGGCGCCGACGGTGATCATGTCCGGCACATCGCCGGGGGTGCGCACCGAATCGACCGGCGGGCAGCAGTTGCCCTCATTGCCGGCCGCAAAGACAACCACGACGCCCGCGGCCATCGCGTTCTCGCACACGCTGCGCCACGTCGGGCGATCGGGAGCGGTCGAGTGCGGCCAGCCGAGGCTCGCCGTGAGCACGTCGGCGCCGTTGTCGACTCCGTACTGAATGCTGTCCCACACCGACTGCTCGCCGGAGAAGGAGTTGTAGAACTTGAGGATCATCATCTCGACGTCGGGGGCCATGCCGGACTGCGTGCCGTTGGTTCCATCGCCGGCGACCGTTCCGGTGGTGTGGGTGCCGTGACCGTTGTTGTCGCCGACGTTGTTGTTGTTGCTCTCGAAGTTCCAGCCGTGCACGTCATCGACGTAACCGTTGTTGTCATCGTCGATGTTGTTGTTGGGGATTTCGCCGGGGTTGTCCCAGATCTGGTTGACGAGATCGGGGTGGGTGATGCAGGCGCCGGTGTCGATGATTCCGACGACGACACCGCGACCGGTGAAGCCCAGTTCGCTCCAGACGCGCGGTGCGCCCATCAGATCGACGCCGCATTCGATCTCGGCGATTGCTCCGTCTTCTCCGGGCTCGAAGGGGAGGACTTCAACACCCATGGGTCTGTCGTAATGCACGTAGTCCACGTCGCCGCGCTGCGCGATCTGGGCCACGACATTGGGCGTGGCGCGAACGCCGATGACATTGTGAATCCACAGCGGACGAATGTTCTCCGCCTGACCTGCCGCACTGGCCTGCCGCAGCCGCGCCAACAGATCCGCCTGCGACGCGGCGGCCAGCGGTTTGAGCAGGTCCCGGATGGCCTGGCGCTGAAACGCCTTGTCGCCGATGGCCGCGATGCGGGCCACGTCCTGGCGCGACGCCTGCTCGCGCATGACAATTGTCACCGGGACGAGCGCATCAGGTTGAGCCTGACGCAGCACCTCGGCGAGGTTATCGCGCAGTTTGGCCGATCCCGCGTCCTGCCCCAGCGCCGCCGGCGCCAGGCACATCGCACTCAGGGCCAATGCGGCGCCCATTGCCATTCGATTCTGTCGTACATGCATGTTCTGCTCCTCCTGTAGTGAGTCACCCACGCCCCCAATTTGCCTTCGTATCAACCGCACAGCGCGGCTCGTTATTGCCGGATTTGCACCACTTTGACGGCGGCGGTCAGCAGAGAAGAAGCTCCACTTCCCACGACCGACGAATCGTATTCGTTTGCCGACCGCGCCACCCGACGTGCCGGACCGTTTTTCCAATCGCATCAGCGGGCTCATCGCCGAATGCTCTTCCCGCCCTATCGAGCGGATCACGGAGGCGCGTCTCAACATTCGACTCAATCGTGAACCAGGCGGCAATTCCTGCTGAAACGCTACTCCACTTTGTCGAGATGCACATCCATCTGCGGGTAAGGTATGGTGATTCCCGCCGCATCAAGGGACTTGCGCGCCGCCCGGATCAACGCCTGTTTGACGTCAATGAATTTGGCTCGCTCGGCCCACACGCGCACCTCCCAGTTGACGGATGAATCGGCAAAGGCCGTCACCACGACGGCGGGATCCTTTTCCTTGCTGCGGATCTCCACGCTCATGGCCGCCTCCATCAGCGCGGCGCGCGTGGCGTCCTGATCCGCGTCGTAGGACACGCCGACGGGCACATCGACGCGTCGAATCGCGTGATAGGTGATGTTTTCAATCGTGTTGCCGAAGACCCGGCTGTTGGGGATGAAGATGCGCCGATTGTCGAAGGTGTCGATCGTGGTCACGAACAGGTCGATGGCAAAGACCACACCCGTCTCGCCACCAACCTTCACGACGTCGCCGACTTTGAAGAGGCGGAAGACCAGCAGCATCACGCCGCTGGCGAGGTTTGACAAACTCCCCTGCAGAGCGAGTCCGATGGCGATACCCGCGGCGCCGAGCACGGCGGCGATGCTCGTCATGTCGAAGCCGAACAGAGTCAGGCAGGTGACGATGCCAAGAATCATGATCGCCCAGCGGACCAGCGTGCCAAAGAAACGCGCAAGCGTGACTTCGAGCCGCGCCTTGACCAGCGCGGTCTCAGTCGCCCGTCTCACCCACGCCGAAATAATGAGCGCCGCGATGAGCACGACGATGGCGCCCAGGACTGGCAGGGCGTATTCCTTGGCCAGAAGCTGAGCCTGCATGAACCACTCGGGCAGTTTCTGCGAGGCGCTTTGCGCCTTGTCGGCGCCGTCTCCTGCCGAGTCCCCCTGGGCCAGCGTCAACATCGTCGTCATCAATGACATGGTTGTCTCTCTCAATTCGAAGCGGTGAGTCCGGCCGTGTGCCGAGGCATTGTATGGAGTTGCCTTGACCTGGTGGACGTCTGTTTCCGCCGTCGTTATCCTCGAACATGAACGCGCGGCGGATACTTCGACTGCGTCGCGCACTACTGCTTGCAGTAGTGATGTGTATTTCAGCGGCCGCTGTGAGCCACGACACCAGCACGGCGCACGGGCAACCAGATGTCGAACCGTACTTCGAAGATGCGGCGATCGAGCAATCACACAACAGCGTGCATCCGCTCGTCACCGCCCACTTTCCCGATTCGCTCTGGCTGAGCGATGCGCACTGGCTTGACGATCACACACTGCTCGTCTCCTCGCGCGTGCAGGCGATCAACGTCTGGTCCGTCGCCGTGGAGTTGTGGCCGGAAGTGGTTGGCCTCCTCGTGGCGCCCGCGCTGTTGTGGCTGTTGTTTCGTCTGCTGCGCCGCTCATGGGGGCAGTGGCGTCTCACGCCCGGGGAGCTGCACTGCCGAGGGTGTCACTACCAACTCACCGGGCTGGTCGATCCCGATCGCTGCCCGGAATGCGGCGCCAGGCTGACACCACACCATGTCGTCCTTGGCCGTGATGCGCCATTCAAATCACTGGCGGCCGTCGCGATGCTCATCGTCGTTCTGGGCGTGGTCTACTTTGGATTCGGACAGGCGATCCCGCGATACGGCTGGGCGTCAAGAGTCTTTCGATGGCCGTCGACGCGAGCCATGAATTGGGCGGTAGCCGCCTCCAGCATCGGATTCATCAGACGTCACTCAACGGCGCTGGCTCGCGTCGAAGCCGTGGACGCCCGCACCGGCGCTGTCACTCGACGCGTGGTCAATCGACTCATGTTCAATCGCTGTGGTGAGGAGATCGGTGAGCCGCGTTTTGCCATCCTTCCTGATCATGGCTCGATCCTGCTCATGGGGCGGCAAGAACTGCTCGAGTTGAGTCTCGAGAACGGCTCGCTGCGCCGGCGCCTCACCGCCGTCGACGGATCCGATCCTTCCGTGCGATTGCGCGACGTGATCGTCGATCCTCAGGGCCGCTATGCCTGCGCCGTTTTGTCGACGCGAGAGTCGATCCGCATCGATCTCGCCACCGGCGCCCGGCAAGCGCCCGTGTCATTGCAAGGCGTTCCGGGCTGGCCGGAGATCCCGATCGCGATCCTTACCGAGCCGCCGATGGTTGTTTCGGTGCGGCCGAGAATCTCGCCGTCCGACGGAGCCAACCTCGAGCTCTTCGACCTGTCCACGGGCGAGGGGCTCATCACGCTGCCTGCGAGCGATCAACTCGACGGCCGCGTGAGCACCGACGGGGACACGGTCTGGTTGTTCTACGATCCGTCGCCGCCTGACCGCTTTCGACAGGACGCGGTGTCGTGCAAGTTTGCCGCGTGGCGTCCTGGAGAGACGACGATCGACCCCATTGCCGAGGTGCCATTCGACCTGCCGCCCGCGCAGAGCATCGCGAGCGACGGCCAACTTGCGGCGCTGGTGATCCAGGGCTCAGTCGCTGTCGCCGGTTCGGCGAGCATCTTCATCGGGGGACCGACATCGCCGGGCAGCGCCAATTACTCGAGCAGCGTTGTGCTGGATCTGCGGACCGGCCGGGTGGTGGCTGGACTGAACGGCTCATCCTCCAACGCGCTGGGTCCGTGTCTCGCCTTCTCGCCTCGGGACACGCACCTCGCCACGTGGGCCACCGGCGACCTGCTGGCGGCCTCGCGCGCGACGGGCAACTGCACAGTCACCTTTTTCAGTCTTGAGTCCGTCAAGTTGGATCCAGTTGAGATTCAGCCTGACCCCGGACGGCCAATTGATCAGAAGTGATCCGCCAGCCACGGCGCCCCGCCCGCGAACGCCGCCGCCAGCGGTGCGATGGCGTCGTCTTCGCCCCTCAGCCATCCCGCCGCCCGCGCCTGCCAGGGCGTGAGCATCCCTGAATACAGGGGCGCCAGGCCCCGAGCCGTGACCTTCGCTTCACCGGTTCCGGCCGCACGCTCGACTGTGGCGCGGCCACCGGCGATGCGCACGAGCAGCCGGCCGTTGTTTAGCTCAGGCAAGACCAGATCGTCGAGGACTTCCAAGTGCAGTTCGGTCGTCACACCTGGGGAGTAGCCGCGTGCTTCGATGGCCGCGCCGATATCGAGCAGGCGCAGCATCCACTGGTCCTTGACCTCATCGCGAATGTGCTGCTCCCGAATGTTGAGGTGGAGCGCGTCCGTCGGGCTGCCGTTCCAGATGACTTCGCCCGCCATCGACCGATGGTCGGCAAAGAACTTGAGCAGCCGCAGAGCCGCTCGGGGTGTGATCGCGACCAGATCGGTGCAGACGAGATTGTACGAGCGGGTCGGCGAGTCTTTTTGGTTGAGGTACACGTATCCCTCGACGCCCTGCGGACCTTCGACGAGGAACCCGCGCGGATGTTCATCGCGCGCGCGGCGCACGCGCGTCCAGACATATGGACCTCGATCAAGATGGCCGTTGGTGTGCCGGGCCCGTGCGAGATAGCACTTTTCAACGGCCGACTGATCCGCATCGGTGATGGGTCGCAGCGTGAGTTCGCGGTCACGCGAGTCGATCTGTGCTGTGGGCAGGACACAGCGATAGAACGTCCCCGCCTGCTCGTAGCCGACGCGCTGGTAGACGGGTTGAGTCGCGGGATAGAGGGCGGAAATTGGGTAGCCCATGCCGTGCATCTCGCGCACGACTTCGCTCATCAGCGCGCTGGCCGCACCCAGGCCGCGCATGTGCGGGTCGATTCCCACGGCGGCGATGCCGGCCATCTTCACGGCGCGACCACCGAAGTACTGACCCATGGGCACGATGACCAGCCCGCCGACCACCGCACCCCCGTGGCGAATCACCCGAAGGTTGTCGTGGCCCGCAAGGTCGAAATACTGGGGCACTCGCTCGGCGGGAAAGTGAAACGTCCGCCGCAGAATTTCACCCAGCGTCTCGCGCTGCTGCTCGTTTTCCGGAGCGCCATAGGCAAATGTGAGGGGCATCGCTCGTCTTTCATCCTTGGAGAAGGTGTTGTGTCACCCGCTGGTGCGGTCGATATGATCCAACTCGACGATCGTAGGAATCGCCGACGCCACTATCGGAGAATCAGCCGTGGGCTACATCGATGAAACAGCGCGGCGAGCAGAGGAGCAGGGCGAGGAGATGTCGATCGTCGATACCCTCCAGTCGCTCCTGATCGCTTTCATACTGGCCTTCACCTTCCGCGGTTTCGTCGTCGAGGCTTTTGTAATCCCAACGGGTTCGATGGCCCCGACGCTGCTGGGCGCCCACGCCGTGGTCCGCTCGCCCGAAACCGGCTACGTCTACCCGATTGGTCCCAGCGACGAAGACTCGAGCGATCGGGGGCAGGCCGGCCCGGTGCTGGGGGGCGTCACACCCTACGAGATCACCGATCCCATGCTCATGAGCAATCGCGCCGACGAGATTACGGTCTCCAATCGCCGCACCCGCATGGGCGACCGCATCCTCGTGCTCAAGTACCTCTATTGCTTCTTTGAACCCAGGCGGTTCGACGTCGTCGTCTTCAAGAACCCGAGAGATCCAACGCAAAACTACATCAAGCGCCTCATCGGCCTGGCGGGGGACACGATCTGGCTCGCTGACGGCGACGTCTTCGCGGGTCCGACGAATTCGACCTGGCAGGACGCCGACAAATTCGCCATTCAGCGCAAACCCGAGGATGTCCAGAGGGCTGTGTGGCAACCCGTCTACCACAGCGAGTACATTCCCATCGACCCGAGTCGAGTTCGCGGCGGATGGCTGCCTCCCTGGTCCGGTGAGGGCTGGGAGGTCGCCGGCCGGCGCTCGTACCGCGCGGACTCGCCCAACCCCACGGCTCTGGTTTATCAGGCTCCCGCTCGGGCCGTCAACGACCGCAACGCGTACAACGAGTCGCGCGAGGACGAGGCGCGCAAGCGGGGAAGACCCGTCTACGTCTACGACGTCTCTGACATCCGCCTGGCCGCCGCGGTCAAACCGGACGCGGGTGGCCTGGAGACGACCATCCATCTCGAATGCCGCGACCACGAGTTTGAGGCCGTCCTCGAAGAGAACTCTGTTCAACTCCGCATGCGGCTGCTCGGCGGCGACCATGAATGGACGGTCCTGGATTCAGGTTCTCTCAGCACGTTTGCACCGGCTGGTAAGGTGACCGATATTGAGTTCTGGCATGCGGACCAGGCCCTGTGGCTTTGGATCAACGGGAGCCGCGTCGCCTACGGCACCTACGACTGGAACCCTTCGGAGCGCCTCAAATGGGCGACGGGGCTCTCCGGCGAGGACGCCGCGAAGTCGGATAGTGGCAACCAGTACGTTGGCACTGCCAATTCGCCCAAGCCGCTGCGACTCGAATGGCGCTTCCGCAACTCGGCCGTCACGTTGCACCGCGTTGAGCTCGATCGCGATTTGTACTATCGACCTGAACAAACCGTCGAAGGGCCTGCGCTGGCCACGCACCCCACGAACCTGGTCCACCTGAACGAAAACCAGTTCTTCTGCTGCGGCGACAACAGCCCGGCCAGTCTCGACGGGCGGCTCTGGGGCGAGCCCCAGGATTGGATCGCGCAGGAAGTGGATCCCGCCCCGGGGGTCGTGAATCGTAAACTCCTGCTGGGCAAGGCGTTTTTCGTCTACTTCCCGTCGCCCGAGGGATTGCGCGAGGGCGCGAGGCGGTTTGTCCCCAACTTCGGGTCGATGCGCTTCATTCACTAGCATCATGCCAGAGCCGGTCATCGGAATCACGGCCGACGCAGACGAGCGGACCTACAAATCCGCCCGCTCCTATGCCAGGATGATTGTGCTCGCGGGCGGCACTCCGATCATCCTGCCCCATCGCCTCGAGCGCCTCGACGACTACCTGCGATTGTGTGCCGGATTCGTCCTCTCAGGCGGTGATGATCCGCGGATGGAGGAGTTTGGTCAGCCGACAGATCCCCGCGCGACGCCCCTCGATCCCGAGCGACAGGCGTTCGAGGTCGCCCTCATCCGGGCGATCCGGCCAAATCGGCCGACGCTGGGTGTGTGCCTGGGGATGCAACTGATGGCCCTGGTCGCGGGAGGGGATCTCGACCAGCACCTCCCTGAATCGCTTCCCACGCATGAGCAGCACTGGGGGCAGAGGATCCATTCCGTGCAAGGCTCGATCGGATGCGGGGAAGTGCTCAGCCATCACCGTCAGGCCGTTTCAGCCGCCGGATCGCTTGAGGTGACCGGGAAATCCCCTGATGGGGTGATTGAAGCGGTGCGCGACCCCCGCTGCGGCTTTTTCGTGGGAGTCCAGTGGCATCCTGAGCGGACCACGGACCGACTCCTGGGAATCGGCCTCTTTGAGCGACTGGTCAAGGCTTGCCGGGAATAGCGGGAAACGGCCAAAAGACCGATAACTAACGGGAATCCGCGGGATGAATGGACTGCTCCGATAGATTTTCTGCGAAAATATCCGCAAATCCCTTGCAAACCGGACTAATTGCGGGTACTCTTCTTGGTTGGATGATCAATCGGTCCCGGCTTGCGCCGGGTCCAAGCTACATAGATCGCACAGAACACTGGGAGAAGAGAGAGATGAGACTTTTCAAGAACAGCGTAGTTGTTATCGGTGCAGTCGCAGTTATCGGCGCTGTCGCCGGCAGTGCGCAGGCCGATCTCATGGTGAACCGGGGCTTCGAGACGATGGTCCCGACGACCGGCATTCTGCCGACGGAGTACGGCTACTGGCGTGGCGACATGACCACCATCGTCTCCGCTGAGAACGACATCAATCCCTTCGAGGGTGTCTGCATGCTCCGTTTCGACAACACGACCCGCCGCGGCGCGTCGGCTGCTGTCGGTTCAGAGCTCTGGCAGATCATTGACGTCTCCTCGTACCAGTCGATGATTCGCTCGGGCAACGGACGAATCGAAGCTGGCGCGTTCTTCAATCGCGTCTCCAATCCTCTGGGCACCGCAGTTGACACGATGTTCTCCGTTGGCGTGTACGCCTACGCCGGCGCGGTGGATACGTTCCCCAGCCAGTGGGCTCACAACGAGCTCGGCTCGAGCCAGTCCACGATTTACAGCGATGACAACATCCAGTCGTGGGAGCAGGCGACGCTGTCGTTCGTCCTGCCCAATGCGACGGACTTCGTCGTCCTGCGCGTCAGCGCGACCGAAGACATGTTCAACGACCTGACCGGCGCTGAGTTTGCCGGCCACTATGTCGATGGCGTCGGCTTTACGATCATCCCGGCCCCCGCCTCCCTCCTGTGCCTGCTGCCCGCAGCTGGCCTGATGGGTATCGGACGCCGTCGTCGCACTGCCTGAACCGCTTCATCCATCTCATTCCGATATCTTCAACGACCCGGCCACCTTGGCCGGGTCGTTTGCTTTGTGTTTGCTCTCCCGGCGAAATCCTGCAATGAACAGGACATGCGGCCTACATTCCTGATGTGGAAGAACATATGGCCGGCACTGACACCCAACGCGACAAGGCGCGACAGCAGACGCCGGCCGGGGGCATGGCACAAGCCGGCGCCGGTCAGATCACACCGGTTGAGTTTGCGTCTCTGTTCGAGCAGTCGTTTCGTGTGCTCTGGTACATTGCTCTCGGATTTGTTCACGATCGCAGCTTGGCCGAAGATGTCGTGCAGGAGGCCGCGATCATCGCCCTTGGTAAGCTGGATCACTTCCAGCGGGGCACGAACTTTGTCGCCTGGATGGGTCAAACGGTGCGGTATGCAGCACTCAATCTCGCCCGACGCAACCGCCGCCACACCAGTGCGTCCACGGATCCGACGTGGCTCGACATCGAGGGGGCCAAGTCCCCTCGCTCCGTCCCACCCTCACCCAGCGCTGTGCGCCTTACCGCCGAAGTCGACCTGCCAAGCGATCAGCCCGCCTTTGACGACCGCATCGTTCGCGCACTGGAAGGGATCAACGAGACCGCACGCGCGTGCCTGCTCCTGCGCACCATCGAAGGCATGGAGTACCGCGAGATCGCCCGCACCCTCGACATCGCTGAGGGTACGGCCATGAGCCACGTACACCGAGCCCGCACCGCTCTGCGCGAGAGGCTGGCGGCCGCACACCACCCGCAGCAAGAGGGGGAGGACGCATGACGACGCCTCCCTCTCAACAACCGCCTCTGGAGCCTGGCGACGCTGTGGACCGCTATCTCGATCAGCTCATGTCGCCGCCTGAGCGAGCCGAGTTCGAACGCCGTCTGGCCCAGGATCCGGAACTGGCTGCCCACATCCATCGCCAGCAACAGGTCGACACGGTGCTGCGTCAGTACGGCCGGGCACCTTCTGCCGACCGTGTGCTTCGCGGTATTCGGGAGCACATCGCCGCGCTTCCCGCTGCCGATGCACCAGTCCAGCCGCCTCAGTTTCGCATTGGGCCGACCCCGGCCTGGCGCCGGCTGGCATTTGCGGCGGTGCTCGTGCTTGGCCTCATTGGTGTCTGGCAAGTGGCGCTGGTGCTGACGGCGGGGCCGACCGGTAAGTACGAAACGGGCCCCCACCGCACGATGATCCAGGCCTACCGCGACACGGTGGACGGCGGATTCAAGGCCAGCTGGGTCTGCGACAACGATGCCGTTTTCGCGATGGTCTTCAAAGACACGTTCGGGCAGATGCTTTCGATGAATCTTCCGCTGCCGGCGCAGACCAAGGCGAACGGCCTCAACTACTTCGACATCTTCAGCGAAAAGACCGTGGGAATGCTCGGCGAGGTCTCCGGCCAACCGGTGATGATCTTCATCGATCGGCTCAAGAACGATGAAGGCAACCAGCCTTCGGTGCAGGATGGTATTCATGTCTTCCGGCGCAGCCTCGGAACGCTGGTGCTCTACGAAGTCACGCCGCTGGACCAACCGGGGCTGCTCAACCACCTCGTCATCCCCGAGCGTCTTCCCGACGGAACCGGACCCAATCCACCCGAACCTTGATCGGGCAGATTTTCAGCAAATGAATGCAAGCCCGCCGCCGCACGACAACATCTACCGGCAACGACGAGAGTATCGCGCGGGGGTTCCGGGAAAAGTTCTCAGTCATCAGTCGAATCCAACAGCCCCCGGGTGGCTGGTGACTGGTTCTTCCAAATCGTCCCACGGCTCGCAAGGGCCGCGGGACGACTTCTTTCTCAGCGGCCGTCTGAGTCTTCGGAGGTTGCAGGCGCCTCCTGCGATTCGTCCTCGGCGGGAGCTGCAATGCTCACGTCTGCATCCTCCTGCTCCTCGGTCGCCGGATCGCGCAAGCGATTGAAGATGTAGTCAAAGCCCCGCGCACTTGGGCCATCACGCATGGCACGGATGGGTCCTTCCTTCGTACCAGTGGCCTCCACCCCACCGTCATCAACGCCGTCCACGCCGATCGAGTACAACCAGAACCGCCGGGGATCATCCGCCGTCGGCTGGCGCTGAACGTAGACGAAGGGCTGACAGGACACGGCATCAATCGGCACCTGATCGAGGAAGTCCGGCGACAGGTCGTCGAGTGTCGAAGGCAGTCGGCCGCTGCGGGCCTCAAACGCCTCGATCGCCAGTTGCACACGTGTCGCCTCCAGCACAGACATCCCCAGATCGTGGTTGATCACGGCGCGGGAGAGCGCGGGCAGGGTCATGCGCAAGAGCAACTGCAGGCGAGGCAACTGTTCGACATACGCGTCAGGATTCGCGGATTGATTGCTTCGCTCCACGCGCGGCATTCCCGCCTGCTCCTCGCAGAGATCGAAAAACTCGTCAACCGTGCGCGTCGTCTCGGCGCGACTGGGCAGGAGCAGGCCGGCGACGTTGTAGATCGGATGCGAACCGCCTGGACTCAGCCCCGGGGTGCTCATGAGCCCGGCATACTCTTCGAGTCGTCCAACAAGCAATATCCCATCGCCGTTTCCGTCGTCGGAATGAGTATGCTGAATGATATCGTACTGTGAAATGCGTTCGCGCTCGAGGACGGCCGCCATCGGCGCGAGCACCGGGTTCTCACTCAGCACGGCCTGCAATTCGCGACACGTCTCCTCGTCGAGATCGAATTCCACGAGCAGGCGCTCGAGTTCCTGACAACCAAGATTCATGATGGCAATGCCAACGAGGTGGCTGATGAAGACCGGGTCGTAGGACATCGCGTGGGCGAGTCGTATGGTGTGTGTCCAGGCGCGCACAAGTTCTTCCATGTCGCCGTTTTCGGCCGCGACGCGCATGGCGGCCACTCGCGCCTTGGCCATCTGCCGGGCCCGGCTGAGTTCCGGAAGAATCACGAACAGCAACCCGTTGCCGCCATCGGTCGCAAAGTCCGGCCGGACTGCACGCGGACACGCTGCGAACTGATCGAGCAATTCCAGCACACCAGACTCGCGAATTGAGTCGAGATAGGCCAACTCAAACTTGAGACGCTCCGTGTCGTAGGGCCCCTCCAAGACGCGATAGAGCGAGCGTACATCTTCGGACTTCTGTCGATCCGACGGCCAGTCGGGTCGATCCGGCACGCCCAGATTCTCCAACTGCTCCAACGCGTCAACCATGTAGGGCCAGCCGTTCTCACCCTCGGGCTGCATCTGGGCGCTCATGTCGAGCAGTCGCTGGCCATAATCGACCAATGGCCCGGGTCTGGCCCTGACCGCGCGCACCACACTCCATCCCAGCCAGCCAAGGAGCAGAAGCAGCACGATCAGCGCCACGTACCGCTTGCGAATGCGGCCCGGACGGGTGATTCTCATTCGAGGATTCAGCGAATGCGATTTGATCAGAGTGTGGCGTCTCATATCAGATCAGAGGGCCACAACGCGAGGCTGGCAAGTCTCAATCCGCTCGAATTGCGACGCTCACCGATGATCCATCGGCTTTCGAAGGCGGTTGAAGACATAGTCGAACCCGCCACCGTCGATTTCATCGATCAGTGCCGCCGTCGGGTCATCGTCAGTCTCAACCGCGCTGTTGTCCTCGCGATCGACTCCCAGCGAGTAGAGCAGATACGTTCGAGGATCAGCGGCTGTCGGATCACGCCGCATATAGCCGAATGGAAGGCCGCTGACTGGATCCGTGGGAAGCCCATCAAGGCACTCGGGCACGAGTTGAGCAAGCGAGTCCGGCAGGCAATCGTGGATCGCTTCGTACAGCTCGATTGCAATAGCCACGTGCGTCGCGCTCACGCGGGCGCGCCATCCATCGGAAGAATCCACGACGCGGCTGATGGCCGGCAGGAAGAATCGTGCGAACACCTGGCGCTCTGGCAATTCCTCACTGAAGGTAGCAAGCTCGATCGGATCGGCTTGACGTTCCCAGCGCGAGAGCCGGATTTGCCGAACAGCAGCATCCATAAACGTGTCGATGACACCTCGTGTCTCGGCGCGCCCTGGGTACACGATGCCGATCACATTGGCCAGCGGGTGATCAACGGATCCAAAACGGGCGGTCCACCGGCTGTGGCCGGAGAATCTCTCGATCTCCCTGGGAATGAGCAGGCCATCACCGTGCCCGTCGTCGGTGTGCGTGCGCTGGATGAGGTCGTACATCACCAGCCGCTCACCCTCGAGGGCAATCTCGAGTGAGAGACCGCCGTTGTTGCCGTCAAGCACGGCCAAGAGCTTGCGGCATGTCGTCTCATCAAGTCGATGCTCGATGAGCAGGCAATTCATCTCTTCGTTGGCGATTTGTACGATGCTCCCCGCCACGAGTTGGCAGATCACGAATGGATCACACGACATAGCGACCGAGAGTCGATTCAGATCATGCCATGCAGAAACGAGACGCTCCGCGTCGCGCTGCTCAGCGGCCAGACGCATCGATCCACGTCGGACCTTGGCGAGGGAGCGAGCCTGTGCGAGTTCCGGAAGCAGTAGGCCAATCAGACCCTCCTCCGCCCCATTGAACTCGGTTCGCACAAATCTCGGCGCGTTCAGCGCCTCTTGAATCTCTCGCAGCGCTGATGACTGCTCAATGAATTCAGCGTACGCGATTTCCCGTCGAACGCGCGAAGGATCAAATGATCCGCTTACCAGGGCGCTCATGTCCTTCAACTTGCCGGACTCGTCGCGGTCGCTCGGCCAGCCATCGAGCGGCGGATCGCCGATTGCAAAAAAGTGCGCAAGCCCTGCCGAAAGAGCGGGCCAGCCGTTCTCACCCTGGGGCTGTGCCCCTTCGGAGATGGCTTTCATCTGGAGCGTGTAGTCGACGAGCACACCCGGTCGACCTGACACAACCCAGAACAGTTTCCAACCCAACCAGGCCAGGAGCAGCAGACTGCCAAACAGTACGACATAGTGTTTGCGCATTCGTCCGTGTCGCGAGACTCGTTGTCCCGCGACGCTCGCATTCGTGATCACATTCGATCCCATGCCAGATCAGAGCCGGGCCAAGTGACAGGGGCAAGTCTGTTTGCAACTCCGCGCTGGCGGTCAGCCGCCGCCGCGCTTGGGCGCCTTGATGATCTTCCATTTCAGGACCTGATCACACGGCACCGAAACGGGCAATGGCTGCCATCCCCACAGCAGCGGCTTGCCGGCGCGTCCTTCGGCACGCACGCCGGCAGGCGGATGGAAGTGATAGGAGATTGGCACAAGCAGATTCAGCTCATCGTTCGTGCCCATGCCGGGCCAGTCACGATTGATGTCGTGCATGCGCCCCGGAGCTTTGAAGAGCGGGCGAAAATCCACCGCCACCCAACCGGCCGAAGGCACGTAGAACTCGGCCCAGGAGAGGAGTCTCTTGTCGTCGTCCTTGAAGTCCCTCCCTCGAGCGTCGTCAATCATCTGGATGCCGATCACCGGCCGCGCGGGCAGACCCGCGGCGCGACACACAGCCACGAACAGGCACACGCAATCATGCGACGTGCCGCGCATCAGTTCGACGGACTTGAGCGCCCCCTGCACCTCGATGCCGGCGAACTGGTTGAGGTCATCATTGAACCAGTTCTTGCCGGAGATCTGGAAGCTCTTGACGGTTTGGCGCGCCAGTTCTTTACCCAGCAGAAACGGCGGCACGGACTTCGCCTTACCGCGCGTCCACGTTTCCATGAGTTTGACGATCTGTTCATTGGTCGATTCGACATACCGCTGCGGCTGCAGCTCGGTGGCCACCTCAGGCGGCCAGGTCTCAGGCCAGCCGATGGCCCGCAGCCTGGCTTCATCGACCTTTGCGTTGTAGCACGTCACAAGTTCCTCGAGCGAGAACTCGACCTGATCGCCCTTGAACTTGGGAATGTTGAATCGCGCCAATCGACCGTCCGCCTGCGACGTGGGAAGGATCTCGAACTTTGAATCAGTCTCCACGTCATCGAGTTCAAGTTTCGTCTTGAGGCGCTCGAGATCGATGGTGTGGTAGGCGCCGTTGGGGATGATGGGGAACACGAGCGGCGCATTCTCAAGGTTCAGGTCGAACTGGTCATCCGCGTTGAACTTGCTCTGGTAGGCGGTGACGCGCCCTTCGATCGTGAGCTGATACTCGATCGGTTTGTCACGCTGGATCGCGTCGCTCAGCGGCGGAGAGGCGAGGGCTGGCGCTGCGACGATGGCCGCGAGTATGGCGATCAACATTGGTGAACGGTTCATTGATGGGTCTCTCAGACCTGTGGGCCGACGCAGCGCGTCCAGCGCCGCGCCATACAGGTCGGTCAGGGGTCTCTGGAGGGATTGCGTGGTGCACGATCGATATCAATATCCATCTTCTGTCTGACGTAGAAACTGTCCGGGAGGGCCGCCCATGACCAGAGCAGCGGCCGATCCACCGGCTTTTCACCGGCAAATCCAACTGGAGGATAGTAGTGGTAGGCGAGCGGCAGCCGTTCGTTGAGCAGGTCATCTGTTCCCAATCCCGGCCACGGAGAGTCAATGTCGCGGATCCGGCCGGGTGAGCCGTGAAGCTTGTCAAAGTCGACAGACACCCACCCTGCGTCGGGGATGAAAAACTCGGCCCACGAAATGATCTCTCGCAGCCTGGAGCGCACATTCACTCCGATGACGGGACGAGCCGGAAGCCCCGCAGCCCGGCACACGGCAACAAACAGGCAGACTTCGTCGTGGACCGTTCCCAGTCGGGTCTGGACCGCCTTGACCGCGCCCGTCACACGAATTCCCGTGTGAATGCCTTCCCTTTCAGCCCATACGCCGAACTCACCCGGCTGAAACGCCCGGGTCACCTGCCGCGCCAGCTCCTTGCCCAAGAGGAACGGCGGCACGGTCCGTGGCTCCCCGCGGGTCCACTCGGTCATCAGATTCACGACCTGCTTGTCGGTCGATTCGATGTACATTTGCGGCAGCAGCGCTGCTTCAGCTTCATCGGGCCATACGTCTGGCCAGGGCACGCGCTTGAGCACGGCCTCGTCAACCTTGGATGAGTACGCGGTCTCGAATTGCTGCACGATGAACAGCAGGCGCTTGCCTAGTTCCATCGGTACGTCGATGCGGGCTGCCGAAGTCTCGAGCGAGCCCATCGGGATGAACTCAAACTTCTTTTCGTGGTCCTTCTCATTCAGATAAAGGACAATGAGGTACTCGCCCGGCTTTGGTGTGTCGATCTTGTGATACGCACCTTCCTTTGGAAAGGGAAGAATGAGTGGCGCACCCAGTCCGCCCGAGACCTCAGGCTTCAGCCGATCATGCTTGACCTCGATCTCTCCAACCAGTTGGATCCGATACCGCATCGGATCGGTTCGCTGGATCGCCTCGTTCAGCGGCGGAGAAGCACTCGCGGAACTCGCGCACATGACCAGTGCACCGCATAACATCAGCTTCACCGCTCGACTCAGCGTGGTCCCCTGGTTCATGTTTGCTGCTCCTCCAACTCGACTTGCTTCGACGTCCCGTACTGCCTTCGACTCCTACGGTCCCGCCCCACCCCGCTTGGGGGCATGGTCCACCTCGATTGTCAACGTCTGCAACGGTTCGCTTCCACTTCTGCGACTCGGGGGAAACGCGCTCCACGCCCAGAGCAGTGGTTCGCTCGGCGGCGCGTCCGCCCGATGAATCACGGGGGCGTAGAAGAAATACGCCAGCGCGATGCGCTCGTTGAGCTGGTCATCCGAAGCGAACCCGGGCCACTTTCTGTTTGCGTCGTCCATGGAACCCGGGCTGCGATACAGGCGGCGGAAGTCCACCGAAACCCAGCCCGCCGTCGGCACGAAGAACTCGGCCCAGGAGACCAGTTCGGCGTCTCGCGATCCCGCGTCAATACCGATGACCGGGCGCGCCGGAAGCCCTGCCGCGCGACACACCGCTACGTAGAGACAGACGAGATCATTCATCGGCCCGCGCCTGGATTCAATCGCCGCCAGCGCCCCATTCACGCGAATGGAAGTGATGACGCTCTTTTCTCCCTTCACAACTTCACTGCCGTTGGGTTGGTAGAAGCGCACCGCCTGACGCGCCAGTTCCTTGCCGAGGTAGTAGGGGGGCACTGATTTGGGTTTGCCGGCCGTCCACGCGTTCATCATGTCGACCACTCGCTGATCGGCAGACTCGATGTACATCTGCGACCGCAACGTGTCGGCCGCCTCGAGGGGCCAGGTGTCGGGCCAGTCCATCAGCGCCAGCGCGCCCTCGTCGATTTGTGCCGAGTACGCCGTGACATACTCCGTCATCCGGAATCCCGTGTCGCTGGACTGGCGACTGGCGCAATGGACCATCGCGTAACTGCCCAACGGGGCGAAGTCGATCACTTCATACTCCCACGTTGGCTGGCGCCGATCGAACGGCATGCTGCGCACCAGTTCCTTGAGTCGTGTCAGGTCAACCTCGTGGTAGGCGCCCGCTTTGACAAAGGGCACATACAGGGTCTTGCGCCCAAGAGACCGGATCGACACATCCATCTGCACGCGGTACTCAACCGGGTCAACGCGCTGAATGGCCTCACTCAGAGGCGGCTCGCCAACCGACCCGCACAGCACGGACACCAGCGCAACAGCGGCCACGGTCAACATGGGGTGACCTCTTTTTCGCAATCCTGATCCCAACCGAAGGCGGCGATCACGGTTTGTACATGTACTGCTCGAGATACTGGATGGTCTCGACGTGAATCTCGTCCTGGACGATGTTCAGATCGCCCAGCGACAGGATTCCCACGAGCCGCCCATCCTCGACTACCGGCATGTGGCGAATCTTCTTGGTGCGCATGAGCGAGCGTACTTCGTCGAGCGTGGTCTTGGTCGTGCAGTAGGCCACCGCGGTCGTCATCACCTCGCGCACCCGCGTGGTACTCGCATCGCGACCCTCGGCCACGACGCGGCCCATCACGTCGCGCTCGCTGAAGATGCCGGCAATCTCGCCTTCGCCTTTCACCACCATCACCGCACCGATGTGGTGATCGCTCATCAATTTCGCCGCGTCCTTCACCGTCGAGTCGGGCGTGATGGTGATGACCTTGGATCCCTTGCGTTCGAGCAGCTGGCTTACAGTGCGCATCGACAGGCCCCCTTCGAACAATCGGAGTGTCGTCGCTGGAAGTATGCCGCATTTTACGCCCGATCGCCAGTCCGCACAGAACGAAAGTGGATAACCCGGATGACCCCCCGCACCCTCACCGGATGCGGTTTCGTCCGTTTCTGGTCTGAATTGCAGAATTTGACGCACTTGCCGGGCAGGTATTCCCGGCGTCGGAGCCCAAAAAAGACCCTACTCGATCCGGTGCGCAGGCGGCGGCGTCTCTTCGTTCATCTTTTCACGATCTATCTCATCCGCACCGCGGCACGTCAACAGCACCATCTCCTCGTTCACCCGCAATTGAAGATGGACCGGCCGTTGCCACATGACCTGGATCGCGTGGAGCACCTCTGCCGCTCGAGCTGCATCGACTTCCAAACCGTTCCACTGGTGCGCCAGGTACAGCTCGCCGCGATTGCGGTAGTTCGCATCCACGACGTATATGAACGGCTGACCCATGTTGCTGATGCGATAGAGCAGCGTCTGCCGCACGACGCGGGGATCACGGCTGACGATGACGTTCTCACCCGTGTGCGGGTCACGCCGGTACTGGTAGAGGTTTAGCCGGTCGATCAGTTCGTCGGTCAGGAACTCATCGATGAAGTTGACATCGTTGTAAATGCGGCGAACCTGGAAGATCTTCTCGCGGCCCTTGTTCGACTTGTCGTCGAATCGCTGCTTGTCGCCGATGCCTTCAAGTGCTTCCCACGCCGGCCCGTGCCGCCCGGTGTTCCAGCGCTCCTCGATGTCCTTGTAGATCTCTACACCGATCTTGTAGGGGTTGAATCCTCCGGGTCCCATGTAGACCACGCCGCTGTGCTGCTCGGCGTAGTCGATGATCTCCGTCGTGTCGAGGAGGTGCGAGGTCATGATCTTGCTGTGCCAGTAGGTCGCCCAGCCCTCGTTCATGATCTTGGTCATCGCCTGCGGGGCGAAGTAGTACGCTTCATCGCGGATCAGGCCGAGGATGTCGCGCTGCCACTCTTCAAGGGGCGCATTTCGCAGCAGGAAAAGCAGCACATCGCGCGTCGGCTCCAGCGGGAACTTGCGCTTTGCCGCCGCTTCGGTTTCCTTGCGCCGCGCCTGCTCCTCGGCGATCTTCTCGGGCGGGTTTATGAACCGGTCCATGTAGTCTTTGGCCGGCAGCTTAACGCCGTCCGCTTCATCACCCGCCGCCTGGGGTTCTCCCATCTGCCCGACTGCCCGTCGATCGCCTTCGCGCGTCACCCACATCGACATCGGATCGATGAGGTACTCGATACTCAGACACGAATCGATGAATCGCTCGACGTTGTCCAGCCCATGCCGATCGATCAGCCGCTGCACGCGCGTGGCGTGGTTGGCCATCTCATCCATCATGTTGCGGTGCGTCTTGCCGAACCACGCGTTGCACTTGAAGAAGTCGCAGTGCGCGTAGACGTGCGCCATGACGAGCTTCTGATCGGTGACGGAATTGCTCTCCTGGAGGTAGGCATAGCAGGGGTCGTTGTTGATGACCATCTCGTAGATGCGGCCCATGCCGTAGGTGTCGCGCTTTCGGAGCTTTTCATACTCCATACCCCAGTGCCAGTGCGGGTACCGGATGGGGAAGCCGCCGTAGGTCGCGAGCTGGTTCATCGTGTCGAAATCGACGACCTCGAAGACGGTCTCGAAGAAGTCCAGGCCGTACTCCGCGGCGCGGGCGCGGGCCTCGGCCTGCCAGGCGCGGAGTTCCGGGGAGAGGTCTGTGGAGGTACGTATCGGCACGCTTAACGGTATCGGACGAAACGGCTTCGGGTTCGAACAAAATCTCACGATGGACTCACGACTGCGCATCGCATGTTTAGCCGCGATACGGTCACGAGTCTCCAGGTCGAATGACGACCCGAAGGCTTGGCGCGGGGAAGCGTGGCTCGCGGAGGCCGACTCAATCCTCGGATTCATCGCACGCAGGCGGCTCCGACACCAGCGGCGCCAGTTGCTGCACCAGTCGCGGCACCTCCACGGTAGCGACACGCCACAACCGATCATGTTCAAGGAAGAAGTATCCGTGGGCGATGACGTTGCGCTGCTGCACGATTTCGCGCCACGGAATCTCGCCATGCTGATTCTTGAACTCATCAGAGAGGGATCGCGCCGCCTCTCCGATGACTTCGATGCATCGTTCGACCGCGATTTGCTTTACTTCATCGGCGCTGTACTCCCGCCATGTTGCGCCGTTGAGCAACCGGCCAAGACGCTCGCCCCATTGGACGATGTCCCAGACGCGCGCCATGTCGCTCTCTTCAGGCCGCATGCCGATGAATGATCTGGCGATTGGCGAGAATATGCTGCCGCCGGTAGGGGTTCACGACTGACCGCTTCTCAACGAGGTCAACTGGCCGCCCAAAAACCGTCGCAAGTTGGTCACTCATCGCACCCCAATCCCAGTACGTCCACGGGGCGCCATCCTCGAACACCACGAGCACATCCACATCACTGTCCGGCCGGAAGTCGTCTCGCAACACTGAGCCAAATAGCGACAGCTCCTCGACCCTCCACCGCTGGCAGAACTCGGCAATGGCCCGCTCGTCAAACTGGATGTTATCGTGAAGACGATGTGGCATCGCTCAGTGGGATCCTTCGAAGAATGATATCTCGGCAAATGGTCGCGAGTCAGGTTCCGAAGTTTTGGTATCGGGCGAACCTGCTTGGTGTGCTGTCGAATCCATTATTCCATCGGGCTATTCACGCCAAATGGACTCAGCCAGATCGCTTTGCAGTACGGGCACCGAATCATCTCCGAAACCCGATCCTTCACCTCCCACGCATCATCACAACTCGGGCACTGCACCCAGGCATCCTGCAAGTGATGCGCCGTTTGCCTCGCCGGATCATCTGCGAACTCGAGATCCATGAGTTCGCGATAACGCTTGAAGGCGGCGACCGCACGAGCCTCACCATTAACCAGGTCTTCGAAGAATCTGTGATCCGCAGCCCAGGGCAGAATGACTCTTGCCCAAGACCCGGCTCTGCCCGGAGGCGTCCAAATGCTCGGTTGCCAGTATCTCGATGATCGAGGATCGACTATCTGAAAAAAGACCGCCGGGTACCACATGGGATACCCGGAGTAATCCGTGTCGGCAATGTAGTAGCCGTCAAGCCCAGCCCACCGGCCCAGACCGTAAACGACGTGGACCAACCCGCACTCCAGACCGGAGCAGTCCGCCCTTCCCGAGTGAGCAATGGAGTCGACGGTCCTGGTTTCCAGTTGAAACCGGAGCTCTTCCGTCAGACCTGGATGGACGCACCGGACGCGCATTCTACTCCCCGAAATCCGCTGCCAAATAGTCGGGATCTTCCATCACTTCTTCGGCAGCACGAATATCCCGTTCACCGTGTCCTTCGTGAACCCGATAATGTTGGCGCGTCGCGAATTCGCCAGGACCTGCACATCAAACAGTTCTTCGCATCCGGCTTCGAACTGGATGAACCCGACGACCTTGCCGGTGGCGAGATCGACGACCTGAATGCCGCACTGCAGTTCCGTCTTGTGTTCCTCGATGGGCAGGCCGCCGAACATTCGCTTCTCGCGCGCTTTGGACAGGCCGACGAACGCGAAGCGGTCGTAGAACGCCAGGCCGCGCGCGTAACCCGGCAGTTGCACGACAGTCTGTCGCCGTCCCGTCTCCGAATCGACGTACTGCAGTTCGGCCCGACCTGATTCAAGCACCCAGATGCGATCGCGGTACACGCGCGGCGAATGCGGCATAGCCATGTCGCGCGCAATGACTTCGCCGCTGGTCACGTCGAGGATGCTTCCGCCGTCTGTCTTGTGGTCTCGCCATCCCTGTGCGGTGTCGCTGCGCGCCAGCATCGTCACGTAGCGCGGTCGACCATCGACCATCGCCACGCCGTTGAGGTGACAGCGATCCTCGGGCGCCAGCCTGGTCACGAACTCCGGCTTCCAACGCGGCACAAATGAGAACTGCTGATCGAGCGTCGCCAGGCAGGAGAAGCGTGTGTTTACCACCCACAATGAGCGGAACAGGTCGTCCCCGCTCGCGTCCGAGTCATCCACATCCGGATTCACGCCCCAAGCCGCCTCGTGGCCGGCGATGTCGCCCGTCACGTGCATCCGGCGTGGAACATAGAACGCATCGTACTCGGGCCGCTTGCCCTCCTGGTCGATCAGATCCGTCTGGTTGACGAGATGCAGCACCTGGTTGTTGCACACCAGCGCCATGCGGTCGCGGTTGATGGCCATGCCCATCGGGTGATTGAATGCGCGCAGCAGCAGCGAGCAGCGGCCGTTGTTGCCCGAGAATGAGAGCACGCGCCCGGCCTGGAATGTGGTCGCCATCACCGTGATGTTCAGGTGCTCGAGCAGGTCGGGGAGATTGGCGCTGTGGATGTACTTGAAGGCGGGCGCCTTCTTCTCCGCCGAGGAGTCTGACCCAGCGCCTGTTGCACTCCGTTCCGCCGACGATTCACCCGCAGCAGACTCGCCGTTGTCCGTGTCGATCTGGTCGCTGTCATTCATGGCAGGAGGAGTCTTTCAGCCGCGCATCGGATCGCCGAGCAGTTGGGCGAGCCCGAAAGCGATGCGGGGACTTCGAGTCATTCCGTGATTCGCACCGTTCTGAACGGCGTCTTGACGGAATCAACCCCACCGGGGCCGCGGCGGATCACGGCCTGGCTGGTCACTGTGCGCAGCGGTGCATTGCCAGGAATCTTTCCGCGCAGTACAGCACGGCCATTGGGCTGGACCCTTGCCGTGCCGAACCGCGTGAAGGGCTCGGCCAGATCAAGCGTGATTCCACCAAGCGCGCTGACGCCGCGGGTATTATCCGCACCACCAAGAGCGACGAGGTAGTACACTTGCTCACCGGGCACGGCACCGCTCACCACAAACTCAGCTTGCCGGCCTCGGACAAGCGGCGTGTGATCGTAGACTGGACCCGGGAGGGCTGTGATGTTAAGCATGGTCGCAAACGCTTGTTCGCCACAGTGAATCACGTCCATCTGTCCGTCGCCATTGAGATCGGAGACCGTGAGACCTTCTCCCCACTCATTGCTGCGGAATTGATCCAGTTCAGAGAAGCCCCAGCTCCCCTCATTCAGTAAGGCAATGAACCCTCCCCTCAAGTCACTGCTTCTGGCCAGCAGAATCTCAATACGACCGTCGGTGTTGAGGTCGGATAGGGCAAGCGTGCAGCGATTGCCATTTGGTATGACGTGCGAGTCAACGACGGTGAGTGACGATCCTGTGTCGTTGTTCACGAGCACTACTTCATTCTCACCGTGAGAAAAATATTGGTCTTGACCGGCACCCACGACAACATCGAGATCACCGTCTCCATCGAGATCTCCGAGTTCCACGTCGTACGCGAGGTTGTGGCGTGCCTGAAGAGGAAGCTGTGCGTCGGCCGTACGTCGAAACGATGACCGTCCCTCGTTGATCAGCAAGACGGCGTGAGAATCCTTCACTTCGTAGTAATTGTGGTTATCACGGTGGAGATACTGAAACGTGGCAACGATGTCATTGTCTCCATCGCCATCCATGTCTCCACACGCAAGTCGCCTGACATTCTCAAGTGATCGATCGTGCGTGTATGCATCTCGTTGTTCAAACGTCCGATCCCCGAGATTGACGAGCGTCGTAATGAGTTGGGGCTGAACCGCGAGAACGATGTCGACCAGTCCATCTCCTGTCACATCCGCCGCGGCCACATCTTTGGCTTGCGGGATTGAAAGCGCGGTACCCACGATCTGGCCGCTTTGTCCATCGCCATCGTTGTACCAGACCCACACTTCCGTCGATCCGTCGTCCAACCACAAAAGATCAACGTCATGATCCCCATCCATGTCCGCCGCAAGCAGCCAAGCGGGAATCGTCTGTGGCGGGATCACTACGCGCGGAATCAGCGACCCGGCCCCATTGTTGAAATAGATTTCCAAGCCTTCTTGGTCAGCGATCACGAGGTCATTGTGACCGTCATTGTCAAAATCAGCTGCAGCAAGAATGGGTTTGAGCCCATCTTCGGGGTAAAGAATTGCGTCGTCAAACTCGATAATCTGGGCAACGGCCCGGGTTCCCAGCGCCGTTGATCCCGCTGCGAGCAACGACAGGTGCTTCCGCCGACTCGTTGAATTCCACCATGATGGCTTTCCGATCATGAGATCTTCCTTCCGTTGTGAACCATCATACTCGATCCACTGAGGATTTGGGCTCGAGATGCTTTCGCGAGAGAGAAATAGTGCGGTTGGCGCCGGTACGAACCGGAGTCCAAAAATGGCTGGGCGATGCGCTCGCGTCACTCATTCCCGGATTCGCGCGGTCCTGAACGGCGTCTTGACAGAATCAGCCCCACCGGGGCCGCGGCGGATCACGGCCTGAAGTACGACTTCGGTCAGCGGCGCACGGGGTGGCATGGTGAAGCGGAACGGCGCCACGCCGTTTGAGTCGGCTCGTGCGGTGCCGAGCACCACCAGGGGATCGCGCAAATCCAGCGTGACGCCGCCCAATTGGGCCACGCCGACGCTGTTGCCCGCGCCATGTACGGTGTAGAGGAAGTGCACGGGTTCGGCCGGCCGTGCACCGGTGACTGTCAGTGTGACATTCAGCCCGCGCTTGAGCGGTGAATGTTCGAGCCGCGGTCCCTCATAGGGTGTGATGTTTGTGAACACACTGACGCCCCGTCGATGGCCCTCCACCAGATCGAGTTGCCCGTCGCCGTTCAGATCCGCAAGTGCCAGCGCAGGCCCACCATATGTTCCAGTCTCCACCAGGACCGGCTGCTCGAGCACAAACCCACCTACGTTCTCGAGCGTCCACACATCTGACTGCGCTTTGACGATGACATCGATATCACCGTCGGTGTCCAGATCGCCCAGCGCCACTTCGGCGTAGATGCGAGCGTCTTCAATCTGGAGCTGTTCGCGAAGTGTGAATTCGCGGGCAAACTCCACATTCTCAATGGGAAGGAGTTGAAGCGGAGACTGTGCATTGGCGGTTCGCATGGCTGCGAGCACAAGATCAAGATCGCGATCTCCGTCCATGTCCGCCAAGCGCAGCGATACGGGGAATGGATCCTCGTCCCAGCCTCCGCCGCCGAATGGAAGCAGGATGGTCTGCCCAAGCGGAAAGGCCCCGCTGCCGTCATTCAGCAAGATCCTCACTTGGCTGTGATCCAGTTTCCAGCCATACATGTAGTCGACCTCATCATCGAGGCTCAAGACGGCGAGGTCCGTATCGCCGTCGCCATCGATGTCGCCGGACACGAGACTAACGTTGTCCAGCCACGGCAGAAGTGCCGTTTCTCCAGCCACCAATGAGCCACGCTCGTTGCGAAAAACGCGAACCATCGCAGAACTACCGCGAGCATCTGCGACGACCACATCCAGCCAACCATCGCCAGTCACGTCGGCCAGCGTAAAGCTGCCCGCGGCGCGCGGCAGCACGACAGTACTCATGCGCGCTGCGCGACCGTCGCCTCGCCCATACGCAATTTGGAGCGAAGCGTTTCCGGTTGTCGTCTGGATCCAGATCAGGTCCTGGTTTCCATCGCGATCGAAGTCGGCCGACTGGATCTGTGACAGCGCCGCAGCGGGTTGGTAGAACGAGCCAAATCGGAGCAGGTGACCGTCACCTGCATTGAGGAATACGGTTGCGGACTCGATCCGCTCGCACGCGATGACGTCGGATAAGCCGTCGTTGTTCATATCCGCAACCGTCACCCCGCTTGCTCCCGCTGCGAGCAAGTACGTGTCTGGTTCGGTGAACCCGATTTGCGCGAGAGCCGCGGATGTTGCCGGCACACCCGCTCCGGCGACGGCAAGCATCAATCGCGCTCGTGCAGCGGTAGGTCTATCGTCATTCATCGTGCCACCTGCCTTCGTTGTCTGCGCTTGACTCAATCTTCCACCAGGACGTTGGCGAATGGTGTCTTGACGGACTCTGTGCCCCCCGGCCCGCGGCGTATCGCTGCCTGAAACGCCACCGGCCCGAGTGGCGCGTTTGACGGGATGCGCACTCGCACAACGGCCGAGCCGTCTGAGTCAGCCCGGGCGGTTGCGAACTCCATGACGGGTTGTCGAAGATCGAGTGTCATGCCGCCGAGAAGTTGGCGCCCCCTCGTGCGTCCGATCCCTCCGAGGCTGTAAAGCAGACTGACTCGCTCTCCCGGCACTGCGTCCCGCACGACAAACGTCGCGATTTGATCGCGCACGAGTCGCGAGACCTCAAGGCGCGGACCTCGGATCGCGGTTCGATTCATCAATACCGCAAATCCGTCGGAGCCTGCATGCACCAGGTCGAACTGTCCATCGCCGTTCAGTTCCGCCACGTTCATGGACGAGCCGTGGATCCCGCTTGCAAACGGGGTCGTCCCGGCAAACTCCAGATCGCCCAAGTTGCGCAATACATAGACACCTCGAATTGTCCCGGTCGCAAATACAAAATCGAGACGCCCATCGGTATCGATGTCCGCAAGAGCCGCTTCCTCGGGCCAACCTTCCGACGCCCGGTATGTGCTGGCCATCGACAGCGCCTGTCCCGAGTTCTCCAGCACCACAAACTCGTCCGGTCCCGGGTCGTTTCCCGGACTGCCGGCGACGATTGCATCAAGATCACCATCACCGTCCAGGTCACCGGCCACCATCGACCACGCCACCACATCGTTCTGCTCCCACGGCAGGCTGATTTCTGACCCGAGTCGAAAGGGCACCTGACGATCGTTCATTAAGAGCGAGACGTTTGTGCCCTTCACCGACTTGTATCGGTAGGAGTAAATGTACTGAAAGGTCGCAGCGATATCTGAATCACCATCACCATCAAAATCGCCAGGTACGAATGACGACAGTGTGTAGTCCGGCAGGTCATACTCGAACACCCGCGTCAGCGCAAACGTGCGATTGCTCTGGTTGATAAACGCATCGACCGTGCCGGGCTCGGCTCCGAAGATGACGTCGTTCAGGCCGTCTGAATTCAGATCCCACACGACCATCGGCACGTTTTCGAAGCCTGGAAAGGGAGTCTCAACGAGCTCGCCCGTGCGCCCGTCTCCCGAGTTGTACCACACTGAAAGTACATACGTTCGGTCTTCGCGTCGATCAAACCAGACGATGTCCAGGTCCCGATCAGCGTCCATGTCTGCGGCGGCAAGATTCCAGATCGAACGATAAGCAATAGCGGTTTCAGCATGAAACTGGCCCGCACCATTGTTGAAATAGATGTTGACTGCGCCGTTACCGGTTACCACGATATCCGTTTGCGCATCGCGGTCGAAATCACCGGACACGAGGTATCCGGATCGCCCTGTCTCATCATAACGGACAGGTTCATCAAACCGGATCGTCTGAGCGAACGCGCCAGCCGTGGCAGCGGCGCTGGCGCCAACCGCCGTCAGGCGGCCAACAGCTATTGCGTTCTGTGAAACTGAGAACCGCTTTGAACTGGTCATGACCTGCCTCCTTCGCCTGTGTTACATGGTACCAAATCAGGACATGATCCCCGCGAAGTATTTGTCTGCATTTTGAGACACGCTTCCTCCAAGCGCGAGAGCCTTCCCGGTTCAGGCCGCATTCTAGAGGCACACCCGCTCCGTCCGCCGCCTAGTCGGTAATCCGAGCCGTCCTGAACGGCGTTTTGACGGAATCCGCGCCACCGGGGCCGCGGCGGATTACGGCCTGGAGTACGACTTCGGTCAGCGGCGCACGGGGTGGCACGGTGAAGCGGAACTGCGCCACGCCGTTTGAGTCGGCTCGTGCGGTGCCCAGGATCTGAATAGGGTCGTTCAGGTCGAGCGTGATTCCGCCGAGCTGGCGAACGCCGAGGCTGTTGCCGGCACCGTGGGTCGTGTAAAGAAAATCTACCCGCTCGCCCGGCTGCGCGTCGGCCACCGCGAGCGTCGCTTCGACGCCGCGGTTGAGTGGTGTGTGTGCAAGTAGCGGGCCGCCGTAGGGTGTGGCGTTGAGAAGTACTGCGATTCCGAATCGATCGCAAGTGGCGACATCCGTTTGCCCATCGTTGTCAAGATCACCCACCGCCGGGATCGCTTCGTTGCCTGATCGGACTGAGAGTTCCTCCTGATGAAACGCAAGCGATCCGTCGTTCACGAGTACCCATTGGTTCGCATTGTCTTGCGTGACCAGAATGTCGAGGTCGCCATCGGTATCAAAGTCTGCAACAGCACTTCGGGCGTAGGCGTAGAACTCGCCTCCCACAGCATAACTATTTCGGGGAATCCACTGACTGCCGGAGTTTCTGGACTCGATGATCTCGACAAGGTTTGGCCGCTGAGCCACGAAGTTCGGTGAAAAGACGGCCAAGTCGATGTCCCCATCGCCGTCGAAATCGCCCTCATGCAAGTTTGCCGGCAGAGCGCCATAGAAGCCTGTTTCGAATGGCAACGGAATCGGATCCGCTATAGAAAATGTACCGAGCCCATCGTTGAGCAGCACATCCGCTTGAGCCGCCTCTCCCTTAATCCCGTAGTAGGTGTCGTAGTACGACTCAATCGACAAGGCGACAAGGTCTGTATCGCCATCGCCGTCAATATCTCCGGCCACGAGGTCGCGCCCGTGGTTGTTGTCCAGCAGGAAGGTTTGAGTTTCAACGAATGCGCCACCCCGCATGCGGAACACATGCACGTGCGACGGTTCCACTGGGTCGAATCCATCGATTGCCGCAATCTCAAGAATGCCGCCGGGCGTAAAGTCGCCAACGGCTACCGCAGCCGGTTCACGCCCGAGAGGAATCCGCTCAAGCCGCGCGGCATGGCCGTCGCCAGCGTTGAAGTACACTTGCAGGGAATACGTGCCGCGGAATGTCGACGACCAGATCAGATCGGGAGAGCCGCTGCGATCGATATCTGCGGTCCGAAGACCTGACAGGCGAGCCCCGGCCTCGAAGTGTGACCCAATGAGCGTGAATTGTCCATTGTGCTGGTTCGCAAAGATGCGCACCGATTCCAGACCTTCGCAACTGATCAGATCGCGCCAGCCATCGCCATCCATGTCAGCAATCGCGACACCCGACACGGAATCGGGTGTGGGTATGAGTTCGGCTTCGTCAAACTGAGTCTGCCCATTAGCAATGGTCCATCCCGAGGCTCCAATGCCCGCCGCGATGAGTGCCGGAGTCGCGGAGTGAAGATTTCGACGCTGGTCGCGCATGACATCGCTCCTGTAAGATCTCGATCGTCGCTTCACGGTTCGATCAATGCCATGTGAAACGGCGTTTTCACCGAAGCCCGTCCCATATTGCCGCGTCGAATGACGGCTTGGGTCGTCACCGGAACCAGCGGCGCATTCACTGGAACAAACCTGTGCAGCACCGCCCGACCGCTCTGCTGCGCCACCGCTGAACCGAGCACTGTGACCGGATTCTTGAGATCGAGCGTAAGTCCCCCAAGGAGTCGCTGGCCGACTGAATTGCCCGGACCAGTCAGGCTGTAGAGGAATTCCACCCGCTCGCCCGGCGTAGCCCCGTCAACGACAAACGTCGCGACTCGGCCACGGACGAGCGCACTTTGTGCCAGGATGGGTCCGCGCAGTGCGGTCAGATTCTCCAGACGAGCAAGGCCTCCGTGCCCGGCCGCGAGCAAGTCCAACTGCCCGTCATGACCCAGATCCGCAACTGCAATCCGGCCCACCACGCCGCTGAAAAACGGACTCATGCCCCGGAAAGTGAACTGACCATCGTTGCGCAGTACATAGACTCCGCGCACACTACTGGTGCTGAGAAGGAGATCCAGTCTGCCATCGGTATTCACATCCCCAAGAGCGAGATCCCACGGGAGACCCTCGGAGATCTGTTCAGACGCCGCCACATCGAACGACTCCCCACCTTGATTCTGCATGAAAACAAGCTGAGCGGGAAGTGGATCGTTGCTCGGCCAGCCCGCCAGCACAACATCAAGGTCGCCATCGCCATCAAGATCGCCCGCCGTCGCCGACCACGCAATAACTGCGTCGGCCTCCCAGGCCAGCGGCGTCTGCGATGCCAGTTCGAGCGACTGACCGCCATCATTAAGCAGCAGCGCAACTTGGGTGTCATAGATTTTGTACCTTCGGCCTCCGTAATAGACATCCTGAAAGACGGCATTCAAATCCGGATCGCCATCTCGGTCAAAATCCCCAACCGTCATGGTGGTGATTTCATGATCCTGAACTGGATAGGTAAACACGAGGCGTTGTTCAAACGTGTGATCGCCGTTGTTGGCGAGAATGCTCACGGTCCGCGCGCCGCTGGCGAAGATAATGTCCTCAAACCCCGAGCCGTTGAAATCCGCAATCGCGATCCTCGCAGCGGGTTTTCCAGCCAATGAAACCTGGACTGTCTCACCGGACCGCCCGTCGCCATCGTTGTACCAGATGGTCATCACATAGGAACGGTCCGTCAGGCGCTCGACCCAGACGAGGTCCGCATCACCATCGTTGTCCATGTCCGCCACGGCCAGGTCAGAAGCAGAGTACTCGAATGGGATTGACACTTCGGCAACCAGACCCCCGGCGCCATCGTTAAAATAAATCTGCACCGCCTCCCCGGCCACCACAGCAACATCCATCTGGGCATCACGGTCATAGTCGCTGGGCGCCAGATCACTGCTCGACCCTGTGTCCGTGTAGATGACCAAGTCCCCAAACCGAATGGTCTGCGCGAGCGCTCCGGCCGTGGCGGCTGTAGCACCCAAGATCGTCAGGCAAGTCATCGCGTTCGCACTCGGTAGATTCGAAATGTGCTTCGGGTTTGTCATGGTCTGCCTCCAGCCCCCGCACACCATGGTACTGGAATATCGGTTTTGAAGCAGAGCAAAAGCCCCCATTTCTGCAAAAAACTAGGCACATCTTGGGCAGTCGGGCTTACCGGGAGGGGTTTCGGTCGACCACCCGCCTCATCACATCCCGCCGATGCATCGCTGGACCCGCCTTTCGCGCCAGGCGGTGCGTGTCCTGCTGCTGTTCATTGGCGAGGAACCGAATGCGATCGAATCCTCGTCGGGCTGCGGCCTGCGCCGCTTCCTGCATGATGGCCACATTCACCCAGCTTCGACGGTGCCCCGGCGCCACGACCTTACTCTCGACCGTCAGCCGCTGATACCGATCGACTTGCGCCAGCAGAATGCCGCACACATGTTCGTTGTACATTGCCACCCGACTCAGGTCTGGATCAAACGGAAAGTAGCCCTTGCCGCGCAGCCTTGTTTCCAGCCGGCCTGCGTCGCCGCCGATGTGTTGGATCTGAAGTTGGATGACCTCGCCGATGGGTGACTGGGCCAGCGGGATGATGCGCGCCTCGATCGGCACGTGGCCGCGCACGGTCAGCGCATCGTACATGGGCGTCAGCAAGTCGAGATATGCGGCGAGCTGCACCTGATAATGCGCGAGTTTGGGGTTGGGTTCAAATCCGAGCGACCTCCACTGTTGCCACTCATCGCTCCCGTGCGCGGCACTATCGCCGGCGTAGAGCGCCTTAAGCCCGGCAGCGCGAGTCTCACTCTCGATCGGGCGCACCAGGGCTGACTGGATCGCTGCCGAATCGGCTCCATCATCCACGAATAGTCGCAGCGCCCGGCCCGTGATGCGAAATGGCACGGGATACAAGTCCACCGCCGCGGCGCCACGCAACTCCCCGCCATGCGCATCGCGCGCCAGCCAGATGTCCTGCGGCTCGGGCAGCGTATCGATCTCCGGCCACTGCTGCACCGCCTCGGCGCGCTGCTCGGCGGTCGCTAAATCAACAAGCAGATTTGCGTCTTGCGGCGCAGTGTCACCCTGAGCCATGGTCTGGAATCGTACGCGCGATCCGGGCCACCGCGGCGCGAGGCCTTACGGCTCGACGATACCCTCGCGGATCGCGTAGCGCGTCAGTTCGACACGGTCATCGATGTCGAGTTTGCGCATGAGGCTGGTGCGATGGGCGTCGATCGTCTTCGGGCTGCGGTGCAGGACGCCGGCGATTTCCTTGGTGCTCAGTCCCTTGGCGATCAGCCGCATCACTTCCAGCTCGCGCGGCGTGAGGGTGCTGATGGGCGTGGTCGACTCCGTCGTTCGCTTGCGGATGTTGCCCCCACTGAACTCGAATCGCTCCATCACCTCGGCGGGGAAGGCAAGATCGCCCTGGAGCACCTTGCGCACGCCTTTGAGAATCACGTCAAAAGGATCGTTCTTGGAAAGGTAGCCCCACGCGCCGCTCTGCACGGCTGCATCCATGTATCCATCGCGCACATAGGCCGAGAGCATGACAATGCGGATCTCGGGAAACAGCCGTCGCAGATCGGCGATCATCGTAAAGGGATCGGCGCCGGGCATGTCGATATCCATCAGCACCAGTTGAGGGTGGTGCTTTTCGCAGACCTGAATCAGGTCGTCGGCCGAGGGCAACTCGGCGAGCACGGTGAGATCGGGCTCAACCTCGATGCGCGAGCGAATCCCCTCTCGGGCGATCTCATGGTCATCAACAACGACGATACCGACCTTGTGCGCTGCGCTCATTCGTCAGAACCTCTGGAAACCAGTTGTTGGGCCGCGACAGACTCGACAATCTTGCGAAATGTCGAGGCATTCACCGAGCCCTCGAGCCACAGTATAGCCGCCGGCCAGCCGATTCGGTCGTCTGCCGAACCCAGTGCGGCTACCACCAGATCGGGCCGCATTCGCAGAATCTGCTCCACCACGGCTGGCTCGAGCAGGGCCGGATCGATGATCCATGCCACTTCGTCGGCTTCGGGCTGCCCGTGAGCATCCACCCGCGCGGTCAGGCCCGCGTTGGTCAGACTCGTTCGCACGAAGGCCGCGATACGCGGATCGCGCAAGCCCACGAGCACCCGGCCGACCGCGGCTGGGGCGAGACTCGATTCCGGGTCGGCTCGGTCAGCGGGTGATCCGATCGGCGCGTCCATCGCGGGCACATCGACATTAATGGATGTCCCCTCTCCCAGCCGGCTGCGGATCTGAACCTGCCCGCCCGCCGACCTCACAATGCTGCCGACCAGCGCCAGGCCCAGCCCGGTCGACTTGCCGCGCGCCTTGGTGGAGAAGAACGGATCAAACGCCCGCTGCAGAACGGATTCATCCATACCACAGCCTTCGTCCGTCACCGTGAAGCGCACACCAGGCAGACTCGCGCGATCGACGCCTTCGTATTCGCCTGGACTCGACGCGGCGCTGAGCGGCTCAACGGCCACCGCCCATCCCGCCGGGCTGCGATCGACCTTGAGGGTGATCGTTCCGCCTCCGGTCATGGCGTCACGCGCGTTTAGGAAGAGGTTCAGAATCGCCTGCTTGAGCAGATCGCCGTCAATCTTGGCGCGACTCGGCGGGTCCCGCATGTCCAGCCGCACTCTGATTTCCGGCTCGCCTTCTGGCGCGCGGATCGCATCCTGGTAGAACGGGATTGCCTGCTCGACCCATGTGCGAACTTCCGTCGCCGTCGTCGACAGCGCCGACACCTGCGAGTTCTCGTGGCGTGTCCACATGAGCAGCTTCTTTGTCAGTTCGGCGATGTGATCCGTCGCGCGGCGGATCGAGGCGACTCGCGCTTCGACGCGGGCCGGGTCCGGATCGCGCTCGAGCACATCCAGCCCTGCGCGGATGGGCAGCAGCAGGTTGTTCAGGTCGTGGGCCAGCCCGCCGGCGAACGTGCCGAGGATCGCCAGCCGCTCGCGCTCGCGCAGGCGCTGCTGCATGTCGCGCATCGCCGTGATATCCCGCGCAACGCCATGGAACCCCATCACCTCACCGTTGGTTACAACCGGGTACTCCATGATCTCACAGAGCACCGGCTCACCCGATTTGCGGCGGAGCACGACTTCGTACTGCGGCTGGCGGCGCTTGGACTCGATCGCCGCCGCGACACTCTCGCGCGCTCGCGCCAGGTCGGACGCAACGTGGTCGGGGTGAAACTCGCCGAAGCGATGCCCAAGTAACTCGCCGGCGTTGTAACCCAGCATCCGCTCGACGGAGGGGCTGACATAGGTCAGGCGCCGATCGACATCATGCTCATAAAAGATGAAGTCCGAGACGCCTTCGATGAGTTCGCGAAAGCGTCGCTCGCTCTGCCGCAGTTCTTCTTCCGCGATCTTCTGGCGCGTGATGTCGATGACCACACCGGCGAGTTGCGGCTCCATGCCCGCCACAGCCGGCAACGGCCCGGCGGTATCACGCACCCAGCGCACTGAGCCGTCCGGTTTGATGTAGCGGTAGTCAATGTCGTAACGCTGCTGTCCGGCAATGGCCCGCGTGATCGTCTGCCGCACGAGCGCACGATCATCCGGATGCACATGCCGCTCCCAGTCGCTGCTGGGGCCGATGAACGATTCCGCCTCCTGTCCCGAGACGTTCCGAATGCTGCGACTTACCTGTGTGGTCATTCCCGTGGCGCAGTTGATGATGTACAGCGCCACCGGCGCGTTGACCACCAGCGATGCCAACCGTTCGCGCTCCGCTTGGAGTTGGTCGAGAATTCGCCGCTCACTGGTGACGTCGCGAAAGGTGTAGAGCCGCTCGCCGCCGCGCGCCGCCTGGGTGCGGCCGATGATGAAGCGCCCGCTGAGGAGTTCGAGTTCCATCTCGCGACCGCCGGGCGCTTCGTGGCGCTTGAGCACGCGATTGATGTGCTCCTGCCGATCGGGGTTGCGATTTCGCTGCCGCTCGTAGATCGCCTGGGCGACGGCCCCGACGGTCGGCTCGGAGTTTGCCCACGCCGGTTCGAAGCCAAATATTTCTACAAATCGCTGATTGAACGCAATGACCCGCGAATCCCGGGCGGAGAAGAGGCAAAACCCCTCGTCAGCGGTGTCGAGAATGAGTCGTTCAAGTTCCGCGCTGACCGCCTCGGGCCGCAGCGCGGGATCATGGTGTGAAGCGTCGTTCATTTCAGCGACAATCATAGCGCGGAGCGATGCAAACAGACCGCTAGGCGGGGCGGGCGCCGTGAAGTGAACTTACAGATGGTCATAAAAGTTGCACAGCAGTTACAGTCAAGCAAGGCGAGTACGGCACGACGTAGCCATAATTGACCGATGGCTCATCCTTCACTCCGCATGCTGCCCATATCGTGCTGGCTTGCCGCCGGGACCCTGCTGACGGTACTCGTCGCCTGGTTCTCATCGACAGTCGGGATGATCGCCGGCCCGCAGGTGTGCATTCAGGTGATCAATCCACGAACGCCAGAAGAGGCGGCTGCCGACCCTCTTGGAATCAGATCGAACTCGGCCACGATTATTCGTTCGCCCGGTCGCACGGAGATCGTGCTTAGTTCAAGTCCGCCACTCCCCAGTTCAGGACTGGGGTATGAGCGCGCTGGTCGACCGCGCGCCCCATGGAGCATGCTGGGCACATCAAGTGCCGGCTTACCCTCGTGGTGCCGCAAGTGGCGGTCCCCGCAGGCGACGATGAATGGGCGGAATGAAGTGCTCCCCGACGAGCAGTTTGCGTTCGGCTGGCCGTGCCGCGCCATGTGGTGCGGATTGGATTACGACATGCTCAATGGGGCCGGCTACCCGAACTTTCACTGGAGCGGAATGAACCTGGAACGCAAATCCAACTGGCGCAACTACTCGTGGTCCCCACCGATGTCGTGGGGAATACCGTGTCTACCGTACATTCCTCTTCCCCTCGGATTCGCAGTCGAGTCGGTATTCTGGGCCTTTGTCTTCTGGGCCGTCTTTCGCGGTCGTCGATTCGCTCGTTCTCTTCATCCCCGTTCCTTGCAAATCACGACTGCGAGCCCGCGACTGGCTTGGATTCTGAACCACCGAAACGCCGTTCGCCGAGCGATTCGAATCGGTGGCGTCCTCGCTGTATTCGCGGTTGCGGCGCTCGTACTTGGCCCTCGCTACTTCGGCAAGTCGACGCGATTCGACACTCTCGCTCCAAAACGTCCGCATGAGTCATACCGGCGCATGGGAACGACACTGACCGATCCCGTCCATGGCGAAATGGAAGCCGAGTCACGATCGATACGTGTTTTCTACGGCACACCTCGAACCTACCGATTCGAGTATCAGATCTTCGTCAAGGTCGATGGAACACCCTTCGGTAAGCCCGGCTCAGCCATGGAAGGCGAGATACTCGGCATGACGGATGAACCGCGCTGCGTGCGCATTCACTGGGAGGATGGAAGCGTTTCTGAATCTGTCGAAATGGGGCCTCGCCACTCGTGGAACTACCCGGAAGACACAGGCATTCCCTTCCGGCTCGACTCCTTCGCCGACCGCACCATAGTTAGGCCGGGCACCAACTGGTTCCCGAGCCACTTCTGGTACGACGCCGCCGCGTGTGTGATTTTCGCCATTCCCTTCACCCTGCCGCTGGTGATTGCGACGGTGTTCATCACGCAGAAGCCACTCTGGCGTCTCGGCCCGATTCCCCGCAAGTGCCCACTGTGCAAGTACGACTTGCGGCATCTCGACACGACCGGCTGCCCCGAGTGCGGCTGGGGAAGGCGACGCGCTTCGACTACCTCATGATGCGTCAATGCCGGAAGTGCCTCACCCCCGTGAGCAGGCACGTCACGCCGCGGCTGTTGCACAGGTCGAGCGTCTCCTGGTCGCGCTTGGAGCCGCCGGGGTGGATGATGCAGGTCACCCCCGCGTCGATGAGAACCTGCGGTCCGTCGGGGAAGGGGAAAAACGCATCCGACGCCGCGATGGCGCCCTTGGCGCGCTCCCCCGCTTTCTGCACGGCCAGCCGGCAAGAGGCTACGCGGTCCATCTGCCCGGCCCCGGCGCCATACAAGCGACCATCGCCTCCGACCGCGATCGCGTTGCTCTTGAGATGCTTGGCGATGATCCACACCACCGCTGCATCGGCCAATCGCTCTGGTGTTAGCGCGGGGCCGGCGGCGTGCTGCCACGTTTCGGGCTGCGCTTTGCGACGATCCTGGTCCTGCACCAGCAGGCCGCCGGGGATGGACCGCATCTCGATCTTGCGATCCGTCGTCGGTACGTGATCGCCGACCGCGAGCAATCTCACATTCGCCCAGCGTTGTGCGATCAGTTCGCGAGCCGCCGGCTCATACGATGGCGCGATGATGACCTCGAAGAATTTGCTGCCCTCGACGATGTGCCGCGCCGCTGCTTCATCGACGGACTGGTTGAACGCGACAATCCCACCATAGGCCGCCAGCGGATCGCCTTCGTACGCTGCGAGGAACGCGTCGGCCACGCTATCGGCCACCGCTGCACCGCAGGGATTGGCGTGCTTGATCACTGCGGCAGCCGGCTGAACGAACTCGCGCACGAGCAACAGCGCCGCCGCCGCGTCGCCCACGTTGTTATAACTCAGCGCCTTGCCGTGCAACAGGTCGGCATTGACGATAGTCGGGCCATACGACGCCGGATCGCGATAGAGGGCCGCCTGCTGGTGCGGGTTCTCGCCGTAACGCAGATCCATCGCCTTGGTGAAACTGATGCGCAACTGGTCCGGGAACGTTCCGACCTGCCGCCGGTTCATCCACGCGGCAATCATCGCATCGTACTCGGCTGTCCGACTGAAAGCCGCCGCCGCGAGATCGGCTCGCATCTGCCGGGTCGTCGCGCCATCGTGGGTTTCCAGTTCGTTGGCCACGCGGTCGTACTGGTTCGGCGCGGTGATGACCGTGACAAACTCGTGGTTCTTCGCGGCGGAGCGCAACATGGCGGGCCCGCCGATATCGATGTTCTCAATCGCTTCTTCAAAGGTCACGCCTTCGCGGCGAATCGTTCTGGCGAAGGGGTAGAGGTTGATGCATACGAGATCGATCGGCTCGATGCCGTGGTCTTTCATCGCCTGAACGTGCGACTCGTGGTCACGCCGGGCCAGCAGGGCGCCGTGAACGGCCGGGTGCAGCGTCTTAACGCGCCCATCCATGATTTCGGGAAAGCCGGTGATGTCGGAAACCGCGGTGACCTCGATCCCCGCCTCGGCGAGCACTTTGGCGGTGCCGCCGGTGGAGATAATCTGCACGCCGCGCCGCACCAGCACGCGCGCGAAGGGAACGAGATCCGTCTTGTCGCTGACGGAAATGAGGGCCCGGCGGATGGGAACTTGATCAGTCATGCCCCATGATAGACCGCGACCCCGCCGCGCCCCTGCACGGCGACGACCGCGAATTGGCCCGTCGGCCGACCAGTTCGACGTGGGCCATCACGGACTAGGGAATGAGCTTGATGATCCGACCTCCGCGGCTCATGGCGTAAATCGTGCCGTTCTCGATTCGGTCCGATTTCACGATTGAGATGCTCGGGCAGTAAGCTGTTCCCAACACCGAACCGTCTCGTTCAAGCAACCGGTAGAAGGTTGATCCCGTGGCGCCGCGGCTGTCATCTTTGTCCCAGACGATCAACTGGCCGTTCTTTCGCGCGACCACCGTGCCGCCGCGCACATCCGGCGCGAGCCATTTTTCCACGCCAGTAGTCGAGTCAATCGCGTGCAGCCCCTTGCCCGGTTCGGACTGGTACACAACGCCATCAATGAGCCTGGGATCATCGGTGAGCGGCTGCTGACAACGGAAGCGCCACACGAGCTTGCCATCCGCGATGCGGAACGCCCAGAGCGACTGGTCGGTGCCGGCCACGTAAATGGCGAATTCATCGATCGCCGGCGTCGCCTTGACCGGATCGCGCACTGCTGCCGACCAGATGCGCGAGTTGTTGATCCCGTCCATCAGGTGGACCCCGCCCGACTGGGTAATCACGGCGAACTCATTTCCCAGCACGAGCGGCGGATGGGTGATCGATTGTGCGGTCTCAAGGCGGTAGGCCGTCCTCATCAGCCCCACCCCGAGATGGTGGTAGACGATTCGGCCATCCGAAGTGCCATAAATCAGAAATGGTCCAAAGACCACGCCGGCCGTGAGCGCCGCATCCTTCGGGGCGTAGCGTTGCTGTCGCTGCAGGCGACCGGTCGCGACATCAAGGAAATAAAGATCGGATTGTGTCGAGGCGAGAATCTCGTTGTCCAGCCGCGTCACCCCCCGCAGGTGTTCGAGGCTGGCGCCAACCGGGTATTCCCATGCAGCCCGACCATCGCGCGTGGTCAGCGCGGTGAGAATGTTGCGTCCGTTTTCAGATGCAAGCACATAGTCGTCATAGGGATAGATTTCCGCGGCCCGACCCTCGGCGCTGAGCGCGATGGCTGACTCCCAGGCGATCTTGTAGTCGATCTGATCGCTTTGCTCGAGCGAGACGAGATAGGTTGTCTCGATCGGACCGCGATTTCCCGACTCGCACCCGATCGCCGCCATCGTGAGCACGGCCAGCGGCAGAAGCGCCAGCGGACGGCGACACCAATCAAAACACCCGGGGCTCCGTCGATTCATGGGCCATTCCTTCCGAGGCAGGCTGTAATCGGCGCGCACCACCAGCCCTCCGGAGGAGGATTCTGCGCCGCCGAGACTGCCAGTATTGAAGCGAATCCTTGCTACGTCAAGCGGAGGCAGGCCCTTGCGTCTTGCTCGGCGGCCTTCCGGGGGCGTAAGGTTCCCATATGTTCACCGGCATCATCCAGCATCGAGGCCGGATTCTCGACTCCAAATCCACTTCTGCTGGCCGATCGCTGCTCATCGACGCCCAGGGATGGGGGCGCGACATTGAGCCCGGCGAGAGTATCGCCGTCAACGGATGTTGCCTGACCGTCGTCGAGCCCAATCCGCTCCGCTTCGATGTCATCACCCAGACGCTCAAAGTCACGACCCTCGGCGACATCCGCCGGGGCGACGCCGTCAACCTTGAGCCCGCCGTCACCCCCACCACGCTGCTCAGCGGCCACATCGTTCAGGGGCACGTCGACGGCGTCGGCATCATCCGGGCCGTGCAGACCACGCCGGAGGATGTCCGTGTGCGCGTTGCCGTGCCGGCTGAACTGATGGACTACGTCGTTCCGAAGGGTTCGATCGCCGTGGATGGCATTTCCCTCACCCTGGCCGAGGTACTCGACGACGGTTTCGTCGTCGCTCTGATTCCCACGACACTCGAGCTGACAACGCTCGGCGAGGCCAAAGTGGATAATCGGGTCAACCTTGAAGCCGACCTCGTCGTCAAGACCATCATCCACCAGATGCGTCGGATCGGCACAATTGCTTCTTGACCCGGGCGATCGGGACGATGATGGTTCATCAGGCGACATTGGCTATGGCAGCCAGACAGGAGGGCGCGATGAACGATCTGCGCATTGATCTCATTGATCCCAAAGACACGGCGCTGATTGCGCATCTGCACAACAGCATGTTCCGACCTGAGCGAGCGCCGGAGTCATTCGAGCGTCGCTTTCGCGGCCGCTACAAGGTGCTCTGTCTCGTCGCCTCGATCAAGAACGACGCCGTTGGCTTCTACATCGGTTTCGAACTCAAGCCGTCCGTGCATTTCGGCTGGATGGTCGGCGTCGGCGCGGACTTCCGCCGCATGGGCATCGCCGGCCGCCTCATGCACAAAGCTCAGTTCTGGGCCAAGGAAGAGGGCTACACCTCGTTGCGTTTCGAGTGCAACAACACCCACCGCCCCATGCTCCACTTCGGCATTTCGGAGAACTACGCCATCGTCGGCATCCGCTGGGATCCTGACACCGCACAAAACATCATCATCTTTGAACGGCTGCTTGATAACCTGAGTGACGAGTAGCGGCAGCCCCGTTTTCAGTTCTTTGCGTTCGCGCAGAACTTCTGACAAATCGAATCTTCACGGCACAGCGCCCCGCGGGCCTTGCACGCACGCCGGCCGTGAAAGATGAGCAGGTGCGAGAGCAGACACCACTTGTCGCGGGGGAACAGCGCCATCAGGTCGCGCTCGATCTTGCGGACATCAGTGTGCTTTGTCAGCCCGAAGCGCTGCGCTACGCGCGTGACATGGGTATCCACGACAACGCCTTCGTTGATTCCAAACGCATTGCCGAGCACAACGTTGGCCGTCTTTCTCGCCACGCCGCGCAGCGTCAGCAGTTCATCCATCGTGCGCGGCACTTGCCCCCCGAAGTGCTCGACCAACGTCTGGCATGCGCTGTGGACTGATTTGGCCTTGTTGCGAAACAGGCCAATCGACGCAATGTATGGCTCGATCTCCTTCGGATCGGCGCGGGCAAAGTCAGCCGCCGTCTTGAACTTCGCAAACAACTTCGGGGTGGCCTTGTTCACGCCGACATCTGTCGCTTGCGCGCTGAGGATGGTGGCAATCAGCAGTTGCAGTGGGTTCTTGTAGTCGAGCTCGCACTGGGCATCGGGATAGCGCTTCTCGAGGGCTTCGAGGATCTTCCCTGCGCGCGCTCTTTGAGCCGCCGTCTTGCGCGGCAGGGCGCCTGACTTCTGTTGCGTTCTCTTTGATGTCTTCACCACGCGGCTCATTCAGGCGTTCATCCGCTTGAGCAGTTCAGGCTCTTCGAGTTTCGGTCCACCCGCTGCGGGACTGGCGGCCTGACGATCGATCACCACCGGCGACGACAACGCCGCCGCCGATGAGAACACCAGCACGACGAGTCCAGCCAGGGTGAACTCCATGAGCAGTCGCGCTGTCGGGTGATCGGCGTCGAAGGCGCCCTTGGCCGCATCGGCCTTGTCCATCTCGCCCGCCTTGGCGGCCACCCAGTAGTCGCGCAGGTTGAAGAACATGCGCGGTGAGACAATGAACGCCTTGTACGACACGATGATCATCAGCACCGCTATCGCGGCAATGCGAATGGCATTTGCCCGCGTGCGAATCGAATGGCCGAACGCCACGAAGTGCCCGACCATGATGACCACCACACCAACGATGGCAATGAGTTCGATGAAGTCCTGGATCGTGAAGACCTGCGACATGACCTGCCCGGCCAGGAGCAAGCCGTGCGAGCCGGCGTAGGCGGAATACTCGGGCAGCGTCGGTTCGACCTTGATCATCATCGGGAAGATAAACGCCGCCGTCGCCGCCGAAAGCGCGAGCGATCCGAGCCACAGGCCGAGGAGCAGCCAGTAGACGCCGTTGGCAAACCCGTACCACCCTGATTGCTTCATGGAAGATCCTCTCGCTCGATGGATTCGTCCTCATCGGCGTATACCTGGGGCGACACTTCCAGGCCGCGCGACCACGTCGTTCCGTCTGCCCAGACTTCGCTCTTCCAGATCGGCGCCTCGCCCTTGAGCCGGTCGATGAGCATGCGGCACGCGGCAAACGCCTCAGCACGATGCCCTGTGACCACCTGTACGAGCACACTCGCCTCCCCGATGGGTACATCGCCGATGCTGTGATGGAGCCGCACGAACAGCGCGCCGTGGTCCTTCACCGCCGCCGCCGCCAGTGATTCGAGCACCCGTTGGGCCATGCTCTCATACGCCGTGTAGCGCAGCAACTGCAGCGGGCCGTGCTTGTCGTGCACTTCCGCGCGGCTGCGCCCAAGAAACACGCATTCGCCGCCTCCGGCTGCAACCAACGGTGGCGCCTCATACTGCACGGGGCCGGGAGTGAACAGAATGTCGATGGTGATCTCACTCATGGATGACGCTTCAACTGCAATCGTAGGGACCATGCGCGTCGGACCACATCCCACTTGCGGGCGCCAACCTCTCACCTCGCGGCAAACCGAAAGACGCCTACCATCGCTCCATGCACATCTTCACGCGCCTGCCGCCCGCCCCAACGCTCGCCCCCCTCGTGGGCGGCGGCGATCCGCGCGCGGCTTTGCAGCGCATCTCTGACTCTGGATTTCGACATGTGCAACTCTCCGCAGCGCTGCCTGGAATGCGGCCGCGCGACCTTGATCGCTCCGCGCGGCGCGACCTGCTGGCGCGGCTCCGCCGCATCGAACTGACCGTCTCGGGCCTTGACCTCTGGATTCCCGAGGAGCACTACACGGCCCCCGAGCACGCCGACCGCGCGGCGGCTGCGATCATGGACGCCATCGAACTTGCGGCCGATCTCGGCCGCGTGCCGCTCTCTGTGCGCCTTCCCGATGGTGTGGATGATCACGTGGCACGGGAGTGGCGCGGCCGCGCCGAGACTTGTGGTGTGTCGATTGCTGACCACTCGCCGACGCCGCATGCGTTGCTTGGTTCTGGCGTCGATCCAGCCGCACTCCTTGCCGCGGGCCTGTCCCCGTCTTCGCACACGTCCAACGCGCCCAACCTTGCCGCCGCGCGCTTCAGTGACTACCGCGATGAGTCCCGCGTCGCGCCTGGCGCCGGTCGCCTCGATGTCCTTGCCTACCAGGTCGCGCTCGTCTCGCGCGGCTTTGATGCGCCTGTCGCTCTGGATCTGCGCCGTGTTGCGACTCCCGCCACGGCGCTGGAGACGGGACGAAATGCATGGGCCGCGACGGGCATTCTCCTGGCGCCAGAGGGTGATTGACCATCGCGTCCAGCGGCGACGTATGCATCGCCACCAGGCGTGGTTGTGCGCTGCGTCCTGCGGCACTTCGCTGATGCGTGCAGCAAACCTATCATTGCAATCACTGCCATGACCCAGCGTGACTACTACGAAATCCTCGGCGTCTCCCGCAGCGCCTCGGCCGAAGAGATCAAGAAGGCCCACCGCCGCCTCGTGCGACAATGGCACCCCGATCGCAACAAGGCCGCAGACGCCGCGACCAGGTTCGCTGAGATTCAGGAAGCCTACGACAACCTCTCGGACCCCGAGAAACGCAAGAACTACGACCGCTTCGGCCACACGCGCGGCCCGGCGGGCTTCGGCGGAGGCGCACCGGGAGGTGGCCAGACCTATTCGTGGTCCTCTTCCGGGGGGCCCGGCGGCTTCAACGTGGAAGACGTCAACTTCGGCGGTGGCGGCGACGTCGGAAGCATCTTCGAGGAACTCTTCGGCCGATCAAGGCGCGGCGGCGCCAGCGGAGGACGCGGGAGAGGCCGCGGCGCTGCCCCCGCCCAGCGCGGCCAGGACATTGCTCACACCATCGACATCACCTTCGACACGGCCATAAAGGGCGGCAAAGAACCGCTCCGCCTCTCGCGCGGCCACCAGACCGAGACGATCGACGTCACCATTCCGCCGGGCATCGCCGACGGCGCCAAACTCCGCCTGCGCGGCAAGGGGCAACCCTCACCGATGGGAGGTGAAAGTGGCGACCTGATTCTCACCATTCGGGTCGGCAAGCACCCGTACTACCGCCGCGAAGGCAATGACATCTACCTCGATCTGCCAATCACGATTGCCGAAGCGGTGGATGGCGCGACGATCCAGGTGCCAACGCCGCAGGGCGCGGTGTCGCTCAAAGTTCCACCCGGCGCCAACACGGGGCAGAAGCTTCGCCTCACGGGTCGTGGGGTGAAACTGCCCGATGACAAATCGGGCGACTTCTACGCCGTCATCGCCGTACAGACGCCCAAGGGACTGTCCGCCGATGATCGCGAGTTCCTGACGAGTCTTGGCGAGCGCTTGCAGAATCCGCGGCGCGGCCAGCCGTGGGAGTGAACTCACCAATACCGCCAGCGGATATACAGCACGCCGAGGACCGCACCGATCAGATCGGCGCACAAATCCAGTGCCGTATTCTCGTACCCGCCCACGCCGGAATCCGGCACGATCTCTGATGCGATGAACTCGACGATTTCGTTGAGCGCGCCCATGCCCAGACCGGCCATGATGAGCACGAAGCCAATCGCTACCCAGTGCTTACGGGGCTCAGGCATCGCGCGGCGAAGCAGGCAGTACGCCACCAGTGTGCAGGCGCCAAAGCCCCAGATGTGGACGACCTGGTCGTAACGCAGGATTGGATACGCGTTGGTTAATCGCACGACCATGATGTCGTAGAGTCGGCCGTCGCCGATGGGCACGCCACCCCCAGCCAGGTGCAGTGCGGACCAGATCGTCAGGCCGATGAGTGCGCCAGGCGTGTACTCCACGAACCGCGTACTCAATGCGACCGCTGCGAGCAAGCCAATAATGACCGCCACGTAGATGATGAACTCGTAGTTCTTCCGCCCGAGAAACAGCGAGCCGAAGCCGATGATCAGGGCCAGGTTGACAAGCAGCAGGATGAGATGGGACTTCTTCATCGCCTGACCGTTGAAGAGGATTCGGGCCATGCGATGGTAGGTGATCGGCGCGCCAAGCCTCTGAAGATGGCTTGAACGCCTACGCCACCCGCGCCCGCGCCGCGATCTGATCATCGCGCCCTTCGCGCATCGCGATGTTCTGCAAGCCGTTGACCGCCGCCAGTCGAAACGTCTCGCTCAGCGTCGGGTAGTTGAAGACGTTATGCACGAAGCGGTCGATGGTGCGATCGCTTTCCGCGCTGCCAAGCACCATTTGGGCGATGTGGATGAGTTCCGTCGCTTCGTCTCCGATGATCTGCGCGCCGAGCAGACGCCGACTCGGATACTCGAAGACAAGTTTGATAAAGCCGACATTGGGCGCACTGTCCGCTTCGAGAATGCGGCCGCGCGCGGTGAGCGCCAGCGCCGCTTTGCCGACCATCACGTCGTAGCGCGCTTCGCGCGCCTGCTGCTCAGTCAGACCAACCGTGCCGATCGGCGGAATGGTGTAGAGTCCGATCGGGAAGATATCCGACACGGCCTTCTTGTAATCGAGCCCGAACATGCGGCACGCCGCGACGCGCCCTTGCTCCATCGATGTCGACGCCAGGGCGGGGAAACCGATCACATCTCCCGCGGCATACACGCCATTGCACGTCGTCTGGTACGTCTCATCAACTGTGAGATAGCCGCGGTTGTTGGGCTCGATGCCGATATTCTCCAGACCGATGCCCTCGGTGTTGCCCGCCCGGCCGGCGGCGTAGAGCACATGCGACGAACGGATCTCCGTCCCATCTTTCAGGATGACGCACACATCGTCGTCGCCGGTTGGTGAAACGATCCGATCCACCCCCCGCCCCGTCTCGATCGTGATGTTCGTGTCTTCCATCGACCGCAACAGCGCGGCGCGAATCTCCTCATCGAGGAATCCGAGCACCACTTCGCGCGGCTCGATGAGTGTGACTTTCACTCCCAGTTCGCCGAATACGCAGGCATACTCGCAGCCAATCACACCTCCGCCCACCACGGTTAACGACTTCGGCAGGCAGGGCAGTTGGAGCAGCTGATCCGAATCGACAATGCGCGGGTGATCGTATCCAATCGACTTGAGATCGGTGGGTCGGCTGCCCGTCGCGATGAGAATGTGTTGCGTCTGAAGATCGTTCGTCGAACCATCGGGCGCGGTAACGCGCACCGTGTGCGGGTCGACAATAAATCCCTTGCCGCTGTGGATATCGATGGCGTGTCGATCGACGGCTGACTCGATGCGATCATGCTCGACTTGCTGCACAGCGAGGGTGCGCGCCATGAACGAGAAGATGGACACATCGCGATCGATGTGCAACCGGATGCCAGGCACGGTGCGTCGTCGAAAGGCGGAGAGCAGCAGCGCCGTCTCGCGCAGCGTCTTGGAGGGGATGGTGCCGGTGTTAATCATCGCGCCGCCGGGGCGCGGCTCGAATTCGACAATCGCTACGCGACGTTTGAAATACGCCGCCTGCGTTGCCGCCTTCTCACCGGCCGGCCCACACCCGATGCAGACAAGGTCATAGCGCGCCATAACCCCGTTATCGGTCAGGTGACTGCGGCAGTTGAGGCGGCTTCACCCTGAAGACGCGAACGAATTTCGCTAGTCCACTTCGGCGCCAGGCCCCACGCATCGGACAGCGCTTTTTTCGGCCAGTGCCACCAGACCCACGCCGCCGCCAGTATGCACAGCGGCGGTTGCCAGTACCATGAGTACATCTCGAAGAACAGTTCGGTGCTCCACGGCCCCACGACCGCGCACGCCAGGTTGAGCACGGCCATCCACCGAACTGACTTGCGATGCACCTCCAGGTCGAAGGTGATCCGGGTCGACCGGCCCGCGCTGGACTCGTCGATGCAACCAACCAAATCCGTCACGACTGGCCGGGAAGGCAGGGCGATGCGAAAAACCGAGTCCGAGTCCCAATGCACCTCGGGCAACCGCCCGCGCCGATTCGCCGCGGTCAGCCGGGTCCGAATCTCCTGGCCAGACAGGTCCGCGTCAACTGGCGACAGCGATGTTGTGACTGGTGGGTGGGCCAGAACTGAATCCCATCATCATGCGCTGAACTGTGGCCCCCGCGTGCAAACCATAGCCCGATGAGGGGCCTCGGGGGAGCGCGCCCATGAGAAGCGCCGCGGTCTCGCCTAGCCTTGTCCATGATCGACGAACCAGACCTGGTTTTCGAGACAATTCCCGAAAACCCGTGCATGCTCCTCGGCCAGTGGTTTGATTATGCCCGCGATAACTCGGGCCAACCCAACTGGAACGTCATCTATCTCGCCACCGTCGACGCCGCAGGCCGACCGAGTGTCCGGCCAGTCCTGCAGAAGTACTTCGATCCCGCGACCGGCCGGCTGACTTTTTTTACGAACTACCACAGTCGCAAGGCCCGCGACATCGATCACCAGCCCAACGTCTCCATCGCCATCCACTGGGACAAGCTCGAACGCGTCGTGCGCATGGATGGCCTGGTCGAGAAAGCGCCGGCCGAGGTGTCGGACAAGTACTTCGCCAGCCGCAGCCGTGAGAGCCAGCTGGGCGCGTGGGCGAGCGAGCAGAGCGAAGAGCTGGCCGACTGGGAGACGCTGCTGGGACGCGTGTTTGATGTTTCGGCGCGGTTCGCCGGCGGCCCGGTCCCGCGCCCGCCACATTGGGGCGGCTACGTCCTCACGCCGGAGTCGATCGAATTCTGGGCTGGCCGCCAGAGCCGCATTCACGAGCGGGTGCTGTACAAAAAGACCCACGGCGGCTGGGCAACCAAACGATTGTACCCGTAGCGGTGCACCGCGAGGCCAGACGACTCACTTCTTCGTGCACATCAACGTCTGTCCGCGCTCGGGTCCGACGCTGACAATGCCCACCGGCACGCCGACGAACTCTTCGATGAGATCCAGATAGTCGCGCGCCTCACGCGGCAGATCCTTGAGCTGACGCGCAGCGGTGATTTCATCTCCGAACCCCGGCACTGTCTCGTACACCGGTTGCGCGCCTTCAAGCCGACGCGCATCAGGGAGGAAGCGGTCGGTGGTCGAACCATTCGGCAGGCGATACGCCGTACAGATCTTGAGCTCATTGAATCCGGCGAGCACATCAAACAGCATCACCGAGAGTTTCGTCGTGGCGCAGAGCATGGCCGAATACTTCACCGCCACCAGATCAAGCCACCCGCAGCGGCGCGGCCGGCCCGTCGTGGTGCCATATTCGCGCCCGCGCTCGCGGATGCGATTGCCGATCTCGTTGTTCAGTTCCGTCGGAAACGGCCCGGCGCCGACGCGCGTGCTGTACGCTTTCATGATTCCGATCACGTCCTGGATGTGTCGCCCCGGAACACCCGTTCCCGCTGGTATGCCAAGCGCCGAACAGTTGCTGCTTGTCACGTACGGGAAAGTGCCGTGATCCACATCAAGCAGGCACGCATTGGCGCCCTCGAAGAGCAGACGCTGCCCCGCCTGCATCGCGTCGTGAAGCAGATACGTCGTGTCACAAATGTACGGCCCGAGTTCGCGGCCCAGCGCGGCGTACTCCTCGATCAGCGCCGCCAGATCAAAGGGCTGATGGTCCGGATCGAACGCCAGCAGTTGAGCGTTCTTCACATACGTCACGATCTCGAGACGCCTGGCGAGATGATCGCGGTCAAGCAGATCCCCCATACGGATAGCCGTAGCGCGAGTGATTTTGTCGGCATAGGCGGGGCCGATGCCTCGCCGGGTGGTGCCGATCGATTGATCTCCCCCGCCGCCATTGGACTGGCCGGTGGAGAGCAGGTTTTCGAGGGCCGCGTCGAGGGTCTTGTGCCAGGGCATGACGACGTGGGCGCGATCGGAGATGCGCAGCCTGCGGGGTGAGACGTCAATGCCTCGACTGATGAGCGCATCGCGTTCCTTGATGACCTGGTGCGGATCGACGACGACGCCATTTCCGATGACGCAGGTCTTTTCGGGGAAGATGATGCCCGAAGGAATCAGATGCAGTGCGTATCGCTCGGAGCCGACGACCACGGTATGGCCCGCATTGGCTCCGCCGTTATATCGGACGGTGAGATCGTGGTCGCGGGCGAGAATGTCGACGATCTTGCCCTTGCCCTCGTCGCCCCATTGCAGCCCGACAACTGCGGTATGCCTTGATTCGGTCAATGGTTTGGCCCCGTCTGGGTGAGTGGCCCGCGCTGAGGAGGCGGGTCAGGTGGAATCCGGACGAAGGTAAGGCGGCGGTGGTCCGCCGGTCAAGCCAAAGCACCACTTCCCATCGACTCGCCGCTGAATCCACCTCCGAAACCTGCCGATGAAGACAATCGCGGACCCTGTCGTAGGCGATGGATTGGAGACTGCCGTGGCCGATCATCTCATTCGCATCATGTGCCCGAATCTCGCTTGCCGGCGCGTTCTTGCGGTGCCCATCACCGCTCGCGGCAAGGTCGTCAAATGCAGCGGGTGCGGCAAGAACGTCCGCGTGCCGAAGACCACCGTGCCTCCGGCCGAACCCAAGAAATCAGAAGACGCCGCGGCCGGATGACTCAATCGCAATTGCAACACAACCCTCGGCAACTGCCGAGGGTTGTTCACTTTTCTGGGCAGTCGAGAACTCGGGCCTACTTCTCGTCCTCGTCGATATCGAGCGCGAAGAAACTGTCGCTCTGATCGGGCATGTCGATGTCGGCCGGCTTCAAAGTCGGTTCATCGTTGATCCGTACGTTGTCCGCTTCGGCCGCCTTGGCAGCGGGTTTGGATTTCTTGCCCGGCACACCGACTGGACCGGTCTTGGGAGACTCGGCGGAGGCATCCTCCTCCTCGGGTTTGAGAATGGCCAGCGGCTTGAGCTTTTCAGGCTGGCCATTGATCACGACCTGGAGCGGCACGGGCCCGATGAGAATGATGTCTCCGGGGCACAAGCCCATCGTGGTTACCTGTTCGGTGTTGACAAACGTTCCGTTGCTCGACTCGAGGTCCTCGACCACGAACTCTTTGTCTTCGTCGTCGTAGTACACCGCTGCGTGCTCGCGCGAAACGCTTGTGAGCGGAATGCGCAGGTCGCACGTATCCTTGCGGCCGATGATGTACCGCTTCCCGGCCTTAATCTCGAAATCCCGGCGGTGACCGTCGGGCGTAAACATGACGAGTGAAGCACGCATGGCTAGCCTCTGTCGAAGAAAATCGCGTTCCAGCGGTTCGCCGCAATCGAGTGAGCGCAGGGAACCATCGCTTGAGCCAGACACTCCACCCTACCATACTCGGTGCCGATCGGCAAGGAATCTACGGGCAAAGTGTTGATCTGGTTCCACTTCTGACCGGGCTGATCCCACCTGCCCGACCCCAATCAGTCTACGTTCACACCCCCTTCTGCTTCCACAAGTGCCACTACTGCGACTTCTACAGCATCGTGGACACCCCCGACAAGCAGGAGGAGTTTGTTGACCGCCTCTCTGGAGAATTATTGAGCCTTCAGCCTCTCCTGGCGCATGGAGCCCGGACGATTTTCGTCGGAGGCGGCACTCCGACCCTGCTTTCGCCCCACCTCTGGAAGCAACTTCTGCCGTTTCTTGCCGCCATCGGCCTCCGCGCGGACACTGAATTCTCCGTCGAAGCCAATCCCGAGACCGTCACCCGAGAACTCCTGGACATTCTCGTCGCAGGGGGAGTCAACCGCCTGAGCATCGGCGCCCAATCCTTCAATCCGGCCCTTCTCAAGACACTCGAACGCTGGCACGATCCCGCGAACGTGGCCCGGGCGGTCGAGATTGCCCGTTCCGCGGGCGTGAGCAACCTCAGCCTCGATCTTATCTTCGCGATACCGGGCCAGAGCCTCGACGACTGGCTCTGTGACCTCGACACCGCTCTGGCCCTCCAACCGTCCCATCTCAGTTGCTATGCCCTCACATTCGAGCCCAACACGCCATTGGCCGTCCGGCTCAACACGGGCCAGGTTCAGCGACTGGATGAAGACCTTGAAGCCGAGATGTTTCTGGCAACGCGAGAGAGGCTCAGCACCGCCGGATATCAGGCGTACGAGATCAGCAACTTTGCCAAACCCGGCTTCGAGTGCCGCCACAACCTCGCCTACTGGCGGAACGAAGACTGGCTCACCGCCGGCCCCAGCGCCTCAGGACACGTTGCCGGCCTGCGGTGGAAGAACGCACCACACCTCGGCCGCTATCTCTCCTCCACGGGACTCGCCCCCCTGAGCGAGTGCGAACTCCCACAGCCCGCGACCCGCCTCGCCGAGCGATTGATGATGGCTTTGCGATTGGCCGAGGGGATTGAAGGCGCTGCTGTCCTCGCCGACGCCGAACTGATCGGCAAGGCGGACGCTATTGGGGCGGCGGCACGCGAGTGTGAGCAGGCGGGTCATCTGCACGTCGAGCATGGTCGCTGGATCATCTCCGAACCCTCGCTGCTAATCGCCGACACGATCATCGGCCGCCTGATGCGCGCAATCGACCCATGACCAGGCCGCGTCGCGTCATCGCGGTCGTCATGGCCAAGGCGCCCATCCCCGGGGCGGTCAAGACGCGCCTGGTTGGCCCCGGAGTCTTTGGGACACTTGCACCAGAAACCGCGGCAGAGATCGCCTGCGTCATGTCCGATTGCGTCCACGTTCGCCTGGCGGAGGTCTTCGAACCCGGTAACGTCGTTCTGGCCAGAACTCCGGCCGACACGCAGGTCCCCGGCCACTGGCCTGTCACTGTCGACCAGGGCTCCGGCGATCTCGGGCTTCGGCTGAGCGCCGTCTGGCGACTGATCTGCGGCACCAGTCCAGACTCCGCGGTGGCGTTCTTTGGGATCGACTCACCTGACGTGCCGCTCGACACTCTGAGGCAGCTGCGCCACGAGCTTGCCACTGGCGAGGAGCGTCTGACCGTCGTGGGCCGGGCCCTGGATGGAGGATTCTGGACGTTCGGGGCCGCGCGACACCACTCCGCTCTCCTCAGCGGCATCGACTGGGGCACCGCAAACGTTTACGATCAGACGGCCACCCGCATCAGCAATCGCGGATTGCAACTCCTGCGTCTCGCTGACTGGTACGATGTGGACACCGCCGCCGATGTGGCGGCCCTGCTCGACCGTCTCAGCCGCGCGGACGAGCCGGCGCTGATTCGACTGGCCGTCGCCATTCACCGGATTCTGGCCCAGCCGGCCACGTCCAAGATGCGATCCACGGAGACCCGCATGACCTCCGAGCCCGCCAAGCCGACCGACGCCAGCAACGACCGCCAGTTTGCCGGCTGTCATCTGCTCATCGTCGATGACAATCCGCAAAACGTCGAATTGCTCGAAGCGTACCTCGCCACGCTCAAGTGCCGCGTCAGCAGTGCGGCCGACGGCGTGGAAGCGCTCGCCGCCGTCCAGCAGAATCAGCCCGATCTCATCCTGCTTGACGTGATGATGCCGCGCCTGTCGGGCTTTGAGGTCTGTCAGCGCCTCAAGACCGATCCCGCCACGCGCGATATTCCCATCCTCATGGTTACTGCTCTCAACGAAGTCGGCGATGTGGAGCGTGGCGCGGAAGCGGGAACCGACGACTTCCTCTCCAAACCGTTCAACAAGATTGAACTGCTCACGCGCGTGCGCTCGCTGCTGCGCATTCGCCTGCTCAAGCGCGAGCTTGATCAGCAAATGGGGCGAGCCGAAACCAATCGCGGGGCCGATCTCGACGAGCAGACCAGTCCGGGGTTCTGATTGTCTTTCTGAGGCGTCTCCGTTCGTTGCGCGCGGGGCTGGGGCTGCTGACGTTGTGCCACCTCGCGCCGGAACACACCCACTTCCACCGGTAGTGCTACGCCTCTTTGCGCCGAGCGCGCTGTCGCGCTACGTTCGCCTCGTCTTTTCGCTCAACTTCCACCGGCGCAGGTCGCAGCTCGGTGCTGAGTTTCACGTCGCCGCTCAGATCGTTCAGTCGCTTGACGATGTGTCGAAAAGTTCGCTCGAATCGGTGCTGGTCCATCTCCGCTCCCCTGTGCAGGATGCTGATCTCCAGCCCATCAGGAGCAAACTGCGGACCGCCGGGGCACCAATCGCGCGCGCCGATAAGTCTGCCGGTATGGCGCGGCAGTAGAGGACCTTCTCCGCTCATTCGTGATCGTCCGAGAACCGCGCCGCGGGCCACACCGGATGTTGCCCACTCGCCTCAATTGCGTTGCGCCGGATCACTCGAACAGCAGCATCGGACGTTGAAGCACGATGACATCCTGGATCGGGCCGCGCGCGCCCTGGTCGATCCGGATCGTCAACGTCGACGCGTTGCGAAGCGGCACGTCGATCTCGCGACGGGACCGGCCGGTACCGTCCATTCCCGCCTCAAACACCGCCTGTCCATCCACAACGACAGTGAGGTTCAGCTCCGCCCAGTCTGCAGCAAAGCGCGGCACCACGGCCGTCGCCACAAAACGAGTCGCACCTTTGGGGAGTGTGTACCGCGCCTCGATCGGACCGCGCATCTGCACATCCGACAGGCCGACCGCGCGATCCGGATCCAGGATCTGCGGCGCCTCGACGACGCTGAGCCACTTGGACTCGCGGCGCACCTGCGCTTCAAGATGCGCCAGAGGCATGACCCGCTGCGCTGCAAAGTTGATCCCGCGCAGCATATCTGTTTCTACGCTGCATTTCAGAGCATCCACACTCGTCGTAAACTGAAACGACGCCGGCGACCAGCGGCACTCCTTCACGCACAGCACACTACCGTCGGCCAGCCAGACCATCATCCCACTCGGTCGCACGGGCGGATTGACCAGCGCCAGCGACGCCACCTGCACGAGAGGCAGGTGAGTCGCCTCGGTCGATCCCGACACCTCAAACTCCACATCGTCTCCAATGGCGACAAGCAGCCCCGAGAGCGCATCTCCATTGGCCAGGAGCAATCGCTCCTCCGCCGCCTGGGGATCAACTTTGGGCATCGGCGCATCCGTGAGCAGCCGCGCGCGGAGCACCTGCTCAAGCGGCGCGGAAAGCACACCGACGCGATCGATCTTCCAATCGAGGTGCTCGGGCAGCGACGCGGGGGCCGGCGCGCCAACCCACCGCTGCCCGTCTGCCAGCTCAACAACACGATCGCCTGCGGCGAATCGACTCGACTCCCCCTCTTCATCGATCTCCATCAGCACCAGCAGATCGCTCACGGGCCGGCGATCGATCAATCCTGAGCGCAGACACTCGACCCAGCCCCCCTCAATGCTCACCAGATCTACCGTGTCGGCCCGCAAGTCTCGATCGATGAGAAGAAACCGCTGTTGCTGCTGAGCGTGCGCTCCAGCAGCTCCGGCGAGTAACACCGCAAACGCGAGACACAGATGCGTTGATGAATGCAAGGCCAATCTCATTTCTGAAAGATCGGCAGGTACCGCTTGGGCATTTGAAGGACGATCAGCGCCATCGCGGTCGCATACGGCCCGCCGGCATTCGGATCGCTCCACGAGCCACTGCCTCGATCCTGCCGCGCAATGATCTCATCGCGTGCTTCGGGCCACCAGCGCTTCCAGTGCTCGCCGCCGCCGAGGTACATCGCCTGTGCTGTGTAGTAGATGCCATAGAAGTAGTGCGCCTGCTGGCGCGACCGTCCCGGAGGCGCATTTTCGTGCAGATACTCCAGCGCCTTCTCTAGCGCTGCATCCTCGTAGATGCCCGCGTAGTTCAGACTTGCAATGCCCGCGGCGGAGCGCGGCCAGGCCGACGCGCCCGGCACTGACATGTACCGGAATCCTCCATCGGGGTTCTGGCACAGGCGCACGTACTCGACTGCCTTGTCGATCGTTTCCTTGGGCACCTTGATACCCGCATTCCGCGCCGAGCGCAACGCCATGATCTGGCAAATCGTTACCGACACGTCAGCATCTTCGGGCAGGGGGTTGTACCGCCAGCCGCCTTCAGGATTCTGGCAGTTGACGATCAATCGAACCGCCTTGACGAGCGCTTCACGCAGACGCGAATCATCTTCGATCGCGCCCATTCCATAGATCTCGCCAAGAAACAGTGTGGCAAAGCCGTGGCCGTACATCGGCCCGTGGGACTCACCGCCGACGATCAAGCCTGTTTCCGTACTCTGGCTGAGTACGAACTCAAGCGCCTTTTCGACCTGCTTGCCATACTTGCCGCGTCCGGGCAGGTGCCCGTCGGACATGAACGCCAGCGCGCACAACCCGGTGATGCCCACATTCTTGCTGAAGCGATTGTCCGGCCCGAATGATCCATCTGAATTCTGTTGCGTCGCGAGAAACTCGAGTCCGTGCGCCACCGAAGCGTAGAGTCGCTCGTTCATCTCTGGTTCAGTTGTCAGCGGCGCATTGGAAGCGCCGCCGCCGCCCGCGTCTACGGGAGGCGCTGATCGCTCGATGTTCAATCCCGCGCCACCGAGCAATGCCGCCGTCAACACCGCAGCGCCCAGTGCGCTGCAGTCTCTGATCCGAGTCTTCATGGTTGCGACTCCTCTGCGAGTCGCTCGTAGTAGATCTCAGTGAGACGCTCGTAGAGCCGCGCCACCGCATCGCCGCGCCCCTGCCGCAGGAGGTCGCGCACGCGCGGCGGCAGGTTGCCCCATTCGCTGCCTGTTTCGTTGATCGCACCATCGAGATTCGTCTGCTTCATACCCGGCCGATTGTCACCGTCCCGGCTCGCGTTCGTTCCCGGCGCCGACTGCTGCTGATCCTGCTGCTGTTGCTCAGGCGGGCTCTGTTGCTCGCTCTGCTGGCTCGACGGCTTGTTCTGCGGCTTGGACTGTCGCTGCGCCTGCGCGATGAGCGTGTCGAGCTTGAGCATGGCCTCCTCCTGGAACCGCTGCGTCGCCAGACCCGCGCTGCGCTGGTCAAGCAGCAGCGCTGCCGACTTACCCATGCTGTCTACGGCTTCGAGAAACACCACCGCGATATCCACGCCCGCACCCGCTTCAGCGCCGCCGGTCAGCTTCTCGATGATGTCCGTCCGCTGCTCCGGCGTCGTCTCTTTGTCCTTCTTCAGGCCAAGCAGCTCGTCGAGCGACGGAGGCGCATCCGCTTTCGCGGGGGCGGTCTCAGGCGCAGGCTCCGGTGGCGGCGCAGGTTGATTGTTCTGGGCCATTGCGCTGCACACGCCGACCAGCCCGAGCGACGCAACGACGCCGGCGACCTGAAGCCTGTTTCGAGCGTTCATCATGGCTGTCCTCCCGGCTCGCCGGGCTGAATGTCCGGCCCGTTCGGAGGGGCGCCTCCGCCCTGGTGCATCATTTCAATCAGTTTCTGCCCCAGGTCGGTTAGTTCCTTCTGCGCCGCACCGAGTTCATCCAGGCGCGTCGATCGCGAGGCCTCGTCAAGCGCCGCGCCCGACTCATCAAGCAATCGCGTTGATCGGTACACTGACTCCTGCAGGCCGCGAAGCAGTTTTAGTTGCGCGATCGGAGGCACCAACGGAGGCGGTTGACCCCCTCCTCCACTTCCACTGCCGCCATCATCATTCTGATCGCCGGGCTGCTCGAATTCCTGATCCGATTGCGAATCCTGCAAAGCCGTTGCCAGCGCGAGGAACCGGTCGGCAATATCCTGCTCACGCATCAGCTGAGTCTGGCCGATCATCGCCCCGCGCAGATCCTCCACAACCTCGCCCGCCAGCGCATCGATCTGCCGGTGGCTGGCCTCGAAAACGAACGACTCCGCGAGTTCGTCCGTTTTCTTGAGCAGATCCATCGCATCAATGCGAATCTGCGCCTGCTGGTTGCCGAGTTGCCGCGCCACGACGCGCTGGCGTCGATCGAGGTTGGCGCCTGCGAGCGGCTCGGTCTCCGCTTTGAGCGCCAGTTGTCGCTCGTGCAGGTCGCGATACGCCTGGATGAGTTCCTGCTTGCGCCGCTGCTGCTCTTGCTGTTGCAGCTTCTCCTGCAGTTTTGCCGCCAGCTCGCGTGCTTCTTTCAATCGGGCCAGGCTCTCCTCTTCGCTCTGCTGGGCGCTGGTGGCATCGATCGACGCCGCTCGCAGCGCGACGATCGCAGATTCCTGCGCCTTGGCCGCCAACTCGACAAGCCGCGCGATCTCCGCCATGTCGCGCCCACCCTCAACGGCAAGATCGAGCACCGCATAGGTATTGGTGCTCAACTGGAGCATTGCGCGGTCAAGTCCGTCGTAGTTCCCGTCGGCAGCGAGCAGTCGGCCCAGCTGGGTTTCCTGCGCGGCGATGAGCGCATCGAGCGACTGCAACAGGCTCTCGACCTGCCGCGCCAGCCGCTCAGCCTTCGCTCGGTCGGTCTTCTCGAGTTGATCGAGCATGTTCTGCAGCGCCTGTTGCGCCTGTTGCTGTTGCTCGCTGGCGCGCTGGCCCTGGTTCTGCTCCAGTTGCTGCGCCGCGTCAGTCATCTTCTGCTCGAGTTGCTCCTGCTGCGCCTGCCTGGCGGCTTCATCCATCGCCTGCGACAGATCTGGATCACTCTTGCGCATCTGGTCGGCCCGGTTTCGCAATTCATCAACGAGTTCCTGAGCCCGTCGCGCCAGCTCGTCCTGCTGACGAGCCAGTTCATTCAGTGCGCGCCGCTCATCTTCGCTCAATTGCGATGGGTCCTGGCCGCGCGTGCGGTCAGTCGTTTTCCGTGCGGCTTGCTCCAGGTTCTTCTGGTCGTTGAGCAACTGCTCGACCTGCCGGCGCATAACCCATGAATCCTGTCCGCGGTCGAGCATCTCGATTAGCGACGCCAATTCGTCTGAGACCTGTTTCTGGGCTTCATCGCGCTTCGCGGCCTGCTGCTGCGCCTGCTGCTCGGTTTCGGGCGGGCTCTGCTGTGCTTCGGCCAGCGCCTCGGATGCCTGATTTGATGATTGTCCAGCCCGCTGCAGCAGGTCTGTCGCCTCGGCCATCAGTTCGTCGATATCTCGATCGCCCAGCCGATTGTTGCGCACGCGCTGCTCGATCTGACTGACCACTTCGCGCTGCTGATCGATCTGCTGACCGATGCGCGACTGATCGCGGAGATCGCCCGGCCGCGTCTGACCCTTGGCCAGTCGCTCGCGCAATTCGCGCTGCTCCTGCTCGATGCGGATCGCGCTGTCGCGCACCGCCGAGAGATTCTGGTACACCTGCTCGACAAACTCGGCATCTGTGATAATGCGCAGTTTGCGCGGCGATGATTCAGCCGTCTCGTGCGTGGCGCCATCAAACGCGAACGTGTCCGTAGCCGTCGCCACCAGCGTCACCGTGTCGCCCGGCTTGACTTCCAGCAGCGAAAGATCCAGTTCCTGGTTCAACTGTTCAACGGTCGCGGATCCTGCCTGCGTCGCGATCACTCGGGGTGTGCCATCGTTGATTATCGCCTGTACCGCCAGCGTATCCACAAGCACGTCGTCGCGCGATTCGGCTTTGAGTGGAACGTACGCCTGCGGTAAACACGTCCGATCCGTCGCAGGGTCGATGATCGTCACGGTCGGCGGCGCATCGACTCGGGCTTCGATGCGATAGGCCACATCATCTGCCCCGAGCAGGCCGTACTCATCAACCAGAATCGGCTGCAGGCGGGTTGTCGCGCCCAATGTCCATGTAATCGTCCATGCCGAGGCCTGGCCGGCTTCTCCCACAGCGGCGAGCAGCTCGGCATCATCAGCGGCTGGCTGACCATCCACCTCATCTGTGCGCCAATTGAGCAGTGCTTTCCAGTCGTTGCTGCTCAGATCTGTCGGCAGGGGCTTGTTGAACTCCAGCGCCAATGACGCTTTCGAACCCGCCAGCGCCGGCGGCGTGAGCACCGCTCGTTCATCCGTACCCGGCCCCAGATCGACGGTCGCCTGATCGATCACACTCGCCGCATACGCAGGCGGCCGTACAAGCAGCTCCGCCCGCTCGATGCGCGGCGCCGGGACCAGCCGAATCTCTTCGACCGGCGTCTCGTCATCCATCGACGAAAAACGGATCTCGATCGTGTCCGCATCCGGCTCGATCAGGCGTTCAAACAGATTATCCTGCTGCCGGGTGAGTACGACCTGTTCCCATGATCCCGCCTGGCCATTGCGCACGAGCCGGTAGTGCGCCATCACGCGCATGTCGTCATGCAGGCCGCGCGTCACCCGCGCCCGCAGCGGCAGCGCCTTGCCCAGCGGATGCACATTCTTTCCCATTGCTGATTCGACGCCGGTACGCTTGAGCCACCGCGCTTCACCAAATGGATTGAACCACCGCTGCGCGGCGATCGACGCCGAGCCGGGCATTGTGACGCACAGAATCGCGACGAGGGCCGCCGCCGCCGCGAACACGCCCAGATCGCTGAACGTTCGCTTAGGGGCAACGAGTGCGCGCAGGTTCTCGCGCCCGACACGCTGTTCGGCTTCGGCCACGGCCTGAGCGGCAAGGGCTGACTGCTCCACCTCATGGCTGAGAATGAAGTCGACGCCCGAGGCCAGGTGGCCGCGCAGCGAAGGCACAACTTTCTCAAAGCGCTGCGCCATATCGGTCAGCGTCGGGGCAAACCGCACGGCGGGGGTCACATACCTCCACAGCGCAACCAGGATTGCGATTACGACGATGACGTCAAGCCCCAGTCGAGCCGGTCCCGGAAGGCGGAATATGTAGTCGATGACGACCAGGGCCAAAGCTCCGCCAATGACCCACGCAGCCAGGACCGCTACCCGCTGGGCCAGCAGCATCAGCCACACCCGTCGGCGGATTGATTCAATCTCCCTGATCACATCGCGCATCGCAAGCGGCTCCCGCAGTCCGATCAATGGTACGGCCGGGGGGGCGGGCCCGGTTCCGTCCCACTCCTATAACATCGGCCGGACGCCACGTTGCGTTCCCAAATGTCCGGATTCTCGGGCAAGAACACCCACAAAAGACGTTCCGAACGGGAGGGTCCGCCCGAATTCCGCGGGCCGCTCGTTGAAAGTGCCATCCGTGTCTGATTAGCCACCGTGTGGATCGGGTCAATTCAGGCGAATCAACTTCCGCCCCACCCACTCGAACGTGAGCAGCAGGATCACGAGGATCAGGCACAACGGCGTGTCCCACAGCGGCTCGACAAGATCCATTGGGGTGATGATCGAACGGTCAGGCAGGTTTTCGAGCGCGCTGAGGTCGCTGGCCGCCAGCACCTGACCGCCGGTATCTTCCGCGAGGCGAGCGAGGAGGTCGTGGTCGGCGGCGGGGTCGCGCATCTCATCATCGGGCCGCGTTACCTCCACGCGCTGGCCGAGGTCAAACCGCACCAGCGCCGGATCAACCATGCGGACTTCCAACGTCCCGGCGCGGTCTGGTACGTACGCCGCCTCGTAGCGCGTCATCGTCTCATCGATCGCGGTCAGCGAGAGAGAGACAACCGAGCCGTCGGACGTATCGACGAGTTCGATGGGGATCTCGGAAACGGATCGCTGCGCGAGCTGCGCATCAAGCAGGCGGAGTTGAATCACAATCGGCTGGCCGACCTCGGCCCGACGGGGGTTGACGGTGAGCACGGCCGGTTGACCCGAAAGCGTAAGACGGTCGCGGCCGAGCATGCGGATCAACTGGTTCCAGAACTGCTCGGGCAGCGTGTCACCAAGGCCATAGCGCCAGCGCCACGTCTCATCCGTTGCAACAAAAGCGCTCTGCCCGGCCCCGAATCGCGTGAAAGTCACCAGCGGCAGCGGCTGACCCTCGTCCAGTGGCGCTGTCGTCTCCGCGAGTACTTCGACGGCCGGCTTGAGCGAGCGGTGATCGAGCCGCAACGCCCACTGCAGCGCCGCCCACGGCTGGGCGGGGTCATCGAGTATGTCCCACGCATCGCGCTCACCAAGCATGAGTTGGAGCACGCTCAGGCGATGCGCAAGGTCTGTCGGCTTCATTCGCACCGGCTCGTTGATCGTCGGCAGGTTCAGATTGCCGCGCATCGGCAGCAGCGCCGCCAGGGGGCTGTTGGCGAACGCTGATGGATTGGCTCGCGGCCCGGCAATGAACAGCAGCCCCGCACCGCGCTCGGCCACCTGGCTGCGAATCATCTCCTGCTGCGGCACCGAGAAGAAATCGGCGTGCACATCGCCGAGCACGATTACGTCGTAGGGCTCCCACTCCTCAGGGGAGTTGGGCAATCGAGCGATCGGCGTGTTGCCCTCCTGTGCAAAATCACGATCGGCCGAAAGCAGCATGATGCTCGAGTCGATCGTGTGCTCGCGCACGATCAGATCCTTGATCCAGCGATACTCCCAGCGAGGCCGCGCTTCGACGTAGAGCACTTTGAGCGGGCGATCGACGAGTTCAATGTCAAAGTCGCGCTGGTTGTTGTCGGTGATCAGATCGACGCCTTCGCTCTCGATCACTACGCGCCAGGTCGAGACGCCGGGGAGGTTTGGGCGGGCCAGCAGTGTGAGGTGATCGCGCTCGTCGCCCGGTTCGAGACGCTCGCGGTCGAAGACTTCACCCGTGAGCGCATCGACGAGTTTTACTTCTGCACCGTTTGCTCCCGTCGTCGAACCAAGGCGATCAATGGTCACATCGATGGGCACGATGTCATGCGCGAACGCTTTGGTCGGTGACTCGACGCGCCCGACGGCCAAGTCACCCACCTCTTCACCCGAACCGAGCGGCACGACCAGCAGCGGCACGGCGGCCGCTTCGAGTTGTCGCAGAAGGGCTCGTGTCGGCGGCTGGGGGGTCCGCCCGTCGGTAAAGAGCACAACAGAGTTGATTGGTCGCGCTGAAAGTCGACGCAACGCCTGATCAAGCGAGGCGGCCAGCAACGTGCGCCGACCTTCGGGCGCACTCAGGTCAGGTTCACCTGTGGCCGCATCAACGGGCAGGTCGTACGCGCCCTCATCAAAGCCCAGCCAGAGCGCCTCATGTTTGGACGCCACATCCTGGAACACCGTCTGCGAATCGGCGACCGCCCGCCGCAACTGCTCATCACGCGTTTCACGATTCGGCAGGTCGCCGATCGTCATCGACGTCGATCGATCGAGCAGATAGACGACCCAGTCGCGCTCTACCAGATCACGCGGCACAATGATCGCCGGCCCCGCAATGAGTGCGACCAGCACCAGCAGCAACACGGCGCGCGATACTGCCAGCACACCACGCCCACGCCGATTGCCAATCAGCCCACTGTAACTCCACACCGCAAGCAAGCCGAGCACAATGATCGCCAGCGCCCACGCCCAGCCCGGCAGCGGTCGCTGCCAGCCGAGATGCATCGTCTCTGCATCCACGGGAAGTCGATCGAGATTGAGCAACCAGTGCCACAGGGCGTTCATGCCGGCCGCCCTTCTGCTGCAAAGGTCGAGGTCAGCGAGTAGCGATCGGTGTCGAGGCCGCCGGTCTCCAGGTCGCGCCGCAGACCGTGGCTGAACCAGCGGGCCAGCAACGTCTCGAGAAGCGCCAGGGCCAGAGCGGTTAGCAATAGAGCAAGACTGATCTCACCCCACGTTGTTTCGCCCGCGAGCGCTGCCGTGGCGTCGTTGGCGTCAAGCCATTGCCATGAACCGCTCGCATCCAGCCATTCATTCACCTGGGCGGCTCCGAGCGCCTCGGTCCGCCCCGCCTCGGGTTCAACATTCACACCGATGCGCCCCAGCGACGCGCTGCGATCATCGAGGACTTCATACACACCAGCCTGGCTGATGGGTCTGTCAAGAGTGGCAGCGCCATCTCGTGTCAACACCGTCAGCCGCGATCCACCCGGACCAATGAGCGACGCGGCGCCGAGCGGCAAACCACCCGCGATTGCGTCCCCGGGCGATAGCTCACGCTGCTCGTGCGCGTGGCCAACGCCCTGGCGCACCACTTCATGCACCAATGCGACCATGAACGGCTTGGCCGGCAGCGTGGTCCAGTCGAGATGAGCGGCGCTCGCGAGATACACAATGAGTCCGCCGCGACTCGACCCGCCCGCAGTCGTCCACATCATCCACGGCGTGCCGTCCGCGAGCCGGAGAATAATCGAATCCTCTTCCACACCTTCTTCAACGGGCAGGGCGCGGAGTACGCGCACGGGCTTGGTCAGGTCGGTCAGTTCACTGCCCAACAGGCTCAGCAGATCGCTGTTGGGCTGCTCATCGGCCAGCGCGACGCCGGACTCGTCCTCGCCGACATTCGTCGCCTCGCGGGCCCAGCGCCAGTTGAGTTCGAGCGCGGCGGCGGCGCGATCCGTCCACGTCGCGACGCGATCCTGCTCGGCCGGCTCGATCCAAAGCATTCCACCGCCATCCACAAACTCGCGCAGCACGCGCCAGCCATCTTCCGTGACGAGATCCGGACGCGTCAGAACGGCCGCCTGGAGACGCCGCATCGCCGCTCGGTCGATCGACGCGGGATCGATGTCCGTCACACTGATCTGCGAGCCACGCCCCGGATCGAGCGCTCGTCGAAACCATGAACCGCTGGGGAAGGAGGCCAGATCCCCCGGCCGGCCGAACTCGCGCCGGTCGAGCACCGCAACGCGCAGCACATCGCGCACCTCGAGTACGTTGTATCGCGCATTGTCCGCGGACAGCGCATCGCGATCGATCGCTGCTGTCACGATGACTTCGCCGGGATTGACGCCACGCAGATCGAGCCGCATGTCCACGGCCGCTTCACTCTGCCCGCGAGCCCATCGCACCGAGATCGGATCCGGGCTCGGCAGCGGCTCGGCGTTGAGCCGCACCGTGCTTAGGGCTTCTTCGCTCACATCGCCGACGCGGCGCAGATGCACCGTAAACTGCCCACTCAGATCTGTCGCCCCGGCCAGGGCCACGCGCCGTTTGGAGTCGATCGACACGACCTGCACGTTCGCAACCGGCGCCGTCGCGGGCGCCGACGCAATGAGCTTCACGTTCCGTTTGTCATCCAAAAAACGAGATGTCAGCGGCCGGGTGCGGTCGACCGAACCCGCCAGGAAGTCGCTGAGCAGATACACAAACACCGGACTGGGGTCACTTTCGCGCAACGAAATCGATTCGCGCACGCGCGAGAGAGCGGCGTCAATGTCTGCAGGAGTGTGCGACGCCTTGAGTTCCGTCAGGCTTGCCAGCACCGCCGCGTGATCCACAGCCGGCGGATCGACCAGCGCTTCGATCGGCCGCGCTGCCGACACGAGCGCGACGCGATCTGACGCCTTGAGCGAGCTGATGATCTGGCTCGCCTCCTGCACGTGGCGTTCCAGCGCACTGTGGTTCTGCGCATCGGTCACCGTCGACGCCAGCCCGTTATCGACCACAAGATAGACGACGCGACTGCCCGGCCCAAGCGGCAGCGCTGAATCACTCAGCAGCGGCCGCGCCAGGGCCAGGCCCAGCAGAGCCAACACCAGACACCTGATCGCCAGCAGCAACCACTGCTCCAGTCGCATGCGATGTCGGCTGCGTCGATACGCCTCCAGCAGAAAGCGCATCGCGCCCCAGTCGATCGGCTTGCGCCGCTGACGAAACAGCAGGTGAATGATGATGGGGATCGCCACGGCGGCGACACCGGCCAGCGCCAGGCCCACGTGCACGAAACTCATCCGCGCCCCCTGCGGCCTTGCGCCATCCTTCGGGCCAGGAAGTGGCTGAGGACCGGCCCGATTGAGTCGTGCGTGTCAATGCGCTGATAGTCAAAATGAAATCCGCGCGCCAACTTCTCCAGCGACCTGCAGTGTTCGGAGAGAATCTCGAGGTAGGCCTGCCGCAGTGAGCGTGGATCGAGATTCAGTTTGCCCTCGAGTTCCATGCCCTCAAAAGGGGCCGGCGTGCGGAAGTCAAAGCGCATCTCCTGTCGATCGAGCACCTGAAACAGGATGAGATCGTGCCCACGGTGCCGCACGCGCGCCATGGCGCTGCGAATCTGGTCCAGGTCGTCGAAGAAGTCGCTGATGATGACAAAGAGTACACGGTTGGTCACTTTGCCCAGTGCCTGATCGACGCACCGCCCGATGCTCGTCTGCTCTTCCACCGGATGGGTGTTGAGCGCCGAGACGATCTGGCGCCAGTGCCCCTGCGCGCTGCTGCGATTGACCAGCGATCGCACGCCGTCGGCAAACACCACCATCCCCACGCGATCCTGCTGTTGCAAGGCCAGAAATGACATCGCCGCGCCCAGCGCCGTGGCATGGTCGAACTTGCGCCAGATGCGCTTGCTGCCGTCCTCAATCGTCGCCTCATACGTGCCAAAGCGCATCGAGCCGGAAGAATCAACAAGCAGCACGACGTCAAGATTGGTCTCCTGCTCGTACTGCTTGAGATACAACTTGTCGCTGCGACCGAAGACTTTCCAGTCGAGGTGGCGAATGTCGTCGCCCTGCACATACTGCCGATGCTGGGCGAACTCGACGGAGAAGCCGTAGTACGGACTCTCGTGCATGCCCGAGCGAATGCCCTCGACGACCATGCGGGCGCGCAGCTCGAACGCGCCCATCCGCGCGAGCGTCGCGGGTGACAGGTAGTCGTCAGTCTGGAGTGGTGCGGCTTCAGCCACAGGTTGCTCCACCTTTGTCTGGCTTCTGCCGTGTCATTCAGCCCCTCAGCACCGCATCCATCTTTCGACTTGTCCCTGCATCCGTCCCCTCGACCGGGATCGTCTCCAGCAGGCTCGTAACGACATCATCCGTCGTCACGCCATCCGCCTCCGCGTTGAAGTTGGTGATAATGCGATGCCGCAGTACGGGGTGGGCGACCGACTTGATGTGGTCAGGCATGACGTGCGTGGCGCCGGCGAGGATCGCCTTGGCTTTGGCCGCCAGCACGATGTATTGACTCGCGCGCGGCCCGGCGCCCCATGACAGGTAGTCCGTCACAATCTTGGGTTTGACCGCCTCGGGGTCGCGCACGCGCGTCGCCCGCACCAGGTTCAGGGCATAGCGGAGCACATTGTCCGCCACCGGCACCTGCCGCACGAGATCCTGCACCGTGGCGACGTCCTCGCCGCTGAGCACCGCGCCGATCGTCGCCGCGTGCGTCGCCGTGGTTCGCCGAATGACTTCGAGTTCCTGTTCGGGCTTCGGGTAACCAATGCGGATCATGAACATGAACCGGTCGAGCTGGGCCTCAGGCAGCGGGTAGGTGCCTTCCTGCTCGATGGGGTTCTGCGTCGCCAGAACGAAGAACGGCTTAGGCAGCGGGTGCGCGTGGCCGCCCACCGTCACCTGCCCCTCCTGCATGGCTTCAAGCAGCGCCGCCTGCGTCTTGGGTGGCGTGCGGTTGATCTCGTCGGCCAGGATCACGTTCGCGAATACCGGGCCGCGCACAAAGCGCAGGCTCCGCTGCCCGGTCGCCTTGTCCTCGTCGATCACTTCTGTGCCGGTGATATCAGTCGGCATGAGGTCAGGCGTGAACTGCACGCGGCTGAACCGGAGGTTCAGCGTCCGCGCGATTGTGGATATCAGCAGCGTCTTGGCCAGACCCGGCACCCCCTCGAGGATCGCATGGCCGTGGCAGAATAGCGTGATGAGCATCTCTTCGATGACCTCATCCTGCCCGACGATCACCTTGGCGATCTCCGACCGGAGCTGCTCGTAGGCTTCGCGCGTCTTGCGGATCGCCTGCTCCGGATCGGTGGAAATGGTCGAAATGGCTCGCGGGGTGATCGGCTCGGCGGGATCGGTCATGCTCCATCCATCCTCTTTGTCAGGCGCATCTGGGTTAACTGTGCGCATCAGGGGCCATGCGACAGCTCGCGGCCGGCAAAACCGCCTCGTCCGCTATGACGAAGATCGGCCATTGCCCCGTACCGCATCGAGTATAGTCGCAGGGGCATGAAGCCGTTGCACGCGGAGAACGCCCCGCAGGGCGGTCCAGGTCGATCACTCGGGACCGGCACCGCCTGGCGCCGTGTTGATCGGCGCTGAAGTCCGTGTGTGGCAATGCGACAAACCGGTCAAGTTAAGCGCCATATCCACTGCTTTCTGCGCGGCGGCCGCGGAAAACGATCGCGCCGCCCCCATCTCCCTGATTGTCCACAGTTTGCGTGAGCCAGATCAGAAGACCCGCCTCATTCTGGCCGACCATCACTTCCAGAAGACGCGACTCGCCGCAACGGTCATCGGGACCATCGCTTTGGCGGGTGTGCATTGGTCCGGCGACGCGGTGGCGTCACTCGGGTGATGGAGAGCATCAATGAAACAGCGTGACATTGTTCAACTGGCGTGTCTCCTGCTGGCCGGCACGGCAACCACAACCCACGCGCAGATCGTCGGCAGCGCGCATGATTTTTCATCTGAAGGCTGGGCTCAGTCGCAGACCTGCCTGCCCTGCCACACGCTCCACAACGCCAACGCCGTCGAGATCAACGGCTATTCCGCCGGTCGCCTGTGGAACCACGCCCTGCCGTCAGCCGGCCAGGTCTACACCACCTACGACGGCAACTTCCCGCGCGATGAGGCCCTCGACTCCTACAGCATCCTCTGCATGGGCTGCCATGATGGAACGGTCGCCCTCGACGCCTTCGGCGACGGCATCGGCAGCCAGTTCATGACCGGCGATGCACTCGCCGGCACCGACCTCACCAAGCAGCACCCCGTCGGCTCCAGCGCCGTCTGGCCCGAACCGGAGCCCAGCTACTTCAACCCGCGATCCACGTGGGAGAATCAGAGCTTCGGCGGCTCCCGCATGGGCAAACTGCGCCTCATGATGGTCAACGGCGCGGAGAAATCCGTTCTCAGTTGCGCCACCTGCCACGAACCTCATAATCGCGGCGGCCACGATGACCTGCTGCGCATCGACAACACATCCAGCCAGATGTGCCTCGCGTGCCACAACAAGTAGAAGCGGACGCTCGCTACTCCACCACCGCCTCGATCACATTGCTTGCATTCTCGCGCTGGATGGCCTGGAACCAGACCGAGCGCCCACGCGACTGAGGCGGCATGGTGATGGTCCACGAAACGTTGCCCGCCGAGTCCGCCAGGCGCGGGCCCACGCCCAATCGTGGCTGCGCCAGATTGACAGGCACGTCGAGCATCGCGATGTTCGTGTACCCGGGTCCGTCAACGCTGTACACCACCCACGTCGGCGTGTTGGGACGTGCCTCGCTCACGTCAAAGCGTGCCCGCTGACCCGCAACAAGTGGCGATGTCTCCAGCACCATCGGATGCAGTCGCTGGTAGTAGATGTCCTGCTCGCCATTGAACGTCGCAGGATGCACCACGCTCACCGAGCCGTTGTCCGACTGGCATTGGAAGTAGTCGCCGATCTTGCGCTGGCCGCCGGGCCAGCCCAACGACGGATCCCAGGCATCCCCGACGGCACGATTGGGAGACCACGTCAGACCGCCGTCCCACGAGCACGAATAGTAAAGACGCGAGATGAAATGGTCTGGATCATCGCGCGTGTCCAACCAGACCGCGTCGAGGCGACCGCTCGGCGCCATCGACATCGCGGCCATCCATTGGTAATCCTGACCACGCGGGTCATCGTTAACGCGCATCGGCGCGCTAAATGTTCGCCCACCATCGGTGCTTCGGGCAAACATCACGTCGGCGACGTCGTCGGACCGCACTGCCGAACTCACCATGTAGACCCAGCCGCGCGTCGGGCCATCGCGATGATCCACCACCACGTTGATCTGGCTGGCTGCCCCATCCGGATTGACCGGCGGATACCACACACCGGCACCGAAGGGGATACTGATGGCGGGTGTAAACGTCGGTGTCGCGTTCGGGTCGCGAGCGTTGTCCGATCGGCGAAGCATCACTCCGCTTCCCCACCACCCGATGTACACCTCACTGTCGGGACCCGGGTTCACAAACCCGAAGACGGACGCTCCGACATTCCACGATCTCCATGTGCGCCCTCCGTCGATCGAGCGGGCAAACTCGCCGGGAATCTGCCAGATGCCGTAGTGGAACCCGTTCAGGTCATCGATCGCGTACCAGTTCTTGTCGCAGAAGCAATTCTCACGAATGTAGTTGGGCGTCTCCCACGTGAAACCGCCGTCCGTGCTGCGATACACCGTCTGCCCGTCGCGCGTCGACCGATAGATCATGCTGTTGTAATAAACCACTCCGTTGCGGTCGAACTTCACGACGGGATCGGTTTGATTCGCGTTTCCTGATCCTTCGGGCGGCTCGAGCGTTCCGCCGTTGAACCACGTCAGTCCCCCGTCGAGCGTAACGGCATACCCGGCCAGCCGAAAGTCCGAGCTGTTGGTCGGAAACTCCCGCCACCCCACCACCATGTGCTGGGGATCAGTTGGATCAATCGCAAAACTCGGCTCGTTGGCCGCGTCGCCGGGAATGTTCAGACCCAGCACATCGGTGTTGATCTGCACCCCCCGCTGGCCCAGCGCCACGGAACCACCGTTGGCCAAACTCAGCGCCGACACAACAGCGATGGCCATACGGCCCCGAAGTTCACACGTCAGCATCTCCACTCTCCCGTGATCTGTGCTGTGTTACTCGATTGTCGCCTCCGCCACGTTGCTCGCGCTCTCGCGCTGCAGCGCCTGGAACCACAGTGTCCGACCGGAGCCTTGTCGCGGTACGGGAAGATTCCACGCTGCCGAGCCGTCGACATCCGTCGTCTTCATCGCGCCGACCTGGAACGGACGGTCCAGATTCAAAGTGACATTCAGTTGCGGGATGTATGTGCTCCCCAGGCCTCGGACTGTCGCCGCCAGCCAGATCGGTTCACTGGGACGCGCGCCCGCCACGCTGACCGATCCACGCTGCCCGCCAACGAGCGCGCTCACATTTACCTGGAACGGTTCGACGCGCATGAACCACAGGTCCTGACCGCCGTTGTACGTCGCCGGATAGATCACACTCGCCCCAGTCGCGTCCGACACACACTCCATGTAGTCGCCGATCTTGGTCTGTTGCGGCCAGCCGATGGTCGTATCAAACGCTTCAGACACCCGTTGGCTTGCCGCCCACGTGATGCCTCCATCAGTCGAGAACGAATAGAACAGTTCCGACCAGGGTACCGGGTGGCCACTGCTGTTGCGCGTGTCAAACCAGAAAACATCGATGCGGCCGTTGGGCGCCACACTCATCGACGGCATCCATTGGATCGCTCCGGGTCCATCGTCGTTCACGCGAATGCCCGTTTCCCAGGTGAACCCGCCGTCGGCGCTCCGTGCAAAGTAGAGGTCGGCTGTATCGCGCCGCTTGTCCGGCCACAACGCGTACACCCACCCGTGCCGCGGCCCCCCAGACGAATCCACGCCGAGAAACATCTGGTGGAATCCGGTCGGATTGACGTCCAGGAATCCCGGGTCGTTGGCATCATCAATGCGCCGATCGATCCCGCCGCGACCGCCACTGCCGAACCCGTCGAATGTGGTCGGCACGTTCGGGTCCTTCGCATTGGTCGACTTGGTGATAAAGATCGAGTTCTGGTTGTAGTTCTTCCACGCGGCATACACCTCGCCCTCGGGGCCCACCACCATGTGCATCATCCACTGCGTGCCGCCGGCATCGGCAATGCGCACGCTTGGCGTCCAAGTGGTCCCGCCATCCGTCGACTCGACGTAGCAGTAGCCGCCGAGGTCGAAGTGATTCCATCCCCCATACAAGTGCCCGTCTCCCATCCCGCCCGTGTTGTCGATCGCCAGCCACGGTTTGTCGCCATTGGTTGGGTCTTCAATGGCATCAGGAACCGACCACGTCTCACCACCATCCATTGAGCGGTACATCCACTGCGCATAGTTGGGTCGAAAGACTTCGCTCCAGTAGTAGAACTCGCCGCGCGCGTTGACTTTGACCAGCGGATCAGATTGCTGTGGGTTCTGATACCCCGGTGGGCCATTCTGCACCCCGCCATTGGTCCACGTCAGCCCGCCGTTTGACGAGTATGCATAGCCGGCATATCGCGCATCCGAACTGATCGTCGGAAACTGTCTCCAGCCGACGACCAGCCGATTCGGATCGACCGGACTCACCGCAAAGGTCGGCTCATTCGCCGCATCGCCAATGATGTCCCGCCCCTGGCTGTCTGTATTGATCTGCACGCCGCGCTGCGCCAGCGCCGTTGGCGCCAGACCCGCAAGGCAAACGACCGCAACGGACGCACAATGGCGCCGCCACGTCACACACATTGTCTCAACCATGAGTAACCTTTTTCCCCTTCACCCGAACTTATTGCACGTCGGCTTCAAACACGTTGCTCGCGTTCTGCCGCTGAATCGCCTGAAAGTAGATGTGCTGGCCGCGCGACTGCGGCGGCATCGTCACCGTCCACGACACGTTTCCCGAACCATCCGCGAAGCGAGGACCAACGCCCAGCCGCGGCTGCGCGAGATTCACCGGCACATCGAGCGGGCCGACATTGGTGTATCCATTGCCCCCCAGGCTGTACACAATCCACACGCGCTCGTTGGGCCGACATTCGCTGACATCAAACTGCCCCGGCCGCCCCGCCGTCAGCGGGGAGACGTCAAGCACCATCGGATGCAGACGCCGGAAGTACAGATCCTGCTCGCCGTTGTAGGTCGCGCTGTGCACAAAGCTCATCGAGCCGTTGTCCGACCGCGCGTGGAAGTAGTCGCCCATCTTGCGCTGCTGCGGCCAGCCGACCCTCGGATCAAACTGGTCGCCCACTGGCCGGCTTGGAGACCATGTCGCCCCGCCATCATATGAATGAGCGTAGTAGAGGCGAGACAGCAAGTGGCCTGGATCGTCGCGTGTATCGAACCACGCCGCGTCGAGTCGCCCGCCGGGCGCCATCGACATTGCGGCCATCCACTGGTAATCCCGACCCGGCGCATCATCATTCACGCGAATCGGTGCGCTCCATGTCTGGCCGCCATCTGTGCTGCGTGAGAACATCACGTCCGCAGGATCATTGCCCGTCTGCGAGGAGCTGAGCACATAGACCCAGCCGCGCTGGGGGCCGTCATTCTGATTCGTCGCGATCCACACCTGGCTTGCCCCGCCATCCGGATTCATGGGCGGCTGCCAGACCATGTCACCAAAGGGAATCGCAACTTCGGGCGTGAACGTCGGTGTCGCGTTTGGATCCTGCGCATTGTCCGACCGACGGATCTTCACTCCGCCGTTCTCCCACCAGCCGATGTACACTTCTGCATCCGGCCCAACATTCACATGCGCGAAGATGCTCGCGCCGACGCGCCATCGCGCCCATGTGCGTCCGCCATCCGTGCTCCGAGCAAACTCGCCGGGCAACTGCCAGATGCCATAGTGATTTCCTGTGATGTAATCGATCTCGTACCAGTTCTTGTCCGCAGACTGGTCGCGGCTGAACACCGGCTCCTCCCACGAGAACCCGCCGGTGTCGCTGCGATATGTGGCTACGCCAAGATGCGAGCCGCGGAAGATCAGGCTGTTGTAGAAGAACACGCCGTTCCAGTCCACCGCCAACACCGGGTCTGACTGCTGCGCATCGGGCGCATCAGGAGGTGGTGGAAGTGTCCCTTCATTGAACCAAGACAATCCACCATCCGTGCTCACCGCAACGCCGGCGTAGCGCGCATCAGAACTGATCGTCGGAAACTGCCGCCACCCCGCCACCATGTGCAGGGGGTTGGTCGGGTCGATGGCGAAACTCGGCTCGTTGGCGGCATCGCCGGGAATGTTCTGGCCGTTGGCGTCATGGTTGATCTGCACGCCGCGCTGGGCCAGGGCACTTGCCGCCGAAAACGCAACTGCAGCCGCACCGCCGACCGCAACCCACAGGCGCAGCGACGAACCCACATATCGATTGAACATAGTCTTTCCCTCTCTTACCAACGCACATTCAAAACGCGCCGCCCGAACGGTCGAATCCACCTACAACGGCCGCCACACAGCATACCGCATCTGCGGCAGGGCATTGGCAAGAACCCCCCCGCAACCTGCTTTGTTCCCACAACCCCGCCACTCGCCCTGAAAGCCTCGCGGACCATCAGCCGCGGCGCTTCACCAGCAGCCTGGCGCTCAGGACCGCCAGCTCCTCCGGGTCCATCGCGGCGAACCGCTCCACCATCCGAGGTCTCAACGCCCTGACATGCGCTTCGTCGGCCCGCTCGATCACATCCACCCGCGCCACTTCAAACCCCTGGGCCGTGAACATCTGCGCCAGCTCGCCCACCCGGATCCGGTTACCCTCCCGGCCCTGCCGGCGCACTAGCAGTCGTTCGTACCGCCGATCGGGTATCGTCAGGAATTCCAGCGGCCGGTCCGCATCGCAGTGGTGCCGAAAGTCGACAAGATGCACACCGACTCCGCCGACGCGCGTGATCCGGGCCAGTTGCTTCACGGCTTGCGCCAGGTCAATGACATGCTCCAGTGTGGCGTTGGAGACTGTGGCGTCGAAGGAGGTGTCTTCCAACGCGCGCGGCCCGCCCTTGGCGATGTCGCCGGCCACGACCCGCACGATGGCCTCCGCTGCACCGCCGTTAGACGCCTCCATCTCCGCCGCCGCCGACCAGTTCTGCTCAGGCCAGCGCTGTTTTGCCAACGCCAGAAACGCCCGATAGAACGCCGGGTGATACGCGGCGTGCCACTCGACCGGGTATGCATCGATCGCTGCGACCTCCGCCGCCCCCGCCGCGCGACACACGAGCAGCGGTCCAAATGCCAGCCCTGGCCCGACTTCCAGCACGGTCAAACCGCTCAGGTCAGGAAAGGGGTCCACCTCCCGACTTTGCAGCGCCGCGATGTGTTGTGCGTACGCCAACCCACCATCCAACGCGAGTTGGGCATCCGACTCGATCTGCGCCGGCGAGACGTCGTAATGCGGATAGTGAACGTGCAGACGCGTCCGTTCGCCCCGCCAAACCATGGCGCGCAGCCTCGCTTCGCTCACCGCTCGACGAAGGGAGAGCGGCACGACCGCGCGATAGGTGCGTTTGGAGAAAGACCGCATGCGAAGAGAGATGCCCGGACGCCGACGCCTCCAGACCGATCATTGTACCACCTCGCTTGTCAGTCCACGGCGCCCTGGCTCCTCGCAGGGTTTTGATGCCTGCGGCGTGCTCCCGGTCGCGTCGCACCAATATCATCCGTAGTCGGGCTGCCGCCTCACGACCATCCCCCAGGACAATGGGAACGCCGCTCGCAATGTCTTTTCTTTCACCCACAATTCGCGATCACCGCCGACGGGCCACCACACTCGTGCGCCCGGATCGCCTGGCGCACCCAGCCCCGGGCCAGACGTCGCTGAACCCTCGACAGCGCGATGAAATCATCTCCCGCCTCAAGATGGACCAGCCCGGCCCGCGCTTCTGGATCGCCGCTGCAATCGGCATGACCCTCTGGCTCACACTCGTGGTGCTGAGCATCCTCATGATTCGGTGGGTCGGTCTGCCCGCCTGGCTCACCTGGTTGGCGGTCGCCGTCGCGCCTGTAGGTGTCCCACTGGTCTTCGCCCGCGCTGGCTACTGGTACACGAGTCGCATCCGCCATCGGCAGATGATCCAGGCTTTGATTGACACGGGGCTGTGTGCCACCTGCGCCTACCGCATCGACAACCTTGTTGCCGGTCCGGACGGTTGCGTCGTTTGCCCGGAGTGTGGCGCCGCCTGGCGGACCGGGTCGTCGCCCTGACTCCTACGATCCCCTGTGCTCGCTCATATTGTTCTCTATGCCATTGCCGCTCTGCTCATCGTCGCCGGGATGATCGCGGTGCACTTCTCCGCCTTTGCCGACCGTTCCAAAGGGCGGCCGCGATGCCCGAAGTGCTGGTATGACATGACCGGGAGCCGCGGATTCGTCTGCCCCGAATGCGGACACGACGCGGCGAATCAGAAAAACCTCCACCGGACCCGCCGCTACCGCATGAAGGCACTACTCGGCGCCCTGCTGGTCTTCAGCGGCTGCTCTCTCGCCGCCCTCCCGACGGTTCAGGAGCAAGGCTGGACCGCTCTCATTCCCACCACCGGGCTCATGATCGTTCTCCCCTGGTCGGACAACGAGTGGGTGCTCAACGAGGTCGACGCCCGCGTCAACGCCACCAATCCTGAATGGTTCAGACGGCATGATCGAGATATCTCCGACTACGGCAAGTTTTTTGCCCACCGATGCGCCGCCATCATCACCGCTGGACGCAGCCAGCCGCTGCGCCTCCGGGCCGTTCAACTCCTCTCAGACATGCGCTTGCGCGACGACATTGCTGAGCTGGCTCTCCTTCAAGCCACGAGCGACCCCGACCCAACGATCCGGATCGAAGCACTCAACGCGATCGCCCAGGTTGCTGGCGCCCAGTCCATCATTGATCCCGGCCGCTGCGCCAAGCGAGTAGCGGAGTGCCTCAGTGACACACGCGTGGCGGTTCGGACCCGGGCGGCCCGCGTCTTCGACTTCCTCCAGCCACCCCATCCGGATGCCGTTCCCCCCCTCATCGAGGCTCTCTCAGATGAGCGAGCGGAAGTCCGTTCGGCGGTCTGCGACGTCCTCGTCGAATTCGGCTCCCTGGCTGAGCAAGCCGTCCCCGCGCTGACCCGACTCATTGACGACCCGTCTTCCGGCGTGAGCGCCAATGCAATCCGTGCGCTTGGGTCAATGGGAGTTACCGCCACGCCGACGGTGGACAAGATCATTCTCGCTCTTGATGCCCATGACCGAAGGACTGATGCCGCATTGAGAGCCTTGGCGAACCTCGGCCCGGTTGCTGTCCCAGCCATTCCCCGAGTGACGGCCATGCTCACGGATGAATCCTTTTCCCCCCAGCACCGGTTTTCGGCGGTCTTGACGCTGCTGGCGATCGATCCATACAACCCCGAGGTTTTGAACGCCTTGGAAATCGCGTCAAAAATTGGTGATCTCGAACTCGCACGACTGCGCATCGCCACTGAAATCGGCCGCTACCGCGCCGACGAACCCCAACAGGTTCGCATTCTGCTCAGCATGCTCCACGATCCGGCAAGATCGGTCCGCCAGGCGGCGGCACTCTCCCTTGGCCGGCTGGCGCCCCTCCGGCCCGATGAGATCGAACGGCTCCAGCAATTCGCCGGCGACCCTGATTTCATCGGCTGGGAGGAAGCCCAAAGCGCGCTGAGCCGTGCATTGGAGAAGCCGGAAGCGGATGCCCCCACCGGTGATGACCTCGAGAACCCGCCAAACGAATCACGCCGATAGCCCCAGACCTCAGACCAGCATGCCTGAACTGCCCGAAGTCGAACACCTGCGCCTGACACTCACGCCACGACTGGTCGGTCGAAACCTGGGTCGTGTCCGAGTGATGCGCCGCGATGTGATCCGTGCGCTTCCCCCAAGGCGCGGTGCCGGTCGCGCCCCACTTGTCAACCTGCACGACGACCTTCTTGAGGGCTGCCGAATCCGTCAGCTGCGCCGTTGCGGCAAACAACTGGCCATCATCGCGGAAGGCGACGCTCCGGTTCTCCTTGTTCAGCTCGGAATGACGGGCCAGCTTCTCTTTCTGCCCGCCGGGCAACGGCCACACCGCACCGATCACATCCACATTCGCTGGTCTGTGGTCTCGGATCCACCGGGAGACCAGTTGATCTTCCGTGATCCTCGCCGCTTTGGTGGGGTGACTCCCTACGACTCGCTCGCCGATCTCGAGTCGGGCAACTGGGCCAATCTCGGGAGCGATGCGCTCACCATACGCCACCGCGACCTCCACGCTTCGCTGAGCAAGACCCGCCGCGCCGTCAAGGCAGCGCTGCTCGACCAGCAACTGATCGCGGGCGTAGGCAACATCTACGCCGACGAGTCGCTCTTCCGGGCTGGCATCCACCCGCTGCGGCTGGCTTGCACTCTGGACTCCAGGGAAACGCAGGACCTCGCTCGCGCCATCCGCTCCACTCTCAGGCGGGCGATCAAGTCTGGGGGGACGACGTTGCGCGACTACGTAGACGGCAACGGCCAGAGCGGCCGCAATCGCGGTGATTTGCTTGCCTACTCACGCCAAGGCCAGCCCTGCCGGATCTGCGGATCTCTGCTGCAACATCTTGTGGTGGCCCAAAGAACGACAACCTTCTGTCCAAGTTGCCAGTCGCCACACCCATCCACCGTCTATCCACATGCCCGGGGCAATCGTCCATTGCAGCCACGCGGTGTCGCGAGAAGTACCACCGGTGTTCCGACGGGCACCCGGAGGCTGGGGCCTTAAGTTAGAAGAGGAGAAGAGAAAACATTCTTCATCTCCGTTAAAGCCTCTGTCGGTATGTGCACAGCACCACCAAGCCACACACAACCATCTGCTGGGTTTATGGTTACGAAAAACAAGGCCCGGTGGATATCCTGTCGCTTGGTTGGCGGCTGGTCCTCGTGGTCTGTCTCGCCAGATTGCACTGCCGCAAGCCACTGGTGGCTCCGCTGTGGATAATGCTGTGGGCACGGGGCGAGGCTGTCGGAGCAACACGGCGCAACAGGTCTTTCCCAACAAGTTGTGCACACAGATGGTCAGGACTCGATCGGCCGTCTGAGGAGTTGGTTGAGGTTGAATCCGGGTACCCCCTCTTCGTGTACCACCGAGCCGCGTTGATTACGGAGGAGATGCGTGCAAGTACCTGAGGCGAAGGCAGATACGGGAAGGTCAGAGGATCTCTCCAGAGCCATCGGTCAAGCGAGAATGATCCTCGCGACCCTAGCGACTGGTTCACTTGTGTTCGCTGCCATTGTGCTGGGGCTGAACGCAACTCGAGGTCCAATACTTGGTGCCGGTCAGATTCTCCCCCAAATCCTTGCCGGACTCGCGCTGGTTCTGCTTACCGTCGGCGTGTGTATCGGCGTTGTTCTGACCCGACGTCTGGATGCGAGAGCGCGCAACCAGGAAGAAGTATCCATCGAACAGATTACCGGCTCGGTTGTCGTTTCTGCCGCGTTGGTGGAGGGGCCGTCGCTGCTTGCCACAGTTGCGGCGCTGCTCGGCGGAGTGCCATACCTACTCATCACTCTGGTTGGTGCAGCGGCGCTGCTTGTGCAGTGGTTACGCCTGCCGGATCGCATGCGCGACATGGCCGGCCTCACAGAGACCACCGCGTGGCACCATCGCTGATCGATGCCGAGCCCCAACGCGATTCACGACGAACGAATAGCCAGATCTCGCTCAATCATGTCCAGCCGACGGTCCATGCCCGCATCACCCGCGCGCAGGCGACCAATCTTGTCGACTGCGTGCATCACCGTGGTGTGATCGCGGCCGCCGAAGAAGCCGCCGATCTCCTGGAGACTGTGGCTCGTGTGGCAGCGGGCGAGATACATCGCCACCTGCCGCGGCAGCGTGATGGATTTCTGACGCCGCTTTGAGAAGAGGTCGGTCTGCTTCACTTCAAACTGTCGCGCCACGGTCGAGATGATCGCCTGAATATTCACGATTGGTGTGAGCGGTGTCGGGGCGTCGCCCAGCGCTTCGCGCGCCAGTTCGAGATCGATGATGCGGTTCATCGCCATCGCCGTCGCTTGCAGTTGCGTGAGCGCCCCCTCGAGTTCGCGGATGTTCGAATCGGTGTGATGAGCGACGTAGCAGAGTACATCATCTGGTAGGACCAACCCGCGCAACCGCGACTTGATGCGTAGGATGGCCAGCCGTGTCTCGTAGCACGGCTTGTCCATTCGCGCGACCAGACCGGACTTGAACCGACTCAGCAAGCGATCTTCCAGTTTGGGAATTTCGTTGGGCGCCGCGTCAGAACTGAGCACGATCTGCTTGTGCGATTGCGACAAGCTGTTGAAGGTGTGAAAGAACTCTTCCTGAGTGCGCTCATGGGCCGCAAGGAAGTGGATGTCGTCGACCACCAGCACATCAATGTCGCGGAACTTGTGACGGAACTGCAGCATCTGCCCCGCCTGCACCGCCTCCATGAACTGGCTGACAAACCCTTCGCAGGAAACGTAGTAGATGCGGCAATCCGGATTATTCGCGAGAATGGCCTGGCAGATTGCCTGGAGCAGGTGCGTCTTGCCTAGACCCACACCACTGTGAATGAAGAACGGATTGTAAGAATTCCCTGGTTGCTGAGACACCGCAACCGCCGCGGCATGCGCAAGACGATTGTTGGGTCCGACGATGTAGGTCTCAAACGAGTAGTCCGGATTGATGACCATCTCGTCGTACAGGGTGCCCCAAACCGTACCACCCGGCGTGCGCCCGGCGTTGCCGTTGAGTGGTGGGACGGACTTGTGCGCGTGGCCGTTGCCGTTGGTTGAGATAGGCGGTGACGCCGCAGCGGTCGGCGCCGGTTGCGACGGGACCGGTGGGCGCAGCGTGAACGGTTCAACGTGAATCTGCGGCTGGGGCGGTAATTGCTCCGCCTCCTCAGTCGAGACGAACACCACGCTAAGCAGACGGCCTGTAACGCTTTGCGCCGCTTCGCGGAAGATCTCAACACATTGGCGCTGCAGGTAACGCAACTGCACTGGCTGCGCGGCGCTCAGTGTGAGCACGCCTGACGCCAGATTGACGATCTCAATCTCTTCAAACCACTGGCGGCAGCGATCCGGATGATGCCGCCTCAAGTGCGCAAGAATCTCGTCCCAGATCATCGGATCGGGGTTAATTGGCATTGGAAAACGCTTTCCTAAAACGGAAGCCTGCTGATTTGAAAACTCCACCACCGACCGCGCCAAACCACGAAGTTGATTCATCCCTTGGCCAGTGTCGGTCCAACCAGACAAAGGTAATTCTTCTTCGCGTGTTTGTCAACCCCTAATCCACCGAATCGACGCACTTCTGTGAGACATGCAAAAGTTTTTTCAGCGCGACTCGCTTGCCTCCGCCTCGGCGCACTGCTGCTCGTAGCGCGCGCGATTCTCAGCGTGATCCATCAAAAGGAACACACGCTTCGCCCCATCAGCGCCGAGCCGGTCGTGCAGCACCTTCTTGGCCGCCACCAGATTTGTGCGCCTCGATATGTGCGTCAGCACCACAGCTTCCGCGTCGATGCGCTCAAGCAGTTCCGCGATGTCATCGACGTGAACGTGTTTGCCGACAACCGCGCGCTCCTTGTGCTCCGGCTCGAAAAAGGTGCACTCGATCACCAGGATCTTCGCCTTGCGCACGACCTCCCCAAGCAGATGTGGTCCAGGAAGTGTGTCCCCTACATACGCGACAAGCGGCACGCGCAGCTCGCGGGTGATCTCCGTGCCTTCCACCTTCAACTGCCGCAACTTGTCCTGCGGCATGCCGATGAATTCATCGCGCAACTTCGTCCTGCGTTCGACGACTCCCCAGCCCACACTGGGTACCGTGTGATCCACCTCGAAAGGGCCGAGGAAGAGGTTGTTCTTGATCTCCGTCGTTTCGCCTGGCGACAGGCCGATGATCTCGTGCGTCGTGCGCTGCTGCTCGAGATCGATCCACCCCTGCATCATCGCTCGCACAGCCGGCTCAATACGCTTGTCGCAGACACACGTTCCCATGCCCATTCCCTGGAACCAGCGCTGGCTGAAGTAGTACGGCAGGCCCGCGACATGGTCCATGTGGCCGTGCGTCAACGCAATGTACTTGGCCGACAGCATCGGCCGGCCACAAAGGCCGATGTCGAAGCAGATGTCGAACTCCGGCACCATGACCGCAGTTGCCTCGCCGGCAATCGAGTAGCCCTCGATGCGAAATGGTGGGAAGTAGAGGTAGCCAAGTTGGCCGAGCCGCGGCGGGGGCTTGGGAAGCATCTGGGAATCTCCACACCCGGGCTTTCGCTCGGGCGGAATGCAAGTCGATGGTCCACGAGTCAATACGGCGCGACGGAGCCGCGCAGCGCATCGGCATTGTAGACGCTGCGGAATGAGGCATCGAGGCATGCGGGCATCGGGTCTGGTCGGGCCATGAAAAGCTGCGGCGAGAGCCCCATGCGAAGCCTGTGCTGACGAGGGGAGATGATGAATGTGGAGTTCTACAAGGTGCGGCCTCATCAACGCGATGCGTGCCCATGATCAGCGAAGCGAATACGTGCACTCACTGCATGACGCATGGACCGTGATGTTCCGGTTGCGGAAGAGACGAACATGAGGTGAGATCAGCTGCCGCCCTCGGTTCATCGCGCCCGCAATACATCGCATCGACTCAATTCTTGTCATGCCCAAAACGACACCCGGCCACGCATGTGCGTGGCCGGGCGGGTGAGTCAATTCACTGGACGCCGATCAATTGATCGTTGCGCGAATCACGTTGGACGTGTTGCGATTCTCCGCGGACTGAATCCAAACGGAGATGTTGCTGGGCGCGCCGTTGGGGATGACCATGCTGAGTACGGCCGTGCCCGCGGCGTCGGCGATGGATGAGCCGGCGAGCGTGGGTCGGGCGAGACTCAGTGTGGCATTGAGTGCGGGAACAAACGTTGAACCCAGGCCGCGCGTGCTGTAAACGACGTAGACTCGTCCACCCGGCAGGGCGGCGCGAGTTGTGAACGTCTCAAGGTTGCCGCGCCTCAGCACAGTCGGCGCTTCGAGGACAAGAGACTGGTCGGAATCGACACGGCCGACCCAGGTGCGCCAGTTGGTGCCGGTGCCTTCGTTGTACTCATGGTGTGACCAGAAGACGCCGGGCTCGGCCGGGTCTTCGTCGACGCCGGCGTAGTCCCCCCAGCGGCCGCCGGTGTGCGCGCCGTTGCTCTCAACCAGGCGCGATTCCGCGCGGAAGGTTCCGTTCGGATCACCGGCCTTGCGGACGAAGCGCGAGACGAAGGGATAGTCGTTGACAGATGAGCGATTGGCGCAAATGACCATGTCGCCTTCGGCGTCGACGCCGATGTCTTGGAACCAGGAGTGCTGGCCCGTACCCGGATTGAGATTGCCGGACTGGGTGAGCGTCGGATTCTGGCCGGAGGTGGGCCAGCCGTTCATGGCGACCTGGTACCAGCGGACGCGTGCGGTGTTGTCTTCGCCGGTGGCGTGTCCGAGGTAGAGCGAGCCAGCGCGGTAGACGCCGTGCTTGATGCGGTAGTCAACGGTTGCCAGACGGTTGGATGAGCCGCGCTGCGGTACGCTGGGCGGGTTGGAGAATGACGGCACCGCGAGGTCGAACTGGCTGAGCGTGGGGTTGGTCAGCGCGTTGCGCAGGCCGTAGATACGGACCCGGGTGCTCGAGCCGCTGTAGGTGGTCGCGAAGTAATGTGCCGGGGCGTTGGTGTCAAAGTCGTCGGTGCCGCACAGTGAGATTTGGCCGTTGACGGTCCGGACGTACGTCATGGTGACGGGGTTGCCCGAGAGCATGGGGGTCTTGTTGAAGATGTGAATGACATTGCCGCCACCGCCGAAGTAGTCGGCACAGATGAAGTAGGCGTCCTTGCCGATGCTCAGGTTTTCGAAGTCGACAAAGGAGCCGATCGAGTTGAGCGTGAAGCGGTACTTGTGCCAGCCATCAGTCGGGTCGGAGGTCTTGGAGACGGCCACATCGAGACGACTCTGACTTGAATTACCACCTTCATGTTCAGCTGCCACGACCACATAGCGGCCGGCATAGTGGTCATACTGTGCGACCGGATCGAAGACGAAGTAGTTGGCGCCGAGATCGCCCCAGAAATCTTCGAGGTACTGTTCGGAGATCTGGTTGCCGGCCTTGTCGAGAACCATGATGCGCATGTTCACGACGGCGATCACGTGATTGGGACCGACGGCGAGATCCGGATCCGGCGGCTGCCACTCGGTGGTCGTGAACGCCTGGAACCCGAAGTCGGGGCCAGCCGTCGCGGGGAAGAGCTCACGCTCCTGCGGCTTCCAGTTCTCCGTGCGGATCGGCGGAGCCGTCAGGTCGGTGGCGACGAGATCCTGACCCGCGGCGAGGGCCTCAACGGCCGGCGGCGCAGGAAGCTCAAGGGATGGCGGTGCGGCGACGGTCAGACCAATGCCCGAGTCGTCCGTTCCCGCCTGGCCATTCCACGCAATCGCGATCGTGCCCAGGCTCGAGAAGGCGAGACGCTGTGAGTTGGAGGCAGCGGCGAGGGTGTGCTGGCCTTCACTGCCCTGATTGATGGTGAAGGGATCGCTCACGCGCTGGCCATCAGCCGAAACAGTGCGGGCCAAGACGGTCGACGGAGTGATGGGTTCGATCTCTGGCGTCCACGCGGGGACGTTGCCAAACACGTTGTACGCCACGATGAAGGAATCATCGGCGGCGACGGTGACGGCTGCGCCGGACTGCCACGGACCAGTAAACGTCGAGATCGTCTGCAGGCTGTCGACAGGCTGAAGGTCGGCATCAAACCGCTGCGCGACGATGTCGTAGCCGGTGGCGTCCTGTGGCAGACGCATCCAGGCCATGATCAGGTTGTCGTGGCTGTCGACGGCGAGGGACGGCTCGATGTGCGTCGAGTTGGTGTAGTCGACCGTGAGATGGCGAACAACGCCGAGCGGCGCTTCATCCGTGGCGGCCAGCGTGCGGGCAAAGAGACCGGCAGGCTCGCCGGTTGCACTCACGTGGTCCCACGCGATGACAAAACGGCCATCAGAGAGGGCCTTGGTAGTGGCGAGGCGGTCGTGTCCGTCGGCCGAGGAGCCAATCACAATCTCATCCGAGATGGGCTGGCCACTCACATCGAAGAGACGAGCAGTGGCGACGGCGTCGCGCGATTCGGCCGCACTCGACCAGACAATGCAAATCTGCCCGGCTGCGTTGATCGCGAGGCTGGGGTCGGTCTGCGCGCCCTTGGTTGTTGAATTGACGAGAATCTCATCGCCCATCGGGGCGTAGGAACCGTCCTTGGGGGTGAAGCCGCGGAGGTAGATGCCGCCTTCGTCGCCATCCTGGCCATCGGACTGCCATGCCACCCAGGCGCGGCCCTGCTTGTCGAACGCAACGGCGGCTTCGTGCTGCAGGCCAGGCGCGTACTGGTTGATGCGGAACTCAGTACCCAGCGGCCGGCCGAGCGGATCGAGGAACTGACCAACCACGCCGTAGGACCCGAGCTCCTGTCGGCGGCTGTCCCAGGCGATCAGCACATTGCCCGCTGAGTCGACATCAAGACATGCGCGATCCTGCAGACTGCGCGTGAACGTGTTGGCCTGAGCCTCATAGAAGCGCAAAGAGGAGAGGTCCAGCGGGCGATCGCCCACAACCGCAAGGTTGGCGGCCTCACCGCAGCACTGGGCATTGGCCAGTGAGGCGCTGAGCGCAAAGGCGGAGATGGCGGCGGCATAGCCGAGCGGCCGCAGATGGCGGGAACGGTGTGACAGGTGGTTCATGTGGTCTGGGCTCCGGATTGGCGGCGTGTTTGACAGAAATGTCTGGAAGGTATTGCCGTGACAGAGGTTGTGGTTGCGGTCTGATAACCGCTTCCGGGGTTGCGTCTGGAGATGGTACCAGAAAGGTGCGCTCAAAATCCCTTACAGCAACGTTTTGCGCCGGTTTTTTGTTCCAGCGGAGGTGGTCGAGGTCAGGTTGTCCGCATCTGGTAGAGTATGGGGGGCTTGCATCTCACCAACCCCCCGATTCCGGGGAGATGCCCCGGGGGATCCGCGAGCCGCGAAGGGAGTCCAGGCCGAGTGAATTCCACACACTCCAGGTCGTGGCGACACTCGGTGGCCACTGCGCTGTTGTACACCGGCGGGCTGCTGGCACTCACGAACCTGGCGTGGTCGGGTTGGTTCGCATGGCGTCTCGGTGACGCCTATGAGATCGCGCGGGGATCACGCGGAAACATCCCGGTTGGACTCTCGGCCAGCGCCATCGAGGGGCCTCACCGTGTTGTCCTGAACGCATTACCATCCGTTGAACGACAGTTCCCCTGGCTGTCCCTGTCGTCCGGAACCATCGAGCTCGCTGACGCGGACAACGCCAGCGCGCCGCCCGGTGGTCCCGATCTGCTCGGTCGACAGTTTCCCGGCTGGGCGGCGGCGGGTGCAAGAAGGCACTCCCATGAAATCACGCCAACCGAGACTGGGTGGATGGAGATCGCCGGCGTCGGCTGGCCGCTGCGATTGCTCTGGTGCGGCTGGGATCGTGATGCTGAGGTGACCCACACCTGGATCACCACCGGTCTGGTTATACGTGAAGCGGAGAGCAGCGCTGAAACTCCGATTGTGCTTCCCTTTCGGCCCATCTGGTCCGGGCAGGCCGCTTATACGGGCTTCTGGCTCGCGCTGGTTTGTGGTCTGCGAATGATCCGCCGCTGCTGGCGCCGCCGGCGCGGCCGATGCGCGCAGTGCGGCTACGACCTGCGCGGCAACACCAGCGGCGTGTGCCCGGAGTGCGGGGCCGACATGGAGCAGCAGAAGCGCCGGACCCCGGAAGAGAATGCGGTGGCCTGATGTACCGATTCATCAAACACGCGTTCTCCATCCCACGCCAGTCGTTTCGCCCCGTCCAGGACGAGCCGCTGGTCCAATGGTCGCAGTGGGATGAACTTGGCAAGACGCGCAAGCACACAGGATCACCCCTTCGCGTTCGCTGCGCATACTGCCAGGCAATGATCGACAACGTCGATCGCGACGCGATCTGTCCAAAGTGCCGGCTTCCAGTCGAACTCTCACTGAGTTTCGGCCGACCGCGGTTAAAGATGTACCGGATCGCCGTACTGGGCATGGGCGTGCTCGGCCTGTTTGCCGTGGTTGTGGCGCTGATGAGAGTTGGGGGATTCGGGAGCGTCTTTGGCGTCTTTGATCCGCTGCTCCTCCCGCTGTGTTTCGGCATCGGTTGTGTCGTTGGGCTGGGGAGCGCGCCAGTTGTATCAGTCATGCTCGAACGTGCGGACTTCCGTTGCGCGCTGCCCCTTGTCTACGGCGGTTCGGCGATCGTAGTGGCGTTCTACCTCGCCAACACCTATTCATTCTGCTTCCCAATTGACTCCGCACTGCCGGCACTTCTCTCTGTATGTGGGCTAAGCGTTGTCGCGAGCTACACATGTCCGTCCATTCGCGCTCCACACCCAGACCACTGTGCCAAGTGCGATTACGATCTCTTCGGCAGCAGCGGAACAGTTTGTCCGGAGTGCGGAGCCGCGATCAGCCTGACGGGTGAGCGAGGCTTGAGTCCACAATGCCCAGATGATGGACCGGCGCAGGCTTGATCCTCGTGCGCTGGAACCAACGGCCTCACTGGTGCGTTGGACCGATCGCGTCTACCGCTCTTCAGTCGGCTTCCTTCGACTCCACGTTCACCACCACACCCTCAGGCAGTGCGTTGAGGAACTTGCGGCCGTAGAACTTGGTCACGATGCGCGAGTCGAGGACGACAAAGCGGCCGGTATCGGTTGTTGAGCGAATCAACCGCCCGAACCCCTGCTTGAATCGAATCACCGCGCGCGGCAGTGAGTCTTCCATGAAGGGGTTGCCCCCCCGCTGCTTGATGCGCTCGAGTCGCGCTTCGATCAGCGGGCGGTCGGGCACGTCAAAGGGCAGGCGGGTGATGATGACGTTGCGCAGGTTGCGGCCGCGCACATCGACACCCTGCCAGAAGCTCGCCGTCCCCAGCAGGACACTGCGTTCATCTTCGCGGAAACGTTTGAGCAGCAGGCCGCGCGGCCCGTCCTGGCCGTGAATGAGCAGTGGGAACTCCTCGACGCCCGTTTCGCGACACTCAACAAGCAGTCGATCCGCCACATGATTGAGCATCGCGAAACTCGTGAACAGCACAAACGCCCCGCCATCGGTCGCGCGGAGATGATGCAGCACGCGCGGCACAAGTCGATCAACGTACGACCCATCGCCGGGATCGGGCAGGTCGCGCTCGATGATCATCTTGACCTGACGCGCGTAGTCGAACGGGCTGCCGAGTTGGAGTTCTTCGGCGTCGGTGCATCCGAGACGGGTGCGCAGGTGGTTGAAGTCGCCGCGCCCCGTCGTGAGCGTGGCGCTGGTCAGGATAATACTCGGACGTTTCAACATGTTGCTTGTGGTAGGCGCCGGCGCCGTCGAGGGCCGTGCCTGTTCCTCGTCCACGTCGGATTCATCCAACGTCTCATCGCTCATCTCAACCGCTTGCGCCTTCGCTTCCTTTTCAAACAGATGCTCGCGCAACACGGGTCCCACTTCGACGGGCGAACACGACAGACTCACGCGGCGCGATGCGCGATGCTCGCTGCGGGCCCCCACCTCCACCCAGTACACGCATCCGCCGAGAACCTGCTCCGTGAGCGCCGCGGCGTCGCCGGCGATGGCGGACGCCCGCTGCATATACGAATTCAACTCAAACTGATCCTCCTCGCGCTTAGCGCATTCTTTGAGCCGGCGCAGGCGCAGCGCCAGTTCCGTAGCGACAGGGCTAAGGGTATTCTCAACAAGATTGGGTTCATGGAGTCGCACCGTCTGCTGGCTGCCACGCTTTCGTTCGTAGTAAGCGATCCAGTTATCGAAGTAGGCCCGCATCGCGGCGCGGCAGCGGCTGACGGTGCTGAGCGTCTCGTTGATCGCTTCATCACCATCGTCCTGCACTTCAAGTGACGCCAGAAAGCCGCGGGGTCGGGTTTGGGCCTTGCTGCGTCGATCGGCGTAGAGGGCGTTGAGCAGATGCGCGACGCGCCCTTCAGTCAGTGACAGACCGAAGTGCTCGCACGCGACATCCTCGATGTTGTGCGCTTCATCGAAGATGACATGGTCATAGCGCGGCAGAAAACCGACCCCCTGACTGCGCAGCGCGAGGTCGGAAAAGAACAGGGCGTGGTTGCACACGAGAATGTTGGCCGCCTCCATGCGCCGCCGGGCGCTCTGGAAGAAACACTTGCGGTACGTCGGGCAGCGGCGGCCCATGCAGTTGTCAGCGTCGGACTGCACGCGATCCCAGATGTCCGGGCGGGCCAGTTGAGGCAGTGTGGCAAGGGTGCCATCGGTCGTCTCGTAGGCCCAGTCCTCGATCATGTGCAGGTCGTCAAGCTGGGCGCGGTCGGGGAACAGGACCTTCTGCCGCTCACTGGCGAGTTTGAGGCGCCTGATCGACATGTAGTTGCCGCGCCCTTTCACGAGCACGGCGGTGAACTCCTCAGGCAACGCGGCCTGGAGCAGCGGGATGTCCTTGTCCATCAACTGCTCCTGCAGGCTGATGGTGTTGGTCGCAATCACCACGCGTTCGCGAGCGTGAACCGCGCGCTGGATGGCGGGCAGCAGGTACGCAAAGCTCTTTCCGACCCCCGTGCCGGCCTCGACGAGCAGGTGCCCGCGATTGGCCAGCGCCTGTTCCACCGCCCGGGCCATCTCTGTCTGCTGCGGCCGGGCCTCGAAGCCGGCAATGCGGCGGGCGATCGGCCCGTCCGGCGACAGCAGATTGGTCATTGTCTCAGACATCCGGCGATTGTAAGGGGGGCGTAGAGTCGGAATGTCTGACGCCGTGGGTGCATCGGGCGAAAAACAGAAGTTCCGCTCCCAAAGACGAGAGCAGATTGTGTAAAATGAGCCCCCGAAGGAGAACGCCATGACACAAAACAGATCGAGAGTGCTTCGTTGGACGACCCCGCTTCTTGGTGGCGCCATCGCGCTGACCATGGCCGGGTGCGCCTCAAAACCTTCGCCTTCGCACATTGCAGCGTTCTGGACACAGTGGGATGAAGATGTCGTGGTGCAGCTCCATGGGCAGAAGCCCACCATCGAGATCGCCAACCAGGGACCGGGATCCATCGGCCGGGTGGACATCATGAACGGTGATGAGACGACCTCGCTCTCGGGTATCCCGCCCCACGGGGTGAGCATGTTCACGCTGCGGGAAGGGTCGCGCGTCCGTATCGCCGACTCATCCGGCGCGCAGGCCGCGATCCGAATCTGGTCGGCAGATACCTACGACCTGGTGGCCGAGGACCGGTCGGAATCCGCTTCGAAGAAGTAACGTATCTGCCACAACCTAACGCGGCCATCGACGCGCCGCGCGTGCCGCCGATGCGTCGGCCAGCGCCGGATCGTTCCGGGCCTGATGGGAAACAGCCTTCGCTCGCGCCTTGCGCTGGCATCGAGTGGCAATCGCGGGAGAGCTCCCCCACTTTCGCGGCCGATTCGGGTACACTGGTCGTATGGGTGAAACGCTGGCAATCGTCTTTGTGGTGCTCTTTCTTCTGGCGTCAGCCGTCGCGGCGTGGTTGGCGGTCGGCAAGTCGCGGCTGGCGCTGAACGCAGCGCGAGTCAATGAAGAGTTGCGCCAGGGGCAGGTGACTCTGGGCCGCCTCGAGGAGGACAAGCGCACAGTAGAACAGCGCGCGGAGCGCCTCGCGGCAGATCTGGCTCAGGCGGGCGCACGGATCGCCTCGCTCGAATCCCGCCTCGAAGCCGATGAACGATCGCACCAGCAGCGCCTGGCTGACCTGCAGGCAGCGCGCCAGCAGATGACCGACCAGTTCAAAGCCATCTCCGGCGACATCCTCAAAGACAACAACGCCCGCGCGGCCGAGCACTTCGACCAGCGGCGCAAGGCCATCGAAGAGATGGTCAAACCCATGCGCGAATCGCTCGAGCGATACGAGAAGACGCTTACAGCCATTGAAAAGGACCGCGCTACCTCGCACACGCGCCTGCACGAGCAGATCGAGTACATGAAACAAACCGGCGAGACGCTGCGGCGCGAAACGAGCCAACTGACCCTGGCGCTCAAGGGCTCGGAAACGCGCGGCCGCTGGGGCGAGTTCCAACTGCGGCGGATCGTCGAACTGGCCGGCATGACCGAGCACATCGACTACGTTGAGCAGCAGTCGATGAATACTGCGGCTGGTGCGAGACAGCGGCCGGACATGATCGTCCATCTGCCCGATGACCGCTGCATCGTCGTCGATGCCAAAGCCGTTATTGACGCGTATCAGGATGTCATCGCGGCGGATTCCGAGGAGGCGCGAAACGCCGCGCTCGTGCGGCACGCCCGGCACGTACGCGAGCAAGTCGTCTCACTCGGCGCCAAGGCCTACTGGGAGCAGTTCGAGCACACCCCGGATTTCGTTGTGATGTTCCTGCCAAGCGAAGCCCACCTGGCCGAAGCGGCGAAGATCGACTTCGCACTTTTTGAAGACGCCATCACGCGCAACGTGCTCCTCGCCACGCCGATGACGCTCATGGCGCTGCTCAAGAGCGTCGCGTATGGCTGGCGGCAGGAATCGCTGGCGGAGAATGCACGCGACATCATGAATCTCGGCCTGGAAATGCACAGCCGGCTTTGCGTTCTCGCCGACCATGCGACAAAAGTCGGCGACGGGCTCGACAAAGCGATGCGGTCGTACAACCAGTTTGTTGGTTCGCTTGAGAGCCAGGCCGTCGTGCAGGCGAAGCGCTTCGAGACGTTGGGCGTCAAGTCTTCAAAATCTGCACCGGACGTTCCGATCATCGATACGCAGGTTCGTGAGTTTCGTCGCCTGCTGACCGATTCCAAGGCCGGTGCAGAAAACGGCAACAGCGAATCGAAGTGATTCGCTGCGCCGCCTGGAGTGGAGCTGATTCGACGAAGATCAGGATGCAGTGTACTGGCCGCGCGAGATCTTCTTGAACATCTTGGGATTCTTGATGAGCGTCTGGTTCACGATGGTGCGGAAGTTCTCGGCGTTGGTCTTGTAGCCTGACTTCTGCACGGCGTTGGACACTTCCGTAACGCCCATGGTCTTGTTCTTGAGCACCTTTTTGAGCGCTTCGGTGAGCGTCATCGAATTTTCCGAACGGGTGACCGCGCCGCGGTTGGCCTTACGCGGCTTGCGGCCGCGCTTCGCGCTGCGCTTGGTGGCGCGTCCGGGCGGACGGCCGGGGCCGCGCTTCGTAACCGTTCCGCCGAAAGCGTCGAGTTCTGCGTCGATGTCGGCAAGTTCGCCGGCGAGTTTCTCACGACGCGCCATCAGGGCGCCCATCTGATTCTGTCGACGATCGAGTTCCTTGCGGAGATCAACGGTGGAAATTCTGCTGAGCTTTGCTTTAGCCATGGTTTACTTTCAGGGTTACCAGTAAGTGTTGCACTGCCGCTCGTAGCGGGACGACTCATCGACGCGCAGCGATGCAATGAGAGAAACCGAACTGTCAGAAATGCGAGTTCGGGTGCAATGTTAGTGAATTATTTTTGTCCGGTCCACCACGGCGTTTACATTACACACGTGTGCGCGATGCGCGGCATCACAGCGCGGCACCGCGATGAACCGAACGAGTCACGAACAACACTATCACGACGCTTGTTCACTTCGCGATGCGGAACAAATCGGTCAGTATCCAGCGCGCTCTATCGTTCCGCGCGAGCCAGAAACGTTTCGAATTCTTCGAGTGTGCTGAAGGTGAAAATGATCTGGCCGCTGGTTCTCGACTTGGACTGGCGGATTCTTGCCGGCAGTCGGAGCGATTTTGAAAGTCGCTCTTCAAGATCAGTGATGTGCTGCGCTTTGCGCGACTGCTGTGCCGCAGGCGGACGGCCCGACTGTGCGTTGGCGAAGGACTCGACCTCGCGCTCAAGGCGGCGCACCGTCCAATTGTGTCGCAACGTCGACTTGGCAAGAGTGCGGCGGATGCGCGAGTCGGCGATCGCCAGCAGCGCCTTGGCATGGCCCTGGCTGAGACGCCCCGAGCGGACGTCGGCCTTGGTGTCATCATCTAAGTTATTGAGACGTATGGTGTTAGCGACGCTTGAGCGATCAAGGCCCACCCGTTCGGCGATCTGGGACTGAGTCAGGCCGAACTGAGTGATGAGTGATTGGAACGATTCAGCCCGCTCGATGGGGTCGAGATCTTCGCGCTGGAGATTTTCGACGACGGCCCATTCGGCCGCCTGTGAGTCGTCGATGTCGCGGACAAGCGCTGGAAGTACTTGTATACCAGCGAGTTGCGCTGCTCGCCACCGCCGTTCGCCCGCGATGAGTTCATAGCCGCTGCCCCCCTTTCGTGCCCGGACGAGGATCGGCTGCATCACACCCGACTGGCGGATGGATGCCGCGAGTGCTTCGAGTCGGGCCGGGTCGATCTGCTTGCGAGGCTGGAAGCGATTGGGCTGAATCTCCGCGGCAGGGATGTTGCGGAGATCCTGTGGGGCCCGGGCAACCGGTGCCGTGGAGCCGCTTTCAGCCGCTGGGGCCTCTCTTGAAGGCATTGGATGAGGGGCTGTTGGCTGCTCGCCAGGCTCCGCGGCGACCGCAACGGGCTGGCTCATGAGGCTCGCAAGCCCCCTGCCGAGACGCTTGCGGGTTCGCCCGCCGGTGTTTGCTTCGACCATCCCTGGTCCTTTCGAAGTGAGTTCGAGTGAACTGGTAACCAGCTGGCCGAATGTAGCGCGTCCAGACGAGACAGGCAAGATGTTCCACGTGGAACACCATCGAGATCGCCGTGTTCGAGTGTTCCACGTGGAACACTCAGCCGGAACGCGAACAAATCATCCCAACTTAAGCCCATCGGCTCAAACGCCGATTTCAGCTTGGAACGCAATCCCAGACTCGATCCGGTACCCCCATGCCACACGACGCCAAACTTGACAACGACCGCGACGTGCTGCTCGGCCGGATTCGCGAGATGGAGTTACAGATCCAGGGCCTCGAGGCTGACCTCGACCGCACCAGCCGACTGGCGACGCTGGGCATCCTGGCCGGGATGATCGCCCACGAGTTCAACAACCTCCTGACGCCAGTCATGAGCTATTCCCAACTCGCGATCGCCTCGCCGGACGATCGCGAGCTCGTGTCCAAGGCCCTGACTCGCACAGTCGAAGGCGCGGAGCAGCTGTCGCGTATTGCCAGTGCGATCCTGGGGTTTCTGCGCGATGACGATCAACTGGCAGATGCGGACGTCAACCGGGTCGTCGATCTGACGCTCGAGTGCATGGCCAAGGATCCGCAGAAAGCAGGGGTGCAGCTCGTTCGTCGCATTCCCAGCGGCCTGCGCGCGGGTATTCGACCCATCTGCCTGCAACAGGTCCTGCTCAATCTCTTCCTCAACGCCATCGACGCCATGCGCGGCAGCGGGGGAGAACTGCGAATCTCCTCGGAAATCGAGGCGCGAGGCGAGGTGCGCCTTACGGTTGCGGACACGGGATGCGGGATGTCACGTGAGATGGTCGCCCAGGCCTTCTCGCCCCTCAAGAGTCGGCCGCGCGGCGAGCACGAGACGAGCCGGTCGCCGCGGCGCGGCCACGGCCTCGGCCTCGCCATCTGCAAGCGACTCGTCGAAGAGGCGGGTGGGGGGATCGACCTGCAAAGCTCGCCCGGCCAGGGAACGACCTTCCACGTGCGGCTCCCGGCCCCGAAGCAGTCGCAGTCGCGCCGCTCGGCGTAACCGCCCATCACGTCCTATAACATCATCAACGGAACTACGGCATCTTCGGACCGCCCAGGCGATGCGCTTCCGAGTCGTCCGGTCGCACAACGTCAGTCAACCAAGAACTCTCTGAGACTCTCAAGGAGAATCAGGTTTTCCTGTGCGATGGCGAGCTTTCCTGCCAACCCTCTCAATATCCTACATCTTGTCGGACATGCGGATGACGATTCCGCGCTTCATGCCATCACACACATTGGCGCCGGGGATCCGGCTGTCCAGGGAGGGAGATTCACGTGCATCATCAACATTCGATCGTCTGGGCGGAGGTTCTGGGAGTTCTCTTCGCCACTCAATGTGTTGCGTGTGCCGGACCGCCGGATGAACTGGTCGTCAGTGGCTTCACCTCAGACAGTCTGGTGGGGTTTGATGCATGGACGGGGGAATTGCGCGGCCAATACGCCGGATCAACTGACTTGAACGGGACGCTCGGCGTCGTGCTCGGACCCGATGGGCTTCTCTACGTCGCCAGTGAAGATTCCAACATGGTGCTGCGATTTGATCCCGCGATGCGCACTTTCGTCGATCGATTTGTGTGGGACGATCCCGCAACGCCGCAACTCGACGAGACTGGCGGACTGCTCGGCCCGGCGTCCGTGCTCTTTGGCGCTGACGGTAATCTATACGTCAGCAGTTTCGACGGCGATGCCGTGTTGCGCTACGACGGTCAGACAGGCGCATTCATCGATGTGTTCGTGACGCAAGGCAGCGGGGGACTCAATGGTCCTGATGCCGGCATGGCCTGGGGACCGGATGGCAACCTTTACATTCCTGCATACTACTCGAATGCAATCTACCGCTATGACGGCACAACCGGCGCTTCGCTCGGCGCGCTGGTCTCTCCCTTGCAGAATGGCCTGCGACGGCCGCGACATCTCATCTTTCGCGATGGATTGGTGTACGTCTCGTGTGAAGCGACGCACAAAGTCATGCGATTCGATGCGACAAGCGGCGTCTACATCGACGACTTTGTCACCCCAGGAAGTGGCGGGCTTGTGGAACCGACCGGCATCGGATTCGGTCCCGATGGCCACTTCTATGTCGGCAGCGTGGTCGACAACAAGGTGCGAAGATACGAGGGAGCAACTGGAGCATTCCTTGATGAGTTTGCCCTTGGCGGAAACGCCGGGCTGCAGGCAGTGACGTTTATCTACTTCCTGCCCAACAACACCTTTCGCCTCGGACCGCCTCGACCCGGACTCGCCGGACAGTCGAATGAACTGATCGCAACCAGCGCGCCGTTGGTCGAGCGCGTCGTGTTCGTCTACGGATGGCGCAGCGGGTCAACGGAGGCGCCGGGCTGTCCGGGCGTCTTGTTCGACATGGCCAGGCCGACGCTTGTCGGCACCGCCGAATCAGATGCACACGGCGTCGTGCGTCTCGTGCGTTCGGTTCCCGGGGCAGCGCGCGGTCGGCGCGTGTTGCTTCAGGCGTGGGCGCGGCGGTCATGCCTGATGAGCGAGGTGTTGCCGTTTACTTTTGAGTAGCCTGGCCCTCGGCCGCTCGCGCCAGTCCTCTGAGCATGGCACGAAAGACGATGCCGTGCAGGGGCAGTACGCTGTACCAGTACACAAGCCCGAACAGACCGCGCGGGCGAAAACGCGCCGTAGCGATGATGGTGCTTTGGCTCCCATCATCGGATGTCGATTCGACGTCCAGGCCCAACGTGGCGGTGCCGGGCAGTTTCATCTCCGCGGTAAGGGTAAGTTGGTGCGGCGGGTCGATGGAGGTTACCCGCCAAAAGTCGAGTGCATCGCCAAGTCGGAGGGCATGGGGATCGCGGCGGCCACGGCGAAGTCCTGGGCCGCCAACGATCCGATCAAGGGCCCCGCGCAGAACCCAGAGCCAGTCAGCGCCGAAGTAACCACGCTCGCCGCCAATTGAGCAGATCGCTCTCCACGCCGCATCGCCATCTGCGTGCACGACAACCTCGCGTCGATCAATGAACTCCGTTCCGCCGGCCCACGACGGGTCGCCGGGCATGACGCCGGCATCCGACCACGCCGTCTCAATCTGGGCGGCGTGCATGTTGGCGATCGCAGCGTCCATTGCTTCGCGAATGGTCAGACACTGATGGGGCATCAGTTCAGCAGCCCGGTCATCGCGACACACCACCCGGTTGCGCAGTCCCTCGGCAAGCGGACGCGCGATTGAGGCGTTCAGGGGCGTCACGAGGTGGATCCACAACGAACTGAGTCGAGGCGTGAGCACAGGCACCGGAATCACCACGCGCCGGCGAAGGTGGAGGGCCGAAGCCATCTCGCGCATGATATCCGAATAACTGCGCACGTCCGGGCCGCCCACGTCGATCGTTTTGCCGATGGTCTCCGGCGTTTCGAGCGCGGTAATGAGGTAGTAGAGCACGTCGCTCACCGCGATGGGTTGTGATTCCGTGCGCACCCAGCGCGGTGTGATCATGATGGGCAGGCGCTCGACGAGGTAGCGCAGGATCTCGAACGAAGCCGAGCCGGAGCCGATGATCATGGCGGCTCGCAGCACCGTGACCGATACGCCGTGGCGACCTAACGCCAGCTCAACTTCGCGGCGCGAGGAGAGATGCTCGCTGAGCCCTTCGCCTGTTTCGCCCAGTCCCCCGAGGTAGATGATCCGCGGCAGCTGTGCCTCGCCGGCGGCGCGACCAAACGTTTCCGCGAGAGCCAGATCACGCGAGCGATACTCCGCGCCCGCCGCATCCATCGAGTGCACGAGGTAGTATGCCGCCGCGCAACCCTGCATCGCGCGCTGGAGGCAGGCTTCGTCGCCGGCGTCGCCTTCAATAACCTCGACACGTTCACTGGGCGCCCACGGTCGTGCGAGCAGCTTGCCGGCGCTGCGCGTGAGGCAGCGAAGGCGATAGCCGCGCTCGAGCAGTCGAGGGGCGAGTCGTCCTCCGATGTATCCAGTGGCGCCTGTAAGAAAGAGGGTGGCCGAAGCCGGCGTGTGCATGACGGAGGATCATAGCGATGCGAGACGGCACCCCGTGTGTCATGGGGCGGAACGGCGAGCTTCATCCAACGATTGGTGCGGCAATCAGCCTTGGATCCACGCCGCACTGCAGGTTGAGCCAGTGTGCCAGTGCATCAGCGCGCGGATGATCGTACCAGCGAATGATCGGATCGAGCCGTTCAAGCCCGTCACCATCACGCCAGAGCACGACGACTGCAAAGCAGGCGTTCTGACGCGAGCCGAAGTAACGCACAGGCTCATCGAGCGCGAGTTTGAGCGGCTTGTATTCTTTTGGACCGAGTGCCTCGTCGCGCAGGCCGGGGATTTCACCACGGGCGAACTCCTGGGCTGGGAGGATGGCCGTGAGTTGGGCCAATGGCAGCATCAGCGACTCCGCGCGGCCAAACGTACGAGGCAGCGTGACTTGGTTTGTGACTCGGTCGATGACCAAGTCCTGTGAGCCGCTTTCATTGATGAGCCGCCGGCGCATCGCCAGAGCGAGTGACGCCGCCACCACGGCTGCGGAGCCGGCAATCATCCACGGGACCGGCACCTGGTTGGAGTTTGCAAACACAGACGCGAACAAATACGCCACGCCGGCGATCAATCCCAGAACGATCAACGACGCAACGAACGTCATGAAGGGGCTGGAGCTGCTCAGGCGAATGGTCGTGCGCTCCGGTCCGACAAGAACCAGCACGCGGGCGCGGCGCAGCAGATCGGCCGGATCGTGGGTGGCAGTCGTCACAACGGGGCTCGGGTCGTTTCACTCACCGTGCATGATAGAGTGGCGTCGCTCTTCTGTGATGGGTGTTGAAAAGCCCCCAGCCAGCAGACTGGGGGCTTTGTTCGCGAAGTCGTCTTCATGTGACGCGCTTCCGCGCGATCGTGTGGCTCAGCGCATGCCGCCGTTGCGAATGTAGTTGAGGAACAACTGACGGTCGGCGTTGTTGATGACGTTATCGCCGTTCCAGTCGGCGGCGGGGTTGAAGCCTTGCTGGTTGCTGTTCTTGCCCAGTTGACGCGTAAACAGGACCGCATCCTGGCGAGTGATGCGCAGATCGCCGTTGAGGTCGCCGAGATTCACGGCGCCGAGTTCCCAGCCCGCCCTGACGCTGCGGTTGTTGGCGCGGTCGTGGAGGTAGACCGTCACGCCGAGTTCTTCCGGATTGTGGATCCATCGGTTCGCGGAGAGGTCGTAGTCCTTGATGAGCGTGTACTGCTCGCCCGCCTGCATCGTGGGAAGCGGTTCGTAAAACACCTGCTGCACGTGGTTGTTGTAGTGGGTCAGGCCATTGCTGCAGAAGACGTACCAGTTGGACTCATGGATGTTGACGCGCAATTCGTAGTTGCTGAGATTCTGATCAGCCTGGATCTTGACGCCGACACGGACCACGCGATTGGGCTGCAGACTCCACCGGCCGATCACGCGGCTGTAGGGGACCTGGTTCTGACAGGCCTGCACATAAGAGTCAATGGTCTGATCCGAAGGCGTGCCAACCGAGAAGTACGTGCCATGGAAGAGGAAAGAGGGAATGGCGTTAACGCCAACTTCGCTCTGGCGGCGCGAACCATCGGAGTTGGTGTAGTTGTCGGCAATGCTCCATGTGAGCAATGAGACGGCGTCGCCCCAGCGCCCCTGCATCCGCTCCATGGCGTAGAAGCCCCCGACACACGGGCCGCACCACTCGGCGGTGAACTCCTCAACGACAACCGTCTGTCGCGTCACGCCGTCGGCGGCGGCGAGGCTGATGGAGGCAAACGTGAACGTCGCCAGCGATCCTGCGAGAATCTGAGTGAGTTTTGCAGCCATGTCCCATGTCTCCTTCGACTCTTGGAAGTGTTTTTTTGCCTCAGTCTGCCCCGCTATTCATGCCGGCGCCACGAAGCCGGTCGGGGATTGACTGCATCAGAGTGGCTCGCCGATCAGAGTGGATCCTGGTCCGGCGGGTTCTTGGTAAAGCGGTCAATGAACTGCGTCTTGGTCATCGAACCCACGGCTGAATCCGGCGTGAGGACGTTGAGCGATTCGCCGCTGTGAATGAACGGCACCCACCAGCCGGAGAGTTGAGGCTCCGAGTTGAGATTCGAAGTGTCCGAGCCGTCCACGTACGCCAGGCCCCAGGTCATGTCCGAGGCGAGGAAGTGCCTGTTCTGCTGGACATCGCGGCGGCGATCCTGGCTGGCCCAGTTCGCCAGACCATAGTCGATCGGGTAGTTGCACTTGCGCTTCGTGTCGTCGCCGCGCTCGATCTTGTTGCTCGGGCAGCGGAAGAAGGTCGTGATCTTGGCAGAGGGATCGCGGTTCGGCGCATCGCGGTCGTCAAACTGCTTCGCCAGGCCCTGGTAGTCAAAAGGATTCTTGACGTCGATGCCGAGATACGGCACAACCATCGAGGCGTAGCCCGACTGCCACCAGGTTGGGCACAGGTCTGACGGCCATGGCGTCTCCCATTCAAGAGGATCGGCGGCATTGCCAGGGTCGACCAACGGAAGCGCGCGCGGATACAGGTCGTTGTAGTCGTTGGCGTACAACTCCATTGCCGTGCCGACCTGCTTGAGGTTGCTGGTGCAGGTCGAGTTGCGGCTGGCTTCCCGAGCTCTCGCTAAAGCAGGCAACAACAGACCAAGCAGCAGCGCGATGATTGAAATCACGACCAGCAACTCAACGATCGTGAAAGCCCGTGCGGTTCGCGAATGAACGGATGTTTTCATGACAATCCTCTTGCGGCCCAACGGTCCGCCAAAAAGAGTCCAGGATCCTGCGACGCCTGATCCGGCGCTGTGCGACGCCGGCGCGCGCAACCGCCTCCGTCGATCAGCAAAGCGGATACTTCAGAATACCCGGCCTTGCACCCCGTGCAAGGGGAAATCCGCCCAATCGGAGGTGAATTGTGCGGTTTTTTTGGTCGCATCGCTCCAGAACGGCGAAAACCGACGCATCAGGCCGATGCCGCAGCAAGCGGGGCTGGCTGGTTCGATGCACGACGCGAACCACTCTCGCCCGAGTCGAAGCGCACCTCGACGTCGATATCGAAGAGTTGAAGCAGGCCGACGACCTGGCGAACGACCGCCTGGCGGGCCTCCTGTTCATAGCGGGAAGCGTGCGTCTCATAGAGGTGCTGGGCCTCATCCTGGGCCCGGACCATGAGTTCCTTCTGGGCCGGGGCGTCCATCCGGAAGACGTCCAGCAGTCCGAGCAGTTTGCCGGACTGAATGTCATACGGCGTGACGTCGATCAATCGCAACGAGCCGTCAATGGGGGGGAGGCTGAGTCGGTAGTTTCGCCCGCCAAGATGTTCGACGTGCTGCTCGCGCAAGCGTGAAAGGTCGACGAAATACTGCTTTTCAAAGCAGAAGATCATGGCCAGACGGGCCTGGCTGAGCAGCAGGGGAGGCAGCCACGACAGGCCGCGCGTCTGCGTGACGATCTCCTTTGACATCACCTCAAGGCCGATGAGCTTCCCCACAGAGCGGACACGCTCGGCAATCACGTGCGTCGTGACCGTCGGCGTGGCGCTGCGACCAAGTTTCCGCAGCAGGGTCCACGCCAGCAGAGCGCCCAGCGCGATCGACAGGAGACTGATGACGATGGTGGTGAACATGTTCATGGGATCTTAGTGCCGACCCAAGGCTTGTTTGGGAAGGAACTTGTCGAATTTCGGTCCTGAACTGGCGAGGCCCACACTCCTTGTGCATGGGCCTCGCCTGGTGATGGTCACAGGATCGGCCTCAAAGGTGGGTTTTGATCTTCTCAAGGATGGTTCGAGAAAGCTCCTCATTGCCGAAAACATCCACTCGGATGCGCACGCGCGTCGTTTCGTCCGTTTCCCGATTGAGCCGAATGTGGCTTTTCTTCTCCTGCGCGGTTTGTGAAACATGGTCCGCGCTGATCGAATCCTTCTTGGTTTCGATGACCGTGAATTGGAGGTCCTTGATCGCAGCTTCCGTCGCCAGCCACGCATCGTCCATGCTGGCTTCGAGTACCGTCTCAATCTCGCCATTGACATAGGCGATCGTGCCGGCGCCGGCCGCAGCCCCGACAACCAGTGCCGCGCATCCCTGCAGAAGCGCGGCGCCTCCGAGGATCAGAACAAATGCGCAGAGACATGTGATAGTGCGGAACGCTTGCATTCGCTCGTCCTTTCACGTTGGACTCGATGTCATTGAACAGCGCGCCGGGTGCGGTTGGCGGCCCTTGTGGATGGTACGCGCGCGATCGAGGCCCGCGCTTGGCGAAAGGGCGGCCCGATGGTTGTAGTTTGTAAGGAGGACCGTCAGTCGTAGCGGCGGATCACGCCGATCACCACTCCCTGGATCTGGCAATCGCTGACGATGATCGGCTCGAAGTCAGGATTCGACGGTTGCAGCCGGATCCGGCCGTGTTCCTTGTAGAACCGCTTGAGCGTGGTCTCGCCGTTGGGGAGCATGGCGACGACGCGCTCTCCGTTGCGAGCCGTTTCGCGCCGATGGATGAGGACATAGTCGCCGTCCCAGATGCCTTCATCCTGCATCGACTCGCCTTCCACCTGCAGCGCAAAGACCGCGCCGGACTGCCCGCGGCGCGGGCCGAAGAAATCCTCAAGATCGAGTTCGTCACGATTCTCGACCTTCTCGATCGGGTAACCGGCGGCGATGCGGCCGACGAGCGGGAAGCGCATCGGGCGGCCCTCATCAGGAACAATCGAATCGTTACGGATGGCCAAAGAGCGAGCCTTGTTCGCATCGCGCTCGAGTGCTCCCTTGCGGATGAGCGCCTCCACGTGCTCGAACACGGTGACTTTGCTGACGCCGATTTCGTCGGCCATTTCCTGCAGCGTCGGGGAATAGCCAAACCGGGTTCGCCAGTCGCGAATGATCTGAAGAATGCGGAGCTGTTTTGGGGTGAGGTTCATTTCGAGTCCTTTCCGGTGCGCTGTGGGGGCGAGCACGCGCCGCATCGACGCCGAAAGTCGGCGGGGCGACGGCTGATGTGTCGGAGTCGACCGCGCGAGTCGACAGTTGCGCAAGATGCCTCGTGAGGCGCTGACGCGAAGACACGATCCATCCAACAACACTGTTTGAAGGCGCCCAGTTGGGGCCCGTCTTGACGAGGCCATGGTCCCCGGGGTGGTACTCGCAGGTGAAGTCGCCGCCGGGACCGAGGATGAGCAGGGGTGTCGCCATAGGTGCATCGCCTCTCAGTGGTCCGCTCCGGAGCGAAAGCCGAGGCAGGCCACACGCTCCGCGACTCGCTCACTCCAGCGCGGGTGAACAAGAGCCGTGGTGCGTGGCGCTGGCGATGATCGTGACGCATGCTCCCGCTCCTGCCGATCGGTCCGATCAGCGGGCTGGCCCGGGCGAGTCGCCTGGTGTGGACGACGACTCCGGGACAGCATTGGCGTGTTGTGCGGGTTTTGGCCGACCATGGCCGCTCCGGCTCGAATCCGTTCGAGACCTGTGTTCCAACGCTTCGCCATGGTGGCCAAAGCGTCCGACGTCTCCACGCCGATGACCCGCGGACTCCGCCGCTCGCCGTGAATATACCCTATCAAAGTCCGCACTTCAAGACAAAAAGCCGAACTTTACCCAAAATTGTCACAAAAAGACGACCGCCGAAGCTCGCAATCAGGAGTTTTCCACAATCCACGCAGACGGGACTCGCCGGTGATGACCCGATCACGCGTTGCACTCCGAGTCGCTGCAAACTGCCTGTTTTACCTTAACCCGTTCAGTCCGGGAACCGATGCAATGCTGGAGTCTCTCTTTCAGGACGAAGACCTCGGAGCCCGGTCATGGGAATGCTGAGTCGGATCAAAGCGGGAATTCGGAGAGCGGGGCGATCAAGCCGCGGCCCCGAAGTTCATGCTCCGGCACAATCGGCGGATGAACAGGCGGCCGCACGCCGGCCGTTTGAGCATTGCGAACGCCAGGCCCGGGCCATGCTCGCAGCCGGCGATATCGCCGGCGCCATGGACTTCGCCGAGCGGGAGATCGCGCCCACCTCTGCTTCACGACTGCTGCTCAACGTGTGTCGGAGCCTGGCCGGCCGGCGCGTCGAAGCCCAACTGGATCTCCTCGACTGGTCCAAGCGAGCCTGCAGCCCCATGGATGCGCGGCTCATGCTGGCGCTGCTTCAACTTGAAGAACAGGATCGCGCCCGCGCTATCGCATCGCTCAACCGCAATCTCGCCCAGATCGATGATCCGAAGACGATCCAGGCCATCATTCTGATCCAACTCGAGCGCGGCGACATTGCCGAGGCCCAGCGATGGGCCGAACGGTTGTGCAGCCTCGCGATCAACTGGACGGACCGGCCCGTCATCTCCGCCTGGCTGGGATCGCTCGGGCTCGAGACTGGCGACGCATCGGCCGAGCCACCCGATGCGCTCGTCGAACAACTCGCGCTTGAACTGCTGGCCTGCGAATCGACGATCGTCTCCCTCGAAGCGGCCGCCCGCTACGACCACTCGCGACCCCGCGCACTCCTGCTTCTGCGTGCACTCGAATCGGCTTTTGATCGACTCGAATCACCGGTGCCCGCCTGTGAGGCGATGGCGCGCCTCGCACTGACGCTCGACGACACCGCGGCCGCGCGCCGCTGGATCGACACGGGATTGAAACTCAACCCGCTTTGCGCTCCGCTGGCCATCCTGCTGGCCGAGTTGCCCGCGGCCGAAGAGGCGACGCGACGCCGCCGCGATCTCAAAGCTGTGGTGCACGTCCTGCCGCGTCGAAGCGAACAGATCGAAGCGCTCGATGTCGTCATTCGCGCCCATCCCGAGTGGAACGATGTGCGGAACGCCAAACGGCGACTGGAGGCGGCATGAGCACCCTTGAATGTCCAGCACGTCTTGCCGTCGCTCGGCTGCTTCGCGAGGCCCGGCTCAACTGGCGGTTGAGTCGACTCGATGAGACGCTCAAAACTCTCGAGCCGATCATTCGACTCGTTGAAGAAGGATGTGATCTGATCGCAGATCCCGGTGCGCCGAACGGCGTCGAGCGGGCCCGCGTGACGCGAGGCTGGGCCCGCGGCGCGATCCGTCTGGCCGCCGCCAGTGCGTACCTGATTGGGAGCAATAACCGACTCGAGGAAGTGATGAATCTCGCCCAGCGCGAGTGGGGCGACGACGCAACGCTGTTGCAGATCGCCGCCCGTGCCGCGATGGATGATGGTCAAATGGATGCTTCGGTGGAATTGGCGCGACGGGCGTGTGCTCTGGCGCCGCGCCGGCCGCGCCTGCTTGAACTGCTCGGGCGCATCGAAGCCCGGGCTGGAAACATCGACCAGGCGCTCGCAGCCGTGCGCGTGGCCGCTCGACTCCGGCCGCGACGCGCCAGTCTGCGCATCGAACTGGCGGAACTGGCGCTGGCTGCGGGCCAGCATGACCTTGGCCTCTCGGCGCTGGGTGCGCTCATCGATCCGCCGTGCCTCCTGCACGCCCGGCTGCTGGCCGGCGCCGGGCGGTGGCGCGAAGCCGTGGAGATGTACAACCGCGTCATCGAAGCGGGCCATGCCACCCCCACGTTTCAATCCATCTCACCAAATCACACCACCACAAAGGGTTTGCAAAGCCCGAATCGCGGCATCGTGGCCGATGAGGATCTGATCAACGCGTCGATCGAACGTCTTGACGTCCTCGAACGGCTCGGCGATCGCGCGGCGATCCAGGCGCTGGCGGATGCCGAGATTGATGATCCATTTCGCTGTCGCGCCGTCATGGTCCGCCTCGCCGAAGCGACGTTGAACATGGGCGATCCGCTGCGGTGCGCGCGCCTGGCGAGACGTTGCCGACATGGTGGTGAATCCGCCTTTGCGTTGGCGCTGCTATCGGTTGCGGCAACGCTTCTTGGCCGACCGATGCTGGCGGAGCGATGTAGGGCGCGGCTGGGGTTGCGCGATCAGTCTCTGCTGGCGCGGGCCTGGCGAAGAGGAATGATGGCCGAGGTGATCGCAGCGCAGAGTTCGTGCGAACGCGCCGGCGCCGACCCGACGCAGAGCGTCCTCGAGCCGCTGTTGGAGCACGCAACAGATGTGCTGACGGAAGTCGCTCAGCAATCGCCTCACTTCGCGGATGTGCATTACCATCGCGGCAATTGCCTGGCCGCATTGGGTCGCGAGCGCGAGGCCGTCGTGGCGCTGGATACAGCACTCTCGATCAATGCAACCTATGCCGACGCCCAGCGCCTCATGGATACGCTGAAGCGCGCGGCTTGATGTCATATCAACATCATCGAGCCTGATCTTCCGGGAGACACCGCAAGCGATGTCGCAGGATGGTTGCGCCTGGAATGATCGACGAACCGCTATGCGGCCTTGCTGACGCTGTCGGTGGTGACGACGTGGTAGCCGGGGAGGATGAGGCACAGATCGCTCTTGCTCCACGTCTTGCCGCACTCCGGGCAGCGGACGCGCTGGGTGGCGTCGCTGGGGTCGAGTTGGCCGATGAGTTGATAGCCGCAGTGGCGACACCGAGTGGTGGGCTCAAGGACCGTCACTTCGAAGTTGAGCATGAGCGTCACGACGGCCCAGCACACTTCGATCCAGCCGATCGTCGTAAGGCTGCGCAGGCCGCCGTACCACGCCGCCCCGCCGATGACCGCCAGACCGAAAGCCAGTGACCACCAGAACGCGAAGTCGCTGAGGAGGCGCCGGATCCGCAACGAGTGCCGGTTGATCTCCATCAGCTTGAGCTGCTCGTAGTGGCTCCCATATCGGCGGGCGGTGGCGCTGAGGTGCAGCCACAGGCTCGCGGTGTAGCCGGCGATCATGAAGGTCGCAACGCTCAGCTCGACGCTGTTCTGCCAGACGTACATCCCGCCGGCCGCGAGCGAACCCGACACGAGACCGATAAGTCCCGCTTTGGGCGAGGACCACGAGTCCGTTATGGGTGGGGTGTGATGCACTGCCACGGGTATCGGCCAATTGGGCCGTCGCCTGTGGCGCGGGGGGTGGATTCACCGCGCGGCGGATGGGTCTGCGGAGTCTGCCGACGGCAATCGGATGACAAAGTCGGTGCCGCGGCCCGGCTCGGTATGGACTTCGATCCCGCCCTGGTGTTCTTCGATCAGACGCTTGGTCGTTGCCAGACCCAGCCCCGTCCCCCCCTTCTTGGTCGAGAAGTAGGGCTGAAAGACGCTCTTGAGATGTTCGGCCGAAATGCCCGGCCCGGTGTCGGTGACATGGATGCAGTGCATCACTCTCTCGTCCCCTGATCGATCGGCAGACGAGGCGGGCTCGACGCGGATCATCAGTTCGCGCGTGCGATTGGCGTTGGTGGGCATGGCTTCAAGCGCCTGCACGGCATTGATCAGCAGATTGAGAAGCGCCTGTTTGAACAGGGCGGAATCAACACGAGCAATCGCAGGCTGCCGCGCCAGAGTCGTGCGCAGCTGCACGCCCGCCGCGAGCGCCTGAGGCAGAAAGAAGTCAACCAGCTCATCGACGAGCACATTGAGATCGTGAGGCTCAGGGTCGATGCGAATCTGCCCGGCAAATTGAAGGAAGTCCGTCAGGATGCCCTTGAGACGGTCCGACTCGCGCCGCAGCGATTCGGTGCGGCGGATGATCCGCTGCTGCTCATCCTCGGGGATGTCGAGGTCCGCGACCTCCTCCGCGAGCAATTGGGCATTCAGACTGAGTGTCGAAAGGGGATTCTTGATCTCATGCGCCAAGCCGCCGGTCATCGTGCCCAGCTCCGCGAGGCGCTCGGCATCGTCCATGCGGCGCTTGGCGATGCGGGCCCGGCGCTCCTGCTCGCGGCGCATGACCACAAGCAGTGGGAACACGAGAATCCCGCAGACAAGCATGCCGCCGAAGAAGATGAGGATATTGGTCCACATGGATCGTGATCCCGCCACGCGCGGGTGGACCTTAGTTTAGCGTCTTCGCTCGCGACGACGCCCTAGCGCGACGTCAGCCGCATGATCAGCAGTGGCAGGCGGCTCTTTTGCCGCGAGAGATCCTCGACCAGCGGCGCATCGCGGGCAATCTCATCGGGTGTGGGGTCGCGGTGCAGCAGCAGTTGATACAGTCGCCCAACGCGCTGCGCGGGCGCCAGGTCGCGCAGGATCCTGCGGAACTCATCGCTGTCGAGAAGGTCGCGCGCGATGGCCAGCAGGGGCAGGCCGTCAAGTCGCTGCTTCGCATAGGCGGCCCGACCGGGCTCGTCGGGTTGCCGCTCGAGGTACGTCTCATAGAGGGCGCCGATCCGCCCTCGGGCGGTCGCTTCGTCATCGGCCAGTGGACGGTGCCCCAGCCACATCGCCACACTGATTGGCGTGACGAGCGCAAGCAGCCACAACCCGGTGAGTCGCCAGGGTACGCGGAGGCGACTGCGCAGGCTCGCAAGCGCGCCTGATGCGATCCACGGCTCGAGTGTCACTCCCGTTGTGAACGTCACGATCCATCCCACCATGGCCCCGGCCAGCAGGTCGCTGGGAAAGTGGGCATACGTGTGCAGCCGAGCCCAGCAAACGAACAACGCCGCAGCAACCCAGAGCGCCACCGAACGCGACTTCTGATACGCAAAGACGAACGCGATGGTCCACACCAGAGCGGCATGCCCCGAAGGAAACGACTCGTGTACCGACGAGAACGGCGAGAAGAGCATCGACGCGTCGCCATGCACCGGCCGTACGCGGCCGACGATCCACTTGATCGTGTGCACAAGCACCATCTGCATTGGCAGCGCCACGATGAGTTGGCGCATCGCGCGTCGATTGAACATCAACGCGGCGAGCAGCGCCAGATAGGGGAGGATGCGATTGGCCCACGCGCTGCCGAGGTGCTCCAGGTCGCTCAGCCACCATGGCCAGTTCACCGAGGCGTGCCAGCGCACGGCCGCGCCATCGGTCAGCAGCAACACCGCCAGCGCGACGGTTGCAAAGAGCGGAGCGGCGAACGTCAGACAGGTGGAAGTTGGAGCGCGGTCATCGGTCATCCAGAGTCGCGCGACACTAGGCAGGCAGTGGGGCGGAGTCGCTTGCGATGAGTTGGATCAAATGCTGTGCGCAAGGGACCGATCGCGTTTGCACATCATTGCGCGCCGTCGAATGCCGCCCGGAACGGCTCGCTGTGTGGCGCCCCGGTCCACCGCTCCCGACCTACACTGATCCACTATGCCCGACGACCAGACCATCCGTGGCTTTCAGAACCTCATCCGCGATCGCTACTACGCGACGGACAGCGCCCGCGGCAGCGCGGCCACCTTTCTCTGGTTCAGCGAAGAGGTCGGCGAACTCGCGCACGCGCTGGGTGAAAAGCACCGCGGACGAGAAGACCGGCCGAACCTCGAAGAGGAGTTCGCCGATGTCTTTGCATGGCTGTGTACATTGGCAAACATCAATGATGTGGATCTGGTTGACGCGCTGAACAAGTACACCGTTGGCGAAGGGCCACAGGGAACCAAATCGTGACAGCCAATCGTATTGATGCACTGTTTGCCGAGAACCGGCGCGCGGGGCGCGGCATGCTCATGCCCTTCCTCACCGCGGGCTTTCCCGATCTCGACACCTCCGCGCAACTCATCCCGGCCATGGAGCGGGCCGGCGCGAGCATCTGCGAAATCGGCCTGCCGTTTTCCGATCCCATCGCCGATGGACCGGTGATCGCGGCCAGCATGCACGACGCGCTCGAGAGAGGTCTGCGACTGGCGGAAGTTCTCGAAATGGTCCGCGCCGTGCGATCGAAGACGAAGATGGGCCTGGTCGCGATGGTGAGCTGGTCGATCGTGCAGAGACGCGGTCCGCAGGCGTTCATCAGCGAGTGCGCAGCTGCCGGGTTCGACGGCTTCATCTTCCCCGATCTGCCGCTGGAGGAATCAGCCCAGGCGCGGGCGATGGCGAAAGCCGCGGGTCTGACGTGCTCCCTGCTCATCGCCCCGACTACGCCGGCCGAGAGAGCCACGGCGATTGCCAAAGCATGCACCGGATTCGTCTACCTGCTCGCTCGAACAGGCATTACCGGCGTCCGCTCCGATACGCCGGAGATCGAATCGCGCGTGGACGCGCTGCGGGCCGTAACCGACCTGCCAATCGCTTGCGGATTTGGCATTGGTGCTGCGGACGCGGTCCGCGCCGTGACGCAACACGCTGACGCGGCCATCGTCGGAAGCGCCATTGTCAAGCGATTGGCGGAAGTGAGTCATGCACCGATCAACGCGCGTGTTGAGACGATCGAATCATTCGTGCGCGAACTGGCCGGTGGATTGGCGCTACGCGCGCCCACAGCTTAGCGGCCACGCATGCGTCGCTGCCAGACTGGCGATGTACGAAACGCCCTGCGGCGATTCACTTCCCCGCTCGACGCTGCATGCCATACTCGATGAGGTTGCCCATCAGGTTTGTCGCGTCCGTGGTGGTGTAGCCGCTGACGCCCCAGCAGGACTGTCCCAGCAGCGCGTTGCTCAGATCCTCGCGGCTGACGAAAACGCGCAGATGCTCCGTGTCGCTGCCCTCGTGCAGCGCCCGCAAGCGCGGCCTCGGCTCGCGACCGCCAAAACGCTCCAGTGAATAGAGCCGATACGAGACGTTGGTGCAATCCACGCCGTGATCGAGCATCGCGCCGCTGATCACCGCGTGCCGCGTTGGCCGGCGGAAGCGCGAGCCCGGCATGAACGCTTCGACGAACTCTTCGGCACTTCGGCCAAAAGTCGAGACGCCGCCCACGTTCTCAAACAGCACCGTGCCGCCTCGCTCGATATAGGTCTTGACCGCTGCAGCCTCGCGTTCGCTGAACGTGTGTTCCGCCGTTCCGCGCACGATGAGCAGCGCGGCTTGCGCCGCCGGCGAATCATCAACCGATTCGAGCGGCACATCAACAATCGTCACATCCATGTCCCGACTCGTGCGCAACCGCAGCGCGAGCAGTTCGTCGGCTGCGGGCTCAGGATTCCAGTTGCCGCCGTACACGGCCCGGGCGATCTTCACTGCCGTGAACCCCGGCGCACCCGTCGGCAGCACGCCATCGATCACCTGTGTCTCATCGAGCAGCAGCTTGCGATTGAGGCGCGGCGTCGTGAGGCCTCGCTCCGAGGCGTAGTAGTACACGTTGCTGAGCATGCTGAAATCATCGCGGCGGCGATTGACGTCATTGAGCTGGAGGGCTTCGCCGAAGTCTGTCTTCGGGCAATGGATCATCAACTCTCGTACGCCATTGCTCAGGCCCATCAAGCCCGCCGGCTTCTCCACTGGCGCGGACAACGTGTACACGAAGTGATCATCCGCCAGTGGCCGCCACTCATACTGCGGATACATCTTGCGCCCCAGCGTCTGCACTGCGTCGGTGAAACGCGGGTTGCCCGCGTCGGCGTTACTGACCACCAGCCCGCCCAGATCGATGTATCGCTTGATCCGCTCGAGGGTGGTGAAACGCGGCTTGTCGCCCTTGGCCCGGCGCTGCAGCTCAGCGTCATATTCGCTCACATACGCAAAGGCCTCGTGACTGGCAATGTAGACCATCGGCCCGTCAAACCACTCTTCGAGCGGCGTGTTGATGTTGAGGATCTGCCAGCTCAAACGCTGCTCGGTCTCCTGCCCGATCCACGAGGCGAGGTGAGCCGCATCGCGCGGCCGATTGTTCCACGCAAAAGACTGATCGCGCAGCTTGCTCACGATGATCGGTACGCGGCCGTGCGCGAGAAACATCAGTCCGAACGACATCTGCACCACCGGCGTCTCGACCATGCCCGTCGAACCGATGTTTGCCTTGGCGGTGAAGCCGGCCAGTTGGCCCGTCTCGGGATCAACAATCGGATCACACAGCCGATTGATGATCTCGGCCGCAGAAGCGCGGAACCAGTCGTGCCGGCCGAAGCGCTTGTACCCGCTCGCCAGTCCGACACGCTCCATGCCGTAGAGGTAGTAGAACAGATACGTCTGGTCCGCTTCGAACACCAGACCAGGATGGCGCTGGGCCGTGAAATTCTGGTCCACCCAGTCCAGGCCGCGCTCAATGGCCTTCTGCTGATCCGTGTCCTTAAGGCCGGGCTTCACGAACTCACGGGCGTGCAGGAAATCCTGCGTGACGAACAGGCACGTCAGCCCCGCTGCGGTCATCGAACCGCGCGCTTCGCCGAACTGCGGCCGATAGTTCCACCCCCCGTCCGCCAGTTGCGTGCGAAGGTAATGGTCTTCGATGCGCTTCCAGATCGGCTTGGGAATCTCGTGGTTGCGCTTGGCCGCTTCCCACAGGCCCAGCAGGCCGTATTGCGTCAGCGAATTGTCATACCCCGACTCCATCGGGATCTCGGTGTACGCCCACGATCCGCTTTCATAGCCGTACGCACGCAGCAGCCAGTCGCGATCATCTTCGAGCAGTTTGCCGAACCGCTCGGGCAGCAGGGCCCAGATGTGCGCCCGCAGCGAGCGCACATACGTGTAGTCAGGCTTCTGGCTGCGCAGAAAGTCGATCGGGGCCTGAAGGCGCGGCTCCTGGTAACTCTGTCCCGACGCCAGCAGGGCGTACACGGCAATCGTCGTCTGCCCCGTGATGTGCGTGAGCAGGTGCATCAGCGCCGGATCGCCCGAGCCGAACTCCCACGTGCCCGCGTTGTTCTGCCGGGCGTACAGGCCGTCGCGGATGGCGTCGATGGCCCAGCCGATCTCGACGTCAGTCAGATCCTCAGGCGTAACGATGACCGGGTCCGGCGGTCGCTGGGCGATCACGCGCGGGGTCGCGGCCGATGCAATGACCAGGGCGAGCAAGGCGAGCAGCAGGGTTGGGGTGGAGATTCGTGGCATGGCTCTATTGAAGGATGGTAACACACTCTGCCGCTGGCGGTTTTGATCGTAATTGACGGCCCCAGCCGGCCCGTGGCGTCGAGTTACGCCGGGTTCCGCCGCGCCGTGCGTCCTCAAAAACGGGTCGCCATCGCCACGAAGGCTCGGGTGGCCGGCGAGACACGGAACCCGACTTGCGAAGGACAAGACCATGCACACGACGGGAAACAAGCGGCGAATCACCGCCGACAAGCCACTGGCGCTCGTGCTGATCGTCGTTGCCACTCAGCTGGCCACCGCCTGCGTCCGCGAACCCGTCGCTGTTTCAAGCGATGAGATCTCGCACAGCGAAGAGGTCTACTTCGGACCGCGCTTCCGCAAAGACCGCGTCACGGTCTATCGCTTCCGCGCCGACAATATGAGTGTGCAGACTCAGGCTGGCCAGAGCGTGGTTGACGCCAACTACACTGAGTCGATCATGCGCTTCACGGTCAGCGATGTGCACGAAGACGGCTCAGCCGATCTGATGATGACCTACGACCGCCTGATCACCTCGGGGGAGTCCGCGTTCGGCGGCACATACGCCTTCGACTCCACGCAGGAATCAGCCGACCCGGAGACGGATGCAAAGATCGTCGATGTACTGCGCAAACTCACCAACTCGACGGTGAAGTTCCGGGCTGACGCGTTGGGCAATGTCGACCCGGAAAGCGTGGTCGGTACGCAGGACGCGTGCGAGGTCATGCAGGAACTCATGGCATTGCAGGCTCGCGTCGCTGAGTTCAACAGTGCCGGTCTCGCCAAACTCTTCGAAAGCACCTGGCGCGTCGCCGATGAAACGTACACGCGCGACATCGGCAAGCCCTGGCAGGACGTGAAGACGACGCCAGTCGAAGGACTCGGCTACTGGACGTTTACGAGCAACTACCAGACGCTCGACCGTGATCCGCGCCACATCGTGCTCGGAGTGAAACTGGTCATGTCGCTTGAATTCCAGCCGCCCGAGGAGTTCATTCCCGGCATGCTCAAAGTGCTGGAAACCGAGTTCGAGATGATCAAGGGCGACTTCCGCTACGTCTGGGACCGCGAGAACTTCGAACTCGTCGAGCGCACCGGCGAGCTTGAATTCAATTGGAGAATCATGCAGGAAGGGTTGTTCCAGGACGAGGTCGTCCGAACCGATCAGCACCAGCATGTCACGACATCACTGCAGCGAATCGACGAGTAGTCGACAAGGTCGAAAGTGCGCGGCCTACAAACCGACTGACTTGAGAATTGGCCCGAGCTCCACCGGCTGCCCCGCCGCCGCACTCCGCCGCACGGCTTCCATAAGGCAAAGCGTCTCGATGCCTTCCTCGAGATTGGGCGAATACGGCACGCCTTCGATCAGTGCCCGGCCGAAGTAATCGGCGTAATTGGCGAATTCGCCGTAGTGCATGCCGTGCACTTCGGAGTTGAAGTAGTACTGCCGACCCGCGTAGAGGTAGTCCTCGACGACCTCACCCAGCGCGCCAGGATCAAATCCGCCGGCGCCCTTGTGTGGTTTCGTTTCCGGCGTCGTGTGGATGTAGCGCATGTCGTGATACTGCGCCAGGCTCGAGCCGGCCGTGCCGTAGAGCATGAGTTCGATGCAGTTGCGGGCCCGCGGCAGTTCATGGCAGCCGTAGTGCCCCATGGCCCGGCCGATCGCCCCATTCTCCGCCTCGACGTTCACGACGTACACATCGCGCCCCTTCACGCCGAATTCGCGGCCCATCTTCGAGCGCGAGCCGATCGCCTGCACGCTGCTGATCGGCCCGAGGTACCAGCGCAGCAGATCGAGCGGGTGCGACAGACCGAGAAACACCCAGTCGGTATCCGTCGCGGCCCACGGGCTCTTCTTGTAGTACCAGTCCATCCGGTGGATGTAGTGGGCGTCGGCCAGTTCAACGTCGCCGAACTCGCCGCGCTCGAACGCCGCGCGCTGGCGGCGGAAGGGTTCAAAGAACCGCGTGCTCTGCCCGACGATCAGTCTCCGCCCGCTGCGGCGTCCTGCTTCGAGCACCTGCCGCGCTGCATCGAGTGAGTTCACAATCGGCTTGGTGCAGATGACGTCCTTGCCGGCTTCGAACGCCTTGATGATGTGCCCGGCATGCTCGCTGTCGGGCGTGTAAATCGCCACGATACCGACCTCGGGTCGGGCCAGCATCGCTTCGTAGTCGTCCGTGTAGAAAAGCCCCGGCCACTCGCGCCGACTCGCCTCGATCTTCTCGCTACTCAGATCGCAGCCCGCCGCCGGATACAAATGCCCGCATCGCGTCGCCAGCGCCATGAGCAGCGTCCGACCTTCGTGCAACCCGAGCACGCCCACGCCAATCGCCTTCGGATGCCGCGGCGGCGTCACCACCGGTTGCGTCCCGGGAATGTGTTCGATGAAACCCATGCGGGAAGTCTAAGCGTGCGCGGGTAGGTCGGGACCGCCGCTCTGGGCGCGGCCCGGCGGATTGGGTGCGAGTCGTGCAGTAGAGTTGGAGACTTTGGGGTGTGTACGCGCAGTCGCCGGGCCCGCGCAAAGCCTTGTCCCGGCCTACTTCAGTACTTCACCCGCGTGCCATACGGCTTGGTCTTCGGCGTCGACACATCCTCGTCGGCCCTGAGTTCGTCGTACGCCTGCTGGACGTAGTTCACATACTCGCCGCGCTGTTTGCCCTTGCCCAGCGGGTAAGACTCGTTGACCTTCCCAAGCGGCGCATTATCCAGGGCTCCGGCGTAGCGGAGCACGCCCTTGGCGTCGATGATGAACATCTGCGGCGTGAAGCGCGCATCAAGCAGGTGCCCGACGGTGCCGTCTTCATCGAGCAAAATGGGGAAGTGGATGCCGAAACGTTCGCGCGCCTCTTCATTGGCTTCCTTGCCGGCGCCCTGGTTGCCCGGCGCAGCGGAGTTGATGGCGAGGTACACCACGCCCGCCTGCTGCATGTCGTTGCCGAAGGTCTTGAGCGTTCGCTTGGTGTACTGGTCAATGACGTAGGGGCACTGCGGGTTGAACCACTCGAGGATGACGATCCTGCCCTTGTAGCCGCTGAGTTTGCGTTCTTTGCCGTCGATACCGGTGAGTGTGAAGTCCGGCACCACATCGCCGACGGCAATAGGCTTGGCCTGCGCGGCCGCGCTTCGTGTACCGACGCACCAGCCCGCGAGCAGCGCGAGGGTCAGCAGCGGCAGCGCGAAACGGGAAACGAGATGGTGGGCAGCGCCAGACATGGGTTTACTCATTCAAAGGTGGGTACGAGGTCGTAGTACCGTTCCTCATCGCCATTCTTGACACGCAGCACCGCCAGCGAACGCGGCCCGGCGGGCCAGAGCCGACTCTCACTCACATCGAACGATACCGACAACCGACTTGAACCGTCATCGAGTTGGATGATCTCCGGATCGTGGTGCTTCACGTCCTCGACGAGCAGGGGGAAGACGTCGAACTCCACGTCCTTCGGGAAGCTGGCCACGAAGCGCGGGCTGGACTTGCTGCCGCGCCACCGCGGCTGGCCGACCTTCAATTCCTTCAGTTCGCGCGGCATTCGGGCCATTGCGGCGGCGAACCGTTTGCCATTGGTCGACTCGCCTTCCTCAACGAGTGCAGCCGTCTTGAGCATCAGCGACTCGGCGGCCTTGCCCATGACACAGGCTTCCTTGCAGACCAGCCAGTCGGACTGAACCCCGATACGAATAGGGTCGCCCGGTTGCAACGTTGCGGGGGCCTTGATCTCGACGACGAGAGTCGCCTGATGCTCGTAGCCGAAACTGACGAGTTCGCCGGGCTGCTCGAAGCGGTGGGGGCCGGGGTACTGCACCGGGCCGACGGTGAACCCCTCGGGCGCCTCAATCTCAAGGCTCGTGGCATACCCGGTGTCGCCGGGATTGACCCAGTAGATGTGCCAGTCGGGGATGATGTCGTACTGCACGGCCAGGTGGAACGTGGCGCCCGGGGCTACAGCCCGGACATCGGCATAGACCTCCACCTTGACCTTCTCAGGCTCGGGCTGCGCCGCTGCGACTGGCGCGATCGCGACCGCGAAGGCGAGTGCCGCTGGGAAAAACAGGTGCTGCGATGTCATCGTCAACGGTCCTTTCGGCTTCAATCCGCGCCGGCCGTGGAATGGTAGTGCTGCGGTGTGCGTCCGCAATACAGGCGCGTACCCCGATCCTCCGCTTGGATGACCGTTTCGCGCTTAGAGTACCCTGTCCCGTGGCCGCTCGGTCCCCGGATCGGCTGCCTCACCCTGAAAGACGCTCGCGAAAGGATGGCCATTCCCATGATTCTGCTTCTCGTTCGTGCCGCCCGGCGCTTTGTGATGCCCGCCTTCGTACTGGGACTTTGCCTGCTCGCCGCCGGCTGCAACAGCCAGCCCAAGGTCAACGACGGCGATCTCGTCTACATCGAGGACAGCGCCCTCATGGAAGCCATCGCCAAGCGCGAGAAGAAGCCGCTCGTGATCGTCGACGCCCGCTCGGCCAAGCGATACGAAATGGCCCACATCCCCGGCGCCATCAGCATCCCTCTGCCCGACGTGGTGCGCGAAGACAAGCGCCTCAAGGACAAGGGAACCATCATCGTCTACGCCCTGGACTGGGAAGACCCCATCGCGATGGCGATGAGCAAGAAGCTGATGTTCTACGGCTACAAAGAAGTGCAGACGTATCGCGGCGGCCTGCGCGAGTGGGTCACCAAGGGACGCGAAACCGATCCCCCGATCGAAGAGAAGAAGGAAGACGCAAACTAGCGCCGCCCAACACCGGACCGACGCGCGAGCGAGGAGTCTAATCGGAATTCGCCATAAACCAGTCCGACGCGCCAGCGAGGTTTGATCCAGGAGACCGACCGGCTGCAACGTGAATGGAGATGAACACATGGGCCAGCGCAACTTCGTCTTGATGCTCGCAAGTACCGGAGTCGTGTCGCTGACGTGTTGCACATCCGTGAAGTTCGCGGAGTACCCCCCCAGACCGCCCGGCTACGGACCGTACACGCTGCTCATCGAGAACACGCCTCACGATGTGTATTCGAGTAACGTTGTGCAATCCAACCTCGTAGCTGCCATCTTGGGAAAGCCCGGCATATGGACATTGCTTACTCTGGAGCCACCAACACGCAAATCAGGCTGGCTTGCCGCCCAGGTCCGAAATCAGGAGTCGTGGCAGCATCTCTCGTCGTACGGCTACGGCGTCTCGGTGCTCCAGGTGGAGGCGACTGCGAGTATTCGATCGCATGAGATGCGCGGCGTCCCTGCATACACGCCGCAGCACTGGTGGCTTGTTGGCGTGAAACCACTGAGACTTGCCGCCTATCGCTATCAGCCAGGTGAGGAAGTCGATCTGTACGGTGAGGACGAGAATGGCCACATGATTTACGGCGCAAGGGGATTCACCTGCGCAGAGGTCTTTCTAGTCGGCGCCGATGACTGGGATCGCCCGGTTGAGGCTGTCGCCGTGTACACCGGCGAACTCAATACGGACGGGGTTGAGGTCAGTGGGGAGTTCCGCATCGAGCAGGACAAACTTGATGTCCGACTGAGGGATAACGAATTCACGATTCGCGAACTGATCGAGCAGTATTCGTCGCATAGCCAACGGCAGTAGCGGTTACGGGTTGTCCTCGCTGGCGCGTCGGTCTGGTTACGGCCTCCGCAATACCATGTGAAACACATGCCAGTAGCGCGGCTTGCCCGTGGCCGTATGCCCGTCGCGCTCGACTTCCTCGAAGTGCAGTCGCTCGAGTCCGTCGATGAGCTGCTCGACCTCGTCCCGGCTCAGAAACACTTCGGCTTGATGCCCCGGTTCCGTCGCCCACTGGTCGTTGACGCCAAAGAACTGCCCCGCGAACACACCTCCGGGCAACAAAGCACTGCGAATCCTCTGCCACAACCCAGGAAAATGCTCGAGTTCGCAGAACGGCAGGCAGAATTCCGCGTTGATCAGGTGATACGTCCCGAAATCCACCTGCTCGAATCGACGCGCGAACGTCTGCAACTTCTGATTGAGATTCAGATGCTGGGCTTGCCTGATCGTCCGCGCCGTTGCCTCTTCCGAAGCGTCGACGGCCGTCACGTGCAGCCCATGTTTGAGCATGGCGATCGTGTCATGCCCGACCCCGCAGCCGAGATCGATTGCGCGTCCTTCATGCGGCACATATCCCAGCGCCTTGACCACCATCTCGCGCGGCGGGCGGGTTTCAGTCGCGGCGTAGTACTCGCGCCATCGCTGCTCCTCGCTTGTCAGTTCAGGCACGGTTTCTCTCTCCACGATGAGTCGTGTTGGTCAGATGATGCACGCAACAGCCCGACCGCTCCAGACCGGCGGCACAGAACACTATAGAATGGCCCTCCTTTGAGGTGCGGCCACGATCGTCCGCGCTGAGCCGCCTGTCCACGGACGGAAGCCACCTATGAGCGAATCGCTGGTGTCCGATGACCCGCCCGTTTCATCGTCGCTTTCGCACTCGCTGGAAGCCGACCAGTTGCCGCCCGCCGCTCCGCGCGTCGATGGGCGCACCGTCTACATCTGCGCCCTGGCGGCGGTGCTCGGCCTCGCAGGTACCGTCTGTGCCCAGGCGCTCATCTGGCTGATCGACGCCGTGACCAATCTCAGTTTCTATGGGCGCTTCTCGGGCGAGTTTGTCTCGCCGGCGGACCATCATCTTGGAGTCTGGGTTATCTTCGTACCCATCGGCGGAGCGATCGTCGTTGGCCTCATGGCCCGCTACGGCTCGGCGGCAATTCGCGGGCACGGCATCCCCGAAGTCATGGAAGGTGTGCTCACCAGGCAAAGCGTCATCCCGGCGCGCGTCTCGCTGCTCAAACCTGTTTCGGCCGCCATCGCCATCGGCACCGGCGGCCCCTTCGGCGCCGAAGGGCCGATCATTGCTTCGGGTGGCGCGCTGGGTTCGTTGTTCGGTCAGATCCTCAAGACGACCGATGCCGAACGCAAGACGCTCCTCGCCGCCGGCGCTGCCGCAGGCATGTCCGCCACGTTCGGCTGCCCGCTCGCTTCGATCCTGCTCGCCGTTGAACTGCTGCTCTTCGAGTATCGCGTGCGCTCGCTCGTGCCCGTCGCGTTTGCCAGCGCCACGGCGGCGGGTCTGCGCGAGGTGATCGTTGGCTCTGATCCCATGTTCGCCATGCCGCTCATCACGGCTCCGACGCTGCCGGGACAGGCGATGTACATACTCATCGGTTGCCTCATGGGCTTTGTCGCGCTGGTGCTGACGTGGAGCATCTACGCCGTCGAAGATGCGTTTCAGCGCACGCCGATCCACTGGATGTGGTGGCCCGCGATCGGCGCTGTCGCCGTGGGCGTCATCGGTTACTTCCAGCCGCACACATTCGGCGTTGGTTACGAGAACATCAGCAACGCGCTCTCGGCGAAGTTGGCGATGGGTCCCGTGCTCATTCTCTGCGTCGCCAAGTTTGTCTCATGGGCCATCTCGCTGGGCAGCGGTACCTCAGGTGGCACGCTGGCGCCGCTCTTTACCATCGGCGGCGGACTCGGCCTCGTGCTGGGCACCGTCATCGGCAACGCCTTTCCTGATTCACAGGTGGACATCCACGTCGCTGCGCTCGTCGGCATGGCCGCCGTCTTTGCCGGCGCTTCACGCGCCCTGCTGGCCAGTGTGGTCTTCGCCGCCGAAACGACGCACCAACCCATGAGCCTCCTGCCGCTGCTGGGCGGATGCGCTGCGGCGTACCTCGTCTGCGCCATCTTCTCGCGCGAGAGCATCATGACCGAACGCATGGCCCGGCGTGGCATTCGCGTGCCCACCGAGTATCTCCCAGATGCCCTTGACAGCATTTACGTCCGCGATATTGCCTCAAGAGACGTCATCACACTCAAGGCGGAGGACACGCTTCTCGAGGTTCGCGTCTGGCTCACGAGCGACGACCCGGCCGCCCGCCACCAGGGCTTTCCGCTCATCGACAAGAACGGCTCAATCGTCGGCGTCCTCACGCGGCGCATCCTCATGGATCCCAGCATCTCCCCACTGAGCGTACTCGAAAAGCTCGTGAAGCGCCCGCCGTACGTCGTCTACGAAGACTGCACGGTGCGCGAAGCGCTCGAGCACATGCTCAACCACAAGATCGGCCGCCTGCCGGTGATCGCCCGCGACGGGTCGGCGCAACTCATCGGCATCGTCACGCGCCGCGACATCCTGGCGGCGTACAGCCGAGAACCGCGCGACGCGAACACGGCTCGCCGAATCATTCATCGCGACACGTTCAGGCAAAGCCTCTCCGCCGCCGGCCGTCGCAATCGCGCCACGGAACGGAAGACCGAGTCGGATGCGAGGTGACCTGCTCGGCTTGTTTGAACAAATCGTCCGTGACTTGACGACATCACATACGTCCGTCCCCACGCCATTCATCGCGAGCCTATTCGTGATCGGGATCGCATTCGTCATCCCTGCGCAGGCAGGGATCCAGTCCGTTGGAGGTGGATGGGGTGATCGCTGGATTCCAGCCGGCGTTGCGATGGCGAACAGAAGACTGGCCGACGCTTGGTTGACGAAGCGCGGAGTGACACGTGAGATGCCGCCGATCGCCCGCAACTATCAAGTCACCGCCGCTTGCCGCGTCCTTTGCCCTTCTTGCGCGCCTTGGCCTTCGGGCTTTCCGTGTGCGTCGAGCCTTTGGTCTTGAACATGCCGGCCAGTGCGCCCGCACCGCCGCGCCCCCCGCCTGCTCCAGCCGACTGCGCCGCGGCCATCTGTTTCATCGCGGCGAGTTTGCCCTTGCCGCCCGCGCCGCTCATGGTCTTGCTCATCTTGTTGACCATGTCGAACTGCTTGCTCAGTCGCGCGACATCCTGCAACGATGACCCGCTGCCTTTGGCCACGCGCTGGCGCCGCGAGTTGTTGAGCACGCTCACATCGCGCCGCTCTTCCTTGGTCATCGAGTTGACGATGCCCTCGAGCCGGTTGAGCTGCTTGTCATCAACCTGCACTTCCTTGAGCATCGACCCCACGCCCGGCAGCATGCCCAGCAGTTGCTTGAGCGGACCCATCCGCCGCAACATGCGCAACTGGCCGAGGAAATCGTCCATCGTCAGTTGGCCCTTGCTCATCTTCTCCTGCAGATCTTCAGCCTCCTCTTCGGAGACTTCCATCTGCGCCCGTTCGACGAGACTCAGCACATCGCCCATGCCCAGGATCCGCCCGGCCATGCGCTCGGCGTGAAATTCTTCAAGCGCATCGAGATGCTCGCCAACGCCGATGAACTTGATCGGCGCCCCGGTGATCTGCTTGACGCTCAGTGCCGCGCCGCCGCGTGTGTCCGAGTCAAACTTGGTCAGGATCACGCCGTCGATGGCCAGCGCTTCGTTGAACGCCTTGGCGGAGTTCACCGCGTCCTGGCCCGTCATCGCATCGACGACGAGATAGATCTGGTGCGGTTGCACGGCGTTGTTCACCGCGCGCAACTCGCTCATGAGATCGTCGTTGATGTGCAGACGCCCCGCTGTGTCGAGAATGAGCACATCCACGCCGGTCTTCCGCGCCGCCTGCAGCGCCCGTTCGCACACGCCCACCGCCACGCCGACGGCCTTGCCGTACGCCGCACACTTGTCCGGTTCGGCGTAGAAGTGCACCGACCCTTCACCGCGCATCTTCTCCTGCACCTGTTTGGCGACAGTCTGCAACTGCTCCACCGCAGCGGGCCGCTGCAGGTCGGCGGCGGCGAGCATGACGCTCTTGCCCTTGCGACGCAGATGACCGGCGAGTTTGCCGCAGGTCGTCGTCTTTCCACTGCCCTGCAGGCCGCACATCATGATGATCGTCGGCGGCGGCGAGACGAGCATCACGCCCGGCTCGACGGGACCCATCAGATCGACCAGCCGCTTGTGGACGATGCCGATCATCTCCTGGCCCGGCTTGAGGCTCTTAGTGACCTCCGCGCCCAGGGCGTCCTCGAGCACGCCGTCGCAGAACGCCTTGACGACGTCGTAATGCACGTCGGCTTCGAGCAGCGCCGTGCGGACCTCCCGCATCGATTCGGAGACGTTGGCCTCCGTGATGCGGCCGCGGCCGGAGAGTTTCTTGAACGTTTCGTTGAACCGTTCGCTCAGCGTTGCGAACATAGTTGTGTAACTCCTACGGTCAGGAGGGCTTAGGGCGGTCGGCGCCGTTATCGGTCGGCCAGGATTCAGGGCCGCAAAGCTGCCTCGGGCTGGATGATAGGCCCACGGGCAGCCCTCACCGATCGTCAGACAATCAACACCGCTGCTCACGAGGCAGTGGTGACATCGGGTGGACCCTTGAAAGGGGGAACCCGCGCCTCGGATCCACACCGGGGCCCACCCAGTGCGTCCTGTAACAAGAGAGCGAATGCGGCCACCGAGACTGGTTCCCGCCAAAGCGGGCGGACCTGCACGGCTGTGCAGACGCCCAACGCACTCACGAGGATGTCTTTGCTGGACACTTGCACTGCCTGGTGTACATTGAATAGGTAGGGCGTGCCGGAACCAACGCACAGGCTCCGGTAGCGCCGCTGGATTGAAAAATGGAAGAGTGAGGAGAAAGTGTCATGAACACCAAAGGTATCACTGCGCTCATCGCGATCGGAACCATCGCCGCACTCGGCGCGCATGCGGCGACTGCAGATGTAATTCGGGACGGTGGTTTTGAACTGGGCACGGCTCCCGGCCTGCTCCTGCCCACCAGCATGGGACTCTGGTCGGGCGATATCACCGAAGTTGTCACCGCACAGGATGACATCATCCCCTTCGAAGGCGCCCAGATGATTCATTTCATCTACTCGACGCCGCGCGGCCCCCACGGCGGCATCATCGGCTCCGAACTCTGGCAGATCATCGACATCAGCGGCTATCGCAGCATGATCGATCGCGGCAACGCCGTTGCCACCGCCGAGGGCTGGTTCAACCGCATCGGCGGCGAAGATCCCAACATTGACACGCAATTCTCCATCGTCCTCTCCGCCTATTCCGGCTCCGCTTCCGACTTTCCCACGATGTGGAAGCACACCGAACTGGCGCTGAGCGAAGGCTTCGCGTACACCGACGGCGACACGCGATCGTGGGAGATGGCCACCACTTCGATGACCATCCCGATCGACGCCGACTTCATCGTCTATCGCATCACCGCAACCGAAGACGTCTTCGACGATGCGTTCGGAACCGAGTTCCACGGTCACTACGGCGATGCATTTACGTTGAGCATTACCGAAGTACCCGCCCCCGCCAGCCTCGCCATGATGCTCGGCGGCGCCCTGACCATCGGCGCCAGCCGCCGACGTCGGCACGCGTAGTCCTCGCGCACAACCAACAAACCTGCTCAAGCAACAGCCCGCCCCTGCAAGCAGGGGCGGGCTGTCATATCGGACAACAGAGTCGGGCCGATCCGCGCTTACGGATGTCGCACGACGTTGGTAAGATTGCAGCCGGGCAGATCATGCATCTGCATCCAGCCGAGACAGGCGCCGGACTGCGATTGTCCACTGCGCGAGCCGCTGCCGTTGGATCCTGAAGAGAAGGTGTTGACCAGCTGAATTGATCGACTGCCCAGGCCGAGCACGGTTCCCTGACATGGACCGAAGGGGATGACGAACGAACCGGTGTTCTTGGCGTAGATGAGCGCAACCGTCGAATTCGGCGTCGCGCCATCCCACGACACAGTGACGCGGCCGGGGCAGATGCCCGTGGCGGTCAGCGTAAACGTCGGCGGCGGGGGCGAAGCGTTCATCGCGTTCTTGAGGTTGACGCGCCCGTAGCCGAACACGTTATCAACACCAGGGGCGCCGATATCAGTGCAGGTGCTCTTGATCAGATCTTCAACTTGGTCCGGAGTGATGCCGGGGTTGTTCGAGAAGATCATCGCGCCCACGCCGGCCGCGATCGGGCAGGCCATGCTGGTGCCACTGAGAATCGCATAGCCGTTGTTGGCGTTGTTGTAGGTGGAGAGGATGTCCTGTCCCGGTGCGAAGAGATCGACGTAGTTTCCGTAGTTCGAGAACGAAGCGCGGCCGTCGGATGTCGTCGAGGCGCCGACGATGATCACGTCGTCCGCATCGCGATTGGGGCTGGAGAGGTTCAGGCCGCTGTTGCCGGCTGCCCAGAAGAGCAGGCCGCCGAGACTCTTGACAGTTGTCCCCGTTGTGCGAACAGAAGGACTGGTTGAACCCGAATAGCTGACACTTGAGCACTTGTCGCCGCTCTGAGCGGCCTTGATTGCCGCCTGCGTGAGCGTGTTGAAGTTGGCGCCGCCGTTGCTGGCCTCGCTCACGCGGAGGATGCGGTTCCCAAGGCTCCAGCCCACACCGAGACCGCCGCGGGAGTTATTGCCATTGGCTGCGGCGCAGCCGCTGGTGTGCGTGCCGTGGCCATTGATGTCCTGGACGTTTCCGCCTTGACTCTCCCACTGAAGTCGCACGGCGTTCCAGCCGTCGGCGCGGTATTGCTGGAACTCTTCATGAGCGGTGCGCAGGCCGGTGTCGCAGATGCCCACGCGGGTCGCGGGATTGCCGGTATGCACATCCCAGCCTTCGTAGCTCTGCATCTTCGCGTGCTGCCACTGGCTCGCATGTGCCGGGTCGTTGGGCGTGAGTTGCGGATAGCAGATCCAATCAGGCTGAACATATTCGAAATGGCCTGACGCCATCAGGGCCTGCGCCGCTTCATTCTCCCCGAGTCCCTCGGGAAGCTGGAAGACGTACTCGTCGTTGGGATCGATGTACACATTGAGGACAAAATGATAGAGGATCAGGTCTCGACCAGCGGCATTCCTGAGTGCATCATGCTGCACGGGGCGGGCGATCATTGCACCGCTGAATTCGAGATAGCCGGGCTGCTCAAAGAACGGCTCGATCTGATTCCCATGGCCGGGATTCTGGGCGGCCGCCATCGGCGCCACCAACAGCGAGCCGGCCATGGCGAACATCGCTGCCGCTCCGGTGCGATTCATCTTCATAGACATGCCTGTTTCCTTCTTTCTGGTTGCTGATCCGCCGCAACTCGCCACACGCGATTGAGCGGGACCAAGCGATCTCTCCAGACTCTCAGAGGACTCCATGTCCGCGCATGGATCGCCCTCGCAGCCGTGTCGGGCCCGCCTCTCGAAGCATGAAAAGCGACGCGTTGATCAGCACGGCAACAGAACGCCGCACACTCACCCCACGATGTCCCGCCACGGACGCGGCTTTGATGCCGCGTGGGCGAGTATACTCGAAATCATTCGCGCCGCGGCTTGTTTTGTCATTAATTTGGGTGATTCTGGCGAACTTGGCAAGCGCGCCGCGCGATGCCTTGCCAAGCGGATCTTCCGATACCCTTAGCATGTGCGAGGCTGTTTCCTGCCGCGCCCGCGTCCGGGTTGACGCTGCCGAGGCTTCGAAACTCGCGATCAGCAGGGAGAAAAGAAACAACCCACCCTCGCACTCGAGGGTGGGCTGTTTTTTCAGCGCGTCGAACTGCTCCGTGATTACGGATGCTGCGCGACGTTGGTCAGATTGCAGCCGGGCAGATCATGCATCTGCAACCAGCCGTGGCAGGCGCCGGACTGCGATTGTCCACTGCGCGAGCCGCTGCCGTTGGATCCCGACGGGAAGGTCGAGACGAGGCGAATCGCCTGGCTGCCCAGGCCAAGGACCGTTCCCTGGCACGGGCCGTACGGAATGACAAACGAGCCGGTGTTCCGCGCGTAGATGAGCGCGACCGTCGAACTCGGCGTCGCGTTCTCCCAGCGCACAGTGACCAGGCCGGGGCAGGTGCCCGTCACGGTCAGTGTGAAGGGCAGTGTGGTCGCGCGGTAGCCCAGGTCCATGCGCGTCGCGGTCGTGGGCGACGTCGTATTGCCGAAACGAGTCGAGTTGTAGGCGCGAGACGCCTGCGAGCTGCCTGCGGCGCGCGAGACGCTGACGTCGATTCCGGACGTGTTGACCGAGACGATCTCGACGAGCAGATTGCCCAGGTTCGGGTTGTAGGTAAACGTGTTGCGGCCAAAGTCAAAGAACATGCTGTGCTCAATTGAGCCATTGGTCATGTAGGTGCGCTTGGTGGCGCTGCCGGTGTACAGCGTCGTCATCGCGCCGTTCCGATTGTTGGCCAGATTCGAATCCAATCCGCCCTGGTTCGTGTCCACGCCGGGGATCTTGTTGGTGTATCCCATCCGAATGGTGATATTCGATGTCGACGTGTCGCCGATGATGCCCGTGTTGGGCGCGAAGCCGATTGACTCCATCGTTACGGGACCGCTGAAGAGGTTCTTATTGAAGACCTGGTGCATCGTGCAGGTGTCGCCGTTGCCGAAGGGAACGAAGTTGTACGCCGCATGCGCGCTGGTGGGCAGAATGCCGCCCGGATTGACGCGATAGTGGACCGCACCATTGAAGACGCGGTTGGTAAAGCCGCTGCCGAAGGGGTAGTTCAGTCCGAATCCGCGGTTTTCCCACCGAAGGTTGGCATCGGTATACGCCGAAAGCGGCCCGTTGGTGTAGCGAATCAGTCCGCCGTCCGTACGGGTGACGTAGATGCCGACCGTCTGGTTGGGCGCAATGGTCAGTCCGCCGATGTTAATCGGCGTGGGTTCGCCCTGCGGATTGGTTGGAGCCGCACTCTGAGATCCAAGCAGGGTCCACGCGCCGGCGTTGGCCTCCTTGCCGACGTACGAGGTCTTATTGGTGACGTAGTAGACCTCGAGATTGGCAGCGCCGCTGGTGAGATTATTGAAGTCGAAAGCCGTGATCGTCACGCCGACGGAATTCACGCAGGTGATGTCAAACATCGCGCCGGCCAGGCCGTTGCCGCCTTGCCACGTTGAACCGAGACTGCGCCGTGCGGTGCTCGCCAGCGCTTTGGCGGCGTTGACGCGCCCGTAGCCGAAGGTGTTGGAGTTGCCCACATTGTCGCACGTGCCCTTCATGAGGTCTTCGATGTCGTCAGGCGTGAACGAGGGATTCTGCGACCAGATCAGCGCCGCAAGTCCGGTAGCGCACGGAGCCGCCATGCTCGTACCGCTCATCAGGACATAGGCATCGTCACCCGAGTTGGACAGCGACAGGATGTTGCTGCCGGGAGCAAACAGGTCGACATACAGGCCGTAGTTGGAGAAGCTCGACTTGCCGTCCGTCTCGTTGGTGGATCCAACCACCATGACGTCGTCGGCATCGCGGTTCGAGCCGTTCATCGCCTGGTTGCTGTTGCCCGCCGCCCAGAAGACGAGAGAGCCGTTGTTCTTGATGACGGTGGCAGCCGCGCGAACCGCGGCATTGTCCACGCCGCTGTACGAGACGTTGATCGCCCGGTCACCCTGCTCCGAGGAAGTGATGGCCGCGTGATTCAGCACGTCGATCGACGAGTTTCCGTTCGAGAGGTTGCTGACCTTGAGAATGCGGTGCGCATAGTTCCAGCCGACGCCGGTGACGCCACGGGCGTTGTTGCCTCGGGCGGCGGCGATGCCGGTCGTGTGCGTGCCGTGGCCGTGGATGTCGTTGATATTTCCGCCGTTGGATTCCCACACCTCATCGACGGCGTTGTAGCCTTCCTTCCGGAGCACGGGAAGATCAAGGTGTGTCGTGCGCAGGCCGGTATCGCAGATGCCGACCGTGATGCCGTTGAATCCCGTGTTGTAGTTCCAGGCGGTAGTCGCCTGGATCTTGGTCATGTTCCACTGTTCGCCAAAGCGAGTGTCGTTGGGAGTGGCGACAGGATGGCAGATCCAGTTGGGCTCGACGAATTCAAAGAGCCCGGTGTTCATCAGCGTCTGGGCGACGGTGTTCTCCGTCTGGCCCTCGGGCACAGCGATGACATACCAGTCCACTGCGGGTCGGTACTTAAGGATGGTGTAGTTCGCTTCCAGGTGCGCCTTGGCCGCTTCGGACTTCATGACCTGGCCTTGGACGGGCCGGGCGATCATCTGGCCGGAAAACTCGAGTTCGCCAGGCTGCTCGACGAAGACTCGGACCGCCTTGGTTTCGCCCGAGCCGTTATCAGCCATCGCCCATGGCGACAACAACACGGTCGTGGCGAGCACCATTGCTGCGCCACTCAGTTTCAATTGCCTCAACATTTGCATCTCCTTGTTCTGCAATTACTAAAGACGCATCGCGGCACCACGCGCACCGCCGACGCGTCGATCATCCACAGCCACAGTGCAAGCGGGTCGAGCAAAACATCTCGCTCCGAGCGCGCAAAGACCGCGCACACGCGCCGAGAAAACTCAGAACAGCCGCTTCCGGCTCAATCTTGGAGCCGATGTCACTACATTGATGTTCGACCTGGAACCCCAGTCCCACCAACCGGGCACGATGATCATCCGGGGACGCAGATGAGCATCTGAGGCGACAGTATATCGCTCTCCCGCGAGCTGTTGATCGTTGTGCAATCGCAATTGGAGCAAATGAGGTCATTCCATGACTGGATTCGCGCCGCGATCACCCCGGTAGGGGATGAAATGACAATTGCCGCACCGGCCGCGACTTGGCCGCCACTGGGTTATCCACAATTTGGGCAGTTCGCGGTCTGCAGCGCCATCCACACCAGCGCCAAAGAGTTGTCTCGGCGTGCGCGAGGCTGACGCACCGACGCCGCAAGCGGCCGAACAAGCGAATCTCTACCGGCCCGCCCACGAGCGAGTCATTCTTGAGCGAGCCCAATCCGACGACTCAAGAAACTCCGGTGACCCGCCGGCTCGCCGGTGAGCTCGGCCCGTCCGCGAGTTCCCCACAACAGGATCTTCAGCCGCGCGCTCGGCCGTGTGACCGGCCGCTGACTCAGGCCGACCGGACTCCCGGATCAGCGCCCCAGTCCCGGTGCACCACGCCGTGTGAATGAGTGGGAAACCGTAGAAAAACGAATCATCAGCCAGTTCAGCGAACTCGGCTTGGAGGCAAAGCCGGCCGATTCCGTCGCGACGCAGCCCACGACCAGACTGATCCTCTGCGGTTCGAGCCGGAAGTCCCGTCCAGCACATCGCCCGGAAGACCCATTTGACTCTGCCATTGCTGAGTTTGACTTCCCAGCCGGGGATGCGGTCAGCGAGCCGAGGGTCCGATCATCCGTGGACTTGTCCCCAGGTTGTCCACAGTATTTCGGGGCTCCTTCCCTGCAAGGTTGCACCCCGGACCGGGCGAACGCCGATGACCTGCCAATTGCCGACTCGAGTGCAACCCGCGTCGCGCTGCTGCGAATCGAGTACAATACCCTTCAATACCCCGATTTGGATTGAGAGAGCGTTGATGAACTCCCCGATTCTGCCGACGATTCAGTCCCCCGCCGATCTGCGAAAACTCAGCATCGAGCAGCTCGAAGCCCTCGCCGCCGAGGTTCGCAAGACCATCTACGACCAGGTCTCCAAGACCGGCGGGCACCTCGCGCCCAATCTCGGCGTCGTCGAGCTCACCATCGCGTTGCACTACGTCTTCGACTTCGGCTCCGACCGGCTGCTCTTTGACGTCGGCCACCAGTGCTATCCCCACAAACTCCTCACCGGCCGCCTGCCCCTGCTGAGCAAACTTCGCACGCGCGAGGGCATGGCCGGCTTCCCCGAGCCGCGCGAAAGCGCCTACGACCTCTTCTCAGTTGGACACGCCGGCACCGGCATCTCCACCGCCATCGGTATGGCGCGCGGCGACAGCATCAACGGCGAAGCCTTCGACCCCGAAACCAATCCCACCGGCCGCCGCGTCGTCACCATCATCGGCGATGCCTCCATCGTCAATGGCGTCGCGATGGAAGGCCTCAACAACGCCGGCACGCTCAAGCGCCAGTTCCTCGTCGTCCTCAACGACAACGGCATGAGCATCGCCAAGCCCCAGGGCGCCATTGCGGCCTACTTCGACCGCGTTCGCACCAGTCGCACCTATCGCCAGATGAAGCGCGCCGCCAAGGACGTCGTCTCCTATCTGCCCGGCGGATCGATCATCGGAGAGATGTACCACCGCACCGGCGAGATGATGAAGGCCGCCATCGCCGAGGACGCCTGGTTCGAGAAATTCGGCCTGCTCACCGTCGGCCCCGTCGACGGCCACGACATGCGCTCGCTCATCGAGATGCTCATCGAAGTGCGCAACTTCGACCGCCCGATGGTGCTTCACGTCCACACTATTAAAGGTAAGGGCTACGAACACTGCGAGGGCGACGCGACGACCTTCCACTCGCCCAAACCATTCGTCGTGCAGGGCTGCCGCGTGGAACTCAAGTCCAGCGGCCGCTCCTTCACCAGCGCCTTCGGCGACGCGATGGTCGATCTCATGGAGCGCGATGACCAGGTCGTCTGCGCCACCGCGGCCATGCCCGACGGCACCGGTGTGGTCAAAGTGCTGCCCAAGTTCCCCACGCGCGCCTGGGACACCGGCATCTGCGAAAGCCACGCCATGGACATGATGGCGGGTCTGGCCAAGACGGGTCTCAAGCCCTTCTTCGCCGTCTACTCCACTTTCGTCCAGCGCGCCTTCGACCAGATCTTCCAGGAAGTATCGCTGCAGGGACTGCCCGTGCGTGTATGCCTCGATCGCGCCGGCCTGGTGGGCGGCGACGGCGCCGTGCACCACGGCTTCTGCGACATCAGCATTCTCCGCGTCTTCCCCAAGGCGGCACTGCTCGCCGCCATCGACGAGCCCAGCCTCCGCGCCGGCCTCGAGTTCATGCGCAACTACGACGCCGGCCTCAGTGTCATCCGCTACCCGCGCGACAGCGTCAGCGATCGCTTTGCCAGTAAGGAATGTCCACCATTCGAACTTGGCAAAGCGCGTGCCCTCAAGACCGAGGAGAAACCCGACATCGCGCTGTTCGCCTACGGCGTCATGGCCATGAACGCGATGGAAGCCGCTGAGCAACTCAACGGCGACTATCGCGTCAACGTCTACGACGCCCGCTTCGCCAAGCCCGTCGACATCGAACTGCTCACCGACCTCATCCAGCGCGGCGTGCCGATTCTCACCCTCGAAGATCACGCCCTCACCGGCGGCTTTGGCGCCTGCGTGCTCGACGCCTGCCACGCCGCCGGCCTGCCGACCAGCGGCATCAAGAGCCTCGGCATCCCCGAGCGCTGGATCTATCAGGACAGCCGCGCCAAGCAACTCGCCGAAGTCGGCCTCGACGCCCCATCCATCGCCCGCACCGTCCGCGAATGGCTCGACACCGCGCCGGTCGTGCCGCAGGTGGTGAAGGCGGGCGTAAAGACGAGCGTTTGAGTTTCAAGCCGACACGAGTCGGTGCTCCAGAACAATGTAACCACTACGCCGCGGGTGAAAGCCCGCGGTTTTTGTTCATCCCAGACTGCGATGAATCTCATGCGCGGCACGCAGACGGCCGAGTGAAGCCGCGAAATGGCGTCGCGTTCGTACGTTGCTGCCCGATTGAATCGTCCGGACAAGCATCCGACCCTGATTCCTCAAGCCACCTCTCACCGCGTGCACCCTCTTCCCCCGGGGTTCCAGTAGAATGAAACTGACCGCCCTTCCCGGATGCAGGAAAGGAAGGCCGAACAAGCAGGGAGGTTCCTATGCGCACAGCGTGTGTGAGAATGCTCGCATTAGTGTTCGTTGCTGGCCTGCTGATGACAGCCACCAACTCAACGAACGCACAGGACAATTGCGCGCAGTGGTCGATGGTCAATGTGACCGGGCCTTGGGCGGAAACAGGAACCGCGATAGCCTACGACAGCGCTCGCGATGTCACTGTTCTCTTCGGCGGCTTCAGGTGGGTCGAGAACTCAGGTGAGACCTGGGAGTGGAACGGCTCAGCCTGGTCGCTCGTCTCGCAGACGGGTCCGAGCCCGCGCGGCCATCACGCAATGGTGTATGACAGTAATCGCGGCGTTACAGTCTTGTTTGGCGGCTCCGACCAGCAGCAACGGATGGGTGATACGTGGGAATGGAATGGCGTCGAGTGGAGACTCGCGTCGCAATCGGGTCCGAGTCCGCGCTCCCTGCATGCGATGGCCTTCGACAGCAACCGCGGCGTGACCGTGCTCTTTGGCGGTTGGAATGGCTCCCTTACTGACACGTGGGAGTGGGATGGAAACCAATGGACTCAAGTCGCCAACACGGGTCCGAGTTATCGGGAAGGTCATGCGATGGCGTTTGACCAGGCGCGCGGCGTGACCGTGCTCTTTGGCGGCAAGAGCGTAGGATTCCAAGGCGATACGTGGGAATGGGATGGGCAGTCTTGGTCACTCGTTTCCGAGACGGGTCCGGTTGGTCGTGAGCGCTCGGCCATGGCCTATGACTCTGTTCGCGGAGTGACCGTTCTCATGGGCGGCGCGCACGAAGAGTCTTGGGGATGGACCGTAGGCACCGACACGTGGGAATGGGATGGCGAACAATGGAGCATGCGGAGTCTGAGTGGTGGTTTGGGCCCACGCTGGATTCACAGCATGGCGTTCGACAGCGCCCGTGGCTTGGCAGTCGTATTCGGTGGAGAAGGGGAGTATTTCAACACCCACAATGACACCTGGGCTTGGGATGGCGAGCGATGGCGCGTTGCCAGTTTGGGGGGTCGCAGTGAACTCGCGATGGCGTTCGATTCACAGCGAGGCGTGAGCGTCTTGTTTGGAGGCTACACGACCGGTGGCCTTACGATGGGCGATACATGGGAATGGAGTGGTTCCGGCTGGCGTCATCGCGCGACGTCCGGCCCGAATCGCCGATCCAGCCACGCGATGGCGTACGATTCGCGCCGAGGAGTCACCGTACTGTTCGGTGGAGGTGACAATTACGCGCAGAACGACACTTGGGAGTGGGACGGCCAGAGATGGTCGCTTGTTTCCGAGGAGGGTCCCCCGCCCCTCACTTGGCATTCCATGACCTATGACAGCGCCCGCGGTGTGGTGGTGCTCTTCGGTGGAGAAGTGGGCTATCACACGTACAGCGGCGATACATGGGAGTGGGATGGCGTTGCGTGGCGATTGGCCGCGACGACTGGACCCGAGCCGCGTGCACGATGTGGACTTGCCTACGACAGCGCACGCGAAGTCACGGTTATGTATGGCGGCTATGGCAGCAGTCGGCTGGGCGATACTTGGGAATGGGATGGTGCGAATTGGACACTCGTGTCCCAGGCTGGCCCGGACTATCTCACCGGCTTCACAATGGCGTATGACTCCGATCGCAATGTGACGGTGCTTGTGGGTAGCACGCGCGAGGTCGACGAGACGTGGCAATGGGATGGACATGCGTGGGAACTCGCTTCGGTCGGCGCGCCGACGAGTCGATGGGAAAGCGCGATGGCTTATGACAGCGTTCGTAAGGCAATGGTGATCTTCAGCGGCACAGAATACGGCTACCGCGGCGACACCTGGGAACTCGCATTCCCCGTTGCGCCGCAACTCCAAGCGGCCACCGGCTGTCCCTACAGCGGCAACTCGACCATCACTTGGTCCTGCACATCGCCGAACGGCACGGTAGCCGTCGTCTACGCCGCCAACACGGGAAACATGGTCATCCCGTTCGGCCGCCCATGCGCTGGCACGCAACTCGGCCTCGGCAGCCGCGCCATCCAACTCGCATTCACGGCCCACTCGGACACGCTCGGCGCCGGCGTGCGCGAAGTGACCGCACCCCGTGCCGCCTGCGGCGGCAGGATCCAACTCATCGATCTGCAGACCTGCAGCACAAGCCCCACCGTGACGTACTAGGTGGAGCATACATGCAGCGAGCAGCACTTCGCTGCAATGATGACTATCCTCTGACTTGCCCGCGTTCGTCGCGCCCTTTCGACGCGTCGAGGGCGCGGCGCAGTCAATACTCCGGAGGAGAATCACATGCCCACCAAAGCCTTCGCCGCCCAGTCCGAAACCTCGCCACTCGGTCCGTTCAGCATTGAACGACGCGAGCCGACACCAGTTGACGTCGAGATCGACATCCTCTTCTGCGGCGTGTGCCACACCGACATCCACTTCGCCCGCAACGAGTGGGGGCTGAGCACCTATCCCATCGTGCCCGGCCACGAAATCCTCGGCCGCGTCACCCGCGTCGGCAGCGCCGTCACGAAGTTCAAGCCCGGCGACCTGGCCGCAGTCGGCTGCCTTGTCGATTCCTGCCGCAACTGTTCGAGTTGCAAGCAGGGCCTCGAACAGTTCTGCCTCAACGGCTCGACTTTCACCTACAACGGTGAAGACAAGCACTCGGGCGGCATGACCTTCGGCGGCTACTCCGAGAAGATCGTCGTCGACGAAGCGTTCACTCTCAAGGTGCCCAACAACCTCGACCCCGCCGCCGCCGCGCCGCTGCTCTGCGCCGGCATCACGACCTACTCGCCCCTGCGCAAGTGGGGCGCGGCCAAGGGAAAGAGGATCGGCATCGTCGGCCTTGGCGGACTGGGTCACATGGGCGTCAAGTTCGCACACGCCTTCGGCGCGCACACCGTCCTCTTCACCACATCCGAAAGCAAAGTCGCCGACGGCAAGCGCCTCGGCGCCGATGAAGTCGTCATCTCGAAGAATGAAGAAGCCATGGCCGCCCACGCCGGCAGCTTCGACATGATCCTCGACACCGTCTCGGCCGATCACGATGTCAACGCCTATCTCGCGCTGCTCAAACTCGACGGTTCGCTCGTGATGGTCGGCGCCCCGCCCGCCCCCCAGGGCGTCCACGTCTTCAGCCTGCTCCTGCCGCGCCGTCACCTGTCCGGCTCGCTCATCGGTGGACTCCCCGAAACCCAGGAAATGCTTGACTTCTGCGGCAAGCACAACGTCGTCTGCGAGATCGAACTCATCCGCATGCAGCAGATCAACGAGGCCTACGAACGCATGCTCCGCCGCGACGTAAAATACCGCTTCGTCATCGACATGGCTTCGCTGAAGGGTTAACCGCTGCGACTCACGGAATGCGGCGCTCGGCTGGCGTTTCGATGCTCAGCTCATACACCCGTGTCTCCGTCGGCCACAGTCGAATCCGCTCGTTCTGCTTGCCGAAGTCGAAGATCGGCTGCTCCATGACGTAGGCCGCGCCAGCGCCCTTCTCCCCGCCGCTCCGCCATCCGACGCTGCGCAGCGGGTAATTCACGGCGATCGACTTCACGCGCGCTCCCGTGTCGTCATAGAAAGACAGGCGATCCTTGCTGCCGCAGATGTAGTGCTGCCCGTCCCACGCCAGCCCGGTCAGCCAGGTATCCTGCGTTTTGAGCGTGCGCGTGATGACGCCGCTCTGCGGATCGACGGTGTGGATGATGCCGTTCATCCCTTCGAGCACGCACAGACTGCCGTTGATGAATTCGATGCCCTTGGCGCCGTAGCTCTTGTTGGCCTTGTTTGATTCCGTCACAATCGAGCGAAGCGTCTTGCCCGTTGCGGGGTCGATAACATAGATCGGCAGCCCCGCCGTCCACCCACTGGTCATCGCGTAAAGATTCGTTCCGTCCGTGCAGATATCCAGCACCGAGCCGTCGAGCGAGAACGTGCGCTTCACCTTTCCCTGCAGGTCACACTCAAAGAGCGAACCCATCTGCGCGATCCACATCGAGTCGCCCAGAAATGCAAAGCCGGCCGGCACCTCTTCAGCGGGCGCCTTAAACGTTTCGATGGTGACGCCATCATCGTCAGTGATTCGATTGGGCCGCGGCTCAGGATCGTCCCATTCCTGCCCAGCCTTGTAGAGGTCATAGCGCCGCAGCGCATCGCGCAGATTCTCTTTGAATTCCTCCGGCAACATGTAACTCGAAAACCGATCAACCTTCTCCAGATCGTTGCCAAACGTAATCAGCGACGGATACGCCGACATGTTGAACCGCTCGCACAGCTCCGGCGTAACGTCGCGATTGATCGTCACCCAGTGAAAGCTACGGCTCATCTCGATGACCGACGCGTCGGTGAAGGTATCTTCTTCGAGCTTGTGGCACCAGTGGCAGGTGTTGAAGGTGAAGAACGCGATGACGGGCTTGCCGTCCTGCTTGGACAGTTCCCTCGCCTCGTCGAGGCTGGCGCACCAGTGGATGCCGTCGGCAGTCTGCTCGGCTCGCACGTCCTGGGCCGACGAAGGCGCCGCGCAAAGCATCACAACCAGAACATTCTGAATCGCAATCGCGAGTCGGGTTCGGCGAGTCATCGGAACTCTCCCATGTTGGATGGCGTCCACCGCGATCCTAGCGATCTGAACGGCGCAAGCCGAGCAGGCAATCACCTTGGGGCACGCTGTGCTAGACTGTCAGGCGATGGACTCGAACGTGCTCATCCGACCCGAACAACGGGCTGATTCCGCCGCCATCGCCGAAGTGAATCGACTCGCATTCAACGGCGATGCCGAGGCCCGTCTCGTCGCCGCGCTGCGCGAGTCGGAGGCATTCATTCCGGAGTTGTCGCTTGTGGCAGTCGCCGGCGGCGCTCTGGTTGGCCACTTGCTGTTGACGCGCATCGCGGTCCGGAACGCGTCGGGGATGGCGCCAGCGCTGGCCCTCGCCCCCATGGCCGTACACCCGCACTTCCAGCGAATGGGCATCGGCTCGCAACTGGTGATCGACGCGCTCGCCGCGGCACGGCGGCTTGGCCATGACCTTGTCATCGTCCTCGGCCACGCCAACTTCTATCCCCGCTTCGGCTTCGTCCCGGCTTCCCGCCGCAGCGTCCGGCCACCGTTCGAGGTTCGCGATGAGGTCTTCATGCTCGCCTGGCTCGGCAGCGGCCAGATCCCGGACATTGCCGGCGTCGTCGAATACCCGCCCGCATTCGACGGCGTGTGACGTCCAAAAACGCCACAACCCCCCGCGAAAGCGAGGGGTTGCGAAAGTGGGCGTAACTGGACTTGAACCAGTGACCTCCTGCGTGTCGAGCAGGCGCTCTAGCCAACTGAGCTATACGCCCGGCCAGAGCAGAGTATTGGCGTACCGGCCGGGATGGTCAACCAGTCAAACTCGACTGTTTCACCGCGTCGAAAGTCTCCGGCTATGTCATTTGCTTCAACAATTTTGCGATTAGGGCGAGATTCCCGGGCCGAATTGCATGGGTTTTCTGGTAGACTCAGATTGGCTCACCATGGAGCCATCATTAGGGAGACCATCATGTCAGCACAAACGACCGTGGGGCGGTTCGTCGCGGCGATGCTTGCGCTAGGTTGCCTCTTACCTTCCGCAGTGGTCGGCGACGGCCCATCGCAGGCGTCCGAGATCATCAATCTCGGCTTGCGCGGCGTCTACTTCATCCCCAACCAGGGCCAGTGGAGCGATCGCGATGTCCTCTACGGCCTGCGCACCCGCGGCCTCGACGTCGCCTTCCGCGAGTCGGCGCTGACCATGCACCTGTCGCGGCAAGCAACCGAAGCGAGCCCGACGCGTGAGCGAGGAATTGAAGCACTGACGAGCCGCGCCCGCCTGCAAGCCGTGAGTGAATCGAACGGTGAGCAAGCGGATATGGTCGGTCCGCTTGCGTCAACACCGAACCAACTCACGTTGACCCTCTCCTTCCCCGGCTCAAACGACGTGATACCAACCGGTGCGCAACCGCAGACTGCGAAGTTCAACTACTTCGTCGGCGGCGAAGGCCGCAACTCAGCCAGCAACATCCCATCCTTCGCCGAAGTCGTCTACGAAAACATCTACGACGGCATCGACCTCCACGTCAAGGGCAGCGATGACGGCGTCCTCAAGTACGAGTTCCACGTCGCCCCCGGCGCCGACTACAACCAAATTCAAATCCACTACGACGGCGTCGATGCGCTGACCATTGACGAAGCGGGCGACCTGCTCATCGACACCGCCATGGGCATACTCCTCGATCGCGCCCCCGCAGTCTGGCAGGAGTCTGATCGCACTCGCACCGACGTTGAAGCACACTTTCATCTGATTGACTCCGCCACGCACTGCATCTCCATCGCGGGCACGGTCAACCCAACCCGGACACTCATCATCGACCCACAGATCGAATGGTCAACGTACCTTGGAGGCGTCGGCACCGACTACTCCCAGGGCCTCGCCATGGATGCACAGGGCAACGCCTACCAGACCGGCTGGACCAACTCGACCGCTTTCGAAGGGGCGGAAAACTCCTACCTCGGTGGCAACTGGGATACGTACATCACCAAGGTCAACTCCGGCGGCGATCTGCAATGGATGTCGTACATCGGCGGCAGCGGGGCCGAGTTCGGCTACGGCCTCGCGACCGATTCCGATGGCAATGTGCTCGCCATCGGCGTCACCAACTCGACCGATTTCGGCGGCCGCATCAACGAGTTGTTCGGCTCCTATGACGCGTTTGTATTCAAAGTCAGTCCGGCAGGCTCGCTCCTGTGGATGCGTCACCTCGGCGGCAGCGGCGACGAACAGGCCGACGGCGTCGCCGTCGATGCGCTCGGCAATGTGCTCATCACCGGCGAAACCAATTCGACCGCGTTTGATGGACGCGACAACTCCTATCACGGCGGGGAATCAGACGCATTCGTCGTCGAAGTGGCGCCGTCGGGCTCACTCACGCGCATGCTCTACTTCGGCGGCAGCGATCGAGACGGCGGCCTGGGTATTGCGCTCGACCGCGAAGACCACCTGCTGCTCACCGGCCTGACCGCCTCGAGCGACTTCCCGGGCCGCAACAACTCGAACCACCCCGCGCTGGACGTCTACGTGATTCGCGCCAGTCGCACCGGCGTGACGGAATGGATGACCTACCTCGGCGGCACCAACAACGACACCGGCTATGCGCTCGTCGCGGGTGAAGACGGCTCGCTGTTCGTCTCAGCCATGACCGAGTCCGACGACTTCGAAGGAGCGAGCAACCCCTACTACGGCGGTGAGCGCGACGCACTGGCAGTCAAACTGAGTCCGCAGGGCGACTTTCAATGGGCGCTGCACATCGGCGGCACCGGACGCGAGCGCGGCCGGGGCATCGTGCTTGATCATGAAGGCGGAATGTACATGACCGGCGGCACCACCTCACCCGACTACTCAGGCGCCATCAACGCCCATCACGGCGGCGAGTATGACGCATGGATCACGAGAGTCACCCCGGAGGGAACGCTCGACTGGATGATGTACGTCGGCGGCAGCGGAGACGACTGGGGACGAGGTCTCGTCCTCTTCGATGCAACGCGCCTCGTGCTCGGCGGCATCACGACCTCGCCCGATCTTGAAGCCCGCAAGAACGCCTACCACGGCGAACTCGTGCGCGACTCGTTCGTCGCCACGATTCGTCTTGAGCTTCATCCGATTCTGTCCGTCGATGCCACTTGTCCCTCGGGTGGACCGATTCACATCAACTGGCTGGATGCATCGCCCGGCGGACAGGTGGCGCTGGTCTATGCCGCCCAGACCGGCGCGTTCCGCGTGCCCCAGGGCAATCCATGCGCCGGAACCGAACTCGGCTTGGGCGCCAATCGGATCCGCCTTGCCTGGCGCGGCGGCGCCGGGCCCGACGGGTCGCGCACGCTTGATGCCAACACCGGCCCCGACGCGTGCGGCGGATACCTGCAACTGCTCGACCTGAGCACTTGCGCAACGAGTAATGTCGCGGAACTGAATTAGCAGGGGATGCGGCCACGGCCGCGGAGAGGAAGTGGTTCATGCTCTACCATTCACCCATTCGAATCGCAGGATGGATTCTGGCCGCGGCCCTGTCGTCGCCCGCATTCACGCAGACAGCACCCGCGCCGGCAACCGATGCGGCAGAGATCGCCACAGTCGCCCTGCGCAGTGCGCACTTCGTCGAGAATGCAGGGCAGTGGGCCGATGCGTCGATTCGCTACGGCTTGACTGCGCGCGGCCTCAATCTCGCCTTCCGCGAATCAGCCCTGACCATGCACCTGTCGCGAGAAGTTGGCTCGACGAGCCGCAACCGCCTGCAGGCCATGAGTGAATTGAACGGTGAGGAAGCGGTGTTGGATGGCCACGGTGATTCAACGCTCCTTTTGCGCGAGAACCGATCCGAGAGCACCGACGACTCATGTCTCGAACAACTCACGTTGACCCTCTCCTTCCCCGGCTCAAACGACGTGATGCCAACCGGCGCACGGCAACAAGCCGCGAAGTTCAACTACTTCGTCGGCGGCGAAGGCCGCAACTCAGCCAGCAACATCCCATCCTTCGCCGAAGTCGTCTACGAAAACATCTACGACGGCATCGACCTCCACGTCAAGGGCAGCGATGACGGCGTCCTCAAGTACGAGTTCCACGTCGCCCCCGGCGCCGACTACAACCAAATTCAAATCCGCTACGACGGCATCGATGCCCTGACCATCGACGAAGAGGGCGACCTGCTCATCGACACGGCAATGGGGCTGCTGCGCGACTGCGCCCCCGTCGTCTGGCAGACGAGCGCCTCGAAGACGATCGACGCCCGCTTCAAAGCCCTCGACTCACAGACCTACGCATTCGACTTGCGCGACGAGATTGATCCGCTTCAGCCGCTCATCATCGACCCCGAAATTGAGTGGATGATCTACCTCGGCGGAAGCGACGCCGATGTGGCGCTTCAGGTTGTGATGGATGCGGATGGCAACGCGCTCGTCTCGGGCAACTCCGCCTCCGCCGACTTCGACGGCCGCATGAACTCCAATTCAGGTGGCGACTGGGATTCGACGGCGCTCAAGGTCAGTCCATCCGGCGAACTGCTCTGGATGACCTACCTCGGCGGCAGCGGTGACGATCGCGGCCGGGGCATCACCATCGATCCGCAAGGCCGCATCTTTGTTTCCGGCTTCACCTCGTCTCCCAACTTCGCAGGCCGAACCAACTCCTACATCGGGGGCGACCACGATACGTACATGCTCGAACTCGACGCCGACGGTCAACTTCAGTGGATGAAATACTTCGGCGGCACGGGCGATGACCGCGGACGCGTCGTCACCCTCACCGGCCAGGGTTCCGCAATGATCACCGGCGAAACCTCCTCGACCGACTTCCAGGGACGCCGCAACGCCTACCACGGCGGCGAGTGGGACGCCTTTGTGCTCAAGGTTGATCTCGCCGGGCAGGTGCAATGGGTGATGTACTTCGGCGGAAGCGACGCCGACCTCGGCTACACCATGGGCATCGACACACGCAACGACGTCTTCCTCTGCGGCTACACGTGGTCGCCCGACTTTGTCGGCCGCAACAACGCGCACCACGGCAACTGCGACTCATTCGTCCTCAAGTACAAACCCAGCGGCGATCTGGTCTGGATGACCTACTGCGGCGGAAGCGCCGACGATGAAACCTGGTCCCTCGCCGTCGATGCGCGCGACGATGTTGTCGTCGCGGGACGATCGGCGTCCACCGATTTCGCCGGCCGAACCAATGACTACATCGGCGGTCCCTCGTGTGTCGTCGTTCTCAAGGTCAATGCCGCCGGCACGCTCCAGTGGATGACCTACTTCGGCGGAGCCGGCGAGGACGGCGCACGCAACGTCGTACTCGACACGCGCGGCCACGCGCTGGTCACCGGCCATTCCGATTCGCCCGACTTCCAGGGCGCCATCAACCCGCCCGCCGGCGGCACCAACGACGGCTACCTCCTGCGCGTCGATCCCTGGGGCAACCTCGGATGGATGATGTACCTCGGTGGCAGCAACCTCGACTTCGAATTCGGCATCGTGATGGACGGCGAAGACCACGTCATGGTCGGGGGCCGATCAACGTCAAATGACTTTGTCGGTCGACTCAACGATCGCTACGGCGGCCTCGACGCCACGCTCACAAAAATCCGTCTCGATCGCGATGATCCGCATCTGGCCGTCGTCGCGACATGCCCGAGTGGTGGACCAATCAGCGTCACATGGGCCGACGCTTCGCCGCGCGGCACCGTTGCGCTGCTCTTTGCACGCGACATGGGGTCGTTCATCATCCCCTCGCAGTATCCCTGTGCCGGGACAGTGCTCGGGCTTGGCGTGAATCAACTCCAGATCGCCTGGCAGGGCAGCGCCGGCGTCGACGGCTCACGCCGCGTCGGCGCCTCAACCGGCCCAAGCGCCTGCGGCGGCTACCTGCAACTGCTCGACCTGACGACCTGCACGACCAGCAACGTCGCGCGAGTCGAATAGACCGGAGGAATACGAATGAGACATCTCTTGAATCAGTTAGGCCTGCTTGCTGCCGCGGCCCTCTTGCTCGCGGGGGTCGAGCCACCCAGTACTTCGATGGAGACCATCAACCTCGGCTTGCGCGGCGTCTACTTCGTGCCCAACCAGGGCCAATGGAGCGACCACGAGGTCCTCTACGGCCTGCGCACCCGCGGCCTCGACGTCGCCTTTCGCGAGTCAGCGCTGTCCATGCACATGTCGCGGCAATCAACCGAAGCGAGCCCGACGCGTGAGCGAGGAGTTGAAGCACTGACGAGCCGCGCCCACCTGCAGGCCGTGAGTGAATCGAACGGTGAGCAAGCGGTGTTGGACGCTCCATCGCCATTGTCGTCCAGACAACTCACCCTCACCGTCACCTTCCCGGGGTCCAACGCCGTTGAGCCCATCGGCGCGCAGCCCCAGACTGCAAAGTTCAACTACTTCGTCGGCGGCGAAGGCCGCGACACCGCCGCCAACGTGCCGACCTTTGCCGAGGTGGTGTACGAAAACCTCTACGACGGCATCGACCTGCACGTCACAGGCAGCGACGACGGCGTCCTCAAGTACGAATTCCACTGCGCCCCCGGCGCTGACTACAACCAGATCCAGATCCACTACGACGGCATCGACTCGCTGTGTATCGACGAGAACGGAAATCTGCACATCAATACGTCACTGGGCACACTCGGCGACGGCGCGCCAATCGTGTGGCAGGCGGGCACCCCTCATAAGTTCATTCCAGCACGATTCAGTTTGATCGACGGCGATACGTATCGCGTCGCGCTGGATGCGGATGTTGATCCAACACACGAACTCGTGATCGATCCCAAGGTGCGGTGGATGCGATATCTCGGCGGAGACATAGATGACCGAGGGTGGGGCCTGGCCGTCGACGCCCAAGGAGGTATCTACCTGGTTGGTGAAACGCCGTCGGACGACTTTGAGGGCGCGCGCAACGAATGGAGGGGTAACACCGATGCGTACGTGCTGAAGATAAGTGGAACGGGTGAATTGCGCTGGATGACATACCTCGGAGGAAGTGGTGCCGATCGAGGTCTTGGCATTGCGACGAATCGCCGCGGCGGCGTGTTCGTGACGGGTGAAACCTCTTCGAGCGACTTTCAGGGACGCCGAAACGCATTGCGCGGCGGCACAAGTGACGCGTTCTTGCTTAGTGTCAGTTCGTCTGGAGCACTCCAGCGCATGCGCTACCTGGGCGGAGACGGTCGCGATGTGGGATTTGCGGTCACAGTCAATCGCGCGGGTGATGCGTTCGTTAGCGGCCTGACCAGTTCGGTGGACTTTGACGGACAGATCAACGAATTGCACGGGCGCGAGGATGCCTTCGTTGCCAGGCTCAGCGAGAATGGAGCGATTGCCTGGACAACCTATCTCGGAGGCGGCGAGAACGACGTGAGTCAGTGCCTCGTGATTGACTCCGACGACAACGTCATGCTTGCGGGTGAAACGTCCTCAAACGATTTCGAATTGCGGACAAATGAGTACCATCCGGGGTCGCCTGACGCGTTCATCGCAAGAGTCAATGCCGCCGGTGAAGCGCTTTGGGCGACCTACCTCGGCGGCAGCGACTATGAGCATTACACGGCCATCGCGCTCGACGACGTCGGCAATGCGTTCGTGACGGGTGGTACGGCATCGACTGATTTCCCCGCTGCGATCAACAGCCCTCACGGAACCTACGACGCCTTTGTAGTGAAGGTCGACGACTCAGGCTCAATTCTGTGGTCGACCTTCCTTGGAGGTGGCAATGTCGATCTCGGCCGCGCGATGGTCATCGATAGCGAGGGTAATCAATACATCGCAGGCGAAACGGGATCGTGGGACTTTGAGGGGCAGAACAACTCGATCCACGGCGGCGTTCGAGATGCGTTTGTGGCGAAGTTGAACCCGTCTGGAATGGTACAGGCCATGGCATTCATGGGTGGCAGCGCCGTTGAGGTCGGAACCGCAATCGTCCTGGATGAGGAAGGTCAAGCCATCGTTGGTGGAACCACGATCTCTTCTGACTTTGAGGGGCGCGGCAACTCGATGCACAGCCAGTCTCACGAAGATGCGTTCGTGATCAAGATCCGAGTGTCCGGACCGCTGCTCGATGTCCAGTCCTCCTGTCCGTTGGGCGGTCCAATCGAGGTTTCGTGGCACGATGCCACGCCGGGCACTCCGGTGGCGCTGGTGCACTCGGCCGATGGAATTGTCTACCGAATACCAGATGGGTATCCCTGTGCCGGCCAGTTACTGAATCTTGGCGCAAACTCCCGTCACATCGTCTACCTCGGTACCTCCGGCCACAACGGGACCAACTCCATCAACGGCATGGCCCGGCCCGAGCTTTGTGGAAACTACCTGCAATTGCTCGAGCGAATCACCTGCGACAAGAGCAACGTCGCACGCATCGAATGACGCAAGATTCAACTGGAGACCCCGCGCAGCGGGTCTTGTGGAGAGCATTCCGACCTGACTGGAGCCAAATTGCGCAGTTTTCTTGTTGCATTTGCGAACAGAATCAGTCAGAATGCACCAGTCAGCGCATCCGGCTGGAAGAGACTTGGTCCCGCATCGAGCGGGAAGGGTCCGCTGCACAGGGTCCGAAGACTGAGAAGGAGCACCATCATGTTGCACTTGCGCAACGGTTTCGTTCGTATGTCGATCTTTGCCGGCTGTGTGACGGTTGCGACGATGACCATCGCCCAACCGCCCGATCCCCAACAGATCCTGAACCTCGGCCTGCGCGGCGTCTACTTCGTACCAAACGAGGGTCAATGGAGAGACCGTGATGTCATCTACGGCCTGCGCAGCAGAGGCATTGATGTCGCCTTCCGCGAATCGGCGCTGACCATGCACATGTCGCGGCAATCAACCGAAGCGAGCCCGACGCGTGAGCGAGGAGTTGAAGCACTGACGAGCCGCGACCGCCTGCAGGCCGTGAGTGAATCGAACGGTCAGGAAGCGGGTTTGGACGAGCTTGCTTCATCGACGTCCAAACCACTCACACTCACTGTCACCTTTCCAGGCAGCAATACCGTCGACCCAATCGGCGCGCAACCCCAAACCGCAAGGTTCAACTACTTCGTCGGCGGTGAAGGGCGCAACACAGCCGCCAACGTGCCGTCCTTCGCCGAAGTCGTCTACGAGAACCTCTACGACGGCATCGACCTGCACGTCACCGGCAGCGACGAAGGCATCCTCAAGTACGAATTCCACTGCGCCCCCGGCGCTGACTACAACCAGATTCAAATCCACTACGACGGAATCGACTCACTGTGCATCGACGACAGTGGCAACCTGCGCATCAGCACGTCACTGGGCACACTCGGCGATGGCGCGCCAATCGTGTGGCAGGTCCCCGGGATATCAAGGGACAGCATTTCAGCGCATTTCGAATTGGTTGAGACTTCCACCTACCGCATCGCTCTCGATGACTCCGTAGATAATGACCGTGAAATCATCATCGATCCAGATGTGTCTTGGATGCTGTATCTTGGCGGGAGCGACAGAGAGCGCACGGTTTCTGATGTCGCTGTTGACAGCGGTGGCAATGCGGTGGCCACCGGGAGCACTTCGTCTGCCGATTTTGAAGGACGGATCAACAACTGGAACGCTGAATACGACGGCTTTGTGCTTAAGGTAAGTCCCGCCGGAGTGCTCCGTTGGATGACCTACGTCGGCGGGAGCGGTACTGAATACTCAAATCGCGTCGCCGTTGCCGGTACGGGGAGCATCGTCGTCGTCGGCAGCACGCTGTCGGACGATTTCGCAGGGCGGATCAACTCGCGTCACCCACTTCCCTTTCAAAACGATGCGTTCGTGTTGACCATGACTCCAGAAGGCCAGGTCGTGCGGATGCGGTACGTTGGTGGTTCATACAACGATACTGGAGAAGGTCTGGCGATTGATACTTCTGGAAACGTGTATCTGACCGGCACAACTCAATCGGATGACTTCGAGGGGCGCAACAACACTCGGTTTCCGGAATCGGACGACGCGTATGTGCTGAAAATCAGCGCTGCCGGCGAGTTGAGTTGGATGACATACCTGGGCGGACGCGACGATGACAGTGGTGCGGACATCATTGCCGATGACAACGGTGATTTGTACGCAACCGGGTCGACGCGGTCGTCAAACTTCAGGGGCAAGACCAACGCATACCACGGTGGAAGTTGGGATGCATATGTGGCGCGAGTGAATGGTGCCGGCATTCTTCAATGGGCGACGTACCTGGGTGGTAGCGAGAGCGATTACGCCACAAGTATCGCCATTGCATTCGGAGATGAAGTCACGATCGCCGGATACAGCTACTCCCGGGACTTTGAGGGGCGAAGTAACTCGAGATATGGAGACTTTGACACGTTTGTGCTCACCGTCAAGTCCACGGGCGTGCAGGAGTGGATGGCCTACTTCGGCGGTCGCTTATATGACCGAGCCGAGGGTTTGGCATCTGACGAGAATGGAAATGCGTACGTGTCTGGGAGAACATCGTCGGTTGATTTTGTTGGTGCGGACAATTCACTGCATCATCTGGGGATCGATGCTTTCGTGTTCAAGATCAACAGGACGCGCCAATTGGAGTGGATGACGTATCTCGGAGGAACGCTCGATGATTTTGGACAGAGAGTGGCGACGACGGTCGATGGGTTTGTATACACCGTCGGTCGGGCAGGTTCACTCGACTTTGAAGGACGACTGAATTCGTACCATGGCGGTGATGCGGACTCATTCCTGCTCAAGCTCTTCGGTGGGGCGAGGCCGGAACTCTCTGTCGTTGCCACGTGCCCGACCGGCGGGCCGATCCGAATCTCCTGGGAGGCGGCGATCCCTAATGGACAGACGGCTTTGCTCTACGCTCGCGCCCTCGGCGAGTTTGTGGTTCCCAACGGGCATCCCTGCGCCGGCACGGCGCTCGGTCTGGGCTCAAGCCAGATCCAACTGGTCTTTGTTGGCCCATCAAACGCCAATGGCTCGCGCACCCTCAACTCCACCACCGGCCCCAACGCCTGCGGCGGCTACCTCCAACTGCTCGACCTCACCACCTGCGCGACCAGCAACGTCGCACGCATCGAATAACGCAAGACCCATCCGCCTACTGCACCAGACCCTGCGTCAGCCGCATGAACGCCGTCTCCAGGTTGACCTGCTCTTCCTGGAACATGCTGATGCGGAACCCCTGCGCGATCAATCGGCTGGGAATGTCGCTCACCGGCAGTCCGCCGCCCGGCGTCAGCGCGACGTCGAGAATCACGCTGCCATCCATCTCACGCGTCGCCACCTTTTCGACGCCCTTCACCGTCTCGAGATACGCCACCGCCGCCGGCGCGCGATCTTCCACGGTCACGTGGACGACGTGCCCCATCCGCGCCTTGTGCATAATCTCGCGCACCGTGCCCTGGTAGATCAGCTCGCCCCGCTCGATGATGCCCACCGTGTTGCACAACTCAGCCAGCTCGTGCAGGATGTGCGATGAGATGAGAATCGTCTTGCCCATCTTGCGCAGCTCTTTGAGCAGTTCACGAATCTCAATGCGCGCCCGCGGGTCGAGTCCCGAAGCCGGCTCATCCATGAGCAGCACCTTCGGATCATGCAGCAGCACCCGCGCGATCGACAGCCGCTGCTGCATGCCGCGCGACAGGCCGTTCACTTCCGCATCCGCCTTGTACGCGAGGTCTGTCAGGTCGAGCACATCGCGCACCACGTCCTTGCGCTGCTGGCCGTGGATGTTGTACGCCGCCGCAAAGAATTCGAGATACTCCTCCACCACCATGTCGTCGTACGCGCCCATGAAGTCCGGCACGTAGCCCATCACCGGTCGGATCTCGCGGTTCTGATACCCGATCACCTTGCCGTCGATCCGCGCCTCGCCCCACGTCGGCTTGAGCAGCGTCGCGAGAATTTTGATCGTCGTCGTCTTGCCCGCGCCGTTGGGGCCGATGAAGCCGAAGCAGTCGCCCTCCTCAATCACAAGATTGAGATTGTTCAGCGCAGTCAGTTCGCCGTACTTCTTGGTCAGGTTGACGGTTTCGATCATCGACATCGAGGCGCGTACTCCAATCGCAGGGTCATCAGGCGATCCCGAAACTCAAGGCTCATTCGACGAATCGATCAGGCCCGGCCGAACCGGCTGGCCATCCACCGGCAACGGGTAAATCCAGCGGACCATCGTAACACTCTTTGCGTCCGCCTTCGTCTGCCGGTTCCCTTCAATCCGCAACGGATACGGAATCGGGCTCCCATCGAGGAACCCGGTGATGATGATGCAGGGCCGCACCAGCCACGCGCTCAGATCCGCCTCCCGCCCCAGCGTGCGAATGAACTGCGGCTGCGCCGTCTGCGGCGGATTGGCCCACTCCGGCGGATTCAGACTATTAAAAAAAGTCAACGCCTCCAGCGACCGCGTCACTTCGTTGGCGTTGAAAAACGTCCGGTAGTCGATGTGCGGCCGCATAGCGTCTTCGCCAACCCGCTTGAAGTAGCCGTCGATTGGGTGCGTCACCAGGTCGCGCATCTGCAGCCCGGCTTGTGTCAACACGGCAAAATCGAGCGGCACATTCGGCGCCCACGTCCCACCCGGCAGCTTCCACGCATACACCTTCAGCCGCGTCGAGCCGCGCTGCCGCCCGTCAGGCCGCGGGTTGACATCAGCGTACTCGTTCGAGGCAAAGTAGATCGCCACATCCCGCAGCGCCCCCGGCAGTTGATGCGCGACCACGCCCCGCAACGACCCGCCCGCGTCGATGCGCGGCCGATCCGCATCACCCGCAAAGTTCGGCATCTTCCACCCATCCGCGACCGGATGCAGCGACGAGATGAACAGCGTCTTACTTGTGCTTCGCGCCGGAGCGCGGAAGTGGCTCTGGTCCGACGAGTCGACGAGGTACCGCCGCACGTCGGGAAACCCCTGGATCTTCTCATTCGGCACCGACATCGACGTCACGATGTTGTACTTCTTCTCTCCCGTCGGCTCATCCTCAGACGCCCGCACGTCCAGCAGACGATCGCCATACCCATTAAGCGCGACCGTAATGTAACTCGTCGATCGCTCCAGTCCGCTGTCAGCCACGTGGTCGAGAAACGTCAGATGCACCGGCAGGATCTCGTTGGAGCGCAGCGCCGAAGCGCCCAGCCAGCTCATGAGCGTGAAGATCGCCGTGATGCCCACAAACGCCGGCCAGTTGTACCGCGACAGGTTGCGATACTTGAGCAGCGTAAACACCAGCGGCCCAGACACGCCCCAGTAGACAATGAACAGCACCAGCGCCAGCAGCAGACCCTTGCCCGCCGCCGCCGACAGTTTCGTCAGTTGCGGGATCACCTCACTCAACCGCGCGCCGTTCCGGGCCCGCCCCGCCGTGTTGGGCGTCAGCGAGATGGCGCGGTTGAGTTCCGCCTGGCTCGGCGTGTCCTGCCGCCGACCCAGAATCTGGTTCCAGAACACCTCCGCCTGCGGCAGATCCAGTCCCGGCCGGTTCAACACCAGGTCCGCCACCGGAATCCCCACCAGCGTCACCCGCCCATACCCCAGCGGCCGCTGCACCACCACCGCTCGCCGAACCATCTTCCGCGTCGCCGCGTCCGGCAGATCAATCTCCATCAGCGGAATCGTCGTCCCCGTCGACCATGCATTGCCCACCGGCTCAAACGCATGCACATTGATGACCGGATACCGCGGTTCGCGCGTGTCCGGCTCCAGTCGATCCATCCGACCCAGCAGGTGCAGCAGCCCTCCGCTCGATTCATTATCACGAATCTCAATCCCCTCAAAACGCTGCACCAGCACATCCGGCAAGATCGGGTCCAGCCGCGTCGACTTCCACGAATCGCCCACCTGCGGCAGCACGATCACCAGGTGCCCTCCGCGTTCGATCCAGTCCCGGATCGCCGCCGCCTGGTCGATGCTCAGCAGCGTCGGCTCGCCCTGCGTCCACACCAGCGTCTCGAGCAGATCCAACCCCATCCATCGATCAGGCAACTGCTCCACCGCCAGGTTGCTCAACACCTCCGTCACTTCATGCGCCGTCGGCGGCGTCTCGCGCATCTGGCCCGTGGTGATGTAGTCCGAGACGTTGCCCGATCGCATCCCCACGATGCCGATGAAGCCGTGCTCCTCAGCGCGCGGCTGGCTCATCGCCGTCACCCGCGTCGCCGCCAGTTGCACGCCCCGCCGATCGTTCTCATATTCGTAGACGATCACATCCCAGATCGTCGAAGCGCTCGTCCCATACCGCACCGGCAGGTACAGCCACACCGGATTGCGCCCGGGGTTGAGCGCGACAATCTGGCTGATCTCCTCGATGTCCCCGTCGCCGTCCTTCTGCTCCCACACCACCATCGCCGGCTGCAGCGGCTTGTTGCCCGCATAGGTGATCGACAACCGAATCGGCGTCAGCGTGCCCGGCCGCCACACCCCGCCAAGGCCGAACAGATCCAGCCCGACGCTGACCGTCGCGTCCGTGTTCTGCGCCGCCGCCGGCGCCGCCCGCCACCCAACACCCCACGCCAGTGCCGCCAGCACGAGCACAGCAAGAAAGCGAGGTTGGCGGTTGCGTGGCTGCATGAACGATCAGTCGAGGGAGAATGCCGACAAGCCCCGTATTCTACGGCCCAAGGCCGCGCCGCCTCCCGTCCCACCCGATGCGCTTTCCATACACTCCCGGCAGTTCGATCCTCTTTATCCTGTTGGGTCCTGCCCAGGGAGTGTGTCATGACCCGAGCCTCCGCCTGCCGCTGGGACGATCTCCCCGTCGATCATCCCGCCCCCCTCATCGACCGCCGCCGCCTCATCGGCGAGCACTGCATGATCTCCCACGTCACCCTTCATCAGGGCTTCGTCGTCCCCATGCACCACCATCCCAACGAACAATTCGCGCTGGTCGTCTCAGGTCGCATGCGGTTCACCCTGCCCGAGGTCGACGCCCCACCCCGCATCATCGAACTCGGCCCCGGCGAGGTGCTCCACCTGCCCCCCAACGTCCCGCACGAGGGCAAAGCGATCGAGACCTCCATCGTCCTCGACATCTTCAGCCCACCCAGCCAGACCACCGGCGTCGACGCCACCCGCGATTAGCGGCGACGCATGCGTCGCAAGGCAGCCGCACCAGAACGACGCAAGCGTCGCAACGCGCCCGCACCAAAACGTAACGTACCACGCCCACGATGAGGCCCCACGAATCGTGGGATGCCGGGGTGCCACTCAGCATCCGGCTCCCTGGCCTGAGTCTCATCGAAGGCTCGTGCTGAGTGCGAACGCGCAAGCGCCACCGTAGGGTCCGCCGTGCGGACCGCGAACGCGCAACCACTTCTCTCGCCGGGTGCCACACCGCATCCCGCCTCGGGTGCTGTGTGCGAGCGAGCAACGACAAGCAGACGCCATCTTCGTAGGGTCCGCCGTGCGGACCGCGAACGCGCAACCAATTCTCTCGCCGGGTGCCACACCGCATCCCGCCTCGGGTGCTGTGTGCGAGCGAGCAACGACAAGCAGACGCCATCTTCGTAGGGTCCGCCGTGCGGACCGCGAACGCGCAACCAATTCTCTCGCCGGGTGCCACACCGCATCCCGCCTCGGGTGCTGTGTGCGAGCGAGCAACGACAAGCAGACGCCATCTTCGTAGGGTCCGCCGTGCGGACCGCGAACGCGCAACCAATTCTCTCGCCGGGTGCCACACCGCATCCCGCCTCGGGTGCTGTGTGCGAACGCGCAACCACCCCCCAAACCACCACCGCGCCCCAACACACCAGCCGTGCGTCTTCCCCTGGTCCCAAGTGCCCAGTGCCTATTGCCTGATTCCCAATGCCTGACCTCCCTCACTCAAACCGCCACACCACCAACTGACTGATCGCACACTCCCCTTGCACCACGGCCTGGAACAGGATCGTCTGGCCGCGTGCGATGAGGGGGACGGGTCGGGTGATGGTGGCGACTCCCTGCTGGTTCGCTATGGCCGTGCCGATGACGGTGGGATTGTCGAGTTGGAGCGCATTCTGCTGAAGATCGCAGCCGGGGATGCGCGTCCCGCCGCCGTGGCGCGAGTAGACGAACTGCACCGTGGCGCCGGGCGTCACGTTGCTGATCGTGATCATGTTCGATGTGCCGGCACGACCTGGCGAGGGCGGCGCGAGGTCCAGTGACGGGTATACCGGATTGACGAGAAATGCGTACAACGTCAGTGGACGATTCGGAACCGCACCGTACGCCGCAATCTGGCCCGCATCATTGATGTCGTAGGCCTGATAGATGGACCAACGCTCGGCAAGGCGCGGAGGCACGAGCTTGTCCAGGAGTCGCATTCCCTTCACCTGGTCCCAGATGAATGCCTGCTGATCCAAAGGTGCGTGTCCGAAGTACCCCACAACTTCGGAGTTGTTGTTGATGCCGAACGCGGCGCTGTGGCGGGGAACTCCACGCGGATGGAGATCGAAGATCTCGTCGTTCACCCAGGCAACCGCATGGTAATACTCGCCCAATTTGGAGTGTCCGACGATCTGTCCGAGATCGTTGATGGAGAAGGCCACCGTAGTGCGACCATCCAGAGTGGGTAACTCGGTAATCTGCTCACTGCGCCACACAACTGCAACTTCATCGCGAGGGAACTCGGGAAACGCCGAACCAGCAATCTCCCCGATGTTGTTAATTGCATAGGCCCGGCCACCCGGCTGGACCAGGCCTGGGAGCGGACGGGTCTCTCCTTTCTCCCAAACAAATGCATCCGAATACCCTCCCGGTGCCACCTCTGACCAACCTACAACCAAGCCCTCATCGTTAATACTCCGCGCATCACTGACGTCCCCGCCGAGAGTCCCAATCTCGAACATCTTGCCGTTGCGCCAAAGTATCGCGTCATGACGGAATGAACTCTGGCCGGACCAGCCAACAATGTCACCAAGATCATTATTACCCTGTGTCGAACTCCACGCGTCGGCGCCAAACGTTCCCAGGTCGACTACTGAGAGATTCTCCCAGATGGTCGCGTGCAGACCACTCGACTGTAGTGCCGCGCCAACGACAGTTCCGCGTTCGTTAATCCCGTTAGCGAACGCGCCCAATAGGTTATTATCGAGCGGCGGCAACTCGAAAAGCGCATAGGGGTATTGCTGGGAGACAGCGGAAACCGGAGTCGCCAGCAACAATAGAAGCGTCACAGCAAGTAGCGTGCGTCCCAAGGTAGGGTGCTGTTGAGGCTCTGCGAAACGCACCGGGTTAGACGTCCGATCTCGCGCTGCGGCGACTTCGCCTCCATTCACTTCCTCTCCTCCTTACACCCGGCCTGCGACCCCTCGGACTTCGCTCTGTCTCTTCCCGCCAATCATCCAATCTGCAACTCGTCTCCCCACGCCACCAACATACCAGAAAACCCGCCTGCAAGTAGCGTGCGCCCCAACGTAGGGTGGCGATAAGCGCCGCTCTGGAAGCGCATCCCACCGGGTTGGACGTTCGATCTCGCGCTGCGGCAACTTCGCTTCCATTTACTTCTTCTCTTCCTTGCACACGGCGCACGACCCCTTGATTCATGCTCCCAACGATCATTCAAAGCGATCCTTGTCTCCCCGCTCAAGCAACATACTAGAAAACCCGCCAGCAAGTAGCGTGCGTCCCAAGGTAGGGTGCTGTTGAGGCTCTGCGAAACGCACCGGGTTGGACGTCCGATCTCGCGCTGCGGCGACTTCGCTTCCATTCACTTGTTCTCCTCCGTGCACTTGGCCCGCAACCCCTCGAACGATGCCCCGTCTCGTCCCGCCGATCATCCGATTCGCTCCTCGTTCTCCCTTGCACCAACATACCAGAAAACCCGCCAGAGTGCAAGCCAATTCCGGGGAATCTCACAACAGACCTTGCTCGCGACCGCTCGCCCGGCTGGTATCGAACGCCGCGGCCCTGGGCGGAGTTCGATGTGGGTGTTCACACGAGTCCCGGCGGCCCGTTCCCGTCGAAATTGAACTCTCGCCCGAACCGACATCCGTTCAGCATCACCCGCCGCGCGCCGGGGTCGTGCGCCGGACCGATCTCGCCAGCGCATTCAGCGCGAACCAAAAAAGCAGAGGCCGCGACTCGTGTGAGTCGCGGCCTCGTTGAGATCACAATGCGTCTGATCATCGATCAGTTCATCGATGTCAGTTCTGAATGTCGCGCAATTCAACATTAGACTTCACACTCGCGCCGCCGCTGCGCGGGGCCACGGCCTGGAACGCGGTGTTCTCGAGCGGAGCGTCGATGGGCACGCGACCGCGGAGCGTCGCTACGCCGTTGCTGTCCGCACGGGCGTCACCGAAGATCGTGCCGGGCGTGAGAATCTCAACGTCGAAGTTGAGGCCGGGCAGGTGCGTGGGTCCGATGCCGATGATGCGGCTGTTCAGTCCCGCATCGCTGTACGCGAAGTAGACGCGCTCGCCGGGGCGGGCGCCCGTGACGGTCCACGTACCGCGCTGGCCGCGGAAGAGCGGAGTCATTTCCATCTTCAGGCCGGCCGGCTCGACGCCGTTGGGCATGCCGGGCGTGACGCAACCCATGGTGATGCTGTCAACATCGCCGGGCTTGTGCAGGCCGAGGATGGCGCTGCCCGCCGTAGGCGCGGCATTGGCTTCGAACGTGTACGTGTAGATCGTGCCGTATCGAAGCGTGTTGGCGAACTCGTTGGTGTTGTAGTCGTCGCAGCTCCAGGAGACGGCGTCGGCGCCGACGCTCGACGTCCACGTCTCATTGCCGTAAGGCTCGTCATACGACGTAGGAGCATGGAAGGTGATGCTGCTGACGTTGACGCCAGGCGCGATGGCGACGTTGAACGAGTTGACGCCCTGCCAGAGAGTGTGGTTGTACACGGCGTATTCGTAGCGGAAGTTGCCGCCGCCGAGGTCGACGACGCGAGTGGCGATGACGGCGTCACCGTTGCTGCGATCGTTGACGAAGTGGTGGTAGTCGCCCCAGTTCATGACGAACATGCCGCGCACCATGTTCTCGGGATGACTGAAGCTCCACGAGTTGCCGTTGCGGCTGACGTTCGTCTTGCGGTAGCTGACGTTGTTGAGGTTGTTGTCTTCGTCGAGGATGACGTAGTACGACTCAAAGTAGAACTGGGCGCCGGAAACGTCGAGGTCCGCCTCGGTGACCTGCAGCATGTGATCAGTGGGCCCGAGACCGCTGGTATGGGGACTCTCGCGGCAATCGGGCTGCGAGCCGTCGGCGATGTCGAAGTAGGAACCGCAGGGATCCCACACGCCCGAGAGGGGATCGACCTCGTAGCGGGGCCCGAGCCAGTTGCGGTCGGAGTTGTTGCCTGAGCCGTAGGTGTCCTGGCAGCCGAGGTTGAGATGGTCATCGCCGAGGTTGCCCTGGCAGTTGCCGCAGCCGGATGAGTCAGCGGCAAAGAAGCCGTGCTTGAGCCAACTGGTGCCGATCTGCTCGAGGGTGCCCGCGCTGTTGACGCGATAGAGGTTCTGAGCGATGAAGGGATGGCGCGGGTCCATCTGGCGGTACCAGGGGACTTCGACGGTGCCGATGTTGCACGAGGTCGTGGATCCCGCCAGGCCAAGGCGGCCAGTGGGGTACGAGCCGATGCGGCCGCGCTGGGACAGTCCGCTCAGGCTGGAGATTTCGACGTCGAGGTACTGTCCCTCGATGTGGGCGTTCTGGTCATCGGCAAGCGCTTTGGCCCACGCGGGTAACGCCACGTCATAGGGACCGTCTGCGGACGCCGGAACGATCTCGGTTGCGGCAGGTTTCGTGACGGCCGGCTCGACCCGCAGCTGTGTCGCGGCTGCGGCAACCGCACCGCCCGTCAAAATCAAAGCGATCATCCGATGGTTCATGGACACATCCTCTGTCTTTCTCGTCTGGGACTAAGTAAGAAAACAACCCCTGGGCCGGTGGAGTGCCGACCGTTCTCCCCCAGTGGTTTTCATCAGAATACCACATAAATGGGGGTGAGGGTACGAATAATCCCTGATTTTCAAAAGGAAGTGGCGCGCGAAAATGGGGCCAGGAGCCGCAGCGAACCCCATAGCCGTGTATGAAGTCCGTCAATCGCCGCTATTACCCCAGAAAAGCCGATACGGAAGCCCCAAAGGACTTCCGCATCGAGAGTTGTCGGAAATATAAGAAACGTTCCGGATTATTGGTCGGAACTACTTCTTGCCCTTGGCTGCCGGGGCTGCGGCGGCTGCTGGAGCGGCCGCTGCGGCGGCTTCGCCCTCAGCCCCCTCCTCAGCCTTCTTGACCTTGACCTTCTTGCGGACGGCCAGGCGCGGCGAGATGGTCTTGGGCAGGCCGAGGGGTTGCCCGTCGGGGCCGAAGGTGCCATCGTTCTTCATTTTGGAGATGCGCTCGGCCCGGGTGAGCACGCTGCGGTGCTGGGCGAGGCTGCTGCCGGATTTCAGACTGCGATCGAGGCTCATGGTTGCCGCCTTACTGGTTCTTCAATGCTGTTGCGAGACCCGGCCCGAGGACGATCCTCACCGCCCATGCTACTTCTGCAGCTTGGGGAAGCTCTGGGAGAAGTCCTTGGACCCACCCTCTCTTGCCTTCCATTGACTGCCCAGTTGCTGGATCTTTCGATAGAGCGATTGGGCTGCCGAGTCGGAGGCCCACCCCTTGAAGCCCTGAGCCGTCACCACCTGCAAAAGAGAGCGGTTATTGTTGTCCGCCAGAACCAGCACGTCAATGCCGTTGCGTTTGAGAAACTCCTTGACCGCCCAGGCCTCGGGGGCGTCGAAGCGCTCCACAATGATGTAATTCAGCCCCGATTGGCGGGTATCACGGTCCAGGGTGCGGCCGGTGGGGCCGACTGGGGCCGGATTACCCTGGGGAGTTGTGTTGGTGCGATTCGCCGCGCCCGGCGAGGAATTGCCCGGAGGCTGGGTCGTGCTGGCGCCGCTCTCACGCGGGTTCGGCTGATTCAGCGTGGGGTCGTTGATGGGCGGACGACCGCCGGTCTCCTCGACTGGCGCCAGGGCCTGCTGGCGGCCGCGACTGACGCCGACGAAGTAGGACCCCACGATGAGCAGCACCACCACGGCCAGACCGACGTAGATGTAGCCGATCGGCAGGCGGATGATGCGCGGCGAAGACGGCCCGGCCGGAGCGGGCGCCGTGTCGGGCGCGATGGACTCGACGTGGACGCGCGGCGGCGGGGGAAGCGGGGTCGGCACATCAATGCGATGCGGCTGGCTCGGCGCGGTCGGCGTGCGGCCGAAGACTTCGAAGAGAGCGGGAGTGTTGCGATCTTTGGCCATGGTTTCAGACTGGACGCCGCCGGCGCCCCTTGCATTTCAACAATCGTCGCCGCCGAGTTGAATCGTCACAGAACCTTATCAGGCTGCAGGGAAAGAGCAATCGCACTGGCGATGGCCAGGGTGTCGGTGTGGCTGATGCTGATGGTCCAGGCGCCGATGCCGGCTTTGGCGGCGAGGTCGGCGGCGGTTCCTGAGAGCGTGAGCACGGGGCGGCCGAGGGTGTCGGGGAGGATTTCCATGTCGGTCCAGGCGATGCCATCGCGCCAGCCGGTGCCGATGGCCTTGAGAATGGCTTCCTTGGCGGCGAAGCGGCCGGCGAGTCGCTCGAGGCGTTTGCGCGGCGCGGCGTCGGCGTAGAGCACCTCGCGCGGTGTGTAGCAGCGCTCGATGAAGCGATCGGCGTGATCGTCGACCATGCGGCCGATGCGGGCGATCTCGACGAGGTCGATGCCGTGGGAGATGGTGTTCACGGGTGATCGTAGGTGAAGGGGTGGCGGGGTGAGTGGGTGAGGAGGTGATGGGGTGAAGTCCTTCGGCGGGGCTCAGGATCTGCGGCGGTGACGGGCTGAACCAGACTGAAGCGCGAGCGAAGAGGTTGAGTTCGGATGGCAGTTCGTCCTCGCTGGCGCGTCGGTCTGGTTGAAGCGTCGTTGGCGAAGTCGGGTTGTGGGCGATTGAAAAGCACGTCTACCAATAGGGATTCGCGTGCGCCGGTGTGCGCGGTCGAGTCGAAATGCAACGCGCCACGGCCGTTGAGGTGAGTCGGTCGCGAGGCCGTCTCGCGAAAAACTTCGCGTGCGGCGCAGCGCCAGGTGCGATTGCGAAAAATGTGCAACGCAAAATGCGTGCCAACACGGAGATGCACCGTGTTGGGAACTTTTCATGCGCGCCAGAGCGCTTCTGTGCGCGATTTTTGAGCGCGGGTGCGCGCTTGCGAGCGCTTCCGTGTAAATGAGCGCCTCTGTGCGGGACGAATCAGGAATTTTCGTCGATTTTCATTTTTCTGAGGGGGGTGATTTGGAGTTTTGGTCAACTTTTTTGCGTTTTCGAGAAAGCCGCGCACGGGATGCACGCCGCATCGTGCGCGAACGTGCGGGAGGCGAAGTTTTTCACCACGAAGGTCACCAAGACACGAAGAGGGCACGAAGAAAAGCCGGGATTGGGTGGGAATGCAGGGGAAAGGCAATTTACCGCAGAGATCGCAGAGGACGCAGAGAGATGAATTGGATTGGAGTTGGATCCGACGATGGTGCCATGCCTTGACCCGCTTCGGGCAAGGCATGCGATGGCGCGGTGGACCATCGAAAGAGCAGAGCGTTTGAGAGCCGTTGCCCGCTCGTCATGCTTCACGCAGCCTTCGACGCGGCTCAGGCCAGGGAGCCGATGAAGCATGGCACCCCGCGACGTGAAGCGGCGGGATTCGAGTGGCGCTGAACGCTTGTCGCTTTGGGCACGGGTTCAGTGTCGACGGGCCGAGGTCGCCGGGACTGTTATCAGCCCCGACATCGATCTCCGCCCGGGGCTGCGGCGTTCGATGCCACGCGATCGAGACGCCGCAATGGATTCCATTGTCAGATTCCCCGGAATTGGCTTGCAGTCTGGCGGGTTTTCTGGTATGTTGGTGCAAGGGAGAACGAGGAGCGAATCGGATGATCGGCGGGAAGAGACGGGGCATGGTTCGAGGGGTTGCGGGCCAAGTGCACGGAGGAGAAGAAGTGAGTCGAAGCGAAGTCGCCGCAGCGCGAGATCGAGTGTCCAACCCGGTGGGATGCGCTTCCAGAGCGGCGCTTATCGCCACCCTACGTTGGGACGCGCGCTACTTGCTTGCTGAAGCATACAGCTACGCGATCACCTTTCCCGAGGATCGCCAAGGCTGCCCTGATTGTCCGGAAGAGCCATAACCCGGAGTAAGTGCTTTGGCTGGTGCGGCTTGCCTGCCGCACCAGCTAATTCCGTTACATCGTTGGAGATGCACAATGATCCTTCATCATGTTCTCGTCGGCATCACGACGTGTTTGATATTGTTCGCTCGTACGCCTTCGTCTTCAGCGCAGCCGCGAGATGACTACGCTCTCTTCAAACTCGCCACCCTCGGCGGCAACTACTCGTTTGGATCTGGCATAGACGAACGTGGCATAGTTGTGGGCTCAGCATTCTTACCTAGCAACTTTTTTCATGCGACAGTGTGGATTGATGGCGTTCCGGTCGACATTGAGTCCCTTGGCGGGTTGGATAGCCAGGCCAATGATTCAAGTGAAGCAGGCTGGATTGTCGGCTGGTCTCGGCTCCCGGGCAGCATTGAGCGTGCGTTCCTCTGGCGTGATGGCCGCATGGAAGACATTGGAACGCTTGGCGGCGACACAGCCGAGGCGCATGCCATCAACGAAGCCGGCCAAGTGGTCGGAGAATCGGACATCATTCCCGGACAAGGGCTCGGACGGGCGTTCATTTGGGAGGGCGGCCAGATGACCGACCTCGGGGGATTTGAATCCGATCGATCTTCGCAGGCGTATGACATCAACGCGCAGGGACACGTGGTTGGTCGCGCTGGAAAGGACATTCCTCCGGTGTGGGCTTGGCGCGCTGTGCTCTGGCGCAATGGGGAGATGATCGATCTTGGCTCCGTGTATCCCGACCACAAGGCTGAAGCGCACGCCATCAACGACTCCGATCAAATTGTGGGATTCTCCAAAGCAACGCCGACTAACTCGCACGCGACCCTCTGGTTCAACGGCCGTATCTACGACCTTGGCACGCCGGGTACCCGCGAGTCTGCGGCGTATGACATCAACAACGCTGGGCAGATTGTGGGATTCGGCTACTCGCCGAACGTGTTCGGAAGGGCGTTTCTCTGGGAGCAGAGTAGAGGGATGCAGGCTCTGATCAGCCTCGCGCCGCCTCGCCTGAACGGGATCGGTGGCCTCACGGTGGCGTGGGCCATCAACGATGCCGGTCAGATTGCGGGGACGGCGTACCCACCCGGTGATCCGATTGCCGGCATCGCGTTCCTGATGTCACCGGTGAGTCCCACGATGACACTTGAATCCCCGTCGCCTGGTAGCGCAGGAACGAACAACACCATCACCATCACCAACGCCACGCCCGGCGCCCATGTGACCTTCCTCTACTCCCGTCACGGCGGCGGCACACGCATCCCCGGTTGCGACCTCCAGCAGAACGCCCTGCAACTCGACAACCCCACCGTCATCGGCACCGCAGTCGCCAACGAGCAAGGCGTCGCCACCATCACCCGACCCGTCCCACTCATCGCACGCGGCCAGACGATTCTGTTTCAGGCCGTGGTGCAGGGGGAGTGTGCGATCAGTCAGTTGGTGGTTTGGCGGTTTGAGTGAGGGGAGTCAGGCATTAGGCACTGGGCACTTGGGACTAGGGGGAGTGGCACCCCGGTGACTGGAGGCTGATCGTTTGTTGCGCGATCGCATGGCCTGCGCTCCCCACCTTCGACCCGGCTCAGGTCAGGCAGCGTCGCTTAGACCATGGCACCCGGCTGGTTGCACTCGCGTGGTCCGCACGGCGGACCCTACGAAGTTGGCGTCTGCTTGTCGTTGCTCGCTCGCACACAGCACCCGAGGCGGGATGCGGTGTGGCACCCGGCGAGAGAAGTGGTTGCGCGTTCGCGGTCCGCACGGCGGACCCTACGGTGGCGCTTGCGCGTTCGCACTCAGCACGAGCCTTCGATGAGACTCAGGCCAGGGAGCCGGATGCTGAGCGGCACCCCGGCATCCCACGATTCGTGGGGCCTCATCGTGGGCGTTGTGCGCGGTGCCACGTCGTTGGTTGTGCTCGGGGCGGAGCCTTATCGTGGACGTGGGCATTCCTATGATGGTCGCATGACGTCACAATCGACGCAGGCACATCGGGAGGCGGCGCATGATCAGGCTGTGGCGTGCGCGGTGCTGACGGTTTCGGATACGCGCACGGCGGAGACGGACAAGGGCGGGCCGCTCATTCGCGAGTTGCTGACCCACGCGGGACACACGATTGTGGATCATGCGATCTGCCGGGATGAGCCGCATGAGATTTCGGCGCGTCTCGATCACTGGATTGCCGAGCCGCGCGTGCAGGTGATCCTGACGACGGGGGGAACGGGGATTGCCAAGCGCGATTCGACGATTGATCTCGTGACGGCGCGGCTGACGCATCCGCTCGACGGGTTCGGCGAACTGTTTCGCATGCTCAGTTACAAGGAAGTCGGCGCGGCTGCCATGCTGAGCCGGGCGGTGGCGGGGCTGGCGAGTCGCGATGGATTGGGCGACACGTTCATCTTCGCGATGCCGGGTTCGACGAACGCGATCGAGACGGCGATGACCAATCTCATCGTGCCCGAGTTGTCGCATCTGGTGTGGGAAAGAAAGAAGTAATCTCACCACGGAGTCACCGAGGGTACGGAGCCGTGCAGGAGAATCGGCCTTGTGGCTGGATGCGCGACACCGGGATCCAGGCAATGATGTTCCAGGCGGAGTCGAGCGTGCCGGTCATCTGTGGAAGTGTAACTGATGGGGGTGGGCCTTACTCCGTGATCTGGAGTTCGAGGACGTTTGAGGTGATGGGGCCGCGGCCGGGTTCGCGGGGATCGAGGGCCTGGAGCCAGACGGGGCCGGCATTGGCGTGCGACGGATTGATCGTCAGGGAGGCGAAGCCGTCGGCATCGGTGATGGCGGTGCCGATCTGCACGAACGGTTGCGACAGGTCGATGCAGTGCTGGAGTTGCGGAACAAAGGTGCAGGATGTGCCGCGCCGGGAAGCGAGGAAGTGGATGCGGCGATCGGGGACGCCGGCGAACGCGCTGAGCGTGTATTGCTCGCGGCCCTGAATGATCTTCCAGTTGGGCCGGAAGGGATGGAGGAGAATCGGCGCGCCGGCGCGGGCGATGACGCGGCCCGGCGGCGTCTGGTCGGCGGTGATGAAGTCGGCGAACCCGTCGCCGTTCACATCACCCATTGCGACTTCGGTGCCCTGCCAGGCGTTGTCGAAGTCGAAGTGCGGCTGGGAGTAGTGGAGCAACTGCCCGGTCGCGCCGTCGAAGACGTACATGGCGAAGAAGCTCTCGAAGATGGCTTCGACGCGGCCGTCTGCGTTGACGTCGGCGAGGCGCACGCTGACGCCGAAGAGTTCGTTGTAGAGCAGGCCGTCGCGCAGTTCGTATTGGCGCGTGGCCTGGCGCGTGCGGCCATCGATGAGGTAGGCGTAACTGGCGCCGTCGGAGCGGCCGGATGCAATGATGTCGGGCGTCTGGTCGCCGGTGAGATCGACGCCGCCGGCGAATTGCCAGCCGAACATGTCATCCCGGAAGTCGGGTCGACCGAGTTCAGCGAGGCGCTGACCATTGCGGCCGGAATAGACGCCGATCCCGATGCCTTCGCGCGTGAGTTCCCAGGATCCGATGCCGAAGTCATCGCGACCGTCGCGGTCGATGTCGCCAAGGGGTCGGATGCAGCGCGACCAGTCGCGGCTGATTTGATACAGTTCCGAGCCGTTTCGACCGGAACGCACGGAGACGAAGCCGGGCGCGTCGAATCGGCTGACGAATGCGAAGTCGGGCGTGGTGTCGCCGTCCACATCGCCGACGGCGAATGCACTGCGGCCGAGGCCGTCGTCGGCGGAGGCGCCGGTGTAGGAGCGAAGCACGGCGCCGGTGCGGCCGGAGTAGACATCGACGCGGCCGCGACCGCCATCGGCGCTGGGTTGGCCGAGGATGAGGTCGTCACATTGATCACCGTCGAGGTCGCCGATGAACGAGCCGGTCACGTAGATCGGGAACGAGGCGAGCGGTTGCGCGCCGATGGCGCGCCAGAGTTCGGCGCCGGTGCGGCCGGAGTACATGATCCACCGGCCGGGGGTCACGGGGCCGCGCTCGTACTTGAGGTCGGCGACCAGCACATCATCGAACCCGTCGTTGTCGGCATCGCCTCCGCTGATGACCGCGCCGCCGAAAGCGACGCTGCCGGGCGGGGCTTCGATGGTGTGCGGCAGGCCGCGCTGGGCGAGGGAGGGAGTGGTCAGTGTCGTGCCGGCCAGCAGCGCAGCGGCCGACAGCGAGCGCGTCATTCGAACGAATGAAGTGGTCATGGATTTCTCCTTCGCAGTTCGGGCCGGTTCAGGTTGGTGTTCCGCCGGGTCGATTCAGGCGGTCGTGTGCGTCATCGCCTGTTAATGCGCATCATAACAGAACAGACGGGGCGGCCGGCGGAGGGATTTCAGAATTGTGATGGAATCGCGCAAAAAAGCGCGTGGCGACGAGTCGTCCGTCAGCGGGCGGGTGTGGCGTCTGTTTCGCCCTTTTTCGGAGTTGCGGGGGTTTCACCCACCGTCAATACGGCGCCGCGGCCGGCGTCGACGGTGTAGCCGACGCCTTCGCGGGAACGGATGGTGTAGATGACGGTCGTTGTTTCAGCGCCGAGGATTGTCACTTCGATGCGCTGGACGCCGGAGATGGACTGGAGGCTGGAGCCGTTGACGCCGAGTTCGACGGTGAGCATGCGGTCCACCATGGCGGGATGATCGGGCGATGGGCCGAAGAATTCGAGGCGGGCGCGATCGGGGCCGGTGTTGCGCATGCGGATGGTGCCGGTGGGCGGGACGGGCTGGAAGCGCATCGTGGCGCTGCCGCCCGACGAAAGATGAATGGAGGAGTCGACGGTGATGTCAGTCGAGCACGCGGGAAGGGTGAGCAGGGTGGCAAGAAGCACTGTGGCAGATGTGAATCGGGTTGGGATGCGAATGGACATTGCACCGTCTCCGTGTGAGATCGAACACGTGCCAAGCGATCGGAGGATTCTACGCATGCGTTACCAGCAATCGTGATGGACAAGCTGCTCCAGCGGGAGGCGCGATTTGGTCTGGCCGGGCGTGGCGGTGTACCCCAGCGGGATCACGAGAACGACCACGTGCGAGCGCGGGATGTTGAGGACCTTGCGGACGCGTCCCTCGTCGAAGCCTTCCATGGGGCAGGTGTTGAGGCCGGCTGCCTCGGCGGCGAGCATGAAGTTCATCGCTGCGAGCATGACCTGGCGGGTGATCCATTCGCGCCTGTGCACGGCGGGCATCTGAGGCACGGGTGTGAACAGGCGCATGATTGGGATGAGGGTGGCCTTCCAGAGCCAGTTGAGCTGGAGCGGGCCGCTTTGGAAAGCGAGCGGGACGTATTTGCGCAGCAATCGCTCGTATTCATCGGTCATCGAGCCGACCTGCCGATCGCCTTGCAATGAAGGTTCGAAGTGGTGGCTGGCGACGTGGCGATCGCCGGTGAAGACGATGACGGCAGGCGCTTGGTCGATTGCGGCCTGGTCCATGCAGGCGTGGCGCAGCGCGGGCTTGATGGATGGATCGGTGACGACGGTGAAGTGCGTGGGCTGGAGGTTGTAGCCCGAGGGCGCCCAGCGCGCGGCGTCGAGGAGGCGGTCGATGATGCCTTCGGGGAGCGGATCGGGCCTGAAGTGGCGCGTCGCGCGGCGGGCGCGGATGAGGCGCTCGATGGTGTCGAGGTCGGGGGAGCCGGTCGTCGGAGTCATGATCGAATGTAGTGGATGGCGGTCTCCCGTGCAAGGCCCCGCCCGTGGTGTCGTGGCTGGCGGAGTCACTGAGCGCTGTTCGGGTCTCGTCAGGGGCGAGTCGTAGCGGTAGGATTGCCCGCCATGCTGGCCCGGGTTCAAAGTTTCGTGCTCAGCGGTCTGGATGACCATCCCTGCGAGGTCGAGGTCGATCTTGCCGAGAGCGGGTTGCCCAAGACGACCGTGGTCGGGCTGCCGGATGCCGCGGTCAAGGAGTCGCTTGAGCGCGTACGCAGTGCGATCGTCAACGGCGGCTACGCCTTTCCTGACGGGCGGCTGCTGGTCAACCTCGCGCCGGCCGATCTGCGCAAGGAAGGACCGATTTACGACTTGCCGATCGCGATCGGCGTGTTGATGGCGAACGGCTCGATCAGCCCGCCACAGCGCGAATTGCGTTTTGACTTTCGCAAGTACCTGTTCGCGGGCGAACTCGCATTGGATGGGCGCGTGCGGCCGATCAACGGCGCGATCAGCATGGCGCTGCACGCCAAGCGAAAGGGGTTGCAGGGAGTGATCCTGCCGCAGGCCAACGCGCGCGAGGCCGCGGCGGTGGATGGTGTGCAGGTGCTCGGCGTGGCGACGCTTGCGGCGGCGGTGTCGCTGCTCAATGGGACGGGGCCAGCGATCGAGCCTGAGCCGCCGGTGAATGTGCAAGAGATGATCACGCGCGCCAAGGCGTCGGTCGACTTTGCGGAGATCAAGGGTCAGGAGGCGGCGAAGCGCGCCGTCATCATCGCCGCGGCCGGCGGGCACAATCTGCTCATGCTCGGGCCGGCGGGAACGGGCAAGACGATGCTTGCCAAGGCGCTGCCGGGGATCATTCCGCCGCTGTCGCCTGACGAAGCGCTGGAGGTGACGCGCATCTACTCGGCCTGTGGGCTCGTAGGTCGTGGCGAGGGGATCATCACCAAGCGACCCGTGCGTACGCCGCACCACACCGCCAGCGGACCCGCGATCATCGGCGGCGGGACGATTCCCAAACCCGGCGAGGTGAGCCTGGCGCATCGCGGCGTGTTGTTTCTTGATGAACTTCCCGAGTTCAGCCGCATGGTGCTCGAAACACTGCGCCAGCCGCTTGAAGATCGCGTCGTGACGATCTCGCGGGCGCATTCGTCGTTGCAATTCCCGGCGGACTTCATGCTGGTGGCGGCGCTGAACCCGACGCCGCGCGGCGACATGCCCAAGGGAGCCGAAGGTCAGCGCGTGATGGAGCGCTATCTGTCTCGCTTGAGCGGACCGCTGATTGATCGCATTGACATTCACGTGGAGGTACCGTCGCTGCCGTATGCGAAGCTGCGCGCCAAGCCGGATGGTGAACCCAGCGAAGTATTGCGGCAGCGGGTGGAAGTAGCGCGTCAGCGCCAGGCCAAGCGCCAGGGCGCGGGGTTGCTCAACAGCGCGCTGAGCGGCAAGGCGCTGGATAAGTTCGCGGTGATTGATGATGTCAGCGCAACACTGCTGGCGCAGGCGGTGAGTGAATTGGGATTGAGCGCGCGGGCGTATGACAAGGTGCGTCGCGTGGCGCGAACGATTGCCGATCTTGAAGGCAGCGAGGGGATCGAAGCGCAACACGTCAGTGAGGCGGTGCAGTATCGGTTGCTGGATCGGATGTTGTAGCGGCGACCGAACCGGGTACGTCAGTCCGCATCGTCGAATCGGGTCTTCAGGGTCAGCTCAATCTCTTCGCGGCACTCGGCGCACACGCGAAGGTGCTGAGCGACGACGCGAAGCGATTTGGGCAGACTCTGCTCGCCTTGGGATACGGCGGTGATGAAGGCGGCGGCTCGGGAGAGCATCTGTTCGCAGTCGATTTCTTCATCGCAGGTCTCGGCGATCGTGCGAGCCAGTTCGGCCAGGTATTCGTCGGAGAGAATCATCGCTTCTCCAATGAGGCGCGGTCGAGGATGGATCTTACGACGTCGGAATCGAAGCCGGCTTCCTCCAGGGCTCGCTTGAGGCGGCGCCGCGCGTCGTGAGACATCTTGTAGATGGCGCCCGGGGTGGCGCCGAGGTGTTCGGCAATCATCACCTGGGGTATGCCGGCCAGCTCCCCGAGCATCACCTGTCGCTGTCGCGGCGTGAGTCGGTGGGCAATGGAGCGGCGCAATTCCTGAAACAGCTCCTGCGTTTCGAGGCGGACGCTCAACCCCGAGCCGCACGGCGTGGCAAACTGATCGAGCTGTGTTGCGACGCGCTCGCGCGACCAACGACGGCGGCGCAGGGTCGTCATCGCCACGCGCACCGCGACGGTTGTCGCCCAGGTGGCAAAGCGGGCGTCGCCTCGAAACGTGCCCAGTGTGTCGAGAATGCGGACACAGGCATCTTGCGCGAAGTCTTCAAGGTCGGCAGCGGTCACGTTTTCTGATCCGCCGAAGGCCAGACTGAGACGCCTGGCGACGAGTCGATGCAGGCGCTCGATCGCGTCGGACTCACCCATCCGCAGGGATGCGACCCACGCGGCGTCGTCGGTCGGTACCGGCGCCGAATCTGGTCGACCTGCAGCACTTTTCATTTTGGCCCCGTAAGGCTGGCGACGCGGCGCGCGTCCGAGGAACGCGTCGTCCATCGAGGCGACCACGCCGACTCATGCGTTCGGGGAATTTGTTGACGGGTCGCGATGTCGCGACCACGAATTCCCTGGCGCTTTCTCATGAAAGGAGTGGCATCATGTTTCGACCTCTTCGACCCGTTACTGGACTTGCTGCGGTTGCGCTCGGGTTCGCGACGCTTGTTGGATCCGCCGCCGTGCTTGGCCCCGATCGCGACGGTTTGCCTTCCGCCGACCAGCCGTACGCGTTCAATGAGAAGCAGCAGCTCATCCGTCCAAAGGACTATCGCACCTGGGTGTTTGTCGGTTGCCCGCTGACGCCCAACGACATGAACGACGGGCACGCGGCATTCCCCGAGTTTCACAACGTCTACCTCGATCGGCTCAGTTACGAGCAGTACAAGCAGACGGGCAAATTCCGCGATGGCGCCATCATTGTGAAGGAACTGGTCGGCGTGGGAACGAAAGCGTCGTTCAGCGGCAAGGGGTATTTCCAGGGCGAGTACCTTGGCGTCGAAGCGATGATCAAGAGTGCGGAGCGCTTCCCGCGCGAGCCCGGCAACTGGGGCTTCTTCCGCTTTACCGATGAGGAAGCGGCGGCGCAGGGGCGACTCGGCTCGCCGAAAGAGGTGGCGAGCGCGGCGCCGACGGCGTCGTGCACAACGTGCCACACGAGTGGTGGGCAGGATTACGTCTTTACGCAGCACTACCCGGTGCTCCGCGCTGCGCGGAATGCGAAGGACAATCCTGAGAACAACTGATGGCGACGTCGGACTCTCATCGCTCCTTTGAGATGCTCGCACGATGAACGTCGTTACGCCCATGGAACTGGTTCTGGACATCTTCGAGGCGATGCAACAGCCACAAATGCGGCACGCCGCCGTCGTGCACGGCCCGATCGTGCTGTCGGCGGCGTCCGCTGTGGCCGGCGCGGCGCTCGCCTGGACGGGCGGCCGCCATGCAGGGGTTCGCTGGACCGCGCTCAGCGTGTTTGCCGCACTGGCGATTTCCGCCTGGCTGGCAGCATCGAGCGGCGCGGCAGCGCACCGTGAACTGGGTTCGATTTCGGCGGAGCTTCGCGATGTGATCGACCAACACCGCGCGATGGGTCGATACGTCTGGATCATGGGGGTGGTAGGCGCGGCGGCGTGCGGATTGTCGAGGTTTTCGGTTCCACGGATCCGTCTTGCGTCCGTCTCGGTCACCCTTGCTGTCGGGACAATTGGTGCCGGATGGACGGCCCTGGTTGGCCACCTCGGCGGGACGGCGGTCTATCGATTTGGCGCCGGCGTTGCGGTGGTGGAGGCGCCGGCGTCGCATGTTGAGCCCAGTGGGGAAGTGGTGATTGACCCACGTGTCGTTCAGTTTCGCGACAGGGTGCTGCCAGTGCTGGCGAAGAAGTGCATGTCGTGTCATAGCGCGGGAGCGGCCGCGGCGGGTGGTCTGGATATGACGACGATGCGTGGCCTGCTGATCGGTGGAGGGCGCGGGCCAGCCATCGTGCCGGGCGATGCTGATGCCAGTCTTTTGTACCAGGCGGCAACCTGGACGCATGAGAGTCTGCGCATGCCCCGGGGTGGCGAGCGGCTCTCTGATTCATCGCTGTCGGATTTGAAGGAGTGGATCAATGCGGGAGCGGTCTGGCATGTCGGCCGCTAGCTCCATGCTTCGCGCCTCGCGACATCGTCCATTAGGTCGTCACTCTGGAGTTGGATCGCGCGGAGTCAATCAGCGCGAGCGCGGCTTGTCGGGCGCGCTGGATGACCTGGCGTCGCGAGCCGGACTCGCAACATGAACCTTGTGCGGTGACAACGGCGCCGTCGAGGAGCAGGCCGAGCTGCGCGGCGAGCGACGCGGGGTCGTCGAGTTCGGCGTGTTCGCAGTATTGCCTGAGAGCGTGAACCAGTGCGGCGCGATGTTCGACGATGGCGCGACTGATGGGGCTTTGCGAGTCGCGGAATTCGGCGGAGGCGTTGATGAACATGCAGCCGCAGAAGTCGCTCTCTTCGAACCACTGGGCATAGAAGTCGAAGACGGCGAGGATCGAGTCGACGCCGGCGCCACCGCGGCCGGCGACGAACTTCATGAGGCGGTTGCGGAAGATCTCATCGCGACGTCGCAGGGCGGCGAGAATGAGTTCGTCCTTGGACTTGAAGTGGTTGTAGAGGGTCATGCGGCAGATGCCGCTCTCCTGGAGCACCTGCTCGATCCCCGTGCCGTGGAAGCCTTCTCTGGAGAAGACTCGCATGGCGGCTTCGACGAGTTCGTCGCGTCGGCTGGGGGGCATTTGGACTCTCCTGGGACTCGATTCGGGGCCAATCCCTATAACGTACTGACCGGTCTATATTGTATATGTGGCTCGGGTGCTGGGGGTTCGATATGCCTGTTTTTTTGAAAAAACGAATACACTCAGCGAACTGGCGTAACCAGCCAGAGTTTTCTGGCATCGAATCCGGGATCATTTCGAACATGTATACTGATCGGTCAGTATACTTTGAGACCAGGGCACTCGCCCTCAACCTAACCCGCTCGGAAACGAGCCCAGCAAGGAGAACATCATGCCTCGTATCAAGCCAGTCGATCCGAACCAGGTTCCCGCCAAGTCCAAGCCGCTGCTCCAGGGCGTGCAGCAGGCTCTGGGCATGACGCCCAATCTCATGGCCACGCTGGCCCATTCGCCAGCCGCCCTGCAGTCGTATCTCGGATTCGGGCAGGCGCTCAGCGGGGCGAGTTTGTCGGGCAAGATCCGCGAGCAGATCGCTATCGCGGTTGCAGGTGAGAATGCGTGCGGCTATTGCGCCTCGGCACACACGGTGCTGGCGGGCAAAGTCGGCGTGGCCGCGGAGGAAGCAGCCCGGAATCTGCGCGGCGAATCGAACGATTCGCGCACCGCAGCGGCCCTCGAGTTCGCCCGGGCGATTGTGCGGAAGCGCGGGTTTGTGAGTGATGCCGATCTGCAGGCCGTTCGAGCCGCGGGCTTCGCGGACGCCGAGGTGGTTGAGATCGTCGCCACGGTGGCTGTCAACATCTTCACCAATTACTTCAACCACATCGCGCAGACCGAGATCGACTTCCCTGTCGTGGCCGTGCGCGAGCCGGTTGCGGCATAGTCCTTTCTCTCCCTCCGCCAGGCGGGGCGCCGCGACCGGCCATGAGCGCCGGCGCGGCGTTTCCCCCGCCGCACCGCAGAAGCCTCACCGTGCCATACGCCAGCATCAAGATCACCCGAGAGCCGCGCGCCAGCGCCGAGCAGAAGGCGCAACTCATCAAGGAAGTCACGGCGTCGATCGTGCGGATCCTCGACAAGGATCCGGAAACGACCTTCGTCGTGGTCGAAGAAATCGACACGGACGCCTGGGGTGTTGGCGGCGAGTCGGCCGCAGTGCGTCGAGCGCGCCGCGGCGGGGTGATGGGGCGCAAGGCCATCACCGCTTTGCGACTTTCAGCCAGGATCAATCCTGGAGATTCACATCATGAACGAGACAAGAACACCACAAGAGCCCGTGATCATCGGCGGCGCACCGGGCATCGGCTCGGCGCTTCCAGAAAGAAAGAAGGCGAATCATGTTGAATGCGTGCAAGTGTGCCGCCGGACCGAGGGTGGCGGCCGTGACAATGGCTTCGGCGCTGGCGATCAGTGTGCTGGCCGGCGGGAGTACGCGCGTGGGGCGATCGGCGGTGGAACTTCAGACGCCGTGCATCACGTATCGCACGGCGAGCGTCGAGGGGCTGGAGATTGCCTATCGCGAGGCAGGGCCGGCGGAGGCGCCGACGGTGGTGCTGCTGCACGGTTTCCCGACGTCGTCGCATATGTTCCGGAATCTCATTCCGGCGCTCGCCGATCGCTATCACGTGCTCGCGCCGGACTATCCGGGATTTGGCGCCAGTTCGATGCCGAGCGTGGATGAGTTTGTGTATACGTTTGATCATCTCACGGATGTTGTGGAGCAGTGGCTCGATGCGCTCGGCGTGAAGTCGTACAGCCTGTACTTGATGGACTATGGCGCGCCGGTGGGTTTTCGCCTGGCGACGCGGCATCCCGAGCGCGTGCAGTCGCTCATCATTCAGAACGGCAATGCCTATGAAGAAGGCTTGCAGGAGTTCTGGAACCCGTTGCGGGCGTACTGGGCCGAGCCGAGCGCGGCCAATGCATCGGCGCTCGAAGGGTTTCTGACGCTCGACGCGACGAAGTGGCAGTACACGCACGGCGTGCGGAATGTGGAGTCGATCAGTCCGGACAACTGGCTGATTGACTCGGCGCTGCTCGCGCGGCCGGGCAACAAAGCGATCCAACTGGCGCTCTTCTACGACTATCGCACGAATGTGCCGCTGTATCCCCAGTGGCAGGCGTATCTCCGCAAGCATCAACCGCCGGTGCTGATCGCCTGGGGGAAGAATGATGCGATCTTCCCGGCCGAGGGCGCCGAGCCGTACAAGCGCGACGTGAAGACGCTCGAGTATCACCTGCTCGACACGGGGCACTTCGCGCTCGAAGAGGATGGCGACGAGATTGCGTCACTGATGCTCGACTTTCTCGATCGCCGCGTACGAACAACAGGAAAGTGAACGAGGTTTTGCTCAACGAAAGGAGCATGCCATGACAGGTCCGGTTCTGCAATTTGATCAGTCTGAGTTTGAGTCGACGGTGCTCACCTCCGAGCAACCGGTGCTGGTGGACTTTTACGCCGACTGGTGCCAGCCTTGCCGCATGGTGGCCCCGACGGTGGAGGCGCTGGCGGCCGAGTACGAGGATGAAGCCCTGGTTGGCAAGGTCGATGTCGACGGCAATCCTGAGCTGGCGCAGCGCTACGGCGTGTCGTCGATCCCAACGCTGTTGCTCTTCCGCGGTGGTGAGGTCGTCGAGCGGTTCGTCGGTCTGCGACAGAAGGACGAACTGAGCGCGGCGATTGATCGCGCCCTGGGGCGGATGCTCTCCTGACGCATCATTTGGCTGGTAGCGCAATCGGGCGGCGGCTTTTCGCCGCCCGATTGCTTTTTCTTACTTGCCGGTGAGCAGGACGACCCCGATGAGAATGAGGCAGACGGCGATGGCCTTGCGCGCGGTCATTGGTTCGCCGAGCACGAGCCAGCCGAGCAGGACCGCGACGGCGGGGGCGACGCAGAAGGCGATGGGTTTGACGACGGAGAGTTGGCCGGCCTTGAGCGCGGTGAAGAAGAAGACGAGCGCCAGTCCGCCGGCGAGCAGGCCGGAGCCGAAGATCATGCTCACCATGATCTTCGGAGGGGCGTGGGTCCAGTCGGTCGGTTCAGTGCGTGTGGCGTAGAGGGGGATGGCGGCGGCGATAAGGATGAGGGGCAGCGCGACCGTGGCGCGGATGGCCAGCGCGGTCATGGGGCCGATCTTGCCGCTTTGCAGGACCATCTTGGTGAAGAGTTCGCCCACGCCCCAGCACAGGCCGGTGAGGAGTGCGAAGATCACGGGTTTCATACGGAGCCTCCGTCGAATCCGGGCCTCGCGCGGACCTAACATGCCGTGGACGAACAAGGTCGCGGGAGGCGTCGATGACGAATGCATCATCGTCCGAATCGCCCGGCGAAGTGCAGGAAGGGCGTGCGGCGCGCTCTGCAGGCCCGGGGCTGCGCATCGCCATGTGGTCCGGACCGCGCAACATTTCGACGGCGATGATGCGCTCGTGGGGCAGTCGGCCCGATACGTTCGTCAGCGATGAGCCGTTCTACGCGTACTACCTCAAGAAGACCGGCCGGGCCCATCCGGGCGCCGATGAGGTCATTTCCAAACACCAGACGGACTGGCGGAAGGTGATCGAGCATCTGACCGGCCCGATTCCCGAGGGAAAGCCGATCTGGTACCAGAAGCACATGGCGCACCACATGCTGCCGGAGATCGATCGCGGATGGTTCGACCAGATGGTGCACTGCTTCCTGATTCGCGATCCGCGCGACATGTTGACCTCGCTGCAGCAGCACATCCCGAATCCCACGCTGGCGGATACGGGTCTGCCGCAGCAGGCGGAAATCTTCGAGGAGGTGCGGCGGCGAACGGGGATCGTTCCGCCCGTACTTGATGCGCGCGAGGTGCTGACGAACCCACCGGGGATGCTGAAGTTGCTCTGCAAGGCGCTTGGGGTTGAGTTTCGCGAAGAGATGCTCAAGTGGGCCAAGGGGCCGCGTGCAACGGACGGCGTGTGGGGCAAGCACTGGTATGCGTCGGTCGAAGAATCCACGCGTTTCGGCTCGTACCGGCCCAAGAGCGAGCCGATGCCCAGCAGTGTGCACGGGCTGTACAAGTCGTGCCTGGGGATTTATCAGCGGTTGATGGGGTTTCGGCTGACGTTGAGTCGGTGAGACTGGTTCGATGAGGTGTGAGCACAGTCAGCGAGGCGCAGTTCCGCGGAACGGACGCGATTCGCAGCGGGGAGAGGACAGGGCGTCTGAGTGACAAAGAGGCATGGAACGCGAAATACACATCGAGATTCCAATTGGCCGGCGCGAACGGATTGTGTTCCTTCGAGATGCAGTCGAGCTGAAGAAACAGAGACTTCGTTATGCCGAGATTACCGGAATCGCGTTCCTGCTCTCAAGAATCAGGCGAAGCGTGAATCTCATACCGACGGGGAATTCGACGACTCTCGATCTGAAGTTGCACACTCGAACGGAAGAAGTCTCGGCGAAGGCAACGATGAATGGCGCCTTCTGGATCTCCACCCGCCGCATGAAGGAAATGGAGGAAGCGTTTACGGCGATCGTCTCGTTGCTCGAGAATCTGGTTCTGCCGTTCACACTGACCAATCTGTTGCTCGACTTTGTGTCGACCGGTGAGTTGCGCGTTCAATCGGTCGCCGTTCAGCGGCACGGGATTTCGTGCAAGCGAATGTTGCTCCCACGCCGACACCTGCGGTGGACGGAGTACGGTGGCGCGTCGGTGCAGAACGGCACGGTGCGATTGCACAGCGAGCGATGGCGCGGAGGCAAGGACCACGCGGTCTGCACACTGTCGATGAAGACAGAGAATGCGGTCGTACTGCCCGCGATTGTGAATTACCTGGCCAAACGGGAAGGGGTGCTTTCCCAAGAAGATATCAGTGAACTTCGGCAAGTCCAAAACGACCCCGATCGACTGCTGGACGACATCTGGTCCCACGCCGCGCTACTGGATGAATCTGAGTAGGTGCAGACCTGGCGTCGACGCATGTTGCGAACTCGGTCGCTTGTGCCTCAGACCGCGCTCCCCTTCGCAGAGCCTTCGGGTCGCGGCTAAACTGGCGTTGAAATCTCATGCTCCAGCAGTTCAACGAAAAGAATCGCGACATTGTTTACTACGTCAACGGGCGGCTGATCCCGCGCGATGAGCCGGGGATCAGTCCATTTGATTCATCGGTGCAGGGCGGCGATGGGGTGTGGGAGGGGTTGCGGCTCTATTCGGGGCGCATCTTCAAGTTGCGCGAGCATCTCGATCGGCTGCGGTCGTCGGCGTTGGCGCTGGCGTTCGAGTCCATTCCTTCGCATGAGCAGATCATCGATGCCATTCGAAAGACACTTGCGGCGAACAAGATGACTGATGGTGTGCACATCCGGCTCACGCTGACGCGCGGCGTGAAGATCACCAGCGGGATGGATCCGCGGCTGAACCAGGCGGGGCCGACGCTGATCGTGCTCGCCGAACACAAGCCGCCGGTGTATGGACGGACGGGTTTGTCGCTCATCACCTCGTCGATTCGGCGCTTTGCCCCGGATGCGATGGACCCGAAGATCCACCATTGCAATCTCATTCAGTCCATTCTGGCCAAGATCCAGGCGAACGCGGCGGGGGCGGATGATGCGCTGATGCTCGACCCGCGCGGTTTCGTCGCCGAGACGAACGCGACGCACGTGTTCGTAGTGCATGGCGAGATGGTGCGGACGCCGTACACACTGCACTGCCCGGAGGGGATTACGCGGGCGACGGTGCTCGAGTTGTGCGCGGCCAACGGCATCGCCCGCGAAGTGTGCGATCTGTCGCTCACTGATGTGTACCGGGCCGAAGAGATGTTTTGTACGGGCACGATGGGCGAACTGGCGGCGGTGACGAAGGTGGACGGCCGAACGATCGGCGATGGCGGCGTGGGATCGATGACGCAACGCTTGTCAAAGCTGTATAGCGAACTCACCGCGCGCGAGGGCGACAAGGTAGTCTAGCGGCGACGCATGCATCGCCGCTAAACTACGGGCACATGAACGAATTTCCAGGTCCATCGCGTTGGATTCCCCTTTGTCCGCTTGATGAGATTTCCATCGGGCGGGCGCGCTATGTCGAGGCGGCCGATCGGCCGCTCTGTGTCGTGCGCGTTGGCGAGACTGACGCGGCGGTGTTTGACGACTCGTGCCCCCATGCCGGTGGGCCGCTGTCGGGCGGGCACGTGGAGGATGGGTGCCTCGTGTGTCCGCTGCACCAGTGGCCGTTTCGGCTGGCTGATGGTGTTTGCGCTGATACGAGCGTGTTTCGTGTGCGCAAGTACGTCAGTCGCGTGCGCGATGGCGTGGTGGAGCTGGCGGCGCCTGAGGCGAAGTAAGGTTTGCAGCGATGGATTCCCGCCTGCGCGGGAATGACGATTGCGCTATTTCTTCAGGAACATCCAGGTGTGGGTCTGGAGGTAGCCGACGGGGACGGGGTCTTCGGTGATGACGACCTTGACGTTGCCGTTGGTGGCGCGGAGCGAGACGGGGTTGACGCCGTCGCCGATGGTGGCGACGAACTGTGACGGGCCGCGCTGTTTGATGTTGGCCAGGCCCTTGTAGCCCTTGAAATCGGCCCGGCCGCCGACGGACTCGACGTCGTACACGCCGTGCGAGTCTTCCTTGATGCGGTACTCAATGCTGCCGTTGACGGCGTTGATGTCCACGGGCTGCACGACGGGGTTTTCGGTGCGCAGGATGACGTTGCCGTTGTCGGCCACGACCGTCACGGCGCCGCGGACGTTGACGAGATCGACGTTGCCGTCAGTGGTGTGGACGCGCACGCCATCGACGCGCGGTACGTTGATGAGCAGACCGACCCACTGATCGTGCTCGTAGGCAAAGCGGGTGGAACTGGTCACGCGGAGGATGCTGCGGCCGTTGTCATCCGTCTCGACCTCGGCGGTGACGTCGATGAGATCGAGGGTCTGGTTCTCGCCGTAGGGGTAGACGATGTTGCCTCGTGCATCGCGGACATCGTTGAAGGCGCGGAGCTTGCAGCGGACGACGACGTTGGGAATGTCGGGATCGGCAATGACGGTGACGGGGCCACGGAAGGAATCGACGTCGACGGCGATATCGCCCTGGATCGGTCCCTTGTCGAAGACGAGCCAGCGCTTGGCGCGGCTGCCGCACCCGCCCAGCAGGAGCATGGTCAGAGCGAGGACGACAGGCAGGGCGAGATTGAAGCAATGGCGGCGCATCTGGTTCCTTATCGTCGCACGGCGGGGGCGAGATTCAACCTTTCGGGCCAGAGCGGCGCCCGGCCGGGAGATTGGCGGCCCGGCGCGGCATTCTAGTAGCATCGGGACCGCCGGTGGGACACTGATCCGCGCGATGACGCTAAACTCCGGGTCATGCGCCACCTTCTCTCGCCCCGGCAGTTCGTTGTTGTGCTTCCCCTGATCCTCAGTGCCGCGTTCTGCGGCGCCAACGACCGCGTCTGGGCGGGTGATGAGGTGGTGGTGAGGTTTGACGCAAAAGTGCGCGAGCAGCCGGCGACGGGGCGGCTCATCCTGCTCATGGCCAAGGCGGGTTCCGGAGCCGATCCGCTGGACGCTCCGTTCTGGAACGATCCGCAGCCGATCTGCTCGATCGCGGTGACGGGCGTCAAGCCGGGTGAGGCGATGCGCATCGGCGATGTCGAGGCAACCTTTCCCGGGCCGATGTCGACGTTCGACGGCGAGTACACGGTGCGGGCGGTTCTGGATGTGGACAACACGACGGGGAGTTTCAACAACTGCGAGGCGAACCTCGTCAGCGAGCCGGTGCAGGTGAAGTGGCGCAGCGGCGAAGACGATCATTTCGAGATCGCGCTGACAGGGCACATCGAGGTGCCGCAGACGGCGGACACCGATCAGGTGAAGGAGGTCGCGGTTCGCAGCGAGCGCCTCAGCGCCTTCTTTGGTCGGGATGTCATGCTGCGGGCCGGGGTGGTGCTGCCATCGAATTACGCCGAGCACCCCGAGCGGCAGTATGCGGCGATCTACCACTCGCCGGGTTTTGGCGGCCGACACTTCGACGCATGGCACCGCAACGGCAACCGAGGCGGGCTGGGTGATCGGGTGATCAACATCTTTCTCGATCCCGACGGGCCCAACAACCATCATCTCTTCGTCAATTCAGCCAACAACGGGCCGGTGGGCGATGCGCTGGTTTCCGAACTCATTCCCGAACTGGAAAAGCGATTTCGACTGGTCGCCAAGCCTGAAGCGCGACTGCTCACGGGGCACAGCAGCGGAGGCTTTACGAGTGTCTGGCTGCAGGTGAACTACCCCGAGACGTTTGGCGGCTGCTGGGCGACGGGGCCAGATCCGGTGGATTTTCGCGCGTTTCAACTTGTCAACATCTACGACGATGACAATGCGTATGTCGACGCCGAGGGACACGATCGGCCGTCAGTTGTCATGGCCGGTCGAACCGTGTGCACCATCCGCCAGGAGAACGGGATGGAATACGCGCTCGACCCGACTGGCGGGGCGGGGCAGCAGTGGTCGTCGTGGATGGCGTGCTTTTCGAAGAAAGGCGCCGATGGGCAGCCGGTTTCGATCTGGAATCTGAAAACCGGGAAGATCGACCCGACGCTGCGCGACTACTGGAAAAAGTCGGATGTGCGGCTCATTCTCGAATCGCGGTGGAAGGACATTGGGCCGCTCATGTGCGAGCGGCTGCGGATTATTTGCGGCGACCACGACAACTTCAGCCTCAACGAAGCCGTGCAACTGCTGCGCGATTCGCTCGACAAGCTGCCGGGCTGGCGGAGCGAGTGGGCCACTCCCGAGGAGCGGGCCAGCCACGGCTACATCACGCTGGTGCCGGGCGGGACGCACATGAACCTCGGTATGTATGGCGTTTCGCGGCAAATCGCGGGGGAGATGGAGATTTACCTGCGGCAGCACGGGCTGATCGAATGACCGCAATGAAGTCTCAGTCGCTATCATCGCGCGAGATGACGCCTGTCTGGCAACTTGCACATGGGCGCGAACTGGCGCTGGATCGTTTTCGATTGATGGCGATCCTGAACGCGACGCCGGATTCGTTTTCGGATGGCGGCCGGTTTCTTGACGCGCAAGTGGCGATCGACCACGCAAAACGATGCCTTGACCAAGGCGCCGCGATCATCGACATTGGCGGCGAAAGCACGCGGCCGGGCGCGCGGCGCATCGACGCGGCTGAACAACTGCGGCGGGTGCGGCCGATCATCGAGGGCGTGGCGTCGCTGGGCGCGCTAATCAGCATTGACACGACGCTGTCGGAGGTGGCGCGGGCGGCGATCGACGCGGGTGCGCACGTCATTAGCGATGTTTCGGCCGGCGTGGAAGATCCCGACATGTTGCCCCTCGCTGCGGACTCGGGTGCGGGCCTGATTCTCATGCATCGCCTGCGGCCTCCTGATTCGGACTCCTACAGCGATCAGTACGCGGCGCCGCCGAAGTACGACGATGTGTTTGCCGATGTGAAAGCATGGCTGATGACCCGCGTCGAGGCGGCCGGAGATGATGGTGTTTCGCGAGAACAGATTGTCCTCGACCCCGGCCTGGGCTTTGGAAAAACCGTGGACCAGAACTTTGAACTCATCGCCCGCGTATCGGAGTGGCGCTCGACGGGATTCCCGGTGCTTTGCGGGGCGAGTCGAAAAAGCTTTGTCGGTCGTGTGACGGGCGTTGAGGAGCCGGCCGACCGCGTGGCGGGCAGCGTGGCGATCGCCGTCGGGCAGTTTCTCGCGGGGGTGAGGCTGTTTCGGGTGCATGATGTGGAGGCGCATCGTCAGGCGCTGGCGGTTGCTGAGAAGATTGGTGGACGAGCGTAGGCCCGGGGTTACAATCGCATTCGGGCGTCGGAATTGATCCGGAATCGCCCCCAGAACAAGGAAAGAGACCAGTCATGGCAGGCGCAAACACACTTGAATTCACCGACGGCAATTTTGACAGCGACGTGCTCAAGGCCGACGTTCCGGTGCTCGTCGATTTCTGGGCCGAGTGGTGCCAGCCGTGCCGCATGCTCGCTCCAACCATCGAAAAACTGGCCAACGATTTCAAGGGTCGTGTGAAAGTCGGCAAGCTCGACACCGACTCCAATCGCCAGGTCGCCGTGAAATTCGGCATCACCGCCATTCCCACCGTGATCCTGTTCAAGGACGGGGAAGTGCACTCCAAGGTCGTGGGCCTTAAGAGCGAGGCGGACTTCAAGACCATGCTCGAGGGCGCGATCGCCGGCTGAGTCGTGCAGAAATGGGTGGGCTCGGCATGCGCCACGTCTCGCCTGACCGCTGGAAGTGGGCCTTGATTGGCTACGGGGCGGCGGGAGTCGCGGCCGCGGCGCTGATCGAACCATTGGGAAATGCTGCGGCCATGGCGGGCGTGAACGGCGTCCTGGGCGTCGTGCTCGTCGCCAACCTCATCTACCCTGCGGCCGTAATTGCCGTGGCAGTGTGGTATCCGAGGCTGCGCCTCATTCCACCTGGTGCGGTGCTCAGCCTGGTGGGATTCACGGCTGTGCGAATGGCGTGGCGCGATATCCGATTCTGGAACTGGACGCCAGACCTATTTCTGAGCACGGTCCACCCGATCATCGTGGCGGGAACGGTTGTCGCGGCCATGGTTGCCGCCGGAGCGTGTCTGGCCCTGCGAGGGATCCGACGGGTCGGCATCGCGGACGCGCATCTGCGCTGCGGAGCGTGTGGATACCTGGTTCGCAAAGCGGCGGCGGGTGAACCGATTGCCGGCAGGGCCCAATGTCCGGAATGCGGAGCGGCGATTGATGGCGATCCCGCGACTGAAGCGCGCCTGTGATCAGCCCGAGGATTGCGCGAACAACCGCACTGATCCAATCTCTCAAACCGATGAAGCCGGTGAACAGTCCAGGTGCTTGACTTTACGAGATCACGTGCTCGGCGTTCTGTGCGCCGTTGCTGATCTCGCCCCATCGCTGGGTGTCCATGAGCGGGGCGTCGAGATCGTCATCCGCGAAGACTGATGCCGAGCGGCGCAATTTCAGGTAGACCGGCAGGCCGATCAGGAACAACGCGCCAACGGATGAGCCGAAGGCGATGCCGGCGACCTGCACGCGATTGTCCTTGGCAGGCAGAGGCTCGACGGTGGCGGGAACAGCGAGGTTGGTTGTGGCGCCATCGGTGCGGCGGCCTCGTTCGGCATTTGAGGCGCTGACCAAGCCAATGGAATAGGTCTCGAGCAGGCGCTGCACTTCATCGCGGCCGTTGGTGGTGAGTTCGAGGTTGATCGTTCCGGGCTGGGGTGAGCCGTGGACGAGATTGGCTTCGAGGAACGAGCGGAGTTTGGCGGGTTCAGAGAGGTCCGTGTAGCCGCGCTGACGCAGTCGCTCTGCGATCCCGTTGACGACGGTGTCGCTCATCAGCATCTGCTCATGAACCGTCTGCCAGAGATTGATCTGTGTTTCGGTGAGCGGGAAGCCGGGCTTGGCCTTGGCTTCGATGGTGGCGCGGGCGGTGTAGGCGGTGGGCCAGAAGGTCATGACGCCGAAGTAGCTCGCGGCGCCCAGAATGGAAATGGTCAGCACGATGAGGAAGAGGTTGGTCACGGCGCTGGAGCGGGCCCAGCGGCGAATCATGCGCTGCTCGGCGAGTTCGAGATTCCGCCGCACATCCTGAAGCGTTCGCTTCTCCTCTTCGAACTCGCGCACGCCATGCGCCTGCTGCTTGACGACGTCGCGGGCCTTGTTAAGTCGGTGTGAACGATCTTTGATCGCCTGGCGCATCCGCTGGAGTCGCTGGCGACGGATGCGAGTGAACTCATCGCTCGCCGACTGCGAGATCGTCCCTTCCGGCGAGCCGGTGGGGCGCGTCTGCAACTCTTCGATCGTCTCCGTGAGCTGATTGATCTCCGCGACTCGCTGGGCGGTTTCGGCCTGCGCGTCCTTGAGGGATTGCTGCATCGAGCGGATGTGGTGGCTGAGTTCTTCGATGGCCTGATCGCGCTTGGCGAGTTCCTCGTCGGTGGCTTGCGTGGCGGTGGAAGTGGTTTGCGCCGCCGCCTGGACCTGCGCTTCAAGTCCCTTGATTTCCTGCTCAAGTGCGGCAATGCGTTCATCGCGCGCGGCGACGACGCCCGGGTCGACGCCGGTGGGCTCGCCGCTGCCCGTGGGGGCGTTGGCGAGTTGTGATTCGAGTTCGGCGATGCGGCGGTCGCGCTCTTCGAGTGCGGCCAGAGCAGCAGTACCCGCCTGGATCTGTTCGGACTGGCCGTCGAGCGCCTTGCCGAGGTCCATGAGTTTGCGCTTGGTGGCTTCGAGTTGCTCGTGGCGCGTGTGGATTTCGCTTTGAGCCTTGTTCAGCGCGGCTTCCAGTTCGGTGACTCGACGTTGCGCCGCTTCGAGGTCCGCCTGGAGCGAATCGGTGCGCAGGGCCGCCTGCTCGAGCTCAGCCTGGTGCGCCTTGGCGGATTTGCCTGATTCGGCGCGCTGAACTTCGAGGTGCTCCTTGAGAGCGGCGACCTGCTTGCGCGCTTCGTCGAGCTGCGACTGCAACTCAGCGTTTCGCTCATCGCGCTCCTGCTGAATCTCGTCCATGCGCTTGTCGACGGCCTGCATCGCCTGTCGGTGCTCGTCCTCGCAGCGCGTTCGCTGGGCCTCGAGATCGGCGAGTTGCTGTTTGAGCTGCGCGCGGTCGGCCTCGAGCGATTCAGCCTTGGCGCGATACTGCGTCTGCTCGGCCGCCAGGTGCTCGCGATCCTGGTTGAGGGCCGCACGCTGGTGGTCGATCGCCTCGCGCTCCTGTGCGAGCGCGGTGCGGTCGGCCTCGATCGATTGCTTGAGTTGTTCGAGTTCGCGGCGTTCGTTGTCGGCGAGTTCGCAGAGTGACTCCGCGTGCTTCTCGCGCTGCTCGATTTCCTCGGAGCGCTGTTTGAGGGCGGCGGACGCCTGTTCGAGCTCCTCGCCGCGCTGGTCGAGTTCGGCCTGCCGCTTCTCGAGCGCCGCCTGCTTCTGATGGATGGAGTCAACGACGGCGCCGCTCTCCTTGGAGACCTTGCGGAGTCGTTCGAGGCGGCCTTCGACGTCGGCGATGATGTCCAGCACATCGTCGTTGAGGGAATCGCGCTGCTGGGCAGAGGACTGGGACTGAGAAGGGGCGTTCTCGACGTCGTGCGAATCGGCCATGATCATCACCTCGAAGGCTGCAGGGCGGTGGTTCGTGCGCTCGTGGTCGTTATCGGCGTGAAGGCAGGCAAACTGAACCGCGCAGCGCCGGAAGTGACGGGAGATTACGGCCTTTCCCGATACGCCCGATGATTCGCCCTCTCCTACGATTTCAGGCCCGGTGGCGGCGGGTTTTGACCGTCAGGAAATCGCAGAAATGAACCACGCGCTCAGATACATTGCGGACAAGATCGAGCGGCAGGAGCGACTCACCCTTGATGAGGGGATGGTCCTGTTCCAGACGCCGGACCTGTGGGAAGTCTGCCGCCTGGCCAACCGCGTCCGCGAGCGGTTACACGGCAAGCGGGCGTACTACAACGTGAACCGGCACGTGAACTACACGAATGTCTGCGCTCTTTCGTGCAAGTTCTGCTCGTTCTACCGCAAGAGGGATGATGACGGCGCGTACGAATACGACGTGGAGGCGGTTCGGGCGGAGGCGATCGGAGCGCAGGAAGCCGGCGCGACGGAGATTCACATCGTTGGGGGTTTGCATCCGTGGCTGCCGTTTTCGTACTACACCGACATGCTTGCGGCGATTCGCGAGAGCGCACCAAAGCTGCACATCAAGGCATTCACGGCCGTGGAGATCGTTCACCTGGCGCGCATCGCCAGGCGGCCCAACGACATTGCCGGCGTGCTGCGCGACCTGAAGGAAGCGGGGCTCGGCTCATTGCCCGGCGGCGGGGCGGAAGTGTTTGACGATCGCGTGCATGATGAGGCGTTCAAGGGCAAAATCCGCAGCGACAAGTGGCTTGAGGTACATCGCGAAGCGCACAAGCTGGGCCTGAACACCAATGCGACGATTCTGTATGGACACATTGAGTCGCTCGAAGATCGACTGCACCACATGGACCTGCTGCGAACGGCGCAGGATGAGGCCATTGCAGCGGGCGCGGGTTCGGGGCGATTCCAGACGATCATCCCGCTGCCGTTCATTCCCGACGACAGCGAACTGGAGCACCTGCCGGGACCGAGCGGCGTGGAGAATCTGCGCATGCTGGCGGTGTGTCGACTGATGCTCGACAACTTCGCACACGTCAAGACGTTCTGGATCATGCAGACGCTGGAGATGGCGGAACTCATGCTGCAGGCGGGGGCGGATGACATCGACGGCACGGTGGTGTGGTACGACATCACCAAGGTCGGCGGCAGCGACACGCACCAGGAGACGGATGCGCGGCGGCTGTGCCAGGTCATTCGTAACGCCGGATACGAACCCATCGAGCGCGATACGTTGTATCGGCCGATCGCCCGCGACGGGGCGGAGTGGCGCGTGGCTGAAGTCGCTGCCGTCTAGCAGCGACGCGACACGATGCGAATCGTCCCTATCGCGCCAGGTGCCACAGAAAGATTCCGGCGGCGACGGCGACGTTGAGCGAGTCGTTGCCCAGGTGCATTGGGATCGTCAGACGGCGATCGCAGACACTCAACCAGTAGTGTTCAAGACCCTGCGACTCGCTGCCAAACACGATGGCCAGGCGATCCGAGCGCGTCGTATCGCCGCTAAGCACCTCGGCGGCGGGGTCATCAACGACAGTTGCAGCGATCTCGACGTTCCACTTTTCGTGCAGTGCAACCAGATCGGCGCGGAGATCTTGCGAACGCACGATCGGTAGCGTGAACACGGCCCCCATCGAGACGCGCACGACCCGGCGAAAGAACGGATCGCACGATCGCTGGCCGATGAGCATGGCGTCGGCGCCCATCGAGCCGGCGATGCGGATGAGCGCGCCGAGGTTTTCAGTGTTGTGAATCTCGGGGCAGACGACCAGCGTGGTGCGTTTTGCGTTTGGCTGGTTCATCAGATCATCAAGAGATGGATTGGGCGGGCGGCGGCCGCAGGCGATCATGCCGGAGTGAAACTTGAAACCGAGGATGGCGTCGATGACCGGGTCGCTGGCGGCGTAGATGGGACAGCCGGGTGGCGCGAGCGCGGCGATTTCCTCTGCTCGCTTTTCCTGCACGAGCACGGAATCGGTTTCGATGCGACTGGCGAGCAGGCGGCGCACGAGGTGCTCGCTTTCGGCAATGAACAACTCGCCCTGCGCCCTGGCCAGATCGCGGTCGCGCGTATTCATGTAGGGCCAGAGTCGCGGATCGTCGGGTGAGTCGATGTGGATCACGGCGGCGGGCATGGCGGATCATACTTCGTTCTACACGGCCGCGCTCCAGTTCGCCGGGCCTCCGCGCGGCGGCTGACTGCCTATGCTCTGACTTTGCTAATTGATGGAGATGCGCATGCCTCTGGTTGTCACAGGTTCGATCGGGATTGACACGATTCACACGCCCAGCAGCAGCGCGGCCGAGGTGTTGGGCGGGTCGTGCACCTACTTCGCCGCTGCCGCGAGTTTTTTCCACCCGGTGCGCCTCGTTGCGGCCGTGGGAGAGGATTTCGACACGCGGTTTCTGGAGACGATCCGGGCGTTCCCTGGAGTTGATCTGGAGGGCCTCGAAACGCGAAAGGGTTCGGAGACGTTTCGCTGGACTGGTCGCTACCACACGAACATGAACGATCGAGACACGCTGGAGGTTGACCTGGGCGTGCTTGGCGAAGCGCCGCCGCCGGTGCCCGAGTCGTTCCGCGATTCGCAGTTCATCTTCCTGGCCAACGCGTTTCCCAAGAACCAGATGCAGTTCCTCGAATCGTTCCCGAAGCGGCGTCTGGCGGTGGCGGACACGATGGATCTGTGGATCAGCACGGAGCGCGATGCACTCAACGAGCTGCTCGAACGCATCGACGGCCTGGTGCTCAACGATTCGGAAGCGGAGATGATGACGGAGATGAGCAATCCCGTCAAGGCGGCGCTGACCATTCGCGAGCAGTACAACCTCAAATTCGTCGTGCTCAAGAAGGGCGAGCACGGCTGCCTGCTGGCGCACGAGGAAGGCATGGCGGTGCTGCCGGCCTATCCGATCGAATCGGTCATTGATCCGACTGGCGCTGGAGATTGCTTCGCGGGCGGAATGATGGGCTATCTCGCCTCGATCAACCGCACGGACTTCTCGTCAATCCAGCACGCACTGACGCATGGCACGGTCATTTCGAGTTTCACCGTCGAGGCGTTCAGCCTTGAGCGGTTGCGGCAGATCGGCATTGCGGATATTCACCGGCGGATGATCCAGTTTGCTCGCGCGGTGCGGGTGGTGTGACGCATGGGATTCAAGGTCGTGGACATCGAGGATACGCCGAACCCCAATGCGCTGAAGTTCAATCTCGACCAGCCGATCAGCCGGGGAACGCTGAGTTACCTCACTGCTGACAGCGCGGCGGGTCATCCGATCGCGGCGACGCTGCTGGGTATTGATGGCGTCACGACGCTGATGTTTCGCGGCGACTTCGTGACGGTGAACAAGGCCGCCGACGCGGACTGGGGGCCGATCAAGGCCAAGGTGCGCAAAGCGCTGGCCGAGGCGGCGCCGCTTTCGGAGGCGGGGTTTTGAGGGGAAGCCGATTGTGCGCCTCTCCGCAGGGACTTCGTGTCGCGGCGAAACGGTCAAACTACAATGCCGCCGCATGACTGAGATCAAACGCATCGAACCGGAGACGCCGCTTGTCGATCTGATGAACGGCAGCGCGCGCTGGGAGATTCCCGTCCACGAACACGGCTTCATCGCGCTCACGGATGTGATGCCGCGACTCGTGCCGCAGGGACACACGGCTGACTTTGCCATTGTGCAGGCCGCGCGCGTGTCGTACGGGCAGGGAACCAAGAAGGTGCAGGAGGATCGGGGGCTGGTGCGCTACCTGCTGCGGCACCGGCACACCACGCCGTTCGAGATGGTCGAGTTCAAGTTCCACATCGCCATGCCGATCTTCGTGGCGCGGCAGTGGATTCGGCACCGCACTGCCAATGTGAATGAGTATTCCGCGCGCTACTCCGTCATGCCCGACCGGTTTTATCGGCCGAGTGTGGAAAACGTGCGCAAGCAGTCGATGGCGAATCGACAGGGTGGGGACGAGCCGATCGACGTCGGAACGGCCGAGGAGTTTCTGGCGTATCTCGCCAGGGCTGAGAGCCTGTACGGCGAATACGAGCGCCTGATGGACAAGGGTGTGTCGCGCGAACTGGCCCGCTGCGGTCTGCCGGTGAGCGTGTACACCGAGTGGTACTGGAAGTGCGACCTGCACAACGTGCTGCACTTCCTCTCGCTGCGCATGGATCCGCACGCGCAGCAGGAGATTCAGGATTTCGCCAACGCGATGTACGCGCTGATCGAGCCTATCTGCCCCGTGGCGATGGAGGCGTTTCGCGATTACCGGCTGAACGGAATGTTCCTGACGGGCCTGGAACTTGAGGCATTGCGCACGGGCGAATCGCTCAAGACGGAGAACAAGCGCGAGAACGCCGAATGGGAGGCGAAGAAGGCGCGGCTGGGAATGTCGAGCGAACCTGCCGTTTAGCCGCGACGCATGCGTCGCCGCAAACGATGGGGCGCACCTGCTCAGGTCAATGATCGACCGCCGTCGAGACGGATGATCTCGCCGGTGATGTAGGTGCCGCGCTGCGCGAGGTAGAGCACGAGGCCGGCGACGTCTTCAGGCGTGCCCGGGCGCTGGAGGGGGATGCGGCCCTCGTAGGATGCGACTTCCTCCGGATCAACGTTTTCAGGCCATGCGACGACGCCCGGGGCGATGCCGACGACGCGCACTTGCGGCGCCATCTCGCGCGCCAGCGTGCCGACCATCTCAGCGATTGCGGCCTTGCTCATCGAGTAGGCGGCGAAACGTTTGCGGGCCCGGCCGAGCGTCTGCACATCGCACATCGCCACGACGACGCCACGCGCCCTGTGCAACGGCTGATCGAGCCCCTGCGTGAGCATGAGCGGGGCGAGCGCGTTGATGCGCAGATGCGCTGCGGCATGTTCGGCGTCGATCTGCCCCCACAAGGTGCGCTCGTAAAGCGAAGCGTTGTGCACCAGCACGTCGAGGCGATCATGTGATTGACTGAACTTGCGCGCGAACGCGGCCACGGCGTCGAGGTCGTTGAGATCGAGTTGTTCGATGGTGACGTTGACGCCGAAGCTGCGGCACTCGGCGGCGGTCTGCTCGGCGTCGGCCTTGCTTGTGCGATAGGTCAGGCAGATGTCATAGTCGGCCTGGGCGAGGGTGAGGCAGATGGCCCGGCCCACGCGCCTGGCTCCGCCGGTGATCAGCGCCAGACCTGTAGCCGTGCGCGTCATGACGCCTTTTCCCCGTCGTCGTTGTCGTCGCCGTCGTCATCGGAGTCGGCCGGCGGGTGTGCGGTTGGCCTGGAGCCCTTGCCGGATTCGCCGATGCGTCGCCCGGCCTCGGCCCATGGATCAACGAATTCTGATTTTTTGCGGCCGGCCGGTTCGTCGATGAGTCGCCGGCGGGCAAAGCGCGTCAGCACGCCGACGCAGATCGCCAGAACGATGAGAACGATGATGAGCAGCACGATCATGGGGCCGAACAAGACGGCATTCGGCTGAGATGTGCCGCCTTGAGTCGCCAGAGAAAGGAACCTTGCGCCCATTGGAGCAGTATAACCACTTGAGGATGGTTGGAGGAAGACCATTTCGGCTCCGCGCGACGGGGCTGAGGGGCGCTGGTGGGTCCGTGAACCCGTCGGGGTCCGGCAGAATCGTTTCAAAAGGGCACAAAGACGCCCATCGCCATCCCGTCCGAGGATCGGTCGCAAGGGGGAAGGTTTCCGCAACCGATGTCTGAGCACGTCTGCGCGGATGGCCGTGAACCGGTATGATCCCCGCGAGGCTGGTCCGATCACCAGAAGCACACACTTGAACGAGGCACTCATGACGCAACTTCACGCCGCGGCCCGAAACCACTCACGATCACCATTGGGCGGCCGCGCGGCGACGCTTGCGGCGTGTCTGACCATTGGCCTGCTGTCGGCGGCGCCTGCGTGGGCGATGCAAGGCACGGCCGTCCAGCCGACCAGCGCCAAGGGCGGGCTCGACTCCGCCGCTCGTGTATGGGATGACTCGCTCCAGCGCGACTCCGAAGGCGTCTACACGATCCTGAAGACGATCGAAAGTCGCGGCGATGAGAATCGCGACCCGTCGCACCTCGTTTCCTCCGTCGATTCCTACCTCAAGTTCATGCAGGAGCAGGCGGCGGACCGCCTCAAGACCTTTAACGAGAGCATGGAGAAACTCGACGGGCATCTGACCGACGGCAACCTGCGAGAGGGTCTTGCCGACGCACTGGCGGCCCACGAAGCGAGCCTCGAACCGGTCGAACTGCTCGCCTTGCAGCCGAACACGAATCTCCCGTTCAAAGATGCGGTGCTCGCCGACCCGCGCATCATTGAGCTGGTCACTCGAGCCAACAAGGCGGCGCACGATGCTGAAGATCGTGGCGAGTGGATCACGGCCCAGGATCTCTTCTATCGCCTCAACACGCTCATCGATCGGCACTACCAGGACGATCTCGATCGCGTGTCGTATCGACTGGGTCTGTTGCGGCTGTACGCGCCCAAGCGACTCGAAGATCTGATGGACGCCTATCTGGTGGCGACGGGCGAGAAGCCCCGGCCGCGCTGGGCTCACCAGGAACTCGATACGTGGCAGGTTCACCTCAAGGGCGTCGATCGCGCGATGGTCAACGACGTGCTGTACATCGCCGCGAACATGCACCTCTCGCAGACGGGCTACCCGAAACTGCTGACCGGCGGCCTCGAAGCCCTCGACACGCTGGTGACCACGACAGACTTGAAGGAGACGTTTGCCGGGCTCAGCGACGCCAAGGCGGTCAAGCAGTTTACGACGTTCCTTCACGAGGAGGAGAATTACTGGAAGATGCAGGCGGATGCCGACCGATCGCGGGCGGCGCGCGTCATTGAGCGCATCGAGCAGAAGAACAATGAGACGGTGCGACTCCCGGCGGAAGTGCTCTACCACGAGTTCGGCGACGGGTGCATTTCGGTGCTCGATCCCTTTACCGACATCGTCTGGCCGGATGAGTTGCAGGTGTTCAAGCGCCAACTCGAGGGCTCGTTCAGCGGCGTGGGCATTCAGATCATCATCAACGAAGAGAATCAACTGACCATCGTGACGCCGCTCAAGGATTCACCCGCGCATCGCGCCGGGATTCAGGCGGGCGATGACATCGTCGCGGTGGACGGCCGCTCGACGGTCGGCATCACCACATCGCAGGCGATCGACCAGATCACCGGGCCCAAGGGCACGGCCGTGACGCTGTCGATCAAGCGCAAAGGCGTGGACGATCCGATCGACTATCGCCTGGTCCGGGCGGACATTCCGATCGAGACGGTCAAGGGCTGGAAACTCAAGGATGGCAACGACTGGGATTACTTCATGGATCGCTCGCAGGGCATCGGCTACATCCGCCTGACGGGGTTCATGAGGCAGACGGTCGATGACTTTGACGTGGCGATCAGCAGGATGGGCGACGATCTGCAGGGTCTGGTCATCGACCTGCGCTACAACCCGGGTGGCCAGTTGCAGGCGGTCATCGACCTGTGCAACCGCTTCGTGGCGCGCGGGGTGATTGTCTCAACGGAAGGGCCGGGCCGACGGGTGAACCGAGTTCACCGCGCCACCGCGCACCGGACGACGGATCGGCTGACGGAGATTCCCGTCGTTGTGCTTATCAATGAAGGCTCGGCGTCAGCCAGCGAGATCATGGCCGGCTGCCTGCGCGATCACCAGCGAGCCGTCGTCGTTGGTACGCGGTCCTATGGCAAGGGCAGCGTGCAGCAGATTTCCGACCAGGTGGACGGCGGCAACGCGCTGCTCCGCATCACGCGCGAGCATTACCTGCTGCCCAGCGGCGACATGATTCATCGCGAGCCGGAGTCCACGCAATGGGGTGTTGAACCGCACCTCACCGTCCGCATGACGCCCAAGCAGATCGGCGACTCGCTCAAGATCCTGCGCGATGCCGACGTGCTTCCGGACGCGGAAGACCCGCCGACGGAAGAGGAGATGGCTCAGCGCGATCCGAATCGCCTGCTCAATGAGGGCCTCGACCTTCAGTTGCAGACGGCGATGGTGCTGATCCGCGCTCGTCTCTGGCCGGGCAGCAGCTCCCATCTGGTCAACAAGGTCGGCGAGCAGCCGTAGTCGTTCGAGCAGATGGTCCGCCATGCCGTTCACCACTCGGGTCCGCTGCCTGCAGCGGACCCGTTTGTTTTGCGCCGAACGATTTCACGTCTCGCCGAGGAGTTCTTCCAGCGCAGCGCCGGGGTCATCCTGGCGCATGAGGTGTTCGCCGACGAGGACGATGCCGACGCCGGCTTTGCGCAGGCGTTCGATATCGTCATGGCTGCGGATGCCCGATTCGCTGATGAGGATGTGCTTGTCTTCGACCATGTCGAGCAGGCGCAGCGTGTGGCCGAGGTCGGTCTTCATGGTGCGCAGGTCGCGGTTGTTGATGCCCAGCAGCGTGTAGCCGGGGTGGGGAAAGCCGATGTGGTGGCGCACGCGGAGCAGGCTCTCGACGTCGTGGACTTCAACGATGGAGGTCATTTTGAGTTCGGTGGCGAGGATGAGCAGATCGACGAACTGCCCCTCGGTGAGGATGTCGGCGATGAGCAGCACGGCGTCGGCCGAGGCCGCCCGGGCCTCGTAAATCTGCCATGGATCGATAATGAAGTCTTTGCGAAGCACGGGCAGCGGGACGCGGTTGCGGATGCGGCGAATGTAGTCCAGGTCGCCGGCGAATCCCTCGGCGTCGGTGAGGCAGGAAATCGCCGACGCCCCTGCGCGGTGGTAGGCTTTGGCAATGGGTGACGGATCGAAATGCTCATCGTCGCGGTACTGCTCGCGCAGCCAACCGGCTGAAGGGCTCTTGCGCTTGATCTCGGCGATGACCGAGACGGTGCGCGGCGGGCGGTCGGCGGTGACGGCCTGGAAGAAATTGCGGGGCGGCTCGGCCTCGGTGGCGCGGGCGCGGATTTCCTCGAAGGAGACGGCGATCTTGCCTTGCTCCACTTCGCGGCGTTTGCGTTCGACGATCTGGCTGAGCGCGTTGTGCATATGCATGGGGTTGGTCACGCCGCCTGTTATAGCGTCGCCGCCCGTCGCGGGCCACGCCGCCGCAGACGAGTCGGCGGCGGTGAACTGGATCCTATTGATCATCGGCGTCATTGCGGCCGGAGGTTTCGCGGCGTTTCTGTTTGGCCAGCCAGGGTGGCTCAGTCGCAGGGGATCGCCTCGCCCGGTCTCGCCGCCTCGGATGTTCGTCGTTCTGGCCTGGCAACTGCTCGTAGCGCCTTTTCTGGCGGTGGCAGTCGCATCGCTGCTCCTGACCAAGACGGGGGAAGGGACCCTGCGCGATGCGGCACTGCAGTTGCTCGTCGCCGAAGCGGTGACTTTTCCTCTGGTGCTCCTTTGGATTGGCCTTGGCCGGATGCAGACCGAGCAGGTCTGGGTCTCACACGCGATGACGCGGATCGAGAGCAGCGGCGGCGGTCGGCCCCGCCGCACCATGTCGCCGCTCAAGGTGATCGGGTTCGGCGTTCTCGGGCTGGTTGTCTGCTGGCCCATCGTGACGATGACGAGCCAACTCTCGGGTCTGGTGTACGAGTTCGCGACGGGAGAGCGTTCGCCGATCGTGGCGCACGAGACGCTCAAGCAACTGGCGTCTGCGGATCCCGCCGATCCGTGGCGAGCGGTGATGATCTTTGCGGTGGTGGTGATCGCGCCAATCATCGAGGAGGTGATCTATCGGGGCGCGATCCAGGGGTGCCTGCGCGGCTTCGTCCGATCGCCCTGGCCCACGATAGCGCTGTCGGCGGTTCTGTTCGGGGCGATGCATATTGGCACGGCTGCGGGAGTCGCGATTCCCGGCCTGATGGTGTTCGGCTTCGGTCTGGGGATTGTCTATGAGCGGACGGGGACGCTGCTGGCGCCGATGATCATGCACGGGCTGTTCAACGCCGGGAATGTCGCGCTGCTGCTGGCAATGCACGTCAACGGACCCTGAGGACCTTGCCCCGATTCAGATTGCAGGATGTGCAGATCGATCAAACCAGCGTCGAACGGTGCGATAATCTCCATCGCGATTGCCGTAATGATCCGTTCGCCGCGCGCCTTCGGTTGCACATCGCGTGATGGGGCGTCATCGTGAGGATTCCCCTAGGGAATTCGGGAATCCGTGGTACAATATGCGGGATTTGGCGGCGGCGGTGTTCGTCACGCCAAGGTATCAGACTGAAGAAAAGGAGAAGAGAGATGAACAAGCGAATAAGCGGGTTGACGGCGGCGTTCGTCATCGCAGCCACGGCTGGTCTGGCCAACGCGCAAACTTATGTCTACATGCCCAATGACAATGAGGTCAACCCGGGTGCGTCAAACAACGCATTCCCATTCAACGCGGGCCAGGCCATGCGCGTGCAGCAGGTCTTTGCCGCGAGTCAGTTCGGCGGGCAGAGCGGGACGATCACTGAAATCGCCTTCCGAGTGGACGAGAGTTCGGGAGGCCCGTTCAGCGCTGGGAATATCGACACCGAGATCCGTCTCTGTCATACTTCGGTAAGCCCGCAGAGCATGAGTACCACCTTTGACTCCAACTACGGCGGCGATGTGACGCTGGTCTATGACGGATTCCTGACACTGTCGAGCAGCGGAAGCGGATTCGACATTGTCATCGACATCGATGATGTGTTCAACTACGACGGCGTCAGTAATCTGCTCGTTGAATACAAGGTATTCAACGCAGCCAATACGACACAGTTCGACGCCGCCGGCACCGGGCTCGGAAACGGCGGGCTATTGACCATCGATCGCCTCTGGGCGTTTGGCGCCAACGCGACGACTGGCTCTTCGGGCGGCGACGACGGCTATGTGACTCGTCTGACGATTGAAGCCGGCGGCTACACGTGCCGGATCACCGGCTCGTGCCCCGGCAACATCGATGTCAACTGGGACGGCGCGCAGCCCAACAAGACGCAGGCGATTGTCTTCGCCAGCAACACCGGCAGCTTTACCATCAACAACGGCAGTTGTGCCGGAACGCAGCTTGGCCTTGGCACCCGCAACCTGCAACTGGTTCGCACCATCGGGACCGGCAGCGGCTCGGGCAGCATTGGGCGCTCGGTCGGCACCGGCGCGTGCGGCGGATTTGTTCAACTCGTCACCGTCGCCAACCCGTGCGAGGTGAGTACCGTGGGGCAGATTCCTTGACCTGACGGCGGCGGACGTGACGCCGCCTGGCTGTTCATACTCAGAGCCCGGGCGCGCCCTGCCCGGGCTCTGTTCTTTTTGTTGTCTGCAAGGGTATGACGATTCGCCGTTTTTGCGGCCATTTCCCCTCTCCCGCGAAAGCCCCATGTGTTAGAATGTCGCAACTGCGGCCGGCGCCCCGGGTCGGGTCCGCCGCGCAATCGCGGTCGATGGAAGAGAGGAAGAGTATGAAACGGAACGCGTGTGCCATCGTTGCGGCTTTGGTGTTGTGTTTGCAGACGGCGGCAGGATTCGCCGACACGATTTCGTTTGACGAACTTGGGCCGCAACCCTGTGGTTTCCCGGACACGATGCCCCTGACGGATGAGTATGCCGCGAGCGGCGTGACGTTTGAGGGTCCGGCGCCCGGTCAGGGCGGTGCGATCCTTGATGGGTGCAGCGGCTACGGCGTGGCGCCGCGGAGTGGGGAGAACTTCCTGGCGTTTGACATCTTCGGCAGCTACGCGACTTTGCCGGAAATCGTGCGATTTGAAGGCGGCGCGAGCCACGTCGAGTGCTACGCGACCTCGCCGCAGAATGGGGCGTTCATCCTCACAGCCTATGACGAAGCCAACAACGTCGTTGACTCGGCCAACGTGAATCTGCTTTCCGGCACCTGGTCGTACATCGAAGTGAATGGCGCGATTGATCATGTCCGCATGTCGTCTATTTCGTTTCTGCTGGCGGTTGATGACCTCTCCTGGGAAGGGATGGGAGGCGGCTATCAACTCGACGTAACGGGCCAGTGTCCCGGCACGCTGACGGTCTCCTGGAGCGGGGCGACGCCGAGTCGTCAACAAGGACTGGTTTTCGGAAACCAGACCGGCAGTACGACGATCCCTCGCGGCCCGTGCCAAGGCACAACGCTCGGCCTCCAGGGCAGCGTGCAACTCGTCAGGATGTTGTCAACCGGGAGCGGCAGCGGATCGGTGAATGGCACAACCAGCGCGGGATGCGGCGGACAACTTCAACTCATCGAAGCGGGATCGTGCAACACAAGCAACGTGGCGGCGATTCCATAGCGCCTCGTCAAAGGCGGATCGACTGTCAAAGCCCAGGCAAGACGTTGGCTAGGCTTTTCAACGCTTTCAGAAACGCCGCGACGCCGTCCATACACTTGCCGCGACCATGAACAACGAAAGCCACTCCAAGCCGCGCATCCTCACCGGCGACACGCCGACCGGCCGCCTGCATCTGGGCCATTACGTGGGCAGCCTCGAACGTCGTCTGGCGATGCAGGAGACGCATGACTGCTACTTCCTTGTCGCCAACGTGCATGCGATGACGACGCGCAGCGATAAGCCCGACGAGATCCGGGCCGACACGCTCGAGGTTCTGCGCGACTGGCTCGCGGTGGGTATGGATCCCGAGCGATCGACGATGTTCGTGCAGAGCGAAGTACCGGCCATTGCGGAACTGACTTTCTTCTTCTCGATGCTGCTGGGATTCGGGCGCGTCATGCGCAATCCGACGATCAAGGACGAGATCATCGTCAAGAATCTCGGCGATTCCTACTCGTTCGGCTTTCTGCTCTACTCCGTGGGACAGACGGCGGACATTCTCTCGTTCCGACCCGAGGCGGTACCGGTCGGCGAGGATCAGGTGGCGCACATCGAGATGACGCGCGAGGTGGCGCGGCGGTTCAACCAGGTGTATTGCGGCGTGTCGGACCAGGTGCCGGATGAAGAACACCTCGACGCCGGGGGTCTGTTTCCGATTCCGCGTGCCGATGTCGGTCGCGTCGGCCGGCTCGTGGGCACCGACGGCGTGAACAAGATGAGCAAATCGCTGGGCAACGCGATTTACCTTTCGGACACCGCCAAGGAAGTGCAGAAGAAGGTCAACAAGATCTTCACCGGCCGCCAGAGTCCGACCGACCCGGGCGATCCGAACAACGTGCTGTTCCAGTACCTCGATGCATTCCACCCCGACAAGAACCGTGTCGCGGAATTGCGCGAGATGTACGCCGGCGGACGAGTCGGCGATGGCGATGTGAAGAAGGAACTGGGCGAGTCGATCAACGCATTGCTTGGTCCGATTCGTGAGCGCCGAGCCAGGTACGAAGGCCAGGACAAGGCCATCCTTGAGATCATTCGCGCCGGCTGCGCCAAGGCCAATAACACCGCCGAGCAGACGCTGGCGTCGGCCAAGAAGGCCATGCGGATGCAGTTCGGCGATCGGTCCTTCGGTTATCGCTAGAGGTCATACAGACCGGATCGTTCGCCCCGCTTCCCCGCGGTCGCTGCTGATGCCCGTCGCGTCCTGTGTCGATGTTTCTGGCAGGTTTCCCGCCAAGAAGCAACCATGAACTGTCGCACGACTTACGCATGTCCTGGGCTCTTTTGCCGTCTGCTCGCGGGAGTGGCGGCGGTGTCGTTTGTGGCGCCGTCGCTGGCGCAGAACGGCATCCCGGTTTTTGAGACGAAGTACGAACTGCGCTACCGCTTTCCGCTCGAGAGCAACGACGTCCTGCCCATGGCGTTTCGCACGACCATTGCGGGGACCGAGCGCATCGTGCGCGATCAGCGCGAGACGCTGATGCGCTACGACGGCGCGGTTGGTTTCACGCTGGCCGCCCGGCCGCTGAGTTCCACCGACAGTTTGCCGGATGGGTCCGTTGATCTGTACGTGCGATTGACGGATGTGAGCCTGGAATGCAGCGCGGGGCGAGGGTCGTACTCGATTCTCGTCAATGCGGAGGGCTTGCACGAGACTCGGCCGATGACCGGTGAGATCACTCTCGGGCCGCACGATCAGTACCTTGGATCGCACACCGTGTCGAGCCTGCTGGCCAAGCCCAGCACGATGCGGTTCTTCAATGGGGCGCTCCTGGCTGCTCCGGTGGTGGCGCCGATGCTCTCGACGCTGGACTGCGCCTGGATGTATGCGGGGATCAGTTCGATCCTGCCGCCTCTGCCCGCCGCGGCCATCACGACGGGGCAGACCTGGAAGGCGGGGATGCCGGTGCGTCTGTCGGTGTTTGGTCAGCCGCAGATTATTCGATTCGATCTTCGATTCGAGGAGTACGACGAAAGCACCCACATCGCGCGCGTCTCGTGGAAGGCGACGCTTGCGAGCACCTCCGTGGTGCCGGCGCCCGGGATTCACCACATCGGCCCCGATGCGGTCGCCAGCGGGACGATCCGAGGCGAAATGCGTCTGCACGTGGACACCGGCATTGTGCTGGGCAGCGAAATGCGTCTGGACCTGGCCATCAGCCACATCAAGTCATCGAACACCCGAGTGCGATACATCAAGTCGTACACGCTCGAGAATCTGGACCTTCCTGAGCTGGACCTGCCTGCCGTCGCCGTGGTTGACGGCGAGCCCGGCGACAGCGAGCCGCAGTGATGCGCGGCCCGGCGGATGGTCACCCGACCATGCCCTCAGGGCCCCGCGTACTATTGGCAATCGAGCGTCGCGGTGGACGGGCCGGGAAAGCCAGGACTCGAAGGGGGTCGCCCGGCGATCTGCGGCTGCTTGACTGAGGGGGCTCTGCAGGGCTCCGGAAAGGGACGGCCAGACGTGTGTGGAATCGTCGCCTACATCGGCTCCAAGCCGGCATTGCCCATCCTCATGGAGGGGCTCAAGCGGCTGGAATACCGCGGATATGACTCGGCGGGGGTCGCGCTGATCAATGGCGCCCTGCGCTCCGTGCGTTCGGTGGGCCGCGTCAGCGTGCTCGAAGAGAAACTCAGCCGGGAAAAGAACCTCACCGGGACCATCGGCATCGCCCACACCCGCTGGGCCACCCATGGGATTCCCTCGGACTCCAACGCCCACCCGCACCGGGACGACCCTAAGCCACGCGGCCACGGCATCGCCATCATCCACAACGGCATCATTGAGAACTACGCCAGCCTGCGCACGTGGCTCGAGGAGAAAGGCCACAGCTTTACCTCCGAAACGGATACTGAAGTGCTGTGCATGCTCATTTCCGAGTTGTACGACAAGGAAAGCGGCATGACGCTCGACCGCGCCGTGCAGGCCGCGCTGCGCGAAGTGACCGGCGCGTACGCCATTGCGGTCATCTGCGAAGAAGAGCCGGATGTGCTCGTCTGCGCCCGAAAAGGATCGCCGCTGATGATCGGCGTCGGGCAGGGTGAGTACATCGTGGCATCGGACGGCAATGCGATCGTGGCGCACACCACGCAGGCCTTCACGCTCGAAGACTACCAGGTGGCGCGGCTGACGCGCGACGGGTTCCGCACGACGACGCTCGATGATGTGCGCGTGACGCCGCGCATCCAGGATCTCGAAATCGAGTTGCAGGAGATCGAACTCGGCGACCACAAGCACTTCATGCTCAAGGAGATTTTTGAGCAGCCCAACGCATTGCGCAACACGCTGCGGGGCCGCACGGACTCGCGCGAGGGGCGCGTGGTGCTGGGCGGCATTGCGGACTTCACGCGCGAGCTTGTCAAGGCGAGGCGGTTCATCCTGCTCGGGCAGGGCACGGCACTTCACGCCGCGATGATCGGCGACTACCTGCTCGAAGACCTTGCCAAGATTCCCGCCGAAGTCGAGTACTCCAGCGAATTCCGCTACCGCAACCCGATTATCGAGGATGGTTCGGTCGTGGTCGCGGTGAGCCAGTCCGGCGAGACGGCTGATACGCTGGCCGCATTGAGCGAGGCGAAAGATCGCGGGGCGTTGACGTTGGGCATCGTGAACGTGGTTGGATCATCCATCGCGCGGGGAACCGACGCGGGTGTCTACCTGCGCGTCGGGCCGGAGATCGGGGTGGCGTCGACAAAGGCGTTTCTGGGGCAGGTGACGGCCCTGACTTTGCTGGCCCTGTTCATCGGTCGAAGGCGGTTCCTCTCCGCCGACCAGGTGAGCCAGTACCTGGCGGAACTGGAACAGGTGCCCGAGCGCATCGAGCGGATTCTTGCTCAATCGGACGCGATCCGCGATGTGACGGCCAAGTACATCGATCGGGAGAACTGGCTCTTCCTCGGCCGGGGGCACAACTACCCCGTTGCCCTCGAAGGCGCCCTGAAACTCAAAGAGATCAGCTACATCCACGCGGAAGGCATGCCGGCCGCGGAGATGAAGCACGGCCCGATCGCACTCATCAACGACGGAATGCCCTGCGTCTTCGTCGCCACGCGCAACAGCCAGTACGACAAGATCATCACCAACATTCAGCAGGTGAAGTCGCGAGGCGGGCGCGTGATCGCGGTCGCCACGGAAGGGGACAAGTCGATCCGCCAGCATGCCGACGAGATCTTCTATGTGCCGGACATGCCCGAACCGATGCAGCCGCTCGTTACGGCCGTGCCGCTTCAACTGCTGGCCTACCACGCGGCGGTGCTGCGAGGCCACGACGTGGACAAGCCGCGCAATCTGGCCAAGAGCGTCACGGTTGAGTAGGGGGCTGGTTCGGCCGATAACAGATCAGGGCGATGCGCGGACCGCACGCACTTCATACTTCGAGGCGTCCGCCTACGCTATGGACGTTTCCACACCCGCACGGGGAGCGAGCGTCGTTTGTACAGCCGGCTGATCCGAAACTGGGAGGTGCGCCTCGCGCACAACTATGGCCGGGACCATGTTCCGCTGCCATTTCGGGTCGGTGCAGACTGGTGGAGTGATGAGTTTCCGCAGTTGACGGGCGACGATGACATCGAGGGCCTGATGGCCATCGCCGACGAGTGGAGCAAGCAGCCCGAGTGCTTCATCCCGTTGCGGCTTGATGACGTGCCGTTCACGGAGAAGTCAGGACTCATTGAGTTTCCCAGTCGCGGCGTGACGAGCGAGGCCCGCAATCGGACCGGCTACATGGCCTACCGTCCGCTGCACAAGGGCTGTCCGATGGTCATGGCGGTGCCGGCGTGGAACACCGAGCGCTGGAAACTGCGCACGCTGTTGCCAACGGCCAAGCAGTGCGGGTTCGGCGGGGCGTCGCTCAGTTTGCCTTATCAGGACGAGCGCCAGCCTGAGCACTGGAAGTACGCCCAGGCGCTGATCAGTTCAGATCTTGGTCGGACGATGCGGTCCATGCAGCAGAGCCTGCTGGACACGATGGACGCCATCAGCATTCTGCGCCAGCTGGGGCATGAACGCATCATCATGCTCGGATTCAGCGTGGGTTCAGCCGTGGTCAACATGCTCGATGCGTTCGACCCCAGACCGCTGGGCGTCATCTGTGTGTTGTGTGGCGACAACTTCGCCCAGTGCGTGATGAACGGCATCTCGACCCGTCACATCCGCCAGTCGATCGAGCCGAATGTCGACATGAAACAGCTTGAAAGGGTCTGGCGTCCCCTGGCGGCTGCGACGTACGTCCCTCGATTGCGCGAGATGCCGCGCCCACTGCGGGTCATGCTCACGTCGCACTACGACTTTACCTTTCCATTTGAGAATGGCCGGCGTCTGCGAGCCCGCTTCGAAGAGCATGGCGTACCGCACGAATGGCGGGAAATGGGATGCGGACACTACACGCTCTCCTGCGCGCCGTTCTCGCTGCGGTTTCTGATGTGGCTGAAGACCAAACTCCGCCAGGCGGCGTCGTTACCGGACGCGGCAATCGTCGCCTGAGGGTCGTTCCACTGGATCGCGCGATCCGTCTGTTCGAAGTGACGCCGTGGCTCAAGTGAGGACATCGAACGCCGATACTCCGGTCTGAGGCCCTCGCGAATCGCCGCGCGGGCTGCGCACGGGTCTTCACATCGAAGGGACGTCACCCTTGCCGGCTAACCGTCTTCGTAACGAACACTGGCAGCGCAGCCTCGAACAGATCTTCGAGCGCGGTGGTGGTCTTGAGATCTCCTTCTCGCGAGCGCACGCCGACGAACACGTTTCCGCCGATGAGCCGCCGGTGTCGAATCTGATCTGGCGCGTTCGCATTCTCAGTCTGTGTGATGATGAGATCGTGCTGGAGCAACCCATGACGCTTGGCGAGACGATGGGCCTGGAGAAAGGCGTCGAACTCGTCGTCGTGATGGCCGTGGGCCAGAACCGTTGGATGTTCAAGACGACGGTGCTTGGGGCAACGGAGTACTCGCCAGTGCCGGGGCGCTCGGGCTGCGCGTTCCGCGTGGCGGTGCCCGAAACGGTGGAGCGGTGTCGCCGGCGCAGTTTCTATCGTGTCTCGACTACACAACTCGTGCTGCCCAAGGTGACGTGCTGGCCGCTGTTGAATCCTGATTCGGTCGTGCTGGCGGAAAAGACCAACGAGATGCGCGTGCTGGCATCGCAGAATCCCAGCGAGCCGGCGACGTTTGAGAACGTCGACGAACATCTCACCATGCCCGAAGTGGGCCCTCCCTTTCAGGCCACGCTGGCCAACATCGGAGGCGGCGGCATCGGCATCGTGGTCGAGCAGGGTGATGCACAGGCGCTCAGCCGCCACCGCACCTTCTGGCTGAGCATCGCTCTGCCTCCCGAGATCGTCGTCCCGCTGGCGGTGACGGCCAAACTGGTGCACACGCACATTGATTCGAGTCAGAAGACCTACTGTGGCCTGGCGTTCGAGTTCGGCCACAACCGCAGCCACCAGAAGTTCATCGTGGATCAGATCCGCCGCTGCGTGACGATCCAGCAGGAAGCGCAGCTGCGCAAACTCCGCAAGACGGGATGACCGGACGGGCGCGTCCGCGAGGCCCGTTTGCGTCGGCGTACGACCGTGATGCCCAAGCGTCGCCGCCTTCCCGGTCGGCTTCGCCGGCGCGTCGTGCTTGCTTTCGAGCCCAACCACGCCGAGCCATGCCGCTATCATCCACGCCTGTTTGCGGAGGATACGGATCATGGATCGAACGCTTATTGCCGACGCGTTCCAGCGTGGCGAAGTCGGCTCGAGAATACGGATCAAGGGCTGGGTGCGCACGCGGCGCGACAGCAAAGCCGGGCTGAGTTTCGTGCACGTCAACGACGGCACGTGCTTTGACCCCATCCAGATCGTCGCGCCCAGCAGTTTGCCGAACTACGAGTCAGTCGTACTCAAACTCACGACCGGCTGCAGCGTCGAATGCACCGGCACGCTCGCCGCGAGCCAGGGCAAGGGCCAGGGTTGTGAGATTCAGGCGGAGTCGATCGAACTCATCGGCGACGTCGAAGATCCAGACACGTATCCGATCAGCCCGAAGCAGCATTCGTTCGAGTACCTCCGCACGGTCGCGCATCTGCGCACGCGGACGAATACATTTGGGGCCGTGGCGCGCGTACGGCACCGGCTCGCGCAGGCGATCCACCAGTTCTTCGACGCCCGTCGGTTTCTCTGGGTGCACACGCCGGTGATCACCGCGTCCGATGCCGAAGGCGCGGGCGAGATGTTCCGCGTGAGCACGCTGGACCTGCTCAACCTGCCGCTCAAGCCCGATGGGCACGTGGATTTTGAGCAGGATTTCTTTGGCCGCGAGTCATTCCTGACCGTCTCGGGTCAGCTCAACGTCGAGACGTACTGCTGTGCGCTGAGCAATGTCTACACCTTCGGCCCGACGTTTCGAGCCGAGAACAGCAACACCGCTCGCCACCTCGCCGAGTTCTGGATGATCGAACCCGAGATTGCGTTCGGCGATCTGAACGATGACCGGATGCTGGCGATCGAACTCATCAAGCACCTGCTCCGCACGGTGCTGAGTGACTGCGCCGATGATATGAAGTTCTTCGACGATCGCATTGAGAAGGGCTTGATCGCGGCGCTGGAGCATGTGATCGAATCCGAATTCGTCCACCTGACTTACACGCAGGCCGTCGAGGAGATCGGCAAAGCCAATCGCAAATTCGAATACCCGGTGAAGTGGGGCGACAACCTTCAATCCGAACACGAACGCTATTTGTGTGAGGAGGTGCATCGCAAGCCGGTCGTGGTGACGGACTATCCCAAAGACATCAAGGCGTTCTACATGCGCCTCAATGATGACGAGAAGACCGTTGCGGCGATGGACGTGCTCGTGCCGCGCATCGGTGAACTCGTCGGCGGTTCGCAGCGCGAGGAGCGCCTCAGTGTGCTCGACCGGCGCATCGATGAGATGAAGCTGCCCAAGGAGGCGTACTGGTGGTATCGCGATCTGCGCCGCTACGGCACCGTCCCGCACGCAGGATTCGGACTTGGCTTTGAGCGCCTGCTCATGTACGTGACGGGCATGGCGAACATGCGCGATGTGATTCCGTTCCCCAGAGCGCCGCGGCTGGCGGAGTTCTAGATCAGATCCATCCCGCCTCGCTGCGCGTGGAATATCCCATCGTCGTGAAACTCTCTGCACGGGTGGGATCGGTTTCTTCCTCGCTGGCGCGTCGGTCTGGTCGGCTTACCGATACTCCACCAATTCCACCTCGAACCCATCCGGGTCGATGAAGTACGCGCGGCGGCCGGGCTCATACTCGGCCTCGATCTCGGCTTCGATGCCGCGCCGGGCCAGCCAGGCGACCTTGGCGTCGAGATCATCAATGACGAAGCCGACGTGATTGAACCCGACCCGGCTGTACTCCGGCTCACCCAGCCGTCTGGCTTTGGAGGGGTCGGCCTGGAAGAGGGCAAGATACGAACGGTCATCGCCGAGGTGGACGGCGGGCGTCTCGGGCGCATCCGGTTCGCGTCGCCAGCGGACTTTGAGCCCCAGCAGTTCGCCGTAAAACTTTGTAGCGGCGTCGAGGTCGGAGACGGTGAGATTGACGTGTTCAAGCCACATGAGGAGTCTCCTGAATAAAGTAAGTGACTGCTTCGTAAAACAGATTAGGCTTAGGCGGAAATAAGTCAAGCGAATACTTTTGAAAATCTGAGGTGCCGGTCTACGATTGGAGGTCATGGCCCAGCCAAAACCCGATTCAAGCGCCGAAAACGTCAGCGCCGCCCGCCAGCGGGTGCTCGACTGCCTCAAGCGGCGGGCCCCCATTGGCACGGCCCAGATCGCCCGGGCTCTGGGCATGACCAGCGTCGCTGCCCGTCAGCATCTGGGCGCACTTCAACAGGCGGGGTACGTGCAGTCTCAGACGCAGCCGCCTGCCGGTCGAGGGCGCCCCGCGACGCTCTGGAGCCTGACCGACCGGTCGCGCGGCACGTTTCCCGATCGCCATGCCGAGCTCACGGTCGGCCTGCTGGAAGCCATGAAGAAGGCGGTCGGACCGGATGGCGTGCATCGGATCGTTGAAGTTCGCGCCCGGGATCAGGTGCGACAGTATCTGGACGTCATGCCGGGCGAATCCGCCTCACTCAGGCGTCGCGTGGAGGCGCTGGCGGCGATTCGCACCGCGGAGGGGTACATGGCCGAAGTGCGCGAAATGGGGCGCGGCGAGTATCACCTCATCGAGCATCACTGTCCGATCTGCGATGCGGCGCAGAACTGTCTTGGGCTGTGCGATTCGGAGTTGGATGTGTTTCGTCGCTGCCTCGGACGGGGGGTGAGTGTGGAGCGGATTGAGCATGTGCTCAGCGACGGGCGGCGCTGTACTTATCGGATTGCGAACGCCTGAATACGCCGGCGGAGCGCCCGATGAAGGGAGATTCCGAGTCGATTCGCGACTCTGCAACCCTACCATCCCCGCTTTGATCGGCACTGGGAAGAGATCGGAGAGGCGAAGCCATGTCCACGAAGGTGTGTTTGCTGCCCGGGGACGGGATTGGACCGGAAGTGACGGGCGCTGCCCGCGCTGTGATTGACGCCTCCGGTGCGGATATTGAGTGGATCGAACTGGATGCCGGGGCGGGCGCGCTGGAGCGCACCGGCCATCTGCTGCCGCCTGCAACGATCGAAGCGATCGAGAAGCACCGCATCGCGCTCAAAGGGCCGCTGACGACGCCGATCGGCACCGGCTTTGCCAGCGTCAACGTGCAACTGCGCAAGCAGTTCGAACTCTACGCGGCGGTGCGGCCGGTCCGTTCCATGCCCGGGATCAAGACGCGCTTTGAGAACGTGGAAATCGTCGTCATCCGTGAGAACACCGAGGGGCTGTACTCGGGCATTGAGCACGAGATCATCCCCGGCGTCGTTGAGAGCCTCAAGATCGCCACGCGCAAGGGGTGCGAGCGCATTGCGCGATTCGCATTCAACTACGCCAAGGAGCGCGGCCGCAAGAAGGTGACGGTGTTCCACAAGGCGAACATCATGAAACTGTCCGATGGCCTGTTCATCGAGTGCGCCCGCAAGGTGCACGAGGAGTGCGGGCAGGGCATCGAGTACCAGGAACTCATCATCGACAACGGTTGCATGCAGCTCGTCCAGAACCCGGCACAGTTTGACATGCTGCTGCTCGAGAACCTGTACGGCGACGTGATCAGCGACCTGTGCGCCGGGCTGGTGGGTGGGCTTGGCGTCGTGCCGGGAGCGAACTTCAGCGACGACTGCGCGATCTTCGAGGCGGTGCACGGCAGCGCGCCGACCATTGCGGGACAGAACATCGCCAACCCGCTGGCGGTGATCATGAGCGGGGTCATGATGCTGCGGCACCTCGGCCTGCACGATGCGGGCCGGCGCATCAAGAACGCATACAACGCCGTGCTGACCGACGGCAAGGCGGATGAGCTGACCCGCGACATTGGCGGCAGCGCCGGAACGACGCAGTTCGCCGAAGCGCTCATCCGGCGGATGTGATCGGGCGACCCGATCAGGTGTGGTCTCGGGGCGGCGAAGGCCCCCGGAGGCGCAATACTGCGGTGATTCCGGGTGAATCGGGCTTCGAAACCCCCATTTTCCTTGAGCCTGAGCCGTTTTTCGTGTATCTTGTATGGTGTGGCCGCGATGATCGCGACGGAGGAACCTGGCATGGCGACGAAGACGGCAAGTGAAATCGAGGCCCTGGCTCCGCTTTTCGAGTATCTCGAAGGGTTGACCGGCCGGGCTACGATCGCCGACCTCGATCGCGCCATGCGTGCCGTGGAGATCACGGCGGACGACGTGGCCGAGCACATCCACTACTGCAACGAGCACTACAAGCGGAACCTGATCCGACTCGGCCGGTGGTACCAGGTCTACGCGCTGTGCTGGAAGAGCGGCCAGCGGAGCCCGATCCACGATCACACCAACACGACCTGTGGCGTGCGCGTGCTGACGGGGCGCGGCGTTGAGACGATCTATGAGCCGTCGCCGTGCGGCATGATGATGGCGACGAGGTCGCATCAACTTAACGTCGGTGACATTTGCGCCAGCCAGGACAGCGACACCCACCAGATTTCCAACCTGCAGCCCGCGGGCGAGAATCTGGTCACGCTGCACATCTACTCGCCGCCACTGCGGGAGTTCCACACCTACAGCGCCACCGACGGCACCGTGAACACCGTCCATGACGTCGGCGATGGCTGCTGTGAAGTGGTCGCGACGATGGATATTGCGGAGTTCATGAAGAAATAGTCCCGCTACAAGCGCCGTGAGATCATTGGCTTAGCCCGCACGCACGTTGCGGGCTGTTTCTTTTGTTGTCCACTTGCAGTTGCGATTGCGAGTCCTCCCTTGTACGCGGACGTTGTCAGCCGCAGAGATGGAAGTTCCTGCGAGCACTGCGCCCGGATGGAACTTCGAAGTCGCACTCACAAGGAGAGCTCCCATGAATCGCCAGACTCACTTTTGCAGATCGTTGTTTGCCGTTCTCGGCGCCGTTGCTGTTGCCGTACTCTCTGCCGCACCTGCAGAAGCGCAGAACCTCTTCAACAATGGAGATTTCTCGAACGGATTTACAGGCTGGACGCAGCGCAACACCTCCAACGGTGTCGGTTCGCCTGGTTTCGTGTGGTCATTCCAGACAAATCCGAACCTGCCTGCTTCGTCTGCCGCCCGGTATGTCGTGGGCCAGCAGGTCTACCAGATCGGCGTGCGTGCAGGCGTCGAACTTGTGCAGTATCCCAACCTGCAGAATGGTGCGACATATGAAGTCACCTATGACTGGGCCGCGGTGGCGCACCCGCAATACATCAACGGTGAAGGCGGCATCTTCGAGATCCTCGTCGATGGCCAGTCGATCGCCTATGACGCCGCCGGCATCATCGGCGCCGGCAGCGTGGTGCAGCGAACGCTCACGATTCAATTCACCGTTCAGAACGGCGGAATGCACGAAGTGGGTGCGCGCATCAGTCGACCGTTCATCATCGATTCGCATTCGCCGACGCAGTACGTCGACAACTTCAGCCTGACGCAGGTGGGTGGTGCACCCTTGACACTTCGAGTTTCAGGCTCCTGCCCGGGCGTGGCCAGTTTCACGATCACCGGCGCTACGCCCAATGGGTACGTCGGCGTGGTCACTTCATCGTCGTCGGGTCGCTTCGTCATTCCGAATCGCATGACATGCGCCGGAACTCAATTAAACCTGTCGCCGAATGGGATCTACCTGCTCTTCACTGCCCGCGCCGACGGCAACGGCTACCTCTCGCGCAATGGGACGATCGATGCCCAGCACTGCGGCTGGGTGTACCAGGCGGTAGATGCATCGACTTGCCGCGTGAGTCAGTGATTGATCAACCGCAACCCACGAGACGAGACAGGCACGGCCGCCGCACCCGTGCCTCTCTTGTCTCGTTGGGTCGAATCACGGTGAAGTAAAGTACCGGTGCATCCAGTCGAAGATGTACGTGCCAAGGAGTGCCGCTCCGAACATCAGGGCTCCGATCGCTGCCCAGATCGCCATCCCCCAACCTTCGCTCGGAATTTCAAGCAGTGCGCCCAGTCCCCAGCCGGCCATCGGCCATGCATAGGTCGTGGCAAGAATGCGAGGGAGTTCCTCGCCGAGGAGATATCTGCCGATCGCGCCAGTCAGCGCGGCGGGCAGAGCGCCGAGCGCCGCCGCGGTTGTGACAACCGGTCCGATCTGGCCAGACCATGCGACAGCGAAGATGACGAACCAGCAAATGCAACCGGCCCCAAGGCTAAGGACGAGAAACGCACCGAAGCCCGTCTTGGACTTGCGAGCACGGCGCCGTTCCAGCGTTTCACGAACCGACAGCCCACACTCAGGGCAGCACTGGTCTACCGAGTGGCCGCGCAGGTCGTAGTTGCAACCGGCGCATCGCATCTGATGAATGCTATCGCGCGCAGCAGTTCGCGGGAAATGTCGTGAGATAGGAGCCCCCACAGCCAATGGTCAGTCACGCCGCGATTTCGACGCGTACCTCCCGCCGAGCTTCTCGGCACTGCGCACCAGGGCGATGAACTCGGCGCGGTGGCCGGTTTCGTCGAGGCCGCGCGCGTCGTTGGCCAGATTGAGTGCGAGGTCAAAGTCGGCGTCGCCGCGGCCGATCGAGTCGCGCAGTGTCATGCCAAACGCCGCCACGGCCGCCGCCCAGCGGAAGTCGTCCGATGCACGCCGCCAATCGAGATCAGAGTCGCGCAGGGGTGTTTCGAGGTATTTGCTCGTCACGCCATCGGGCTTCTTGTAGCGGAGTTTGACAGTGCACAGTTCACCTGACTCGACGCCCTGCTGCGAGGGAACGAACTCGGGCTCGCGAGCCGGCCTCTGGTAGCGCAGCGGGTCCACGCCCCACGGTACGGGCTGGCCTGCGGGGACGATCTCGTAGAGGGCGGTGACACTGTGGCCGGCGCCGATGTCGCCAGCGTCCCTGCGATCGTCGTTGAAATCGCGATCGGCCAGCGCGCGATTCTCGTAGCCGATGAGGCGATAACCCGCGACGATCGCTGGGTTGAACTCGACCTGGATCTTCACATCCTTGGCCACGGTCTCGAGTGTGCTGCTCGCCTGTTCGCAGAGCACGCGGCGGGCCTCGTGGAAGGAGTCGAGGTAGGCGTAGACGCCGTTGCCGCGGTCGGCGATGCTTTCCATCATGGATTCGTTGAGGTTGCCGCGCCCGACGCCGAGCACGGTGAGGTAGATCTTGCTCTGCGCTTTGCAGGCGATGAGATCGAGCAGGGCGTGGTCGCTGGTCATGCCGACGTTGAAGTCGCCGTCGGTGGCGAGCAGGACGCGGTTGATCCCGCCGGGGATGAAGTTGTGCTCGGCCACGTCGTAGGCAAGTTGGATGCCCGACGCGCCGTTCGTACTGCCTCCGGCGCGGAGGTCATCGATAGTGTGCAGGATTGAGCCGCGATGAGTGACGGCCGTAGACGGCAGGGCCACACCGCTGCGGCCGGCATAGGTCACGATCGCGACGCGATCATCATCGCGCAATTCGTTGACGAGCATGCGCATGCCCTTGCGGATCAGCGGCAGCCGGTCATCGGGTTCCATCGAGCCGGAGACATCGAGCAGGAAGACGAGGTTGGCCGGCGGCCTTTCGCTCCTGTCGGCATCGCGCGCGCGAAGGTGGACGCGCGCGAGACGATGCTCGGGCGACCACGGGCACGAGGCGACCTCGACGTGGACTGCAAAGGGATCGCCGTTGCTGGGCGGCGCGTCGTCGTAGGTGAAGTAGTTGATCATCTCCTCGACGCGCACGGCATTGGTCGGGGGCATCTGCCCGTCGGTGATGAAGCGGCGGACGTTGGAGTATGAACCGCTATCGACGTCGACGGCAAAGGTCGAGAGCGGTCGATCCGTGACGCGCGCAAAAGGCAGTTCGCGAATCGGCTCGTAGCGGTCGCGACTGGGTTCGGGCTGTCGATAGCGGTAGGAGGGTTGCGCGGAGGGGCTCAGTTGCGAATACTGGTTGTATTGGGAGCGGTCAGAAGGGGAGTCCGCGAGCCCGGGAGCGAATCGTGATGATTCGCTTGCAGTCATCTTCGACGATTCATTGCACCCCGGCAGCATGGACGCCGCCAGAAGGGCCGCGAGGGCGCCCGTTACCATCCAGAATCCCCGCCGCGTTGTCTGCTTGCTCACGACTCTGCTCCTTCCAGTCGGGATGAGGAATGCGGCGACGACCGCTCAGAGGCGGCGGGCCGTTTGTGTGGAGACGCGCGGGAACAGGCGATATTCCACCAGCACATTGCACATTTTCGGCCGGCACTTTCGCATGTTCGATCGCGATGAGCCCGAATTGCTCGTGCCTGTCCCCTGAGTGAGGTAGAAGTCAGGGCGATCGAGGCCACAATTCAAAGTCTCGCGAACTTGGGGTGCGCCAGCACATGCCCGTGGATCCAGATCGCTCCCGGCTTCTGATTCCGGCGACTGTCTTTTTGACGGTCGGTGGCCTGTTTACGGCCCTGTGGGCGGTGGTCAATGGTCAGGCCGCAAACGAGCTGAGACTGCGGTCGGGTCTTTCGGCGGAACAGGCAGCGGACCACATCGAGCGAAACTTCGAGGTCTGCTTTCGCGTGATTCGCCAGTTCTGCGATGATTGGGAGGCGGGCCTGGTTCCGACTCGCTCCGCTTTCGAGCGAAGGGCCAGCTCGATCATTCATTATTTCCCATCCATTTCAGCCATCCAAACGCTCGATGAGACGGGAGGGATCAAGTGGCGCGCGCCAGGCGGTCAGCAACTCGTCTGGCTGACGCCCGGGGGAGAACGCCGGGTGAACCCGACCGAGTTTGCGGAAGACGAACTGATCCGCGTGACTCCGGCAATCCGCTTCAGCCGTGCGGACGTGGGGATCGTGGCATACTTTCCGCTTCGCAACACAGAGGCAAAATCACTGCGGGTTTCGCTGCTTGCATCGACGTTTTTCAAGGATGCCGTTCTCCCGGGTGGAGTCGACCACATTGCGTACATTATCTACGACGAAGGTGATCCGATTTATCAGTGGTTTGCGGATACGGGGATCCCTGCATCGGAGTACGCCAACTCGCGGCTGATTCAAGTGGGAGATCGGCAGTGGCGGGTCGGAGTCGCGCTGCTGCCCGGTCCGACCGATCTCCTGCGCAGCCTGGGAAGAAATCTTGTGCTCGTCAGTGGCCTGCTCGTCGCCGGAGGCCTGGCTTTCGTTTCGTCGCGCCTGCTCTCAAGCCAGCGGCGCTTGCGCGAGAATGAGGAGCGATTGCGCGCGGTGGCTGAGCACATCCCCGGCGTTGTCTATTCATACGAGACGGCTCCGGGCCGGCCTCGCTCGCTGATCTATCTCGGTCCCGGCCTGGATGCCATGATCGGGCCGCGCATGACCGCGCGGGTTGAAGAGAACTTCGATGCGCTCTTCGAACTGGTGCATCCTGACGATCTGGTGGAGGTGCTCACCTCTGCCGCACGGGGATCGACGACAGGCGAAACGATTGACTGCGAAGCGCGCCTGATGACGGATGAGGGGTCCTATCGCTGGGTCCGCTCGCTCAGCCGAGCACTGAAAGTTGATCGCGAGCGTATTCGATGGCATGTCGTTCTGATCGACATCTCCGAGCATCGGCGCACCGTCGATGCGCTGCGCGAGAGCGAAGAGCGCTATCGGCTGCTTGTTGAATCGAGTCCGGTCGGCGTGATGATTCACAGCAACATGATCTGCCAGTTCGTCAATCCGGCTGTGGTCAGACTCCTTGGATATGACAGCGCCGATGACCTGACTGGAAAGAACATCGAACTGGTAATCCCGCCTGAGGATCGCCAGATGGTGCGTGATCGCGTCGCTCAATTCGATGCTGAATGCGAGCCGCTTCGATTCGGGGGTGAGCGTCTGAGGCGGCGAGACGGGACCAATGTTGACGTTGAGATCATTGTGAGCACGATCAACTTCGGCGGCGGAACCGCTCGCCAGGTTCTTGTTCTGGATACAACCGAGCAGCGCCAGACAGAGCAGCGGCAACGCCTGCTCATGCAGGAGCTCGATCACCGTGTCAAGAACAACCTGGCTTCAGTGCTCGCCCTGCTGGATCAGACCGCCGCCAGCGCCCATCACATTGATGAGTTCCGCGCCAAATTCGCCAACCGCATCAAAGCCATGGCCCGCACCCATGAGATGCTGGCGCGCACCAAGTGGAGCGGCGTGGGAATGAGCGACGTCATTCGCGTCTCGCTGGCTCCGCACATCGTCGAGGAGTCTGACCGCATTCGCCTTGACGGTCCATCACTGCTGATTCGGCCGCGCCCCGCTATGCCCATCGGACTCGCGCTGCATGAACTCGCCACCAACGCTCTGAAGTACGGGTCGCTTTCCACTCCGAACGGCCGAGTCGATATCCGATGGCGACGCGAGAACACCAGCATCCTGATCGAGTGGTCCGAGAGCGGCGGCCCGCTGGCCCGGTCGCCGGACGAATTCGGCATGGGGCTTCGACTCGTGCGCGGCCTGGTCGAGTTTGAACTTGGCGGGAGAGCCCAGTTCGACTTCGAGTCGGGCAGCCTCGTCTGTACACTGTGCATCGACGCCGAGACACTTACAGAAGAACCCGCCTGATCACAGGCGGGTTCCCGGGCCATTCCACATCGAATTCTTCGAACGAAAGCCGGCTAGCGCAGGGTGTATCGCAGCACGTTGCTGACTTCGCAGTGCGCCGGATCGATGGCCTGCAGGTAGATTGTCCGTCCCGCTGCGCCACCAGGGACAAAGACCGACACGCGCGCTTCCCGATTTGCAGTGGCCAGCGAGCTTCCCACGACGCGCGGCGCCGAGAGGCCGATGTGTACGCCCGGACATCCCGGGAGCGCTCGCGAGCCCTGTGCAAAGCCGACTGCAAAGTAAATGCGACTGCCGGGAGTGGCGCTGACGGCGATCAGTTCGTTGGTTGAACCGGCCCCATCGCCGCGCAGCCCGAGGATGGTCAACTGGTCCGGGATGAGCAGCACGGTCTGACTCCCGCGCTCGCCCTTGGGCCTTGCGTTGGCGAGGACGACTCCCGACTCATTGATCTTCGTGGCGCGCATGACTTCCCAGGCTGAAAACGCCGGGGTGAGGCGGTCGGTGAGCCAGGAGACTTCACCGTTCTCGTAGATCCAGCCCTGATCGTTTTCGGTGAACGACTGGTGGTTTCCCACGACTTGGCCGCGGTCGTTGACATCGCTGGGCAGCGCGTTTTCGATGCTCGGATCCCAGTTGCCGATCTGCGTGCGCACCCACTGTCCATTCTGATTGGTCCAGAGCACCGCGTTGTCGAAGTAGGACTCGAGCGGGCCGCCGCCGACGAACATCGTTCCGGAGTCGTTGATGGCGGTCGCGAGCAGACCGTCGAGCACCGTCAGCGACCAGCCGGAGCGGCCGTCGGGCGTCCAGACTGCGGTGGCGCCGAAGTATCGATTGATCTGCCCGACGATGATGCTGTTCTCGCTGATGTCGGTGGCCTGACCGGAACCCAGATTGTAGTAGGCGCCGTCCGTAACGACGAAGGCGTTGCCGTTGGCGTGGCCGCCCGGCGGGTAGTAGAAGCCGACGACCTGCTCGCGCTCGTTGAGTCCCTGTGCGTAGGAATTGCTGTTATGGGGGTCGACGAGCCAGTGATTGGTTGTGCCGTCCCACAGGAATGCCTGCGGCCAGATCACACCCCATTCATACATCCAGCCTGCGACGTGGCCCCTGTCGTTAATCGCGAGGCCCGAAGAGTAGATGCCCTCAATCTCGTCGAGGACGACGGACCGGCCGTCAGCAAAGTGGAAGGGACGCCGCTGCGAGTCGATGGAGACAGTGCCGGTGACTTCATTGGAGTTGTTCAGTCCCAGGCCGCTCAGTCCCGTCGCCCCGTCGGGCAGCGGAAGCGGCACAACGCGGTACCTCGCATCACCCTGCGCCAGGCTCGGAGTCGTCAGGCCCGCAAGGGAGCCAATCGCGGCGGCGACGGCAAGGGTGCGAGAAACAGACGGATGAAGCCAGGTCTTGTTCCGGATACACAAATACTGCATGACACACCTCCGCGGCAACCGCTGGATGCGGCACCTCATTCACTCGTGGAGTTCGACCACGCTCCGGCTGCGCTGGTTGGGGCGGGCGAAGCGTCCGATTCGTCTACCGCGAATGTCCCTGGACGGGTCGTCTATTGCAGTCATCGTGGTTGAATCTGCGATGACTCCGCCTCGTGCAGCCCAGAGGTGGCTCGCGCCGGGTTGCGCTTGACGCTGATCAGATCGCGGTCAGGTTGGTGATGGATGCGTGCCTCTTGAGTTGATCCCAGACGATCGGAGTGTGTGGATCGAAGGGCGGCTGTTCGACGAACTCCTGCCGCTGGTAGATCATCGGCATCCGGGGCGAAGTGAACGGTATGGCGGCGGCAAGAGTGGCCGAGAAGATGGACGGAGTGCGACTGGTGGTTCTTGGAGCCCGGTTGTGATCCGGCATTGGCATCCACGCGCACTGGGGCTCGATCAGTCGCCGGTTCGTCGTGAAAGAGCCACGGGATCGAAGAACAGCACGCCGCAGGCTGAGGGGCCTGCGGCGTGCAGCGAAGCCAATAAGAGGGTGGTTGCGACCCGCGCTTACTTGAACAGCTTGAACTCGCACGCGGGCGTCATCGACCAGCCGTAGGGCGTGTTGGGATCTTCGACGAACCAGCGGCCGAACATGGTGGCGCCATTGAGCGAGAGGCGGCGCGGGATGCTCAAACAGACGGAGCCGGATCCTTCGCCCGCATTGAAGCCGTCGAGAATCAGAGCCGCCACCGCTTTGTTGGCCGGGTTGAAGTGTTCCGGATCGGCGGCGTACTCCTGGGCGGGATCGGAGAGGCCGACGAGAAGATACGCTCGCGAGCGGCCCAGTGCGTTTTCGATGGCGACGGTGAAGTTGTCGTTACCCAGCAGCGGAGGTTCAAAGGCAATCATGGTCGGCACGAATCCGCCGCTTCCCTGGAGGCCCTCGCCCACACTGCGCGGCATGCGGCCCGAGTCGGTATAGAGCGTCGGATGATCGAACGGGGGAACTTCGGAGATGAGGCGCGGATCGGTCAGTGGGCGCTTCATCAGGGCCACCAGCGCGTCTTCTTCCTCCTGGGTCAGGTTCAGCGGCTGCATGAGCGGGTGCTTGTTGGGCGCCTCGAAGTCGCCACCGCGGTCGTAGAACTCCATGACTTCCTCGAGCGTTTCGAACTGGCCGTTGTGGAAGAAGGGGGCGCGGAGTTCGATGTTGCGCAGCGATGGCGTACGGAACTTGCCCTTGTCCTCTTCGAGGCCGGTCACTTCCATGCGGCCAAGGTCTTCGTCAGGCGGGCGAACGCCGAGGTAGTGGAAGCGTTCATCGGTGAGCCGGTTGCCGGGGTGGCACTCGATGCAGCCAACGGTGTTGAAGAGCTGCCAGCCGAGTTGCTCCTGTTCGGTGAATACCTCTTCGATTGGGGCGCCGGCCAGGAACTCGTCAAAGGGCGTCTGGTTGGAGTAGAGCGTGCGCTCGTAGGTGGCGATCGCCATGATGACGCGCGCCGGGGTCACGTCCGGTGAGCCGAACACTTCCTGGAACAGTTGGGGGTAAGTGCGTCCGTTGATCCAGCGCTTGAGGGGGCGGGGGATATCCGTGGCCAGGGCCAGAGCGCGCGACTGCTCGACACGGGCGGCGACATCGACCCAGTCGCGGCCGACATGACCCATCTCTGCAGTGCCGAGCACTGGTTTGGCGGCTTGGCTCTCAAGCGTGGCATCGCCATCAAGGACGATTTCACCCGTCACCGGATCGCGGAAGGTTGCGTTGACCCGGCCGTCCCAGAAGAGCATCGGCGAGTAGCCGGCGTTAATTGCTGAAGGGGCGCGACGGCGGCCGACCTGGATCCGCATGTCGAACACGCGGTGATGCAGGTAAAGGCCATCTTCTTTCGTCATGGGGATGCCTGGCGAGGCCGTGATGTCATCGTCGGTCCAGTATTGCGCATCGGGTCCGGGATTTGTTGCTTCGAACTGGCCGATAATCGAGCGCGGATCCGAGCCACCCGCGGCGGGGCGGTGGCAGGTGGCGCAAGCGGTAAGTCGAGTGGAAGAGAGCTGTTCATCCCAGAAGAGAGCCTTGCCCAGCTTTATTTTGGCAGGGGTCATGGGATTGCCTTGCGGAACTGGCGGCCGATCCAGCGGCTCGAATGGCTGGGCGTAGACGGCGCCGGCGGCAAATCCAATGGAAATAACAACCCCGAAAAGGACTTTTGATCGCATGATGAACCTTTCTCTTCTTCCTTCAAGTAAACTGCGGAGGTCCGCGAGAAACGCAACCTCCAAGCGCAGATACAGCCATCGTGCACCTGCGTGCGTCGCTACCAATTCACCAGGGCACACCATACACCATGCGCCCCCTCGGCGCAGTGAAAAACCCGGAAACGACCTTAAAGATTGCATGAAAAACCTCAGAAAACTCGCTGCTTTCCCGTCTTAACACCCGTCGGGTTCAACCCCGTCGCACGGTCCGCTCCACCAGCCGGATGAGCAGGCTGAGCACGACCGCCATGACGGCTGCGGGAACGGCGCCGAGGAGCGTGAGGCGAGAGTCGTTGCGCGCCAGCCCTCGGGCGATGAAATCGCCCAGACCACCGGCACCGATATACGTCGAGAGCGTGGCGATGCCCACGGTCAGCACTGTGGCAGCGCGAATGCCGGCGATGATGACGGGAGCCGCCAGCGGAAGTTCAACCAGCCGCAGCCGCTGTGCGGATGACATGCCCAGCCCGTTTGCAGCCTCGACGACCTGTCGCGGCACCTCACGCAGGCCGGTATACGTATTGAGCACGATGGGCAACAGGGCGTAGAGAACAAGCGCGCTGACCGCCGGGGCAGTGCCCAGCAGCCCATATAGCGCAAAAAGAAACGCCAGCATCGCCAGGCTGGGGATCGTCTGCACGATTTCGGTAAACGCGAGTACGGCGCCGCGCGCTGCGGCCTTGCGATGAATGAAGATCCCCAGCGGCACGCCGATAAGGATTGCAATGACCATGCCAAGGAACGTGAGCACGAGGTGTTCGCCAACCTTGCGCGTGACTTCGCCGCGCCGCTCGATGGCCAGCGCTATGACCCCCCGTTCGTCGCCGGCTGCGTTCTCGTTTCGATCTTCCGGCGCCACGGTGGGACCGAGGCGGCTGTCGATCCACTCGCGCGCCACCTCCGCGGGTGAGCGCTTCAGCACATCGACTGCGTAGTTCATCTGCCGCATGTCGTCATCATTGATCGTGCCCGCGAGGCTAGCCAGCACTTCGCGCACCCGTGGGTGAGCCGCGAGCGATTCGCTCCGAACGACTGGCGCTGCGTCATAGGGCGGGAAGAACGCGCGGTCATCTTCGAGCACCACCAGGCGATACTCGGCAATGCGCCCGTCCGTGGCGAAGGCGCAGATCACATCCACCTGGCCGTCGGCGAGCGCGTCGTACATCAGTCCCGGGTCAAGATCCACTGTTCTGCCAAGTGTGAAGTCGTACTTCTCCGCCAGTCCCGGGTATCCATCCGGCCGCTCCATGAATTCAGCCGTGAATCCGCCGCGCAACTCATCCGCAACCGCCGCCAGATCGGAGATCGTCTTCCAGCCGTGCGCCTGTGCGTCATCGGCGCGCACGGCAATCGCATAGGTGTTGTTGAAACCGATCGGTGGAAGCCACTCGAGATCGAACTGTCTGCGATATCCGGCGGCTACAGTCCGGTAGGCGCGATCAGCGTTCCCAATGACCTCGCGTTTGAGAATGTTGAGCAGGCCGGTTCCGGTGTACTCCACGTAGCAGTCGAGTTCGCCGTTGAGCAGCGCGGCATGGCAAATGTCGCTCCCTCCGAGGCCGAATTGTCGTTCGATGTTGAGGTCAGTGCCTCGCTCGAGGAGTTGAGCGACAAGTTCGCCGAGGATTTCCTGCTCGGTGAAGTTCTTCGAGCCGATGCGGAAGGTGTCGGTACGCTGGGCCAGCGTCGGGGAGGCGAAAGCGCAGAGCGCTGCGAGAATGACGATGAGTCGCTGCCTCATGATGCAGCTCCGATCAACTCGGCCTGACGGCGTGCGTGCTCAAAGAGATCGGCCACGAAGGGCGTGGCGGGGCGGTTGAGCAGTTCCTTGGGCTCACCGATCTGTTCCAGTCGCCCGTTGTTCATGACGCCGATGCGGTCGGCCAGTCGCAGGGCCTCAAAGAGATCGTGCGTGACGAAGACGATGGTCTTGTCGAGCGCCTCTCGCAGGTCAAGAAGCTCGCGCTGCAACTGGTCGCGCGTCACGGCGTCGAGTGCACCAAAGGGTTCATCCATGAGCAGATACTTCGGGTCGGCGGCGAGCGCACGCGCGATACCCACGCGCTGCTGCTGGCCGCCGGACAGGTGGCGCGGCAGACGGTCGGCGAACGCCTGCGGATCGAGACCGACCAGATTCAGAAGTTCCGTGGAACGTGTTCGGCGCTTCTCCGGACTCCAGCCGATCAAACGGGGAACGATCTCGACGTTTTCCGCAGCGGTCATGTGTGGAAACAGTCCAATGTTCTGGAAGACATACCCGATGGATCGGCGCAGTTCGAGCACATCCACGTTGAATACATCCTGGCCATCCAGTTCGATGCGGCCACCCGTCGGCTCGAAAAGCCGGTTGATCATTTTGAGCGTCGTCGTCTTGCCGCAGCCCGAGGCGCCAAGCAGCACCAGCGTCTCACCCTCGCCCACCTCCAGGCTGACATCGCGCACCGCGTACGTCTTGGCTCCGTCAAACGATTTGGTGAGATGGTCAAGGCGAATCACTCGCGCACGGCCTCCTTCGGCGCGATCAGGGCAGATCACGGATGCGATGTCTTCGAAGTATTCTTAGGCCCGCCGAATGCGGTCGTCAGATTTCGCGCTATTTGCGGCGGGGTTCAAAGAGGTAGTGCGAGACGATCCATTCGTTCCCGCCGCGAAAGCCCCACAATTCCTCGCATGCCATGAAAAAGACACGCCAGCGATTGAGCCACACGCGTGCAGCGTCACCATAGGCCTCGTTGAGTGAAGCCAGCGCCTGCTCGGTGTTTGAATTGAGGTTCGTCAGCCAGGCGCGCGCGGTGCGGGCGTAGTGCTGACCGTTCATGCACCAGTGATCGCAGACGGCGTAGTCGTCGACCAGATGGAGCAGCAGGTCATCGGAGGGCATCAGGCCTCCGGTGAAGAAGTAGCGTCCGATCCAGTCGTCGCTTTCGAACGGGTACAGCACGCTGCAGTGGGTGAAGATGTGGATGAACAGCCGCCCGCCGGGGATGAGCCAGCGGGACATGCGGCCAAGGAGCGCGCGGTGGTTGCGCACGTGTTCGAGCATCTCGACGGTAACGATTCGATCATACACTTCATGAGGGGCAAACTCGTTCACGTCGGCCGTGATGACGGTCGGCAGCTGCAGGCCGCGTTCCCGGGCCCGTGAAAGAATGAACTCACGCTGCTGATGCGAGTTGGATACGGCGGTAATGCGGGAGTTGGGAAAGTGTTCAGCTATCCACAGCGTCAGCGAGCCCCATCCGCATCCGAGTTCGAGAATCTGCATGCCATCCTCGAGACCGGCGCGCTCGCAGGTGAGTGCGAGCATCGCTGCTTCGGCTTCATCAAGCGTGCTGACACCCTTTGGCCAGTAGCAGCCTGAGTACTTGAGATGAGAGCCAAGGCAGAGACGGAAGAACTCGGGCGGCAGTTCGTAGTGTTGCTCGTTGGCTTCGCGCGTGTGAATGGCGATTGGAGATTGCCCGTAGCCGCCCACGAGCTGGCGGAAGCGTTCGCGCTGAGCTTCGACGCCGCCGACCGATTCGCGATGAAGCCGGGCGGCCAGCCGGCGGCGAATTCCGGCGCGGAGAAATGCGTCCGGAATGAGCCCCGCATCGAGTAGTCGCTCGTACCAGGGTGTTGACGGAGCCGGGAGGGTCAGGGCGTGAGTCATGATCGCACCTCAAGGGGTTTCATGTTGATCGCTTGGGGAACCACGGTACGAAGGCGCTGGTTGTGCGCTGGTAGTCGCGGTACGCTTCGCCGCGGCTCTTGAGCGCCCGGGCTTCGGTGGGCGGAATGCCCGTGAGCTTGAGCACGAACAGCAGCATCAGCGCCGGTGCGGTCCACGCGAGCCACGCGCCATCGGCGCCGGTGCCGGTGCCGATCAGCGCATACGCCACCCACATGAGCCATTCAAAGAAATAGTTGGGATGGCGCGAATAGCGCCACAGGCCGACGTTGCACACGCGGCCTTTGCTGGCGGGATCGCGCTTGAAGGCTCTAAGTTGCCAGTCGGCCAGGACCTCGCCGCACAGTCCAACGATCCAGACGAAAAGGCCGATCGCATCGAACACGGTCGGCCCGGCGTGTGTACTCTGTGAAGCAATAATAAATGGCGCCGCAAGAATCACAACGAGCAGCGCCTGCGCAAGGAAGAACAGCAGGAAGATGAACTGGATGTTCCCGGCGAACCGTTCCCGCATCATCTGGTACCGGCCGTCTTCGGGCCCGCTCAGGACGCGATCGGTGAGCAGATGCAATGCCAGTCGAAAGCCCCAGAGGCCACCGATGGCGCCGATGATGCAGCGTCGAACAAAGTCGCCGTCACCCGTCCACGCGCAGAATATGGCCGCGCCTCCGAGGCTCGCCGCCCATCCCACGTCGACAACGCCTGCATCCTTAATGCGCCGTTGTACAAACCAGAGCAGGATCATGGTCACCGCCGCTGCGCCTCCGATCCAAACGAGTTGCTCAGTCCATTGGAGGGTCATGCGCCGTGTCCATTTCGATGCATCAATACCGGGCTGCAGCCAGAATCTGATTTGACAAGGAGTGGTGCGATGCAGGGTGTGAAGCTCGTCTCAGTCGTCGCCGCGGTGGGTATCGCGGTGCTGCTTGTTCTGATTGTGAGTTCCTCGTTTGAAATGTCACTGGGCAGAGGTCTTGCCGCGACCGTCGATACGCGATGGGGCGTAACGACGATGGTGGACCTGTATTTCGGACTGCTGCTCATCGCCGGGTGGATCGCACACCGAGAGCGCAGTGTGCCGCGAACGCTGGCGTGGCTGGTCGGGTTGTGTCTGCTCGGCAATCTCCCGGCGCTGGTGTACCTTCTGCTGGCGTCATGGCGGGCTCGATCGATCGGCGAGCTGTTCCAGCCGGTGCGGCGGTAAGTCGTGGGGCCGCGACCATCCACAACGGCAGCAGCAGTGCGTACTGCCCCGCCACCCAGATCAGGCCATGCCAGGACGGCTCGATGAATGCAATCGCGCCCAGTCGCGCTGCCGCCCAGTAGTTCAATGGCGCGGCCAGCGCGCCAAGCATTGCCGCGAGAAGCGGTCGATTCCACAACCAATGCAGGCTTGGACGAACGATCGTACCGAAGTTGATCCAGAGGGCCGCAAAGATGATGGCGAACTGCATCGCGCTGCCGTGGAACCGAAACATGCCACACGCGACTCCCAACGCGTCGAGCGCCACACCCGAGATCGCGCCGGCGATGATCATGAACCACTCGCGACGCGGCGTCCGTGAGTGACGTGTCTGCATCACCGCGCTCGCGCCGATGAGCAACGGTCCGGCCCACCACCACGTGCGGCTTGTGCCAACGATTGTGACCGTCCAGCACAAGTGAAACGCAATAACGTTCACGAAGATGATCAGCGGCCGCTTCATGCACGTCCCGCCGTCCGTTCCCCGCTGGGTTTGATGCGACACATCGGCTTGGTCAGCAACATCTGAACATCGCCGACATGGCGGGCGCGAAAGGCGCCTTCGCAGTAGGCAAAGTAGTATTCCCACGTGCGGATGAATCGTTCATCGCAACCCATGGCACGCGCCGCGTCGAGTCGTCCCTGGAATGCTTCGTTCCAGAGGTGCAGCGTGGTCTGGTAGTGCGGTCCGATGTCTTCGAGATGCCACAGGCGAAGGTCGGTCCGCGCGCTTACCGCATCCAGCATCGCCTTCACGCTCGGCAGGCAGCTGCCTGGGAAGATGTACTTCTTGAGAAAGTCCCGTCGACGTGCGGCTTGCTCGAAGTACTGGTCGCGAATGACAATAGCCTGGATGAGTGCAGCGCCGTCGGGTTTGAGGCAGCGGGAGCAGGTTTCGAAATAGGTCGGCAGATACGCGCGACCGACCGCCTCAATCATCTCAATGCTCACGACTCGATCAAACTGTCCGACGAGGTCTCGGTAGTCGCGTTTCACGACCGTGATCTGACCCGACAATCCGGCCTCACGAACGCGGCTGGTCGCATAGTCGTACTGCGCATCGGAAACCGTGGTCGTGGTGACGCGGCAGCCATAGTGTCGCGCTGCGTGCACGGCCAGCGCACCCCAGCCGGTGCCGATTTCCAGCAGATGGTGTACCGGTTTGAGTTCGAGTTTGCGACAGGCCCGGTCGATCTTTTCGAGCTGCGCTTGCTCGAGTGTTGTCGCCCCGTTTTCGAAGATGGCGCAGGAGTACGTCATCGTCGGGTCGAGGAACAACGCAAAGAAGTCGTTGCCAAGGTCGTAGTGGGCAACGATGTTGCGCCGGCTGCCGCCGCGGGTATTGCGCTCGAGGCGATAAGCGAAGCGGGAGAATGGGGCAAGTGCCGCGGCGATTGTGGTGCTCAACGATTCCATAGCGCTGAGATTCACAGTCATGATCTCGATCAGAGCCGGCAGGTCATCGGTTTCCCACAGGCCGTCCATGTAGGCCTCGGCGATGCCAACACTGCCGCCAAACGCTGCGGCCGAATAGAAATGCGGATCGAGCACGCGCAAGACAACTGAAGGCTCGCCGGGTGAGACAGGACTTACCGACTCCACCCCGCGATCGCCATCGAGCAGCCGGATGTGCCCCCAGCGAATCTGCGCGATGGCGCGGTGGATCATTCGCCGGCCAATCGATTCGAGCAGGCTGCGAGCGCGTCGTGACGGCCGCTGCGTGACCCGATCGCGTATCGACGCGCCGGGTAGAGGTGTGACAGAAGTGGATGGGGATGCGGACATGTCAGTTCCTTTCCGGGTTGACAGCCGGAGTGTGCGGTCTAGATCGATGGGGATGCGGGAAGATCGGCGTCTTCTTGAGCCAGAGTCTGAGCGCTTCGAAGTGGATTTTGCCGACAACCTGAGCCGTCATCAGTGGATATCGAAGGAGAAGGCCGCGCAAAAGGCCGGGGGTCAACTCGCGCCGGGACATCTTCAGAGTGGCGTTGAATACGCGCGCGGAGGCGTCACGCCGGGGCTGGAGATTCATGTGTGCAAAGAGCGTCTCGCCGGGCGTGTCGAACGACCAGTCGTATCGAAGATTCATTGGAAGGAATGGCGAGACGTGAAAGTCCTTGTCGAAGCGCCAGCGCCTGATGCCGTGTGTGCCGACGGGTCGTGCGAGGTCAGCGTCGAGCACATACCTGTGTCGCTCGCCCCAAGGCGTGTTGGTGATCTCGGCCACCAGCGCGGCCAGCGAGCCGTGCTCAGAAAAGCAGTAGTAGAACGTCACGGGGTTGAAGGTGTATCCGAAGAATCGCAGATGCGTGAGCATCCTGATAGGCCCCGTCGGACGTCGCCCGATCGCCCGCTCGACCGTTGCGCGGACGGCCGGATCCAGATCGAGTCCATTGTGCTGCAGATAGTCCTCGGGGCAAAATCGAGCCGGGCAGAGTCGCGAGGTGCCCCATAGGCGGGTCATTTCGAACACCTCATCGAGCTCGGCGAGATCAAGATACATCATGAACAGCGGGAAAGTGAATGCATGCGCGGGTTCGCGCCTGTGATGCTTCACCACTCCCACGTAGGCGCCGCTGTGGAGCGTCATAACACACCTCCAAGCGGCTTGCAGACGCGCAGGGCGCTGACGACGCCGTCTTCGTGAAAGCCATTGCCCCAGTACGCGCCGCAATAGAGCGTGCGATTCGCGCCGCTGATCTCCTGCCAGCGATCGCGGGCCGCTTCACCCGAGAGCGTGCTCAACGGGTGGTCATAACGAAATCGTGCGACGATGCGATCGGGGTCGATGGAGTCCGTGTCATTGAGGGTGACGCAAAGCGGCGTTCGCGTGTCGAGTCCCTGGAGGATACTCATGTTGTAGGTCACGACCACAGGTCGATCGACTTGGCCGGTTACGCGGTAATTCCACCCGGCCCAACATCGTTGGCGTGTGGGCAGCGCCGAAGGATCGGTGTGCAGCACGACGTCGTTCGGCTGATAGGGCAGAGCACCAAGTACGTCACGCTCGGCTTGTGTGGGATCCGCCAGCAGGCTCAGGGCCTGATCGGAGTGGCATGCGAGAATGAGCGCGTCAAACGCCTCATCGCCATGCTCGAGCTGCACGACTGTTTCGCGGTCGCTGCGGTGCACTGCGAGCACGGGTGAATTGAGGCGGACACATGGCCCGATGGCCTTCTTCATCGCCTCGACGTACGTCTTTGAGCCATTCACGATGGTTCGCCAGACCGGTCGCTCGCGCAAGTCAAGCATGCCGTGGTTGTCGAAGAACTGCAGGACAAATCGCGCGGGAAAGTCCAGCAGCGCTTCGCGCGGCGCTGACCAGATGGACGAAGCCATCGGCAGCAGGTAGTCATTAAGGAACGCATTGCTGAATCGCCCGCTCGCACAGAGGTCTGCAATCGTCGCGGTTTCGTCTAGTTCGCGCAGCAGGGCTTTGCCTTGTCGGCCCAGTGACGTGACGCCGCGCACAACGCGCCACCAGCGAGGACGCAGCAGGTTCGTCCACGGCCCGATCACGCCGGAAATGGATGAGCCGCCATATTCGAAGCGGGATCGGTCATCGCGGACGCTGAACGACATCGTGGTGGATCGGGATGCGACCCCCAACTTTGTCAGCAGCCGGACGAAGTTCGGGTAGTTGCGGGCATTGAAAACGATGAAACCAGTATCAACTGCCAGCTGGCGCCCTTCGTGATCCACCTCCACCGTGCTCGTGTGCCCGCCCAGACGATCGTCGCGTTCAAAAAGGGTGACGTCATGGCGCTGGGCAAGCAGATACGCGCAAGTGAGGCCACTGATGCCCGAGCCGATGATCGCAATCTTCATGACGCACCCGCGATTTGCTGGGCACGCGTGTGCTTTGCGGCGGCCTGATAGACATGATCGGGAACTGGATTGAAATCCCAGACCAGGCCGAGCGCGCTCATCACGCGCAGCATCCAGTATGTCGGGTCGTACTCCCACCAGTAGAACCCCTGGCGGACGGCGCCAGGGCAATAGTGGTGGTTGTTGTGCCAGCCTTCGCCAAGCGTGATGAGTGCCAGAAACCAGTTGTTGCGACTGTCATCGCCGGTGTCGAAGCGCTGGGTGCCGACCATGTGCGCGATCGAATTGACAGTAAAGGTGGCGTGGTAGAGTGCGGTGGTCGACACCCCGAAACCCCAGACGGTGAGTTGGAGGGCGCTGGTGTGGAGCGCCGGCATCCACATGCTTAGTGCCCACCCGAAGAGCGCCAGAAGCGCTGCGAGACCCAGTGGACCGACGAGGTGATAGCGATCGAGCCAGACGAGTTCGGGGAACTTCTTCCAGTCCGGGATGGCGCGCCAGTTTGTTTGCTTGGCCTCGTCGGTGAGGAACCAGCCGGTGTGGCTCCACAGCGCGCCGCGCCAACCGGGTGAGTGGGGGTCAGGTTCCTGATCCGAGTGGCGGTGGTGCTCTCGATGATGCGCCGCCCACCACAGCGGACTGCGCTGGGCCGTGCTCGTTCCCAGCAGCGCAAAGAGGAATTGGGTCACGCGGTGGGTCTTGAACGTGCGATGAGAAAAGTACCGGTGGTAGAAGGCGGTGATGACGAACATTCTGATCCAGAAAAGCGCGACAGCCGTCCACACCGCGGCCCACGACCACCCGACCCAGATCGCACTAAGGGCGACCAGGTGAATGATCGCGATCGGTAGCGCATTCACAGGGCGGATTCGCCCGAGCGTTGATGCGCGCGTGGCTTCTGGGCGCCGCGCTGCCGTGTTCTGGGTCATTCTTGAGGGCCTTTCCATGTGCCCGACGGAGGACTCCGCCGTTCAGAATCGCGCAGAAGGGACCATGGGCCTGCACAAGCGACTGCGTGAACGAATTGAACGATTTTAGCCCCTGTGCGTTTGAAGTCAATGCAAAGGGGAGATTAAGAACCAGCCGCCAAAAAAAACGCTTCTGCACGGGAAGATGCGGAATCGAGCAGAGGAACCAATAAGAAGGACTAGGAGAACGATTTGGCCGTTTGTTGATCGCCTGCGGTCTGGGAGCTGTGGATCGTCTGGCGCGCCAATGATGTAAGGTCTGCGGGCGCCTCCGGTTGGCTGCAGGCTGAACGCGGCGCGGAATCCGGACCGATTCAACAACGGGAGATCCCAGGTTGTCACCATTTCGAACATCGCCCGCCGTGCTACTGCTGGTCGGCCTTGCGTTCATGCTCACCGGCTGTCAGAAAACCTACTACAACACCATGGAAGCATTCGGCGTGCACAAGCGCGACATCCTCGTCGATCGCGTCGAAAAAGCGCGCGATGATCAGCAGGAAGCCAAGGTGGAGTTCCAGACCGCGCTGGATAAGTTCAGCTCCGTGGTCAACATGCCCGGCAGCAACCTGCGCACGAAGTACGATGAACTCAACGCCCAGTTGAAGCGCTGTGACGGCAAGGCCGAGGACGTGCGTGATCGCATCGCAGCGATCGAGAGCGTGGGCGATGCCCTCTTCACGGAGTGGGAGGCCGAACTGGATCAGTATTCGAGCGCCGATCTGCGGCGCCGTAGTGAGGAGACGCTTGATCTCACACGAAGTCGCTACGACCAGTTGATGCGAGCCATGAAGCGGGCGGAAGCAAAGATGGATCCGGTGCTCGTGGCCTTCAACGACCAGGTGCTCTTCCTCAAGCACAATCTCAATGCGCAGGCTATTGCGTCGCTGCAAGGTGAAGTTGCGGGGATCGAAGATGATGTCGCCGCCCTCATCGCGGAGATGACCGCAGCCATTGCTGAGGCCAACGCGTTTATCGATGGAATGGGCGAAGGCGGCTGAACGATCCCTCCGAAGGCCAGATCCCCCTTATCCGCTCGCTGAAACGAGCATTCAATCACAACGCGGCCCCGATGCATCGGGGCCGCGCTGCACTCTGTCGCATGTTGGGACGACGGATCAGCTGGAATCAGCGGCCATTCCCGCCGCCGCCCGCACCACCACCGCCACCACGGTTGCCACGACCTGCAGGGGGTTGGCCGCGTCCTGGCCCGCGCTCCTGCTCTTCCTCCTGGAACTGATCGTGACCCTCTTTCTGAGCCGCGAGCAATTTCTCAAGTGCGGCCTTGGAGCCGGCGGCATCGCCAGTGAGTATGGCTTCTTCGAGCGCGATCGCGGCCTTGATCGCCTTGATGACGGAGACGCGCATGTCGCGCAGGTACAGAGCGGTATTGTCGCCGTACTTCGCCCTGGCCTGTGGCGCCATGTGTTCAGGATCCATCCGAGCCTTGGCGCCGACGAGTGAAGCCTCGATCACACCGATGCGAACGAGGTCATCGGCCTGTGATTCGGCTGTGAACGGCGAGCGGCGCAGGGCGCGCAAAGCCTGGCCGGCCTGCCGCATGTGGCCGTCGAATGTCGCTTCCGGTCCGCCCGCGCCGGCGGGTGGCTGGGGCTGACCGAATCCACCCCCGCCGCGCGGACGGTTCGTGAAGTAGGTGGTCAGTTCTTCGCGGGTGAGGAAGCCGTCCTTGTCGGCATCCGCAATGGGAAACATCTGCTCGGCAAAGCGGCCGGGGACTTCGTCTGGTGACAGTTTCCCGTCGCCGTTGGCATCGTTTTCCATCATTCGATCGACGATCGGCTGCGGGTCAAACGGGGGGCGATCTCCCGGAGGGGGCCCGTCACCTCCACGGCCTCCGCCGCCCCCTTGTGCAAGTGCGGACGGGGCGAGCAGTGTGCTCACACCAAGAATCAAAGCGACGGTGGCAGGTTTCGAGATCAGCATTTCAACATCCTCCTCAGGGAAGCAGGGCGTTCAAAAACAAAATGGACATATGCGCCAAACGGCGCTGAAGGAAGGCTATTGCACGATCGGGATCAAGGGAATCCACTCCCCACAGCAAATCCGCGCAGATTGCCGCCGCACCGATGCCCGCGGCCCGGCTCGCATCGGAACGGGCAAGCCGGACCTATCTTCGGTCTATCCCGGCAATCCGGGCGGAGATCAAAGCCCCGGCGGCCGTCCGTATTCGGGGTACCACATCGCGGCATCGACCGCTTCCTCGATCGACTCATCACGCAAAAGGCGGCCAAGGTCAAGCCGCTTGGCCTCGCGGACAATGGCGATGGCGATGCGGCGGGACACGCTGCGCAGGTCGCTTTGATCCGGGTACAGGGCGCCCGCTTCGAGTCGCTCGGCCGAGATGCAATCCGCCAGAGTTCGCGCTGCCACCAGGAACATCGAATCGGTCACCTGTCGCGCTTCGGAGATGATGCATCCCAGTCCCAGGCCGGGGAAGATAAAGACGTTGTTGCCCTGCCCGATGATGTGACGCCGACCCTTGTACTCAACCGGATGGAATGGGCTGCCCGTGGCGATCAGCGCGCGACCGTCCGTCCAGCGGATCGCCTCCTCCGGCGTACACTCCGCCTTGGAGGTGGGGTTCGAAAACGGCATGATGATCGGCCGGTCGACGTGCTTGACCATCTCGCGAATGACCTCCTCGGTGAACACGCCCGGCTCGGCGGTTGTGCCGATGAGAATGGTCGGCTTGACGTGCGCGACAACTTCCAGCAGTTCGAACGGCCCTTCGCCGGCCAGCCCATACGCCTCCATGTCCTCCCGGTTCCAGGCCATCGCGCGTTTGTGCGCATCACGGATCATGCGATCGGTGAAGATCAGGCCGCGACTGTCGAGAAACGCCTGGGCGCGTCGGATCGTTGCCTCATTCGCTCCCTCTTCGCGCATCGCATCGCGGATCAGTCGCCCGATTCCGACTCCGGCCGCGCCTGAGCCAAGGTAGACAATGCGTTGATCGCAGAGTCGTTCGCCGGTCTGGCGAAGTGCCGCGAGGATGCCGCCCGTTGCGACGGCGGCGGTGCCCTGGATGTCGTCGTTGAAACTGGTAATGCGCAGGTGATATCGATCGAGCACCTGGAAGGCTGTGTTCTTGTGAAAGTCTTCCCATTGCAGGAGCGCCCGGGGGAATACCTGAGCGACCGCCTCGACAAACGCCTCAATGAACTCCTCGAAAGGCTGGCCCCGCAGACGCCGGTGACGCCAGCCGCGGTAGTAGGGATCATTGAGCAGTTCTGCATTGTCCGTGCCGACGTCGAGACTGATCGGCAGACACTGTGATGGATGAATGCCTGCGGCTGCGGTGTAGAGTGAGAGCTTGCCGACGGGGATTCCCATGCCACCCGCGCCCTGGTCGCCCAGTCCGAGGATGCGCTCGTTGTCGGTAGCCACGATGAGGCGGATGTTGTCATCCGGCGAGTTGCGCAGCACTTCCGGAATCCGATCGATCTGATCAGGGGTGATCCACAGGCCGCGCGGCTGGCGCATGATGTGGCTGTAGCGCTGGCATGCCTGTCCAACGACCGGCGTATAGACAATCGGCATCAGTTCCGGCAGGTTCTCGATGAGCAGGCGATAGAACAGCGTTTCGTTGCGCTCGCGCAGCGCATCGAGACCGATGAACTTCTCGAGATCATCGCGCTTGTCGCGCAGATGCTCCAGTTCGAGCGTGACCTGCTCTTCGATCGTCTGGACCGCCGGCGGCAGCAGCCCTTCGAGCTGAAACTCCTCGCGCTCGGTGGGGGTGAAAGCGCAATCCTTGTTGTAACGTGGATTGCGAAGCAGTTCCTGACCGACGTACTGCATCCGCTCGGTCTCATGACGAGGTGGCATCTGGGCGACTGACATGTTGTGTTCCTTCCGGGCTCGCGGGTGCTTCTCTTGCCATGAGGCGCCAGGTAGGCCGCGTGCGACCAGTTAACAGTCTGCTGAGTGGATGAGAAGGCCAGAGAGAAACATACCCCGTTTCGATCGAACCGATCTCGCGGCGAGGAAAGATCTGCCACGCGAGCCTTTTCCAGGAAGTGCTCGCCAAAGTCAGGTTCTTTTCCGGTATGATGCTTCTGGCATTGTCACCATCAAGGGCGAGTGCGTCACATGGAAGGTGAGTCAGTCCATTCACCAACGCTGTCCATTCTGCTTGATCAATCGCAGAGTGATGCTGGTCGCGTGGCGAAACTGCTGCCTCTGGTTTATGACCAGTTGAGGTCGGTGGCGCAGCGAGCGCTTGCGACGGAGCGGCCGGACCACACGCTGCAGGCCACGGCCCTGGTTCACGAGGCGTATCTCCGCCTCGTGGGCGATCGAGCCGTGCCTTGGTCGAGCAAGGCCCATTTCTACGTCGCCGCAGCCGAGGCCATGCGGCGCATCCTCATCGACCATGCCCGCAGCCGGGGTCGCGTCAAGCGCGGCGGAGATCGAGTGAAACTCAGCTTGACGAGCGTGGCTGATCTCGCCACGGGAGATTCTTCCGAAATCCTGGGGTTCGACGAGGTCTTCCGACGCTTGGAGACCGAAGTGCCCGAGGCTGCCGCCGTGGTTCGACTCCGGTTCTACGCCGGTCTGACGACCGATCAGACCGCCGAGGCGCTGGATGTGTCGTCGAACACGGTCGATCGGCGCTGGTCGTTCGCCCGCGCGTGGCTGTTCCGGGCGATGCAGGAGCGACCCGAGGAAGGCTGATTGGTGGACAGAGCCGCAGGCCGGATGGAGTAGCAGAGCGATGAGCCGTCCGATGGACATTTTTGCCATGGCCTTGGATTTCGAGGGCGACGCTCGCGCCGTCTGGCTGGACCGGGCGTGCGGCGACGATGCGGCTCTGCGCGCTGAGGTGGAGTCCCTGCTTGAAGCGCACGATGCCGCCGGCGCGTTTCTGGGTGATCCCACGCATGTCATGGACGCTGAGAGTTCGAAGGAATCCGCCCGGCAAACGCATCGTCACGCCGGGCCGAGCGAGCAGTCCGGCCAGATGATCGGCCGCTACAAACTGCTTCAGCCGATCGGCGAAGGCGGATTCGGCTCGGTGTGGATGGCCGAACAGAAAGAGCCCGTCAAACGTCGCGTCGCGCTCAAGATCATCAAGCTCGGTATGGACACGAAGCAGGTCATTGCCCGTTTCGAGGCTGAGCGCCAGGCACTGGCGATGATGGATCATCCCAACATCGCCAAGGTGCTCGATGCAGGGACGACAGAGAGCGGCCGCCCGTTCTTCGTCATGGAACTGATCAATGGCGTGCCGATCCTCGAATACTGCGACACCCGGAGGCTGGCTACAAGGGCCAGACTGGATCTCTTCATCAAGGTCTGCAATGCGATTCAGCACGCCCACCAGAAGGGCGTCATCCACCGCGACATCAAGCCCGGCAACGTGATGATCACGCTGCACGACGGCGTGCCGGTGCCCAAAGTCATCGACTTCGGCATCGCCAAGGCGACCAACCAGGAACTCACGGACAAGACTCTCTTCACCCAGCACCAGCAGATGATCGGCACGCCGGCCTACATGAGCCCGGAGCAGGCCGAGATGAGCGGACTGGATATCGACACGCGCAGCGACATCTACAGCCTCGGCGTCCTGCTCTACGAACTGCTCACCGGCACCACGCCGTTCAATTCAGAAGAACTCATGAGCAAGGGTTACGCGGAGATGATGCGCATCATCCGCGAAACCGAGCCGGATCGGCCGAGCACACGCCTGTACACGCTGGGCGATCGCGCCACGCGCACCGCCCAGCAACGGTGCGTCGACGTGCGGGAACTGGGCTTGGTCTTGCGCGGCGATCTCGACTGGATCATCATGAAGTGCCTTGAGAAGGACCGATCGCGCCGCTACGACACTGCCAACGGCCTGGCCGTCGACATCCAGCGGCATCTCGATGATGAGCCAGTCACCGCCGGCCCGCCAGGTGCGAGCTATCGACTCGGCAAGTTTGTCAAGCGCAATCGCGCCGGTGTGATCGCGGCAGCCCTGGTGGCCACCGCTCTGCTTCTGGGCATTGCGGGAACGACAGGCGGCATGCTGTGGGCGCTTGATCAGAAAACACGGGCTGAACGGGCCGAGCAGGACCAGGCGCGCGAACTCACTCGCGCCACCGAGGTCAAGCGGCTGATCTAGGAGATGCTCGGCAGTATCAATCCTGAGATCGCCCGTGGCCAGGACACCACGTTGCTCAAAGGAATTCTCGACGACACGGCCCAACGGCTGAATCGGGGCGAGGTCAAGGACGAGTTGATCGCGGCTGAATTGCACCTGGTCATCGGCCAGGCCTATCTCGCTATCGGCATGTGGGACCTGGCGGAGCAACACATCCCCAGCGCTCTGGAGATTCGCACGCGCGTGCTGGGCGAGGAGGATCCGGCCACGCTCGATGCGGTGAGTGCGCTAATCGCGCTGCGGGGTCAGCTGGGCCAGGGGGCGACACTCGAAGGGATGGCTCGGGCAAACCTGGAACGACGACAGCGTGTGCTCGGTCGCGAACACCGCGACACGCTTCGTTCGATGGCGGTGCTGGCGAATGTCTACGGCACGGCGGGGCGCGCTGACCAAGCGGATCCGCTTGCAAGGGAGACGCTGGCGCTGCGAAGACGCGTTCTCGGGGACGACGACCCCGACACGCTCGAATCCATGATACAGGTCGCCACAGCTGAGTTTGCGGGCGGGCGGATTGATGAGGCGGCGACGCGCGTTCAGGAAGTGTTGGACCGGCGCATTCGTCTCTTCGGAGAAAACCATCCCGCGACGCTTCTCTCGCAGGACTATCTGGCTCGGCTGCGCGAATTGACGCACGACTACGAGGCGGCCCTCGTGCTGCGAGTTCAGGCGGTTGAGATCGCTCCCGGACTCATTGGGCAGTCGAATCCACACACGCTCAACCTTCGGTCTCGACTCGCGGCTCTTTATGCCAGGATGGGGCGCTACGAGGAGGCCTGTCGGGTCTACGAGACCGATGTGAACGAGCGACGTCGGATCGCCGGCGTTTCCCAACGATCGCCCACGTGGACCGCCATGGAAGGACTCGGTACGTGCTATGAGCATCTGGGCCGTGACGCAGATGCCATGATCGTGTATCGCGAGTTACTCGACAATCTGCCGGCCGATGAGCGAGACGCGTCCGCAAGTCCAAGGGCACTTACGACGGTGGCGTGGGTCCATTTGCGCGCAATCGACGAAGTCCACAATCCGAGTCGCGCGTTGCGATTCGCCCAGCAGGCCGTCGAGCTGGTTCGGAGCCGCGATCGCGCGCAGAAGAACCCGCAATTCCATCGCATGCTGGACACGCTCGCGTCAGCGCAGCACCAGACCGGAGACACGGTCAGTGCGATCGAGACCGAGCGGCTGGCGATTGCCAGTGTGCAAGGCTGGTTGCGACCGGAACTCCTCGAAGAGTACCAGAGCCGACTGGAAGCGTATGAGGCGGCGCTTGCCGAGTCTGAGCCTGGAGCGAATGACCGGTGATGGCTGCGGCGGCAAACATCAAATCATCATTCGAACCAGAAATGCAATAAATCCACGGATTCGTGTGGGGTGGTCGGGCCGCGCCTGTCGCTTTGCGATTGGAGAGACGGCAGGCTGAACAGATTCTGTGGCGAATCGAACTGCGCGTCAACGGAGAGTCCAACAGAAGGGCAAATCATGAAGTCGCAACTCAAGAACGTACTGTGTGCCATCATCCTCGCGGCCATTTCACTCGGCGCCGCTCAGCAGGCGTACGCGGCCGGTCCGGTCGCCGCCGGGTACTCGTGGAGCTACCGGGGAAATGAACGCCGAACCGTCACCTTTGTGTGCATCGAGCGGTTGAACGGCTCCATCAGAGGTTGGGCGGAGTTCGACTACACAGACCAGGACTCTCATGTGATGGGCATCACATCCATGGTCGGTCTGAAAGACGGCACGATTTGCCTCGCTGGCCCCATCACCGAACATCCCAATCCGCAGATGATCGGCTGGACCGGGTTCTTTGGCGTGCGCGACCGCGGTCGCCGAGGCGAGGGTCTGGATAGCGTGACCACCCTGCTCGTCGCTCCGCCGGAGTTCCCCGACGCCCAGGCCATCCTCGACTACCTCGGCGGCTTCATCCCCGAAGAGCAGTTTCAACTCACCAGCGGTGGAGACGTCAAGGTCTGGTAGACACCGACGAATCGAACAAACATGAATCCCCATGCAGCCTCTGCGCCCAGCGCAGAGGCTGCTGGCTTGCGCGCTCGGGCGCGGCTCTCTCGGGCCACCGGGGCCACCGGATTCCTGTCTACCGATCCGTAACACGACCAGCGAAACCGCCAGAATGCGCAACAACGCGCGAATAGGCGCAACAACCCAGGCACGCGAGACTTACGGGCGATTCTGGCGGCGCGATCGAAACCGCCACATCCACGGCGAACGGAGATTCCGCGACGGCGTGAAACCGCCATACCTGCCGATCCTGACGCATGAACGCCGATCGCGGGCGCTTCGGTGCGCCCTGCGCCCATCGGTGCGCCCGCGCCTTCCGGCCATTCGACTCGGCATCGACCACCCGTTGATGGGGTGTCGAAGGCTCGTCGATCGGGGTCGATTCGGCTCATGAGGTCACCACCGATCCGAAGTCCGTCACCACGATGAACCCTCGCGCCTGCATCGCCGCGCACGCCGACGCCAGATCCTCTCCTGGTCGCACATCACCGGGCCGGATGAGGCAGTACACCAACGGGAATCCGGCGTTCTGGATCTCGTCGAGCGTCATGCCGTTTGGTCCCGGCCGGCCGATGCTGCTGTAGGTGAACATCGCTCCGAACTCACGAAGGTGATCGAAGCCATCGCGTTGCGGCCACCCCTCGATCGTCGCTCGATGACCAGTCAGTTCGCCCACCATCCGGATCCGACCGACCCACTCGGGGCCGAGCTTTGAGCAGTGGTCGAGCACAACCTCCGTGTCCTCACACGGCGCGAGGTTCTCCAAGATGATCTGCATCCGCTTGATGCGTCGCCTTGTCGCCGCCAGGACCAGGTCGTTGCCCGGGTCTCCCATATAAGTGAGCACATGGCGTCCGGCGCCTCGCATCGGATTGACGAACGCCTGCGAGTAGGTGGCGAAGAGCGTGCTGTATCCGCCGCCCTCGGCCGTTCGACCGTGCGTGCCCGTGCAGAACTGGATGTACTTCGACGGCGAGCCATCGGGGAGGATCTGAGGCTTGTAGCCCCAACCGAACCACACCATCGCCGTGTCGCCACCGGCCGCGATGAACGCGCCCAGGTCGCGTTCGATCATCACCGGCCAGCCACCGTCGCGCCTCCACTGATTCACGGTGCCGCTGCCAGCGGCGCCGACGGGCATGTTCTGAACCATCATGGAAGTGCTGAGCATGGTCAGATCCTGAACTGGGGTTGAGGGTTGAAGAGCATGGTCTGGCCCGTGGCGGCGTCGACGGCCGGCGATCGCTCGGTGCGATGCACCTCGGCAAGGTCGATGAGACCGGCGCGCTTTCGATCCGCCAGCCAGGAACGGATGAGTTCGGCGTCGCCGGTGAGGGCGTAGCCTTGGCCGCTGGCGACGAGCACCTCATCGGCGCCCTGCTCGCGCAGCATCTCGCGTGCGCGACGCACGGCCTCACGGATGCGTCGCCGCCTGGTCTCGTGGCTCATCGACGCGGGCAGCCCGATGTGCGCCGCCAGGTCGGCAGCGCTCATGAACGCACCGTCGCCGCGGTGCGCATCGAGGATTTGCACCACGGCGACGGCCCGGCGCTCAATCACTTCACGAGTCGGCCGCACGCTGGATTCATTCACCACAGAGGGCGCAGAGATCGCTGAGTCTGAATGTGTTGCTGCTTCGTCCAACGCGGCCTCCTTGCCTCGTGTTCGAGCGGACGTTTCCGGGCGTCAGTGCCTGGCGTTTGGCTCCATCAATTCTCGAAGTGCTTCGACCATGGCGCGAAGATCGTCAACGACGCCGACATGTCGCGCCGCCGGGTGGGGCCCATCGATGATGAACGCGGCACTGCACACCAACGCGCCCTGTGCGACCTTTCCGAACAGCAATACAACGTCCGGCTTGAAGTGATCCATCACTGCATCGACATGGTCCTGATCGACGCCGAAGCACTCAGACGCTTTGCCGGCGATGCGTGGCGAGACGTTCTCCCAGATGATCTGGCCGCAAAGATCATCGCCGAATGCGTCGCGCAGCCGCCTGCCCGTCACACAGCCGGCGAACAGGTATCGGCAATTGAGACGACTGCATCGGTGCCGCCAGTGTTCGACCGTTTCGTCGGGCTGTCGCTCGTAATGGCAGCGCACGCGCTCCGGGTTCTTGAACCACTGGTTTTGAAGGAAGGCGACGATCTTCACGCCGCGCCTCCAATCGCCATGCGCTCACCCATGCGGTGCACCAGGTCGAAGCGCAGGTAGTGTGGTTTGCTCCGCCAGGTCACGCCGTCGCGGCGGGCGGTGATGCCGCGCGGGTATACGCCGCACACCACGCCGGTGCAGCGGCCGAGTTCGCGATGATCCCACCAGATGCGATCGCCCACGCGCAGCGTCGGGTGAAGCGGCGCGTCCTGGCCGAGATCGAACATGAGGGTTTGCTCGCTCACGCGGCGCCTCGCATCCTGCCGAACTGGCCGCCCACGTTGGCCCGTGTCGCGTCCTGGTACCGCCGGCCGCCTCGTCGCCGCCAGGTCCGTCGATCGCCGCCCTGGGCGAACGTCGCGGCCGGCTGAGAATCTGAAGAATCTGCTGCAATCCTCGATGTTTCCCCTTGCATCTTCGCGCTTTGCGGGCCTTCATGTGTGCAACGCGAGGCGGAATGGGCCGCACCCGAAATGGAGCCATCATGAGCAATACACGCGACACCAAACTGACGACCATCGCCCGCGAGGCCCTCGGCCTCGAGACACTCGAAACCCGCAACAGCGACAGCCTGGATTTCCACGACACCGCCGTCTGGTGCATCAAGGAAGCGCTGGAGCGCGCGTACGAAGCCGGACACCAGGCGGCGCGACCGACGCGGGCCAACTGCCCGGCCTGCGGCCGCAAGGTCGACATCCTGCCGGTGCCCGCGATCCACTGACCAACCACGCGCGGCGGTGATGTTCACCGCTGCTCCATCATGGACCGCTCGACTCACGAAAGGAGCATGAGCATGGCAACGAAGAAGACGACAACCAAGGGCAAGAGCATGAAGCGCACCAAGGCGAAGCCGCCGCCACCATCGGGCAGCGCGGCCAAGCCACGGCGCAAGCGCGAAGGGATCAGCGGCATGGATGCCGCCGCGCAGATCCTCGCCAAGGCCGGCGAGCCGCTCAGCGCCAAGGCGATCGCCGAACGGGCGATCGCTGCGGGCTGGAAAACCAAGGGCAAGACGCCGCATGCGACGCTCTACTCGGCGATGATCCGGGAGATCTCGACCAAGGGCAAGGACGCCCGCTTCGCCAAGGCCGACAAGGGCCAATTCACCGCGGCTGCATCGGCATAGCGCCATCACGCCGCACCTCCAAACTTCGGGGCCTGGACGCCGCGCTTGTGCGCCTCGCGGCGCATCCAGGCCTTGAAGCCTTCAATCACGTGAAGCAGCTCCCACGCCTCCAGGTCGCCGACGTTGCGCGTCGGGGCCGAGTCCATGTACTCCGGCCGACGCTTCGTCATGCGTTCACAGAAGCCGTGCAGCGCGTCGGTCGAGCACAATTCGAGCCGAACGCTCTGGGCGTGGAATGACTCCAATGCCCGGCGCATCCGCTTGGCGGCGGTGAGCGTCTTGCTCTCCCACTCGGACTCATCGAGTTCCGATTCGGGATACATCGCCAGGCGGTGCATTATCGTCTCGAACGCCTCGTGGCTGTTGCGCGGGTGCGACAGCGATGGAACGCCGTCGGTGCGATGGCAGCCCGTCTGCATCAGCACCAGCCGCCAGAGCGACTCGTCATGCAGCGCCGGTACACGACGACGCACGACATTGATGAACCGAAGTTGCTTGGGTGTGAAGGCCATGATCGTGCTCAGCCGGACTTTGCCGCCGGAAGCGCCTCGATGGTGCGGCGCAGGTGATGCTCATGCACCCGCTTGTAGACGATGCCCTTGCAGCTGCGCAGGGCGCCCCACAGCGTCTTGGCCTCGATCGGCCTGGTGCGCTGTCCAGGAAGATCGGCGACGGCCTGTACGATGAGCTTGCAGGACCGCAGTGCACCCATGAACGGCGTGTTCGCCAGAGCGAAGAGCATGTCGCGCGCGTCACCAGTGAACTTGAGCTTCCCGGCTGAGCAGATCCGAATGACCTCGTCGATCGTCGTCGCCGGACGCGCTTTGACGGAGGGGTCGCCAGGCTGGAGCATGTCCATCATGTCGATGATGTACTCACACCGGCTGATGAACTGCGAGCCGTCGGCCGTGTCATCAATCAGTTTGCGGAGCCGCTCCGATCCGGCGATCACGACGGGATTGCCGCGATCACAGAAGTCGCGCAGCACTCCGAAGGCTCGCGGCTGCAGCCGCTGCGCCTCATCGATCAGGAGCGGCTTCTTCGTGCCGGACAGCTCTCTGATCAACTTCATCTGGAGGGTGGCTGCGCTCGTCTGCACGCCCCGCACACCCATCGCCTCGGCGATCTGCCGGAGCAGCGAAACCATCCCCGAGGTGGATTCCATGCAGGACACGTACACACTCCCGGGCCGGGACTGGTGCGCGGCCTGGAGCACCGTCGACTTGCACAGCCCGGCCGGGGCGATGATGACCGCAATGGACTGGTGCTTGCACGCTCCATCGATCGCCGTCATCATCCGCTTCACGGCGTGCGTCACAACGAGGTCGCTGCTGAGCTTGGATTCGCGGCTCTGCTCATCGTTCTCGATCCACTTGAGAATCGCCTTGAGCTTATCATCAGATTCGACGCGGTAGCTGCCCGACAGCACCTGCGAGATGACGGACGGGGAAAAACCCGATCCGAGTTCGCGCGAGAGCCGCTTGCTTGAGATGCCGTGCTCCTGGAGGTATCGCCGCGCATCATTCCTTGCGGCTTTCACCTCGTTCTCGGTCGGCTGTCGATCGGTCGGATGCATCCTTGCATACCTCCTGGAGACCCAGGCCGCCTGGCCCAGGTCGTCGATGATGTCGTTCGGTCGTTCAGGAACCTGATCGCCGTTGACGATGCGCGGTGTGGTCATGATGCCTCACCTCCATCCATCGCCTCGAAGAAATCGAACTCGTCCTCGCCCTCTGAATCGTCGTCTGGCTGGAAGTCGGTGATGTCGAAGTCGTCGCACTCTCCCCAGGTGTCAACCTCATCGTCCTTGTGAACCTGAAGATCGGTGATGTCGAATTCGTCGCACTCCGCTCCGGCTGCCTGCCGCATCTCGGCGCGTTCGACGGCCTTCAACTCGTCGTCAACGGGCGTTCGAACGATCCTCAACTGCTGGTTGTCATTCTCGATGCCGATGCCCTCGCTCGCCCGCTCAGCGCGGCGGTCGGCGTCGATCTTGTCCTGCTCATCTCGGGCGATGTCCGCCGCCGTCATGATCGACATATGGGCATCGCTCGCCGTGAGTTGCACCGCCCGCCGGTAGTCGCGTTGGCGTTTGAGTGCCGCCTTGGTCGCCTCGCGGCTGACCGGATCATTGCCGCCGCACTGGCTGTTGCGATCGGCAAAGCAGATGAACCGCATGTCTGCATCGCACACCATGATCCGCGAATCGTCATCAGGATCGAAACCGGGAACCACGGCACGCTTGCGGCCCTGCAGAGCTCGCAGCTCCGGCGCGTCCTGTCCGTAATAGAACGTCTGCCCTCCGATGCGAATCCCCACGCCGTTCTTGCCAACTGTGCGGGGTTGCTCCCACCGGTAAAGGAGCATTCCCAGCGATTCCGGTCTGGGCATGATCGTTCGCGTCTGGCGCCATTCGTTCAATGCCTCGACCGGGCTGAGCTTCCGTCCGTCTTCGTCGACCAGATCATCAATGTTGTGATCGCTTCGACTGTTATACCAGTCGATGAACTTCACCAGGCGGCGGCGGACCTCGTCCAATCGGGCGAGTCGCTGCGGTTCCTTGAAGACCCAACCGGGTACATCCACATCACCGGGCTTGGCGCCGCAGTACGAATCGAACTCCTTGTCGAACTCGGCGTGCAGCGTGCGGTGCCAGCGCTCAAGCCGCGACTTTCCGTTGGCGTTGTGCGGCAGCGAATGATGCGTGATGATGCCCAGCATGCCAAAAAGACCGCGGCCGTCACAATGCTCCGCCCAGTTCTTCCCTTCGGCGATGAGCTCGCGCCGTTGCTTCTTGGTCAACCCGTTGTTGGCGTATGAGTCGTAGTCTTTGCCGTTGTCGATGATGATCCTGCGCGGCGGACCGCCTTCGCGCTTGATGGCGTCGTGCAGCGAATACCGAATCGTGTCGGTATTGGGCGTGACGTCGAGATGCCATCCGAGCAGCTTGCGTGTGCGCCAGTCGAACCAGGACGTGAGCCACAGCCGCACCGCCGTCCATTTTCCATGATCACGCCGACCAACGAAGAAGTCGAGTTGAACATGGTCGCTGATCCACAGATCACCGGCCGCCCAGGCTTCGGGATTCTGCTGAAGCTTGTAACCGAACTTGGCTTGCCAGACCTCATAGCCGTCGCGGTGGTAGCACTCCACGGACGGCTCAATCCGGTTGCGAACCATGCGCTGCACATGCCGCAGACCGGGCCACTCCCATCCGTTGCTTTTCGCCAATGCCTGGACGTGGCGGTGAGCCTTCGCAATGTACCATCGGTTGCGATGGAGGTAGACGCGTTCAAACTCTTTCCACGCCTCGGGGTGGCATCCGCGACCATTGGCCTCGGTGCTCCGCTGATCGCCACCGCGCCGATCGATGAAGTACGCGAGCAGCTGCTGAGGCTGGTCGGATGACGGCGCCCCGCGCGACCACTCGCGCAATTGCCGGTAGGACAGTCGCAGGCCGGTTTCATTCCGGTGGCGGCTGATGAACTGATCGATGGACTTGGCGACGTTCGCACCGGAGGCGATCAGTTCGCGGTAGGCGTTAAGCACGCGGACACGAGCGGCGGCGCGGTCGCGCTGTGCGGCGGTTGCGTGGATGAGCAACTCGGATGTCGAGTCGTCGATTGCCTCGTCTTCGCGGTGGACCAGTCGCGGATCGTGTGATCGGTGGATGTGCCAGGCCAGCTTACCTGATCGGGGATCACGAATCTGACGAGCCATGCCGGTCGATGCCAGGCGTCGTCCGCAGATGTGGCGCAGCGCCGTCTCTGTCTTGCCGAGCAGACGCGCCGCTTTGCGGATCGGCACGAACTCGGCGTCGGGTCGTTCATCGACGCCCTGGGCGAATCGAGGTTGACGCGCGGCGGCGGTCACGGTGTCGCGCCCTCCCGGACGGCCGAGTCAATCAGTTGGACGAAGTCCATCGCGATTCGCCCGAGCCAGCGCCGGTGATAGCAGCGCCGCAGCCTGGTGGCGTAGATCCTGCGGTTGGTGCGATACTCAATGGACGTGAACGTGGCAGTGTGCGTTGAGCCGTCGTGCGAGAACACTTCCACCACGCCATGCCACACGGTCCCTGTAAGTTTGAACCCGGAGTCGTGGCGCTCCAACCTCCAGCGGGGGTTCCATGAGCTGATCTTGTCGAACCGGACGCTGCTCATGCGCTCACCACCTGATCTTTGATGGTGAGTGTGAGCGTCTGGCGGTTCATCTTGCCGTGATCGTTGGGCCATTCGATGGCGACGCTGAAGGTCGCACCCATGACGTTGGCGCCAGCGCGCCGGGCGATGAGCAGCCCGGCGAACTCCATCGCCTGGTCGAACTGATGGAATCGCGCGAGGACGACTTCACCCTCTCCGCGCACGCGATACTTGAAGTACTCGACCACGGCGTCGGAATTGGCCGTTCGCTTGCTCACGTCATCACCTCCCACAGGACCAGTCGCGGGAAGCGGATGCCGTAGCGGAAGCGCGGGCGGCGATGGTGGATGATGAGATTGAGCAGCCACTTCATACCGGCACCCCGCGAATCACGGCGAGCGCGGCTTTGAGCAGCGCGTCGTACTGGCGGCGCGTGTGCTGGCTCTCTGTTGATGACAACTTCACGAGTGTCCGCTCGAAGGCGTCCTCCATGCGCGCCTCCAGGCGGCGGCGCACGTCGTCGGGCAGCTTGACGGGATCGATGCGATCGGCGGCTCGCGCGGTCATCGGATGAGCCTCCGATCCCACGCCAGCGCGTGGATGAGGCGAACGTCACCCATTGCGTCGATGACGTCACGCTGATAATCCCAAACCGAATAGCATTCCGGCCAGTAGATGTAGGGCACGACGCGCTTGCCCGTGTCCATCGCCAGGCGAATGAGATCCGCGAAGCGCCGGTCCTCAAACTCCCCGATGACCGGGTTGAGCGGAGGATGCCAGGCGTCGAGCAATTCGCCGACACGCGGCATCAATTGCTCCCACTCGTCGCGCCGCGTCTGGTACGCGAGTTGGCCGTAGCGCGGCAACCGCGGGCCATACATGCCGAGCCACGCGTTGGGGAATGTTCGTCGGACGCGCGACAGACATGCGCGGATGTTCTCGATGGCGATCGATTCTCCGCGCAGCGCCGCGCCGAGCGCCTCGTCTGATTCGATGTCAACAACGCACAGGCCCTTGAAGTCGACCGTGCGAGCGCCGACGTTGCGGACGATACGGTCATCGAAGGCATTGAGTTGAAGATCACCGGTGCGCCACGAACATGCATCGCAGTCGCGCCATTGCGCGTAGAACCACCCCTGGCTGAAGAAGGCGAGTCCACCAATCGGCGCGCAGAGCTCGTTCTGGCATCGGGCAAGGTAGTCCGGCGCGAAGCGGTTGAGGCCGCTGACATCCGCGTCCATGATCATGGGCCGTGGCGCGGTCATCAGGGCTTGCCTCTCCCTTCGACTCCGGCGGCGAGTCGGCGGCGGGTGCGGTCGTGAAGTGACTCCAGCGCCTTCCGAGCGTGAAAAAGCGCGATGCGATTCTCATCGCACGGCATCGGTCCGCGCTGGAATCCCTCCAGCCGATCGATCACGATCGCGAGCAGCGACTCGTTGGTGATGCCATTGACGCCGGTTTCGCAGACCGGTCCTTCTTGGAAGTCGATCGAGAGAAGGGTGAAATGCTCGCCGACCCCGACGATTCCATAATGATGACACGCGCCACCCGGACCGGGCTCGTCATACACCTCAATCCAGAGTCGATCGACACGGCTGTCGCCGACGTGATGCAGCGTCACTTCCCTCGGATCACCCGGTGCCGCTTCGTGGACCTTCGTGTCTTCGTGGTGAGTGGTTTGCTCGTTCATTGGATCACGATCCCTCTGCATTGCGGGTACTTGGTCAGGAAACGATCGATCGCGGCCTGCCCGCGAATGCGGCGCTTGCCGAGCACGGGCGTGCGCTGCAGCTTGCCCGTCGCCGGATCGACGACGAGGTTGAACCGCAGGATCTGTTGACAATGGCCGCAGTAGGACGCCATCCGGGCGAGGCGGTACCAGCCGCTCTGCACGCGATCGATCTCGATCACGCTCTGCGGACCGAGCAGCGTCTCGCAGTCGCACTCGAGACGGACGATCTCGCGCGGCACACTGCCCGCGTTGCCGGTCGCGAGGATCGCCGCGCGCTGATCGGCGGCGGTCTGCTCGCGTGCGGGCACTCTCTTAAGGTGTGGTGTTCGTCGATGGAAGGTCATCGTCTGCATCCCCTCTTTGATTTGCGTTGGCGCGGCGGTGCTATGGTGCGCCGATAGATCGGCGACGCCAGATCGATTCGATAGACGAAAACCCCAGCCTCTCGCCGGGCGTTCTTCGCCTCATCGCACATGCACCGGGCGAGCATGATCGCGTCGTCCTCGCGGTCGCGGACTTCCAGCGTCGTGACCGGCTCGCTGTCGGGAAAGTGCTCGATGGCCATCACGAGGTACATCAGGCCGCCCTCCCCTTCTCATTCTGTTCGCGCTGCCGCCGTGCCTCGGCCCGGCGCTGGTTGTCGCGCACCGCCAGGTCGAGCAGCCGCTTCCAGCCGCCGCCCTTGACGCTGGCCCCGGCGCGGAGCGTGCGCAGCGCATCGGCCACGCCAAGGTCCAGGCCGTCGGCGGCGCACTGCTCGCGGAACCATTTCTTGTAGGCGTTCTCTCTCATCGCGCCACCGCCTTACGCTCGCGTGCCCGACGCATCTGCCGCGTCTCAGTTGGCTGGACGCCGTCGCCCCGCCATGCGCCACGGAAGTGGGCGATAGAGCGTTCGATTCGCCGAACGCGGTCCTGAGCGGCTTGCACTCCACGGACGTAGGCACCGACGTTGATGTGAATCGGTGGGCACAGCGCAGCGGCGTACGCCGCCATGAATTGACCGTGCTTGATTCGATCGGGCGTTGGTGTCATCGCGCCACCGCCTTCCGGTTCATGCCCACGGCGTGGCGCCTGTTCCACTCCTCGTACATCGCATCGACGTGCCTGGCCGCCGCGAGCAGCGTCGCGATGTACTCGGGCATCGTGTGCCGCAGATCCGCGATGAGTTCGCCGTCGTCGCCGTCGACGCGGCCGTCTTCGAGAATGCCCAGCAGGCGATCGACGAAGAGGCTGTGTCCGTTGTGCAGTTCGTGGAGCTTGATCCAGGCGTGGGCGATGCCCGCCTTGTCGCCGGCGCCGATGACCTCGGGCAGGGCGTAGATGGCGAACTTGCGCGGGTCGACGAGCAGCCGCATGATCCGCTCATCGCGCAGTTCATCAAAGAGCCGCGCCCAGCGCTCGATGCTGATGTGGATGCGGTGATTGAGCATGAAGTAGATCGCCTGGGGGGAGACGCCCCACAGGTCGGCGAGCTGCTGGCGGGTGATGCCCTGTTCGTCATCGACGATGGTGCGCAGCAGCTGCACGGCCCGGCTGTCGTGGGCCGTCGTCTCGGCGAGTGCGGTCATGAGTTCGGTCTCGCTGGCGGCGTTGGTTGGCTGCTCGTCCATGCACTCGCTCCGGGGCGGCGTCCTGCCGCGCCCACTGGAAGGCTCAATCAATCGCGCTGCGCATTTCGCAGCGATGAACAGCGCACGCACCGCTTTCGCGGTGGTACGCTGGTACTACCTGAAGAGCCGTGATCGACGACGATGTCGATCACGGCCGGAGGGGAGAAAGATCGGTGTGAACGCCCGGGCATGGCGATGCCTGGGAAAACAACCGCGCCGGGCTGTCGCACGACGCGGTCAATCTTGATCAACTGTTGGACAGTGGTGTTTACCTCGATCGGCTGACCTCCGGTTCCTGTTGAGGCATCAGCGCGGACCAGAACGTACGGCCCTTCAACGCTGGTGCGATTGACCAACGCCCGGGGATAGCGATCCCTGGGATTCAAAGACACGCCGCGCGGACAGTCATGGTCCGCGCAGCGCGATGGCAAAGACATCGGCGCGGGACCACGAGTCGCCGCGCGTGATGGGGACTCAGCGCCGTCCGGTGTTCGGCGCTGGGTACGGACAGACTGGAGAGCAGGGAGGCTCATCATGCGGAGCGCCTCCGATGCTGATTGTGAATCGCGATCAATTCATCCGTGTAGGGCTGGAGCGCTCTGGCGACTCGAAACACCGTCGAGTCATGATGCCGACGCCCGAGCGTTCCTTTCTCAAGATCGAACACGGTGGTGTTCGAAATGCCGACCTTCATCGCCAGCGCCCGCTGCGACAGCCCGCACAACGATCGCGCCTCGCGCAGCGCCGTGGGGAAGTCCAGACGCTCGGTCAAGCGATTGGTCCAACTCTCGTTGAAATCAGCCGCCGGGCCGTTGGCCAGCATGATCAGGATGGCGGTGGCGGATGCCGGATCACTGATGCCGAATTTGGCCGCGAATGCTTCAACGGCCTTGATCGCGCGAGGGTCGGTCAGGCGGATTTCCTGCATGGCCTGCCTCCCTTCGAGCGCGAGTTGGTGACAGCCCCCGCACGCCCTTGGCTTGGGTTGGTGGGGGGGGCATAGAAAGGTCGGATGATGGATGCGGGATCGATTTTGAGCGCGCGAATGAACGCGGCCATCGACGCTCGGCGAACACGCTCGCCGCTGAGAATTCGACCAATGGTCTGGACGTGGAGCCCACTGGCGTCCGCAAGCGCGGTGTCCGAAAGACCGCTTGCGAGGGCGGCAACACGAAGCGCGTCGGTGTCGTAATCGACTCGTCGCATGCCGGACACTAGTTGTGCAACGCTACGCCGTCAAGTGGTTCTTTATGCAAAAATGTGATCTTGCTGCACAAACCACAAAAAGACAAGGAGTTGCATGCTACAAAAAGGGCATGATTGAGGACTTTGCGGCGTGGGTGCGGCAGACTCGACTCTCAAAGGGTTTGAGCCAGGGTGACCTCGCCGAGGAATCCAATCTCTCGCGCGAGCTTATCAACCGACTCGAACGGCAGCGGGTCGAGTATGTGTCTGAACTGACGATCATTCGATTAGTGCGTGCCCTGGGGCGCAAGCCACCAGCCTCTGTGCTCGCTGGGCTTCCGCTTGCGGCCGCCGAACGTGACGTGCCCGCCACCGCGTCGGTCGACTGGGATCAGGTGTTTGAGCACTCCCCAGGCGCAAATCCACCGTCTTCGCATGCGGCTGAACCCCCGGACACTGGCGCGGCGGTTGCTGATCTCCGGTCGATTCGCGCACCATACGGCCGGGCATTTCCGCAGCTCACAGCGACGTACGCCGTGAGCAGCGCGCTGGGTCTTCCCGCGAGCGAATCCCGGATGTTCGTGCTCGGCGAGAGCGCTGGCTTTACTCCCGCTCATCCGAACTTCAAGCCCGGAGATTATGTCGTTGCGTCCCCGTCCGTGCGAAGGACGCCCGGTATGCTGGCCTGTGTGGAGGTCGCCCGCGACGATGACGAGCCCTACTGGGTGGCGGGCTATGTGTGGTCGCGGGACGGAGAAGCATTGGAGATCCACCCGGTGCTTGGAGGGTTCCCCTTCCGTGTTCCGTTCATGGATCGGCGACAGATTCTCCGAGTCGTGGCGCACTTGTCGACGCGTCTGATTCCCATCATTGAGGGCGAGCCTGAGCTACGAATCATTATGCCTAGCGTTCAGACAAAAACGAAAAAAACCCGAAGAAAGAGGCGAGAAAAGGGGGAATGATGCGCAAGTTCAGAATCACCGGGATCGACGGGGACTCCGGCTTCGAGACCTCGGTCGTCATCGAAGCGAAGGACGCCAATCTCGCGGAGATGGAGGCGCTGCGGCGCGGCATCGCCGTGCGCTCATGCGAGGTCGTCATTGCGCCCAATGATGCGGCAACGCGGCTCAACGAGGCGATGGACCGCTATCGTGCGTCGATGGAGCCGCCGCCATTGCCCCCGCTGGAAAAACGCGCGGCGTCGGCGCCGTTCGACCCAGGGCTGGTGCCAATCTGGGAGCTTCCGCACGTGCAGTTCTGGGCTGAATTGCGCGGCACGATTGCGCGCGGCATCTTCCTCGGGTTGCTGTACTGGACGCTATTTCTGATCGTTGCCCCATTCGCCCTCTTCTACGCGCTCTACAGCCTCGAAAGATGACTTCCTTGACACCGCGATGGATAGCGCCTACTGGATTGGGCATACGTCGGGCACACTGAAACGTCCCGGCCTCTGGCCCCTCGGGGCCACTGACAACTCATCGCCGTGATGCATAGAACGCGGCCACCAGATCGGGAGCAACACGCCTTAGGTAAGCGTGCCTGATCGCAGGAACACCAAGGACGGTGTCCCGTGGCCACACGCGCATTGATGCGATTCCCCGGCGTTGAATTCCCCTGCAAAACAAGCGAAAATCGCCCGCACGCCCTTGGCATGGCCTCGCCGAGTCGACGCCGCCCGATCATCGCCACGCCGTGGATGCGCCTCGCGTGCGATGTGTCGGCCATCGCGTCGATCTGGCTCCTGGGCGTGGTCGCCATGCTCGTCGGCCTGGGCTTCCTCGCCACCGTCGGCGGCTGCGCCACGGCGAAAACCGCCGCCGCCACCTACGCCAAAACCACCATCGCCAACCACGCGATGATCCTGCCCGACTACGCCGCGTATGTCGCCGCCGATGAAGCGCTCGACCCCGCCCAGCGCGCCGATCGGATCAATCTCATCGCCGGTCAGCAGCGCCTCGACAGCCTCAACACGCCCAGCCCCGACTACTGCCGCGCGACGATCACGCGGCATTCGATCATCCTGCCCGAAGCGAGCGCGTATTACACCGCCGATCCGACGCTCAGCGGCGGCGCACTCCGCGCCCGCACGCTGCTCATCGAAGAGCAGCAGCGCCTCGATGCGCAGTGGATGCTCGACTTCGGCGGCCAACCGCAAACCAACCGCACCAACGGAGTGAACCACGATGAATCAGCCGACCGAACCGACCCCAGCCAATTCACCATCGCCGCGCCAGCAGGTGCAGGATTACGTCGACTCGCTCATTTCCGAAGCGAGCGCCGAACTCAAGGCCGCGCCGGCGGATCTGGCGCGGGTGCTCACCGAGCTCAGCGCCATCACGACGGACTACGCCTTGCAGAGCAAACCCCTCGACGACCAGACCGCCAAGTGGCTGCGCCGCTCGATCGATACCGCGATCGCGACGGCCTCCGTGCGCAACGCGGGACGCGTCGATCGCTCGCAGCGGGCGGCGCTCAACCTCGCGTCGGCGCTGCTCATCGGATCGATCACCAAGGGCGTCGACCTGGCGGCGCTTTCGCACTGAGCGCCATCGGCATCGCGTTTCATGATCCGAGCACTCACCACGGAGTCACGGAGGACACGGCATGCGCAATCACCACCGCCGCAATCACTGGAGGCGAGATCGAACTTTGGAATACGTCGGTGAGATGGATCGCAAACACTGGTTCATCTCGCACGCCTGCCCTGAACACACCAGAGGCTCGTTTCGATTCTCGATTGGAATTGGCGAGGCTCTCACCACCGAGCAGCAAGTCGCGATCCGCCGCCGAGCAGCATAACTCGTCATTGCGACGTGCCCATGCGGCCACTGACGAGGCGGCGGTTTCGGCCGTCGCCTCCGAGGCCCTTCACACGCTAAACCCCCCACGAGAGGGCCGCGCCACGGTTCGCCGTGGCGCGGCCGATGCGCCGGCAGCCCCGGGCGGAGTGACCTCCGCCCGGGGCGATTTAGCGAGGGCCTAGTGCCCGTTCGACGCCCCGTCAACGCCTCTTCGAATTCCCACTGAACCCCCACTGAAAGCCCGTCATCATGGACCCCAACATGCCCGTCAAGTTCGACATCGAGCCGGGCGATCAGACGAGCGAACACGCCCGCGCCCAGATGCTCCAGTGGGGCGGCGGCGGGCTCTTCGCCACCGTGCTCACCCTGGCGGCGACGACGCAGATCGCCCCCTCGATTCTCATCACCGCGCTGATCTGCGCCGCCGTGCTCGGACTGGCGCCCACGCTCCACTACATCGCCAGCCGACGGGCGATCAAATGCGAGATGCTTCGCGCGGAGGCGGACGTGCTCAAGACCCAAGTCGCGAAACAGGCGGAGGCGACCAAGGAGGAAAGCGGCTCCGCCTGACCCACGGGTGGCTGGATGGATGGCCACGGATGGCCACTCCAGCCAATAGCCCAGGCGTCGCCATGCCTGGGCGTTGAAAGAGAACGATGCACGAACTCACACTCACACTCGGAAGAGACGCGACGACCTGGAACGGGCCGGCGTGGGTGCTCGTCATCCTCGTGCTTTCGTTCCTGCTCAGCGGCGCCAGCAGCCTGGGCGTCGGCCTCATTCTCTATCGCAACAAACAGGTCGATGACCGACTCCATCGCGGCGATGAGAAGTTCGACGCCCTCACGCGCGACCAGGCGACGATCGCCGTCGCCGCCGCGATGAAGAACGGCGAAGTTCACACGCTCATGTACCGCGAGTTCGTGACCCGCAAGGAGTTCGAGAAGCACACCTCGCGCATGGCGGCGTTCGAGGCGCAGACGCTCCAGGGCGTGTCGCGCGTCGAGACCAAGCTCGACCTGCTCATCAAACGGGAGGAGGGCAAGCGTGACGCCTGAAGAAGTCGCCATCCGCGATCGCAAGCGCCAGCTGCGCGGCCAGATCCTCGAAGCCCTGGGCATGTTCCGCGAACGCGCTCTGCCCGCCGTCACCTTCAACCAGCTTGAAGCGATCGTGAGCAACGCGCGGCGTGATGAGATCGAAGTCCACGTCGGATTCCTGATCGAAGCCGGATACGTCGAAGACGCGGCGCCCGCCACCAACGCGCGCGAGCGCCACGAAGTGAGCCAGGTGCGCATCACCAACAGCGGAATGAATCTCGTCGACGGGTTCATCAGCGATGATGGAGTGAAATTCGGACTGTGACCGAGCAGGCCAACAGCACGATGCCGATCCCCGGCGAGATTCGTCTCGACCGTGATTCGCTCGTGCGCCTCGCGCTGGAGCGCATGGCCAGCGAGACGCGGCGCGGCACGAAGAGCGCCATCGATGATCTGCCCGAAGGCGTCAGGCTCAGCATCGGCCAGCTCAAAGCGCAGGGCGAGAAGCACCGCGCCATCCACGAGCAGCTCATCGAGGCGATGGGCCTCAAGCCCGACGACGACGACGCTCCCAACTACCACGCGCTGAACCGCTGGCTCGATCGATTCGCATTCCAGCTGGGACTCGTCCGCGCCGCTGAGCGCAGCCGCCTCGCGTCGGCGATCGAACTGGCCAAGGCCACCGGCGATCTGCGCGAAGGCACGATCATCGCCAACCGCATGATCCTCCAGCGGATCATGGACACGATGGCGGAGTGTCCCGACTTCCGCGACCTCAGCAACGGGCAGATGGGCAATCTCATCAGCGCGCTCTCCGTCGCCACCAAGGCCGGCCTCGATGACCGCAAGCTCGACAAGGCCATCGAGATCACCGACGCGCGGATCAGGCACCTCGAAACGCGCACAAGCGAACTCCAGGACAAACTCGATCGACAGCGCCGCGCCGCCGAGCAGGCCAAGGCGCAACTCGAAGCGAAGGCGGCGGCCGGCGACGGCAAGACCGTCGATCTCCAATCGGTCGCCGCGATGCTCGACCAGATCATGCGGGAGGCCGCATGACGCAAGCACCTGTTGTCATCACCGATCCGAAGGTGCGCAGTCCGCTGCTGCCCTACCAGCAGCGCTGGATGGCGGACGAGTCAGAACTGAAGATCTGGGAGAAGTCCCGGCGCATCGGAGCGACCTACGTCGAAGCGTGCGACGTGGCGTTCAGCCGCCTCAGCGGCCGCCGCAACGAGGACTACTGGTTCTCATCCGCCGACGAGTCGGCGGCGTTCGAGTTCATCGAGTACATCAAGTTCTGGTGCAAGGTCGCGGGCAAGGTGCTCGAATCCTTCGCCGAGCAGATCGACGACGGCACCGGCGCGGAGGGAACGGCGTACTGCGTCCGCTTCCCCAGCGGCAAGCGCTGCACCGCGATGAGCAGCAATCCGCGCCGCTTCCGCTCCAAGGGCGGCGACGTCGGCGGAGACGAGTTCGCCTTCCACGAACGGGCCAGCGAGATGTACAAGGCGATGTCGCCGTGCACGACGTGGGGCGGTCGCCTGCGCATCCTCTCATCGCACAACGGCGAGCAGAGCAAGTTCAACGAGTTCGTGCAGATGGCCCAGCGCCACGCCGCCGGGAATCCCAGGACCGGCGATGTGAAGTTCAGCCTGCACCGCACGACGATTCAAGACGCGGTCGCCGACGGCCTGGCCGAGAAGATCAACGAAGTCAAGGGCACGACCTACACCAGCGACTCGTTCCTCGCCGAGTGCCGCGCCAAGTGCGCCACCGAAGACGACTGGCTCCAGGAATACATGTGCGTGCCATCGGCTGAGACGGAAGCCTACCTGCCCTACGACCTGCTCAACACATGCGTGGCGCGGCGCGACGGCCTGTGCGCCGCGCCGACGGATGACCTGCACCGCTTCCTGGCTGACCTCGAAGTCTTCAGCGCCGGCGCTTCGGCGATCTACGCCGGGTGCGACATCGGCCGCACGAACGACCGTTTCGTTTTCTGGGTCATCGCCAGGTTCGGCGGGCGCTTCATCACCGCCGGCCTGCTGCACTGGCAGCGGCGCGACTTTGCCCAGATGGAGCAGGTCGTCGACGGCGCCATGAACTTCCGCAGCGCCGACGGCCGGAGGATCAATCGGGCGTGCTTCGATCGCACCGGCCTGGGCATGCAGCTGGCCGAGCGCGCTGAGAAGAAGTACCGCCACCGCGCCGAGGGCGTTGCGTTCACCCAGCAGAGCAAGGCCGACATGGCCCCGCGCGTGCGCGTCGCGTTCGAAGAGGCGACGATCACCATTCCCGATGATCGATTCGTCAAGGACGATCTGCACAGCGTGCGCAAGGTGATCACCTCCAGCGGCAACATCCGCTACGCCGGCGAGCGCACGAGCAGCGGGCACGCGGATCTCTTCTGGGGCCTGGCGCTGTCGCTCGAAGCCGCCGACAAACCCGTCGCCCAGGGCCGCGCCGTCCAAGTCGTGGGAGGCTCCATCTGATGGCCACACTGAGCACCGCGACCAACTTCCGCGAGACCGCCGCCGACAAGGCCCGCTACGCCGCGATGCGCGATCGCGTCTGCATGGCCCGCAAACTCTTCAAGGGCGCGTGGCGTCAGCTGCTCAAGGATCTGAGCCAGTTCTACTACCCGTCGATCAAGAATCATCGCGGCACGATCGAAGAGCTGATGGCCAAGGTGAACGCATACCGCCTGGCGGTCATGACGCACACCAAGTTCCTCGCCCTCAACGAGCCGACGATCAGCTTCGCCGATGGCTTTGAGATCCAGGCCGAGCGCTGGAACGAGATCTCGCGCGAGTGCCTCTTCGGCCAGCGCTTCTTCGAGTCGATCCTCATGCAGTACCGCGACTCGATCGCCTGGTGGCGCATCACCGCCAGGGGCGGCCGCGCCTGCCTGAGCATCGCCGACTCGCTCCAGGTCTTTCCGCTTGGCGCCTTCGGACACGACGATCAGCCCCGCTCCGTCGATCTCCGCTGGGTCATCACCAGGCAGGATGCGTCGAGGCGCGATGTGCACTACCTCCGCGTCGAGCGGCACACGCCCGGGCTCATCGAGAACTTCGCCTACCGCGTGGGCGGCAAGTACGACTGCGCGATTCCCGAGAAGGCCGCGCCCATCGACCTGCGCACGGTCCTGGGTGATGAAGCGCCCGAGCCTGAGCAGTCCACCGGCGTCGATCGCCCGCTGCTCTTTCGCGCGGCGCTGTGCGTCGTCGACGATGAGCCGCTGCCGCTGCTGGACAAGGAAGACTTCGATCTGCTCGACGCCAACGCCAAGGCGCTGAGCCAGCTGCTCATGAATCAGGACCGGCACGGCTCGCCCTACTTGCGCGTGGGTGAAGGCCACCTCGAGAAGGACGGCACCTTCGACGCAAGCAAGCGAGCCCGCATCGATCCCGACAAGCAGATCGAATACATCGACTTCGACGCCAAGGTCGTCGAGGGTCTTGACGCCTTCGCGCGTCTGCTGCGCTACCTCATGATCCAGCTCGAAATGTCGCCCGAACTCATCGGCCTCAAGGAGGGGGCGGCCGCTGAATCGATGGAGAAGCTGATGCTCCAGGCGATCGTGACCACGAGCCGGGCGCAGCTCACCAAGCAGACCAACGAGCCGGTCCTGGAGCGCGTTATCGACACCGCGTGCGCCTTCGATGCGCAGCTCAGTCCCGTCGGCTATCCGACGGCGCCCGTCGAAGTGAAGATGCATCCCGGCCTGCCGCGCACGCCCGAGGAGACCAATCGCGGCCTGGCGGAGATGCACACCGCCGGACAGATCAGCCAGGAGACGATGCTCAAGGAGATCCACGGCCCGGTGCAGGGACCGGAGGAACTCCAGCGCATCCAGGCCGAAAGCAAACAGCGCACCGAAGCGCTCATCGGCGCGGGCTTCCCCAGCGCCACGCTGAGCGGCGGTGATGAGCCCGGCGCGCCCGGCGCCGGCGACAACCTCGATGCCGCGACAGGAGACGCCGCCGCATGAAGCGCCTGTGCCACATCCTCGGAGTGCTGCTCATGACCCCCACGGCCTTGCCGCAGAACTACAACTCGGGCGTGCCCAACGCCGTCGTCGGCGAGATGGTCAAGCTCTACGACAGCGCCGCCGCCGAGATCGTCAAGGCCCTGGCCGTGTCGCTCGATACCGATTCGCGCTCCGAGCAGTTCAAGCGAGCCCGCGCTGCGCGACTCGCCCTGTCGATCGAGCACGCCACGCGAAAGTTCGGCGCATCGATCCGCCCGCACATCGAAGCGATCTCGACCGACTCGTACCAGCTCGGCCTCAAGCAGGGCATCAGCCAGCTCAAGGATCTCGGCCTGCGCGACACCGCCGCGCCGGTTCGTGGTTCATTCACCGGCGTCGATGAGCGGGCCGTCGAAGTGATTGCCCGCGACATCGCGGCCGCAAGTGTGACGGCGATCGACAACCTCGGCCAGGACGCGCAGCGGCTGCTGCGCAAGATCTCGACGACGGAGATCAGTGACCCGGCCGTGAGCCGCGCCATCGCCAAGGGACTGATTACGGGCGATCCGCGGATTGCTCAGCGCGAGGTGCGCGAGCTGTTCCGCGCGGAGGGTGACCAGGACAGCTACCGGCGACTGGGCAATCGGATGATCCAGGTCGGCGGCGCGACGATGCGGGTGCGCAACTACGCCGAGATGCTGGTCCGCACGCGAACGCGCGAGGCGACGGTACAGGCGCGGCACAACCGTTTGCGCGAGAGCAATGTGAACCTGGTCATCATCACCGGCCGGGTGAGCAAGTACTTCTGCACGGCGTACCTCGGCCTCATCTGTTCGATCGATGGCGCCACTGGTAAGTGGCCGGCGCTGAGCAGTCTGCCCGGCGGCGGTCCGCCGTTCCACCCCAATTGTTCGAAGGGCACTCGACCGTACGTCGACGGCCTGTCACCGCCCGAGGATGCGCAGGCGGGCGAAGCGGCCCTGCGCGAGTTCCGCGATCGCGGACAGAGCCGCGAGAACCTCGACCCACACGAAGTCGCCGCAGCGCGAGGAAGAATCTGATGGCACGCATCGCACTCACTGTTCAGACGCTCGACTCTTCGGTGGCCACCGGCCTCACACCAGCGCCGGTCGTCGGCATTGCCGACGGTCACATGTTCGAGAACCCCGCGAGCAACGCGCGGTACGGCACGCGCTTCGCCCGTGTTGAGAACACCGGCGTCGCCGCCCGCGACATCACCTTCCAGACCGGTGCAAAGGTCGAAGGCGTGGACATCGAAGATCTCACGATCTCGATCCCGGCTGGAGAAGTGCGGATCTTCGGGCCGTTCAGTCCGCGCGTCTTCAACCAGCCCACGGGCAGTACTGATCCCGGCTACGTCTACGTCGACTACGACGCCGGCAACGAAGCCGACTTGAGCATCGAGGTTTATGAGATGCCTGTGTCGTAGACACAGTAACGCCCAGGCATGGCGATGCCTGGGCGTTGAAAGAGAGCAACCACCGAGCAACACCAGAAAGGACGCTCACACATGACACCGGAAGAAATCAATGCAGCGATTCAGAAGAGCGTGACGGAAGCGCTCAAGCCCATCACCGCGCAAATCGCCACGATCGGCGAATCGATCAAGCCGATCGCCTCGCTCCAGGAGACCGTCAACGGCCTGGTCGAGAAGGACTCGGCCGCGACGATCGCCGCCAAGCCCGGTGAGAAGGGCAAAACCGATCCCGCCGCCGCCGCAACCGGCGCTGGCCTCACCACGGAGCAGGCGACGGAGCTCTTCAACAAGATGCTCAAGGATCGCGACACCGCCGCGCAGAGCACAGCGCAACAGCAGGCGGCGCACGAGGCGTGGATCAAGAAGCACGCGCCGAAGCTCGCCGGCACCGCGACGGCCAAGCGGATCTTCGCCGGCGCTGCCGACGACGCGGCCCGCCAGGCGGCGCTGGATGAATACAAGGCCGATCTCGCCGCAACCGGCGTGAAGGCTCCGGACCTGGGCGCCAGCGCCGAAGGCGAGGGCGGCGCCACGAACAAGGGCGACGACGCCGAAGCGAAGAAGGCGGCGGCGCTCGAAGCGGCCAAGGCCCTCAAGCCCGTCACCCTGTAAACCAGCCTGCCACCCGGTTCGTGCAAAGGGGCACGAACCGGGCGCGGAGGTGAGAGAGATCACGGCCGGAACCACCAACTCTGATTCGAAAGCGAGAATGACATGACGCAGAACAACACACTGGCCTTCGGAGGCGTGATGTACCCCGAAGTCGCAAGCCAGATCTTCGTGAACATCGCGGCCAAGGATGCGCCGCTCACCGCCATCCTGATGGGCACGCAGCGCGAACGGGCGACGACGCGCCCGGAACTCAACTGGTACGGCCACGGCCTCCAGACGCGCACCACGCAGATCGACGATGTCGCCGGCTACACGAGCGGCGACACCGTTCTCACCGTCGACGACGGCAGCATCTTCGCCGCCGGCGATCTCATCCACGTCGAGCGCACCAACGAGCTCATGCTCGTTTCCTCCGTCGCGACCAATGACGTCACGGTCGTGCGATCGTTTGGCGCCACCGCGGCGGCGGCCCTGCTCGATGATGACTACCTGCTCAACCTCGGCCCGGCCAAGGGCGAAGGTTCCAGCGGCGCCGACATGCGCACGAGCAGCACGACGAAGTACACCTCGTACACGCAGATCTTCGAGCGGACGGTGAGCCTCACCAAGACGCTCGCCGCGTCCACGCCCAACACCGAGGATGAGCGGGCGCGTCTGCGGCGCGAGCAGATGTACGAGATCGGCCGCGACATGGAGCTTGCTGCGCTCTTCGGCGATCCCGGCGAGCTCAACTCCGGCGGCGTCGTGCGCCGCAGCACCTCGGGCATCATCCGCTTCGCCACTGCCAACGTGAGCGACGCCAACGGGACGATCACCAAGGCCGAATTCCTCGACTTCCTGTCGCAGGTTTTCGCCAAGGGCAGCCAGAACAAGCTTGGCTTCTGCGGCTACGCCGTCGCGGCCATTCTCACGAGCCTCTGGTCATCGACGGAGCGCACCACCGTGCAGAGCTCCGTCGTCGGCCTGACGTTCCAGCGCATCGCCACGCCGTGGGGCAATCTGGATCTCATCGTCAACCCGCACATGAGCGGGGCCGTGCATGGCCAGCAGCTGCTCGTCATCGACCCCGAGCAGTGCGAGGTGCGTCCGCTCCAGGGCAACGGCCAGGACCGCCGCCTCGCCCTCCAGGAGAACGTCGGCGCAAGCAACGACGATGCGTTCCTGGACAAGTGGCTCGCTGAGCTCGCGTTCACGTGGGGCAATCCGGACGCCCACGGCATCCTGAGCAACATCGACGCGGCCGGATAAGCGTCCATGACGCGGCGGCCCGGAGAGGCAGAAGGGGCCTCTCCGGGCAACGCGTACTCCCCTTCGATCACTCAACACATACTGGAGATCATCATGAGCAAGAACGAAGCAAACAAGGGCGCAGCGGCGGCGGCCGCAACGGGCAACGCCAGCGCCATCGCCAACGCGGAGGCCGCCGCCGGCGCCACCTTCGTGAGCAAGAGCCCGAACTTCAAGATCTACCTGAAGAGCCCCGTGCCCGTGCCCGGCGCCAACGGCGCGGTCGAGTACAAGGGCGGCGTCTCCGTCCAGTTCATCAACCACCGCTACAGCACGAGCGATCCGGCCATCATCGACGGCCTGCGCAAGGCGAAGTCCTTCAACGTGCAGTTCCAGGAATTCAAGCCGCAGCCCGCCGCCGCGCCGGCTGCCTGACACGCACACTCCTTTCACGAGCGCCGTGCCAGGCGGAAACGCCTGGCCGGCCTTTTGGATTCGGATCTCACCACTGAGGCACTGAGGACATCGAGAGGAAACCGGCATGCCCGAAGCCACACTGCAGCAGGTACAGCAATGGTCGAACGAGCGCACACGTCCGCGATGCAATGCGATGCTCGATCTGCTCGACAAGGTCGACGCCGACCGAAGCCCGCTCTTCGACGACATCTATCTCGCACTGAGCGATCAGAACTTTGAGTTCACCGACGATCGCGGTGACAGCCCTCCACACATGGCGGAGAAATCTGATCTGCTTTCGATCAACACCTCGGCAGAAGCCTTGAGGCTGCTCCGGAGCGGGCCAGGTCAGGCGATCAGCGATGAGATCGCCAACAGTGGGTTGTCGGCAGAGGCCAAGGCGCATTGCGCATCGCTGTTTGCGTTTGCGGATCAGTGGCCGATCGTTGAGAAGCTCTCCACGCGCTCGTAATCGGGCGGAAGTGACTTCATGGCATTCACCGAGAAATACGCATCAGTTGCCGGCGCTGGCGCCCATGACGGCTCCTCCGAGGGCAATGCGTGGACGCTGGCCCAGGCAGCAGCGAATGCCGTCGCCGGCGACCGCGTGAACGTGAAGGCAGGCACCTACAACCTCGGCGCGTCGGCAACACTTCCGAGCGGCTCGTCTGGAGTCCCCGTGGCGTGGCGAGGATACAGCTCGGCAATTGGAGACTTGGAAAGTGTTGGCCGAACCTTCGCAACAGGTCCGCTCTCAATCACGAACTTCCCACTGATCGACGGCCTTGGCTCATATTCGATCAGTGGCGGGGCGTACAACCACTTCACGAATCTCTACTTCACCGATTCCGGGAACGGCACGACGTTCGCGCCCGGTGCCGCCAATGTCTGCTGGCGCTGCCGCTTCACGAACACTCACGCAACCGGATCAAGTGCGCGAGCGCTGGGCGCCGGCGCTGTGTATGGATCGCTCTACGATTGCGACTTCGTGATCGCGTCCGATCACTCAAGCGCGAGGATCGTGACGCCGGGTCGAAGCCACATCCAGTTCTGCCGCGTATGGAACTCGGCCACGCCAGGAACCGGCCAGATTGGCATCAGCGGAGATGACCTGTGCTTCGGCATCCTTGGCAACCTGGTTTTCAACGTGGGCATCGGCATCGTGCTCAGCGGCTACACCACGCTGGCAGTCCGCAATCTCATCTACAACACTCTGGGCAATGGCATCAACTGCGGCACGTCCGGTGGCGGCGTGGTCGCCAACCTGCTCTACAGCATTGGCGGCTATGGCATCTCGCTCAGCGGTGGTGCACGCGCGTTCAACAATGCGATGGGCGCACTGACCAGCGGCCGAATCACCGGAACGACCTACGACGAGAAGGGCGGCATCTCGCTTACGGCGAGTCCCTTCACCAACGCCGGTTCCGAGGATTTCACGCTCAACAACACTGCCGGCGGCGGTGCGCTTGTGCGGGCAGCCTTTGGCGTCTGGGGCGGGTTCGGCGACGTTGGACCCGTCCAGCATCAGGACTCCGGCGGCAGTGGTGTGGTGATGGCCGGCGACATGCGCGGAGGGTTTGCCAATGGCTAGCGGCTCAAGGCGCAAGCACTCCTCAACCAGCAACATGGTGCGCGTGAAGATCTCGCGCTCCGACACAGGCGCGCCGATGACCGGCCTGGCGTACAACACGTCGAACCTGCGCATCAGCATCATCTGCAACAACGAAGCCGCCGGCACCACCTACGTCGCCGGCGTGAGCATCCAGGACATCACCACGCTGGGCACCTTCGTCGCACCGTCGGCGAGCAACGTCCGCTTCAAGGAAGTGAGCGCGACCAACCACCCCGGCCTCTACGAGATCCAGATCCTCGACAGCCGCTTCAGTGTCGCCAACGCGCAGAGCATGGTCATCAGCATCAGCGGTGTGACCAACATGCGGCAGGTCGACTACGAGATCATCCTCGAGCAGGTCGATCGACAGGACGCCACGTCCTTCGGCCTCTCGCGCATCGATGCCGCGATCACCTCGCGCATGGCCACGTTCACACTGCCGGCGAACTTCTCGCTGCTGGGCATCAACGGCAGCGGCCACATCAGCCGCGTGAGCCTCGTCGACCTGCTCACGGCGATCGATACAGACGGCATCACTGCGGCCGCTCTCAGTGCCGCTGCGGTCGCCAAGTTCGAAGCAGCGCTGCTCAATGAGGGCGACGGTCAGGCTCTCATCGACGCCATCGTCCAGGCGATCGACGCGGCCGACATCGACACCGACATCCTCCCCGGCCTGGTGCGCGACGCTATTCTCAATCGCGTCCTGGCCGGCAACCACGACGGCGCCGGCAGCGTTGGCAAGCTGCTCCAGGACATCAACACGGGGACGGGCACGAACATCCCCGCGCTCATCGCCGCCCTCAACAACCTCAGCGCCGCCCAGGTCAAGGCCGAGGCGGATCAGGCGCTGCTCGACTACGACGGGCCGACCGAAGCGGAGATGAACGCACGCACACTGGTTGCCGCGTCGTACGCCACGGCCGCGAGCCAGACGACGATGGACGGCAAACTCGACACGCTGCTGGCCCGTATCACGGCGACGCTCTTCGCGGGCATCACCAGCCTGGCCAACTGGCTCGGCGCGATGGCCGGCAAGCAAACGCCCGACGCGACCGCGCAGGCCGAAATCAACGCGACCGGCGCAGGCGGCGGCACGCACGATGCAACCACCGACAGCGAGGAAGCCATCCGTGACGCCGTCGCCGGCGGCGGCGGCGGTGGCGGCGGCACCAATGTCAGTGTGAAACAGTCCAGCCTCACGATCAAGGGGAGCAGCTCATGACCGATCTCAAACTCTCCATCGAGGCCGATGAGGAAGGGCTGCCGCCTGATGCCGTTTTGCTCTCCAGCGAGGATGGCACGTTTGGCGTGCGCCGCAAGGACACGCTCGAAGTGATCGTCGCCGACGGCGTGGCGATGACGCAGGATGCGACCAATCCGAAACTCTGGACGTACACGATCAGCGGCGCCATCGTCGGCGTCGTGTACGAATGGGTCGCGGAGGTGCAGTTCCCCGCGTCGACGCATCACTTCGAAGACGAGGCCACGCCCGTCGATCTCACGACGAGCTGCGATGCGATGCTCTCGGTCGCGCAGGTCGACGCCCTGCTGGCCATCCATGTGCCCAGCGCTGATCTGACCGACTGGACGGGACTGACCAGCGCCGACAAGGGCGTGTACATCTGCCGCGCCCAGGCGATGATCGACGCCGGCCGCTGGGACGGGGAGGAGTACGACGTCGGCCAGGCGTACAGCTTCCCGCGCACCGATGACGATGGCGATCTCATCGGCGTGGAGAATGACGCCGACCCGGACAGCCCGCTGGCGCCCCTCAAGGTGCGCGAGGCGCTGGCACTGCTCGCGTTCTCATTCGTACACCGGCCCGATGCGTGGGAGGGCTTCGAGCTGCGCATCAGCGGCGGGTTGGCCGCGCACAGCGCCGGTGGCATCAGCAAGTCCTACCAGCCCCGCACCGGGGCGAGCGACGCCAAAGAGGCCCTGCGACTCATCCCGGACGTGTGGACGCGTCTGGCGCCATTCTGGTTCCGCGGGGGGCGAATCATCTAACCGCGGAGAGCGCGGAGCACGCTGAGAAAGGCAATGCAGATCGTTTCCAATCCCATCCCGATGAATCTCTCTGCGACCTCAGCGGTCTCTGCGGTGAGGAGGCTTTGCGCATGAGCCTCACCGGACTGACCAATGCGAAGCTCACCTCGTGGCACAAGCTCGAAAGCGCCGACGAGCAGGGGCGCCCGGAGTATGGCGATGAGCAGATCACCGCACCGAGGCCGCGCATCGTCGTCAGTCAGCCGGGCTCCAAGCACACCCGGACCGCCGAGCGCGAGGGCTTCGCGGTGTCGGCCGTGCTGCTCATTCCAATCACGCTCGACGTCGACGCCGGCGATCGCGTCATGTCCGACCATCCCGATGTCCTCGGCCAGGCGCTCATCGTGCGGATGCGCAAGACGGTGAACGTGCCCGGCCTCAAGGCCCGCGAGCTGCTCTGCGAATGGGAGGCGGGCGCATGAGAGCCACTTCACCGCAGAGATCGCTGAGCACGCCGAGAATGGCATCTGGATTTGAATCAGATCAACCGCATCGCTCTGCGCTCTCTGCGCTCTCTGCGGTAAGACTCCGGAGGGTCGCGTGATGCCAGGCGAGACCGGCCTCAAACTCGACCTGACGGAGTTCACACAGAAGCTCAATGCCTTTGCGCGCGTGTCGAATCAGGAGGCGGGCCGGTTCGCCGAGCACGTGAGCCTGGCGATCTTCTCGCAGGCGCAAAAGCGGGCGCCAAAGAAGACGAACTTCCTTGCGCAGGACTCGGCGATCCCACCGCGTGTCATTGATGGAACCAGTGGGCTCGGATGGGAATTCGGCTTCGGCGCCTACTACGCCGCCGCCGTGCATGAGCGCAGTGAGCTGCATCATGACAACGGCCAGTCGCACTACATGCTCGCAGCGATCAACGAGGACGGCCCGGGCATCATGCAGCGCGCCGTGCCCCTGATGGCCCAGCGCCTCGCGGGGAGGGTCGGCTCATGAACGCCACGCTCACCGACCTGCTCACTGAGTTGGCCAAGGTCATCGCGGCGGCGACGACGTTTGTCTTCGTTCCAGCGCAGGGCCAGAGTCGCACCCTCTACATCGTGCACCTGCCCGATCCGAATCCCGGCTGGACGATCGACGCCGTGGTGCGCGCTGTTGGTGGCCAGGCGAAGGTGCATGATCCCATCGATCGTCTCAGCGTGCAGATCATGGTCCGCGCCGCCGACCAGGGCAACGGGCTCGACGCCGCGTGGTCGATCTACAACGCGTTCACTGATGCGCACGGTCTGCCGCTGCGCCGCGTGTCGCTCGGCGCCAACTGGCTCGCCTTCGAACTGGACATCGCCGCGCCCCAGGGCATCGGCACCGACGAGAGCGGCCGCTTCCTCTTCACCATGAACCTGAACATCACCGCGGGCACCCTCGCGTAGGAGCAACGCATGCAATACGACAAGACCACGATCTGGGACGGACAGGCCGCGCAGCTCTTCGAAGGCGCCGGGGCCGGCACCGACCTCGGCTTCACCGGCGATGTGAGCATCAGCGTCGAGCGCGGCTTCATGGATGTGAAGGCGAGCCAGACGGCCGGGCAGATCCTCGATCGCCGCCTCGACTCGCAGATCTACCGCGTGGCGATCGATTTCAAGGAAGTCGGCCAGGCGACGTACTTCAAAGACTGGTGGCTGAGCGGCAATACCGACAACGCCGGCGTGATCGATCTCCACCTGGGCACGCTGGGCGGCTCGGTTCCGACCAAGCGCATCCGCTGCCACCCGCGCGGCATGGGCGCCGACACGAGCAAGGACATGATCTTCGAGGCGATGGTCTTCGATCGCGGCCCGAGCATGGTGCTCAACGGCAAGGGCGATCACGTCCATCGCATCGAGTTCATCACCCTGCCGACGGCGGCGGATCTGCCGACGGTGAAACTCGGCGTGCTCAACTACGTGCCGTAATCGGGCTTCGACGGTGCGTCGAACGGATGTTGATGGCCTTTTGAACTGGAGATCTGAATCGTGCAACCCGTCCTTGTCGATCTCGATGGCACCGCCGGATTCCTCTACGTCGTGCGCATTCGCGGCGTGCTGTGCGAGGCGGCGCATCCGGATCGCGTGAACATGCGCATCCTGGAGCGGCGTGTTCAGCGGGCCAACTGTCCTGACGAGGCATCGCTGCGGGCGGCCGTACGCGACCATGTGTTCAAGTTGCTCGACGTGCTCTTTGAGAAGTCGACTGGTTGGAAGTCGATCAGGCATGGCATTCTCGATGACGAACCAATCAGCCCCAACGACGCGACCATCATCCTGCTCCAGTACCTCACGCTGGTCGCTACGGTGCGCGGCGAGGATCTGACGCCCTACGTCGATGGATCGTTCTCCCTCATCGCCGAGGATGACGGCGTGACGAAGGCACGCGCGAAACTGGCGGCGAGCCTCCCTCCCGGCCGAGTCATCGGTGCGCCCGCCGCGCCGATCAACACTGAACCGCAGCAGGGAGTCGCCGACGACGCATCATGAGCGCCTTCAACCTCGGATCAATTCGCGCGGTGCTCGGCATTGAGACAGGCAACTACACCAAGGGCCTGCTCGATGCCCAGGTGGCTAATGAAGTCTTCGGGCAGAGTGTCACGAACTTCATCAACAACCCGCTGCTTGGGACGGTGAGCCTGCTCAAGGATGCAGCGATCGGGACGGCCAAGCTGGTCAAGGACACCGCGTTCCACAATCAGGAGTTGCTCCGCACCGCCGACCGCCTCGGCACGAACGTCGAGCTCGTCTCCGGCTTGCAGGGGGCGTACAAGGGATTCGGGCAGGACAGCGCCGGAGTCGAACGGCAACTCACGAAGCTCAATCAGCAGATCGGCGAAGCGGCCAGCGGCAACACGACCGCACAACAGACATTCGCGGCGCTGGGCGTGGCGCTGCGCGACCAGGATGGCAACGCCCGCGACTTCACCGCCGTCTTCTACGACGTCGTCGATGCGCTGGGCGCGACGGAGAATCAATCGCTCAAAGTGGCGCTGGCTCAGAAGCTCTTCGGCGAGGACGTCTCGCGCGTGCTCGACATCGTCGGGCGCGGTCGCGGCGTGCTTGAAGCCTACCTTGAGCAGGCCCGCAAACTCGGCGAAGTCTTCACCCGCGAACAGGTGGAGCAGGCGGATCAGGCGGCGAGCGCCCTGGATAATCTGAACCGCGCCTACAGCGGACTGCGGGCCAGCCTGGCGCAAGAGCTCATCACCGGCTTCGTTGGTGAGCAGTTCGATTCCTCCAACGTCGAAGATCTCGCCACGGTGCTGCGCGAGAAGCTCGGCCCGGCGACCGAGAGCCTCGGGCGGAATCTGCGCGTCATCGCCGACAACCTCGAACGCATCGAAAAGGTGGGTGAGTTCGTTTGGGATCGCCTCACATTCGCTGGCGACCAGCCTTCGGGTGACTACCGCATCAACCCGCGTGATCTCGAAGGCGTCAACGTCTGGCAATACATGCGTGATCCCGATGCGGAACTGCAACGCAACCGCCAGCGTCATCAGGCGTGGATCAGCAACACTCTTCTTGCGGCGAGGCAGGCCATATGAGCGTCACACAGCTCCAGCTTCGCGGCGTGGCCCGCTTCAGCTTCGGCGTGATCACCCATCGCATCAAGTCCTACCGCTGCGCCGTCAGCCTCGATCGCACCGGCGTCGGACACGACGTCTTCCGCAAGTTCACCTACACCATCGAGACCGAACTCGAAGGCAGCGATCTCGCCGATCTCAAGACGCAGCTCGACACCGCCAAGGCGAGCCTCGTCACCAGCGGCTCGGACTTCAAGATCTACCGCGCGGGGACGATCGTGCATCAGCACGACGCCGCCGATTGCCACTTCGGCCCGGTGGCCACCATCACCGCCAACGGAACCGAGCAGGCGGGCAGCCGCGAATCGATCACCTTGACCGTCGAATGCCTCGTGCCCGTCTCCGCCGCCGGCGGACTCATCGACGAGACCTACGAGGAGTCCACGATCGTCGATGATGAGGGTGATGTCACATCGACGGTGCGCACCGGCAAGGTCATCACGACCAGCGCCACCTCCGCCAAGGGCTACATCGAAGCCAACGTGCCCGCCCAGCCCGCCGGCTACGACCGCACCCTGGACATCCGCACCGACGACACCGACTCCAGCGCCACGTACACGCTCACCGACGCCAAGACGGATCGGCGCAACTACGACGCCAATGTACGAGATCACAAGTACACCCGCACCCGCAACTGGCAGGGCAGCGTCCTCGAATCGATCACCTACAGCGGCAGTGTGCGGATGGTCGAGGGACAGAGCGCCGGTGCGTTCATCGAGGCCAACCTGCCCGCCGCGACCTCGGGCTTCGGGCGCAGCTACTCCATCACCAACAGCGATGATGACCGCGACGGCTCCTACACCGTCACGGACACCAAGGCGTCCTGGGCAGGTCTGCCCGGCATCGATGAAGCGCAGCTCGAAGAGAGCGAGAGCGAAGACGCCAACGGCCGCCGCATCATCGGCCGCAGTGGTTTCTTCGTCGGCAGCGACGCCGTCGCCCAGGTGGAGGCTATCCGCGTCGCGCTCGCCGTCCTGGGCGTCATCGTCAGTCGTGAAGTGCGCATCGACATCTACGGCGACGGCAAGATCACCTTCCGCTTTACCGCGCTGGGCACGACCGACGGCTCGGGCATCACCGCCTGGACCGAAGCGGTGCGCAAGAGCGGCGGCGGTCGGCAGCGCCGCGTGCTCCTCTATCCTGATCGCAATCCCTTCATCTTCAACGGCGAGAGCCAGCCCGATGTCATCGAAGTCGCAGGCCGCGCCGTCTCCATCACCGGCGCGTATGTCGCGCCGCCCGCCGCCCCCTCGGGTCTGGAGGACTACCAGAGCGGCCAGACCGATTACGCCACGAGCCGCCTGAGTGACAAGGAGTTCGAGACGGCATGGCGGATGATCTTCATCTGTCCACCGGGCACGAGCGTCCCGAAGCCGCGCAGTAAGGTGGTCGCGTTCCTGCCATGAGTGAATCGCCGCGCCAGATCCATCATCTGCTCGTGACCGTCGGCGGCGTCGTCACCACCGTGCGCGTCGCCATCCAGGGCTTCGTTCAGCGCGGCATCGGCATCTGGCCCTCCACCGTCACAGTGAGCCTCTGCGAACCCGAGGCGCAGAGCATTCCCGTGACCGACAACGACTACTCGCAGATTGAGCGCATCGACCTGCGCCTCGGCCTGGACACCGCCTCCGTGCTCGTCGAGGATTGGACGCTCATTGATGTCCGCGAAACCCAGCACGGCTCGACGCCCGATGAACTCGCCCGCCGTCCCGTCGAGTGGGTGTGGACGCTCGAAGACGGCCGCAGGCGTCTCAACGGCCGCACCGGCGGCATGCTCTTCCAGGGGGTGCTCAATCGACTGCGCCCCAGCGGCGCCATCATCACACCCAAGGCCAAGTGCAGCGATCTCGTGCAGTACTGCATCGACGCCATCAAGACGCTCACCTATCGCGAGGGGCCGTCGCTTCCGGCCGGGCTTGTCACTTCGCTGGACGCGTTCGAGCCGCCCGTGGAACTCATCTGGCGCGGGGCGCATGCGCCGACCGAACTCCAGCGCCTGCTCGAATGGACGCGTCACTGCTTCGCGTTCAACCAGGATGGCACGTACTCGATTCACCGACTCAAAGATCCCGGCGAGGCGCTCGTGTCGCCGACGATGGGCGAGGCCAGGCTCCCCGGCGGCAGTGTGACCTTCGGCGATGAGGCCCCGACCAAGTGCATCATCTCCGGAGCGCCGACGCGCCACCTCATCGAACGCAAGCGCACGCTGGACACCCCCAACCCGCTCACGTGGGTCGGCGTCGACGTCGACGGCTCGATTCAGCCGCTCGAAGATTTGTCGTGGTGGCCCAGCGGCAAGACGCCCATTCAGGTCTACGTCCGCAACTTCGAAGACGTGGACAACAAGTACAAGAACCTCGCGCGGGCGAGTGTGTTCCGCATGCTCCAGTTGCACGATGATGATCTCACCGCGGGCTGGACGCTTGTGTCCCGATTGCTCGATGAGCAGACCGATGTGCTGGAGCGCGGCATTCCCCTGGCGGTGCGCCTCAAGGCCAAGGCGGCGGTGCAGAATGACGCGGCCCGATGGGTGCAGCAGACTGAACTCGTGCCGATCTCCGATGTGTCGATCGACCTGGAGCGCGGTGTCATCAAGTGCGGGCAGGCGCTCATCAAACTCGATGCGTCTGAGCATGTGCAGAATGTCATCGGCGCGGCCGCGCTGGGAACCGGTGATCTCGAACTCACCTTCTGTCATCATCCCAACGCCGGCGATGAGACCGACTACTACATGGGCGTGTTCGAGTGGGACGCCGGCACCGAGGCCGTGGTGCAGGTGACGGCGGGCGATCCCGTCGGCGACGCACTCGATGAGGGTGTGCCCATCTACACCTTCCCGGATCTCCAGGTGAACTACCTCGAGCAGGCGCACCCATCCACGGCGATCGATCCTGTCAATGACGCCACGATCGACGCCATCGCGCTCAGGTACGCCGAGTCGATCATCAGCACAGGCAGCCCGGAGCTGCGCATCGAGCAGTACCCGCTGCTGCACGACGTTGATCCCGATGGATCGGTCTCGGCGATCCTCTGGGATGGCAACGCACTGGCCACGACCGTGCGCCTGGGCAACTTCCTCCAGATCACCAGCGACTACATCCAGCGCCTCGCGCTCGATCGCATCACCAGCGGCGGGGCGATCGGCTCGCCGCGCGGCGGAGTGGGCGGAAGCGGCGGGGGCGCTGCACGCGGATCGATCGCACCGCCCGCCAGCGGCGCCCTGGGGCCGAGCACGGGCAAGCGTGAGACGACGGGCCTTGCAGTGCATGCGCTCCCCGCGAGCCCGCCTGCGTTGCAGACGCCCTTCTGGGCGAAGATCACGGCAAGCACCGGACCGACCGACAACACGTGGGTCTACGACTTCATCCAGGTGCGCAAGATCGGCACTGGATTCGGGTGGACGGAGTGGGAGGAGGGTTCATTCACGGGCACGGCGCGCAACCTCTTCGAACTCAACAATGACGCCGTGGGCGCTGACTATCTCGGCATCGGCATCACGAACGATGAGCTGGATGACACCGCCAACAGCGGCGCCTGCGCCATGGATCTGCGGCCCGTGCCTGATGATGTGATCGTGCTCATGTGGCCCATGCCGGTCTACCAGCCCTTCAGCGATGTGGTCATCGAGTACTGGTTCCAGTGGGCCAACGGCGTGTACGAGGAGAGCGCCTGATGTCCCTGCTCATCCGGCAATCCCGATGCTGCAAGTGCGCAGGGTGTGTGCCCAACTGCGCCCAGTGCACATGCTGCGGCTGCACGACCTGCAACGACGGTGAGGAGAACGCCGTCCCCACGGTCGGCCTCGGCGTCACCGCGTTCTCCGTCGCTCTCGCCTCCATCACGATCGACACAGCCTGCCGACGCTATTACGACACGTCGTGCTCGCCCATCAGCGGCATCAGTCATAAGTTCAGCGTCTCGTCGTATAGCAATACGCTCGCCCTGAAGACCGACGCCGGTGGCTACCCGTTCCAGCTGCGCGACCCTGATGCGATCTGCACCATCCTGTCCGGGTCCGAAGTGTGCGGCTCGTGGACGCTCCAGGGCACACTGCCGCTCATCGCGTACACCGACTACAGCAGCAGCATCAATTGCACGACCGGTTCGAGCAGCACGAACGCGCAGGTGTGGGCGGAGCTGAACTACCAGGCGTCGGCGACCAAGCATCGCTACATCCTCTACGTCTACGCCAGCGACGTGGGGCAGAACTTCGAATGGCCGCTCTTCCTGGGGTACACCGACTTCGATGCGAGGGTCTGCGCCAACTACAGCGCCTTCCCGCTGGTGATGAACAACCTCATCACGAGCTACGCCGCATGCCTCTGCGGCGGGTCAGGCACCGGCGCCCATCCGGCTGGGAAGAATGGCACGGCCACGGTCTCGCTCGTGTGTCCAAGCGAGCTGGCCATGATGGACCCAGGGCAACTGCGCGGCGATGTCGTGGGAGCGGCGGACCTGATTGCCAGGGCCAACGGCGATGCGAGCGTGGCCAGGAGGGGGTGCTGCTTTGACGCTTGAGATGCTCATCATCATCGTGCTGCTCGCGGCCGGCAACGCGACGCTCGTGGCGCTGCTCTGTCGATCGCACGCCTTCGCCTGGCTGCGCCGCTGGGCCGAAGGGACGGTCATCGGCGGGATGCTCGCGTGCCCGTTCTGCACCTCGTGCTGGACGGGCCTGCTCCTGATGTTCATAGGTGGGTGGGTGATCCATTATCCAGGCGGCGTGCTCTTCTGGTGGCCCGCCGTGGTGTGCTTCACATCGGGCTGGTTCATGCTCATCGTTCGTGCCTACGGAAGTGGGCACGCCTGACGATTTGACGGGTGTTCGAACGGCCGTTCATCGGCCCTTTGAGCACCCGTCGACAACCCGTTGAGGGGCCGACCACCAGGCCCCGAAAAAGCCCCGGCAAGGCACCGGGGCGATCTGCTGCGCAGGGTGCTATGGCGGTTTCGTGTCGCATCTGGCGGTTTCGGTCCGCGTGCTACGCGATCAGCGTCGTAGCACGCGGACCGAAACCGCCAGATGCGACACGAAACCGCCAACCCACCCGGCGCAGCAGACCGCCCCGGTGCCTTGCCGGGGCGTCGTCTCATCGGGTTGTTGACGGGTTATCCACAACGGCTCAAACGGCCGTCGAACACCCGTCGAATCAGACCGCCATTCTCGCCGCCAACAGCGCCAGTTCAGGATTAAACGTCTGCCGCATATAGCGGTTGCGAAGGTCCGCGTCTTCGATTTCAATCTGGCGCGCGTTGAAACGGTCGAGCATGTTCTGCTCCCGATTCCGCTGGCCAAGCGAACCTTCGAGGAAGGAGACCTGAACGGCTGGATCGACGATGGCTGGAAGCAGTTTCTCGTCCCTGAACTCTCGGAACCTGAGATACAGACTCAGAAGTTCCTTGAGCCCTTCGATTTCCGGGCTGGTTGCGATTCCCTTGGCGTTGGAGAACATCGATCGAATTGCCTCTCCCGCGTCGCGCGCGGCGGGAGCCAGCTTCTCATTGATCTTCCCGGCAAGCTCAACGATGCTCTCGTTGGCATCGCGGCTCAGGCCGACGAATCCGCCAAGGAACTCGGTGGCGGCGGTGTACTTGATCCCCTGGAATGCTGCGATCAGTTTACCAACCGCATCCGCCGCGATGTCAGATGAGCCGGCGACTTCATCACGCAACACAAGGCCCATTTTCGTCCACACCTGGACAACGCGATCGAGGTTGTCGCTCCCACCGGCCAGCAGCTGAATCGCGCGGAGCGCTTCTTCGCCAAAGAACTTCTGCACCAGCGCCGATCGTTGAGCGGCATTCCCATACTCTGAGATTCGATCGGTCAGGTCGCGGTAAATCTCCTCATTGGCGCGGGCCTCCCCGTTGCTGTCTCGAATGGCTATGCCGATCTTGGCGAATTCATCAGGGGCAGTCCCATCAAGTGCCGCTGCGACCTGCTGGTTCATCTTCAGCAGCGCCTTTTCAACGGCCTCCGCCGAGAGTCCCAAGTCGGCAAACTCACGCCGCATGGCACTGAGCGTCTTGGTCGTGAATCCAGTACGCTCGGCTGTGCGGAAAATCTCCTGATTGAGTGACGCGGTTTCCCTGAGCAGGTTGACCGTGCCCACGGCCGCACTCTTGAACAGCTGCACCGTGCCCAGCAGCGGGTTGTTGACGAAGTTCGTGATGGTGTGGCCGAAGACTTCGTTGGCCACCTGCGCATCAAGGATGCCCTTGGTGTACTCGCTGGAGTCCAGGCCCAGCACCGCGCGAATTGATCCGAGGTTGAAGGCGCTCATCAGTTCATCCTCGCTTCCAGTGTGCTGCGAACTTTGGCCAGCGCCTTGGCTTCGATCTGTCGCACGCGCTCTTTGGTGACTCCGATTGACGCGCCGATCTCCGCCAGCATGAGCCGCCCACCGTTGAGTCCGCTGCCAAGGCCGAATCGGAAGAGCAGGATGGACCGCTCGCGCTCATCCAGTTCGCATTCGTTGTCGAGCACGATCCGGGCCACTTCGGTGGCGGCTTCGTGTCTCGCCCACTGCTCCGGCACGGGGCATGGTCGCGACTCGATCATTTCAGCAAGCTCCTTAGTTGTGAGTATTTCGCGCTGCCGTCGTCTGCCGATGCGCTGGAGTGTTCGCATCAGCGCGCAGTAGACGCAACGGCTCGCGTAAGTGCTGAACCGATAGCCCATGTCGATGTTGAAGAGCTTAACAGCGCGATAGACCGCGAATTGTGCGGCGGAAAACAGCTCATCGCGGTGGTCGATCAAGTCCCGCCCATGAACGTGGCGCTTCATCCATGCCAGGGCCAGCGGCAGATTGACTTCGACGGCCTTGGCCTCGGCCCGATCGCGCAGTTCAGACCATCGCTCCAATTCAGACAGAAGCGAATCGTCGGGGGAGGTGCAGGCGTCGAGTTTGGCCTGCACCTCCGCGACGTTCTTTTTCATCTGGCCATAGAACTCCATGAGACGCTGCACCGCGTCGGCGTAGCCGAGTACGGCAATCTCATGTTCGACTTGATCAACGATCAGGCCCATTGCTTCACGCGCTCTTTGCCAGTTGCTCCGCGTTCAGTTCCTGGAACAGCTTGCCGTAGCCCTTGGCGGCGCGCAGTTGCTCGATCTCCTGCGCGTCGCTCGTGGCATACGTGCCGTTGTGGAAGGCGATGCGCTTTCCGCCACCCCAGCGGAATCGACCGCCGGGGATCGGTTCGCACTCCGGCTTTTCGAGACAGACGCGGAGGTTGGGATACCTGCTCGCGAAGCGGACTTTGCCGTCCGCCGTGCTGTTGTCGTCTTTGGTGGTCTTGGCCATGTTGAAAATCTCCTGTGTGGGGGCCGTGCGTTGCGTGTGTGAGGATCTCTCTCCCTTCGGGCCATCCAAGCCCGCCGCCGCTTACCCGGCCTGCTGGACGTTCGTGAGCAGCCCGTGCGTGTTCGGATTGCCCCAGGTGAATCCGGCTTCAGCAAGGTACTTGTCCATGATGAAGTCGTCGTCACCGTCCTGGAGGTTTTCGAGCAGCCGCAGGTCGCGGTCCTTGATGTGACAGACGGTGACTTCCTCGGGGTCGATCGCCAGCGCTGCTTGCGCCAACGGTCCGTACATCTGCGGATTGCGGATCAGGTCGAACTCGCCATCGGGCGTGGCGAAGCGCGTCGCGGTGAAGCCGACTTTCTTGGCGTCAACGGTGGACTGCTCGATGGGCTTCTTCAATCGGCGGATGATGTTGCACGTCGGCCCGTCGCCGAAGATCAGCCGGTAGTTGCTGCCCTTGTCGAAGACGGTGGTGAGCCAATCATCCAACTCCAATTCGGTCAGCGTGCCGTTGGCATCATCGACGTTCGCCAGGGCAAACGACAAAATGCCCTGCGTGGTGCGGCGCACCGAACCGGCGCCGGTCACTTCGCCAGGCTCGCCGTACAGCGCCGCGTATTCCATGTCGCGGCCGATCTCAAGCATCTGCTCGCGGCGCAGCCTGGTCCGCTCATCCTCAGTCGCCAGCATCGAGTTGGCCAGGGTTTTCGAGAGCTGAATCTTGCGCTCGAAAATCTGCGTGTAACTCGTGTACTCGCTGGTGCTGTTGGTGCGCATACTCAGGCCGGTGGACGCTTCGCCGCGCGCCGGTCCGATGTTGAGCAGGTACGCATCGTCAAGCATCGCCGTGCCCGCCGTCGTGCCGATGGCGCGTGTGACGGTGATGGTGTCGGTCCCCGTGTCCACGGCCGTGATGAGCATGATCTCGCCCGTCGATTCAACGGCTACGAGGTCTTCGACGGCGAAGATCGACGCATCGTCAACGATCAGGTCGGTGTCGTCCTCGTCATAGCCACCCACGTTGTCGATCTGGGTGCGGCGCACGCTCAGCCCGCCGCCCTTGTAGATCAGCTTCGGTCCGCTGCACTGGCGCTTGCGGCCGAGCGCGAGTAGTGAGGATGTGAGCGGCGCATCGCGTCCGGCGATGTTGATGAAAACGCTTTGCGCGGTGTCGGGATTGATGACGCCGCCGAATGCCGTGGTGAGTGCGATGGTCATGGTTCAGTTACTCCGGGAGAGAGTGTGTGTGTTGGGAAACAAACGCGCGTGTGGGCCGCGCGGTCAGAGTCGGCGCGGGCCGATCTGATCCAGCACCGAGTTGGCCGCCTGGACGCGATCATGGTTCGGGTCGGTTGCCGTTGGCACTCGGCCGCCCTCACGCTCGGGCGTACTTCCAAGGTCCGGCGCTTTGAATCCGCGCGCCGTCGCCCACTCGTTGAATTCCTGGACAACGGCCTTGCGCTCAGCATCGGTGCGCGCGTTGGCGAAGAGTCGATCGCCGAACTTCGTGCCCGCCAGGTTCGGCGCGTTGCGGCCGATCCACGCTTCATGGGCGGCGCGCTCAGCTGCGGTGCGCTCTTCCTTCTCCCGTTCCTGGGCAAGGATTTCGCGGACGCGTTTCTCGACGCGCTCGTCTTCAGTGGTGGATGCGGCGGGCGAGTTGGGCGCTGCCGTCGAAGCGCCGGCGGCAGCGCCGTCGGCCGACGTTGCATCGGCCTTTGCCTGCTCGCCGCCTGGTGGGATGGTGGGTTGTGTGGTTGACTTGTTCGCGTCGGCCGCAGTCGCTGAATCATCAGCGGTCGGCGCATCCTTGCGTGTTCGTCCGAACATCAGGCGTCCTTGCCTGGAGCATCCATGCTCCGAAACGAGTTGAGTTGTCGCGCGATTCTAGATCGCACTTGCGGGCACGTCGCCCGCGAAACCCGAAGCGCGACTCTCATCGCGCGACGGGACGAAAGCGAGTGGGGCTACAAGCCCCAACAGCAGAAAGGCTCAGTTGTCAAACCCTCGGCGGCGGTGTCCCGCCGCCGAGAGCGTCCCGTTTCTCCGGTCGAAGCCCGCACGGCCACTTCCCGGAGACAGAGCATGGATGCCTATTCCGGCTTCACCAGTCGGCAGCGACTGAGAAATCCGGTGTGGTGGTCGTCCGCATTTTCGATGGTGGTCTTGACCCGTGCGTAGGCGTCGTCCGACTCACTCCACACGCTCTGCATCGTGTGCATGTAGCAATCGAACGCGCTGGTGAGTAAGTCCACTATGGCCATCGCCTCAACGTGCCCAACGCTGTCGTAGTTGGATTCAAGGTAGTAGTGCAGCTCGTCTTCGTGGCGACGCTGGATGCGCCGCAGCGACTTGAGCAGCTTGGCGGCGCGCTCGTTCATCCTGCACACGCGGCGGTAGAGGTCGCCGACTGGATGCTTGTGAACGGTTGGCCGATCAAGCAGGACTGCCCTGTTTTCGGTCGGGCCGACGGGCTGTGATGGTGGCCGCTTTTGAGCGTTGGTGAGTTCAGTTTTCAGATGCTTGCGGTACTCTTCGCTCAGTGGTTCATCATCCTTCAAGCCGCCATGCGTCGGCACTTCGATGGGCTGTTTACGCCCGTTCAACGTGCCGTTGACCGCTTGTTTTCCCGGCGAAAAGATCATCTTGCGGATGAACTCTTCGGGCGTCATGCCGAGTTCAAATGCGCGCTTGCGGATGGTGTCGCCCTCGGATTCGGTGAAGCGGATGTTGTGCGCATCGGGCTGTGCCTGCGCGTCGCGGAGAGATTCGCTGAGTAGTTCACCGGCGACGGCCGAGACGGTGCGATCGCGCGAATCGGCGACGAGCTGAAGCAACTTGCGATCGTCGGGCTTGATCCACGCGGTGACTTGCTTCCGCTGCACGCCGCGCCGCTTGCCCTGGTGCTGGCCGACTGCCGCCTCACTGCGCGAAGTGCGGCCGTTGGTGTTCATCTTGCGCTTGCCGTTTTGTGTTGCCGTGACCATGCCTATTGTCCTTTCGTTGCTGTGCCGCGTTCTCGCGCGGCCATGCCAGGCGTCGGTCCGGGGTACTCACCCGGCCGACGCTTTATTTTTGTCGGCAAACCATAGCGCTGTTCGACAATGATTCCAACGTAACGTTTGTATCGGAGCGCGTCGCCTGTGGCCGTTGTCATATCATGCCCAACGATGAATCTGCCGCCACGCGACAACCTGTCGAAGTCGATCACCATCAGGGTGACGGAAGAGACGTTTCAGAACGCGGTGATGCTCGCGACTGCGGACCATCGGCGTCTCTCCGATTGGGTGCGTCTGAGGGTGGAACAGGCCATCCAACGCGAACTCGGGGAGGCCGACAAGCCTGGCAAAAAACGCCCCTGATCCATGCCTGTTTTTAGCACAAAAACAGCCCTCCAAAAAAGTTATCCACAATTCCACGACTTAGGCACAATCCCCTATTCAGGTGGTGAATGCGCAAAAACGACGCGCGCACCTTGGCGCGCAGCGCGCATCTTGAAGGTGTGCGCGATGGGCGCACCGATGGGCGCATGTCGCAAGTATGGGCGCAAAAACGCGGTTTTTCGATGATGCCTCGCGGTTCTGGCGGTTTCGGTATGTCGCAAAATGCTCGAAACGGCCAAAAGTGGCGGTTTCGGTTTTCCGCCGATTTACGCCTTTCGACCGTCTGTAAGTTGAGGCCCCGCCGAAGATTGGCGCGTATTCGCGCCTTTGATCGCCTATTCGCAGGTTGTGGCGGTTTCGGTGGTCCGGTTACGAGCGTGCCGGGACACTTGACTCACATCTGCGGCTCGGTATTGTTGGTTGGTCGACCAACTAAGACTCATGACAGACTCGCCCACCACCTCGAAACGCGATCGCCTCATCCAGGTTGCAATGGAGCTTTTTGCCCTCCAGGGCTATGGCAACACCGGTCTGGCCCAGATCGCTCGAGAAGCCGAGATGCTGCCCGGCTCGCTCTACCACTTCTTCCCCACCAAGGAAGATCTGCTGGCAGCGACGCTCGAGGCGCGGCTCCGCTTGCTAGAGCCCGAAGTCCTCGACCCGATCTGGAGCCGCATCGACGACCCCATCGAACGGATCTTCGGCCTGCTAGACGGCTACCGGCAGATGCTCCGCATGACCGAATTCGGCCACGGCTGCCCGATCGGCAATCTCGTCATCGAACTGACCGAGACCAATCCCAACATCCGCCCGCTGCTGGCCGCGAACTTTGACAACTGGATCGACGCGGTTGAGCAGTGCTTTGTCGAGGCCGCCAATCGCCTCCCCGAAGACGCCGACGCGAAGCAACTCGCGCTCTTCGTGCTCGTCACGATGGAGGGCGCCGTCATGCTCGCGCGGACCTATCGCAGCTTTGACGCCTACGACACGGCCGTGGCATCGTTGCGCGACTACATCGAGCGGTTGTTGATCGTCGGCACGGGCGATCCGCCACAGAGTCGACCTCGCCAGCTGCGACCCAGATCAGCCCGAATCAATCAACAAGGAGTATCCATTGACCAAACATCCAATCCAGAGGCGTAGCAGGTCCGCCGTGTCCGGCTGCCCTGCTTTGGCCATCGCGATCCTGGGGCTGACGATCTGCACTGCATGCAGTACACAACCGAATCAACGCGATGTGCTTCGCGCGCGGTCGATTCAGATGGTGGATGCGGCCGGAACGGTGCGGGCAGAGCTCGGAATCGACGCAGACGGTTCGGCCGGGTTGTTTTTGTATGACCCTGAGGGGCGCACACGCGCCTGCCTGATTCACGATCCTTCGCAGAGCGCGTTGTACCTGTTTGACGATCAGAATGTCATCCGCGTCGGCGCTGCGCAGTTTGCCCATGGGGGCGGTGGCCTGGCAATTCACGGAGAGCAGAGCAAGGGGTCAACCGTGCTCTATCAGAAAGACGGGATGGGTTCGCTCATCCTGCGCGACAAGGACGGCAACATCATCGATCGAATGCCGAGCGCCGGCGAACAGAAGGGAAGTGAACCTTGATTTGGATTCATGCAGGAGTCGTCTCGGCGTCGATCGGATGCTGGTGGTGCAGTGGCGCGGTTGCGCAGACGATTGGTCCGGCCCGCGCGTATCCCGCACAGATCGCCGCTGCCGAGAAATCACTCCAACTTGATGACCCGCGCGAGTTGCGCCGCTGGCTCGATGTCACGTCGCCGTCTGAGCGCGGCTGGGAGTGGGAGTACCTCAATGCTGTTGCAGATACGACGCAACGGAAGGTGGAGACGCCCGATGCACCGGTTCGCATAGCCATCTCACCGGGCGGCGACATCGTGGCGACCGTTGAAGGTGCGCTCGTGCGCCTCTGGTCATGGCCGGCGCTTGAGCCGCTGCGCACGATTGAGGGCCATCGCGACGCGGTCTATCGCGCGGAATTCAGTCCGGATGGGTTGCGCCTCGTTACCGTTTCGCGCGATGTGACCTCGCAGGTGTGGGACGTCGCCAGCGGCAAATCAATCGCCGGCATTGAGCTGTCCAACCCCGCGTTTGCAGCCGCGACATTCAGTCCCGATGGCACCCGGGTTGCCACGTGCGCCTGGGAGCGCGATGACACGGGCGTACACGGCGTGGTCTGGGTGTGGGACGCAACGACGAGCGAAGTCCTGCATCGCAATCGAGTGGGTGTCAAGCCGCTCAGCGCAATTCATTTCACTCCGGACGGCGAGCAGATCCTGGTCGGCTCATGGGACGGCGTGGTTCACCTGCTCGCCGCCGACGCAACGGAAACATCCCACTTCACGCTTGCGGACGACGGGGTCTACAACGCTGTCAATGACATCGGCATCAGTCCGGATGGCGCGCTGGTCGCCGCCGCCAGCAAGGACCGCACGACCAGCATTTTCTCGATCGATTCTGGCGAACTTGTCGCGCGATTGAGCGGCCATCAGGGATACGTCGAAAGCGCCGTGTTTTCACACGACGGCAAGCAACTTGTCACGAGTTCCGTCGACACCTCCGTTCGCGTGTGGTGCACCGATTCCTGGAGGCAGACGGCTGTGTTGCGCGGAGCAACGGAAACCACGCGCGGCGCCATCTGGTCGCCAGACGACGCCGAGATCATCGCCTGCTCGCTCGAGTCCAGGCTGCTGGTCTGGAACAGCGCACGAAGCGTCGCCAACCAGACCACGATCGCCACCGGCGCGTCGGGCACCTACTCATGCGTCATGACTCCTGACGGGAGCACAATGGCCGTGGCGTGCTATGACGGTTGGCTTCGCCTGTTCGACACGCGCAGCGGGGAACTGGTCGATTCGTGGGAAGCCCACGCCGGTTCAACCTGCCACGCCGCTCAGTTCAGTGCAGATGGTTTGCGGCTAGCAACCTGTTCGTGGGACAACCATGTGCGCGTGTGGAACGTTGCGAGCCACAAGCAGATCGCAGCGCTGGACGCGGGAGATGGCGTTTACGACTGCTCGATCTCCCCGGATGGCACGCGAGCGGCGGGCAGCGGATCGACGCTCAAAGTGTGGAACGTCGATGCCGGCGAACTTCTCTTCACGGCGATGGCCGATGGCACGGAACCAACGCGGATTACATTCAGTCACGATGGCAAACTGATTGCCTCGGGATGGGACGACGGCACGGCCCGCGTGCATGATGCAGCCACCGGGAGACTCGTGGCGCAGTTCGGCGATTCGAGCAGCCGCGTCGAAACCGTCGGATTCACCGAGGATGATTCGCGCCTCATCACGGGCGACTCGGCTGGGGTGGTCCGGGTCTATCCCGCGGGTGGCGGCCAAGCCATTCACACCTGTGACACCGGCGGGCGCGGAATTTCGCGCGTCGAGGTGAGCGGCCATCGCATCGCCATTGCGGCAGATCAACTCTGGATGATGGATCTGGATCGGGGCGACATCGTGCTTGGCCTGAAGCCCTTGGCCGACACGATCTGGAACCTTGCCTGGAGCCCCGACGGACGGCGTCTGGCCACCTGTCCCACGCAGGGAACGATCGTCATTCTCGGTGCGGGCCAGTAGCCTCGCTTCGCGCGAGCCGGTCAACGGCGTTGACGAAACGGCGGAGAGCAGGCGGTGAGTGGTGGAAGTGCAGCGACGGCTCGATGAGTTCGAGTTCAGACAGCACGATGGAGCCATCGGCACGTTCGACGACGTCGATGCGCGCGTAGCTGGCGTCTTGCCCCGCCGCCTGCATGGCCCGATGGGCGAACGTGATGTGCCGTGATTCGACGGAGCATGGCTGCACGCGCTCATTGCCGCCGTCAAAGCGAGGCGTCTTGCGAATGGCGTGCGTCACCTGCCCGTCGATCCAGACGATGGAGACCTCGCCGCCGCCCTCAACCTCGGCCAGATAGGGCTGAATGAGCGTGTCGTGCGCGGCTGTCTGCTCGCGCAGGAATCGCTCGGCGCTCTCCGTCTCACTCGCCGCGAAGCGCTTTGTCTGCCATGACGCAGCCGAGACGGCGGGCTTGATGACAATCTCCGTCCAGTCGTTGGCGCCGGCGATGTCTGCCACGGTCCGCCGTGACCCGCGTTCGAGCAGCACCGTCGGGATGATCGGCAGACCCACTCGCTCGAGTTGCAGCAGGTAGCGTTTGTGCATGTTCCACAGGACTGTGGCAAGCGGATTGCGGAGAACGGAAACCGACGCGGCGCGCCGCAGCCATGCTTCGAAGCGCTGCGGCCGCTTGTGGTAGTCCCACGTGGCGCGGAGCACGCACACATCAAATGCAGCCGGATCATGTGCCTCGTCGTCCCTGTCCCAGTGCAGCACCTGCGCATCGAAACCCGCCTCGCGCAGAGCGCCGAGCAACGGCGCTTCATCGGGATCGGGCTCGGGGAGCTGCGCCATGCCCACCAGCGCGATGCGCCGGGGCGGGAGATTCGGCTGCAATTGCGTCATCGATCCTCGTTCACTTTGCTGCTTCGAGCACAACGCAGTCAAGGCCGAAGTACGCTCGCGTGCCCAGGGCGTCCGGATTGCCGCCGACCACCTCGGCCCGGAGGATCAGTTTGCCGTTCGCTGGTCTGTGTGTTCCCAGTTCGATTGGCCCGCTGGCCTTGCACACTCCCTGAGCGCCGCTGAAGAAGTCCACCGGATTGCCGGCTGTCTTTCCGTTGATGGAGAACTGCACAATGCCGTAGTCCCAGCTCTTCGTGGCGTGAAGCGTAACGTCGACTGGCCCCTTGGCATCGCAGGGAACCTCCAGTTCGACAAAGTCACCCACCTTGGTGCCCCGAACCCAGAAGTGAGCGTCGTTGCTCCAGGTTTCGCGTCCGAAGCCGGCCATGGCTTGCGGTCCATATTCCAGATCGTCCGAATGGGCCGTCACCGCCAGGCTCTCGCACTCGATCGCCCCGGCGATCGTGAATGGCGGCGGCAGCGGCGGGGGATCGAGCGCGCCGCGCTCGGCTTCCTCCGGCTGCGCCAGACGATTGTGAATCGCGCCGGGCCGCGCATAGAGAAACGTCGTCGCCGCGTAGCCGATGTTGCAGTCCTTCCAGTGCCAGACTTCCATGTCGAAGTTCAGCGACTTGCGGAAGGGAATGCCATCGAGCAAGCGCACGCGTGACACCGTGGTGTGGCCATAGTTGCCGGGCCCATCGCAGCGCGGCTGGGCATGGAACGGGTCAGTGAACGGTTCGGGGCAGCACCATGCATAGCCGTAGTAGTCTTCCGTGCCGGTGCCAAAGTGCGAAGGGAAGGATTCGCCATCGACGTAGATCTTTTCATCACCCTCTCCCCACCAGGCTTCCACGGGATTGGCCACGGCCAGCGAGTCGCCGACGTAGACGCCCCGACCCTTGAAGTCGATGTAGTTCCAATCGTGCATGGGGCGCGTAGCGATCGGATCTTCCTGCCGCCAATGGGCGTGGAAGTGCATGGAGCGATCGTCCCAGATCCACCAGGTCGAGGTGACGGTCAGGTCTGCATCGACCTCTGCAGTGCCAAGGTACTCGAGACGGATCTTGCCGGATTTCTGATAGGGCATGATCCAACGCGAGGTGAGAATCGCGCTGCCGTCTGATTCGACCGTTCGATACCAGTCCTGGAAGGGATTGACACCGATGCCCGAGCCGAAGAAATCGCCCACTGGCACCCACACCGTCGGCTCCTCGTCGAACTCGGCGACGAGAACCATCTGCCTCAGCGCGTCGGCGTAGTCGTCAGTCTTGATCCTGCAGGTGATCTTGGCCACGGCAGACGGGCCGGGCGCGAGGGCTACTTCAAGGCGACTGCCGTTCTCAAGTTGGCCGCTGGCCTGCAGCGTCGGTTCCCCGGCTGCCGCAGGCGCCTGCAGAAGGGTCTGCTGCACATGGCTGAGCAGGTCCGTGGCCTTGGCGAGCTGAAACGTCGAAAACGACTCGACCTTCGCGCCTTTGTCGTAGGTGCGATAGTTGACCTGGTAGTAGAAGCCATTGCTGTCGCTGGTGATCTTGCAATGCCTGGCGTAGGGGATGGGGAGGTAGAGATTCCATCCCCGGCTGCGCTCGGCCGAAAGCGGTTGGCCGAGCGTGACGCCGCCGACCGACCATGTGCCGCCAAGCAGTTGGTCCATTGGCGCTGTGAGCGCGGGTTCGGCTTCGCCGTCGAGGTAGATCCGCAACGTTCCCTTAGGATTGGCGGACCAGATGCGGACGACCGCACCCGGGCCCGCCTCATCCATCATCACGTATTCCGTGCGGTCGCCGTTTGTCTCCTCGCGGATGTACTGGCTGGCGTCACCGTTGGCGAACCACGTCTCGGCGTCACTGGCTCCGGTGGATTTTCGATCGTAACTCGACGCCTGCTTGCAGGTGTACCAGGGGCTGGGCAGCTGCGCGATGGCGTTACGATCGATCATTTCGCGGAGTAGCGAGTCGAGCGAAACCGGATCGGCAGCGCGGGTGGCTGCCCCCGCGAGCAGCATCTGGAGGGTAGCGAGGGCAGCGAAGATAAAGTGACGGGTTCTCATGGGTACCTCCGGCGGGCGACTCTGGCCGCCCGATCCGATACGGTATCGCCTGGAAGAGGGCGCGTCGTCCCGTTCCCCGGAGCGCGCCTATCGCCTTGGCGTCGACTCGGAGCAGCGCGTGAGCCACGATACGAAAGCGCCGGAGGCGAACCCCGCGATTGCGGATGCGGCGCGCCTGCCTCGGCCGGTGATCCTGCTTGGCTGGGTGTCGTTCTTTGCTGATGTGTCCAGCGAGATGATCTACCCGCTCATGCCGCTGTTCATCGTCGGCGTGCTTGGAGCAACGACAACGGTCCTGGGCGGGATCGAAGGGGCTGCGGCGGCGGTGGTGGCGTTCCTCGGCGCGTGGGCGGGTTTCCGCAGCGATCGTCGCCGCAAACGCGTACCTTACGTGCGCTGGGGCTATGGATTACCCGTGCTGGGCAAGGCGATGATTGCGATCGCATTCGCGTGGCCGATGGTGCTGGCCGGCCGGCTGGTCGATCGAGTCGGCAAGGGCCTGCGCGGCAGCCCGCGCGATGCGCTGATTGCCGACGCCACGGATGAATCGATCCGCGGCCGCGCGTTCGGCTTTCATCGCGCCATGGATACAGCCGGCGCGATGGTTGGCGTGCTGCTCTCCGCCGGGCTCGTGTGGTGGTTCATTGGCACGCCCAGGGCCCCGGCGAAAGACGCGCTTGATAACCTGCCGCCAATGCAAAGCGCCGGTGACGGCTTTCGACTTGTTTTTGGCATCTCGGCAGTGCTCGCGCTGATTTCGCTCGCGATCACCTTTCTGGTGCGCGAGAGTGAGCCGCAGACGACGAGCACCAGGCCGCAGGCAACGGGCCGTGCGGATGGTCGCGTGCTCTCCAGTTCGTACTGGCGCACCGTGTCGCTGCTGGTCATCTTTACCCTGGGCAATTCGAGCGATGCATTTCTGCTCCTGCGCGCCAGTGAAGTCGGCCTCACGCCGTGGGCGGTTGTGCTGGCGTATGCACTCTATAACGTGACCTACGCCTTGCTCAGTTACCCCGCGGGTATTGTCAGCGATCGGCTTGGCCGCTGGCGCGTTATGGCGCTGGGTTGGGCGATCTATGCGGTCGCGTACCTCGGCTTTGCCTACACGAATGCCGTCGGAATCTGGTTCATCCTGCCGCTCTACGGCGTCTACATGGCGCTGACTGACGGCGTGAGCAAGGCGCTGGTCGTCGATCACGCCCGGCGTGAGCGGCGCGGTACGGCACTGGGCGTGTACTACATGCTCATCGGGCTCGCGTCCGTGGTGGCCAACCTCTTCGTTGGGCTCGTCTGGCACCACTACGGCGCGACGCCCGCGCTGTGTCTTGGCGCGGGTTGTGCCGGACTCGCCCTGATCCTGATTCCCGTGTTGCGACCCCATCTGGCTCGCGCGGAGTGAGCCGGGCGTACGCGTCGGGCAGCGCGATGACGCATCATACCAGACCCCCCAACGCATGTGGTCTGCCAGTTGCGCGGCGTTCTGTCAATGATCCGCGTCGACGTCCACTCCGGTGAGCGCTGTTTCATACTCCGCCAGATGAGCCGCCATCTCGGGGTCGGCGCCGGCCGGGATGAGTGAGAGGGCCCGGCGTTGCGTCTCGATCGCCTTGGCGGTGTTGCCGGTTCGAAACTGCGCCAGGGCGAGTGTGTCAAGGTAGTTGGGGATGCTCGAGTTGCCTCCGGCGCAGGCGCGCTCGGCATACTTGAGCGCCCGCGGTGGATCGCGCAGCTCTTCGATCTCCGAGGTCAGCAGCGTCCATGCCGCATCGTTGAGCGTGCTGGGATCGGCATCGGACTGGTCCGCCGCGGCGGTGCGGAGTTCGAGCAGTTCACGGTAGAGCGGGACCGCTTCCTCACGACGGCCAAGCTTCATGTAGGCGGACGCGAGGCCGTTCATGGCGTATCCGGTCCAGGGATGCTGCATGCCCAGGACCCGCCGCTCGATCGGCAGACTCGTTTCGAACATCTTTAGCGCATCCTCGAAGCGGTTCATCGAGTTGTAGAGCAAGCCAATGTTGGTGATCGTGCACAGCGTATTAGGATGCTCCGCACCCAGCACGCGATTCTGCAGATCGCGCGTCTCGACATACATCCGCTCGGCGTCGGCATGGCGGCCCTGCTGGAGGTACAGCGTGGCCAGATTGTTCATGGACTTGAGTGTGTCCGGATGCTCCGGGCCGCGAATGCGCCGCTTGATCTCCAGCGTTTCGAGGAACAGTGGTTCGGCGTCGGCATATCGACCCTGGGAAAAGAAGAGGCTTGCAAGGTTGCCCATGGCCTTCAGTGTGGCCGGATCATCCGAACCCAGCGCGCGCTTGCTGATCTCTATCGCCTTGAGATACAGCGGCTCGGCATCGGTGTAGCGGCCCTGCTGCAGGCACAGATTGGCCAGGCTGTTGATCGATTCGAGCGTCGCCGGATCATCGTCGCCCAACAGGCGCGTGCGGATCTCGAGCGCCGTCGGCAGGTGGCGCTGGGCGTCGGCATACAGGCCGAGGCTCCCGTAGACATTCCCAACCACGGCGTGCAGTTCCGCAGCGATGAGTTCGTCCTTCACTTCGCCTTTGGAGAGTCGCGCGGAGGCGTCGTCCAGGATACCTTTGAGAAGCGTGATACTCGCGCCCCTTGCCTCGGCCGGATCCACACTCTGGAACATGTCGGTGATGAGCCGCTTGATCTCCACGGCGCGCGTCAACTCGCGCTCGGCCCGCTCAGCCTGAGCCCGGGCGTTGAGCAACCCCCAGGTCGTGCCAATGATGCCCAGCACGAGCACAGCCGCGACCAGCGCCCCGCCCGTCACCAGGGCCTTATTGCGCTTGACGAACTTGCGAGCGCGGTATGTGACCGACGGCGGGCCGGCGGCCACGGGTTCGTTGTGGAGGTAGCGCTCGAGATCCATCGCCAGACCGTTGGCCGTCTCGTAGCGCCGGTCGCGCTCCTTCTCGAGGCACTTCATCACGATCCAGTCCATGTCGCCTTTGAGGCGCTTGGACATCGCTGCAGGGTCAATGGAATGCAAAAGCGGCTCACCCGTCGCAGTCGGCGTCTTCGATATCGTGGTCAGTCGCTGGCTCGGCCGCGGCGCTTCCTCACGTTCAAGGATGCGCTGAAGTTCTGCGTATCCCTTTTCGCGCAGCGTGGAAGGATCGAAGGGAGTCAGGCCGGTGAGCAGTTCATAAAGGATGGCGCCCAATGAGTACACATCCGCCCGCGTATCCACATCGACGCCGCTTCCACGCGCCTGCTCGGGGCTCATGTACTCCGGCGTTCCAATCATCTGCCCGCGCTCGGTGTAGATGGTCGAGCCGGTCAGGGGTTGCGCCAGCGCCTTGGCCACGCCGAAGTCGATGACTTTGACCACCGGCTTTTTGTCGATCAGCTCAACAAGGATGTTTCCGGGCTTGAGATCGCGATGAATGACGCCCTTCTGGTGCGCGTGCTGCACGGCGTGGCACACCTGGATCATCAGTTTCACGCGATCGTCGAGCCTCAGTCGCTCCTGTTCGCAGAACTCGGTGATCGGTACACCCCGCACGTACTCCATGACGAAGTAGGGTCGACCGCGATCGTCAAGATCGGCATCGAGGAACTTGGCGATGCCGGGATGATCCATCACCGCCAGCGCCTGTCGCTCCGCCTCGAAGCGGGCCAGGACCTGCTTGGAATCCATGCCAGCCTTGATGACCTTGAGTGCAACGCGACGACGAATCGGTTCAGTCTGCTCCGCTTCGTAGACGGTGCCGAACCCGCCGTCGCCAATGATCCCCAGTATGCGGTACCGACCAATGCGCTGCGGAAGTCCTCCCGCTGGCGGTTCGCATGAATCAAGCGTCGGATCGTTGTTCGCCATGGGGTCTTGCGGCAAAGGGCAGAGAGGGACAGCCAACGCGGGATGATACCGGGCGGCGGGGTGCGAGTCGTCGCGGGCGGCGCCGGACGCATCACGGCGCACTGTCTGATTCCCGAGAAAAACAAACAAAGCCGCACCATGCGAGCATGGCGCGGCCTTGCGATGATGAAGCCACGACTACTGGAAGCGAACCACGTTTGACGTCGTGCAGGTGTTCAGATCGATGGCCTGCAGGAAGAGGCGCCCGCACGCACTGCCCGGCACGTTGTTTGCGTTCAGGACAGCGGGATTGCCTGTGGCCGTGCCCGCGACGGTAGGCGTGCCGCCAAGGCCGAGCGTCGTTCCCGCACAGGGCTGGTTGTTGGGAATTCGGAAACTGCCCTGCCGCGTGCTGTAGACGAAGGCGACGCGGCCGCCGGATCCGCCTCTTGCTTCGAGGCGAGCCGGCCCGGCGCCGGGGCACGACGTTTGTGCCGTGAGCGTCAGTCCGCCGCCGGTCGTTACGTTCATGGCCACGATCGCATATCCGGAGAACATGCTCGTCGGGTTGGCGATTCCGATTTGAGTGAGCGTTTCACCCGCGTAGGCCGAGAGATCAACCGTGCCTTCGGTGAGCAGCAGCGTCGCATCGGGAAGGGCCATGTCTACGAAACCGGTGCCGACGAATTCGCCAATGTTCGGCTGCCCGTTGAAGGGACCAAACCAGTCTGGCCCGGTAAGCGTCGCGGTGTGGCTGCCGCCGCCCTGGAAGCGGAAGATGACATCAAACGAACCGCCGCCATTGCTGATTTGGAAGATGACGCCGGCACTGCTCGGTCCTTCCAGAAGAATGGGGCTGGAAAGCACGGTCGTCTGCTCGTGCTGCTGGCTTGGATCGGGAAGCCACGTCGGCTGGATGCCGATCTCATCACCATCGGGAACGAGGTCAAACGCGGCGCCCCCTGAACCGTTGTAGTCGACCGTGTTGCGATTGCCAAGGTAGACAATGTCCATCACGCCGGGCTGGTTGATGCAGACGTAGTTGTCCAACACGGGGTTGCGAGGGACGCCGAACGAAAAGTCCAGCGCCCGATCCGAGATGGACCGGAATCCCGACGGAGCATCCGGGACGCCCGCTTCGCCGGAATGCACGATCCCGTTGAAGTTGTAGTTGAGCGCGATGTGATGCGTGGTCTGCGCCAGCGCCGGCGCTGCGAAGGCCGTCGTCGCGATGGCGATGCACATGATTCTTGACATGTTGATCCTCTCCTTTTGGCGTAAGAGTAACATGAAGTGTCCGGCTCACGACCCGACGACCAGGTGAACAGCGCATCTGCTCGGCGCTGGTCAGTGCGCGTCGCATGCCCCAGATCGTTTTGCTCAAGGCCACACGTCGACAACTCGTTGGGCGTGGGACGCCAGATTCCCGCGCGGGTCTGAGCCGCCGACGCCCCCAGTATACCGGATGCTCCCTGCGATCCGGCCGCTGGATTCCAGGATTGAAAAGAAAAACACCATCGGAGCCCCCGGGGAGGGACGGGCTTTCGTAAGCAGCGTCCCGCGTAGTGATCGTGACCGACCCGCCGGGGTCGGAACAGGTGTTCACGGAACGCGCCTGTACCCATCTGGACTCATACGCTTGCAATTCATTTTCGCCCGCATCCCTGCTAAGGAGCCCCCATGGCGCTGCAGATCATCGGGGCCGGACTTGGTCGAACCGGCACCGCATCCACCAAACTCGCGATCGAACGTCTCGGTCTCGGCCGCTGTTACCACATGGGCGAGGTGATTGCCAACCCATCGCACATGGAGTACTGGATCCGTGCGGCCGAGGGAAAGCCTGATTGGGATGCTCTGTTCAAGGGATACGCCGCAACCACAGACTACCCCGCGTGCACCTTCTGGCGCGAGTTGTCGGAGTACTACCCGGATGCAAAGGTGCTGCTCAACGTGCGAGATCCTGAGAAGTGGTTTGCGTCGGTCAACGAAACAATCATGTCGCAGAAGATGGTCGACTACGTGAAGGACACGCCATTCGGCGCCCTCAACCAGCGCACCATCTGGAATACAGTGGAAGGTCGCATGTTCGATCGCGAATACATGATCGCACACTTTGAGCGGCATGTCGCCGAAGTAAGAGAGACGATCTCCGCCGACAGGTTGCTTGTTTTCGAAGTGAAGCAGGGGTGGGAGCCGTTGTGTGCGTTTCTCGATCTCCCCGTGCCCAAAGAGCCGTTCCCGCGCGTCAACAGCCGCGATGAGACGCGGGCCATGTTCGAATCGATGATGTCGGGGAGTGCTGAGTCGGGTCTGGAATCTCGTCTCGACCACGCGGCAAAGCGAATGTTTGGTGAACGGTAATCGGCTCAGACGCGGCCGTTCAACTGGCTGGTGAGTAATGCCGCAAACCGGCGCGCCAGCCGCGGACGCATCCGTCCGATTCTCCACGCCAGCGCAATCTCCCGCATCGGCGCGGTGCGCCTGAAACGCAGGTAAGTGCGCCCCGGATGATCATCGTGCGCCGCCACCATTTCGGGAACGATTGAAACGCCCAGGCCGAGCCGCACGAATTCCAGCAGCGTGTCGATCTGCGTCATGCGGCAGACGACGTTTCGCGGCAGGCGCTTTGCTTCGCAGAAATCGGTGATCTGTTTGCCCAGGCAGTGCATCTCGTGCAACGTGACGGCCGGCTGGTCGCGCAGATCCGCCAGGGCAATCTCGCCTTCGGCACACAGTGGGTGCTCGCGTGGCGCCACAACGAGCAGCGCCTCGCGGCCCACAACTTCAAGATCGATCAACTCGTGGTCGATCGGCGTGCTCATGATGGCGACGTCGAGTTCGTTGTCGGCGATGGCCTCGACGAGGTGCTGCGTGAGATCCTCGCGCACGATGATCTCGCACTGCGGGAACTCGTGTCGCAACTGCGCGATGATCGTTGGTACGAGGTAGGGGGCCATCGTCGGAATCGCGCCCACTGCCAGTCGGCCGCGCCCCTCTTCCAGATCGGTGCGCAGGCTCGATTCAACTTCCTGCATCTGCGCCACGATGCGCCGAGCGCGCGGCAGCAGCGCCCGGCCGGCGTCCGTCAATGCCACGCCCCGCCCAAGCCGGTCGAGCAGTTGGACACCCAGCTCATCTTCGAGCTTCATGATCTGCTGACTCAACGACGGCTGTGCGACCTGGCACCGATCCGCTGCGCGGCTGATCGTGCCGGCCTCAGCAACGGCTACAAAGTATCGAAGCTGGCGGAATTCCATAGGAGATACCTATACATGGTATGCCAGAACCACAATGGGCGGCTATAGGTGTCCATCCTACGATCGATTCGAGTTCTCAAACTTCGTTTTCACGGGACGGACTTGCCACCACCGCCCGAATGGCGTGACGCAACCGTCCTGAATCACACAGGAGGCAACACCATGACCAAAACCAATGACGGAACCTGTCCCATCCTGACCACCGCCGAAGGCGCGCCGGTGGGTCGTCAGCACGCGCTGACGGCCGGACCCCGCGGTCCGCTGCTCATGCAGGATGTCCAACTGCTCGAGCAGATGCAGCACTTCAACCGCGAACGCATCCCCGAGCGTGTGGTGCATGCCAAGGGTTCAGGCGCCTACGGCACCTTTACGGTGACGCATGACATTACCAAGTACACCAAGGCCAGCATCTTCAGCAAGATTGGGAAGAAGACCGAGCTGTTCCTCCGCTTCAGCACCGTCGCCGGCGAGCGCGGCGCCGCCGACGCCGAGCGCGACGTGCGCGGCTTTGCCATCAAGTTCTACACCGACGAAGGCAACTGGGATCTGGTCGGCAACGCCACGCCCGTCTTCTTTGTGCGCGATCCCTACAAGTTCGCCAACTTCATTCACACGCAGAAGCGCGTCCCCGACAAGAACGTCCGCGACAATGACATGCAGTGGGACTTCTGGAGCCAGTGTCCCGAGAGCCTGCATCAGGTCACCATTCTCTTCAGCGACCGCGGTCTGCCGCTTTCCTATCGCCACATCAACGGCTACGGCAGCCACACCTACTCCTTTGTCAACGCCAGGAACGAGCGCGTCTGGTGCAAGTTCCACTTCAAGACAAACCAGGGCATCAAGAATCTCATGGACGACGAGGCGGCGGCGCTCATCGGACACGATCGTGAGTCGCACCAGCGCGATCTCTTCGAAGCGATTGAACGCGGCGAGTTCCCGTCATGGACGCTCAAGGTGCAGATCATGACCGAGAAGCAGGCCGAACAGTTCCGCTGGAGTCCGTTCGACCTGACCAAGGTCTGGCCCCACGCCGAGTTCCCGCTCATCGAGGTCGGCCAGATGGAACTGAACCGCAATCCGGAGAATTACCACGCCGAAGTCGAGCAGGCCGCATTCAAGCCCAGCGCCCTCGTGCCCGGTATCGGCGCCAGCCCCGACAAGATGCTCCAGGCGCGGCTGATGAGCTACGCCGATACGCACCTGCATCGTCTCGGTGTGAACCATCATCAGATTCCCGTCAACAAACCGCGCTGCCCGGTCATGCACTACATGCGCGATGGACAGGCGGCGACGGCGGAGAACTACGGCAGCGCGCCCAACTACTGGCCCAACACCAACGCTGGAGCGCCACAACCCGATGAGAAGTACATGGACCCGACATGGAACCTCGGCCAGACCATCGTGGATCGCTACGACTCATCACAGGATCACGACGACTTCACCCAGGCGGGCAACCTCTATCGCATGTTCGACGAGGCGCACAAGGATCGCCTGACCACGCGTCTGGCCGGCGTGCTCAAGGATGCGCGTCCCGAAATCCAGATGCTGCAGATCTGCCACTTCTCACGCGCGGATGAAGACTACGGCCGCCGCGTGGCTGAAAAACTGGGAATCGATCTGAGCGAGTTCAAGGAACACGCAATGGCCGAGGCGAAGTGAGGTAGACTCAGGACGTCCATCGGGCCGGGGCGCCGCAGCGCGCCTCGGCCCTTTTTCATGCGTGAAAGTGATCGCGCAACCCACTTCAAAGTTTTTTGGTCAACTTGGGGGATTCTGGCACGAAAGCCCTCCACGATCCAGTATACTGGCGCGGCATCGAGATTGGCGCCCCACACCGTCACCGGAGGATGACCGATGCCCGCTACGCTCACCATTCGCGATCAGTCGCTCTCTCCCGAGGGAAGCGACTTTGTCTTTGAGTTGCCGATCCCATCTGAGTCGATCACCGTTCGTGAGTTGATTCGCGAGCGCATCTACCAGGAGGTCGATGACTACAACCGCCGCGTGCGGGCCGGCGACATGCCAGACCAGTTTCACGGACTCGTCAGGCCCGGACGCATCGGCCGTGTGATGACTGAACCCGGCGGGCGCCGCGCCGAGGAGATTGACTGGAGGGTGCAGTTCAACCTTGCCGTGGAAGCCTATCAGCGGCGGCAGATCATCGTTCTGATTGGCGATCGGCAAACCGAATCCCTCGAAGAGACGATCGAGATCGTCCCGGAGACTGAAGTCGCCTTCCTGCGACTGGTCATGCTCGTCGGCGGCTAGTCGTTCAATTGCTTTGTCATTGTCGCCATCAGGACTGAGCGCATGCCGGTGCCGCCGTTTGACCAGTTGATCGAGTCGGGGGAAGCCTGGACGGATGTCGTGCTCGCGGACCTGCGGGCCATGGACGCCGCGTCGCGCCAGGCCTGGATGGACCTGCTCGCGCACTGCAGCAGGGCGAAGTCAAGCAAGCCATCGCGCAAATGGGTGGAGCAGGCCCAACTCCTGCATGCGCAGATCGGCGATTCCGCGTTCGAGGAGAGACTGGAACGGTGGTTTCCGCTGGTTGATCAGCCACGCACCGGTCCACAGATTGAAGACGGATGGTGCGTCCAGCCGGCCGGATCGCTGATGATCCTCGATCACCACGCCACTATGCTGCGCGGCCTGTGCTGGCTGGCGGGGATGCGCCAAAGCCCGGCCATGGCGCGGTCTCTGACGGCGCTGGCGCTGTCCTGCTATCGCAAAGTCCCAGGCGTCGGACCCCGCGCCGTCAAGGTCGGCAACGCCGCCCTCTTCGCGCTGGGCGAGATGCCGGGTCGCGCCAGCCTCGGGCACCTGGCCATGCTGCGCGTGAAGGTGAAGTTCGCCATGGCTCAGAAAGTCCTCGAAAAGGCGCTCGACACCACGGCAGCGCGCCAGGGACTCCCAAGAGATGAGATCGAGGAAATGGCTGTACCCGGCTACGGGCTGACAGAGGTCGGTGTGATGAGAACAACGCTCGGCGAATACACCGCGATGTTGCGCGTCGCTCGCGGGGAAGGCGCCTCGGCGACGAGACTGACGTGGGTGAATCCGCAGGGCAAGGCGATCAAGAGTGTTCCCGCAGCCGTGAAGCGCGACTTCGGTGACGACCTCAAGGAGATCAAGTCGGCCGCCAGGGATATTGCGGCGATGCTTCCCGCCCAGCGCAACCGCATCGACAACCTCTTCATCGAACCGAAGTCATGGGCCATGTCCACCTGGCGCGAGCGCTATCTCGACCACCCGCTCATCGGAACGATCGCCCGGCGGCTGATCTGGCTGTTCAACGACGGTTGCAACAAAGTGGCTGCGGCGTGGTTGTCTGATGATCCGCAAGTCGCGCCCTATGGCTCGGGCAGGCTGGTGCGCGTCGATGGTTCGCCGTTTGAACCCGAAGAGTCCGCCACCACGGTTTCGCTGTGGCGGCCGATCGAGCCCGATGCGCCGCCAGGCTCGACGGCGACAAGGTCCGACGTGACCTCGTGGCGACTGTTCTACGAAGCGCGGCGGATTCGCCAGCCCTTCAAACAGGCACACCGCGAGATCTACCTGCTCACCGACGCCGAGCGACAGACGCGACTCTACTCCAATCGATTCGCCGCCAACTTCCTCAAGCAACACCAGTTTCACGCCCTGTGCGGCCAGCGCGGCTGGACCAATCGACTTCGCCTGTTCGTCGATGATGAGTACCCGCCGGCCTATCGCCTGCTGCCGGCATGGGGACTGCGAGCCGAGTTCTGGATCGAAGGGGTGGATGACACCCGGGTCGATGATTTCATTTTCGATTCCGGGGCGTACCGGTATCTCTCCACAGATCAGGTGCGGTTCTATCCAATCGGAGCAGCCATGAACAGCGCGCATGCCTCCGGCGGGCCGTATCGGACGGATGCCAGCGGCGCGCCGGAGCACCAACCTGTTCCGCTGGATCAGATCCCTCCGCTTGTGCTCAGCGAAGTGATGCGCGACGTTGATCTGTTTGTCGGCGTGGCGTCGGTGGGCAACAACCCCGAGTGGGAGGATGGCGGCCCGATAGGCGCGTTTCGAGATTACTGGCGCGAGCGATCATTCGGCGAACTCGGTGAGAGCGCCAACACGCGTCGTGAACTGCTCGAGCGCCTCATCCCGCGACTGTCCATCGCTCCCGCCTGTACGATGACTGACAGGTTCCTCGTGGTGCTTGGCAGGCGGCGCGTGTACAAAATCCATCTGGGCAGCGGCAGCATCCTCATGGAACCCAACGATCAGTACCTCTGCATCGTGCCCGACGGCTTCGGAGAAACGGTTCGCGGCGGCCGCGGAGTCTTTCTGCCGTTCGAAGGCGATCGCACGCTGTCGATCATTCTGAGCAAGGCGTTTCTCCTCGCCGAAGATGACACGATTACCGATCCGACGATCCTGCGGCAAATTGAAGGACGCTGAAGCGCAAGCCGGGCAGGAAGTCACCCCCGGCGCGCGGCGCGTCTCCGGCGTGTGATGGCGCTCTCGGGTATCCGTCCTACGGCCGTTCGCGCCGCGTGCTGATAGCATCGATCGATGCGCAGCCAGTGCGTCGCCCGCAGTCTGGGGGTGGTTATGGATGTCGAGATCCTCAGTCGATTGCAGTTTGCCGGAACGATCATGTTCCACTACCTGTTCCCGCCGCTGACCATCGGCATGGGGCTGGTGATGGTGATCATCGAGGGGATGTGGCTCAAGACCGGTGATGTGAGCTGGAACCATGCCGCGCGATTCTGGACGCGCATCTTCGCCCTCAACTTTGCGCTGGGCATCGCCACCGGCATCGTCATGGAGTTTGAGTTCGGCACCAACTGGGCCGCGTACAGCCGCTTCGTCGGCGATGTGTTCGGCTCGGCGCTCGCCGCCGAAGGCATCTTCGCGTTCTTCCTCGAATCGGGCTTCCTCGCCGTGCTGGTGTTCGGCTGGGATCGCGTCGGGCCGAAGATGCACTTCTTCAGCACGCTGATGGTCTTCCTTGGATCGTGCTTCAGCGCCGTGTGGATCGTCGTCGCCAACTCCTGGCAGCAGACTCCCGCCGGCTATCACGTCGTTGAAACCGAGGTCAACGGCGTGCCCGGCCTGCGGGCCGAGATTACTGACTACTGGGCCATGGTCTTCAATCCCTCCAGTGCCGACCGGCTCATTCACACGCTCATCGGCGCCATGATCCTCGGCGGCTTCTTCGTCTGCTCGATCAGCGCCTACTACCTCATCCGCAGGCGCCACGAACTCTTCGCCCGGCGCTGCTTCACCATCGGCGTGATCGTCGCGGCGATCTTCAGCGTGGCTTCCCTCGTGTCGGGTCACCACCAGGCGCAGATCGTTTCGCAGACCCAGCCGGCCAAACTCGCGGCGTTCGAGGGCCACTTCAAGACCGGCCCCGGCGATCTGCATCTCTTCGGATGGCCGGACGCCCAAGCGCGTGAGGTCAAGTACGGCGTGGCCATTCCGGGCTTGCTCAGTTACCTCGTCCACGGCGACGCTGACAAGCCGGTCACCGGGCTTGACGCCTTTGCGCCCGAGGATCAACCGCTCGTTTGGTTGCCGTTCCAGGCGTACCACCTGATGGCGAGTCTCGGCACGTTCTTTATCGTGCTGTCCTGCGCAGCGCTGCTGCTGCTCCGCGGTGGTCGCATCTTCCGGATGCGCTGGCTGCTCTGGGTCTTCGTCTGGACGGTGCTCGGCGCCATCATTGCCAACGAGGCCGGCTGGATTGCAGCGGAGACCGGCCGACAGCCGTGGCTCGTCTACCCCAGTGTGCAGGACGGCGTCGCCATGCCCGGCCTGCGCACGAGCGAGGGACTGAGCGAATCCGTCAGGGCCGACCAGGTGCTCTGGTCGATCGCCATGTTCGGTTTGATCTATGCCTTGCTCTTTGGCGTATGGATCTATGTGCTCAACGACAAGATCCAGCACGGACCCGACGAAGGCGCTTCGATCGCCAGGCGCAGCGGTACGCTGCGCGACGCGGCCGCAGCCTTGGCCGGGCAGAGCCGCTCACTGCTCGAATCGAACGACCGGCGAGAGGAGCCACGCTGATGTTCGATCACGACACGCTGGCGATGATCTGGTTCGCGCTCCTGGGCGTGCTGCTCATCGGCTACACGATCCTCGACGGGTTCGACCTCGGCGTCGGGATCCTTCACCCGATTGCCAGATCCGATGAACAGCGCCGCATCATGATGAACTCCATCGGACCGCTGTGGGACGGCAACGAGGTCTGGCTCGTCACCTTCGGCGGAGCACTCTTTGCCGCATTTCCCTATGCGTACGCCACGGTCTTCAGCGCCTTCTACGTCGCCTTCATGCTGCTGCTCTTTGCGCTGATCTTCCGCGCCGTCAGTCTCGAGTTTCGCTCCAAGACGGAGAACCCGGCGTGGCGGCGCGTGTGGGACTTCGGCTTCTTCGCCTCCAGCTTTCTCGCGGCGTTTCTCTTTGGCGTCGCCGGCGGCAACCTCATGCTTGGTCTGCCGATGAATCAGCAGCTGACCGTGCATCAGACGCTGCTCGAGCAACTGTCGCCCTATCCAATTGTGATCGGAGCCCTGACCGTCACACTCTTTGCCATGCACGGCGCGATCTTCCTCTACCTCAAAACTGAGGGTGACTTGCAGAAGCAGGTTGAGCAGTGGATCTGGCGCGCTTTCGGCTTCTTCCTCGTGGTCTACATGCTGGCGACGATGTTCACCCTGATCGAGGTGCCGCGCGCGACGCACAAGTTCGAGGAGCACCCCTGGCTCTGGATCGCTCCGGTGCTCAATGTGCTGGCGATTGCCAACATTCCGCGAGCGATGTTTCGCAAGCAGCCAGCCTATGCGTTCGCCAGTTCGTGTGCGACGATCGCGGCGCTCGCATTCCTCTTTGCCGTGGCGATCTTCCCAGACCTGGTGCCGTCAACCATCGATCCGGACTGGAGTCTCACGATCTACACCGCCCGCGCCAGCGTCAAGACGCTGAACATCATGCTCCTCATCGCCCTCATCGGCATGCCCTGCGTGCTCACCTACACCGCGGTAATCTACTGGGTCTTTCGCGGCAAGGTGAAACTCGAACGCACGAGCTACTGACGGCCGGCGAGTGGGAACTGCGCGGCTGCTGAACAGACCATCCAGAGGGTCGCACGGCTCATCGGGTTGTCGTGCATCCTCGGTCCGGCGTTCGAAGGCTTCTCATGGAACAGCCCTACGTGCCATCTCCGGCAGCATGACGAAAATCTTCGTCAAAAACCAGGCCCGCCGGTGGATTTGACGAAAGTCTTCGTGTACTCTCGACGAGAGAGCCTTCTGAGAGGAGCACCGATGGCGCGCAAGCCCCCTGAACGAAAGCCAACGGAAGCCGAACTCGCCATACTCGGCGTGATCTGGGAGCGCAAGGCGGCCACCGTCCGCGAGGTCTTCCAGCATCTCGGGCAGACGCAGGACATCGGCTATACGACGGTTCTGAAGCTGATGCAGATCATGACCGACAAGGGCCTGCTCGAGCGCGACTCCTCCGTCCGCCCCCAGGTTTACCGCGCCACTCGCCCCCAGCAGCAGACGCAGCGATTCCTCCTGAAAGACCTGCTCGACCGCGCCTTCAGCGGCTCCCCGGGAAACCTCGTGCTCCAGGCGCTGTCAATGCGCAAATCAACTCCCGAAGAACTCAACGAGATTCGCGAGATGCTCGACCGACTCGAGGAGCGTGAATCATGATGACCGACCTTCCCGATCTAGCGTCAATCTCAACCGCACTCGGCTGGGCCGTGATCCACTTCGCCTGGCAAGGGGCCGTCGTTGGTCTCATCGCCGCCATCTGTCTTGCGGGGCTGAAGCAGAGCTCCGCAGCCGCGCGATACGGCGTTGCATGCACGGCACTGGCGGTCAGCGCCCTGGCGTTCGTCGTAACGTTTGCGCTGATGCTGCCCGGCAGCGTGGCCGCATCGGGCTTCGTTCTGGATCCTGATCGTCTTGAGACTTTCCTCCAGGCCAGTGAATCGCCGAGCCGATTCGTCGACGTCATCGCCTGGTTTTGGGTCGCGGGCGTGTCGCTCGGTTCGTTGCGCTTCCTCGGACAGTGGATCGCGGTTCAGCGATTGCGCACCGTCTCGACGTCGCCACCCGAATCGCACTGGCAGCACGTGTTCGATGCGCTTCGAGAAGATCTTGGCGTCTCCCGCGCCGTGTCTCTCCTGCGCAGCGGCCTTGCCGAGGCGCCGATGGTCGTCGGCTGGTTGACGCCCGTCGTGCTGGTGCCCGCGTCGGCCTTTACATTACTCACACCTGATCAACTGCGATCGATCCTCGCGCACGAACTGTCGCACATTCGCCGCTGCGATCATCTGGTCAATGCGATTCAGGTCATGATCGAGACCATCCTCTTCTTCCACCCTGCAGTGTGGTGGCTCTCTCGACAGGTCCGCACCGAACGCGAGAATTGCTCTGACGATGTCGCGGTCCGCACGGCCGGCAACCCGAGGATCCTCGCTGAGGCCCTGGCCCAACTCGAATCACTTCGCATCACTCACTCAAGAGCCGCCCTGGCGGCAAACGGAGGTCCACTCATGAATCGAATCACCCGCCTTCTCGGAACGAGTTCGCCCGTCCGTACGACTTCAATGCGCTGGCAGGGGGTCGCGACACTCGCCGCCGCCGCCGTGATGACTGCCGCCGGATTCGCCCACGCGACCGCACTGAGCAGCATGGTCGAGCCGCCAACGGAAGCCGAGATCGATGCTTATCTCGATGCGGTCGTCGCCAAACTCCAGGAAGGCATCGATGCCGGACGAATTACCGCGGAAGAAGCGAATGCCAAGCTCGACGCCGTCCGAACGCATCTCGCTCTGAAGGTCAAAGTCGCCGATCACCTCGACGTCGTCGCGGCCAAACTCAAGGCTGGCGTCGAGTCGGGCCGGATCTCTTCAGAGGATGCGGAAGCGAAATTCGAAGCGATTCGCGGGGCAGCCGCCGATCATGCGGCAGCGGTTCACGACGCGATTGACGCCCACAGCGCCGCCGCCGAAATCCACGCCCTCGTTCAGACTGGAAAGCTCACTCCCGAGCAGGCCGAGGCCAAACTTGCGGCCCTCCACCGCGTGCACGCTGAGAAGGCTGCAGTCGCGCAGCAGCTCGACGCAGTCTCTGAAGAACTTCGCGCATTGGTCAAAGCCGGCAGACTGACCTCTGAAGATGCGCAGCTCAAGCTGCTTGCGCTGGCCAGGATGCGCGACGACCGGGCGGCGCTCGCTCACAACCTTGATGACGTCGTCAGGACGATTCATGACGCAGTGCTGGCGGGCAAACTCTCCACCGAAGAAGCAGCCCTCAAGTTGGCGTCCATCCACGGCATGTACTCCGAGGACTCCGAACTGGCTCGCGAGTACAAAGACAGGGTCAGATCGCTCGAGAACGCGGTGCGGGCCGGGCAATTGACATCCGAAGAATCGCGGAAAGCGATCTCGGTGCTGCAACAACAACAAAAGCAGATTGAAGAGCAGTCCGCGATCGCAGTTCACCACGACGCCATGGCCCAGGCGATCCGCTCAGCGGTGGAGGCCGGCGAGCTTGACCCCGAAGAAGCAAGGGCAAAGCTCGCGACCCTCGCCAGAAAGGGTGAAGAGCAGGCCCGTCTTGCGTCACACCTCGATCTCGCCAAAGCAAAACTGCATGAGGACGTTCTGGCCGGAAACATCACCGCCGAGCAGGCTGAGGCAGAAATCGCAGCCGCCATGAAGAGCACACAAAAGCGAACGTCACTGCACAACTCGATGAAGGAACTCCTCGGTCAACTCAAGGCTGAAGTGAGCAGTGGCTCCATGACCATCGAGGAAGCCCAGGCGGCTCTCGAGGCGCTCAAAGCCGAGCTCGTGAAATCAGGTCAGGAGAAATCCAAAAAGAAGTAGTTCAGACGACATACGCCTGCCTCTTCTAACCCCACCGGCGCGGGGCGGATCAAACCGCCTCGCGCCGGCTTTTTGCAGATTGATGCCCCAGTGACAACCGTTCACATCCCATGTGTTTCCTGAATGGTTTTCCATCGAAGCCGGATGAGCATCTCGTCCAGACCGTCGCGTGCTGTGGGCGCATCGGGAAGCGTGGAGTCGGCGCCTGCTTGTTCCAGTTGATCGACCAGCCGAACGTACTCGTTTTCATGGGCCGTTAGTTCAGAGTGATTTAGCTTCACACCCTCGGCTCCGCAGGACTTGACCTGAATCAGGTCGGCAATCTGGGGCAAGTGGAACGACTCATTGAGCCGAATCAGATTTGCCTCGATGTGCCCTGTCCGCATCAAGTGAATGCCAGTGAGCAGCACACGGTAGACATACAGCAGTGGTTTGACGCGCGGCGGTGACTCCTTGCGGAACAACTCCCATTGATTTCGTGCAAATCCAAGGTAGTGATGCACGTGGTGCCGCGTGATGCAACGCCGTCCAAGGGCCTTCAGTTCGTCATGTTCGGGTGATGACTGTACAACCAGGGGCGAAAACAGCTGCTCGAGCACGTAGCCGTTGCGCTTGAGCATGAGACTGAAGAACTTTCGGGCATCGTGCGTGACAAGATCGATCTCGTGTCCATCGCGAACCCCCGATTGAATGATCGTCTCCTTCGGTTCGGCGAGGCCGAAGAGATCATTCAGCGACATCAGGTGGACGCCGCGCAGGTCGAAATCAGAATCCTCGGATGGAAAACCATAGAGGTGCGCTCCGCTCAGGGTCGCAAACAGCACCGGACGAGGATGCTCTGCAGCGAGCGCCTTGAGTAAGGCCTGTTGGGCAATCATGTCCGGGCCGCCTTCACCGCCGCAAGTCGCAAATCGACAAGAAACTGATTCACTTCCTCCTCCTTCGGCTTTGCCGGGAGCACCGAGTGCTTCGCTGCTTGTTGGAACTGCTCGGCGAGCGCCGACCGAAGCGCTGACACTTCATCCCAGTTTCGCTCACCTCGCTTGATGGCAAGCAGTTCTTCACGCTCTTCGGCCGGCACCACCACGCTGAGCGTGCCGGTTCGCACAAGACGGATGCCAACGCGAAGCAGTCGAATCAAGTGCATCGCGTGTTGCCACTTGACGATGCCATGCTGTTCGTATGCGCGCGTCATCTTCTCAAACTGGGAGTCGGCATATCCCATGAATGTCTGATGCGCACGTCGGGAAAGGAATACGCCTCGCTCTTTGAAGTGCTCCAGTTGACCACATATCGCAGGTGAGGCGATTTCCACGATCGGACTGTAAAGACATTCGAGCACCGTCGGATTGGCCTTGAGCGCCAGCCGCAGAAACTTCTCAACCTCCCAGAAGCACAGTTGATCGCGATCATTCACGAGTTGAGCTGGTGCCCCGTCGAGGGAGAACTGCACCGCAGCTCCCGCAATGTAGAACCCGCGCCTGTCAAAGTCGGATTCCTCCGACTCCAGGCCGTGCGATCGAGATCCCACGATCGAGGCGAACAGTATGGAGCATTCGCGCGCGGAGGGCAGAGTGGAATCCGCGCGCACGATCGCGAGAGACTCCCTCGACAGTTCGCATGCGCAATCGTCTGCAAACCGAGCCCGCACGGTCTCTCCGCCTTGAGAAGCCAGTGCTGTCCCAAGCGACCCCGGAGCGTACGTGAATCCCGCTGAATTGGTCCAGGGTTGCAGCAGAGCCACTCGTCCCAGCAGCACGTCGGCAGCAACTTGTTTCCCGAATGCCTCCACGGCCTGCGCATCCCTTCACTGAGTCATTCAATCGGGTCTCCAGGTCCTTTCGCCACTCCTCGGGCAGCAAACGGCCGGTGGCGTACCTCTCTCAGTCATCGTAGTGTCGGCGCGGATCTGACACATTTCAGCTGCCGGTCGCCCTTGGAAGACCGACGGACACCGCTCGCCGTGAGAGAACGGGGTGAGATTCGGGGAGCGGATTCGATGCGATTGTGAGTAGGTTTCTCTTGACAGTCCATGTCAGTCAGAAACCAGACCGGAGGACCCCCATGACCACGATGAAAGCGAGCAAAGTCGACGATCTTGCTGGACCGGGAATCAGCACCTACGAGGAGGTCGCCAGGATCCTGCCAAAGGACTACACGCCTCTCCAGAAGCCGCTGGAGCGCATGGCCGCCGTGTTTGAGGCCAAGAACTACATCGAGGAGCACCTCTGCGCCGAACTGGGCCTGCAACTGGTCCAGGTGCCGCTCATCGTCGATCGCGACAGCGGCGTCAACGACTACCTTGACCGCGACGGCTCGCGCACGCCCATCGAATTCAACTGCGGGCTTGGACTGGATGAACCCATTCATGCGCAGGTGGTGCAGGCGGCGACGAAGTGGAAACGAATGGCGCTGAAGCAGTTTGATTGCAAGCCCGGACGCGGCATCTGCACCGACATGCGCGCCGTTCGCAAGGACTACTTCCTCGATCACGATCACTCCAGCTACGTCGATCAGTGGGATTGGGAGCGCACGATCACCGAGAAGGATCGCAATCTGGACTTTCTCAAGGATGTCGTCCAGCGCATCTGGAAGGTGATTCGCGGCGCCGGCGAACATGTCCGCAGCGAATTCCCGGCCTTGCGCTCCAACAAACTCCCCGATCCGCCTGATGAACTCATGTTCATCCACGCGGAGGAACTTCTTGATCGGTATCCGGATCTTCCCCGCAAGCAGCGCGAAACGGCATTGCTGCGCGATGTGTCGCCCGCCGTGTTCATCGTCGGCATCGGCTGGCCTCTCGAAGACGGCTACCCGCACGAAATGCGCGCCGCTGACTACGACGACTGGGTCACGGAGACCGTGACGAAGAACGGCAAGAAGATGCACGGCCTCAACGGCGACATCCTCGTATGGAATCCGGTGACGAAGCGACGCCATGAGCTCACTTCAATGGGCATTCGCGTCACCAAGGACACGCTCAAGGTGCAATTGAACCTGTCCGGGCAGAACGACTTTCTCAAACTGCCCTATCACCAGGCCATCATGAACGACCGGATCCCGCTTTCCATCGGTGGCGGCATCGGCCAGGCCCGCACTTACATGTACCTGCTGCGCACCGCACATCTGGGCGAAGTCACCGTCTCCGTCTGGCCCAAACAGCTCAAGGAGATCTGCGCTGCACGCAACATTCGCGTCCTCGAGTAGTGAGCCGCGCAGTGAGAGGGAGGCCCGCTGGTGCGACGTGTCGCGATGTCACGTTGCACCGGCGGGAGGGTGGCTCAGGTCGGCCGCGTCTGCGACCACAGCGCCACCAAACCGATCAGGGCGAGGATGGCCATGTCAACGAACAGCAGCGGGGCGAAGATCGGCGCGCCGTAGATGATGCTGTTGAGCCATGATGCGTCGCTGGAGGCCAGATCCGCGGCGGCATGGAAATACAAGCCCAACAGCCCGACCACAGCGCCGGCGAGCATCACCAGCGCGCACATCAGGATGTCGACGCGGCTGAGACGCTTGACGAATGGAGTGAAGAGAAACGACACGCCGAACGCGCCGGCGGCAACGGCGGTCCATTCGACCCGGTAGAAAAAGCCGTTCTGCGCGTGATCTGTAACGCTGAAAATGAAGTTCCCAACGTACCCGCCCAGCGCCAGCAGCAGCACCCACTTGGGCCAGTCGGGATCGTCCGGCTTGACCATGCGATTCATCAGCAGCAGCAGCCCCAGTCCGGTATAGGCAAGCGGCGCGGCAAAGGGCGCGGAGTACACCAGGCTCGCAAGCGTGCGGGCTTCGAAAAACGAACTCTTCAGGTGGAACATGACGCCGGAGATACCCACCAGGATGCACAACCAGCCCATGATGTGGCCCAGCACCGACCAGGCGACCATGCGTCCGCGAAAGTAGCACCACAGTGCCGGCACCAGCAGCGCCGGCGCGCCCAGCGAAAGCCACAGCGGGGCGTACTCCGCATGTTCGCGGAAGAAGTTCATGCTGTGCGCCAGATAGATGTCCGCCGCAAGCCCCGTGATGTTGAGCAGCGCAAACAGTTCGATCCAGAGGCGGTAGTCGCGCCAGACGCTAGTGCTCCGGGGCTGCATGCTCGCTCCGAAGTTGCTGCGCCTCGTGCTCGATTTCCACGGTGTGTTTGAGGATCGGGTAGTTGCCGTGCCACTGAACGAAATCAGCCCCGCCCATGAACGCACCGTGCTTGGCGGTCCGCCCGTAGTAGTGCCAGAGGTCGAAGTAGTCGAACTCGATCGGTGTTGAGAACGACGCGCCGGTGAGAATGCCATCGGCGCGAAGCGTGTCCATGATTGCCTTGACTCCGGCGATCTTTCGATTCGTATCGTCCACCACCGCAGCGCCCTGGCGGTAGACTCGGTCAACCAGCGGCTGGGTGTGGCAGTTCAAGCACACCGCCTGCATGTTGGTCTGGGCGCGGTCGAAGTTCGGCCGCTTCTCCGTGATCTCCGCAAAGAGGTAGTACGAAAGTCGTTCGGAAGGCTCGTGCGTAACCGCCATGCCGTTAATCCCGCTCATGTGGCACGTCGCACACGTCGGGATGAACATGTCCTTGGTCGTGAGAGACTTCGGCGGCGCGCTGAGATTCAGTTGGCCGTGCTGCGCCTCGAACATCACGCCGTGCTTGGACTCGGAATAAATCTCCAGTTGGGAGTGGTCCGGACCCATGTGGCACTGGCCGCAGGTGGACGGAAGTCGCGCGACCTCGACGGACGACGTATGGCGGGTGTGGCACGCCGTGCATGTTCCGATGGTGCCGTCCGGGTTCGGCTTGCCGATCGTGTGGCACGCGGCGCATCCTGAAGCGATCGCCGAGGGCCCCTCGATCAGGGCCAGCCCGTTGGCCGCGCGATCGGTCCCGCCCGGCTGGAACCGCTCGCTGAAGGCAATCTGTTCGACGCTGAAGTCCGCCTTCCCTGCCACCGCCGCCCACGCGGGCGCGGCGTGCCGGCTGCGGAGAAACTGCTGGTACTCCGGCTCATGGCAGGCCCGGCAGTTCGCCGCCGTCACATGCGGATTGATCGTAAAGCCGTAGTGCTCCTGCCCGGTCTGCCCCTGCCGCTCGCTGTGGCAGTCCAGGCACGTGACGTTCTTGGACGCGTGCACGCTCAACTCGAACTCATGGACGATGGAGTACTGCGTCTTGCTGTGGCACTCGGCGCACTTGCCCGTCGCGCGAACAAATGCCGGCGTGGGCTGCTGCGTCACAATCGTCGGTCGAAACGAGTTGACGATCATCGCCGCAGCGATCAACGCCGAACCAATCACGATCGACATGAACACGTTGGCAAACTTCATCCGCATCTCCAGGAAAGCCGCATATCCATGACCGGTAAGACCACTTCTGCAATCCTATCTTCCGTCGGGAGTGGAGGCGCGGTGGTTTGCGCTGGTCCGACAGGTTTCGCGCAGGAAACAGGAGGATGGGCGATTCGGGCACGCGTTGTCGAATGCGATCGCCGGCTAGGGCTCAGCGGTCGCAAAGGTGACCGCAACCGGGTCGAGGGGAAGTCCCTCAGCACTCATGAACCCGCTGAAGTTGATGCTGTTGAGCGAAAACCGATACGTCTTGCCCGCCGTCAGCCTCACCGGCAGGACGAATACCCGATGCCCGTCCGCAAAGTGCGGCGCGCCGGCCGTCGGAGGCGTATCCGATGGACGACCGACGATCGACCGTCCGCCTGGATTCATCGGCCGGTCGAACTCGATGACGATTTGGGCCAGCGCAGGATCAACGTCTGTCGCGCCGTTGGGCGGTGTTATCCGCACCACGTGCGGCAACTGGGCAACCCGCTCTTCGATCGTCCCCGCGAGTTGGTCAAAGAACTCGACGATGCGCGGCATGAATGCGTCGAGCGTCGGGTACCGGTCGCGCGATGTCTCATACTCATGCAAGAGCGCGGAGAGTTCAGGCGTCCACAGGAAACCGCGATTGACCTCCTGCTGAAGAGCCACGGCCGCCTCCCGCTCGCTGCCGTGGGCGCACAGGAAGCGATGCGTGCACGCCCGAACCATCGACTCATAAAGCATGGTCCGGCCGCTGGAATACGCCTGCTGGCGAAGCAGCGATTCCCTGAAGGGGAAGATGGTGTCACCGGCGGGCACCAGTTGATCTGCAAACCGATCCACCAGCGGGTTGCAGAATGAGTGGCAGAACTCGTGGGCCACCGTGCCCGCGTCATTGGTGTTGAAGACCGGCAAACCTGCATCGTCAAAGCGGCTCGCGCCGATGATCGGCAGGATCTCCAGCCGGCCATCCGGATAAACAACCTTCATGCCATAGTTCCCGCCCCCATTGAGCAGGCCGACAATGCCGGTGAACTCTGCCTCGGCCGATGCGCCAAAGAAGCCGTCAAGCCACTGGCGATAAGGTCGACGCGCAATCTCCGCCGCCAGCCGCTGCGCCGCGGTCGCATAGAACTCGCGATGACTCTCAAAGAACTCGAACGCCCTGGTGTCATCCGCGAACTGCTGCAGCGCGGTCAGGAATTCGCTCGCCGCCTCTGCTGACCAGCGCGACTCAAGATCGGACTTGGGATCATCAAACGGAATCTTCGGCTCCAGTTGCGGCCCGCCTCGCAGATGCACGGCGTAGGAAGCAACCGCGTCGAAACCGATTCCTCGCTCGGCCCGCAACCGCGATGCGAGCTTGATCGCGGCATGATCCTTGAACGGGCCGAAATGGGCATCGACCTCCTTCACGTAAGCCGCCGAGTTCGGCGCCATGGTGTACTCCCCGGCCCCGACGAGTCGGAACACGATCGATATGAGTTCCACCCGCTCATCCACGCGCACCGGTACGCTCTGATCAGGCAACTCCCGGGCCGGACCGGGCGGAGCCGACACGGCGCAGGTCGCAAGGCCGAGCGCCACCCCCAGCGCCCACGATGCTGCACGAGACGATTTGGCATTGCGCGGAGTCATCTTGATCTCACTCCTAGCGCGACGCCGCCGAGGCGTCAATGGCGCCAATCCGTGGCGGGCTCGACGCTGACTGGCACTGCCTCTGATCGTCCCGGATCGCCTCCGGTCGCTTCCGCATGGGATCCACCCCTACAGGGATTTCACCCGCTTTCGATGCCATGAGTCCGTGATTTCCGCGAGACACTGTACAATTTACTTGACAAAATGTCGAATAAACTGTACACTCGGCAAGATGAAGCCTCGCCATGATATCCAGAATGCCGTCCGACAGCACCGGCTGATGAGCGGCCTGACTCAGGAGGATCTGGCTGACCGGGTGGGAGTCACCCGCCAGACGATCCTCAGCATCGAGAAGGGCAAGTACACCCCCTCAGTTGCGCTGGCGCTGGCCCTGGCCGAGGTGTTTGGAGAGACCGTTGAGACGCTCTTCCAGTTGAAGCAAGGAGATGGCCATGACTGATCCGCACCGACCGACGCGATGGCGGCTTTCGGCGGCGACGATGATCGCAGGGACCATGGTGATCGCCGGATTCCTGCTGACTGAAATCAGCTGGTGGTTCTTCCTCCTGACCGCCGCGGGCACCCTTGGCCCGGGTCTGCTTCGCGAGATCGGCTGGCTCGCTGACCGCGACGAGTTTCAACGACGCGCCGAATACCGCGCCGGCTATCTCGCGTTTCTGGTGACCGCGTGCGTCGCGTTCGTGCTCGTCGCGCACATTCGATCAGGCGGAGCGTTCGAGCATCCGGAGCGCCTTGCCAGCTTCCTGCTTGCGCTGCTTTGGTTCACCTGGTTCTTTAGTTCACTTCTCTCCTACTGGGGAGCGCCGCGCACCGCCGCACGCACCCTCTACGCCTTCGGCACAGTCTGGCTGGTATTCGCGATCCTCAGCAACCTCGGCTCGGAATGGACCGGCTGGGCGGCGCTGCTCCTGCATCCATTGCTCGCCGTGCCCTTCTTCGCCCTCGGTTGGCTCGCGACGCGCAAACCTCGCTTGTCCGGCGCGCTGCTCATCATCGCGTCCGTTGGCTTCTTCCTGTTCTTCGAGGCGCCGCGGATCTCGAGAGAAGGAAGCCTCACGGCGATCATCGATGATGGCGGCATGCTCCTCTTCCTCGGCCCGTTGATCGCCAGTGGGGTCGCGCTGCTGAGCGTGGGCGCAGAAGACGAAAACGAAGACGAAGACGAAACACCCACCTGATATCCAGCCGCCAGAACGGTGGCTCGAAAGGAGATCACACCATGTACCGGAAGATGACACTCATCGGATGTCTGGCCGCGGCGCTTCTGACCGGCCTGGGCATGAACCTGCCACAACAACGCACCACTCCAGCCGTCACGCAGGCATCGGCGCCGATCCGCATCGGCGTCTTCGACTCGCGCGGCGTCGCTCTTGCCTACGGCCGATCCGCCCGCCCCGATTGCATGTTGGCCAAGGTCGAACAGATCAGGCGCGAGCACGACGACGCGAGTAAGGCCGGCGACAAAGACCGAATCAAGCAGCTCGAAACTCAGGCGATCGCCACGCAGGACCGGATCCACAAACAGGTCTTCAGCGATGCGCCCATTCCGGAGGTGCTTGCGCTCCTTAAGGACGACTTGCCCGAAGTCGCCAGGGCGGCCAATGTGTCGATGATCATCGGCGACGTGCTCTACCACGGAGACGATGTGGAACTCGTGGATGTCACACTTGAAATGTGCGAGCCATTCAAGCCTGACGCAAAGACGCGCCAGATGATCAAAGATCTGATCGCCAAACCACCGGTGCCCGAATCGCAACTCTCGCCCAAGCACTGATCAGTCAGCGTGATGCATCAAGACGGAGCCAGTGAGACGCGCTCCCGCAACCTCGGGGGCGCGTTTTCGCGTGTGGTTATCCCCGCATGCGAACCGGTTCGAAACCCTTGCGATACGCACGGCGCACGATCGTTGAAGTCGCCAGCGCGTGGTTCGTGAACGCAAGCCTTGCGCGATCCCAGTTGAGCACCTGCCCCGGATACTTGCACGCTTTCACCGCCAGCAGGCCCGGCTCGGTGCAGCGCAGGCCGGCTTCGAACGGAGCCCAGCGGTTGGGCGTGTCCTTGCCCAGCGCCTTGTCCACCCACGCGTGCCAGTGGCTGAACGACTCATAGGTCGGCAGGCCGGGCCACTGCAGCCCGTCCGTCTTCTGCCCCTCGCGCCAGATCTCGATCGGGCCGCTCGGCGCCAGCACCAGCGTGCCGCCTTCGCACACGACGATCGTCAGAATTCCATCGGGCCACTCGCCCTCACCGATGCCCAGTTGCGCGCGGTCGGGCTTGAGTCCCGTGTCGTAGAAGTAGAAGTTGCACGTGCTGTTGGCAAATTTGTCGCCGCTCACTGGATAGGTCAGCGTCGAAAGCACGCGGTCGGCGTGAAAAAAGGATAAATCGCGCGATGGCGTGCGCGAGCAGACCTGTGTGGGGCTCTGCAATTCGGGGAACGCATAGAACAGCACGTCGGTGAGGTGCACGACCCAGTCGGCAATCTGCCCGCCGCCGAATCTCCACCAGCTGCGCCACTGCCGCTGCACCATGTTGGGTCGGCACGGCTCTTCCTGTGCGCCGTTGAGCCAGAGGTCATAATTGAACCCGGCTGGCGGATCGCAGGGCTCACCCAGCTTGCCGTCTGCGAAGTAGTACCCGCCGCCGAGCGCACCGCCGCCGAACACCACGTGCGCTTCGATGACTTTGCCCAGTCCACCGCTCTTGAGGATGTCCACCGCCGCCCGGCGAGCCTGCGACTCAATGCGCTGCGCGCCCGTCTGCGTCACAAGATCAGGTCGCTTGCGAATCGCCTGGCTGAGGAACTCAAGCTCTTCCAGTTCATGGACCAATGGCTTCTGGCCGTACACGTGCTTGCCGCGCGAAAGCGCCAGCGTCATGATGGCGCAGTGCGAGTGATCAGGCGTCGCGACGATCACGGCGTCAAACTTGTCGCCATACTTGTCAAACGCTTCGCGATAGTCGGCGCAGGTGAAGGCATCAGGGTGCTCTTCCGCGGCCTTGGCCAGAAAGTTGGAGTCCACATCGCACAAGCCGACAATATCTGCCAGCGGATGCGAGGCGATGTTCTTGCGATCCGCGCCGCCGATGGTGCCGATCACGCCGATCGACAGCACGCGCAGCCGGGTGTCCCTCAGGAAGGACCGACCGGACATCATCGAGGCCAGGCTCGGCGCGCCATACAACGCCGCACCTGCGGCAGCAGTGGAACGAACAAATTCGCGGCGAGTGATGTGGTTCGCATTCATCGTGGATCCTCCTGGCTCTGGTTCGACGAACTCAGATGGGGCTGTCACTCTTTCACGCGGCGCAGCGCGACGCGCTGACCGGGTGCACAATCAAACTGGATCATACCGTCGTCGCGCTCCATCTCATTTCTCCCGATGCCCTCGGCGACCATTGGCGCACCGCCAAATGGATCTTCGAGCCGAATGCGGCCCCCACGTTCCGCAGTAACTTCAACGAGTGTCGTTCGACCATCCTCCCGCGCAGCGGAGACAAGAAACGCCCCCTCCGCACGCAGCGTCCGAAATGACACATCCGCCCAGTTCTCTGGAATGGCGGGAAAAATGCGGATCACCCCGCTGTAACTCTGCAGGAGCATTTCCTGGATGCCCGCTGCAGCGGCGAAGTTGCCTTCGAGCGTGAATGGCCGATAGGTGAATCGTGAGTAGCCCTCGCCGCTCTGGTCGCCGTTGACATGAAACCCGTTGCGCAGACAGAAGGCCGTTGAGAAAACCTCAATCGCCCTGGCCGCCCCGTCGCCGTCGCGCGCCCGCGCTCGCAGGCTGGCCAGCCAGGCAAAGCTGTACCCGGTCCAGTAGTTGCTGCCGAGTCGATCCAGCTCCGCCAGAGAGGCTGTGATGGTTCGCTGCGCCGATGGTCCATCCTCCCAGCGAATCAACCCCAGCGGGTGATAAGCCATCAGGTGGGAGAAATGTCGGTGCGAATCCTGCAGCGGATAGTCCGGCGCGACGAGCAACCGCCCATCTTCTCCGGCCATCGCCAACTGCGGCATCTCCGCCAGCCGCGCCCGCCAGTGTGCGGCCTCGCCTGCTTTGTCCAGCGCATCAGCCAACTCGGCCGTCTTCTCAAACGTCCAGCGGACCAGCGCCAGGTCGTAGTTGGTGATCTTCGGGAACCACGCATCCAGTCGATTGTCGTTGATCTCCGGCGAACTGCTCAACGGAAGCATGCGTTGGCCGTCATCTCCAACTTCCGTGATCGCTTCAAGAAACACGGCGGACTCGCGCAGCCACGGATACGCTCGGTCGCGCAGAAAGTCGCGATCCATGCTGTACCGCCAATGGAGATAGAAGTGGTGGGCCAGCCATGCCGCGGTTGTCGCCGAGTGGGTGTACTGGTGCCACCCGCCGATCTGTTCACAATTCAGATCAGTGGTCATTGGCACATTCAGCCCGGGTAGGCCAAAGAACCGGCGCGTCCAATCCTCTGCGTTCGGCTTGGTGCGCCACAACCACTCAAGGTAACCCAGACCGCCCTCAAGATGATTGCCGCTGTAGCAGGGCCAGTAACTGAGTTGCGTATTGAGATCATGGTGGTAATCGCCCCTCCAGGGAGGCAACTGTCCGTTGTCCGCGGTCCACGGTCCCTGCAGCGTGATGGGTGGCGTATCGGCTCGAGCCGCCGCTCCGAACTTGTACGTCTCAAGGTACCACTGCCGCTCGATCACGGCGTTGGGAACATGAATCGCAGACTGCGCCCAGTAGTCATGCCACCACTGTTCATGCGAGCGATGTGCCGCCGCGAATCCTGCGGCCAGCGCCTTCTCACACGCCTCGCGCGCCGCCGCCAGCGGGTCTACACCATTGGCGTTCGTCTGGATCGACCACGCGCCCAACCAACCGGCGCCCGACTGCTTCCAGGCGAGCACGACCGCGAAGCGCAACTCGCCCCAGCCCTGTTGCACGTAGCCGGACCAGTCCTCGCCGCCGTGACGCTCAGGATCGGGGTAGCCCAGGTGAGCCAACTCGAGCTCCCACATCCCGCCGGGTTGCGCTTTGGTTGGCGTGCCGCCGAATGAAGGCACGACCAGACGCGGCTGAATCAACCCCGCGCCGCGCACGCGGATCAATCCGACCCGATCCACCGCATGCACGAAGATCTCCGCATGTACATCCGAACCGAAGTCGGTCGTCGCCGTCGCGGTCGCCAGATCCAGATGCGCCTGCGTGAACGTGGTTTTTGCGCCCAGTTCCAGTTCGATCCGTCCGGCAGGAATCTTCGTCGGCCCGGGGTTGATGTCATACGGCCGCTCGTACACGCGACGAAGATCGTCGACGCGCTTCTGGGCCACCCATTGACGCATCAGTTCATAGGAATACTCGTCGCTGTGAAACTCCGGAACGGGGCGCAGATCCCACAGGTCGGTCCGGTCCAGTGAGATCTTCAGTGGATGGCCATCGCCCCAGACCAGCGCGCCGAGCAATCCGTTGCCCAGCGGCATCGCCTCATCCCAGACCATCGCGGGCTTGTCGTAGGTCAGGCCGTGCTGTGGCAGGGGCTGCGTCGCCGACGTCTGCAACGTCAGCGCGAAGAGTGCAAGCGAAACCGACGCCATTCGCTTCATCGCAAACTCCCATCTTAAGGCCGGTGAGCATTGAAGCGGCTACAGCGGGCGGCGGCAACCCGTTGCCCGACGCGGCCCACTCGAGGGTCAATTGACCAACGGGCCGCGACCGGCCACCCAGCCCTCCGAACATCGGGCCGGAGTCAATGACTCCGCTCAGCCGCCCGGTGCGGAAAGATCAGGATGCACGCAAGGATGAACACGAACAGCACGGCCGACGCGGAGTACCGGCTCAGCGCCAACCCGCCGTGATCGATCGGCTTGTCCAGCAGGTCGCCAACCACCGCGCCAAGCGGCCGCGTGAGGATGAACGCAGACCAGAACAGCGCGGTCCGCGACACGCGGGTTCGGTAGTACAGGACCGCCACGACCGCCAGCATGGCGCCGAAGATGATCGCCGCACCGCCATAGCCCCACCCCGCGTCGTCGGCCAGCCAGTCGCCCAGCGCCGTGCCGAGCGTTTGCGAAAACATGATGGTGACCCAGTAGAACATCTCGGCCTTGGGAGTACTGATGCTTCGAAATGAAACAGAGCCCAGCGTGATCTTCCATGCCCCGAGCGATCCCATCAGAAGCCCGAGCAGCAGCAGCGAGCCGCCGGCATAGCCGATCCCCATGTCGCGCGTCGCCATGTCGGCCAGTGTGGTTCCCACGGTGGTCGACGCGATGATCGTCGCCCAGTAGAGCATCGGGTGGAACCGTTTGGCGAGGATCTGCGCCACCACCATGGCGATGAAGATCGCCGCGAAGATCAGCGTGCCCACAAAGTAGCCCAGGTCCATGGACATGGAAACAGAGTCGCCGCCTGTCTCACCGAGTGTCGTGGCCGCGATCTTGATGATCCAGAACAGGAGCACCACCTCGGGAACCTTCGTAACGGCCTCGTCGTGCTGGTCTTTCATACATCTCGATTCGTGAAGCGGTGATCGGCGCGGCCCGAAACGCGAAACCACAGAGAAACGGGTCTCCCCACCATAAGCCCCCCATCAGCCGGATCATGATCGAATGGTGACGGCGGATCGCGGGCGGGCTGGGCCACAAGTGCCGGCCCCATCGCTGAGAATCCCATCGGCCTCAGAACGTCGTTCCGAGTCGACCTTCACGAATCGCGGCCACAGCCGCTCAAATGAACAAGCCCCTGCAATGCAGGGGCTTGAAAGCGAGGCGGACGGGATTCGAACCCGCAACCACCGGATCGACAGAGGAACCTTGCCCGAGCGCGAGACTCGTAAACGACGGTAGGGACGAGGGTTGCGGATTGCAAGCGGTGCGGCTATTGCGCGGTTTTGCGGTCGTTTTCGCGGCGGAGCGCGGTGCGCACCGCGCAGCGAGGTGGCTACCAGTCATCCTTCGCCAGATCTTTGTTGCGCTGTTCGAGGCGCCACGTGCTGAATGAGTGCCGCTCGATCCTGCGCAATGTTCCTTCGAGGCCGTTGGTCTTGAAAAGTTCATTTCCGGCGGCCCTTGATACCCTGGCTCTAGCCTTCTCGATGGTCAGCCACGAGAGATCTTCTGCCAGCAGTTCAGCCGCTTCCGTAACGGTGAGCCAATCGCTCGGCTTGACCTCGACCACGCCCGGTGTCGGGAAGATGCGGGCTAGATCGAGGCTGAGGCAGCCGGATTCCAGAACGGCATGCTCCGCGAGCACGGCAGTCCGCGGGCGCGTACCGACCGACCAGATGTTGCCGGGCTTCACTCCGACGGAAAGCACAATCGGACGCTCCGACGCGGTCAGCCGCTCTGCGGTCGCAGCGATGGCGGCCGCGTCGAAACGCCCCAGCCCGAAGCCGAGGAACACCTCGCAAGCCTGTCCGCCGATACCCGCACCGCCGACCAGCACGACTCGACCCGGAACATCTACGATGAGGATACCGGATGCGTCGATCGCGGTGGCCACGGCCCGAGCCAGTCCAACCAGACTGAATCGCCACTGCTCAAAGTCGCGGGGTTCGAAGAAGGCGACGCCGCAGCCATGCAGGCACCGGTGAACGCAGACCAATCTTTCCGGATCGTCGGGGTGCGCCTCGAATCCAAGGTTCGGCACCACACACTCATGCTCGCACCCGTCATAGATGATCTCTTCCGCCTGCTCGTGCGGCGTGAGAATTCCCACTGCTTCGATCGACGCGAGCCACTCCCGCGGCCATGCACGCGCATCATGTGGCGTTAGCACGCCATCTCGCAGATGCTCAATTCGAATCAGTAACTCAGGCAGCGGCTCAGACACGTGCGATCCCCCATTTCACGAGATACTTCTTTGCCACCGCGTCGTAGCCATGGTCTTTGAGATTGCACCGGTCCGGATAGGTGATCTCAAATGTCAGCGACTTGCCACGAGATCCGTTCTGCCCGCGAAACTTGAAACATAGCTTCGCTTGGGAAACGTGGAGTGTCGAGAGCGGAACCTTTGATTTGTCGATGGCTTCATCTACCAGCGCACGAAGCACATCAGGCACATCCGGTGTCGCGCGACCTGAAAGCACCAGTCGCCGATATCCCTTGCCCGGGAGATCGAATCGGAGAAATCGAATCTCGACTCCGGCGATGTTGTCCGCAGGATTCGTCTCGAAAGTGAAGTCGCCTCGCTTCAACACAGACAGGTCGTAGGGTGGTTTCGACTGAGGATCGGGGAGCGCCTTCAGCCCGAGCATCACCTTGCAGAACGCCTCTGCGATTTGCTCCCTCTGCTGCTTATCCCCACCCGCCACCATCTCGAGGACGCCGTCCTCCTTCCGATAGACAAAAATGATCTCGCGAGCCGTACGTCTTGCGTGACGTATGAAGTGATCCTGATCGTCATAGCCGAGATCGGTCTTAGGACGGCTCTCGGGATAGGCGAAGCAGCAGAATCGGTCGGGATCGCGTCGTTCAACCGTCTCGATGTGACACCGCCTACCGTACCCTTCAACCCTAAAGATTGCACGGAGTGTCTGGCCGAGTCTATCACGGTGCTCTTCGTCATCTTCCACCTGAAGTCGCTTTCCCACGGTCCATCGCTGCCACCGGCTCTCCGCAAAGCGGTCAATCTCGTTGTATCCCAGAACGCGCTCCACGAGCTTTCGATCCTCGACGAGCGCGAGCAATGCTCGCTCGCAGTCATTGGCCATGCCGTCGAGTTGAGGCGCCCAACGGCGCTTCCAGAACACCGCGTCTTCGTAGATGAGCCGCGACCCGCCATCGGTGGCAAGTTCGTTGACGGTGATCAGGTCGATATCAACGGAGTCCTGAGTGATCGGCTCCAGCGCGTCCAAAGCCCCGATGATCGGAGCCGGATCGCCGTCCTCGTACTCGTCCCACTCGAAGTCACTGAGTAGGCTACGGCTCTCGAAATAGCGCTGGAGCAGGGGCTTTGAAATGCTCCTGAGGATTCGCTTCTGGGAGTACTGTGCCATCCGCCCGGGTTCTCCAAGGGCCACTATGCCACTGACACCATGATCAGAAAAGACACCATCCGCCACAATGTCAAATCGCCTCTTGGTCCACCCGCGCGGAGTGCGGAACGTCATTGATGGTTGCCCGACCGCGATTTCTCGCCGAACACGTCGGCATACCGTCGGCGCTGTTCCGTGCCGGTCGTCCGCTCCAGTTCGGCGAGCAGTTTGCCCACGTTCAATCCCATGCGTCACCTCCTTCCCGCCGCTCTCGACCTCGTGAACCAGCGGGACGATGAGTGTCCGAGCATGGGCCAGGGTCAGGGCAAGTCGAAGGCGCATCTGGGGGGCAGTTCTGGGCCGCCAAATCGGCACCCCGGCGGTGCATGGCGAGCACGCCGCCAGCCAGAATGCCGGCGATCTCGTCGAGCCGCTCGCCGGCCGTCAGTTCACCAGGATCATCATCGCGCAGGTACATCGGCACGCTCCGAAGGCGGAGAGTGGACGACAGCGTCCGAGACGCTTGGCTCGGCGGGCCGTGCGGCCCGCTACTGGTTAACTACGCAAAGTGTGGGGAGAACTGCGCGCGAAGGCGCCGGCAGGCGCTGCGCACGGCAGGGGCCACGCGTCGGGAGGCGCTGCGGAACCTCACGACGGCGCGATTGATGCGGCGGATGTGAAGAACCCGGCGAGATATTCGGGCACGCGCTGGTCGAGCCAGAAGCGCGGCGCCCAAGGCCAGCGGCCGCCGATGAACCCCATGTGCCCTCCGCTGCGCATCAACTCAAGCGTCACCTTGTCGGACATCTCACCCGGCTCGGGAATCACATGGGTCGGCACGAGCGGATCATTGCGCGCGTGAAGCAGCAGCGTCGGGACGTTGACGTGCCGCAGCAGCACATCCGTGCGCGTGCGGGCGTAGTAGTCCTCCGCATCCTTAAACCCGTTGAGCGGCGCGCTGACGCATCGGTCAAAGACCGAGAAGGTTCGGATGCGGCGCAGTGCCCCGCGATCGAGCGGCAGGCCGAGGTCCATCAACTGCAGTTTCCGCAGAATGTCGCGGCGGAGGCTGCGCAGCAGGTACCACTGGTATACGCGCGACAGGCCGCGCCCGATCCGCCCGGCCACGACGCCGAGGTGAAATGGCGCCGACACCCCCACGGCCGCGACCACCGGAAGCGAATCGCCGCGCTGACCGCTCTCGCCGAGCCACTTCAGGCATATGTTTGCGCCGACGGAATACCCCACCGTCGCGATCGGCGTGTGCGGTTCGCGCTGACGCAGGTGATGCACGAGGTAGTGCAGATCGCTCGTCATGCCACAGTGGTAACTGTGCGGAAAGCGGTTCGGCTCGCCGCGTCCGCGGTAGTTCAGCAGCACGCCGCGCCATCCGCGCCGCTCGCACTGTCGCAGCAGACGCCGGACGTAGGAGGATTTCATGTCCCCTTGCAGGCCGGGGAGAATGACCACGATCGGCCCGGCGCGCCCCACCCAGTCCAGCCGGACGAAGTCGCCATCGGGCAGATCGAGGCGCTCGCAGCGCGCGTCAAGGCGGACACGGCCAGCGAGCAGCGGCCAGATCGTCTGTCCGTGCCCGCCGGGCAGCCACCAAGTGCCCCTGAAGGCGGCGCGACTCATGGGTGTGAGGTCTCGGCCAGCGAGGTGAATGACCCGCGCGCAGCCAACCGCCCACGGCGTCGGTCTCGCCATTCCACCCGGTGTAGAAGGCCGACAAAGGGTGAAGACTCGCGTGAGAAGCAGGAACATGGCGACGCTCCCAAGGGGCTTGCCGCAGGCAGATCCAAGTGCGGCCGACCCACGCCGCGGAATCATCGGCCCTGCCCCAAGTGCGTGCCGTTCGAAAGAAAGCGGATTGGCCGAACTGCGCGGTTTATCGGAGTTGATTATCCACATATAGTACCTTTCCAGACCCCTGTGTCAATCACCGCAGGGCGATCGTGGCGCGCGGGCGTGGCGGTCGGCCTGCGCTGGTGCATGCGGGCCGGCCGGCGGCGACTAAAATCGACCAGAGTATCCACAACGCGATTGACTTGCCGTGCGCCTCGGCTTCCAGCCGCGGTGTGGAGCGGAGGACTCCATGATCAGAACACTGGCCCGCCGAACCATCTTCGCCGCCCTCGTTGCGGCGGCCGTGCTCGCGCTGCTCTGGCAGGTCCGATGGCGCGCCGTTCCGGTGGAGGGGTTCGAAGTACAGGCACGTGAACTCATGGTCGAGACGATGGGCACGGGAACGCTCGAGTCGCGGGTCTCAAGCACCGTCTCCGCGAGGATTCAGGGCCGAATCGTCGAACTGGCCGTCGATCAGGGCGATGCCGTCGAAGCCGGACGGGTACTCGTGCGTCTGGACGATCTTGACCTCACGCGGCAAATCGACGTGGCCGCAGCCGTCGTCGAAGTAAATCGCGCTGCGCTCAATCGCATCGAGAGCGATCGGCAGCGGGCTGAGGCGGTGCTCGCTCAGGCCCGGCTGGAGCACCAGCAGGTGATCGACACCTTTGCTCGAGGCGCATCATCGCCAACAGAGCGCGATCGCGTCATCGAGCGACTTGCCATCGCCGAGGCGGAACTGGCGCGGGCGGATGCAGCGATCGTCGAGGCCCGGGCCGCGCTGGCCGCCTCAGAGCGCTCGCTCGACCTGCAGCGCGCCCAACTGGACGACACGGTGATTCGCAGCCCGCTTTCGGGCCTGGTCGTTCGGCGTGATCGTGAGGTCGGCGACATCGTTGTGCCGGGATCTTCCATTCTCCGCCTGATCGAAACCGGGACGCTCTGGGTGTCGGCGTGGGTGGACGAGACGGCGATGGCGGCGCTGCACGTCGATCAACCGGCGCGGATCGTCTTCCGCTCCGAGCCGGACCGCGAGTACCGCGGGCACGTGGTGCGACTCGGCCGCGAAGTTGATCCGGAACTGCGCGAGTTCATCGTCGAGGTCGTCGTCGACGAGTTGCCCGCCGCCTGGGCGGTCGGCCAGCGCGCCGAGGTCTATATCACGACCGATCGCGCTCCGCAGGCGCTCGCCATTCCGGCGGAATACCTGTTCGCCCGCGAAGGGGTCGGCGGCGTGTGGGTGAATGAAGAGGGGCGGGCGCAGTGGCGGCTGTGCGAGACCGGTCTGCGCGGTCGCGCGTTCGTCGAGATCACGCGCGGCCTCGAAGCCGGGGATGTGGTTCTGCGACCCGCCGATGTCGCGGCCGAACGAATGCTCCGCGCCGGCCGGAAGGTGGCGCTGCAATGAACCTGGCTCTGCGCGACGTGCGGCACAATCTCGGGCGCTTCGGCCTCACCGCCGTGGGCATCGGCCTGCTGCTCATGATCGTCATGGGCATGGGCGGCATCTACCAGGGCATCGTCGAGGATGCCACGCTTCTCGTGGATGAACTCGACGCCGATCTCTGGCTCGTTCAGGCGGAGACCCGCGGCCCCTTTGCAGAAGTCTCGCGCCTGTCACCCAGCCTCGAGGACCGGGCGCTGGCGGTGCCCGGCGTGGAGAACGCGCGCCGATTCGCCACGCACACGATTCAACGTACGCACCGGGGGCGTCCGATGCGAATGGTGATCGTCGGCTTGGCGTGGCCTCAGGACCGCGGAGGGTGGATTCCCCTCATCGCCGGCCGGCCGCTGGCGCAGGGGCGCTTCGAGTTCATTGCCGATGAGTCACTGGGCATCGCCGTTGGCGAGCAACTGCAACTCGGGCGCGACGTCTTCACGGCGGTGGGAATCACCAGGCACATGGTCGGAACCGGCGGCGACGGCCTGGCGTTCTTCACGGTCCGCGACGCACAGTCGATTCAGTTCGACCTTTCGCCCGAGGCCGTGCGCTTCGAACGCGAATCGCGCCGCGCGCGGGCCCACGACCTCGACCTGGCGCTGACACAGCCGGCGCTGCTCGATCGCGCCCGCCAGCCCGCGTCGACATTGCCCGCCATTGCCCCACCCATGGTGAGCGCGGTCCTCGTCGATCTGGCGCCCGGAGCGGATGGCAACGTCGTCCGCGCCACTTTCGAAGGCTGGCCCGATGTCTCAACCTACACCGGCGATGAGCAGCGTTCCCTCCTGCTCGAAGGGCCGGTGGACCGGGCCCGGCGGCAGATCGGGCTCTTTCGCGCCTTGCTCGTGCTCATCTCCGCTCTGGTCATGGCCCTGATCCTCTACACGCTGACCTTGGACAAGATCCACGATATCGCCATGCTCAAACTCATCGGCGCCCGCGATCGCATCATCCTCGGCCTTGTGCTCCAGGAGGCTTTCCTGCTCGGCGCGATCGGATACGTGATCGCGTACTTCGTGGGGATGCAGGTGTATCCCTTCTTCCCGCGCCGCGTCATCATCACCGGAGAGATGCTCGCCTGGCTCGCCGCGGCAGTCGCCGTACTCTGCCTCGCCGGAAGCGTGCTGGGCATCTGGAAGGCCATGCGCGTCCAGCCCAACGAGGTGCTCTCATGAGCGCGCCCGCCTCCTCGCCTTCTCCAGCGATCGAAACCCGCCGACTCACGAAGATCTACGGAAGCGGCAACACCGAGGTGACAGCCCTGCGCGACGTGACCTTCACGCTCAACCGCGGCGAGGTCGTGGCGCTGCTGGGCCCGAGCGGCTCGGGCAAGTCCACGTTGCTGGGCATCGTCGGACTGATCAATGCGCCGACGCGGGGCGAAGTCATCCTCGACGGCACGCCGGTCTACCGCGATTCGCGCGTGCTCGTGGACGTGCGCCGCTACCGCCGCGAGCGCATCGGCTTTGTCTTCCAGAAGTCCAACCTGATACCCTTCCTCTCGGCGCGCGAGAACGTGCAGGTCGCGCTGGAGATCGCGGGCGTCAGAGGCAGCGCGGCCCGCCGCCGCGCCATGGAACTGCTCGAAACGCTCGGCCTGGCCGACCGCGCGCATCACCTGCCCAGGGCGCTCTCCGGCGGCCAGCAGCAGCGCATCGCCATCGCCCGTGCCCTGGCCAACCGACCCAGCCTCATGCTCGCCGACGAACCCACCGCCGCGCTCGACGGTGAGCGCGGCAGGCAGGTCATGCAACTCTTCCGCGATCTCGGCCACCAACACGGCGCGGGCGTCCTCGTCGTCACCCACGACCATCGCGCGCTCGATGTCTTTGATCGCGTCCTGGAGATGGAGGATGGCGCACTCCGCGCCCAGCCGGAGATCGCCGCGCCGATCGCCCCACACTGAAAGGCCGCACAGCTGCGTGGCTACTGCCTGCGCCCGCTTCGAACCGCCCCTGAATGTAGCTTCCGCGTACACCCAACCTGGCAACCCGGACTTCGCGCGCAGGTATTTCCGTGTTCGCCTCGGGGTCCGATCCGAACCCTGCTGTTAAATAACTCGGTTGTCAACCAGAGAGGGTGAGAGTTTGAGAGGGTTGGGGTCGATTGACGATCCGAACCCCCGGGGTTTGGATCGGGGGGCCGATCGGGCAGTTCGGAAAAGAGAGCGAGGTCCAAGCGGCTACGCTTCCGCAAACCTCTACGGGGACGCGACTTTGCGCGCCTGTCGCGGCGACTGGTCGGAGAGTCCGGTTTGTCAACAAGAACGCCGCCGCAAACTCGCGGCGGCGTCGTGAACCTCCCAATCCGAACGGATTCAAACCGTTGGCTGCTTCTGGCGGAGGGGTTTTGGCGCTCGCGCGGCGTTAACCAATGTCGCCGAGCCGGTCTGGCGCTATCAAAATCGCGGTCCTCGGCGGATCACCGACCGTCACCGCGCGGCTCCTCGTGATGCGACTGCCGCCCACCAATCTCCGTCTCGGCGTGGCTCAAGTACTCCATTCCGCGCTCGCGCGCTGTAAACCGGACACCACGCTCGAACTCGGAGCGTGCTGGTTAATGATTCGCGAGCGCCGGAGGGGTCCGCGGGTCCTCAGCCGCCGGCGCGTGACGAGATGATCGCCCGGACCGTGAACGTCCAGGCGAGCCCGGGCGACGAGTGGCGTTCGACCGCCTTACTGATGAGGGCGGGTCCAGACCCGGCTGAGAAGTTGATCTGCGTCGGCCTCGCGCCCCTCCTGTCGCAAATGGCCGCTCAAGGCGACGTGGGCTGCCCAGATGCGGCGGCGTACTGGTGTCGCCAACGTCAGCTCGCAACCCATGACGACCTCATCGAGCGCAACAAGGACTGCAGCGGCAGCATCAAGGCGCTGGGCCGACGTCAGGATACCCGAGAGCCTGAGATAGGCCTCGGGTTCCGCTGGCTGGCGCTCCATCAGACGCCGGAGGTACGGCTCTGCGGCGAGGGGAGTCTCACTCCATTCGTGCGCGCTGGCCAGCCGCTGTTCGAGTTGCGGGGATCGAACAAATCCCCAGCGATCGCAGACTTCAAGGTGACCAATGACTTGAGGCACGAGGTTGCTGATTGACTGGCGATCGCCCCGCGCGATCGCCTCGCGCAACCGGTCAAGTCCCGTCTGGCCCTGAACCTCATGCCAGCGGATGAAGGCGCTATGGCACACCAGCAGACCCAAGGCAAAGACGAGCGCGACGAACGCTCGCCCCATCAAGGTCAAGCATCCAAACTTCTTGAGACTCACATGGCTGAGATCGACCCGCGATCTCCGCGAGAGTCGCCATGCGGCAACGCTCATCCACGCCAGGAGAAGGCTGATTCCCAAGGACAAGAGAAACGGAATGACATCATACAACCCGCGAAGACTCAGGACACCGGCGATGAACACGCCAGCCATCAACAAGTCTTCGCCGATGGAGACGTCGAATCGCCGCGCTCGGTTTTCCCGCTGACTCCAGGATTGAAAAAGCGCCGGCCGTGTGAAGCCCCACTTCAACCCCCTGTCGGGGCAAGCTGCGACACAGTCCAAGTCCTTGAGACACGCCGGACTGACGACCTTGCCGAACACCCGGATTTCCTGATGAACAAGAATGTTCGACTTGCACACTGCCGTACACGCACCACAACCGTCGCAGGCGCTGCCGACGCGGAGGATTTTTCCCGGCGCGAATCGATCGGCGATGGCGAATGCCGCACCGTAGGGACAAACGTATGTGCAAAAGGAGCGTGAACCGAGCAGGTAGACGACGGCCACACCACAGACCAGAAACGTACTCATCGCGATCCACGGGCCCGGCAAGTTGCGCCAGAAGTCATCAGTCACGAACGAGCCCCAGGGTTCCTCAGGCGACATGATCCGCCACGGCGGCGCGGCGCGACCGTCGATCAACCGCGCAATCTGGGGCCAGACGAACATGTAGAAGAGCGCTCCAGAGGGCACGAACAGCAGCAGCCTCGATCGAATCGGTTTGGGGCGGATCCCAGCTTGGCGCAGCAGCCAGGCCGAGCCATCCTCAATCGCCAGGATGTGACATCCCCACGAACAGAAGAAGCGGCCGAAGATCGACACGGAGCACATGGCCAACGTCATGAACACAAAACCTGCCGTGACGATCCCTGCCTCCAGCGTGTACATGACCTCGTTCAGTTCCACGGGCGCCAGCGTTCGGCCGGAGAGACGCCAGTGCACAATGTGCACGACCATCAATACGTAGACGGCCAGGAGACTCGCCGCACGCCACCGACCGTACCCGCCGCGCCCTCGCGGCTCCATGGCTGGCGTCTTATCTGGGTCAAAACCCGGTATGGAAACCTCCTGAACGTTCACTTCGAAAGCATAACAAGATATTGCACTCCACTATTTCACCACTCACCAGTGAGGGGAGACCATCGGTCCGTCCGAGCTCGCTCGATCGCAGGATTGGACCGAATAAGCGCTGTCGTTTTCGTTTCGGACTGCGGCGATGTGGCTCCCCAGGCTCACTGCGCCCCGCTCCTTTTTTTGCGGAAAGCGAAATAAATGGATAATATGATCCTGTTTTGTGGTGCCATTACCGCATAGACCGCCTTGCCCGGTCGCAGATCACTGAACAGGAGCGTCTGGCCATGACCACACGAAGGAGAGTCCCGGATTCGATTCGACGGTTGCGCTGGGGGCTGCCCTCGGTGCTGATCGTGTGCGCGGTCGCCTTGGCGGCGATTCTGGAACTCACGATAGAGGATTTCCATCTCTCGGGAACGCAAATCGGAGATGTGCAACGAAGTGCAATCAAGACTTCGGACTATTGCGTGGACTGTCACGGCCCGGTGGGCGGACCAGCCATTGCTCTGCGAGGGATGGATCCGGTCTGGGCCTGGCAGGGTTCGCTCATGTCGCACGCCGCACGCGACCCGCTCTTCTTCGCGCAGTTGGCAACCGCCAATCAAGATGTTGCCAACGCAGGCTACTTCTGTATGCGCTGTCATGCGCCACTCTCATTTGTAAGCGGTCATGCGGCTGATCCCAGCGGCCAGACGCTCGATGACTACGACGCCGACGGCGTCTCGTGCCACTTCTGCCACGCGATGGTTGATCCGGAGTACAAGGCAGGCATCAGCCCTCCGGAAGACCGGGCGATCCTCGACGGACTGGAGTCAGTGCCCGAGCACTCCGCCAACTCGATGTTCGTGCTGGATCCGCTTGGCCGTCGGCGCGGACCCCGCGAGGATGCCCAACCGCAGCACGAGCTGCTGCATTCGCCGTTCCATCGCTCGGCCAACTTCTGCGGCACGTGCCACGACGTTGGAAACGTGGCGATTTCCCGCCAGCCGGACGGCACGTATCGATACAACAGCATCGGCGAGCCGACTCCCGACGAGGATGCCTGGACTCAGTTCCCGCTGGAACGGACCTTCACTGAGTGGCAACTGAGTGCATTTGCTAATGGCGGCGTTGACATGGGAGGCCGCTTTGGTGGCTCGGGAGTGACGATCATCGAGACGTGCCAGGATTGCCACATGCCGCGCGTCGCGGGACGGGCCGCCCGCCAAGGGCCGTTCCGGATGGACGTTGCCGAGCACTCCTTCGCAGGATCGGCGACTTGGGCTCTGGAAATCATCGGCATCTACTACAAGGACAATCCGCTCGTCAACCAGAAGGCGCTCGCCAAAGCGCGACTTGCGAGCGAGTCGATGCTGCAGCGCGCGGCCTCACTCGAGGCGGCTCGCAACGGCGAGTTACTTGACGTGCGCGTCATCAATGAAACAGCGCACAAACTTCCCACCGGCCACATCGAAGGTCGACGGGTCTTCCTGAACGTAAAGTTTTACGACGCCTCAAGAAGGTTGATACAGGAATACGGCCACTACGACAGCGCCACCGCGCATCTCGATGAACAGTCCACACGCGTCTACGAGATGCGCGTCGGACTCAGCGAAGACGCCGCACGCATGACAGGCCTTCCCCAAGGGGTCACAACCCACATGGCGCTGGCGGACACGATCGAGTTCGACAACCGTATCCCGCCGCGCGGATTCGTGAATGCCGCCTATGAAGAAGGTGGTGCTCCTGTCGTCGGCGCCACGTATGCCGATGGCCAGTATTGGGATGACGTAAACTTCGTCATTCCTCCCGAATCGGTTGGTGCCGTCGTGACACTCTACTACCAAACGGTCACCGCCCACTACATCAAGGCGCTGAGCGACGGGAATACGACCGACCACTGGGGCGATACGCTGTACGAGTTGTGGAAGCAGACCGACAAGGGGCCGCCGGTTCAGATGGCCCAGACGGTGCTTCGTTTGTGACAAGAGTCCCCATGCGATTCGCCCCACGCGGTTTGAACCGCGCGGCCCCCGCCGAGCCCCATGCCGGTTAGCAGAGTTGGTGCCTCCAAATCGTGGTTGGTGGATCGAAGGCGGTTGCCCCGGGGCTCGGTCGAGTACATCAGGCACTACAACAAGGACCGGCCGCACTCGGCGGTTGGCCACGGCCCGCCCGCGGGTCCCCCGCCGCTGTGACTGGCGGATCGCAACGGCGCCGTCCGATGCCGAACTCGATTGGGCGGGGTGCTGCGACACGACTACCGGCAGGCGGCGCAGGAATTGGATCGACATCCGGTGCCCACGTAACACCCGTGACTCTACACGAACCCCGCCGCTACGAGCTGGCTTCCTGCGGGGAGATCTCGTGGCGTTCGCCGGATCCAAGCGCCAATTGCTTCGCCCGTTTGTTCGATCACAATCAGCGGCGCTTGGCTATCGTGGACTCTAATCGATTCGCGAAGGCGAACAGAGCCTGGGTGTAACCTGAATTGACACGCTCGGGCGCTCGCTCGGTTGCGAGCTTCACAAGTCCCCGGAGCGGAAGTAGGAAGGACGGCAAGAGTCTCGTTTCCCGCTTGCTCGATCGCAGGGTCAGCACGGTGACTGCCTGCTTCGACGGTGAGCTCCGTTCCGCTGCTTGCGTGAGGACGCCGAACCCCAGCTTTGGACCTTGCCAAAGAAGTCCCCGCAGGAACGGCATCATCGACGACCCTCCCCGATCCGAACGGTTTCAAACCGTTGGCTGATTTTGGCTGAGAGCGTTTTGCGCTCGCACGGCGTTAACCAGGCCGGTCCAACTGCTCTGGCGCTGTCAAGAACGCGGTTGGTCGATCCGGTGCTGGCGCCTTGGGGACCGGTCTGTCAGCGACGCCCACCCGCCGATCACGCCGCCGTGCATGGTCCGGATCCGCCTATCCCGCGCTCGCGCGGCGTTAATCACACGCCGCGTTCGAATTCGGCACGTGCTGGTTAACGCGGCGCGAGCGCCGCGGTGGGCCAGCTTGCCTAGTCCCGCCGGAAGCAGTCAGGTAACGCGCCCGACTACTACCGGGCGGCGCATCAGACCATCACCGGCTATCGAAAGTGCTCGCCGAATCACCGTGTCCGGAGGACTAGCAGCACCTCGCGACGGATCGAGTTCTGCTGGTGCAGGTCGTACCGCTGGTAGGTGTCCAGTTCGATGCATTCGTCCTCGACAAGGCCCGAAGCCACAGCGACGTCGCGAAGCAGTTCGGGCGTGTTGATCGCAAACGCTGACCCACCAAGCGAGCACCGGTTGGGGCCAATCACGAGCGCTAGCGGAGCCCCCCGCTTCAAGAGGCCCGCCACAGTTCGGAACACGGCGCCCATCTCGTCGAGATACTTGTACAGGAGCGAAGGTGTATTCTTTCGCCGGAAACCGTTCCCGGGCTTCTCCGCCTTAGCAAGCATCCGGAGGCAAAGGGAGTGGCAGCCCTTGGGAAGGTGGGAAGTGTTCGCGCGGAGATGCTTTTCGATGCCGCGACGCTCCCGATCCGTGATCTCGCGATTGCCAATGAGTGCTCGTTCGGAGTCGCGAATCTCCCGATCGCCGATGAGACCTAGGAGGCACAGGCTCAATCGATGCATGTCCACATATGGGAGGGCCGTTGCATATGGTGGCGAGGAGATGATCGCATCAACCTTGCGGCGGCCAAAGAGCGATTGCATCGACCTCTTCGCCGCCGCGGGGTCACGAGAATCGACCAGCATCGCTGCCTGCAATTTACCATCGTCCAAGGGCGCTGGAGTTGCACAGATGATGTTCACCTTCTTGCGGACACTATCCGCAAACAGCGAGAGTGCTGGGTAGTTGTCTGAGGGTACTACACGACGTCGTATCCGCAGATCCGCTGGCTCTTGCCACGAGACGTCACGAACTACGTCGCTCAACATCACTCGAAACGTGCCCCTCAATTCCGCAGGCACCTCGCGGTGAATAACGTCTAGAGCGAATGCCAACTGCATGAGAACTAGTTCGGGGAACCACTCGCGAAGGTAGGGGAGATTTGGCAGCGCATCCTCGAACGAGACGGTCAATCGCTTCTCGATCCAACGAGCAAGCTTCTGATCGTCAACTTCAGCGGCCTGAGATACTGCAGCGAGCACTGCATCTGCCGCTCGACGTAGCTCGTTGCGCGGAGCATTGAACGCCACGACCTTGGCGTTCGCGATTTCGACGGCGAGAGGATGTAGATCGAATCCCGCGGCATCAATCCCCAGGTGTGACGCCTCCAGCAATACTGTTCCACTGCCACAGAACGGATCGAGCAACAGCGAGCCTCGCCTCAGCCCGAGGATGTTCGCAGCTGCTCGAACCACTTGAGGATTGAACTTGCCTCGATACTCGTGCAAACCATGTGCCGAGTACCTGGTCGCCTGCTTCGTAGCCGCGCGAACCGAGACAGAGCCCTTGCCTGCCAAACGTCTGACACCATTCCTCGGGGCGGACGCTTCAAGAACAGCCTGATCAGTACGTGTCCGAGAGCCAGCTGCATCTTCGACTTCGGCGAAGTATGTGAAGCGTCTCGCGATTTCGGGCTTCAGTGCGGCTTCCACTATAAGACCATCCGTCACCGGCTGCGGCACGGCCTTTGTCAACCTCTCGACCTCTAGTACAGCGAGGCGTTTCTCATAGGGCATGTACTTGTAACCGTGCCACCGAAGCGTGGTAGTCATCGCGTTCTCCGAAACACAGCAATGTGCTCGCGCTCGATCGCGGCATGCGAGAGGTTGAACGCCTTTCTTGTCCGCGCAATCTGGCGCTCGATAGTGTCGGCGAGGTGAAAGCCGTGCACGTCGGCTGCACGGCTGAGCAACGCGAGGTTGTCGATGGTTTCTCCTCGAATGATCGAACGTCCGATCAGAAAGCAGGCTGAACCCTTGGCGTGCATCACCGCCGCCAGAAGCCGGAACACCTGGGTCATCTGATCGAGGAAGTGCTCTGCGGTGTGCGAGTTCTTGCCCTTGAAGAAGTGGGGCCTCGCGCCGATCTCTCGCTCTCGAACTGCAATCGGGTCCATTCCCAGCCAGTACATCCGGTACTTGTGGTAGAGCCAATACTCATACGCATTCGGATATGGTGGCGACGTAATCACCAATCCAACTGACTGCTTCAGCTGGTCGGGGCGGACGGTCAGTACATCCTGATTGATGATCAGCGGCCTGGGGCCTCGGTCGCCGAGCGAGAGCGTGGCTCGCACTACATCCTCTGCCCTCCGCTCAAAGGCGATGAAAACATCCTCAGCCGATACATCCTTCTTGACGGCGGCGTATCTTGTGTCACTGTCTTGATTTGAAACCCGAACGACAATGGCCGACAATGCGACCCGGAGCGCATCTCGAGTATCGCTGTCATCAACCCGTGTGATGGAAGCCAGTAGCGACGCGAGGCAAGCCTGAACCCGGGGCTGAAACCAATGGTCCAGGCGAGGGATCGCTGGCACTTCGAATTGCTTGCGGGCCAAGCGTCCTTGCGCTTCGGTGCGGACCTTGCGGATCAATCGCATTGCGCTCTCGTCGAGCGGTGTGGTTTTCACCTTTGCAATCAGGCATGCGATCGGTGAAAGATCGACCCCGACAGCGTGATAGCCGGCCTGCATCGCCTCGACCAGCGTTGTGCCAGAACCGCAGAAGGGGTCGAGGACAATCGTGCCCTCGGGAGGAGGTTGCAGGCGGATGAGGTTCTTCGGGATCTGCGGGATGAACTTCGCAGGATACGGGTGGATGCCGTGCGGTCCATCCTGCGTTCTGGCGGACTTGAATTCCCAATCGATCGTCCCCAGTGCTGTGGCGGTCTGAGTCATTGGCGAGCCCCCTGTGCGGGGGCGTTCGGAGCACGCTCCTCAAAGAGTCGAGACTGACCTCGGTCAGCCAGGTAGTCGGCGCATCGTTCCAAGAACCAGTCCTTTAGGCTCTTGCCCTCTTCCATTAGCGCCGCGTGGAGGCGTCGCTTCAACCCGGGATCGATATCAATCACGATGCGGCCCGACGTTCCGACTGCCATAACAAACCTCCAGTCACGTGACGTACGTTACGTGACATGAAGGCGGATGGCAAATGGAACAGCCTACCACAACCCGTATCTTTTCTGGCCTGCGGCCCCGCCGGTTCCGCCAGAGCGAGAGCAATGGAAATTGAGACCTGCATACTCCGGTGAGGTCGGCTTGACGAGGCGCACATGGTACTCTGGGTTGGAGCCGGGTCGCCGCTGAACGTGGAGGATGTCGCCCCCCTCGGGATCGGTCATGTCGACCAGCTCATGACTCACGCGAAAGCGGAAATCGGCGTTGCCGCCCTCCCCGGCCTCGCGGCGCCATGCCCGAAACTCATCCTTGAGCACGCCTTGGGGTCTCTCGATCTCGACAAAGAAGTGACGGCCCGCGTGCTTCTTGTTCTTGCTGTCGAATCCCAGTGGCCCGAAAAACGGTTCCACATCGCCCGGTAGACTCATCTCCGGAGTGCCCGGGACTCCAGTGCGATGCGACACGTCAAACTGTGCAAGTACCATTGCGAAGTTGGTGTAGGACGATGCCGTCGCTTGGGTGCCAGCGCCCGAAGCAATGGCGGCATGGTCCGACGCGGCAGACCGCGGCTCGGCTTCGCCTTCGGGGGCCACATCAAGATCAGCCTCAGCGATGGGTTCTGGCGCTGGGGGGCGCCATCGCGCTCGACGGTTTCCTCGAGTAGTTTGTGCGCGCAGACCTGGCTGCTCGGGAGGGCGAGGGCGCGAGCGCGGAAGGGGCCGCTCCAGAATGATGCCTTGCGCTAACAACGTCGAGATGTCTGCCTCGTTGGCAATCTGGAATGCTCCATCCCCGGTGACGCCAGCCCATCGATCGATGGCCGCTGCGGCTTGACCAAGGGCGGTATCGCTCGCCGCATTTCCGCCTTCCAGTTCGATCCACGCCTCGACGTGTGTTCCAAGGGCTTGCACAGTCAGGTTGGCCGAGCCCACAATTCCCGTCGCGGTGCGGTTGGCCCTCACTATGTGGGCCACTTTTGGATGGAACAAAGCGTTACCGAACGAAACCACCGTTAAGCGAGCGTCCGGGCTGCCCGCAAACAGACTGACCAACGGGCGCACGTCGGCAACGGTCAGCGGATCAGTGGCGTTTGATCCCAGCACCAATCGAACTCTTCCGCCACGAACAGCAAGGTCACCGAGTGCGGGAGCGAACTTCGCAATCGCCGCGTATCTGAAAAAGCCGAATTGGCCACGGAAGGCGGCGATCCCTTGGACAAGATTCGTGTCAAACCAGATTGCCGGACAAATGCCCTCGTCCTTCCCGGTGTCGTAATACGTGATCATCGGGAAGCGTACCGGCTCAAAACCTGACCGGCCACATTCCTCAGCGGAACACTTCGCTCCCAACCCGAACGAAGCCGAGCGCATCCGCGAGAGATGAGGTAGAGCCGTACCGACTTCGCCAGCGCTCGACTGAGCAACGGCCCCAAGATTCCGAAGAACGTCGCGCAGCCCCCCCGAGCGCAACAGTGGGTGTTGCGCTCCCTACTGGGGAGACAACCCCCTCATAACCCCGTACCCTGCGAAACAGAGACTCGGAGAGACTCTTTGCCCAAACGGGTACTTTTGGCGATCCCGGCGGCGCCCATCGGTTATGACCTCGGCGCGCGGGGAGACAAGGCCGCGCATCGACGCCTTCGCCAAGTACTTGCAAAACAGTGGCCTGCAGACGCGAACGCCGCCGAGGTCTCTCGGCAGCGCTTCCGTTAAGCCACAGGGCCGGCTGCGTTCGCAACCGGCCCTTCGATAGAGCGGTCGCAACAGTGTTCGTAACGCCGCGAGAGGGGAAGAGAGACCTGCGAGGTGCGTGGCGGCTCCGCAAGTTGCCAATGGACGATCGGCACGGGCGAAACCGGCGCCTTCCTCGACGGGGAGTCGGCGCTGATGCTGGTGGCGGCGCGGCTAAGTCACGTTGCCGGCACGAAGTGGGGCGCGCGAAGGTACCTGGACATGAGGAGACTGCGGGAGATGAGGATGGATCGAATGGAGACCCAACAGGCCGTGGTGGCCTGACGAAAGCGCCCCGGTGCTGCGGCTCCGCGGCTGCGCCGCTCCGCCTCAGTACCGGGGAAGGCAACACCTTCCCACGGAGAGCCCCTTCCCAAATGTGCGCAACTTGACGGACACTACCTCTCCTGCCAGAACCATCCGATCATTGGAGACCCCGGCTTACATAGCATCTTGACGCACGCTACCACCGACACTACCGGGTCGCAGTGGGTGCAGGTAGAACCGATCGAGATCAGCATGACGAGGTCGCTTCAGCACCGGCTCCCCCAGAGTCACAGCGGATCGCCTGTTCATCCTCCGCCAGCCCACACAACTTCTTGAAGCGCCGAGAGATTAAGTGTGTCCTTTTGCGTCAGCGTACTGACTTGAGAGGTCTGCCGCACTCGGAGCAGGTATCTGATGTGCATGCGGCGCCTCTCAAGTCGTATCCACAAGCAGTACACCTGCCCGATCTGCGACGCAAAGCCGCCCGCACGCCGTGAAACGTACACCAAGCAGTTTGGAGAACCAGAAACAGCACAATAACGTCGACTGACAAAGCAATGGCAGACACATCAAGAGACACTATCCAGCGCCGAGGCGATGGCGCAGCATTCATTCCTGCATCTATGACATCGTCCTCTCCGAGCACAATTGCTGGCGACAGGCACTGGTAATGCATCGTGTGCTGCCGGTTGCCATCGTCCATGACGAGAACGGATGAGCTGAGTGCCTGACTAACAAATACACAACGAATCGGCCATCCTGTGGCGAATTCCGAGTAACGAGCGTCGGTTCGCTCGTCAAGCTGGGGAAGACGACGTCCATGCCATTGAGGATAGGGATCGGGAAGTGGTGCAGTATGGATCATGCATGCCCCAGCAGGGTACTTCTGTGAATGAATCTCATCCCGATACCAGGAAAACCGGGTGGATACTTCGACGCAGAAATCACCATGCGGCTCGTGGCGAGACATCTCTAAAAGGGGATACTGAGAGTGAGACATCATCGCACTGGGGACATAGGCTAGCAAGACGGCCGTTGCCAGCGCAGCGACAGCTGTTGTCTTGGCGTTCTTCCAAAGAGCGCTGAAAGGCAGAGATGCATTTGGTCTTCGCTGGTGTGGCCGCGGCGGGTTGTCGTCGGCCCCGCCCCTCGTGTTCGCTCGCATTACGCACATTTCATTGGTATGGATTATTTCGCGGATTCGTGCAACATTCATAGTATTTCTTGGCCAGCTGCCTCAATTGCTCCAGTGTTTGGCCATTACAATTGATGTTTTCGTCAGCGGACCCGGCTGCACCATTGATAATGCATTCCTCCCGAGTGCATTGTGGATTCGTTTCCCGGCATTTCTTCAGCCTGAATCCGCCCTCGTCGCACTCCCCGGAATACGCGTACGCCCGCAATTCAGTGCACATGCGAATTGCACAGTTGTTTCCAGAAGATAAGCCCTTGCACTTGTCGATGATCTCTTCTTTGAGATAGTCCCATTGGTAGTCATAACAATAATCGAATTGGTGAATCATCTCGTGCTTAAGAACCATATTAAACATACTACAATCTTCGTCATGTTCGTATGCGCTATGTTTATAGCATATGCAGACGTTGCCATAGCCGGAGCCGCTATCGGTCTTTGAATGTCCCAGCATGTCCTTGTTCGGGCAGGTAGCGCAACACTGGGGTGTGGAGGCGCGTGTGCTGCAGGGCGGTTTAGAGGTGATCTTCTTCCAGATGTCTTGGAACCACTTCTGCTGCATGGCGTCTCTAAGACAGCAGCCGCACTTTTCGGCTGGAGTTTGCGGTGGACCGGTTTGAATCGGGCAGCGAGGCTCGCTTGTGCGGAGCCCCGAGGGATCGGTTGCCAAGATCGGAAACGCCTTCAAGTAGGTGTACAGATTTGTGCCATCAACATACCCCAGCGGATCACGTCGCGTCCAAATGCCGAGGTCGCTGCGGTAGACGCGGTGGCGGACGTGGTAGGTGTCTCCAAGTTCGGCGTCGTACTCGTAGCCTGCGTAGCCCTTTCGGTTGGCGATCGAGGTGAATGTGCCGATGGGCGAGCCGTACGGATCGTAGTTCGCGCGCTCGCTGATCGAGCCGGAGGTGTTGATCATGGCGACGACGTCGTGGTGCTGGTTCTGAAGGTAGTAACGGCGCTCGTCCAGTGTGCCGTTGGCGTCGGTGTCACGGTCGCGGAGAACGGTTTCATCAATATAAGATGAGCCGCCCAGGCCAGAGGCCCCGGCGTTGTGATACCAGAACTGCTCGGTTGGCTCCGAAGCGTCGGCGTCATCCTCGTACATCGCCACGATCCGCCAGCGCTCGTCGTAGGCGAAGTGGAACCACGGGGCCGTCTCGTCGTAACGGGCGCTGAGACGGAATCCGAGCGCGTTGTAGACGAACTCGGCCTTGACGTTGTTCGACTGGTCCTTGACCCTGACGAGCCGATACCACGCATCGTATTCGTATTTCCAGTCGCGCTTGTCATCGGTCAGGTTGCCCGCGGCGTCGTAGGTCGGCGCGACGTTGTTCGTCTGGTTGTCCCAGCCGGTGATCTCGTTGACCTTGTTGTGGGTGAAGTCCCAGTCGAACTCGGTCGTGGAGCCGCCGGTGACGAGGTCGGTGTGGGTCCAGTTGCCGACCTGGTCGAGGTCGAAGACCTGCTTGCGGGTCTCGCTGGTGATGCTGCCGCCGCTGAGCGTGCCGGCCTGCGCCTGGGTCAGGCGCTCGAGCATGTCATTGGTGTATTTCCAGTCGAAGCCGGTCTGCACCGAATCGTCGGCGGTGAGCAGGTTCGAGTTGTGGTCGTAGCCAAGGGTGACCTTGTAGAGGTCGGTCGTGCTCTGCTTCCAGCGCGACTCGATGATGCGGTTGAAGCGGTCCATCGCGTCGTAGACATCGCTGCTGTTGAACAGCAGGGAAGTGACGACCGGGCTGGGCTGGTTGTAGACGGTTCCCACCAGCGAACCGACGCCGAGGTAGGCGTAGCGGACGCGATTGGTCGCCCCGCCGCCCGAACCCTCGGCGATGCGCGTCACCCGGCTGGCGTTGTCATCGTGCAGGCCGTCGGTGGATTCGTAGAGATACGACAGGACACCGCTGTTGGGTAGCGTCATCTGCGTGCGGCGGAGCGTCCGGCGTGCGCCGGTCGGTTCCTTCTTCTCCCAGGCATAGGCAATGGCGTACTCGTCGGCGGATGTGCCCGTCGAGATCGCGCCGCTGCGGTTCTGGGTGAACGAGGCTAGGTTGCCCCAGTCGTCGTAGGCGTACTGCACCTGGTTCTGGACTGTGCCGCTGCCGACGGTGGCGTTGTCGTAGGAAGAGACGAGATTCACGCGGCCGTGGTTGTCGTAGGTCGTCGAGAGGCGCAGGATGGCGGTGTCGAAGCCGCCCGAGGTGGTGACGCGTTCGTGAGTCCTTCGGCCGGAATCATCGTAGTCGTACTCCATCACCCGGCCGACCTGGTCCTTGGTCCAGATCATCTCCCCCTGAGCGTCGTACGCGAAGGTCACGGCATCCGCGGCGCTGGCCGAGTCGGGATACTGCACCTTTTGGAGCAGATGGCCGGTGGCGATCTTCGAATCTCCGGCGCTGGTGCCCTTGGTTGTGCCGTAGGTGTAGTTGGTCGTCTCGTCGTTGCCCGAGCCCGTCATCCGCTGGGTGATCGAGGTCTGAAGGCCGTTGGTGTAGACGTACTCGACGGTCTGGTTGATGTCCGTGCCCGAGGGCTGCCCGCTGTTGGTGTTCGGGTCGTAGTTGCGGATTATCTTGGTCTGCCGGTTGGCGTCGTCGTACTCGAACTTGCTCACGCGGCCCATGGGATCTTCGATCGTCTCGGCGCGGCTCCAGAGGTCGTAGGTCGTCGTGGTGCGCAGAGCGGTGTCCGAGCGGGCGGGGATGCTGAGATTCGTTCGATCGAAGGTGCTGCCGCCGTTGGTGCCGTACATCACGGTGTCGGTGAGGCGGTGCAGGTCGTCGTACCACAGCGCCGTGATCTGGGCCCGGCCCTTGACATCCGAGGCGGTGATCTTCATCGGATCGTTGTCAGCGTTGGTGTCCAGCGGCCCCGTCGTCTGGCCCGTGCCGGCATCCTCGTGCTTGCGCTGGATGAGCACCTGCATCAGGACTTCATCGCCATCGGGGTCGTAGACGGTCTGGTTCTGTTCGAGCACGATGTCGCCGGTGACGGTCTGGGCGTCAGCGTAACTCGAGTCGTCGGTGCTGGCGAGGGTGAAGCGGTGCGTCACCCGGTCGAGCCGGTCGTGGTAGGTCTTGACGAGCTGCTCGCCCTGGCTCTTCATGACCCGCCCAACCTTGTCGTACCAGGTCAGGAATGCGAGCGAATCATCGTCGGCGCCGGTGGACTGATTGATCTTGTGCCGCGTCGTCTTCCAGGTCCGGCCGAGTTCATCGAAGAAGGACTGCGCCAGGCTCAGGCGGTCGGTCGAGCGCGTGACGGGATTGTCCGAGGCGCTGACATTGCCATCCTTGTACTGGCCCGAGGCGACGAGACGGCCGAGGTTGTCGTACTTGTTGAGGATGAACTTGGGCTCGGTGGGATTGGTCTGGAGCAGCACCCGGCCGCGCACGTCGTTGGCAAAGGTGATCTCGCGACTTCCTGTGGCGTTGTCGCGGATGTAGGCGGTCTGGCTGGTGATGTAGGAGTTGCCGCCGTCACTGCCGCCGTCATACTCGGTCTCGGAGACGACGACCATGTTGTTGGTACCCGAGGTGTCCCCGCCGGGATCGCCGTTGTCGTTGGTGCCGATCTCCTGGCTCACGGCCCGGCCCAGGGTGTCGAATTCGTTGCGGGTGATCGTGCCCGCCGGGGTCTTGGTCCGGATGAGGCGACCCATCGCGTCGTGGGCAAAGGTCGTCACGTCGTAGTTGGTGCCCTGCGAACCCTCGCCCGTCGAACCGCTGACTGGAATCGGCGGACGCAGATGGTACTGCCACTGGGCCGTGGCACGCACACCCGTCGCGTTGAAGATCGTCTTGGTGAGGATGTGGCAGTTGCCCAGGTTCGCCACCGCGTCGATCACATCACTCTCGGTCGTGTCCACCTGGCTGTTGAGCGCCGTCGTCGATTCGTTGTCCGTCAGTTCGATCACGCACTGGTAGACCTGGCGGCCGGCGTGATTGGTGATCACATACTGAACGGGACCGTAGAAGACATCGGGGTCCGACGATTCATCGAAGTTGCTGTAGGCGAGTGTCACCGCGAGCCGGCTGGCCAGCATCGAATGATTGGACTTCTTGACCAGTCCGCCCGCCGCGGTCGCGTTCATCACATCCAGCCGGCCCTGGCGGTCGTAGGTGTAGGTCGTCTTGCGGTGCAAGGGTGAACCCGTGCTCGAGAAGCCCGTCGGAATCGTGATGCCGCTGAAGTCGCCGCTGGTGGTGTCGGCGTCGATGATCCGTTTGACGAGCTGCCCGCCGGAGAACTCGCTGTAGTCGATGCGGTCCTCGGCGTTCTTCTCGAACTGGAGCGTGCCATCCTCGAGGAAGAACTGTTTGGAGGTATTCGCCGTCCCAGAACCGTTCTTGCCCGTGGTGACGGTGGGCAAGGTCGTGGTGACCTCCTTGGGCATGAGCACCGCATCGCCGGTGTAGAAGGTGTAGCTCAGACTGGTCAGATGCGAATTGGTCGTGCCCGAGGTGATCTCATCTTCGTAGATGCGCCGGCTCGCCACCAGAGGCCGCACCACCGTCGAATCCCCGATCGTCTTGCTCGTGGTCGTGTACGTGAGCGTGAGATCGAGGTACGCCGAGCCGCTCGTGCCTGTCTTGTGCTTCACATCGGTAATGAAGCCGGTGAGGTCGCCCGACGACTGGCGCACGATCCTGGTGATCAGCCCAGCCGATGAACTCAGTGTGAACGAGCCCGTCGAATGGGTGTAGGCGGTGACGTTGGCGGGCGTGTGGATGTCGGTGATGCCGCCGCGGCTGTCGCGGACGACTTGCGTCGCCCAGGTCAATTGTCCGCTCGTCTGCGTGGGGTCGAGCTTGGTGCGGACCTGACCGAGCGGCTGGCCGACTTCATCGAAGTACTGCGTCAGGTAGGTGGTGTCGGGCAACTCGACGACGGTGCGGTACAGCCACTCTTCGTCGTAGCCACTCCCGCCCGGATGGCTCCCATTGGTGGCATAGGTGAACTCGTAGGTGCCTTCGCCGGTGGCGATGCCCGAGCAGGCGCGCTGGCCGTTGAAGGTCGCCAGTGAGATCTGCCGGCTCGAATACTCGAGATACGCCTCGGCGTAGTCCAGCAGCGCGCTCTGGCTCGCGGTCAGGAAGTCATCATCGAACTGGCCATCCTGCGTCCAGTCGAAGTTGCGTGTCCCCTCGAAGCCGACGACGAGCTTGACCTGGTAGGAAGTGCCGTTGGTGTCGCCGGACTTGTGGTAGCGGTAGTACTTCTTGCGGATCATCGACTTCGACGAATCCGTCAACGGCGTCGTGATCGTCACGAGCTGAAGGTTGCCCGCTTCGCCGTAGGTCGTGTCCCCCGAGGTGTAGTAGGCGTAATCGACGCGGCTGACCTCGACCCAGCCGCTCACATCGATCTCGACTTTGACCTGAGTGAGGCGATCCACACTGTCGAGTGTTGTGTAGGAATAGGTGTACCGGCGGTCGGCGCTGTCGAAAGCGAGTTTGATGCCGCCGTTGGTGTGGAAGCCGTTGGTGATCGCAGTGCTCGGAGTTGTCTCGTGCCCGACGTACGCCGTATTGCCATCGGCGTCGATGATCTTCCAGATCTGCCCCTTGGCCACGCCCGCGTCGGTGTCGAAACCGAAGAAGTACACCCGCGTGCCATGCTGGTCGGTGTAGATGTAGGTCTCCGGTTCGCCGACCCCTCCGGCCGCCACCCATTCGAACGCGCCGGCGGCGCCGTTCTTCGATTTGAACTGATTGCTGCTTGTGCCTTCGCGTTTGAACTCGATGTAGCGGTCCGCGCCGTAGATCAGATACAGGACATCATTGGCAGCGTCGGAGGGATCATCATAAAGAAGGATCTCCGGCTGGCTGGTCTGGAACCAGTTGCGCCCCTGGTAGCCGTCGCTATCATGATGGCTGCCATCGACATCCTGCCGGGCGTTGTAAGTGCGACCGATCATCCACGAGAAGCCCGGCGCCGGCATCGCGATGTCAATATCGAAGGGGGAGTACGTGCCGGTGTCGAGTCGAACATCACCGCAGATACGGTTGTTGCGATTCCAGTTGCCGCTCCCCTCGCCCTCAAGCGGATTGCCCGCAAGGGAGACCGCGATCCCCGGCGCTTCGCGCAGAGTTCCATCGAGATTGACGCCGCGCTGGATCGCGCGGGGCGCGACATCCTGCACCAGACTCGCGGCCGCTGGAAGGTAGGTCGTGAGCGAAGCGGCGTAGATTTCGAGGATCTGACTGCTCATTTTTGGCTCCAAAGAGTCCGAACGGTCATCGACACCAGAGTCTATTCCGGAACTGGATGAGCGACCTGCAGTTGCCCGGCACGTTCTCGGGGGAATTCTCACGTCGAAAACACAAGCCGCAGATTGGTTCTGGGCACGGCCAGACCCACGCTCACGAAGTTGTTACCGGCAGGCAACGCTGGACAGAATGACCGTGCTTTGTGAACATTGCACGGTATATCTATCCAAGTCGACGTGGAGTCTGCCCCAGGAGTGGTCCTCCCGGTTGATTGGCCCGTGGCGCTGGCCTTCCGCCTCCGCCTCAGACCTCTGCGGGGACTAAAGTAAGTGGCCTCATCCGCTGGATTTGGCCTCTGTCGCCTTTGCCAGGTGTTTCTGTTGATACGGATCTGATTTCATTGCATTCCGGAGGGATTGATATGCCCCGACCCAAACTCGCCCGCGTCTCAACAACCGATCTTCGTCGCGAGATCGAACGCCGAGCTGTGTACGCCAGCACACTCGAGGTCAAGCGCGTCGAGATCGCCAGAGAATTGGAGCAACTGGATGCCGAGATTACGGCGCTTGGTGGTTCTGCCCCCTCACCCACCAATGGAGCGAAGAACCGGCGCGGTCGCACTGCTCCTCGGCGCGGCCGCCGGACCAATGCGTCCATCACCCGTGCGGCGAACAAAGTGCCCCTCCACACAGCACTGCACGATGTGTTGACGGGCAAGACGATGGGTGTCTCGGAAGTGGCGCAGGCTGTTCAGGATGCAGGGTACAAGACGAATTCAGGCCATTTCCGAACGATGGTGAACATCACGCTGCTCAAGCGAAAGGACCTGTTCAAGAAGAGGGGGCGCGGACAGTACACCGCCAAGTAAATTCACGCACATTGGTCGATCTGCCAGATTCCGCAATCCACAATGGGGCCAATCGTCAGGCGCGCTTGTGCAGATGCCTAAGTTGATCAATTCGTGAGCATCCGTGGTCTTTAGATACTCAGACTTGCCGATTGGCGCCTCCTGCGGCATCCCGCGCATCCGCGCCGCCTTTCCTCACGCGCGTCCGCCATGTCCAATGCGGCTGCGTCAACCAACCGATGCGGCGCAATCTGCGGACCAGTCGCTTCGATTGATGCCGACCCTGCACCTGGCTCAAAGCCACTGCAATCCGCATCGCACGCCATCGTCAGCGTCGCCGTTCCGCCCGTCGCGGCCGGGTGCATCGCCGTGCCGGATCCACCGCAGAGACAGGCGGTGCTGCTCAACCCGTTCGTGATCACCAGCGGCCATGTCGAGTAGTTGGCGCACTGGCGGGCGTCGAAGCTCGCAACGCCAAAGAAGATCGGGATCGGGATCCCGCCGCCGGGCAGGGCCGTGACCCAGAGGATGAAGCGCCGTGTCGTGCCGATCACCTGGTAATCGAGCACGGCGCTCGTGATCAGCACATCAAACGTGTTGCTCGTGCCGGTGCAGTTGGAGTTGACGTACTGCGTCGCGTTGATGCCGGTGTCGGCCAGGATCAGGCAGGTGCGCCACTGGCAGCAGACCGTATCGGGATTGATCGTGTTGCACGGCGAGTCCGGATCGCGGATCGAGGTGTGGGCACCGTCGTTCCAGTTGAACGGCAGCGTCAGGTCGGGCATGGCGGCCGAGAGGTACTTGTAGGAGGCCCAGGTTCCCGGCGCGGCCACGCAGTCGTTGCCACGGAAGGTGCGGCATCCGGTGGTGAAGGTCAGACCACTGAGTTTGACGGTCAGGCACGCCTTGCCGCTCGAGTTGTGACAGCCGTCAATGGGCAGGGAGTACTGCACGCCGTCGCCGCACTCGATGCAGATGCAGCACGGGCAGTCCGGACAATCAACGCCTTCCTTGCAACAGCAGCAGTTCGTGCTCGTCGCCGGCAGGCCGATCGGGCCGAGCAGTAGCGAATTGCCCGATGGTCCAAGGATGAGGGGCATGGTTCGGTTCCCTTCGGTCGCTCACCACAAGTGAGTTCCACTTCCTTTGGTCTCTCGCCACGAGTCAGGGGCAACTCTCCAGGTTGACATCGCTCGTCGTGCTCGTCGTTGAAGTGGCGCCAACACCGATCACCACACCCGCCACATTGCGCGAGAGTGTGATGATCGATCGCTGCACAGTGATGCGAAGGACGCTGCCGACAATTGCGTGGGTGACGCCGGTGACGAGTGTCAGTTGCACGGTGCTGTTGACGGTGGTGTCGATCTTGAGGCAGCCTTCAGTATCGAAGGCGAGTCCACTATTCGAAGCGAGGCACACCGCCGCGCCGTCCGCAGGCAGACGCACGAACGCCTGACGAAGCAGGCTGATCGAATCCTCGACCCAGAGGATCTGGGCCGCTCCGCTATCGCCGCTGAGCAGTCGATCCGTCAATCCCGGCGAGATATCGGCGAACTCATGACTTGGATCGGCCAGCCCGATCTTGACGGGCACCACGCCACCCATGGCCGCACGCACGATCGCGCCAGAAGCGGCGGTCTCCAGCAGAATCGCGAACTTGCCGGCGTGTTCGGCTGCGGGAACCACGCCCGTGAATGCCACACGCTCGAGTTCGAGAGCATCGCTGGGATCGATGATCGGATCGGTGATGGCCAGCACACCGAACCGGCCCACCGTCGAACCCGTCGAGTTCAGGACGAGGATGACGTCGTTATCGTGCCGCAGTCGTTGCGGATCACCCGCTGCATTGTGCTGGCGCTGTCGCAGATCGACAGCCGCATCGACGAAGGCGTTGTATGCCGCCGCGGGGATGTTGAGCGGATCGCCGGTTTTCACCTTGCGCAGGGAATCGCCACTCATGGTCAGATCCCCAGTCCCGTGAAGTCCCCGCTCTCATACACCCGCTCGACATACACCGCAATGGGTCGCTTCACGATCGCGCCGGCGGTCGCGTCTTCCGCTTCGGCGTACCGCACCCAGAGGTACTCCCAGCCCTTCTTATCGATGCCGGTGATGTCGCCGACGCTCAGGCCGGTGCGATTGGGACGCGAGGCGAATCGGAAGGTCAGTTCCCAGTCACCCTGACCGCGTTTGGAGCCCGAGACACCCAGGAACAGGCACTCGCCTGCACTGAAGCCCTTGAATGCTCCATCGTTGACCCGGCCGGTGAGGGCAAAGAGCGTACCTTTATATGTGGGCGTCACCAGACTGTCATCGAGGTAGTGCGTCTCGGTGAACTGGTACGTGGGTACGACGATGTCCACGCCCTCGACACTGTCAGCCGTGACGCCGATCGCGCCTTTGAAGTCCGGCGCTGTGCCGCCCGGGGGCGCGTACGAACTGATCGTCGCCAGTGACTGCGTGATGTGCTCGCTGCCGCCGCCCGTCTCGAAGGTGAAGGTGCTCTCGCCGGTGTCGGGCGGATCGGTCGATGAATCGACCTGGTAGGTGACAGTCCCGTCGTAGAGATCGGGCCCGGCCTCTTCCACACGCACCTGGTAGAGCGGCAGGCCGCCGTAGAAGGACGGCACCTCGGCTTCGAGCGCCGCCAGCGCCTCGAGGTCATCGCTCGTGCCGCGCACCCAGTAGAGGCGCTCGGTCGATGGGCTGCGGCCACTGGTGGTCGTTCGACTGATCCCGCGTTCCTGAACTTCCGTGCTCATCCGAAGGCCAGTCCCTTGCTGCTCGCCTCGACGAGGCGCTTGGTGTGGCGGGCTGTCTGCTCGGTGGCGCGGGCGGTGCGTTCGGCGCTGTCATCACCGGCGGCGAGGCCACGCACGGCTGAGGCATCGAAGGTGCCGCGCACACTGACGCGACGCGCCAGGGTGTCGAGTTGATCACCGATGTCGGCGAGGCTCTGAAGGGCCATGGAGGTCGGATCCTGGCCCTCACTGATCGCCTGCTCTCGGCGTTGCCGCGCGGCTTCGACGGCACCAGCCAGTTCCTGCTTGGTGCGGGCGAGGACTTCCTCGGCCTGCCGCACCCGCTCGGCGGTCTGCTCATCGAGTTGGGCCAGTGCCTCATCGCGCTGGGAGTTGACGGCGTTGAGTGCAGCGGTCTTCTCCTGTTCACGCTCGGCATCCGTGCGATTGCGACGGCGTTCGGCTTCGGCAATGGCGTCCTTACGTTGAGACTCGACCTGGTTGAGATCCGCGTTGAGTTGCTGCTGGTTGAGCGCCTTGGCGGCATTGACATCCAGAGACTCATCCAGCAGACCCATGACCTCGGTGAAGCGGTCTGCAAGCCAGTTGGTCACCCGGGCCCAGACGCGCTGCACACCTGCGGCGAGATTCGCCCAACCCTTGGCGATGCCGGCGGTGAAGTCGGGGAAGTTGCGTTCAAACCAGTCGCGCACCTCGATCCACGCCTTGCGGACTCCGGAGAAGGCGATGATCGCGGCCCGCTGGAATCCCGCGCTGAACCCGATCCAGGCCTGACGCAGAGGTTGGATTCCCTGTTCCCACGCGACACGCAGCCCGGCCCAGAGGACACGGGCGGCCAGTGCGACATCTCCACCGGCGAGTGCATCGCGAATACCGCCGATGACGGTGCCGACGAATGTGCTCAGTTCGCCGAATCGATCACGAAGCCATTGAAGCGCCTTGCCGCCTGCCCCGGACCACGCGATGATCGTCCCGCCGAGCAGTGCCGCGGCAGTGATCAGCAGCCCGATGGGCGAGAGGATCGCACCCAGCACAACACCGATCTTGGCGATGATCGCGGCCGCGACACCGAGTGCACTACCAAGTCCGCCGACGGCCACACCCAGCACGGTGAACGCGAGACCGGTGGCGATGAGAATGCCACCCACGGCGCCAACAGCCACGCCGACTTTGGCGATCCACACGACCGTGTCGCGGTTCGCTTTGATCCACTCATTGGCGGCAATGATGATGCGGGTGATGCGATTGCTCAGGTCGATGATCGTGGGTGCCAGGGCCGAGCCGATGACGAACGCGCCGACGCGGACCGTCCGCCAGAGAATGTTGAGTGTGTCGGTGAGCAGGGCCGCGCTGGAAGCGTCCTTGGTCGAGATCGTCAGGCCGAGACTGTCCGCCTCGGCGCGAAGCGTTCGGATGTTGGCCAGCAGTGGCAGCAGTTGCGTGCCGGCCCGGCCGAGAACCTGCATCGCCAGCGCAGCGCGCTTGGACGGGTCCTCGACGCGGGTGATCGCATCGGCGATGGTCTGGAACTGCCCTTCGGGCGAGAGTGAGGCCAGGTGTTTGATATTCAGACCGAGATCGTCGAAGGCATCGGTGGCGGTGGACAGGCCGCGCTGCGCATCATTGATGGTGCGCTGCATGGTGCGGATGCCCTTTTCGAGCGTCTCGATGTCCGCTCCGGACTGCTCGGCCGCGAACCCGAGTTGAGAGAGGGCCTCGGCACTCAAGCCGGTACGGGCCGCCATCTTGTCGAGTTGATCACCGCTGGAGGCGAAGATCTTCGTCGCCCCGGCGAACGGCGCGAGGATCGCGGCCGAAGCGGCCACGGCGCGCAGGCCGACCTGACGCACGCCGGCGCCGAACGCTTTGAGGCGCTGCTGGGCTCGCTTCAAGGCGCGCTGCAGACGCGCGTCGTCACCGCCGATCTCGACGAAGGCGCGGCCGGCGCGGATGCCTTGGGTGTTGGCCATTGCTCACACCCCCTTCACGCTGTTGCGCCAGAGTTCGGGGAGTTTGGGCCGCTCTTTCTCCAAGGCCGGGTTCATGTAGGGTCGCGCCGCGACACGCACGCGCCGTTCGGTCCGCTTGCCGCGCCGGCGGCGCGTGACGGTTGTCGTGCCACCTTGCTCGAGCACGCGCGGCGCCGTCGATCCCTTGATTCCCACCGGACCGATCACCACGGTTTCGCTCTGCCGGTCGTAGCCGAACAGAATGAAACGCCGCAGCAGACCGACATGTGAGTACGGCGGACTGCCGGGCTTGCTTGTGCCCTTGCGTTTGCGGATGCTCGTGCGAGCCGTCTGGCGAATGAACGCGCCACCCTTGCTCAGCACCTTGCGGCGCGCGGCATCGACGGCCCGTTTCACCTTCGGGCGGTCGAAGAACAACTGGGTGATGCGCAGATCGAGCATCGCTACTCCCGGGTCTGCGTGGGTACACGCCCCTCGATGAACACGTCCCTGAGTACCGACACATCCGCCTTCATGGTCTCCCGCTTGCGCGCGAACGGATCGAAGTCGCTCGGCCGGAACGCCCGCTGGTGTTTGGCGGTTCGCTGTGTGTTGGCGATGAGAGCCATGATCGATGCCGTCCTTGCCCACTCGTCGCGCTGCTTCTGCTCAGCCATGGCGAGCAGGTCGCGCAGTGTCAGGTTGCCGGGATCGAGGCCGAGGATGCCGGCGCAGCGCCAGATGAGTTGCCAGAGGTCGTCTCTTTGATGGCCTCCTCGACGATCCGTTCGATCTCGCCGCCCTCGAGGCGCGCCTCCACCACGTCGCGCGCCTTGTCCATCGCGCTGCGGACCACCATCAGCACCCGCCCGAGATTGGTCCGATCCCTCGGGCTGGGGCAGAAAGCCACCAGTTCATCGAGCAGTGCGGCCGTGGCCGCGTCGATCGCGTCCCCGGCCATGGCCGCGCCGAAAGACTCATCGCTGATCTGCTTCTGATCCGCCTGAGGTTTGACGAGCGCGTAGAGGATGTCGCACAGGAGCACGGGATCGCGCATGAGGCGTTCGAGCAGATCGCCGCCGCTGATCACTTCCAGCAGGTCGGTGCCGGTGAGTGAGCGGATGCGTTTGAGGGCCGCGACATTGACCTCGACACTCCACTCGTTACCCGCGTTGTCCTTGAAGGTCTTCATTCGTTGCCTCCTGCGACGGCGAGTTGGTGGTGGAGCGTGACTCCGCGCTGGGAAACGTTCGTACTTCCCGGATCTCGGGCTTTGATTCGCATGACCACAGCAGAAAGAGCCACAGAAGGAACAGCCAGTTCATCCAAAACAGCCAGAAGAACATCATGACATGCTCCTGTTCATGAAAGGTGGTCGAGTTCTCACGGCGTCGAGTCGTACAGCACGCCGAGGTTCAGGACAGCCGTCGCCGCGGACGATGCGTTGCTCGCCATGAGGCCGTCGATCGAGTCGCCTGCAAGCGGGTTGACGATCTGCTGCCCGTCGAGCCAGAACCAGGTCTCGTTCTTCACGAGATCGATCGAGAGTGCAGTAGCGCCCGAGTCACGAACGCTGAGATGTCCGCGCTCCCCGAGTTTGGCGCCGATGGCGACGAGTTCATCGCCGGTGAATGCGAGGTCGATCGCCACCTGCTCAGCGGCTGTCACCGCGGTGTCCTGTACGGGCAGATCGTCGCCGGCCCCACCTGAGAATGTCACGTCGTCCCCGGCCACGCCGTCCACATCCACGTCGTAGCGGCGCCCGCCATCCCAGTAGATGTCGATGACATCGCCGATCTGAAGCGCGGTTCCCGCGAGGGTGAGTACGCCGGTGGTATTGGTGCTGCGCGTCGAGAGCGTGCCCGCCTCGGCGGCCGGCAATGTGATCGGGCCCTGGCGGATAGCACCGTCGGCGGTGCGCTGAAGCGTTGCTCCCAATGGCGCGCCGCCGATCTCGCCGGAGAGTGACAGAGTACTAGTCGGCATCATGCACCTCCGATCCACGAGGGCGGCGTGGCCGAGTAGGCGACCTTGGCCGTCACCGAGACGGTGATGCCTTCCTCGAGCGGCTCACTGCGGCTGAACGAACTGATCATGAAGTCGGCCTGCAATCCCTCGCCCCCAGTGTCATCGAGGATCTGGAATCCCAGTATGGCGTTGTTGAGGTAGGCGTTGCGAATGGCGGTGAATCCCGCATCGGCCGTGTCCCACACCATCTCGAACTCGACGGTCGCGGCCTTGAGTGTGGCGACATTGGCTCGCCAGCCCTGATTACCGCGGGTGGTCAGATCCGCTTCGGCCGCCTCGAGATTGAGCGTCACGTCGCGGACATTGGTCAGTTCGGTCCATGCTCCGCCGGCGCCCTGGCCGTCCACCTTGTAATTGAGGACGGCCTCCATGCCGAGTTTGAAGCCCATGGGTCACGGTCCTTTCGTCGTCTACGTCCTCACCCTGTAGGTGACCGACACGACACTGGTGAATGCGCGCTGCTGATCGAGATGCTCGGGCGAGATGAGTGGATCGGTCGTCGTGCCCAACCACGCGGCCTCAGCCGCGCCCGTGAGCCTTTGATGACTCAGGTATTCGGCGATCTCTTCGGTGAGCGCAATCAATGCATCAGCATCCGCGTCGCTTGCCACCTTCTTCTGCACCCCCACATCGATGGTGCAGTCCAGCCAGGAATCGCGCCGGCCGGAGGCGGTCCGCGTCACCGTTCGTGGTGCAATGGTCACGTGCAGACTCGCCAGATCCTCCAGCCCAACATTGGGCACGAGATGACGCTCGGCCGTGAAGGACATCGAGAACGACGCCCCGTTCAGGCTCGCCACCATGGCGTCGGCAATGGTCAGGATCGTGCTGCTCACAATGCCTCCGTCGCCACCTGCTTGGTGTGGATGCGCAGTGTGCTGCGATTCACGTCGCTGTACCGCCACGGAGGCTCATTGCCCGGCGCCATGACCTCGTAGGTGTACGTCGCGATCGAATCGATCTCGATGATGCGATCACCCGGCTGGGGCAACGTGACCTCACTGGCGAGAACCAGATCAGCGGCGCGAATGAGGAAGTCCCGCGATTCGATGCGTGTGAGCCCGCCCGCGTGGTCGTCCTGTTCGAAGACGGTGCGGCCGATCGTTGCTGACAACTCCACCTCGTCGCTGCCGCGCTGGTACGTCACCGTCCGCGTCAGGTGCTGGTGACGCTGATCCTCGAGCCATGACAGACCCTGGCTGAGCAAGTCGGGCATGATGCCTCACACCGTCGAGAGTGCAGCGCCATCGTTGCACACGACACGCCAGACGAGCGTGCCGTTGTTGTCGATTGCATGGAGGCGGATCGAGTCATTCACATCCGCCATCGTGATCGTGTTGTTGCCGGTCTGGTTGATCGCCGATGCGACGGTGATCACGCAGGTGCCGCCGTCGGTCTTTATGAACAGGAGCAGCTCCTGCCCGACGAAGGTCGGGATCGCCAGTGTGCGCGTCTCGGAGCCGGCGGTCACGATCGGGACGTAGCCTGACTGCGCGACGGGAATCGCACCGGCATCGCCGGGGTCGAGAATCGCGCCCGTCAGTGTGCTTTGCAGCCCGATGACCGAATGATCGACGAGTACACGGGCAGTTGCATCGGACTCGGCTGCGGCCCGCACCGTCTTGCCGAGGTAGGCGTTGCCCGTGGAGGTGGTCGTCAACGCGCCGGTGCCAGCCGTGCCGCCCACGGGATCGCCGTTGGCATCCCAGTACACCGCGATGCCTGCGCCGATCGCGCCCGTCACCTTGACGATGTCGTAGATGCCGGCCACACCAAGCGAACCCAGCGCGTTGGCCGCGATCGGCGTGCGCGCAAAGCCCGGCAGTGTGTTCTGGACCACCACCTGGCCGGTCGCGACGGCGCTGCCGGGGGTGTGATCGATGGCGTTGCCGGGTGAAACGAATGTTGCCTGTGTCATGTCGAAACTCCTGATTCACGTGTGCAGCGGAGAACTGATCACTCAGATTCCGCGCCCGATCATGCTTCACCAGTACTCATCACACCACCACGCGGATCCTGCAGATTGACCCCGAAGTCGTGATAGCCGCGCATCTGAATGCCCAACACGTTGAAGTCGGCCTCGGCCGTCTCGATCGTCGGCGATTCCTGACCATTCAGGAATGCGACCTCGATCACCGGCAGGTCGGTCGGATCAGACAGCAGATACCACGCCTTGGCCGAGTTGCCCGTGTATGAGGCGTTGCTCAGATACCGGCTCACCTCGACGCGGAACTTGCCCTGATGCGGGTTGCTCACCGGGTACTTCGTGCTCGCGGTCGTGTCGCGCAGTTCCATGCTCTTGAAGAGTTGCGTGCCGATGGCGCTGAGCGCCGTGGGCACGAGCATGATCGAGGGCATGATGCCGATGGGCTTGCCGTCCCCATCGACCTGGTCCATGAACGCGACCTCGGCCTTGGTCAGTCCGTCGATGCTCAGGGCCGTGTCGGCGCCGCTGAGGTAGTTGTTGTTGGCGACCTTGAAGAAGTCCGTGTTCGCCAGGAAGATCGTCCAGAAGACATCGTTGATCTTCAAACCCGACCCGCGACCCAACTTGCGCGGCACCGTGGTAATGGCGCCGAGATCATCGTTGATGATGTCGCGGCGATCGATGGCCAGCAGCAGGCCGTAGGTGTCGGCCTTGTTGGTGTACTGCTCTTCGCCGAGATTGCCGTGCTTGAGTTCGCCGCCGGGCGCCACGATCTCGTACTGGTCCTTGCCGACGAGCCGGTACGACGTGACCGTCTTGAAATCGCTCACGTTGCGCACGGCGGTGATGTTCCGCCAGGTGCGTTCGACGGAGAAGAAGCCTTCGAGGAGGAACTTGTTGGCAACGTTGCTCAGAATGCCACTGATATCGATCGTGCTCAGACCGGCTTCGATGCCGGGGTTGAAGGCGAACTTGAGGACATTGCGGCTGTCGCGGAAGTTGCGGCCGGAGTACCCGTTCGCCCATGCGGCTTCGAGGAGCAGTTCCTGCAACCCGATGCCGCCTCGGAACCTCTTGGCGGCCAGGTCGAGCGCCTGCTCTTCGCAGTGCTTCTCAGGTTCATCGAGTCCGGCCGTGAGCATGCACGCCGCTTCGAGGACCTGGGTGCTCACATTCTGGTCATGGACATGGATCGCGGGAGCCTTGGGCCGATTGGCGCGAAGGATCTCCAGTTCAGTGCGCGTCGCATCCCAGCCCTCGCGGATCGCTTTGGCCTCGATCTCGTGGTGCTGGCCGGCGCAGAGGCGGCGGACGGCGGAGATGCGACTCGTCTCGGCCAGTGCCTGCGCGCGGATGTCCTCGACGGCGCTGGCCTTGCTTGCGTCATCCTGGGTCGATTCCGGCTTGGTCTGTGTCGCCGTGCCGTTGTTGGTGGCGTTGTCCTTCGTATCACCGTCCATGATGTTCTCCTGAGTCGCCGCGATCGCCGCGACATTCACACTGGTCTTCCCATCCGCCCCGAGGTCCACGAAACTGATCTCACCGAGTGTCGCCTTGCGGACCACATTGACCGGCCCGGCGAACTCCTGACCGTTCACGAGCACCTTCTGGCCTTCGCGGATGAACTCGAATTCCTCGACCGAGGCGCCCACCGAGGCCTGCCAGGGGAATCCGTTCTTCGAGGAGGTGACGATCTCCCGTGCCGTCGGCGTGTCGCGTGAGACAACGCCCGAGGCAATGAGTTGTCCCTGTTCGATGCGGATCGCGTCAGTGTGACCGACACCCGAGGCCGGATCGTGGCTAAATCGGATTGGCCGCTGCTGAGAGGGGATGTTCAACCCGGCCAGGTCGAGAATGACCGGATGCCGCCACGCGGCGACACGCATGGCGCTGCCGGTGTAGGCGACCATCTTGAAACGCGGCAATGCCGTCTGACCCTCGCCGGACACAGCCTCGATGTCGATCTGTGCCGCCGCGGTGATCTCGATCGACTGAGCAGTTGTACTCTCAGGCGGCGATGCGGCTGATCGCGTTGGTGTCTTGGTTCTGGCCATCTTCTTCGTCCTTGTTTGTGTTGTCGGTGCTACCCGCGCTGGGCTTCGCTTGCTCGGGAGTCAGTCCCAGTTCCTTCATGAGCGTGACTTCACGGGCACGCTGGCGCAGTTCTTCTTCCCAGTCGCGACCCTGGCGGGCGAACTCGGTGGCGAGTGTGGTCGTGTGGTTGGCCAGTCGTGTGGCCTGAGCCGTCGCTTCCTTGGCCGGATCGACGTGTTCCATCCCATCCCAGAACCATGTGTGCGGCGTGGCGACGCCGATGGCCCGCATCGATTGGGGAAGCAAGCCCTCGACGAGCACGGCTTCATCCAGCCAAGCGCGGAGAATGCGATCGAGGACCGCCGTCTGGAGGTGGTTCTGCTCGACGCGGATCGACTTGTAGTACGTCTGGTGGTCGAGCCGGCCGCTGGCGTAGTTGTACCCGCTGGAATTCCCGGCCGCGACGTTGAAGGGCATGTTCAGGCAACGCGCGATCTCGTTGAGGATCTCGCGCTTGAACTCGGCGTAGGTTGTCGCGGGCTGCTCGGCATGGACCTGGCCCAACTTCCAGCCGCCGGGCAGGACGGTGGCCAGTCGCTTCTCGAGTTCGACGATGTCCATCGGCTCGAGGGATTCGGCCTCACCATTTGCCGGGGAGTCGGTGTAGATGACGGCGGCGAAGTCGGCGGCCGTCTCAGCGGCCGCGATCACAGCGAGTGTGTAGCGCCGCAGTTGGGCGAACAGAGGCAGCGCCGGAGCGATGTCGGGGATACCGCGCCACTGGCCGGGTCGATCGACGCGGTAGTAGTGAACGACTGACGAGGCTGGAATGGTGTCGAACTCGCCTGAGAAACCGAACATGCCGCCGTCGCCGGGATGCCGACGCAGGACCGTGTAGGCAATCGGGTTGCCGTATGAGTCGAATGTAATCCCATCTGCCTCGCCTATGCGAAGCAATCGGCCGGGCGGACTCGTCACCTGATCGGGTTCGACGAGTCGCAGATCGAGTTGGACGGATGCGTCAACAGCGGGGTTGTTGGTCAGGATGCCGAAGACCTCGCCGCTCTCGGCGCGGGCCAATCGCATCGTCCGCAACTTCTCCGGTAGGTCGATCGCCTTGCTCCACTGCTCGAACGCCTTCTCGATGATGTCGTTGGCCTTCGAATCATTCGTGAGCATCTGGAGGCGCGGGCCCGTGCCGACGGTGTCGTTGGCGAGAGTGAGAACGATTCCCCTGGCGTAGGAGTTGTTGGCAACTTCGTAACGGGCCCGGTTGCGCAGAATGCGCCGGACTTCGGGCGAGAGGGCCGCGTTGGGCGACAGGCCGTCGGCATTCGCCCAGTGGCGGCGGTTGTCGGTCGTGGTCTGCGCCGAGTCAAACTTGGCGCGGACGATCCGCACCGGAGGGCGCGCCGCCGTTGCCGGCGCCTTGCCGTTGCTATTGAACCACGATGTCACGAGGCGCTTGAGCATCATTACCCCGTACCCGGCGGCTCCAGTTGCACGAACTTCACTTTGAGCCCTTTGCCCCGGCTCGCCTTCTTGCTCTCGAGGTAGCGGTCCGCCTCGATCTGGTCGGCGAGGCTGTGCTGCTCGACACTGCCCGAGTCGCCCTGCGCTTTGGCGGGGCCTTGGGCGTTGGTGTTGATCGCCTGCTCGATGTCGGTCTCAGCCATCCCTTGTCCTCGTACATTTCAATGAGAACCGTCATGCGCTTGCGCCACCGCCGCTGCCGCTGGGCGTATGTGTTCACCGCCGTGGCGACGGGCCGCCCTTCCAGATGCGCCACCCACGCTTCCTGCACCGCATCTTCACGGTCAGGCGCAGGGACAAAGCGCAACTCGATCACGAGTCGGCCGGGGTCATCCAGAGGTGGAATTACATGGTCCATCCGTCAGGTACGGACGGATGAAAGGCTCAGAGATTGCGGATGGGGAGGGATGACGGGGAAGTCGTTACACGGGTAGAACTTGTCTCCCCGCTTCCGGAGAGACTGCGTTCAAAATGGGGCAGCCTGACTCAATCCACCATGAGGAAGCTGTGGTATGGGTAGAGGAACGACTCATGACGCCATCGGTTCCCCTGAATCCGATCAGGGAACGTCGGAGCGTGCGCATACTGCCGCGAACTCAAGACAACGATCGAAGGCACTTCAAACGCGGCTGCGACGTGCATGGCCCCGGTGTTCGTGCCAAGGAACAGATCAGCGATGGCGAAGACTGAAAAGAACTCCCGCGGAGCGAGATTCTCGAGGACGATGCAGTCATCAAGAATCCTGTCAGGCCGCCACGCGGACCGGTGGCTATCCGCGAGCCGAGTGAGCCCCTCAACAACCGCAATATTCGTGACGGCGATCTGGATGACCGAAAAGTCCTTCGCCAATACCTTGACGTAGTCCTGCCAGCCGAGACTTCCACTCGGCACGATGCGGTTGTCGGATAGAGAACCGGCACACACGACGGCCACTGGGCGGTTGCGAGGCAGAATCGAGCGAAGTTGCCACGACCACTCGAGCTCTTCATCCGTGAGGTAGATTTCACCTCTGGGGAACGGGGAAATCGGGAGCCCGAATGCCCGTTCCAGCTTCTGAGCGATGTGTCCGGGACCATGGGCGCAATCATTCAATGCGACTCGATCTTCATTTCGGAATCCCGCCAGATAGGGGTTTGCCCCAAGCACGGCGAGAGTGGCGCGATGGCGCACGCAAAAGACGTGGCACCCGTAGCGCTCCGTCAACCGTCGCACCAGACCTGACATGCAGACGACATCGCCCAAGTGAGATCGCCCGAGAAAGCCGAGCACGATGTCCCCACCGTCGAGTGTCGCCAAGCCGTCGAATCGCGGAATGGGAGTCTCCTCCTCCAGATCGGCATGCGCCCGCCAGAACTGCGCATCAGAAAGCCTGACCATTGCTCCCATCCCCGCGAAGACTTGCTCCACGCCGGCGATTGCCGCTTCAGTACAGGTCGACTGAACGCTTGATGCACTCATCGGGTGGATTCCAATGCAGACTCGACTATGCCCAGCCTGCCCAATACCGCGCCAAGTTTGTCCGGACTGGAGAGTTCAGAGAACAGCAATTGTCTCGAAAGGCACATGGCGATGTACCGTGTCCGCGCTACCCTGTCCGGAACGTCGGCCCAAAGGCTACCGAGGCCATCAAGCCCGCTGACTTCAGTCAGCGCGCCGCTTCCCGAATACCAGCCTCGCCCCGTGGCGACCACCGGAGTCCCAAAGGCGATCGCTCTGAAAAGCATGTTGCTGTTTACTCCCACCACCAGTGCAGCGTTGGCCAGGAGCCAATCACACACGCGCTCATTGTCCGCCCCAAACCTGCTTCGGAGAATGAGGTGACTGTGTCGGACATGGTCCGGCACACCAAGGTCCAGCGCAGCATCAAGCGGGTGTGTCTTGATCACCACGAAGCACCGGCCCCGCGCCAGCAAGAGCACGCGCCGGCACAGGCTGCCGAAATCATGCACATCTGAGTCGTACCGAACGACGGAGTCCCTCGGCCGCTGGAGAGGCACGAAGACGAATGGCATCCCTACATTCGCGGAAGCCTCCTTTCCGAGCGGACAAGGAGCAAGAGCCGCCTTCAGTGCGGCTGTTTCAATGAGTCGTTCCGCCGCGGCAACGAACTGCCCATCCAACGGCGGGTTCTCACCCGACTGCCACATCGCGGGCCAGCTCGACGAAGCGTTCTCCCCGTCAGTATCGAAGACGACCGTCTCGTAGTGCGGGACAAAACCGAAGTCGGCGAAGACCGTGCGGATCCCTGCTGTTCCGATGGCCTCCACAATCTCGCTTTGCATCGGATAAAATCGCTGCCAGGTGAGTAGGACATCGAAATCACCGCTCACGATGGCGCCGAGCAGTGCAGGCCGCCGGTTCATATCATTGCGAGGAATGTTCGTAACCTGATGACCGAGACGGCGCAAGCCCTCTGCGACTCCATCGAAGATGTGTCGCTTGTTCGATCCCCAATCCGCCAGAAGCCATCTCATGCGGTCATTACTCCTCATGCGCGGTTGCTTGATCAACTCAACTTGCGCACCACGGCCTCTATCGAATACTCCCCGTCGGAGTGTCGCTCGGGATCAGTGATCGTGTGTCCTTCGTCACAAGTCCGGATATAGAGCAGTCGGCCGCCGGGTGTCGTCTCGCCGAGCAGCCTCGCTAGGCTCAGCGTGTGCGGCGGATCGTCACGATCAGGAAGGAGAAAGAACTTATGGTCGCTATTGAACCGGCTCGGCAAAACTCGACGTTTCTCGTACAAATCCCTGTGGGGTACAAACAAGATCAGGTTGCCTGAGGGACGCAGGAGCTGCCACCACCGACGCAGGGCCGCGCAAGGATCGCTCAGATGCTCCAGAAGGTGAGACGAATACAGCCAGTTGTATCGATGAGGCTCCACTCCTTCCATCAGAGTCGCGTCACCATGTCCCAGAACTCGGTCCCATCGAGCACAATCCTCTGTTATCGGATCCCCTCCACAACCGATGTCGAGTCCTTCGCCAATGAGGAGCTCCTGAAATCGCGCATCTCGCAGTCTCCGCCCCGCAGCCTTCTTCGTCTCCACTTCACATCCCTTCGCCCGAAAGTGCAGCGTCCATCTGCATGCGAGCACGCAAAGCAGCGCTTGACCATCGCCACTCACGCTGGCAGCTGACTATGGTTTGGCCATCTCGTCCCGTCGAATGCGCACTGGTGCGACTGCTGAACAACGATCCTGCACAGGCACATCAGCAAGCCCGAACTCAGTTAGCGATCCCGCTACCCGCGAGACGATGCTACGCGTTGTATCGTCGATCAGCACCCAAGCATCACCTTTCATATCTATAGATAGCGTTCGAAGATCGCTGACGCGCGACTTTCGGCAGTTTATTAGGTCAATCAACCAACTTCCTTCGCCCGGTGATGTCGCCAAGCAATACTTGCCTCGCGCGTCCAGCATGTAGACCGCAGGAGGAACACCGCCAATAGCCGTCTGCCACAAATCGACTTTGCCATGTTCACTCGAAATACACCAGCCCTCATGTTGATCCGATATCAAGCCACGAAGCTCAATTCCGCACCATGAGCGCAAGACGGCGGCGGACATTGGAAATTTGTCGCCCTGCGCATATTCCTTTCCTGCGAGCGTCACGAATACGCCAACCTCCGTCCCGAGTATTGCAGTCGGGTTGTTTGAGACGCCTATCTTCGACCGAACCGCAACAATCACACCTTCTTCTTCACACCAAGTAATCGCTCGATAGGTCATGTTGAATGAACGGCCCATGTATGTCAGCGGCCGAATATCGCCGGTCGAGATATCAACGAGGAGGACATTGCCCGTGGCCCCGTCGGGGGGTCCACCAGTGGAGCAGATCGCATTCAGCACAACTTGGCGATCAGAGACCATCGCTATCAGTTCAGGTGACTCACACTGTAGTTGCGACATCTGAGAGGGGCCAAAATGCCAAACTACGGGGTTAGCCACAGCAGCGGGGCTGGAGTAAGTGAGCCATCCGTCATAGCATGACTGCCCGGTGCCATTGAACATCCCGACAACCGCCCCGTCGTGTCCTACTATCACGCGAGTAATCGCTGCGTCAAGCTGGTCTGGTACTCGCTGGGTGAGGCCAATCTCCGGAGGAGAAAGTGAGCATGTCAGCAGTAGGACTTCAGGAAGTACGAATGTCTTCAGCACAGCGGACATGAGCATACCTGTCTCTCCTAAAAGGGCGACCGCAATATGACATCTGTGTGAGCAGTCACAGATAGCCACCGGACGGCGCATCCGAATCGTAGAATGTGCGAGCTTCAGTCGCTCGAGTCACGCCATCCTGCGTCATATAGGGGTGGCCGGAAGGACCGTTTGCGGTGGATGCGTGCCATTCGTTGGGCGTCGGTGCCGTGAGCAAGCCACCTTCGAGCACAGGCTGCGACACCGAGTTGCCGAACACATCTCCTGGGAAACGATGCGCGCAGGAGAACAGCTCAAAGCAATCTCGTTGACTACCTTGACCGTTTGCGCGGCCACTTCCTGCGTCGACTCTAAAGTCGTCCACGCTGTCGTATTGCGTGCCTCCGCCAGGTGCCATTATCAATCGGCCATAGTAAGCGTAACTGCTTCTGATGAGATTGATAAGCGAGGCATATGGATCTGCTCGCCAGTCGCCTTGATCGAGAGTTGCAAGGAATGCCGAGAGGTCGGCGAGTGTCTGGAGCGCGATGATTTTGTCCTTCCACGCGGTAACGCGGCCGGGATCATAAATAGGTATATTGGGCGCGTTCGTCCCACCGGCGAATACACTTCCAGCGGAACGGGCGTCATTGAATTGCATCAGCCCAGCGCTTGTCTCGTTCGTCGCACCGGCAAGAGCGACGACGCTACCGATACCGTTGTAGCCAGATTCGAGCGGCGCGAGGAATGCCATTAGCCCCTTCCAAAGGGAGAGCGGTACGATTGGAGGAAGTGGTGTGAACGTAAACGCAGGAAAACTAGAGTTGCCGGACTCGTACTGGAATGCAGCATCAATGAGAACCGCGACCTGAGCATCATTCACGCCTGTTGGAAGAACTGTGAGAGAGCCATCTTGGCGTGTCCAGTTGTTCCACGCGGCAAGAGCTTGATCGCGGTCAGCTGCGCTCAAAAGCGCCGCGATGCGATTTTCCTGGTCTTGAGTCCTCGGACCAGTGAGTAAGTCCATGTCAATCAGCTTTCCGCGCGCAGTGCCGGCCGCTGGTCTATTCACCAAGTCGATCAGATTCGACATCACTCCACGGTACACTGTGAGCGCGTGTTTGATAACGGTAGGCTGACCGCCTTGACTGACAGTGATATCCCGAAGCCCCGGGGTGGCCGTCGCGTCCGCGCTGAGCAGCATCGAGACATGGCCGTTTGGAAGGATCGTGATGGATGCGGCGGTGAGATCTGGCCCCGGATCCACCTGCAATCCGGATCCTGGCTGAATTCCAGTAATCTGCACGACCCATTGGTAGTCACTCTGGCCGGGAACAATAAGGGAAGGTGTGGCATCCACAATTGACGCGACCTTCAGCTGGCGTGATTCTCCAGTCTTCGTTTCGGTCACGGTAATAGTCGCACTTTGATTGGCAAGTATGACAATATCAGCTACCGATTCTTTAGCGGCAGACAGGCGATGAGTCGCTCCGGACCACTGGAACGCGGGAGCACCGACATTGGTATTGGTCAACCGAGCCCGCAAAGGGATAAATGTTCCTGCGGAGGGACGGACGGAAACGAGTAGTGTGGGTGGTGTTGTGGCGTGGACAATCCGCGGCGACGATTCGACATTCTCCCACGGAGCGCTGCTAATGTCGGAAAGGTCCGTGGGAGGAGTTGGCTGGTCCTCCACGGGAAGAAGTTGGGCGACTTCAAGAACCAGCTCACCGTATGGTGAGGATGTGGGACTCGGAGTCGGTGTTGGCGTGGGGCTTGGGCTTGGCGAAGGCGAGGGTGACGGGCTCGGAGATGGTGACGGCGATGGGCTAGGTGAAGGCGAATCGGACAGCGAGGGCGACTCCGAAGGCGATCCGGGAGGCGATGCCGAGGCGGACGATGACGGTGTAGGGCTAATCTCGTCTGATGCGCTCGGCGACGTACTGATCTCATCTGAGGGTATCGGGCTGGACGAAGGGGAGGATGCCTGCGATGGCCATTCCGAGGCACCCTCCGGTGACCCGGACTCCCCGTTGGCGGCGATCCGGTTGAGGAATCCCCATCGTGGCATACCGTCGCTCCCTCGTTGGGGCCGACTGCACAAAGCCGCCAGCTCCGCCGCCTAGGGTCATTGCCCGAGTGTAGGATAACGCCGATCGAGCACTGAGGCAACTGAACCGCGAGGCTCATTCATGAAACGATATCTCGTGACTGGCGGAGCGGGCTTCATCGGATCGAACCTCGCCGCCGAGATCATCCGACGGGGGGACGGCGTCGTCATCGTCGACGACTTCCGAACCGGCTCCTGGGAGAACATCGTCGAAGCGTGCCACCGCCGAGGCGTCGAGCTTCGGGGTCGCGTCCTGCCGCTCGATTATCGAAGAGTCGATCCAGACGCCGTAGCGAGCGTCGACGGGGTCTTCCATCTAGCCGCGATCACAGATACGCTCGTGAATGACGATCAATTGGTGCTCGATCTGAACGCTCATAGCGCCGCAGCACTCATGGCCGAGTGCGCCCGCAGCGGCATTCCTATGGTCTATGCATCGAGCGCGGCGGTGTACGGCCTGCGGGAACGCGGCGAGAAGTTGTGTGTCGGTGACTCACTTCGACCACTGAACCTCTACGGATTCAGCAAGATCGCGCTCGAAGCGTTGCATGCGGAGTTGGGGAGCGAGAAGCAGATCGTCGGGCTTCGCTACTTCAATGTCTTCGGCCACGGCGAGGCGCATAAAGGACGAATGGCTTCGATGGTCCGACAGTTGGCCACCGGGGCGCGCAGCGGCACGGTCGAACTGTTCTCTCCGGGCGATCAGGCGAGGGACTGGATAGCCGTTGACGCTGTGGTGAGCGCGACACTGATGGCGCTGGAGACCGAACCCGGAACCTACAACGTTGGCTCGGGGCACGCGGTTTCTTTCAGGGATGTCGTCGATCTCGTCAGCGAGGGGCGGGCCACCAAGATTGTTTGGAAGCCGATTCCGGATGAGATCATTCGGAGATACCAGGCGTTCACTCTCGCCGGACCTCCGTTCGTGCCTGGCTGGACAGCGCCAGGCAAGGCGACCGAACAGGCAATTCGCGAGTATGCCCGAGAACTGATGCGGATTTGATTGAGCGAAGCGTCGGGTTCAAGCCCCCATCCGCTCCGTCGTCGTCACCCGCCTCCCGCAGTGGCGGCACTCCCGCCGCCTTCGGATCGCACCGCCGGGGATACGTCGGGTGTAGACGACCTCGAAATGCCCACACCCGCACCTCGGACATCGAATCCCGCGCGGCTCGGGCTCGCGCTTCATCTTGCTGGTCGCGTCGCTCATCGCCGGCCTCCCTGCAAATCAGAGAGGCGGATCCGCCGGTGCGGAGACGGCCGCGTGTCGGTGCCGTAGAGAACCGCGCCCTGCATCGACGCGGCGACGGCGCAGCCCACGAGACAGTCGAGCCAGTGGTTGTCGAGGCCGTCGACGCGGAGTTTCCACTCATCGACCGTTCGGCCGCGTCCCTGCGTTTTCACGCGGCACTCGCTCGTCAGATGTTCGGCTAGGAGTTGGTGATTCGTGGCCGTACGATTCGCTGACCCGCCCGTGCGGCCGAACAGCGACAGACAGCCGGGGTCACCCATCGGAACTGCAAACCGCGCGTGCACGAAGGACTTCCAGTAGTTGGTATCGAACACGACGTGGCGCACAGCGCGCTTGCCGGTGATGACCGGGATGCGCCAGTTCAGCCCGACGCGGTCGCCACGCTTGCGTTTGTACTCGCTGAAGGGAATGCTCGAAGCGCCGACGTACCGGCCGTGGCTGGGTAGGACAAGATTGGCATACCGGCTCTGGCGACAGAACTGGTAGACCACGTCCGATGACTGGCCCCAGTTCGCGTCGATGAGACACCGGTCGACGCGCACCATCGCGCCGTCATCGCGTTTCCACTCCCGGCCGAGTTTGGAGTCGGTGAGTCGCTCCAGCCCGGCGTAGACCGCGCCTTCGAGACCGGCACGGGGCGCAGCGGCGGCGAGTGTGCGCCGGATATCGCGGAGTGTGAAGTACGCCTCCTTCTGGTCCGGCTCGGTGCCGTAGTCGATTATGCTGCCCGTAAAATCCTCCTCCCACGCCACGATGAGCCAGAAGAGCGCCTTGGCCTGCACGTCGATGAACATGGTGAGCAGCGACGAGCCGATCGGCACCTCAGCGCGCTGGTGACCGTTGAGTTTGCCACAGATCTGCTCGGCGGTGAGCAGGTCTTCATCGAGGGCCGTGCTTTCGGGGAGTGGTTCGTTCTGGTACTCGGCCCAGAATGCAGCCTCATCCTGGAGGCGCAGGTTCATCGCGTGCTGGATGGCGCTGAATTCATCGTGGTTGAACCGATCCGGCCACGCGACCTCGGCCCCCTCATCCATGGCGTCGCGGTGCTTGCCGTAGTACTCGGTGGCGCGTGTGATGCCTTCGTCCGCACGCAACCCTTCCGCGCGCAGGCGCGCGTACTCCGCCCACAACTGCTCACGGGTTGGGAACGAGTACACCATCCGCGTGCGTTCACCCTGCCACTGTGGATGCTTGTCACGGTCGAGCAGGCGGTCGGCCAGGTCATCCGGCCGCACAACCGTCACTGTCATCAGTCCGGCGATCTTCTTGCCCGGGCCGGCCAGGCCGAGAATGGCGCCGGCGAGGATGCGTTCGCGCGTGGCGCACTGGGAAGGCGACCGGGCGGATTCGTCCGTCTGCGGATCGTCGATGAGCACGAGTGACGGCCGGACACTTCGTCCATCGGGCCGCTTGTACTTCATGCCACGAATGCGCCCGGTGATGCCCGCGACACGGATGATCCCACCCGACGCAAGCGAATGCGGCATGGTGGGCAGGACGATCTCGCGTGCCGTCCAACCGATGTGTGTCTGATTGCCCTCGAAGAGTTGTCCGGCAGCTCGCTGATGGATGCCATCGAGGCAGTGAATCGGGAAGCACGCCTCGGGGAAGTCATCCAGGAGCGCATCGTTGTTCTCCAGTTCGGCCTTGATTGATTCGAGCATCTGACTGGCATGCTCCTCATCAGAGCCGATGAGCGCGATGAACTCGCGATGGCCGTAGAGCAGCGCCCAGAGACAGGCGATCTCGCACAGTGACGTTTTGCCGCTGCCGCGCGGCATCGCCATGGCGAACAGGCCGCCCTCGAGGACCGCCTGCTCGATCTTGGCGATGACCTTGAGGTGGTCCGGCGACCACGCCAGGTTGAACGTCAGCGGGAAATACGTCTCGCAGAAGAGTCGGAAGTTGCGGCGGCAGGCTTCCTTGCGGGCAGGATTGACGATTGCTGTCAGCGCGTCGATGTCGCGACCAGCGAGTGATTCGGGCAGGTCGCGGGCTCGCGCGGTATCGAACTGTTCATCGAGCGAATCATCATCGGTGGTGTCGGCGGCGTTGAGCCGCTCGTGGCGCTCGATCACGAGCCACGCGGTATAGCGCAGCAGGTCCACCGTCTTGCCGTCGCCAATGCGATAGCCGGCGCGGGTCCGGTGCCGGTGCAGCTGCCGCTCGCTGATCACCTCGCCCAGCGTAGTTGAGTTGAGCAAGCGGCAGAGTTCGCCAGGCTTGAGGCTGCGCGGGTCAATCGCCACGGTTCGACAACTCCTTGATCAGCCACGCGGCATAGTGCACAAGGTTGATCGTGCTATCGCCATTGGTCGGCGCGCCGTCGTCGATGTCCGTTTGCACCATCGCCTCGGTAATCGGTTGGCCTCCCACGCGCGTCAACAGCCGCGCCGTGTCGGTCACCGATAGAGCGGCCGGGTTGAGGCCGCCCGGGCGTTCGTTCTGGTCGTCACGCGGCGTAGACACGGTGGCCCTCCATGGCCCACGTCGCGCCGGGCGCGCTTCGGGCAAGGCGTTGGGCCATGTTCGAATGCGGCCCAACGTGGGCCAACACGGCGCGATGTTCGGCCTTACCTAGCACATGCCTAGCAACCTGCCCACATGTCGCCGCCACTTCCCCACAATCTGCGAAAGCTGCTCGAATCCTCGGCAATTCCCCTTGCATCATCGCGCTGTTCATGCCCTCATGTGTGCAACGCGAGGCGGAACACGCCGCCCGCCAACGACAGCGAAAGGACGCATCCACATGACCACGCCAAACGCCAGCGAGACAGAACGAACCACGACGACGATGAGCCTCGACGACCTGCTCGCCCTGCCCAGCAACGATCTCTTCAACCGCATCAACGAGATGGCCACGGCGATGCCCGAGCACGAGAAGGTGCTCAAGGCGCTGTACTTCGCCATCGACGAATACCAAACGCAATCGAAGTACCTCGTACGGGACTTCGGCAACGCCAAGCGCCATGCCGAGGAAGGCGAGCAGCAGGCTAGCAGCGGCATCCGATGCGACGAGGCCTGGCTGCTCTCCGACGTACAGCACATCGCCGAGGACGCGGCGCGACGCCAGCACGCGGTAGACACCGCCAAGGTGCTCTTTCACCTGCTGCCGGAAGGCATCTTCACGAAGTAACCACGAGGCGCGATCGACGCGCCGGAAAGGACCACCACCATGACCATCAAACAAATCACCATCAAGGGCGAACGAGGCGATGTCGAAATCCGCGACACCGATTACGGGGCGCAGATTCTGTTCGGCGCGACCTGCCTCGAACTCTCGCGCCACAGCGGCGACGACGAACGCTGGGCCGCCGCAACGGCCACCGCCAAGGCCATCTACGGCAGCGACCGCCACGGCCGGCCGCGCTGCACCAACTCCGAAATCCACGCGGTGCGCCTCGAGATCGAGCGCGTCGCGGGCTGCTGAACCACCAACGCCAAACGGAACGGAGAAGCCATGAGCACCACACGCGACAACAAACTGACCACGATCGCCCGCGAGGCCCTCGGCCTTGAGACGCTTGAAACCCGCAACAGCGACAGCCTCGATTTCCACGACACCGCGGTGTGGTGTGTCAAGGAAGCACTCGAGCGGGCCTACGAAGCGGGACGGCAATCGGCGCGGCCGACCAAGGCCGTGTGCCCCGCCTGCGGGCGCAAGATCGAGATCACGCCGCTGCCCGCGAGCAAGTGAGAGAGGAGCGCCATGAGCACGAACACGAGCCAGATTGACAGAAATCGCCCCGCCCGCCACAACGGCGCCGGCGCGCCGAATGTCGTCATCCGCGAGGCGTGCGACCGCGACGGCGTGGTCCTGGGCCACCTCGTCGCCAGCCACGACGGCACCCCCGAGGGCATCGTCCCCGCCGCACGTCGCGCGACACAGCGGATGTTCGACTCCTTCGCCGACGCGTCCAACGTGAACAGCCGAATCACCGCCACCGACACCGCAGGCCGGCCGCGCTGGTCCGTGTCGCCGAACTTTCAGGTTATCAAGGAACTCGCCGTCGCGTGACGGCGGTTCACATCCACCAACCGCTCTCTTGAAAGGAGTAGCATCATGAAGAAGAACGATGTCAAGATCGGGAACACGTACACCGCCAAGGTGAGCGGCAACATCGCGAAGGTGCGCATCGACGCCGAGAACAAGAGCGGCGGCTGGGATGCCACCAACCTCGCCACGAAGAAGAAGGTGAGAATCAAGTCGGCACAGCGGCTTCGAGCCGAAGCCGAGCCGCCAAAGACGGCGCCCACAACTCAGGCGACCAAGCGAGCCTCCGGTAAGTCCTCCGGGGGCTCGGTTGTTGATGGGAAGATCGCCGAGCGCGACGCCAAGGCCGCGGCCAAGGGCCTGGTCATGAAGACCGAGATCGTCGACGGCAAGGAACGGTCGCGCTGGGTGAAAAAGGCCGAGGAGGCCGCCGCCCAGCAGGGCACGACGCCAGCGACGCCCAAACGCAAGGGCCGACAGACGCCGCCGCGCATCGCGCTGGTGAACAAGGACGACTTCGCGGTGATCGCCAAGCAGGTGCAGGACCTGCCCACCAGCAAGAACCACGTGTGCTGGAAGAAGAACGGCAAACTCTACGAACTCTTCTTCCGCGTCGATGGCCGCACGCCGCTGCTCTACCGCGTGCCCGCCGACTCGCCCATCGACGAGAAGACTGGTTGCCGCGAGATCGACGCCTCGGGCAACGTGACGGGTACTTTTCACATCAAGCAGAGCATCAAGCAACTCACCGGCAAGACGCCGGCGCAACTCGGCATCACCATGCCACCGGACCGCGGCGCACCCAAAGCACGGACGACCAGCGCGACGAGCAAAACGACGGGCGGCAAGGCCGAGGCGAAACCCCGCAAGAAGCGCGAGGGCTTGAGTGGTCTCGACGCGGCAGCACAAGTCCTCGCACGAGCCAAGGAACCGCTCGACGCCAAGACCATCGCCGAACGCGCCATCGCCGCAGGCTGGAAAACGAACGGTGCCACGCCGCACGCGACGCTCTATGCGGCGATGATCCGCGAGATCAAGGCCAAGGGCAAGGAAGCGCGGTTCGCCAAAGTCGACAAGGGCCGCTTCGCCGCGGCCGGGAAGGTCGGGTGAACCATGGACCGGCAAGTCCAACGACTCCTCGCCCATGCCGACCAGGCTCGCGCCACGATGCGCGACGCCCTGGCCGCCATGCCCGCTAGCGACAAGGCCGCGCTCATCCGCACCTGCGCGGCGGGCGACCTCGCCGACCTCGACGAACGCACCGCACTGCTTGTCGGCCTGCTGGCGGTGGTCGCCATTTTCGACCTCAGCGAATCGCGCGGGGAGGTGAACCCATGATCGCCAGCGCCAACGACGAACGTGTTGAACCGGGCTTCGCCTGCCCGCATTGCGGCGAACGCCGCATGGACATGCTGGTGTGGGTTGAGGACGACCGCGTCGAATGCCAGACGTGCGGCCGCCACTACGACCCCGCCGCGGAAGGAGGTGAACCCGATGCCCCGTCAACTTGATGAATCGTTCATCGTCGATGCCGCCAGCGGCGCGCTGCTGCGCCGCGTCGTGCCCCAGCGTGGCAAGCCGTACGAGCATGCCTGCACCAAGCAGGTGTACGACGATGTGGCGTACGCGATCGAGCAGATGGGCAACGCCGCGTTCACCATAGAAGACATTCGTGCCAAGGCGGGCGGTGGTGACGAGTCGAACATGCCGCCCTGGTCGCAGGTCGCGGTGGCCATCGCATTCCTCAAGGAGCGATCGTGCATCGTGCCGGCGCGCGAACGCAAACATGTCGCCGCGAGCGATTTTGTCTACGAAGACGCACTGATCGAGTACCACGCCCTGCGTGAGAAGGGACCGGAGGCGGCGGAGGCATCGGCGGAGTAGCACCCACATCATCCTTGAACCCCGACAGCCTCGGTTTCGACCGCGGCTGTCTCTCCGGTATCCATGCATCCCGCCTTCGTCCGACGACGCCGCTTCTTCTTGTTCTCAACCGCATCGATAGACGCGCACCGCTTGCAAATCCCCATGGCCCCGTTGCGGCCGGGATACTCATAGAACTCCGTGTCGATCCGCCGATACCAGCGGCAACGACGACAACGCTTGAACCAGATCTCGCCGCAGCGAATGCACCCGCTGTGAATGCGCTTGTGCTCCAGGCGCGTGACGAGCATCAGATTCGCCAGTCGGTTGTCGAGCTTGTCGCCATTGATGTGGTGAATCTCCATTCCCGGCGGCACGGGGCCGTGTGCGGCTTCCCAGACAAGCACGTGCTCGAATCGCTGCCTGCGGTCCTTGCACATGATCCGCCGATACCCGTACTTCGTGATCGAGCCGCCCGGCGTCGGGTACGACCTCATCGCATGTTCTCCTCACGCGGTTTCATCGGGATCGGTGACTCGCCGGTGCGCTCAAGCACGGCGGGCTTGCCGGTGAAACGCTGATACCGGTCGCAAATCAAGTCCGCGTAGGCAGGATCAATCTCCATGAGGAACGCCCGGCGCTGCGTGCGCTCGGCGCCGATGAGTGTCGAACCCGATCCCCCGAAGAGATCGAGAACGTTCTCGCCGGGGCGCGACGAATACTGGATGGCGCGCACCGCGAGATCGACTGGTTTGGCCGTTAAATGCTCCATCAGGTTCGGCGGGACCTTCTTGACGTGCCAGAGGTCGGTGGCATTGTTCGGCCCGTAGAACCGGTGTGCAGCGCCCTCGCGCCATCCGTAGAACGCGATCTCGAACGCGCCCATGAAGTCCTTGCGCGTCAGCACTGGGTGCTGCTTATCCCACACGATTCCCTGGCTGAAGTACAGGCCGGCGCGCTTCAATGGACCCGGGTAGTTGCCCAGGTTGGCATAGCCGCCCCAGATGTAGAAGCCGCCGCCGGGAATGAGCACGCGAGCGATGTTGCCAAACCACGCATCAAGCATTTCGTCGAACGCTTCATCGGTCACGAAGTCGTTGGCTAGTGGCCGGTCCTTTGCGCGCATCTTCTTCGTCGTCCGCTTCTTCTCGCCTTGGCGGGCGACATCGAAGGACTGGTGGTGTGTCCGCTTCTTCTTCGCCTCGGGGAACGACGAATTGCCGGCCGCGATCGCATTGTTGCTTCGCGGCTCAACCTTCACGTTGTACGGCGGGTCCGTGTTGACCAGATGGATCGGCTGGCCATCGAGTAGGCGATCGACGTCCGCCTCGCTCGCGCTGTCACCGCACAGCAATCGGTGCTCACCGAGAATCCAGAGGTCACCGCGCTTCGTGATCGGCTCGTCCGGCGGCTCGGGGATCGAGTCGGGATCCGTCAAACCGTCGCTTACACCGGGATCGAGCAACTTTGCCAGATCGTCCGCATCGAAGCCGAGGCTCGACCAGTCGATGCCGGCGCCCTGGAGTTCGGCCATCTCCAGCGGCAGGAGTTCCATGTTCCATTCTGCGAGTTCAGCCGACTTGTTGTCCGCGATTCTGTACGCACGCACCTGCTCGGGCTTGAGATCGGTCGCGACATGGACCGGCACCATCTCCAGGCCGAGTTTCTGCGCCGCCTTCCATCGGGTGTGCCCGCAGATGATCACGCCGTCGCCATCCACGACAATCGGCTGCCGCCAGCCGAACGCCGTGATGCTGGTGGCCACCGCGTCCACGGCCTCGTCGTTGAGCCGCGGGTTCTTGTCGTACGGCTTGATCTGCGCCAACGGGCGAAGTTCAACCTTGAACGCGTTCATGAGTCCGTTCTCCTTGTTCTGGTGGATGGGCGGCCCGGGCGCGAATCCGCCGCCCTAGTAGCCGCCATGTCGCCGCCCACGTTCGCCCCTGTCGCGACATGTGCCGCCGCGGCGTGGTTCCGGCCGCCTGCGTTGGACACATTGCGCCGGGGGCCAACGTCGTCGCCCACGGTCGGCCCGCCGTGGACGGGCAAGGGCAACAGGCCGATCTCGCGCTCCGAACGCGGGGCCGCGGCGAGGCGGACCTGCATGGTGTGGGCACCTTCGCGCCACGCCAGCGCGCAGTCGTCATCGGCGTTGATGTCCTTTGGCTCATCGGGTGGCGCTTCCGCCAGCGCATCGCGCCCCGCGTCGGTGGTCGCGTACCACACCCGGCCGTGTAGATCGGCACCGCTCTCCAGCCAACCGCGGATCAGCGCGGGGATGGCCTTCTCCTCAAGAACCGACAGCAGCCGACGATTGGCGCGCCCGACCTCATTGCCACCGCACCCGGCCCAGAACGGCGGCGTACCCGCCAGCGCCCACTCCGCGATCCACCGCTTGCCAAGGTGCGTCATGCACGCCTGTGTGTCATCGCACGCCGCCAGCTGCTCGCAGACCGTCCGGCCATCGAACCAACACGGCGCGCCGGCCAGACCACACGCACGCCCGATTCCGGCCTCGCTCAGGCGGACGGCAACAACCCTGGTCTGCTCGATGCGGCGAACCAACAGCCCCGAACGTTCGAGCTGGCCCAGCACCGTAAGAATCGCTTCACGCTCTTCGCGATCCCGCCCCTTGTTCCGCCACCGCAGACCGGCTCGGTTGCGGAATGCCCGGCGGCCCAGATAGGCCGCCGTCGCACCTCCACCATTCCACGGCCCGCGCCACGGGGCGAAGGTAGCCCACAATTCCCCGGTGAGTCGGCAGAGCAGTATGTCTTCGGCGGTCGCGGCCATCGTTGATCCTCCCATGGGTGCAAGGTGCGGTTTCTGACTCAACACAGGCGTTTCAATGTCTCCCGACATGAGTTATCCACAAAATCCGGACAGGCCCCGTCAAAATGTGTCTGTCTAGGTCGGGTGCTGTTCCCGCGGGCCTCGTGGCACGCCATTTGCTAGGAAGTACCTACGCGGTGTGTTACTGTCGCGCACTGTCGCGACCTGTCGCGACAGTCCCTATTAGGCACACGCGTGCGCGCGGGCGCGCGCGCATGCGCGCGAACCGATGTTGAAAACAATGGCAACTGTCGCGACAGACTGCGACAGTACGCGGCAGTGGCTCGAGTCATGACTGGCCCTCCTGAAGTCGGATTCCTTCGTAGAATCGACTCTGGTACGAGTCGCGCCGGCACTTGATGTTGGCAATGGCCGCCGCCAGGTCCCGACCGAAAGTCGTCTTGTTCGTCACCAGGTTCCGTCCGTCCTGCTCACACCATCGCTTCCAAGCGTCATAGAGGGGATTGACGAACACGCGGTGACCCGGGCCGACGACGCAGCAGTCACGCACGAACGCGCTGACGGGTGAAGCAAGGTCCTCGAGATCTCGAATCGCGTCCTCGCTGCTCTCCGGCTGCACGAACCGCCCGCGCGCGTTAAGCCGCTTCCAGCCTTCGATGGCCCACAGCAGAATGCCCGGCAGTTCGGCGATGAGTTGATTCGTGAGCGTCAGGTCTTCCTGGCCATAAAACGAGTTACTCAGCCGCAGCACCAGGAATCGCCCGGCCAGCGCGGTGCTGGCATCGTTGAGACGCGGCAGTTCATTGGTCAGGAACATGAACCGGGTCGGGAGTTTCATGCTGACTGAGCCGAGAAACTTCCGATCGATCGTGAGTGTGTCCTCGCCCGAGATGTTCAGCAGGCGCTCGATGACGATGCTGATGTTGTCGCCGCCGAAGCGTGCATCGCTGACGATCGCCAGCGATTTGTCGATGAGAGGCTGAAGACCGAAGTTACCCGCGAGACTGCTGGTGGTTGGCCCGACAACGTTGGCCGCGCCTACCAGTCGTGTCAGGATGCGACCGATCGTGCCTTTTCCTGAACGGCGCGGCCCGACGAGGAGCAGCATCTTCTGCTGGGATGTGTCGCTCGTGAGGCAGTAGCCCATCCACTCCTGGAGCAGTTCCATCGACTCGATGTCATCGCCGAACAGTTGCTCCATGAACCTGATCCACCGCTCGGGAGGCTCGGGATCGGGGTCGTAGTCGAACTCCAGCGCGTTGATCGTGAAGAGCGCCGGCGTCGGCGGCAGGACGCGACCGGTCGGGATGTGCAGGTTGAGGGTCTTGCACGGCAGGATTTCCAGCGCGGGCGGGCGATCCGTGCGAGTGTCGAGCCATGATGGAGCGACGGTCGATGCCGGAAGGTAGGCGAAAGCGCGAATCGACTCCAGAGCCTGCTTGACGGTTGTCGGGTTGGACTCGAATTCTGCGAGTTCCATCTCCTTGGTCAGCTTGTTGTAGACGTACCGCAGCGCCTTGTGCAACCACGGCTGGAGGCGGTGCTTCAGCCACTCGTCTTCGACCTGCTGGTAGCGGTTATGGCGCCATTCCATCATGAGGCCGCCGTAGGCGTGCAGCGAGCGGCACTCCGCGTGCTGGTTGAACTCGCGGACGTAGGCCTCGGCGGTCGGCAGCGTGCGCTTCGGAGACAGGACGAGCCGCCCGGTGTCGGGGTCGCGCTGGCCAAGGGGCACCATTCGCGCATCACCTTCGAATGAGTCGGGGGCATCCTCCGCCGCGCGGTCTTCAGCACATAGATTCTCCGCATCTACCGTGCCGTTGGATGTGCAGGATCCGTTGGTGTGCGTGCTGCCCGGTGCGACCTGACGCTGCGCATCGCGCAGCCATCCGTACGGCAATTCGTGTGGCTTTGTCGCCGCGTCTTGCACCTTGTGCCGCAGTTCCTTCTCGGTCCACGGCGGCTCGCATCGAGAGTTGAATCGTTCGATGAGCAGTCCCAGCGCGCTGTCGGAATCAAGGCCGAAGCCGTGCACCATTGCAGTTGCAGCGGCGTAGGTGGTGTCGTGTCCGCCCTGACCCGAAATGGCTGAAGGCATGGCATCGAGATAGGCGACGGCGCGGCGCAGGAGTGTGTCGTCGGGGGGAGCGGCAGTGGCGCGAGGCGCAGATTGCTTTGGCAATTGCACAGAAGCACCGGTGCGTGCGATGACGGCTGCGACCAGTGCTTCGACGGCTTTAGCGAGTACTTCGTGCTCGACCTTGGCAGGCTCGCCCTCCAGCCATTCGTACGCTTCACCCGATGGATGCACACTCGGCCCGACGACGGTCTGAGTTCCGGTGCTGCGGATCTCGACGATCATCTCCTTCGTGCCAGGAAAGTGGTGCTTCTTCGTTACCGCACCCGGGACGATGTACCACCAATGGGAATTGGGCGCACTGACCCGGCCGGTAATGGTGGGCGTTGGTGGCAGAAACTGCGGCGCTAGTTCGATCGCCTCGGGACAATCGAGATCGACATCGACCAGCCAGCCACTCGGCTCGCCCAGGAGCAGGCCAATATTGCCACGGCGGCCGAAGTGCTGCGGCAGATCGGCTTCATCGAGACGCAGGTTCTGCCACTCTTCAATGATGGGCCCCTTGCGCCGCAGGGGGATCGGCACGCAGCGGTAGCCGTGAGCCGTGTATGCGCGAGCGGCGTCGAGCCGGCTCATGCCATCATTGATCAATGCGCCGTTCTGTGTCACGGGTGCCATCAATCCGGCCGCTCCTGCACCATCCGAATGGCCGCAAATAGGCAGGGAATGTCCTCCGCCGCGATCACGAGCAGCAGGCGCGATCGGCGACGGCGTGCGAGAAGAGCAGGAACGCGATGCCCCGCGGCTCGTTGCGCACGTTTCCACTCGCGCCAGAAGTCGGGCAAATCGACTCGCACTTCCATGACCGCAACACCTGGAAAGTCAGCGTCGGGTTCAACCGTTCGCGCACTGGCGTGCGCATTGCGAATGCTCGCAAGCACTTCCCTTGAAGAGGTCGAGTTGCGTGGTTTCGATTTGGCAGGGTGTCTTCGCGTCACAGTCCTGCCTCCTCGAGTTCTCGCTCGGCTTCGAGGTGGCGACGCTGCGAATCTTGCAGCGCGTTGCGCGGCGGCTTTCGGCGGAAGGGTCGCCGCGATGTGTGGGCTTCGGCGGCAGCTGCTTCCCGTTCTGGCCGATCGAAATGGACCGCATCAGCTTCGGCGAGTGCCAGGCCGAAGTCGTGCAGCCACTCACGCGTCGTGTAGATTCTCGAACCGTACCGCATGTGCTTGAGCCGCACACGCTGGCCCGATGCCGCCTTGACGCCTTCGCGGCACCACCGCCAGATGCAGTTGGATGATGGTCGGCCGGGCGCCAGTTTCGCGGCCTGCGAGAGTGTGATATACTCTTCTGTCGCCAGCACTCCTGTGCTCGTGTCGCCCGACTTCCTTGCCAAGAATTGTCCGTCCATGTGGAACTCCTCACCGGTGTGGCTCGATGTTGAGCCACTTGCGATGAGCAAGTTTCTATGCGGTTTTCGGGTGGTAACTCCGTAACTCGAGTTACCGCGCTGGGCGACAACGACAACGGCCCTCTCGCGTTGGAAGGGCCGTCATTAAATCAGAAAAGACTGGGAAATGTTGGCGCGTGGTAACTTGCTACACGTCTCAGTCGTGTGAACCCATCAGGCCTCGACCGTCAGTGGTGCGGTGATCTGATCCATCACCGGCGTATAGAGGTCGCAATCCTCGGCGTCAGTTTCGATCGTGACAACCAGCGCGTATCTCGCAATACTGTCAACCTTGCCGAGGTGCGGACGCTCTCTCCACCACCCCGTTACCGGGTACACGGCGATCTGCCCACACGCGGCCAGCTCAGCACCCGTCGCCTCCCACCAATCAGAATGTATGGACCCCTTGGTCTGAAGGTTCGAACCCAAAGCCCACGGAATGGGATCCGCCACGGACGGCCGACCTTCGCTGTCCTCATCCCACTCCTCTTGGCTGATGCGCTGACGGAACTCCTCGTCAGTCTCCGTGGGTCCCCGGAGCTTGAAGCGCAGGCCATGAGACTGATATCGGAACTTCTTCTTCCACCCGCGTCTACCTGGGCTTGGCTCAATGAAGTACGACAGAGTGACACGCAGGTGAACACTTCGGGCGTGAAGCGCGGCCAACGCCTCGGCAGGCCAAGGCAACGAGTGCAGGGAAAAGTCCTTGGTGCGATTCTTCCACTCGCCGTTCTCTCGAACTCGCTCGAACGCCTGAATCTGTCCTTGATGTATCAGCGCGACACGATTCCGTAGCGTGTATCGCGCCCGATCGAGATCCGGTCGGCCATAGCCGAAACACCGCAGTCTCTTGTGACGATCCGACTGCCGAACTCCCGGCACCTGGTCGATCATCGCCGACGTCCACGATGCCGAGTGTACGAGCAGCGCCCGCAACGTCTCGGGCCACAGATGCGGGTACTCAGCCTGCAGAATCGCTGCAAGGCGTGCTGCCTGTGCGCTCGCGGCGCTGGTGTCGGATGTCCACGACAGGAGGTTCCCGACAGTTGAGCCGGATGCTGTCAACAAGCAGAGATCTTCGGTGGCATGAACGCTGCCTTCAGGCGACCTGGTGTAATTGCCGCCCTCCATCACAATGTCTGGCTTGATCGGCCACTCTTGATCTGGCCATGAAGCAGAGGTCCGTGACGCTGGACAGAGTTCTCCTTGCTTAGCCAAGGGAGAATGGCTATCAAGGCTCGCATCGCGGATCTGGATCAGGTCGGTGCACGCCCCGACTGTGAGAGCGTTCCACGCTTGCGCCGGATCCTCGATGCGGTGCTCTTCGATGTTCGAGTTCGGATAGACGTGGGCAGGGAAGTCGGTCGGAGACCTGACGTTCCCCGCCGAAACCACAAAAAGCCGCTTCGTCCCATCCAGTTCGCCGGCAGCGCTTTGATCTATCGCGGCCGACCAAGACGTGGGGTACCCGTGATCGCGACCGCGATCGTCTGCTGTGATCGCCAATAGTACGACCCGCGAACGGTCAGGAGCGGCCTGTTCCGCAAGAGCGACGCCCTCTTGTGTGACCCAGCCCCATGTTTCCTCCGGATGTGCCTGCGAGGTGTTGAGAATCCTGACGGATTCGAGTCGATGCAGCATTAATGGTTGGGCGTCGCCGCCGAGCAGATATGGAAGCTCCTGTCCGTACAAAGCGATGCCTGCCATCTCTGAACCATGCTGCTCACGATTGTCGACCCTCGTCCACACCTGCTCGATCACGTGCTGATCTTCCGGCGAGAGAAAGGGCGCGAGCAGCGGATGCTCCTTTGAGACGCCGTGGTCGAGCACACAGACTGCCGGAGCAGTCGCCGCTGGTGAGGACAGCCGTTGAACAAGGTCTTCGATCAGGAGACGTTGATCACGCGGTTGTAGCCGGAGAAACTCGGACGCGACTTCCTTTGCCTTTCTTAGCTCGGCCAACCTGTCCAACAAAGGCACGAACACACATGTCCATTGCTCGACTGTTCCGTGTACGTGAAACACAAGTCGTTCGTTGAAGCGGAGCACATGGGAACCGACACGAAGGCCGCTTCCGTCGACCGCCGAAATAAACTCTATGAAGGCCGTGTCTTCCTCGTCGTCGATCCGCTTCTGCAGCCAGACTTCCCACCAGATCGGTGCAGTTTGGTCTGCGGGAAAGAGATCATCCGCATCAGTCCAGAATGACCGAAGTACGGGTGTGCGGATTTCATCGATGCCGGCGACCAGCGGCTCGTTCTTGGGCCGGCGCGTATCCACCCGATCCTCATTTGTGTATCGCTCGAATAGGCGCACGAAGCTCTCAAGTCGAGAGGAGGGAACGTACACAGTTGCAAAGCTGCGCCCTTCACGGTCTGCAACCGCGCGAAGCTCGACTCCTAGGCCGTTACGCAGCCGTTCCAAGCTGGCGAGTTGCAGATCTCGCCGGGGACCGACAACTTCAAGCGCGACATCAGTGATGGTGTGCCCGGCATCACTGGCCTGCTGGCCGAGTTCGGCACGGGCGGTTTGGATTTGTCTCTGCAACCGCTGGCCGTGACCAACCCGATCGTCGCGCGGTGGCACTCGATACTCGCCGCCGCCGCCGGAAGAGACGTGAGTGTACCTCCGCAACTCGCCGGGTTCCGTGATGTCGATGTGCTTGAATCGGTCCATCGACCTCTTCTCTCCCGATCAGTTGAGCCGTTGCCGTCTCTCGATCGCCTTATGTAGCTCAGACGTAGTCGTCCGGCTGCGCCCATCCAGAACCGCTTCTTTGGCAGCATCATCGCATGCCTGAATTATCTCGGCGTGCGACAGCCCGGTGACGAGTTCGCCAACCCGCTTCCAGTTTGGCCGATCGGAAAGGAAGGATCCGAGGCGCCGTTCGATCAGATCCCGCACCATGGAACCGGTAGGCATGTCGTACGTGAGCACGTCGTCGAAACGCCGAAACACAGCGGCGTCAATGGTTGGAGCGAGGTTGCTCGCAGCAATGAGCAGGCTCTGAGAGTTGTCGCTTTCGATAAACACCAAGAAGGCGTTCAAGACACGTCGGATCTCGCCAACATCCTGCCCGCCGTGCCGCTGGGATGCGATCGCGTCAAACTCGTCGAAGAGGTACACGCCGCGTCGCTCACACATCATGTCGAATACCAAGCGGAGCTTCGCAGCAGACTCCCCAAGGTACTTCGTGATCATCGTGTGAAACTGAACCGTGAGGAGTGGCAAATGCAGTTCGCCAGCGAGAGCGGTTGCCGTCATCGTCTTGCCACATCCGGGCGGACCTAGCAACAAAAGCTTTCGCCGCGGAGAAAGGCCATGGCCGGCCAAGAGGTCTGCCTGACGATATTCACGAAGGACTTGGTCGAGCCGGAAACGCGTCTCCGACGTCAGGATCATGTCATCAAGCGTCGCCTTGGGGAACGACGCCGACACAAGCCCGCTGAGTTCACCGGTCGGCTGCGCGATCGGCAGAACTCGACGGTCCGGCTCTGCCTCCGCGGACCGCCGCGCCGAGTCAACGAGCTTGAGCAGCTCGTCGGCGAGCTTCTGGTTTCCGGATTTCGCGGCATGGGCAGATATCTGCGCGGCGACGGACAAGAAACGCGCACGATCACCGTCAGCGTAGCTCGCGATGAGCGCCTTGAGCTGTTGTGCTGTAGCCATCGCCGTCACTCCTCGTCATCGACGCATATCGTATGCTGAACGCAGGCTCGCCGGGCTCTCCACCCCTGCCATAGATGAATCGGCGCAACCCCTCCCGGCGCTGGAAGTTCGCCTCTGCTTCCCAGTCTGAGCACTGTTGTCACCCCACGAGCCGCATGATCTCTGCCACTTTCGACTGATCTCGCTCGGCGTAGACCGCGTCGGTGACCCGGGCGCTCGCGTGTCCGAGGACGAGCGCAGAGACTTCAAGGCCGTGCTCGCGGCGGTAGAGCGTTGCGGCGGTGTGGCGGAGTTGGTACGGGAACCAGCGGTGTTCTTTCCGCCAGACGTCGAGAGCGTTCTTCAGTTTGGCCTCCACCAAGCGACTCCGCCACTCATCTCGCGTTTCGTCTTTGCCCTTCGCGAGCGGAGGCGGAGGCGGGAACGCCACATCGCAGGCGTACTGCACAGCCCGGTAGTAGGCCCGGGCGTCGTAGCGGTCGCCCGCCGCCTTCTTCGGCTCGGCCTTGCGGTTCGTGCCGGCCCGGTTGCCGTAGGAGAGTGGTGTCTTTCTCGCGGCCGCCCGGGCCGCTCGGCGCTCGGCGTCCGCCTCGGCGGGGCTAAAGAGGTGCGCCTCCGCTTCGCGTTTCATGAACGGCGCCAGCACAACTTGCGCCTTGGGCCCGAGGAAGAGCACGCGGTCGTGGCCCATGTACTGCGTTTTGTGGCGCTCAAGCCTCGCCACCCACACTCCATCTTTGCCCGAGGTGTCGATGTCGCATGGCCGAAGGCTGAGCACCTCGTCGGGCCGAGCGCCGGTCAGAAGTTGGAGTTGCACTGCCGCAGCGACGGGGCTGGCCATGAATGGCAGCGTCTGGTCCACCACCTCAACCGGCACAGGTTTCACGACGCGCCCGACACGCGCTTCGCAGCGCCCGGGTTTGAGCGGATCAACCGACAGCAGCTCCATGCGCACTCTCGCCGAGACGAGTTCCTGCGACGCGGCCCACTTGAAGAGCCGGCACAGCCGCCGCACCTGCGCGTTGGCGTAGGTGATGCCCCAGCCTCGCCGGCCCCGCTCCTCGTCATCGCGAATCATCTGGTCGCGCAGGCGCTGCAGGCGTTTCGGGCCAAAAGCAGATGCGGGCGTCGAGCCGTATGAGCGCCGCAGCAACCGGATGACCGATTTGTAGTGGTCCTGCTCGCGCTTGTTCATTTGGACAGCCCGCGTGCGCCAGAATCGGGCGCACAATTCGGAGATGGTGATGCCGCCGTCCTCACCATCGCCGCCGGCCGGTGGCTTCTCGAAGTTGGCCTCGAAGAGCCGCCTTCCATTGGCTTCCCATTCCGCGATGACGCGGTGGTACATCTCGCGGCTCTCGGCTGATCCGGGCTCACCGAGCCAGTAATCCCGTCGCCGTTTTGTGACGGCGTCGGTGAGGGTGACGATGGCCTGATTGCGGTCGTGACGCTTGCGATAGCCCGGGGTCTTGGGCACGGGGCACCTCCCGAAACTCCAGCGCGGTGCGCGCACCGCGCGGAAATCGTCTCGAGCTGCGCCCCCGACCATCGGGAGGTATCCGTAACCTACGGATTCAGCAAGGCTTTCAGAAACGAGGCGGACGGGATTCGAACCCGCAACCACCGGATCGACAGTCCGGGACTCTAACCAATTGAGCTACCGCCCCATACTGGGGGTGCGACCGCGGGTTCTTCAAACCCGACCCGGCCGCGAATTGCCGCAAAATGTACCGCACCCGCCCGTCCAGTCAAGATCGCCGACCACCTGAGTTGTCAGGTTCAGCCGCTCGGCGTCTGCGGAATGCATCCAAATCTCCACCAAAGAGCGGGACCATACACCGAAAAACCACCTGTCGCCGCCCGTCGTTCGATGATTGTACGCCACCCGTCGCGGGTCAAACCGATGCGGTGAGCCCCTCGCGCAGACTGGAAAGCCAGGGCGAGTTCCCGCCAAGTATCTCACCCTGATCATGCTCCCCCAGAGCGTGATATCGAGCCTCGGTGACGAGCCAACCCGCTATCGTGCTTCGGAGATCGACCCTGAGATGGAGTCGCAGAAATGGGAACCAAGTCGCCGCCCGCCCGCACTCCCCGCGCCGACGCAAGCCCCCTGATGGGCGCCTTAGGCAAGACTGCCGTCGGCCTGATCTTCCTCGCGGCGGTCATCGTGCTGCTCCTCTGGCTCGCCGGCGCTTTCGAACCCAAGATCGACCAGCAGGCCGGGACGCATGGGCAGACGCCATCCCGCGTGCTGCTGGGTGATCGGCCGCGCATCGCAGCGGCGCTCATCTCCGTGCCCCGCATTGAAACAGCCGTCGGCTCCGTACAGGCCGTGCACGAAATGGCCGTCGCATCCAAGATTCTCGCCCGCGTCGAGGCGATGAATGTCACGGCCGGAACCACCGTGCGCAGCGGCGATGTGCTTGCCATTCTCGACAGCGAGAACCTCCAGGCCCGCCTGCAGCAGTCGACCGCCGCAGTCGCCGCGGCCCGGGCCCGTCGCGATCAGGCCTCGCGCGAGTTCGATCGCGTTAAGGAGGTCTTCGCCAGTGGCGCTGCCAACCAACTCGAACTCAATCGCGCCCAGTCCGCCTTCGAAGCCGCCGACGCCGAACTCCACCAGGCCGAGCAGGCCCAGCGCGAAGCGGAAACCGTTCTCTCATACGCGACGATTCGAGCGCCGATGACCGGCACGGTCATCGAAAAACTCGTCGAAGCCGGAGACACGGTCGCGCCCGGCCAGGTCATGATCACGCTTTACGATCCGACCCGAATGCAACTGGTCGCCAGTGTGCGCGAGTCACTCACACAACGTCTCCAGGTCGGCAACCGCGTCGACGTGCAGATCGAAGCGATCGGCCTGCAATGCTCAGGCCTGATCAGCGAGATCGTTCCCGAAGCGGCGCAGGGCAGCCGCAGTTTCCTCGTCAAAGTCACCGGCCCGTGTCCTGAGGGCGTCTACAGCGGAATGTTCGGCCGCCTGCTCATCCCGCTCGACGATGAACAGGTGCTCGTCATTCCGGCGTCAGCCGTGCGTCGCGTCGGGCAAATCGAGTTGGTCGATGTCGTCGTCGACGATCACCTCCAGCGTCGGGCCGTGCGCACGGCTCGCGCAATGCCGGGCGATCGCGTTGAGATTCTCTCAGGATTGCGAGCGGGCGAGGTTGTCGCCCTGCCTGCGGGAGAGCAGCCAGGCGCGTAGGGCGCTGGAACGATCATCATGAGCGACCAGTCCAGAGCCACTCAACCTCATGCACCTCTGCCGGCGCACCATCACGGCGCGGTCAACGCGATCATTCGCACCTTCCTGCATTCCAATCTGTCGGTCATCCTCATTCTCCTCGCCGCAGTGCTCGGCCTCGCGGCCCTGCTGCTCACGCCGCGCGAGGAAGACCCGCAGATCATCGTGCCCTTGGCCGACATTCACGTCGCCTTCCCCGGCCACAGTGCCGAAGAGACCGCGCGCCTCGTCGCCACGCCACTGGAAAAACTCCTCTACCAGATCGACGGCGTCGAATACGTCTACTCGATGTCCAGACGGGATGGGGCCGTCATCACCGTTCGGTTCTTCGTCGGTGAAGATCGCGAACGCAGCCTCGTCAAACTCTACAAGCGCATTGATGAGAAGATCGACATTGTCCCGTCCGGCGTCACGGGCTGGGTCGTCAAACCCATCGAAATCGACGACGTGCCCGTCGTTACCATGACATTGACCAGCGCTCGCTCCGACCCCTTCATGCTCCGTCGCGTCGGCGAAGAAGTCGTCGAGCGACTTGCCACGCAGCGCGATGTCTCACGCGCCTACGTCGTCGGCGGCGAGAGTCGGCGCGCCAGTGTCTACCTCGATCCGGCTCGCCTCGTCGCCTACGGCATCGCGCCCCTCGACGTCCGCCGCGCCATCAGCCTCACCAATGTCACCAGCACCTCCGGTGACATTGAAAACGCGGACCAAGCCATGCAGGTCGAAGTGGGGGAGGCGTTCGCCAGTGTCGCCGAACTGCGCGAACTCGTCGTTGGCCTCTTCGATGATCGCCCCGTGTTCCTCAAAGACGTCGCCGACATCACCGACGGCTCCGCTGAACTGACCAACTACGTCCGCCACGGCTGGGGGCCGGCGATGGGCTTCGGCCATCACCCGACCGCACCGGGCTCGCGCATCGGCTCACCCGCAATTCCCGCCACCACGGGCGACCAGACGCTTTCCGAGCAGGCCATCACGATCGCTGTCGCCAAGAAAAAAGGCACCAATGCCGTCTGGGTCGCGGATGAAATCATCAAGCAGGCCGGCGAGTTGCGCCAGAGCATCATCCCCGATGACATGGAACTCGTCATCACGCGCGACTACGGCCTGACCGCCGACGAAAAAGTCAACGAACTCATCGAAGCGCTCGGCGTCGCGGTCTTCATCGTCATTGCGTTGCTCACACTCGGTCTGGGCTGGCGCGAGTCGCTCATCGTCGCCGTCGCCGTGCCCGTCGTCTTTGGCCTGACGCTGCTGGTCAATCTGCTTTTCGGTTTCACGATCAATCGCGTCACGCTCTTTGCCCTGATCCTCTCACTGGGCCTGCTTGTCGACGACCCGATCGTCGATGTCGAGAACATCGTGCGCCACTTCCGCCAGCGCGGCCGGGCCACGCGCGAGATCGTCCTCGAAGCCGTCTCAGAGATTCGCCCGCCGCTCATTACCGCCACGCTGGCCGTCATCGTCTCGTTTCTGCCCATGATGTTCATTACCGGCATGATGGGGCCATACATGCGCCCGATGGCGCTCAACGTGCCCGTGGCCATGCTCATGTCGATGCTCGTGGCCTTCACCATCACGCCCTGGCTCGCCTACCACGGCCTCGCGGGCCACTACGGCAAGAGCACCGTCGCGCCGGTGACAGACGACGTCGATGAACACGACATCACCGCCGTCCGCGCCACGCTGCTCTACCGGTTGTTCTACCCCCTCATGGCGCCGCTGCTGCGCTCGCGCCGCAACGCCGCGATCTTCCTGATCATCATGGGGGTGCTGACCGTCGCGGCCATGCTGCTCGCCGCGTTCCGCACCGTGCCGCTCAAGATGCTGCCCTTTGACAACAAGAACGAACTGCTGATCGTGCTCGACCTGCCCGAGGGCACCACCCTCGAGCGCACCGATGCAGCCGTGCGCGATCTCGAGCAGGCCGTCGCGCAGGTTCCCGAGGTCGTCGATTTCACGAGCTATGTCGGTCTCGCCTCGCCGATGGATTTCAACGGCCTCGTGCGCCATTACTACCTGCGGCAAGGGTCCAATGTCGCCGAGATTCGTCTCGATCTTGTCGGCAAGAAGAACCGTTCCTACCAGAGTCACTCGCTGGGCCTGCGCGAGCACGATGCGTGGACCGCGATTGCCGCGAAACACAACGCAATGCTCAAGATCGTCGAAACGCCGCCCGGCCCACCCGTGCTCTCAACGCTCGTCGCCGAGGTGCGCGGCCAGGCGGATTCCTCCTACGACGATCTCATCGCCGCCGCCAAGACCATTCGTCACCGCCTTGCCATCGAGCCCGGCGTCGTCGATATCGATGACACCATCGAAGCGGCGCAAACCAAATTGCGCTTCGTCGTCGATAAAGAAAAGGCCGCGATCAATGGCGTCTCCGTCGAGGATGTCGCCGAGACGATTCGCCTCGCCATCGACGGCGCCCAGGTCGGGGCCATTCGCGATCCCGATGATCGATACCCGGTGTCGATCAAGTTGCGTGTGCCGCGCGCGTTACGCTCAAACACGCACCTGCTCAATGAGATTCGTCTGCGCGGCAGCGACGGTGCGATGGTGCCCCTTGCCGAAATCGGTCAGTGGGACGAAGCCCGCGTCGATCAGACGATCTACCACAAGGATCTTGAACCAATTGTTTACGTGACTGCCGAGTCGGCGGGACGCCCGCCGGCTGACGTGGTCGTCGACCTTCTCGTCGATCGCGCCGACTTCGCAGCAGCGCCCGCCGGTGCCGAGTGCATCGGCAGCGGTTGGGTGGATACAGGCAATCCGCGCTCTGCCGACGGTCGATCATTTATCAAGCCCGGCGGCGGCGTCCAATGGGCTGTGCCCGAGGCGATCGACGTGTCCTTTGCAGGCGAAGGCGAACTGAAGATCACCCTCGAGGTCTTCCGCGATCTCGGCATCGCATTCGGCGTCGCGCTCGTCGCCATCTACATCCTGCTCGTCGCGCAGACGGGTTCATTCAAGATCCCCGCCGTGGTCATGTTGGCGATCCCGCTCACCGTGCTCGGCGTGATGCCCGGCTTCTGGCTGCTCAACGTGCTCTCGGGCGGCAATGTCGGCGGCTATGCCGACCCCATCTTCTTCACCGCCACGGGCATGATCGGCATGATCGCCCTGGCCGGCATCGTCACGCGCGACTCGATCATCCTCGTGGATTTCATCCACCTCTCGCTCCAGCGCGGCCGATCGCTCTTCGACGCCATCATGGAAAGCCGCGTCGTGCGCCTGCGCCCCATCCTGCTCACCGCCGGCACCGCGATGCTCAGCGCCGCACCCATCGCCATCGACCCGATCTTCTCGGGGCTCGCCTGGTCGCTGATCTTCGGCCTCTTCGCCTCGACCGTGTTCACCCTCTTCGTCATTCCCGTGGCCTACTGGCTCATCTACGCCAACGTCCCCGGCCACGGCGTACCCGAATCGGGAGAGTGATGTGAGATGAGGGAATCAGGCGCAGAATCAGGTTGATTTCTGGATTGGGACCACCCGCCAATATCCGTTTGTGGTATACTGCGCCAGTGAGCCAGCGGCCGGAACCCCCTTCCAGCCCGATGCCGCAGAGCGCGGCTCCGTCAAATTGAAGAGGAGATGACCATGAACCGGGCAATTCGCTTGTCTCGTGATTGCGCTTCCGCGTGTGCGATTCTCGCCGCGGCAAGTGTGGCCCACGCGCAGCGCTACGACATCACCTACCTTGAGTTTCCTGAGGCCTATATCTCTGTCGAGATCGCTGATATCAACAACCATGGCGACATCGTCGGCACGGTCTATGACACTGATGGCGACGTGACACCAACTGTCTGGCGAAACGGTGGTTTTACGGAGCTGCCATATCTTCGTTGGGAGAACTACGCACTTGTTGGTCAGGGAGGCTGGGCATTCGCATGGGGGATCAACAATCTTGGCCAGGTGGTCGGCCAGTCAAGGGGACGCATGGAGGGACAGAAGGCAGTGCTCTGGCCCGTGGGCGGTGGAGTAGTCGACCTGCTAAATCGCGACAGCATCGCCATCGCCATCAATGACGCGGGGGTCATCGTGGGCAAGTTCTCCGTGGGATCGCTCAATGACAATGCGTTTCGCTGGGAGAGCGGTAACTGGGATTCCCTTTATCCGCCGATGCGCACGGCAAGGAGCATCAACAATCTCGGACAGATCGTCGGTTACGATGGATCGGATGCCTACCTCTGGAACAACGGCGAATTCACAACGCTTCCCAGCTTGGGTGGCGCAAATTGGTGCCGTGATATCAACGACGTCGGCCAGATCGTCGGATCATCGGGCACGCAAGGATATCCGGTCGCATGGTACGAAGGACTCCTCCGAGAACTTCCGCACTTTGGGATTGGGGCGTGGGCCCAATCGATCAACGGTCTTGGCGACGCCACCGGCAAGTGCTTTCTCGCCCCCGGTGTCACCCGAGCGTGCATTTGGCACAACAAACTGCTGATGAATCTCAATGACCTTACGCTCGAACCATTGCAAGGTGATTGGGCTGTTGAAGGGAACGCGCAGGTCAATGACTCTGGGCAGATTGCTTCGGCCGCCGTAAGCCTCAGCATGCGTCGCGCTGTCCCCGTCCGCCTTGAACCCGTCGACATCGGCCTCACGCTCTGGGGCATCGACCCATCGCGACCCGGCCGGCGCAACACCATCGAGATCCATCACGTTTCGCCCAACGGCCGCGTCATCCTGCTCTGGGGTACGACGCGCGGCGAGCCGCAACCGTTCCAGCAGTGCAGCGGCGCGATGATCGACCTCGCCGACCCGCATCTGGCCGCGTTCGGCGTTGCCGATTCCAACGGCGTCGCACGGATCACTCTAAACGTGCCTGCGAACGTCGAAGGCAACTACATCTTCCAGGCCGTGGACCACACGACCTGCGAAGTCAGCCCGCCCGCGTGGGCGCTCTTCAAGATGGTGAATTGAACGTCGTAGGTCAGGTCCTGACCTGACAGAGCCGCATGAACCGGAGCCTGGTCGAACGGCGACCACTGATCCCCGTGCGCGGTCGCCAAAGTGTCAGGTCTCGACCTGACCTGTGCCGTTCGACCGTGGCAAACGATGCGACGCCACGCCGCCCCCTCTCGCACGATGCAAGTCGGGACCTGTCGCCGAAACCCTCGGGGTTCCTCAGCGAGTGGTTGAATTGGAAAGGGAAAGTGGAGCTGATCGGGATCGAACCGACGACCTCTTGCATGCCATGCAAGCGCTCTCCCAGCTGAGCTACAGCCCCGGAAGCCGGCAATTGCCTGAACTGCCGCAATGTGAAGGTTAGCCCGGCCGGGCGCATCGTCAACAACCCGGCGTCCTGCGCCTCACCCCGAATCGGCAATCGCCGCCACTATCGCCGCCGCGCCAACCGCCGCAGCCGTCTCCAATCGCAGAATGTGCGGCCCGAGACTGATCGGCGTCGCTCCGGCTGCCGCGATCGCCTGCCGCTCGGCGTCGCTGAATCCACCCTCCGGCCCGACCAGCAGCAGAATCGGCCGCGCCGAATCCAATTCTCCCAGCGACTCGCGGCATCCTCGTCCATCAGCATCAGCCAGCAGCAATCGAGGCTGATCCGCCCGCGCCAGGCACTCGCTCAGCGTCGTCGGCTCATCAATCTCCATCAGCCAGGCCCGGCCGCATTGCTTGGCCGACTCAACCACCGTCGCGATGCGCCACTTCGCGATCCGCTTGTCGCGCGGCTCCACAACGCTGCGCTCCGTGACCAGCGGAATCCACCGGGAGACGCCGATCTGGCTCATCTGTTCGATCATCGCCTCGGCGCGCGGCCCCTTCGGCGCCGCAGCCGCGATGATGATCTCCGGCGTTGGCCGCGGCAGCGCCGCACTCGCCTCCACCTGCACCGTCAAAGACTTTTTCAACGTCGAAACGACCGCACCGCGAGCGATCACTCCCCGTCCATTGAGCAATTCAACCGCATCGGAAACCGCCACCCGCTTGACTGAGAGCGCATGATGGGCCTCATCACCGGTGACCTCGACAGCCCCGCCAGCCGACAAGTCGGTCGCGTCGAGGTCTGGAAGGAAGATTCGGTGCACGGCCATTGGACGATCCGATCGAGGCGAATAGACCCGCGAGAGGGCACGATCGTATCGATCCCCCTTGAGTCAGCGGGTGGGAACGACGATCATAACGAGTGTGCCGCTCTACGTGGAGAGAGCGTGTTACCGGACGCAGTGATCCATCGCGCCCGATGAAGGAACCATGGGAAAGAAGTCCCGTCCAACCTCTGGCCAGCAGTCCCCGGCCGCCCCGGTGCCGCTCAAGGCGGATCCGCCGCCGCAGCCGCCAGCTTCGGTTCGCGCCGGCGGCGACGAGCAAGCGATCGGTGCGCAGGTCGATGCCCTGCTCGACCAGGCTGAGCAGCAGGTGCAGACGATGACCGAACTGGTCAACGACTCCGCCCCTGAGCAGTCGCCTCGCGATGCTGCTGAGAAGACCGCCCAGGAGCCGGCGGCGCCCGAATCTGCGTCACCCGAGTCGCAACAAGAATCCACCCCGGCGGAAGCGGGCGAGCCCGAGCAGCCCCAACCCGCGCTTGACGGACCCGTGGATCCCGAAGCGCTTCAGAGCCAGGTCGATGCCATTCTCGCCGAGGCGGGACATCACACCGGGCCCACGCTCGCAACGCCGAGCGACGATGCCGACGAGAATCTCGAAACCGAGATCAACGCTGGTTCCGATGGGGACACTGAAACAGCTATCCAGACCGGCGCGCCGCAGAATGACGCGTCACCCGTCCCCGGCAGCGATTCGGCCGATGAGGCTGCCGCCGACGAGCAGGACGACGATCCGCTCAATGACCCGCCGCAAATCGATCTCGCCGCCGTCGATGCCGTGATCGCCGACGCCGCCCAGCGCGCGATGGAAGAGGACGACTTCGAAATCGCTTCCGCAGGCGGCGTCGAGGATGACCAGACGATCGACCCGCCCGTGACATCTGGGGCACCCACCGCCGCGGCCAACGCCGCAGACCCGGCACCGCCACCGGCTCCGAAACGCAAACTCGTCGTCAAGGGTGGCGACGCATCCATGCGCCGCGACAAGTCCAAGAGACGTCGGCCTTCCGTCAGCGATCTTGACGGCCATCCCTCTGCGGCTTCCGTCGAGGAGCGCGACTCGATCGAATCCGACGACCCGCAGCCTCACACTTCCGTCGAAGATGAGCAGCCCGAGGTTCGCCTGCGAGCCCGGGTTGCCCGCTTCACCTTCCGCCAGATGGCTGCGATGAACGCACCCTGGCACTCGTGGACCGTTCAAACACGCTACGCCGTGCTGGGGATCACCTTCCTCAACATCGCGCTGGCCGCGGTCGCCTACTTCATCCTGCTGCGTCGTTGGATCTGACGCCCCGGAGATCGCCTCGCCGCCCGACACCGGGCCCCGCTCCCTGCTGCGCCGCCGTACACTTGCCACGACCCTTCCCGCAGGATGCATCGTGGATCAGCAGCGACGCTACACCTTTGGCCCGACACGCCGACTCACGCACGCGCGCGAGTTCCAGTCCGTCTACGGCGCCCGCTGCCGCAAGGCTCTTGGCCCGCTGGTCGTCCACGGCAGGCCCAACGGCCTCGATCATCCCCGCCTGGGCCTGAGCGTCGGCCGCAAGGTCGGCAGCGCGGTGGTCCGCAATCGTCTCAAACGCCTCATCCGCGAGGCTTTTCGGTTCATGCAGCACGACTTTCCAAGCGGCTACGATCTGGTCGTGGTCGTGCGGCCGCATGAAGTCCTCAACCTCGCCGCCTACCAGCATTTGCTTCACAAGGCCGTTCGGCAGATACATCAGGAATGGACCAAGCGCGACACATCCACGCCCAGCTAGACGATCTCCGCGAACCCATCGCCGAAGCGTCGCTCCCCGCCCGCGCGTTGATCGGACTGGTCCGACTCTATCAGGTGACGCTCGGTCCGATGATCGGCGGGTCGTGCCGCTTTTGCCCCTCATGCTCTTTCTATTCGATCGAGGCCCTGGCCCGACACGGCGCGGTCAGGGGTGGCTGGCTCACGCTTCGTCGTCTCGTTCGCTGCCAGCCGTGGGGCGGTTCGGGCGATGATCCCGTGCCCGATTGATCCGGCCTCATCGCAAGATTCGGCGTCTTGTTCCCAACTGTCTCAAGGTCCGCCCACCACACGGCGCGCCCCAGCAGGAGCCAACGGAGTCATCTGGATGAGCACGATCTCTGCCGCTGCCCCGATTGCAGGTGAAGCGCAAGCCGCGCCCGTCAGCGCCGCTCGCCGCATCGACTCGCTCGATGTCCTGCGCGGCTTTGCCGTGCTGGGCATCCTCATCATGAACATCCAGTCCTTCGCCCTGCCCATGGCGGCGTACATGAACCCCACCGTGGGCGGCCGCTTCGACGGCGCCGACTACTGGGTCTGGGTCGTCGGCCACCTGCTGGCCGATCTCAAGTTCATGAGCATCTTCTCCATGCTCTTCGGCGCCGGCGTCATCCTCTTCACCAGCCGACTCGAGTCGAAAGGTCTCTCATCAACCGGGCTGCACTACCGACGCATGGGCTGGCTGCTTCTCATCGGCATGCTCCATGCCTATCTGCTGTGGTACGGCGACATCCTCGTGCCCTACGCCCTGTGCGGCATGGTCCTCTTCTGGGTGCGCAAATTCCGCCCATCAGCGCTTCTGAGTCTGAGCATCGCTTCGCTGATGGTCACCGCCGTTCTCATGGCGCTCTTCGGCTTCTCGTTTGGTCGCATGCAGACGGCGCTCGATGCGCACGACGCGCAGGCAGCGGCAATCGTCGCGCCCGCCGAGGCCCAATCGTCGCCCGACACCACGGAGTCGACTGAACTGGAAGAACCCTCGGATCCCGAGGCGGCCGAATTGCTCTGGGGCATGCCCGTCAAGGATGTGCGCGAGCAGATCAAGGTCATGCGGCAGCAGTGGAGTCCATCCGAAGAAGAACTCAACAAGGAAACGACGGCGCTGAACGGCTCGTATGTGGATGAACTCATCTACCGCGCCCCGATCGTCGCCTGGATGCAGGTCTTCATCCTCATGCTCTTCGGCTGGCGCATACTGAGCATGATGTTGCTGGGTATGGCGCTCTTCAAGTGGGGCGTGTTGTCCGCGTCGCGCTCCGCCGGGGCTTACCTGGCCATGGTCGTGCTCGGTTTCGGCGTCGGCCTGCCGCTGATCTGGATCGGCCTGCAGCGAAACCTCGTCGCCGACTTCGATTTCATCGCCGCCCAGTTCAACAACTCACACTTCAACTACTTCGGCAGCGTCTTCGTGTCGCTGGGCTGGATCGGCGTCATCATGCTCCTGTGCCGCAGCGGCGCGATCCACTGGCTCGCCGCCTCCCTTGGCGCCGTCGGACGCATGGCCTTCACCAACTACATCATGCACACCGTCGTCTGCACCACGATCTTCTACAACCGCAGCGGACTGGGGCTCGCGAAGTACGAACAACTCAACCGCGTCGAACTGCTCGGCGTCGTCGGCGCCATCTTTGTCTTCCAGATGATCGCCTCGCCCATCTGGCTGCGCTCCTTTCGATTCGGCCCACTCGAGTGGATCTGGCGCTCACTGACCTACTGGAAACTGCAGCCGATGCGGCGGTGACTCGATGCTCGTATGGGTGCCACGCAGCACTCCGCCTCGGATGCTGCGTGCGAACGGGCAGGCGCGCATTATGTATTTGGCTGCTCCGACGGTACGCGGGCGACGGACTGCTAACGGTACCGCCACCCGCCTCCCCACCTCCTATGGCTTTCGCCAGGGCCGGCTATTTGATCCACAAAGGGAGTGGCGCTTTGGGAGCGATGGCACGAAGCGCCGGGCCGGGGTCGGAGGGTCAGCAGCGCCGGATGATACGAGGCGACGGCGGACTCTGCAAGTCATCGCCCCGCGCCGAATAACCATAACTGCCTCATCGCATTGCGAACCGATGTGGCCGCCTGAGCGATCGGTGAAGCCGGAATCACGACGGGCTTGACCACTACCGCCGCCGCGCGCCGCGTCTGCTTCGGCGTCACGCGCCTCTTCGGCTTCCGCTCCGGGCGCTGCACATACGGCAGCAACTCAACGGGAATCTTCTTGAGCCCGCGCCGGCGCGCTTTGTCCACCGCATAATGCAGCGACTCGGCCATGCGTCGCTCGACCGCCTCTGTCACATTGAGCCCACGCTCGCGCATCGCCTCCAGCGACCAGCGCCACGCGTGATACTCCTCAAGACAGCGCGGACTGTACGTGCGAAAGCCGATCGCGTGATGGCCGACTTCGTGCAGGAAGATCGCTGCACTCATCGGCCCGCGCGGGTAGGGCGCTTCGATGAGCCGACTCTCTTCTCCGTTGTGATACCGCACAATCCACGCGCATCCCGTCATCGCCGAGCGCCAGCGGCGCACGCGAAAGCCATGCGTCGCCTTCATCTCTGCGACAAGCGCGTCGTATCGCTTCTGCATGTGATCCGACTTGGCCATGGGTGATCCATCGTAGTCGCGGGCGAGGGTGCCGTGGTCAGGAGGGAGGCTCTGCGACCGGATGGCCACGACGTCGCGCGGTTCGAAGCGAATGACAGTGGCGTAGGGTCCGCCGTGCGGACCGCGAGTGTTCGAAGCCGCTCCGGATTGGAATAGTGTCCCTGTCCGCCAGTGGCGGCACGCGCATCCCATCCTTGTTAGACTTTCCCCATGTCCGATTCCGCTCCCACCCGCCGCTGCCTGATCACCGGGGCCACCTCAGGTCTTGGCCGCGCCATGGCCGTGCAACTGGCTCGGCGCGGCGACCGCGTCGCCATCACCGGCCGTCGCGAGACGCTGCTGCTCGAACTCGAAGCAGAGTTGTGCAAGTTCGGCGTTCATGCTCCCTCCCCCGGCTCTGCTTGTCATGAGCCGAGTCGAATGGCGGGGGAGGGCCGGGGTGGGGGTGAATCAAAGATCATCGCCCTGCACGGCGGAGTCGACGATCCCCAATGCGTCGCCGCGCACTACGCGCAGATCAAAGAGCAATGGGGTGGCCTCGACCTCGCCATCCTCAACGCCGGCGTTGGAGGCGGCAACGACGCCAAAACCTTCGCCGCCCGGCCCTACCTCGACACCTTCGCCACCAATGTCCACGGCGTGTGCAACTGGCTTGAGCAGATCATCCCCGACATGATCGCGCAGCGAAGCGGCGTCATCGCCGGCATCTCCAGCCCCGGCGGCTGGCGCGGCTTTCCCGGCGTTGGACCGTACTGCGCCAGCAAGGCCGCCCTCTCGACACTGCTCGAATCGACCCGCATCGAACTGCGCGGCACCGGAGTCCACGTCGTCGATGTCTGCCCCGGCTACGTCAAGAGCGAGATGACCGCAAACAACGACCCGAAGAAGATGCCGTTCCTTCTTGAAACGGAAGACGGCGCCGCCCGCATCCTGCGCGGCATCGACGCGAGAAAGCGGATCGTTCACTTTCCATGGCAACTCACCTGGCCCCTGCGCCACATCATCGCGCGGTTGCCCGGCTGGCTCTTCGACCAACTGGCGGCGCTCTACGGCAAGCCGTAACAGGGTGCTAGTCAATGATCTCGTCGTGATCGATCTCGGTGAGCGGTGAACACTCCGCCCCGCACTCCGGACACCGCTCATGAGCTGCTCCGCGCAGGTCGTAGCCGCACTGCTGGCAGCAGTGCGGTGGTCGCCACTTCATCGGGATGATGAATGCCGCGACGGAGTTCATCAGAAGGAAGAGAAGCAGTGTAATGCCAAATGAAGTGAGTGGATTGCCGAGCAGACTGGCTGCCACTGCTCCCAATGCCGTCGGTCCGTAAACCAGAGCGGCAGCCGGAACGAGCGGCCGACTGGTCAGCAGCGTCCCGCTGACTGGCAGAAACAACACGCCGATGACCGCACCGACAAACATGGCAACTGGGCCGATCGGATCACCGGAAGCCGCCCAGTACGCGATCACACTGGCGGCACCCAACATTGCTCCTCCGGCGCAGCCGATGAACAAGTGCAGCAGGAGCATTCGCAGGTTGAACGTCACGACGGATTGCCTGCTCGGTGGATAGTTCCGATGACTTACTTGTCGTCCTTCCCCTTGTCCCCGCCGAAGATGTTGCCGATCCCCTCGCCGAGTTTCTTCACGCCCTCTTCGGCCTGTTTGCCGACTTCGCCGGCCTGCTTGCCGAGTTCCTCACCGGTCTTGCCCAGCGTCTGCACGACGCCGCCATCACCCAGCAGGACCGTGATGCCCTGGTCGCCGAGGTTCTGCAGTTCGCCCAGACCCTTGGTCAGTTCGCCGGCGATGTCGTCGGGGATCAGATCGCCGCCCTTCTGAATGGCTGTGTTGATGATCGCCTTGAAGATGACGCCCGCCAGGTCGCTGATCTTCACATCTTTGCCGCCCGAGCCGACGTCCTTGAGTTCGATCAGGTCAATGGGCACATCCACCTGTGTCAGTTTGCCTCCCTCAGGCACCAGATCGATGTGAACATTGATGTTGCGCAGTTCGAGTTTGCGGATGACAAACTTCTTGCCCGGCGCACTTGGCTCGGCGGGTTTGCTTTCACCTGACTCGAACCGCTTGAGGTTGGCGAGAATGACCTTGTAGTTCGACAGGTCGCCCTTGCGCTCGAGGTTCATCGTGATGTCCGAGAGCGTCAGTGTGGGCAATTCGATCGTGTCGCTGCGCAGCGTGCCCATCGAGACCGCCACGTTGCCCTCGCCGAGTTCAAGAAACTTCGGCGTCGTAAAGCCGCCTTGCGGGTTGGCGACGTTGAGCCCGGACATCGAGAACTTGCCGCTCATCAGCCCGACGTTGGCAGTGCCCAGCGTCGTGGGCACGCCGAGGGCGTAGGTCGAACCTGCCTCGATCCCTTTGCGGGCGATGGAATTGATGTAGAAAGCCCCAGCCACGACGACGCCGATGACGATCAGCACCAGCACAGCGACGAGTTTGGCAATCAGTTTTTTCATTGCAGAGCCCTCACGATTAGAATACCCGGTGTGTTTCCCGCTGCACTACGATAGACCGGGCGGATCAACCGGCGATTGAATCCGGCTGGTTCCGGGTGGAACCCGGATGAATTCAGGGCCGTTCGGATCGCCTTTCAATGCGGGGGAATGCGTAGTTGCGGGCCGTGGGGGCAGCCGCTATGGTCTGCCTTGGCGAGCCACGCAACCGGCCGGTTGCCGCCTTACAGCTTACTTTGAACCACTCTGGAAGCAAGAGCCACCATGGAAACATCACTGATCATTCTCAAACCAGATGCCGTGCAGCGCGGCCTGATGGGTCGCATCATCACTCGTTTCGAAGACAAGGGCCTGCAGATCGTGGGCGCCCGGATGATGAAGATCTCCCCCGAACTTGCCGCCCAGCATTACAAAGACCATCTCGGCAAGGGTTTCTACGAAGGCCTTGTGCGCTTCATGACCTCTTCACCTGTGCTCGTCCTCGCCGTGCGCGGCGTCGGCGCCATCGCCATGTGCCGAAAGATGATGGGCGCGACCTTCGGTTCCAAGGCCGAGCCCGGCACCATTCGCGGCGACTTTGGCGTCTCCAATTCCTTCAACCTCATTCACGGCTCCGACAGCCCCGAAGCCGCCCAGCGCGAACTGGCCCTCTTCTTCGGCACCGGCGAAGTGCAGGACTGGAAGCGCGCCGGCGAACCATGGATCTACGACCTCAGCGGCGGCAAGGCGGAGTAAGCGGCGGCGGGTGAGTTGTAGGTCAGGTCAGGACCTGACAGCGCCAATTCGCATCTCCAGCACGCGCTTCTGCGCATTGGAGATCGGGTACGTCTCAATCTCCTCGCGCGCCACCCAGCGCGCGTTGCGCACCCGGCCGCGCACGGCGATCGCGCGCCGAACCTCAAACATCACGAGCCGGTGGCTCGTCTGATGCGCGAAGGCGCCAATCACGCCATCCAGCGCGACTGACAGGCCGTGCTCGCGCTGAATGCAATCGACCACCGACTGCGTCTCGGCCTTTTCATCCGTTTCCATCGTCGGGCACTGCCACATGTTTGCCCACAACCCCTTCGCGGGACGCTGGCTCAACAGTACTTTTCCGCCGCGCTCAATCAGAATTGATGTCGCGTGGATCGTCCGTGTCTCGCTGCGCTGCTTCACGGGCGGATATATCTCGACGCGATCACTGGCCCGCGCCCCGCACCACCTCGCCGCAGGGCACGCATCACACTTCGCCCCGCGCGGCAGGCACACCGTCGAACCCAGTTCCATCATCGCCTGGTTGAAATCGCCGGGCCCACCCGACGCCGCCACCAGCGCCTCCGCCGCGCGCCAGACCGCTTGTTCGAGTTCGCGCGGCGACAGATCATCGCCCAGTTCAAGCCAACGCGCCACCACGCGCTGCACATTGCCATCCACGATCGGCGCATGCTGTCCATACGCGATCGACGCGATCGCCCCCGCTGTGTACCGCCCCACGCCGGGCAACTTCAGCAGCGACTCCACGTCGCGCGGCACACGGCCGCCGTACTCGCTCACGATCATCTTCGCCGCCGCCTGCAGGTGCCGCGCCCGCCGGTAGTACCCCAGACCCTGCCACAGCGCGAGCACTTCCTGCTCGGGCGCTTCGGCCAATGCCTGCACCTCCGGGAATCGTGCAATGAAGCGATCGAAGTACTCCAGCACCCGAGCCACCTGCGTCTGGTGCAGCATGTACTCAGCCACAAGACACCGATACGCGCGCTGCGCCGCACTGCGCGTGCGGCGACGCCACGGCAGGTCTCGCTGATGCGCGGCGAACCACTTCTCCATTGCCGCGGCAATGCGCGCGGCCCTGCGGCTGTCGATCTCCATCATGGCGCGCCTGCGCCGACCGGTTCAGGCTCCACGTCTTCATCACCCGAGACTGTCCCGGAAGACGTCATCACGCGATCGGCCAGCGGTCCGCTCGCCGGATCGACATCCACCACGACCGAGTCCGCCGTGCCGTGATCGAGCAGCTTGATCGTCCGCCAGTACCCGCTGTTCCAGCGCCAGACGAATGCAATGCCAAGGCTGATGATGTACACCGACGCACCGAGCCACGGCCCGAGCGACTGCAGTTGCGGCGCCCAGTGCACCATCGCAAAGCCCGCGCCGACGATGAACGCCCACGATGTGACCATCGTCACGACACCCGTCCACACCGTGTCGCCCGCTCCGCTCAGGGCGCCCGAGAGCGTGATCGCCATCGCGTCGAACAACTGGAACACCGCAGCGCAGATCAGCAGCTGCGATGCAATCGCCAGGATCTCCTCCGCCGCCGGATCATCGGGCTTGATCAGCACATCCGCCAGCGGCACGCGGAACACGACAAAGATCAGCGCGCACAGGCCCATGTAGCACATCGCCAGGCGCACGCCCAGCCATGCACGATGGTTGGCAACGTCCGGCTTGCCCGCTCCGATGTACCGCCCCACCAGCGCCGTCACCGCCACCGAGATACCCACGGCCGGCATGAAACTCAGGTGCATGTACCGCAGCACGATCCACCCCGCCGTGTTGTGCGCCTCGCCAAACGTTCCGATCAGGTACGTCATGAAGATCGCCCAGCACACCATCTCGTTGCCGAACGTCAGGCTGCGCGGCCACCCAACGCGCCACAGTTCGCGCATCGTCTTCAGGTTCGGCTTCCACGCGGCGCGCGTCCCCAGCTCCGCATTCAACTTCGGCCCGAGAAACAGCGCCAGCGGGATGAGCAGTTCGATCGCCGTGCCCGTCACCGTGGCAATCGCCGCGCCTTCGATTCCCAGCGCCGGCGCGCCGAGGTGGCCGAAGATCAGCACCCAGTTGCCGAAGATGTTCGTCAGGTTGCCAAGCACCGTGGCGATGAAGATCACCTTGGGCCGGTGCAGACCATAAAAAAAGTGGCTGATGCCGCGACTGGCCAGCGTCAGAAAACAACCCATCGCCAGAATGCCGCCGTACGTCGTCTCATACTCAATCAGTTCAGCCGAGTGCGGCGTCATGGAGAAGAGCGTGCGCAGCGACAGCCCGAAGGGGATCATCACCAGCCAGCCCAGCAGGCTCATCCACACCGCCGCCCACGCATAGCGCGGCGCCTCGCGCGGCCGCTCCGCCCCGAGGTTCTGGCTGACGTACGTGTTCACCATCGTCAACACGCCCATCAGAAACGACAGCGGCACGAACACAATCAGTCCGCCGTTGCCCTGCCCGGCCAGTTGCACCGGACCAAGCCGACTGACCATCGCCGCGTCGATGAACTGCATCGTCGTGTAACTGGCCATCGTCAGCACGGTCGGCCAGGCAATGGAAAACAACTCGCGCAGCGGAGACACGGCCGGCGTTTCCAGCGTCGGAGATTCAGGTTGGAACGTCGAAGAACTCATAACGGCGTACAAAAGGCCGCCACGCTGCATACCAGCGGGCGGCTGGATTGGTTCCAGAACTTCAAAATGACGACAGCCCCGAGTGTAGGCCCGGTTCCGAAACCGCACAACTCTTTCTTACCATTGGCTGCCGGCCGTTACCGCGTCATGCTCACGATCAGCATGATCAGGTTGCCCAGCAGACTCACCCCCAGCAGGATCAGCAGCAGCATCACCGCAGGGTGGTTGAAGGGAGAGCCGCTGTCGCTGGTCACCTGCATCGCCGGCATGGCCCCCGAATCTTCCAGTTGCTCGGGCGCAATCATCGTCCCGCCCGTCAAGCCCGAAAGATCCATCTCCTTGTGCGCCAGTCGAGGCTTGGCCCCCGACGCCACCAGGCGCAGGTCTTCCATCAGGTCGCGGCAGTTGTGATACCGCTCGCGGCGGCTCTTGGCCATCATCATCTCGATCACTTCCGCAACCCCCGCCGAGAGTTTCGGATTCACGTGATCAGGAGGCGTGAGATCGGCCTTGAGATGCTTGTGCATCACCGCCGTCGGGTTCTCCCCGTCAAAGGGTACCTGCCCCGTCACCATGTGGTAGAACATCGCGCCCAGCGAATAGATGTCCGCCTGCGCCCCGATGTTCACCTCGCCGCGAATCTGCTCCGGGCTGATGTAGTACGGCGTGCCGAACGCGCGGCCTTCTTCTTCCTTGGCTGCCTCGATGTCCGACACCGCACGCGCCAGGCCCATGTCCGCCAGCTTCGCCACGCCCTCTTTGGTGAACATGATGTTCTTGGGCTTCACGTCGCGGTGCACGAAACCCTTCTCATGCGCGTGGTGGAGCGCATCGGCGATCTGGATGATGATGTCGATCGCATCCTTCTCTTCGATGCGGCCCTTCTTGGTGAGAATGTCGTAGACCGTGCCGCCTTCGACATACTCCATGACGAAGTAGTGAAACTCGCCCGCCTTGCCGACGTCATACGCCTGCACGATGTTCGGGTGGTTCAGCTTCGCCGCAGCACGACCCTCTTTGTAGAAGCGGTCGATGAAGTTGACATTGCTGTTGTACTTCTTGGGCAGCACCTTGATCGCCACCATGCGATCCAGGCTGATCTGCCGCGCGAGATACACGCTCGCCATCGCCCCCGCGCCCAGCTTCTTCTTGATCGAGTAGCCCGGGATCTGCTGCGTCGACTTCTGCGCCTCAACCTCGCGGCGAAGGCGGTCGAGCTGGCGATGTGTGACGTAGTTGTTCGAAAGCAGCAGGTCCGCCAGCGACGCTTCCTTCGCGTCCGCCGCGCTCTGCCGCTGCACCTCAAAGCAGTGCGCCACTTCCTGGCTCGTCGCCAGCCCCTGCTCGACGACGATCCGTCCGAGCAGCGTGTCGACATTCGTAGACGCGCTGGGGTCCTTATCGGTCATAGTTGGCTGGGTCTGGCTTTGGCTCATCCGCTCGCTCGTACGCTTGACCCGTCCATTCGGGTCGGTTTCGGGCTTCTTCATGGAAACCCGACCCTGAAAACATCGGCAATCGGCCGCGTCCGATCCACGCAACCACGGTTGTTCTATACGCTCGGCACCGGCACCCCGGTTCCAGCATACTGCCCCGATCTACATGCGGGCCGCACTCTCCGTCAGTACGTAACCCTTGGTCCGCTCAATCTTTTCCATCATTCCCCGGATCGCCGCCGCGCCGTCCGCCTTCCCGTCGCCCTGCTTGCCCGGCCGGGAGAGCGTTTTGCCGCATTCGATCAGCAGATCCACGAGGCCATGATAATCGTCTACGCTGATGCACTCAGCCGCGATCGTCGCTTTTGCCCCTTTTTTCCCCTCAATCACCTCCGCCAGGTTCGCCATGTTGTGATAGTTCCCCAGCGGCAGACACAGGCAGATCGCCTCATACCCATACGCCTGAAAAGTCGTCGCTTCGCACGCGCCGCCCGGCATCAGCTTCCGCTGCCACTTGAATCCCTTGCGGCTCTCCTCCATCTCCATCGCAATTCGGCTCACCTCGAACGCCAGTCCGTGGTGAAAAATGCTGATCCGATCCCCCACCCGCACAATCGGCCCCCCTCCGATCGGGCTCTCCGCAAAACTCCGCGAGTTCTCCAGCGCAATCACCTTCGCCCGCCTGGGAATCAGCCCCGTCTGGCTCGCCGCGATCGCTCCGATAAACCCGATCTCCTCCGACCGCGTCAGCAGCACCCGCACATCACCCGCGGCCCGGCTGCCCCGCAGCACATCCATCGCCGACAGCGCCGCCGCCACCCCCGCCAGGTCATCGCACGCCGGAGCCTCGATCAGCCCCTTTCGTACCCGCGCCGCCTTGAGGTCCCACGTCGCAATCGTGTCCACGGCGATCGCGTCCGTCGCCTGGCTCAGCCGAATGACCACCTCGTCAAAGATCTTCCCCTTGCCGTGCTCGACGATCGTGCCGCGATGGGCCCTGTCGTTGGCGTCATACACCACGACCTTGCCCTTGGCAAAGTAAGGCGGCCGCACGCCCCCGCGAAACTCCGCTTCGAGCGTCCGCCCGTCGCGCACTTTCTTGATGACAAACGCCGGGTGGTCGAGATGCGCCGTCAGCAGCACCGGCCGCCCGCCGCGCTTGGCGCCCTTGCGGCTGATGAGCATGTTGCCGACCTTGTCGCGCCGCAGCGTCAGGTTCCGCCGCGTCCTGAGCCACTCGTTGACCCACGCCACCACGCGATGCTCCCGCGCCGCCGCCGTAGGAATGCTGGTGAGTTCAAGCGCCCACCGAAGATGTTGCCGCCGTGTCCGCGCGTCCGTCATGGGGGCAAAGTGTAGCGACCCGCGCCCGACCCGCCGCGCCCCGTCTTGTCGACTCCGCCATGCGGCCCAAACGACTGCCGCCTCCCCTGCGCTGAGCGGCGAAGCACGCGCCGCAAAGAACCCGGCGCTGAGCGGCGACGCACGCGTCGCGAAGCGCCCCACCAAAACCTCCCACGCCCACGATGAGGCTCTGCGATCACACAATGACATCCCACGCCCACGATGAGGCTCCGAGAATCGTGGGATGCCCGGGTGCCACACTGCATCCCGCCGCGGGTGCTGTGTGCGATCGCGTAATGACATGCCACGCCCACGATGAGGCTCCGCGAATCGTGGGATGCCAGCGTGCCACACCGCATCCCGCCGCTTGGCCTGAGCCTCGTCGAAGGCCGGTGCTGTGTGCGAGCGAGCAACGACGAGCAGACGCCAACTTCGTAGGGTCCGCCGTGCGGACGCGAACGCGCAACCACTTCTCTCGCCGGGGGTGCCACACCGCATCCCGCCTCGGGTGCTGTGTGCGAACGATCAGCCTCCAGTCGCCGGGGTGCCACTCCCCCTAGTCCCAAGTGCCCAGTGCCTAATGCCTCGAATCTTTCACTCAAACCGCTTCACCACCAACTGACTGATCCTGCACCCGTTCTGCTGGACGGCCTGGATGAGCACATCGCCAAGGTTGCGGGCGCCCGTCGGGACGAAGCGTGTCAACGTCGCGATGCCGTTCTGGTTGGCGACGGCGGAGCCGATCTGGATCGGGTCGTCGAGTTGAAGGGTGACGCCGTCGGTGTGGTTGCAGCCGGGCACGAGTGTGCCGCCGCCGTGCGTGCTGTAGTAGAACGAGACGCGCGCACCGGGCGTGCAGCCGGTGACTCGAAGTCCGTTGAGCGTCCCGGCCCGGCCGGGTTGCGGGCCCTGCAGGGTGAGCGTGATGTGAACTGGCGTGATCAAGACTGCTCTGTAGCCTTGGTTGCTGCCCCCAACACGATCGCCGTATGCGACTATCTCGCCAAGATCGTTGATGTCAGCAACGTTGGCGATCTGTCGCCACGTGTGATTGGGCGGCAAGACCGTTCTTATGTCCACCATTGGACCTGAACCTTCGTACAAGAACCCGCTGAACTCTTCCAACGTGCCATCAACATCCAAGTGCCCTACCACCTGCCCGGAGTCATTGATCGCCAACGCGTCTGAGGCAATGCCGATCGACGACCTGTGAATGCTGCGAATCACGCGGTCTTCCCAGATGACGGCCTGATCTTGACCATTGGTCGCGTGGGCGACGCCGACGATCATGCTCGACGTGTTTACGTCGCGAGCGCTGCTTCGCGAACCATCCGGCAATGTACCCAAGTTGAACATCTGTCCGTCTTCCCAGAGAAACGCTCGACTGCTTGATGGGACGATTCCGGAACTGCCAACAATCTGCCGGCTGGAGTTGATAGCATTGGCACCACCAGTTGGTCGCCCGAGATCGCCAAGATCAGTAAACTGACCGTCCTCCCAGAGAAAGGCATGCTGTCCGCTTCCCGAGAGATCGGAAGACCCCACAATCTGCCCGTTTTCACTAGTGTCGTAGGCGAACGAGTCCTCGCCGCCGAGGGTGCCCAGATCAACCGGCGTCCCGTTGGCTATCCACCTTACAGCATGCTGGACTCCGGATGCCACATAGCTGTAACCAACGATCTCGTCCTGTTCGTTGATTCCGCTAGCCTGTGAATCGAACCCTGGCACAGGAGGCTCAAGGAACTCTACGACTCCGTCGCGCCACCGGAACACTAGAATGTCATTTGTACGCACATCCCATGTATCGCCAGCGATAACTCCATTGTTATTGATGGCACGGGGTATAGTGCCGGCAAGTCCACCGAAGTCACCAACATCAATGATCGCGAAGCGCGCGGCCTCCTGGCCGCGCGCTTCAGTGAACACTCCAAGTACGGAAATACCAATCAATGTACAAACCAAACTGTTGTGCACCTTGATGCTGGGTTTCACTTCCACTCCCTCCCCTTTGGAGCAAGTAGCGTGCGTCCCGAGGTAGGGTGCTGTTGAGGCTCTGCGAAACGCACCGGGTTGGACGTCCGATTGCATCTGTTCGCATCCTTCGCTTCCCATCGCGTCTACTCGTGCATCTCTCTACTCGGCCCAAGCAGCGCCTTCGCAGCGCTCCCAACCTCCGCATCCCTGCATTGACCCTAACTCGCCGGCCAACAAACGTGTACCAGCGAAGTCGCCTGCCCGCGAGTCGAATCCCTCCTGCGGCTCCGGTGCGGCTCGGGTTCCCTCCATGAGTCCCGTGATGAACTGGCTGCGGCGCAACCTACTCGGCGGTCCAACCCGGTGGGATGCGCTCGCGGAGCCTCGCTTATCGCCACCCTACGGCCCGAGTTCTCACCGAAGACGTGCAGCGACCCGATTCGGCCGTCAACGCGACAAGCCGAACCGCGCCGGAAGTTGTCCTTCCGCAGGCGGGTTCCTCCCCGCCGGTCCTCGAGATTCTCCCCAAACGGCAGCGACTCGAACGAACCGGCCGCCGACCCCTTCAAAATACCCGCTTACGGAAAATGTGCAAGGGCGAATGCGGCAATTTGGAGAATAAAGTCACACCGTCTTCACGCGCTCAAACTGAACCACCCATTCTCTGCACTATGAGATGGTCTCGCGTCCTCCGGCGCGATCTCGACGGCCGCGCCGACACCATCCGGTCCCCTGCCTTGCACCGCCTCCGCCGTGACGCCCCGCTGAGACATCGCCATCCCCGCGCTAACCTATCCAACGTGACCGCCGAAACTCTTGCACTTCTCGACGTCCGCAATCTGCACACCCACTTCCCCGTGCACAGCGGCGTGTTGCAGCGCACCACCGGCTGGGTCAAGGCCGTCGACGGCGTCTCATTCACCATCGCGCCCGGCGAGACGCTCGGCCTCGTCGGCGAGTCCGGCTGCGGCAAGACGACCGTCGGCCGCACCATCCTTCGACTCATCCCCGCCACCAGCGGCCAGGTCCTCTACAAGGACCGCGACATCCTCCAACTCAGTCGCAGCGAGATGAAACCCCTCCGCCGCGAGATGCAGATCATCTTCCAGGATCCCGCCGGCTCGCTCAACCCGCGACTCACCGTCGGCAAGATCATCGGCGAACCCATCGAAGTGCACGGCCTGGCCAAGGGCGAAGACCTCCGCAAGCAGGTCGATCAACTCCTCGACCGTGTCGGCCTGCCCCGCGCGACCTACGACCGCTACCCGCACGAGTTCTCCGGCGGCCAGCGCCAGCGCATCGGCATCGCTCGCGCCCTGGCGCTGAACCCCAAACTCATCATCTGCGATGAACCAACCTCGGCCCTCGACGTCTCCATCCAGAGCCAGATCCTCAACCTGCTCAAGGACCTCCAGAACGACCTCGGCCTGTCGTACCTCTTCATCAGCCACGACATGGCCGTCGTGCAGCACATCTGCGACCGCGTCGCCGTGATGTTCCGCGGCAGGATCGTCGAGATGAAGGACCGCGACTCGATCTACAAGAACCCCGAACACCCCTACACCCAGTCGCTGCTCGCGGCGGTCCCCGAGCCCAAGCCCCGCCGCCGCCGTCGACACGTTCCGTATGACCCCGAACCTGAACTGGCCGCCGCCCCAAAGCCAAAAGCCGCCTCTGCCACCACCTGACCAGCGAGCCACCCACCCGATGTACCGACCCGGCACCGATCCTGAGAATGTGCAGATGTCCGATGTCCTCTGCGACTTCTGCCAGAGCCCGTGGACCGAAGACCTGCCGCTCGTCGAGGGCCACCAGGGCAGCGTGATCTGCGGCAAGTGCGTCCGCGTGGCGTACTTACAGATCGTCATGGCCGGCGCCGGCGAGCCGGCGCTGCCGGGCCTCAAGTGTCGCCTGTGCCTTGAAGATCGGGACGACCCGTCATGGGAAAGCCCGCTCGACGGGACGGTGCGAATCTGCAGGCGGTGCATCGAGATGGCCGCCGACGCCATGGAAGCCGACTCTGACACGCAGTGGACCCGGCCGCACATCGAGGCATGATGCCGATCAATGCGGCGCGATTTTGAACGAAATTTGACATTTCTCGGAGCACCGGCGCCGATCCTGGTGTAAATTATGTGTACGGATGAGCGGGCGGCGTGCGCGCTGATCAGGCCGCTCTCCGGATGCCCAAGGTCCGGGCCGCGGCCGACGCCGGTCATCGTTGACACGATCACCGACGGTACAACAGGCTGTTACGCACCCGCGGAAAGGACCGAGACCATGCTCATCACCACCAACACCCTCAGCCGATCAGTCGGCGCGCCACGGGGTGGCCATCCGGCTCGCGGGGGCTTCACCCTCGTCGAACTCCTTGTCGTCATTGGCATTATCGCCCTGCTCGTCGGCCTGCTCCTGCCGGCTCTCGCCGCCGTTCGCCTCCAGGGCAAGGTCACCCAGACCCGCGCCCTCATGAAGAACCTCGGCGACGCCGTCGACAGCTTCGTCCTCACCCACAACCGCCAGCCCGGCGCCCTGAGTGAGCGCGAACTCTCGAGCGACTCAAACAACTACAGCATGATCAGCGGCACCGAAAACGCCCTGCTCGAACTCATGGGCGGGCTCACGCCCAACGGCAGCGACACCTTCCGCATCGCCGGCCTGACCGTCTACCGCGATGACATCGGCCTCGGGCCCACCATCGGCGGGACCAAGTACGACTCCTACTTCAAGCCCAACCCCCGCGACCTCTACTACGTCAACGGACAAAACGGCGGCTCAGGCGGCCAGGAAGATGTTGACAACAACCTGCCGCAGGACGGCGACGTCGCCCTGCCCGATCTCGTCGACTCCTTCGGCGCCCCGATCATCCTCTGGACCAATAGCGGCTCCAAGGCCAAGGGCTTGCGCGACATCTACGGCCGACCCGCGGTCGTCACCTTCAAGTCGCAGGCCGGCAACACCAATGAGGCCGCCCCGTACTACTACTCGTCCTTCCAGAGCTATACCAGCGCCCCCAAACTCATGGTCGGCCGCAATGGCGGAACGCCCGTCAACCAGCGCGATCGCAGTTATCTCGCTGAAACCGCAGGCGGCGTCGGTGGCGGGCCCACCCGCGAACTCTGCCAGGCCATCGCGGCTCATCCCACGCTCGATTCCACGCCGCGCGGCGGGTATGTCATGATTTCCGCCGGAAAAGACCTCATTTACTTCGACAAAGAGCAGGTCGAAAAGCCCCAGCAGGACAACCGCTGGAGCGATCTCGACCTCAAACGCTTCGACGACATCGTGCAGTTCGGCGGCTCGTAAGCGATTCGTCCCGCCTCCAGATTCAGTCATCCCCGCAGCGCCCGGTCCGAGAGGATCGGGCGTTTGCCATGGCGCCGGCGGGCGTTCGTAAGTCGGGGGCGCAAAACGCGTGCCAACACGGGCGCGCACCATGTGGCCCGCGCGCCAGCGCTCGCGCGAGCGCACCTGTGTGCAAAACCGAGCGCGAGAGAGCGCGCTGCGGCGCGCCTTTTGCCCAGAGCGCCAAAGAGACGTTGACTTTCAAGACTTTTCGACGATTTTCAAAATTCTGCACCCCCCGATTCGACCGGGTCGAGGAGTTTTCGCGCGTTTTCAGAGGCTCAGCGCACAAAACGCATTGAAGACGCGCGCCGCCGTGCGCGGCGGTTTTTGGGTCGGTTTTGAGGTGTGGTTTTTTGGTTGGCTCTACCTGAAGCGACACCAGGATGCGCCGAGGAACTCGACGTCGCTGTCCCAGTCCCAGATGTCTGAAGTGGACTCCACATGTTTCCTTGCACAGGCAAACGCTGGGTCAAACGGCGGCACCTGTGAGAGCGAGGCTTTTTCCGCGGCTGATCTGGCGACGGCGGCTTGAGCGGCGTGCGTGTCGATACTGCCAGTCGGGTCGACGAAGACCGGAACGAATGTGAACAGGCATTCATCGCCATACTCGTTGGCAACACGATGGCGGGTCACAAAGACGAACAGCCATCCTGTCTTGCCCTTCAACTCCGGATCAGCGCCCGAGTCGAGCAGGCGGGCGGCGGTCATGCCGCCGAATTCGTAGTTCCCCACGTGTTTGATGGCTGCATCTGTGAAGGGATGCCCCAAGGCGAGGAACTCCGAATCGCTTCGCTTGATCGCCTGTTCGCGGTCAAATGTGACCGTGCGGAAGCGATCAGGAAGATTCGAATCTTTGAGCGGATCGGGCGTGAGGAATTCAAAGAAGCCATCGCGCGGCATGAGGTTGCGTCGATGCTCCTGGAGGTACCGCTCAACGAAGTTCTGCACGTCGGCAAGAGTCAGCTCCGTCGCCAGTTCGCGCTGGTAGTTGTCAAACGAGTAGCTTGACACATCGCGAAAGAGACTCTGCGTGGCGATTTCATACGCCTGCTGTGCCCGCTTGACCGCATTGGCGATTTCCGCCTGCGACTGTTTGTTGAGATCGCCTTCGACAAGCGCACGCGTATAGAGCCGCGCCGGGTCAATCTCGCTTTCGAGTTGACCGTTCAATGACGCCTTGATCTCCTCAGGATCTTCTCCGGTGACCCTGGCGATGGCCTTGGCAGCGCGCGCGACGCGGTTTTCGAAGTAGGCGGACACCTTGTCTTCAATCGTCTCCTTGTTGAAGAAGTTGTAGACCTGCACAACCATGTCCTGGCCGTAGCGGTAGACCCGGCCGACGCGCTGCTCGACGCGCATCGGATTCCACGGCAGGTCATAATTCACGCAGATGTGGCAGAACTGGAGGTTGATGCCTTCGCCGCCGGCTTCGGTCGAGACGAGGAATCGTACTCTCGGGTGCTCGCGGAAGAGCCGCTGCGTGGTGCGTTTGGTCGTCGGGGCGACCATGGCGCCGTCGGATGCGAATGGACGCCAGATCGAGTCAATGTCCGCTTCGGCCTCGTGCTGGCGCTCCAGTTTCATCCCGCCGTGGATGACCACGACGGAACCCTTGCCGTACTTCTTTTCCAACGCATGCACGATGTGCCGTTGGGTATGGCGGTACTCGGTGAAGATCAGGACTTTCTCTTCATCGCCTCTTGGGCTTTCGCGTCCGATGAGGTCGATCAGGCGGATGAGTTCATCGAGTTTGCGGTCTTTCTTGACCTCCATGGCGAGCAGGCGTTCGAGCGTGTCGATCTCCCCCTGCACGATTTCCTCGTCGGTCATGAGCGGCGCCTGTGACTCTTCAAACTCACCTTCGAAGCGCTCGTCGAACATCTCGTCTTCGTGTTCATCGCGCTGGCGATCCTGGATCGCGAGCAGTTCGCCACTCAGTTTCTGGAGGCGGGTCTCGAGTGCATGGCGGATCGCGGCGGTCGAACTCGCGTTGACCTTCTGAAACGTAGTGAGCAGAAAGCCCCCGGCCTTGCGCCGCGTCGGGTCGGTCACAGCTTCAAGAGCCTTGAATCCGCTACGGATATAGGCGGTGACGGCTTTGTAGAATCGCCCTTCCGGGGCGTACATGTCGAATTCGAGTCGATGTGTCTGGCGACCTCGAAAAACTTTGTGGCCGTGCGCGTCGGTAACATCCTTCTTGGGAGTGCGGATGATGAGGTCAGTGAACTTGACGCCGGCGGGCACAAACAGGCCGTGCTCGACGAGTCCCGAGAAGTCGATTTCATCATCGAGGAGGTTGAGCAGGTTCACAAATCGGCTGTGGTTCTCCTCGCCCTGGTGAGGCGTCGCGGTGAGCAGGAGAAAGGCTTCGCTGTACTGGCGGCCGCGAATCTCTTCCGCCAGTTTGTAGTTCTGCGTCTTCTTTGTCTCCCCGCTGTCGTAGTCGCGGGCGGCGAGCCGGTGGGCTTCGTCGAAGATGATGAGATCCCACTTGCGGTTCTCAAGGAGAATGCGCTTGTGGTCCGGCCGCTTGAGCGTGTCAAGGGAGGCGATCGCCCTGGCGCGCAGTTCCCAGACGCGCGGATTGGCGGCGGTGAAGTCGCGGCCGTAGATTTCGAAATCCACGCCGAACTTGTCTTTCATTTCCTCCTGCCACTGGGTGGTAAGCCCTGCGGGGCAGATGATGAGTGTGCGATTCGCCTGGGCCCGCTGGGAGAGTGCCTGCCAGATCATGCCCGCTTCGATGGTCTTGCCGAGTCCGACTTCGTCGGCGAGCATGAAGCGGCGCCTGGGTGATGCGACCACTTTGTGGGCGGCGAAGATCTGGTGAGGGAGGATTTCGGTGCGGGCGTTGGAGAGTTGGCCGCCCTTGTTTCCGCTGAGAAGGCGGGCGGCGAGCATCTTGAGTTCGAACTTCCACGGCTCATCAAACTCGGCGCGCCGGAGGCGATCAAGGGGCGAATCGCAGACCTCCACCTGGGTGAGGTCGTAGATGCGGTTCTCGGAGCGATACGGCGGCTCCATGAAGACGGAAGGGTTGTACTCAACCTTGGCGTGGCCGTTCTTGACGAGTGTCACCGCCCCGACGCCGTAGGGACGGAACACGGGGAGTGTGGAGCGCAGGAGTGCTCCGGGGTTGATAGAAGCTGCCAGACTCATCCGCCGGAGACCTCAATCACCATCGGGATGTCCTCTTTTCTTGGAGGCGATGCGATCCAAATACGTTCTCATTGTACGGGAGTCGGACTCGTCGATTCCCCAAAATGCTGCTGCTGTTCGGTCGATCTCTACCTCTAAAAGGCGGACATCACTTGTGCGCCCGGCGCGAGCGGCTTGATGACATTGGAGGGACAACTCTGCAAGCCGTCTCTGGATCGTCTCTGCGCGAAACGGTCGCACGGCAATCTTTTCGGCATCCGCCGCGTGATATCGCTGGGTTTGGACGCCAGCCGACGAGTAGTAGAGCGCAGCCATTGCCGGTGCAGAGTTGAGGAGCGCTGCAACATAGTGTGCTTCAAGTTCTGACTGTGCCGGGATCAGTCGCAGGGTGCAGTCCGGTACAATCACATGGTTTGGATCGGACGAATCATCCGGGCCTATCACGCAGCACTGAAAGAGTTCAGTCAAATCCTTGAAGACCACCTTCCAGTCGGAGACGGTGTGCGGTCCAATACCGAGAATCGCGTAGAAAAAGCCCCGGTCCATCTGCTGCCGAACAGGTGCAGTTCTCCGCGTCAGAAGCTGCTTCTTGTGAGCCAACAAGTATTCCCATGCATTCGGGAATGTCGTCTTCAGTTGAGATTCCCGAAGGGGCGCTCTCGTTGCTGGGTCATGGGTCATTAGATACTGGCAAAACTCCGTCGCTAGCCAGCGTTTGACGTCTCGGCCCCGAATGAATGGGTACAGCAATTCTCTTTCGATCTTCGCAGTCCTGATCGGCACTCTAATCTTCCCGGCGTTGCCAAGGTTTTCCATTAGCCAGTGCTGGTCCGAGACCTCACTAATTTTTCGCATCCAGTATGCGCCGACCAACCCGCCGCTGTTGACGCCCTCAAACGCGCGGAAGTATGCTTCGCCCAGTACGCTGTCCAACGCCGCTGCGACCGATTGCGGGCATGTAAGCCAAGGCGACGAGCGGTCGTTCATTTGCGAGGGGAACGCCGTAAGTGAAACTGGGTCTACCAGCTGTTGAATGGCCGAATACTCTGCGTCCTCCGGTAGTTCGCGGTCTGCCGTGGGATACCATAACGTGTAGTTAACTGGATAGTCAAACTCCTTTTCAACTTGTTGCACGACAATCGTGGCTGTCCGATTAATCGCGCCCGAGAAAACATGACACTCGATCATGTCGGTCACTGACGTTGGTTCAAGCCATCGCCCGTCAAGCTGAAGTTTACGAAATCCAGCAGCACCTTTGTTTTTGAATAGCGATTGGGTTACCACAAATCCAAGCAAACCGCCACGCTTCGAGTAATGGTCTGCGCTGACGTATAAGAACAGCCCGGCAACCTCGTGTTTGCTCTTCCCGATCGCCGATCGCCCCAAACCGCTGTCCTTTAGTCCGTAGCGGTTCCAAACAGGGAGACTGTCCTCCCGATATGCCTGAGGAAGGTTTTCCCAGTTGATCCAAGGCGGATTTCCGACCACGAAATCCATCTTTCCCACAAAGAGCGGCGCAAACGAGTTCTTGATAATCCTCGCCCACACGCCGTTCTTGTTCGCTTTGTCGAGCGCCACAAGTTCTTTGTAGAGTTCGGTGTGCAGGTTCTTCTTTGTGACGGGCAAGCCCTCTGTCTGGCATCGTTCGATGAATTCATCCGGGCTGTAGGCGTTCTGGACGCAGTGTTCGAGCACCTCGGCGTACTTACCGACATCGTGACTATTCTGCGCGATCTCGACAGGCACGATGAACTTGGCTGCGGCGGTCTTCAACTCTTTGGCGGCAGTCGTTTCGCCCGCAAATAGGCCGCCGTAGGTGCTGGGCGTGAGAATGGAATCGCATAAGTAGACGGGAATCTCAATGCGATCGACGCGATCGATGAGGCCGCGAATCGCGATGAGGTAATTCGTACGCGCGGCCATGACCGCGAGAGGATTGAGGTCGAAGCCGATGCAGTTGGCGAGGATCTTTCGAGCGAGTTCATCTTCCTCGTAATCGACCTCTTCGCGATGGTCTTCGTACCACTGGCGGATGCGATTGATGGCCAGGACGAGAAAGGTGCCTGACCCACAGGCGGGGTCGAGGATGCGCTTGTCCGGATCGCCTTCGTAACCGACTTCGTTGAGGACGTGCTCAGCGAGCCAGTCGGGCGTGTAGTACTCGCCGAGATCGTGACGGACGGACTTGGGAAAGAGTTCCTGGTACAACTTCTTTAGCAAGTCGCGCGAGACGTTGGGTTCTTCGGCGAGGGTCTGGGGGTTGTAGTCGTCGAACTTGCTCACGATGCCTTTGAGGAAGCCGTAGATGTCGTCGGTCCACTCGGGGAGGTACCACGCGAAGAGATCGCCTTCGAGGAAGTTGGTGATATTGAAATGGCGGAAGATGGAACCCTTTTCAAGTTCCTCCATTTCCGCTTTGAACTTGGCTGGAGTGGCGGCGTGGTGCAGTTTGTTAACGGGATCGGGGAGTTTGTGGAAACGCGCCACCACACCGCCGGCAAGCAGTTTCATGAAGACGGCGTAGTAGGTGTGAACAGCGAAGAGCAGTTCAGCGGGTTTGATGTTCTTTGTGACGCCGTATGACTTGGCGAGTTTCTTGATCTTGTCGGATGGATTGTCGACGTCATAGCCGCAGACTTCGCCGAAGAGGATCTTCCACTGGTTGAAGAAGGTTTTTGCCTTGGGAGATTTCGCGTTGCAGATGGCTTCGTAGAGGATCGGAATGCCCTTGAGGGCGATCGAGCCTTCGTTGGAGCCGAAGTCGGCGGCGAGGTATTCGGGGCGAAAGGCTTTGCCCTTTTCGCCGAGGTTGAACAGAGCCCAGAGGAACCTTTCGGCGGTGTACTTGTTGACCTCGACAGGCTGCTGGATGTCCCATTTCTTGTCGCGCCAGCGAACGAAGATGAAGCGATTGCCATCGCAGCCGACGCCGAAGAGTCGCTCGATGGGCTGGCCCTCTTCGGTCTGGAGATCGCGGAAGCGGTTCTTGATCTGTTCGACAACTTTCTTGCTGCCGGGCGAGTCGAGCGTGTCGCCGATTTTGGCGGCGGATGATGGATTCTTGTATTCGATGATGACGCGCTGGTAAACGGAGTCGACACGGCCGGAGGCGACGGTGAATTCGTGCTTGCCCTTGAGGGTGATGCCGGCGGCCTTCTGGAGGAAGGCGAGCTGTTTTTCGACCTCGATGCGGATCTCTTCTTCTTTGTCCGCGACGGCGGCGGCCGCGCGGACGTGCTGAGCCAACTCGGCCGCGTGCTTGGTGATCAGTTGGTCGAGCGAGTTGGAATCGGGCATCGTGGAGAGTCTCCAGCCTTGGTGTAGTCGGTGGACCATCTTACCCGGGGACGCTGTGGGGATGCGTACGCGAACGGTTGAAACGGCGGTGACGAAGCGAGCGGGCATGCGAATGCGACGCTCGGGAAGGACAGGACCCGGGCTGACCCTTCGGCGGGCTCAGGGTCTGGCGACGCGTGGGGCTCGGAATGGAGGAGACTGGATCCCGGCCCCGGCCTTCGCGGGGGCAGGCTCTGCGCGGGGATGACGGGGAAGAACCCGCTTGTTGACACGCGCGGCTCGTTGAGGGCGCGGCTCGTGGGGAGATGAAATGAAACGCCCGCGCCGGGATCGGCGCGGGCGGTTGGAGATGCGTTGTGGGTCAGCGGTCGCGGTGATCAGTGGCCTCGTGCGGCGATGCGGTCGGCGACGAGGCGGCGGTCCTGGCCTTCGCCGCGCCATTGGGCGGCGACGTGGACCTGGTCGCGCAGTTGCAGGTCGGCGAGGCGGGCCGGCTCACCATTGCGGGAGATGCGTGTGCGATCGGTGACCCAGACCTGGATGTTGCCGCGATCGTTGTGGACGACGATGAAGCCGCGCCCGATCTCGGCGATGGCGCCCTGGAGTTCGATGATCTCGCCCATGCTGCGTGCGTGGATGGAGTTGGCGATGAGTCCGCCTTCGCCATCGGGTACGCCGTCCACGCCGGCCCGGTCGCCGGGCTGGAGGGCGCCGAGCCGGACGCGCTCGCCATTGCGAACGATGATGGTGTGTTCGGTGACGGCGACGTGGAGGTCGCCTCGGTCGGTATGGAGGAGGATGGCATGATCGCCGACGCGAGCGATGACGCCGCGCACCTGGATGGTGGCGGAGCGTGCTTCGATGGCGATGCCGACGAGGCCTCGATTGGTGCGCTCGGCGAGGACGTGGGCGCGGTCGCCGTGCTGGAATTCGCTGAGTCGTGCAGGCTGGCCGTTGCGAACAAGGCGCGTGTCGTGGGTGACGAGGACTTCAACGGGGCCGCGATCGGTGCGGAAGAGGATGGAAGATTCGCGGACTTCTGCGATGGTGCCGCCAAAGCGGATGGTCTGGGCGTTGGCGACGGAGGTGGTGGGGGCCAACCCCAGCGTGACGAGGGCGGCGACGAGCATGATGATGGTCTTGAGCATTGATTCTCTCCTTCGAACAGGGGTTGATTGCACTGGCAGGGCCGGGCGGGCCGTCGATGCCGCCGACCGGGTCTCCGGGGTGGGAACGCACGGGGGCGGTGGGTTATTGCGATGGTGTCAGTGCCGCTTGCCGTAGCGGTCGATGGCGTTGTTGACCTGGCGGTAGACCTGGAAGGGGTGGGCGAGGCTGAGCCAGGCGGCGTCGTAGCCGTCGCTGCCGGCGGTGGCGAAGGCGAGCGTGCCCAGGCCGAAGGCCCGTTCGCGGATGGTCTGGACGACGGCGATGTGCTGGATCTGTTGCAGGGGTGCGTGGAAGTAGGATCGGCGGAGCACGCCGTAGATGGCGATGATGCGGCGGTCGGTGAGGACGTAGGTCTGGTTCCACCATTCGAGGCCCTGCCACGCGAGGCGGATGAGAGCGATGGTCGCGCCGAAGAGGAAGGCGTCGGTGTCAGACCATGCGGCCTTGGGAAGGGAAAGGGCGGAGATGTAGGCGAGGAGCAGTGTGAGCGTGGCGATGAGCACGAGACTGCCCAGCGATGCGAGGATGATGTACAGCGGGCTGGGCTTGAGCCACATGATGATGATTTCATCGTCGGCAATGAGGTCGGCGGGAAGGGCGGCGCGAGCCTGATCGATGGGGCGGCTGATGGGTTCGGCGGCTTCGCCTGCGGCGGCGCAGGCGGTGTGGCTGGCGCTTCGCGGAGTTGCGGGATGAGCCGTTGAGCCGCGTGGAGAGCGCGGCTGGGGTGGTTGCACTGCGGTGTGTGCGGCACGAGGCTGCGGGGGCGCGTCGATGGTCATAACAGCGCCTCGGGTCGGAGGGTGACGATGTCGGGGAGGTTGCGGTAGTGATCGTTGTGGTCGAGGCCGTAGCCGACGACGAATTCGTTGGGGATGTCAAAGCCGACGTAGTTGACGGGGAAGCGGCGCGCTTCGTCGCGATCTTTACGAAGCAGGACGCAGGTGCGGACCTCGGCGGGGCGCTGTTCGCCGATGATGTCGCGAACGAGGGTGAGCGTCTGGCCGGTGTCGAGGATGTCATCGACGATGAGGATGTGTTTGCCGGCGAGGTTGTGGGGCAGGGCGCCGCGGATGAGGGCGCCCTTGCTCTCGATCGACTTGCCGGGGTAGCTGCTCACGGACATGACGCCGATGCGGAGTTTGTGGGGCAGGTGGCGGATGAGGTCGGCGACGAAGACGATGGCGCCGGTGAGAATGGGGACGAGGACGATCTCGGCGGGGTGGCCGGAGAGACCGTCGAGATCGTCAGCGATCTCCCGGCCAAGCGCGGCCACGCGGTCGGCGATGGTCTGGCGGCTGAGGAGGATCCGATCGACATCATTTTGCATGGCGTGAGGCGCCTGGGGCATCTGGTATCATTGGAGGTCGGTGGGTCGAGTCGAGTGAGATCCGGTTGGCGTGCGGAGAAGCATGAACGTTTGCACCAGTTATCTTCGGCCAGTTGTCCTCGCCGCCGCCTGTCTGGGGCTGGTGGCGGGGTGTAAAGGAAAGGGCGAGAAGGTCGATCCCGGGCCGGGAGGGAAGACGACGGGGCAGGAGATCGTGGAATCGATGCGCCGGGGGATCGAGGTGCATCGCCTGCTGGATCGGCCGTATCGGCATCGGCTCGAGGCTGTGTTGTCCCACTATTCGGCTGAGCCGCTGGGGCTGAGCGAGCAGCAGATTGAGATGTGGCGCAACGAGGGGTTGCGGCTGGTCGCGGTGCCGGCGGATGAGAAGGAAATCGAGAAGTTGATTGTCGCGCTGACGGGTGAGTCGGTCGTGGAGCGCGTGCGGATGGGCGTGGTGCCCGAGTGGCGCGCGGTGGCGACGGCGCCGAAGATCGATGGATCGAAACTGGTGCGCGTGGGAGGAGAGATTGGGCCGTTCGCGGGCGGGAGGTTTCGCCTGCTGCTGCGTGCGTATCCGCTGCTTGGCGCGGCGAGCCCGGTGTTGCGAACGCAGTTGATCGTGCAGTTTCATCAACCCAAGCGCGATCCGTTTGCACCGGATGCGGCAAAGGAAGAGCGAATGGGCGTCTACGTGCCCACCTCGGCGCTGTCGATGGATCTCGATGGGACCTGGGCGGTGCTGGTCACGGCTGAGGATCCGGGCAAGACGTGGGGGGAATCAGCGCCGGAGCCGGCGAAGGACGACAAGGCAGAAGAAGCGAAGACGCAGACAGAGACGGACGCGGCTGGCGCGCAGGCGGGTGCGGGCGACGCGAAGAAGGACGCGGGCGCGGCGCCGCCAGGCGGTCCGGGTCAGGGGCCGGAGAGTCCGCGCATTCGCACTTCGGGTGAAGAGGCGTTGATCAGCCCGGACGGAAATACGCGATTTGTGCTGATCTTCCTGCCGCGCGTGAAGTAGTCCGGCGCGGTTGAGATTGCAGCGGCGCGTCGCTTACGGCGTCGGATGCGTCGCTTTCCAACCGTCGTTGAGGGCGGGATCGAGGACGGCAAGATCGGCGGATGCGAGCAGTTGGCGGGCCAGGTTGTCCATCAGGAGGCGCTCCTGAGCCAGGCGGGCGGCTCGGGCCATGTCCGACTTGGCGATTTCGAATTGGACGTCCTGCGGCGCGATGCGGCGGACCATCTGAAGAATCGCAAAGCCCGATTCGATCGGGATGATCGGAGAGAGATCGCCTTCTTCAAGATCGGCGAGAACCTGGCGCACGGCTGCGGGATAGGAGGCGTCGTAGGGTGATATCGCTTCGAGCAGCCCGCCGCGCTGGGCGCTGGCGAGGTCGGTGCTGACGAGGGCGGCGACGTCGGTGAAGGGTTCGCCGGCGCGGATGCGGCTCAGCGCAGTGGCCGCCTCGTTCATCGTGGCGGTGGTGATGAGGCGCACCCGGTACTTGGGGCCGAACTGCTGCTCGAACTGCGAACGAATCATCGTCTCGTTGATCTCGACGTCGTCGGCAATGAGGGTGCGGAGCATGGCGTTGCGCTTGAGCATGAGATTGAAGCGGCGATCGCCGAGCGAGCGGCGCCGGCGGAGGGCTTCGAGGCTTAGTACGGCCGTGGTCGGATCGGGATCAAGAATCTCCAGAAGGAGGTTCCGTTCCTTCTCGATCGAACTCGCGTCGATGGATTTGCCTTCGCGCACCAGGCGCTGGGAGAGGAGGCGGTCGAGCACGACTTCTTCCAGAATGGCCCCGCCTGCCGTCTCGGCGAGCAGGTCGCGCAGTTGCGACCATTGCACCGCCTGGCCGTTGATGAGCGCCGCGGGGGTGTCGTTGGGGCCGGGCTGGTCGGCGTGGGCGCGGGCGGGTGAACCAAACGAAACACTGATTGTGGCCGCCGAGGCGAGCAGAACGGCCGGGAGCAGGGAGGACGAAGGCATGAAACACTTCCTTGGCGATACCGGGTTTTCTGAATACGCTGACACGGGTGCATCATCAGACCGTCGAGAAGAGGGGATGTCAACCGCCCGCGGGCGGAGATGTGAGTGTCGATGAGCGAACAAGCAACTCAAGTCATCTGTCCCTACTGCGGGCACACGCAGAGCAATGCCACGCGCTGTGAGTCCTGCAAGGGGCTCTTCGAGCCACTGAGTCGGCAGGCGACGCAGAACGCGATGGGGCCGTGGTTCATCCGCGATGAGACCCAGCCCTTTCGCCCAGGCTGCTCCTATGAAACGCTGGTGCGGCTGGTCGAGCGCGGGAAAGTGACACCCGGAACGATCATTCGCGGGCCGACGACCCGGCAATTCTGGAAGCGGGCGGACCAGGTGCAGGGACTCTCGCACCTCATGCACGTCTGCCACGCATGCGGCGAGCGCGTCGGCAAGAGCGACGTGTGCTGCGAGTACTGCGGGGCGCTGTTCACCGCCGATGGCGACAGGCAGGCGCTTGGCTTGGCGCCGGTGCGCAACGTCGAGGCGATGGCGGCAAACCAGGTCTCGAAGACGGAGGCGCGGGGCGATGAACCTCTTGTTTCGGTGGGCTACGACCGGCTGCGCGCCGCGGTCGAGGCGGCAGCACGCGAGGAAGGCGGCGACGCGGCCCGGTCGGCGCTGGCGGTCGCGGCGGATGATGAGGGTGAACATTCAGATGTGCCGCGCCAGCCTCGACGTCGAAGGATTCGCAAGGAGCAGCTCACGCCGGGACAACTGGCCGTCGAGCGGATCAGGCGTGAGAAGCGGCAGTTCATGGTGAAGGCTTCGGTCGGGGCGGTCACGATTTTTGTGGCGGCCCTCCTGCTCATCTGGGTGCTGGCGTGGGCGGGGGCGATCTCGCTCCCCTTCCCGCTGCCGGGGGTGAGCAGGGGCTCCGCGCCGGTTTCCGATCCCTCGTCTGCGGGTGGCGCTGTCGGAGCAGGTGTCGAGACCTCGCCCGAGGCAGAGCCCGATGCGACGGCAACTGAATCGCCGACGAGTGGAAAGGCGCCGGACGAAAGAGCGGCGATTGACGCCGATCAGCAGCAACTGCTCGACCTGTACGCCCAGGGGGTGCGGCTCGTGGACGGGACGACGATCGCAGAACTCGAACGGGCCGTGGCCATCTTTATCCAGGTGCGCGACGAATTGCCCGCGAATCTGCATCCGGAGGATCTGGCGGGCCAATTACGCAAGGCCCGACAGCGCCTCGAACGACTGCGACTTGATGAGCCGCCCGATGGTTGAGCGATTGCGTCGAACCTCCGGGATTGTTTCAACGAAAGGACAAGAACCATGGCGCGACTGATCAGACATGACGCCACCGAGCCCTACCGCGTCGATCCACAGGACAAGCCCGTGTTCATCTGCGCGTGCGGTCTATCGCAGAACCTGCCGTTTTGCGATGGATCGCACAAGACGGCTCGGCAGGAACCAGCCGGAAAACTCTGCATCTACAACGCGCAGCGCACGGTTGTTGTTGAAACGCGCGAGGATCAGACTTGAGTGCGAACCGTCAGTCTGATTCGGTGTCCAGCAGCGCCCGTGCCGCGGTGCGCATTCGGCGCGGCGGCCGCCCGGAGACGCCGATGCGGGTGTACATCTGGTCGCGGCCGACGCCTCCGGAATCCGGCGAGCCGGGTGTCGAAGGCTCGGGCGCTTCAGCGCCGGTGGTGATTGAACTGGCCGTCTGGCTGCGGCTGTTCATGATTGCGGCCTGCACACTGGTGGCGGTGCCGCTCGCGGGCTTGATTGGTTTTCGACAGGGCTTTGCCGAGAGCATCGGCGTGCCGGACCTGCAGCGCGAATTGGGCGCGAGCCTGTCCGACGGTGTGCAGCTCATTCTCGCCGCGCCGCTGCGCGTGTTTGAGGCCGGGCTGGATGACACGCTGGCGCTGATGTTGGCCATGTTGCTGGTGGTGACCGGCGCTGGCGCGTTGACGCTTGTGGTCATGGGGGGACGTCGGAGCGCGGAAAGCGACTCCGAAACAGACGAGGCGGTATCGGGACAGGGGGTTGCGGCGCTGGGTCTGGTGGTCTGCGCCTCGGTGAGCATCGCGCAGATCGTGTGGGTGATTGCGCGGTCGCATGCGGCGCTGGGGCACGTGATGCCGTGGACGGCCGGGGAGTTTGGGCCGTGGCACTCGACGGTGCGCATCACCGCGGGAGTTGATCTGATCGCGCTGGCAGCATCGGTCGTGTGGATGCTCGTGGCCGCGCGGCTGCGTTCGATGCTGTGGCTGCGTTCGATGACGATGGTGCTGGCGGGGTTTGCGATTGCAGCGCTCTTTACGGCAACGGCGATGACCAACGGCGTTGCCTCGCAGATCGATCAGCAGCGCAGCCTGTTTCTGCGCGGCGATGTGGCGGATGCGACGATGCCCGATCTCATCCTCGGCCACACGAGCACGCATCTTGTCGTGGTGCGCGACGGCGGCGAACTGCAACTCATCTCGCCAAACATGACGATCGCCGTGGTCGGTCGCAAGAGCATTGCGGGCTTTGTGGGCGCGCCGTTGGAGTGAGGCGCGCGCCCGTCACTCCTGGGCGGGAGACATCCAGCGCGGCCGCATATGCCCGTCATTCTTGCGCAGGCAGGAATCCAGCGATGGCGCGGAAGGTGGCCGACGGGTTGTGGCCGTTCCGTGGCGGCAAGGACCCTGAACTGGATTCCGACCTTCGCCGGAATGACGTTGGGCTACGCGGGAATGACAGGGGGGGAACGACGCCGCGTTCAACCGCGTGTGCGCTTGTCGGCGGCGCCGCAGATGCTCTGGATCATCTGCACTTCTTCATCGGTGAAGCCCTTGTAGTCGGTGTGCTGCTGCGGGCGGACGTCGGACACATCCATCGGCGTATCGGGATGACTGGCGCCGATGTGGGTGAACAGGCGGGCCATGGTGGCAACCGGGTCGGCCAGAAGTCCTTCGTATCGCTGAATGATGACCTGCGACGGGTGGCTGGCGCTGTAGCGCTGGCCGCGCTCGAGAAGCAGTTTCCAGAGATGGGCGCGTTTGGCCAGTGGCGGTGCGTCGGCGGGCACATCGTCATACATGCGGCGCCAGATTCCCTGGCTGCGATCATCGAGGCCCGGCTGCCAGCCGTAATTCGTTTCGCGCCACGAGCGAATGGTGAGGACGGGATCGCGTGCGAGGATGATGACTTTGAGTTCGGGCCATCCTTCGACGAGTTCGCCGAGGAACTCCATGAAGGAGATCGGATGTTTGACGCCGACGCACAGCGGCTGGGATTTGTCGATGTCGATCTTCACATCGCGACGCACCGAGCCGCGATGCGCGGTGTCGGTGGTGGGTCGCGACGGATCCTTCTGATCGACTTTGGTCGGCACGGTGCCGCGCGTGACGATCTGGCGGGCGATCGAGTTCATGTAGCCGTGCAGGAGTTGGGCGGGCTGGCCGCGCGCCATAAGCGGATCGCCGACGACGACGGGCTCGTTGACGACGACGACATTTGGTTTGCGGGTGAGCAGGGCGCTGAGCAGGCTGGTGCCGCTGCGCGGCGGGCCGGTCAGGATGAATGGCTTGATCGTGATGCCGGGGTCGCGGTTCGACTCGACCTTGCGCAGCCAGTACGCCTTGAGACGCATCTTGAGGACGAGCGATGATCGGAATTGGAGTCTGGCCACCGGGGCGATTATTCGGTTGCCGCCGAGCACAATCGACAGGGAGCGGCAAATCAGGTCGAGATGGCCGTCTGGGCGGGAGCCACTTCTTCCGGGTGGTTTCGATGGATTTGCTCGAAGAAAGCCCAGTGCGGCACCATCGTCCACGCCGGATCAACACGTTGGGTGAGATCCTCCATCGCCGCGTCGAAATCGTCCGGAGCCGTCATGAGGCGGATTCGTTCCTTGAACGGTTTGACGTGCCCGAGGCTGGTCCCGTACGCCGCGATGCGGCCGCGCATGATGATCATGGCGAGCCGGTCGCCGCGGAAACGGCGCATGAGATCGAAGTGCAGGCGAATGATTCGGATCTTTTCGAGGACCGTCGGTTCGGCTGGAGAATGACCGGAGGTGAGGCGGTCATGAATCTCACGCAGGACCCACGGACGCTTGATCGCAGCCCGCGCGACCATCACGCCGTCGCAGCGCGTGTGATCGATCATGCGGACAGCGGCGTCGGCGGAGTCAACATCGCCGTTGCCGATGACGGGAACCTGCTGCACCGCGGCGACGACTTCGGCGATGCCATCGAGGTTGGCGAATCCTTTGAATCGCTGGGCGGTGGTGCGGCCGTGGATCGTGATGAGCTGGATGCCGACTTCTTCGAGTTGTCGCGCCAGGCGCGGCGCGGTGATCTCGCACTCGCTCCAGCCCAGCCGCAGCTTGGCGGTGACGGGGATGGAGACTGACTTGACGATGCGCTCGGCCATGCGCGTGGTGCGGTCGGGGTCGCACAGCAGCATGGAGCCGCCGTTGGTCTTGGTGACCTTGTCGACGGGGCAGCCCATGTTGACGTCAATGAGCGTGGCGCCCTGCGACTGGGCCCACTGCGCGGCCTGGCAGAACCAGTCGGGGTCGTTGCCGTAGAGCTGCACGCCGAAGGGCTGGTCGTCTTCGCTGACGCGCGCGATCTCGAGACTGTCGCGATTCTGTTCGAGGATGCCGCGGCTGTGGAGCAGTTCGGTGTAGGTGAGTCCGGTGTGCCCGGCGGCGCGGCAGGTAAGGCGGAACGCCAGATCGGTGTAGCCCGCGATGGGCGCGAGCAGCACAGGGCAATCGGTTTGGAACGGGCCGATTTGGAGCATCGGGCAATGGTATGCGGGTTTTGGAGGGCCATCGTTTAGCCGCGTCGCATGCGTCGCCGCTGAACGTCTAGAGTGTCAGGCATGGTGCTGGCGTATCACACGATTCTCAGCGCGTATGGGTTCTGGCTGCCGAACGATCCGCGCGGGTCGTGGTCCGAAGTAGTTCGGGTGTACGAGCTGCGGGTGTTCGGCCCCGCGACGAAAGTGAAGGCGCGGCGCTCAGTGGCAAAGGTGCCGCATGATCGTGTGCGGCGGCTTGCGGCGAAACGGGCGCTGGTTCGCAAGCCGGTGCGGTTTACGGGTGCACAGGCGCGTGCCGTGGCCACGGGGTTTAGTAGCGCGGCCCATGAGAATGGGTATTCGATTCTCGCATGCGCGATCCTGCCGGACCATGTTCACTATGTGGCGGCCAGGCATGTCCGTAGGGCAGAAGGCATCATGTCGCATCTTAAGGCGGCAGCGAGTCGTCAACTGACGATCGAGGGATTGCATCCATTCCAGGATCAGCCGCTGCCGAGTGGGCGGTTGCCGTCGCCGTGGGCGCGCGGGGCGTGGCAGGTGTATCTGAATTCGGATGCGGCGGTCAAGCAGGCGATCAAGTATGTGGAGGAGAACCCGGTAAAGGCGGGGTTGCCGATGCAGCGGTGGTCGTTTGTGAAGCCGATTTGACGGCGGCGCTTGCACGTTTAGCGGCGACGCATGCGTCGCCGCAAAACGTGAGGACGATCCGTGTTTCTCAAATGCGCTTTCGCGTCATCGCTCGTTGCATGTCGCGCTGGGCGTCGCGTTTCTTGACGTCTTCGCGTTTGTCGGACTGGCCCTTGCCGGTGGCGAGGCCGATGAGGACTTTGGCGTATCCGTCTTTGAAGTACATCTTCAGCGGCACCATCGTCGTGCCCTTGACGCGTGTCTCGGCGGCGAGTTTGCGGATCTCGCGCTTGTGGGCGAGGAGTTTGCGCACCTGGGCCGGCGCGTGGCGATTCACGCTGCCGCGCGAAGGGGCGTAGTCGGAGATGTGGACGCTGAAGAGGAAGAGTTCGCCGGTGCGTTCATCGACGCGCGCGAATCCTTCGCCCAGCGAAACCTGGCCGGCGCGCACGGCTTTCACTTCGCTGCCGCAGAGCACGATACCGCACTCGAGCGTGTCGAGAATGTGGTACTCGTGCCGCGCCTTGCGATTGTTGATCTCGGGCGTCGAGGTTGGTTTCTTCTTGGCTTTGGCCATCGATGAAATCCGGTCGATTACTTCTTCGGCCGCTTGTAGAAGGGGATCTTCGTGACGGTTGCGTCGACGGTGGCGCGGCCGAGATCGATCTGCACGACGGTATCGAGTTCGCTCAATTCAGCCGGCACGTAGCCCATCGCAATCGGGCGCTGGAGCGTCGGGCTCATGCAGCCGCTGGTGACGCGGCCGACCGGTTTGTCGTTGTGCATGATGGTCATGCCCTGGCGCGCGGTGCGCTTGCCGTCGGGGAAGAGGCCGACGAGTTTGTTCTTCGGGCCGGGGTGGGCGATCTCCCTGAGTGCCTTCTGGCCAACGAAGACTTCGCCGCCTTCGAGTTCGTCCTTGTCGAGGTTGATGCCGAAGTTGAGGCCGGCTGAGATCGGGTCGGTGTCTTCATCCATCTCGTGGCCGTAGAGCGGCATGCCGGCTTCCATGCGCAGCGTGTCGCGCGCGCCCAGGCCGATGGGCTTGACGATGTCCTTGGCCGAGCCTGATTTCTCCAGCATCATGCCGATCGCCTTGCTCGCCATGCCGGCGGGGAGGATGACCTCGACGCCGTCTTCGCCGGTGTATCCCGTGCGGCTGATGGTCATCTTGAAGACGAGCAGGCTCTTGACGCAGAAGCGGTAGTTCTTGAGCGCGGGTATTTCGCTGCTGAAATCGGAAACGAGCGGGATGACCTTGGGTCCCTGAAGCGCGAGCATGGCGGTCTTCTCGGTGCGGTCGTCGATGTCGAGGCGCAGGTCGCCGCGCACGACGTTGAAGTGCTGCATGAGTTTGTCGCGGTTGGACGCGTTGACGACGAGCATGAAATCCTCTTCGCCATAGCGGTAGATGAGCACATCGTCCTTGACGCCGCCGTGCTCATTGCACACGAGGCTGTAGCGGGCCTGTCCTTCGACCATGTCGTAGACGCGGCGGGTGCAGAGGCGTTCGAGGAAGACGCGGGCGTCGGGCCCCTTGAAGTGGACTCGACCCATGTGAGAGACGTCGAACATGCCCGCAGCGGTGCGCACCTGGTTGTGCTCCTCGATGATCGAGGTGTACATGATGGGCATTTCCCAGCCGGCGAATTCGACGAGTTTGGCGCCGCGGTCGACGTGGAACTGATAAAAGGGTGTGCGCAGCACGAGTGGAGTCCTTGAGAGAGGTGCAAAGGGCCAATTCTATCACGTTGAGGTGGCGAGCATGCGTCGGGAAAGAACCCAACTGCCGCGTCACGAACCCCACGGGTGGTCGCGCAGGGGGGACTTCATGACCTCGTCGAGGACGGTGGTGGCAAATCCGCCGCGAGGGAGTTCGAAATCGACGCGGATGTACGGGCCGTGGTCGTCGCTGCCGGCCGACACTTCGCAGGCGCGAACGGCCAGGCGCAGCGAGCGTCGCGTGCCGCGCACATCGACGGCGGAGTCGTTGAAGTGATCGATGCTGATGCCGGTGGCGTGCAATGCGGCGAGTTCAGCTTCATCGATCGGGCCTTCCGCGCGGCGCATTTCGCTGCCCCAGAGCGGCCCCGTGGCGGAGAGTTCGAGGTTGGCGAATCGCTCGACCACGGATTCATCAACGAGTTCATCCGGGCCGATGCGAAAGAGGTTGTGGCTGTCATCGGTGCGGCCGACAATGTCGCCTTCGATGAGCTGCTCGAAGCGGCCCGAGTCGATGCGCTGAGCGAGGATGCCGTTGAAGATTGCCGACTGGAACGCGGTGATGAAGAAGCGCAGCGACGCCTCATTTACATCGTGGATCGCCTGCTGCGCCGTGCGGCCGGCGGCGAGCGACGCGAGCACGCGCGTCTCCGTCGAGCCCGATGACGGCCAGGTCTTGACGGCCGTGTCGAAGTCGCCTGCGGCGTAGGCGGCGCGCGATTCGGCCGCGTGGTCGCCGGCGAAGGCCGTGGGTCCGAGCATCAGATCGCACACACGCTGCCAGTCACGCATGAGGTAGAGCCGGCCGATTTCATGGTTGGTCTGGTGATAGCCGAATCGCTGCTCGCCGATGAAGTTGGGTACGCCGCTGCGCTCGAGTCGCGTGAGGATGCGGCCGACGCGGGTGACATCGGTGATGTTCACTTCGCGGATGCGGATGGAGAATCGGTTGCCGCGCAGGTGACCGACGCGCAGCTTGTTGCGATGGCGCTCCGACCAGAGGATGCGCACGCCGCTGACGTTGATCTCTTCAGCGATGCGGTGCGGATCACCCTCGGGCAAATGGATGGAGAGCAGTTGGCGCGTGACGGCCACTTTATCTTTCATCCCGGCGTAGCCGATGGCGCCGACGCTGACGCGCAGGCAGCGCGCGATGTCGCGGATGACGTTGAGCGTGGGCCGCTCGATCTTTTCGATGAAGAGGTAGACGTGTTCGCCTGAGCCGCAGGGTTCGTAGAGGGGGATTTCTTCGACGAGGAAATCTTCGGGGCGGACCTTGAGATGGCCGCCGATGCCGGGCTCATCGGTCGTCAGGAAGCGGCGTGGGATCCCGACGAACGTGTCATTCACGTCGGCTCCTCGCTGCCCGCCTGTTCGAGGACCTTCTCCTCGACGAAGATGGGCACGTTGGTCGCGGCGCCCAGGGCAATGGCGTCGCTGGGTCGACTGTCGATCTCGATCTCCTGGCCGTCTCGCTTGACAATGAGCTTGGCGAAGAAGGTGTTATCGCTCAGGTCGTGGATGACGATGTGCTCGAGCGTGCCACCGAGCGCTTCGATGGTGGAGGCCAGCAGATCGTGGGTTTGCGGACGTGGCGGCTCCAGACCTTTAAGACGGCGTTCGATGGCCTGGGCCTCGGGCAGACCGATGGCGATGGGGAAACTGCGCTCCCCATCGACCTCCTGCAGTTCGATGAACTGGAGGTCTTTGAGTTCTCGGATGAAGATGCGGCTGAGTTCCATCCGCACGGTCATGATGCGTCTCCACCGGTTGGGCCAGCGCTCGCGGGCGATTCGGAGGATGATACGCGGCCGATTCGCCGGGCAGGGTGGGGTTTTGGAACGGTGCAGCAGCGCGGGGCCGGTGGCATGCGGCCGATAAGCGGGTGTCAAATCAGAAAGCGCAGCGGGCGCTTACTTGCTCATACCCACAACTCCCAGACTCTACAAGACACGGAAGCGGCGTGGGTGGGCGCATTTCCTGCCGTCCGCTCTCGATTATTTCTCAAATGCAGTCGATGCGGTACGACAAGGGTGCAGCGCTGCTGCGGGAGGTTGTCTCCCCGGGTGGAATGGGCCGTGGGCCCGGGCGTCTGCATCCGTTGGATGGGAGGTTCATCATGCTTCGTCTTGGCGAATTGCTGGTACAACTTGGCCACCTGACGGAAGAGCAGGTCGAGGAGATCCTCGAAGCCCAGCGCGAGGGCGGCCGGCCGTTCGGCTATCTCGCCGAGAAACTCTTTGGTCTGGGCGTCCACGAGATCGAAGGCGCGTGGGCCCGGCAGTACGAGATGATGAGCGGCACGGTGGACCTGAAGAAGGAACGCATCGACCGCGAGGTGATCGAGCTGGTCAGCCGGCGCCAGGCGTGGCAGTTCGGCCTCATGCCGCTGCGCCGGCACGGCAACGAATTGATCATGGGCACGACGGTCGAACACCTGCCGCGCGCCGTGCGGTTTGTGACGTGGCACATTGACGAACCGGTGTCGTTTGTCATTGCCACGCCGCAGAGCGTCGAATCGCTGCTCAAGGTCCATTACGACCTGCCGGGGATGAGTCTTCAGAATAATCGGGCGATGGGGCTGGCGGGGTAGGCGCTGAATTCCGATCGCTGACAAACTCCTCGAATCTGACTTGCAGGTGCAGGGTTTTCCGCTTAGGCTCTTTTGAGTCGGGCTTGGGATTCGTGCAAGGATGCGCGGCTCGCGGCGACTGTCAGGGTGGCGGGCACGATGAGAGTCTCAGCCGTCTGAGAGTTGACATTAACGCAGGAGAGACACGATGCAGACCAGAATCCTCGCGGCCGGGTTGTCACTTTTTGTCCTGGCTGGGGTGGTGGATTCGCCACCCACCCTGGGTGAGGATCCGGCGATGCGACCTGTAGGCGACCAGTGTCCGGGAATCTTCTCGGTGGAAATCGACGCCGAACCGGGCTCGCAGATGGCGGGGCTCTTCTTCTCCCGTCGAACCGGGCACGCCACGCTGCCGATCAACCCGACCTGTCCGGGGGTCGTGCTCAATCTGTCTCCTCGCACACTCTACTACATCGGGCCGGTATCCATTGACTCGGATGGGTACGGCATCCTCTGCACGCGCATCACCGGCAACGCATGCGGTGGGCTGTTGCAGGCCGTCGTTGCGCCGTCGTGCGCGACAACCAACGTAGTGCACATTCCGAAGTAGCAGACTGTTGATGCGCCGGCACGGCGGTGAACTGATCATGGGGACAACGGTCGAATGCCTGCCGCGCGCGGTGCGCTTCGTGACGTGGCGCATTGATGAGCCGGTGTCGAGTGTGATTGCCAACTCTAAGAGCATGCAGTCACTGTTGGGGGTGTACTACCACCTGCCGGGGAAAAGTCTGCCCAATTGCAGGGCGCTGGGTCTGCTTGGAGATCTGAAACCACGCGCCGCAGCAATGATCAAGGAGAGGTCCAGTTCACCGAACTCTGATCACGTTGCTGACGGTGCAGGTATCCAGATCGAGTAGTTGCAGGTACTCGCCGCAGAGGGCCGGACCCGCCACACTCCGAAAGCTCGCGCTGCCGTTTGGTCCGCTCATTCGGAGGCCGAGGAACTGAACATTGTCAGCCACGCCCAGCCGAGTGCCCGCGCAGCGCGTGCCGGGAGGGATGCTGAACCGACCCGACCGTGAACCGCGCAACAAGGCACACGAACCATCTGGCGTAGCGCCGAACCATCGAATGTGGATCGGTCCTCCCTCGGGACAGGTGCCGTTGACGAGCAGGCGCGGTGCATCGGAAGTGTGCACTTTGACGAGGAAGGCATCAAAACCGCCGAGTGGTGCGTTGATGGCGCCCTCGAAGTCTGGCGACGCGGTATAGCCGGCGACGAGCGCATCGCCGGCGCTGTCGATGGCGATCCCGGTTCCGAAGTCACTGAGACTGCCGCCGAGGTAGTGTGACCACATGAGTTGGCCGTCGCCGTTGAGTTTGATGAGGCACGCGTCGTCGTAGCCGAACGTCGAGTTGGTGCGGCCGGCCATGTCGGTCGAATAGGTCTGCCCGGTAACGAACACGTTCCCATCGTCATCGGCGGCGATGCCTCGCCCCTCGTCGTAGACCCAGCGCGATCCAACGTAGGCCATCCATGCAACGGTGCCGGCGGGACTGACCTTGAGCGCAAAGATGTCCTGCGCCGATCTGCTGTTGGGTGGGAACTGGCGCGTCAGGCGTCCTTCGAAGTCGCTCGATCTCGTGTACCCGGTGATGAGGGCATTGTCATGGCTGTCGATGGCGATGCCGTAGGCTTCATCGCGCTCCGATCCGCCGAGATAAGTCATCCAGAGCATTTCGCCAGAAGGGTCGATCTTGATCGCAAAGCTGTCAATGCCTTCGGCATGCAAGGTGTTGATTCTGCCTTCAAAGTCATTGGAGTAGGTAAAGCCGGTCATGACTCCATTGCAGGCGCTGTCGATCTCGACGTCGGTGCCTTCCTCGTCGCCAGAGCCTCCCAGGTATCTCATCCATTGATGAGATCCATCGGTGTTGACTTTGGCGATAAAGCCATCGCCGTGTCCGAAGTAGTTGTTGAGGCGATCCGAAAAGTCAGATGAGCTGGTCGAGCCCGTCACCCAGGCGCTGCCCTGCTCATCAACTGCGACGCCGTTGGCATAGTCAAAGTTGCTCCCCCCAAGGTACGTCATCCACTGCGGAAGGCCGGTTGCATCGACCTTGACGAGAAAGGCGTCCGCGAGCGGTTGGAAGGCATTGTTGCGGTAGGAGAAATCGGCCGACTCTGTTCGCCCCACGACGTAGGCGTTGCCGAGATCGTCCGCGGCCACGCCGTTGGCCCAGTCGACGGCCCCGCCGCCGAGGATCGTCATCGAGAGCAGCGTTCCCTGCGGGTCGATGCGAGCGAGGAAGGCGTTGCCGAGCATGGAGCCCACGACCAGCGCGTTGTCGAACGGATCGACGGTGACGCCGTAGGCACGTTCCTCCCGGACGTCGCCGAGATAAACCATCCACTGTACATCGGGGTCGATGATCAGTTCGCAGTCCGGGTCGATCGGACGGTCGAGAACGAACTGACAGGTGGTGTCGTCAATCAGTCCGAAGTGAGCGGGGATTTCGGTGCGCTGATCGCCAATGGTCTGCCAGACGACCGGCGCCGAATCGACAAGTGTCCCCAACGGGGAATCGATATGGAGGTTGCCGACACCATCGACGCAAAGCGAGTCGATGCCTGCGTATGCGATCTGGATGACTGACGGGTCGGCGCCGGGTGCAACGTGAAATTCGTACTTGAGCACACCGTTGCCACCGCGCGTGAGGTGCAGGTCGATGCCGTCGTAAAGCGTTTCGTAGACAACTTCGTCGAAGGACGGTACGTTGCGGGCCCATGTCGATTGATCATCGCCGATGAAGTAATGGGATACTGCCGTTTGCTGTTTCGCTCCGACCGGCTCGACGCGGTCTGAGCCCGGGAATGAGACCGTCATTACTGACGAGTCGCCGCGGCGGTCGGATGGAGAGGCCATGGTCAGGGCCGAATCGCGGCAGGCGATCTCGAGCCCGGCGGACTGGAACTTGTATCGGATATCTCGATCGGTCCACTGGCCGTGGTTTTCGACGAACGAGATTCCGCTCATCCCCAAGTGCACTCTCTCGGGCGAATGATCGGTCGCAGGGATTGCGGCGAGAGCCGGAGACTGAGCGCTCGCGGTGTTGACCAAGCAGCTCAGAAGCACGAGGGATGCTGCCAAGGTGGACCGTGCGCGGCCGTCGAACGACTGGGACATGGGGTTTTCCTTCCGATGTCGGCCCGCTGGGGGTGGCCGGGCGGCGGTGGCTCTGCCGACAAGTCGCCAGCGTTAGGCCAGGAGGCGGGGAGTCTTCCGAGTCGTGCAGAATACCACATGTCGACTATCGACGCAAGGGGAAATCGACCGGGAATGGTGCGATTTGCTGCAGATCGCAAGTGGCGAACTGTGGCTCAAGCCAGCATCGGCAAGCCGACGCGCAGGAACAGTTGCAGGATGATGTTGGCGTAGACCGCGACGACGAGGTCGTCGAGGAGGATGCCCCAGCCGGCGGGGAACTGCTGGATCAGGTTCGCGGGCTGCACCTTGACGATGTCGAGGATGCGAAACAGGACAAACGCCGCGGCGATGACGATGAACGCAAAACCCCAATGCGGAGCGCTGGCCGCATCGCGCGCCAGCGGTACGAGCAGCAGCGTCAGCGCCATGCCGGCCGTCTCGTCGGCGACGACCACGCCGGGGTCCTTGCCCTGAAACTGCCGCTCGGCCCAGGCGCCCAGCGCGATGCAGGCCGCGCTCGAGACGACGAGCAGCACGAGGAGCATGAGATTGATCGCCAGCGCGTCAAGGCCGAGCAGGACAAAGCCGAAGGCCAGGGCGCAGGGGGGCAGGCTGCCCCATGTGCCGGGGGCCGGGCGAAGCAGACCGAGTCCGCCAACGGTGATGATCCATTTGCGCCACACGTTGAGTCCATCGGTTGCGGCGCGATCACGCCTTGAGGAGCAGTCGAGCGCGGAAGACATACGGCAGGCCGCTGATGACGGTCACGACGACCATCGACCAGACGAGGACATCGCGCGTGATGGCGGACCACTCGTGATCGCGCGGATCGAAGTTGCCAACCAGCAGCAGCACGATGGGGATGACAGCGGACTGGAGCACCATCTTCACCTTGCCCGACAGGACGGCGGAGAAGGCGATGCCGCGCGACTCGGCGAGGCTGCGCAGACCCGTCACCAGCATTTCACGAAAGAGGATGAGCACAACCATCCAGGGCTGGATGCCGCTGATGAGAATCCGGTGTGGCTCAAGGGGGTTGCTCAGATCGAGGCGCACAAAGCCGGGCCCGGCGAGCATGATGAGGGCCCCGAGGATGAGAATCTTGTCGCACAACGGGTCCATGACCCGGCCGAAAACGGAGACGACGGCCCACTTGCGGGCGAGGTAGCCATCGAGGAAATCAGTGGTGACGCCGAGCAGAAAAAGGACGATGGAGGTGTTGATGAGCCAGCGCTGGGTGTCGGAATCGTGGTACCAGGCGAGCAGGACGAAAAAGGCGACGGCGAGCACGAGCCGGGCCATGGTAATGAGGTTGGGCAGGGCTTGTTTGATCGCGGTGGACATGATCGCGGGATGGTAGCGTGGCAGGGGAAGCGGCATGGTCAGGGTCCCGGCCGGATCGTCGACCCGCAAGGAGCGGAGCGATAACGCTGGAGTCGGGTAAATGAGTGCAATCGAGGCCGGAACGCGGGCGTTGAAACGTCTGGGTTGGATGTCCGGAGCGGTGGGGTGATCCGAGGTGGGGCCACGGAAGACACCCGATCTCACAGTACATGCCCGGCCTGGGCAAAATGGTCTTGGCGTCGGCAGCGTCGTCCGCTGTCTCGTCTACGATCATCTCATGGTCCCGCGGCGTTTCGGCAGTGAAAAGCCGCCTTCTTTGTGCAGGAATTACGATTCAATGCGACAGACTTGCCACCCCAAGACACGAAACCGACCGACGCCGCGCTGGATGACGCCGGGGCTGCTCCTGCTGGCAACCCTGATCGGACTCGGCCGGCCCGCCGGCGCCCAGATCGAGATGCGCACTTTCTACCATGGCTTCAATCCGACGGTGAGTCGTGAGGACATCACCGCGCTGAAGGACACGTTCGAACTGGACAAGAGCCAGCAGGAACTGGTGCAGGCGGTCTACGACGGCTATCGCAACGTGTACAACGCCGCCGCCGACGCAGCGCGTGATGATCAGCAGCGCCTCCGCGAGTCGATGGCCCAGGCGGACAACCCCGGGCTGCGGAGCAATCTGCTTGGCGAATACAACCGATCGCGGGATGACTGGGGCGTTCAGGCCGCGGCGCTCGAGGTCGGATTCTTTAATGATGTAAAGGGCCTGCTGACGGAAGAGCAGGCCGTGCTCTGGCCCCGCTACGAGCGCGACCGTCGCCGGCGCGCTGGGCTGCTTCTGGGCGCGCGGCTGATGCCCGAGCGGATTGATCTCGTGGCGCTGCTCGACAGCCTCGAACTGCCGGATGAGGTTCGGGCGACCTGCGAGCCCGTTGTGGATCAGTACACACTGGACTTTGACACGCCGCTGACGCTGCGGATTCGTCTGGCGGACCAGATGGAGGCGCTGGGCAGTGAACTCGGGGCCAAGTCGGATGCCGGCGGCCAGATGGCGTCGTTGCAGCAACGACTGGTTGGCGTGCACGTGCGGATTCGCGATGTCAACCTTGAGTATGCAGAGCGGATCGCGAGCCAGTTGCCTGCCGAGGACGCGAAGCGATTTCGCGATGTGTTTCAGCGCCGGGCCTGGCCGCGCGTCTTTGGTCTGGACCAGGTGGGGACTGACGTGGAGCGGGTGCGTCGCCTGGCTGAGCTGACGCCCGTGCAGGAGGAGGCGATCTCGGCGCTGGTGTCGGCGTTCGAGTCCCGGGTGGAACCGATCAATCGCGAACTGGTTCAAGTCGAACTGACGCGTGAACTGCAGCGGCTCTCGCCGCCCACATCAGAGGGGACAGGCAAGCCTGGGCCGGGGGCGGGGGGCAATTCAGGGGATATCGAGGGCCGTTCGCACTCGCTGCTCGCCTCGCGCCAGGTGCTGGTTCAGGCCACCCTGAAGGATATTCGAAGCGTGCTGACGCCCGTGCAACTGCAATCGCTCACCCGGGAACCAACTTCTGGAGCAGGGAACGACAACCGCCAATGAGTGAAATCGCCTTGGATAATCAGGTCCGCCAGCGCTGCGCCCGGCTGGGCATCGAGTGGTACGACGAGCCGCTCGAGCACGTCGATCCCAACGTCGCCTCGGTGATCCCGGCTGAGCAGGCCATCGATCATCGCCTTGTGCCCGTGCGGTTTGAGGGCGACGCGGTCGTGGTGGTCATGCTCGATCCGCTTGACCTTGCGGCGGCGGATGAAGTGGCGGTGCTGGCCCAGCGGCCGGTGGTGCGCTGCGGCATGAGTCCCGAGCCGTTCAAGAAGCTTTTCGAAACGCAGTACGGCACGACGGCGGCGCGCATGGCCGAGAGCCTGCGCGGCGACGGCGGCGCGGAAGACATCATTGACAGCAACATCGAGGCGATCGAGGCCGACGACCTGCACCGCATGGCGGAGCAGCCGACGCTGATCAACCTCGTCAACCTGATCATTCTCGAAGCGATCAAGGGCCGGGCGTCGGACGTGCACATCGAGCCGTTCGAGACGGAACTGAAAATCAAGTATCGCGTGGACGGCGTGCTCATCGAGCAGACGCCTCCGCCGCGCCATCTTCAGCCCGCGATCATCTCGCGCATCAAGATCATGGCGGGCATGAACATCGCCGAGCGATTCGTGCCCCAGGACGGCCACATCACGCTGCGCTTCGAAGGCCGCAAGGTCGATCTGCGCGTGAGCACCGTTCCCACGCTCTATGGCGAGTCGGTCGTGCTTCGTATCCTCGACAAGGGCTCGCTGCCGCTGGATCTGACCGAACTGGGCATGAGCGAAAAGGACGTGAAGATCATGGACCGCCTGCTCGACGTGCCGCACGGCATGTTGCTGGTGAGCGGTCCAACGGGCAGCGGCAAGACGACGACGCTCTACGCCGGGCTGCAGAAGATCTTCTCGCCGGAACTCAAGATCATCACCATCGAAGATCCCGTCGAGTATGAACTGCACGGCGTGAACCAGATCCCGGTGAACCCGAAGCGCGGCCTGACGTTTGCCAGCGGGCTGCGCAGCATTCTGCGCCAGGACCCGGACATCATCATGGTCGGCGAAATCCGCGACGGCGAGACGGCGGAGATCGCGGTGCGCTCGGCGCTCACGGGCCACCTTGTGTTCTCCACGATTCACACGAACGACGCGGTTTCGGCGGTCACGCGTTTGATCGACATGGGCGTCGAGCCGTTCCTCGTGTCCTCCGTGCTCGAGGGCGTGTTGGCGCAGCGGCTGGGCCGGCGCATCTGTCCGCACTGCCGGCGTGAGGTGCCGATGCCCGATGCGCTGACGCATCGCCTTTCGCAGTCGGAGCTGGCGATGTTCAACGGCAAGTGCTTTGAAGGCGCAGGCTGCGAGAAGTGCAACGAGTCGGGCTACCGGGGCCGCATCGGGTTCTTCGAAGTGCTCGAGATCAACGGCCCGATGCGCCGCGCCATCAGTCAGCGCCTGGGCGCGCTGGACATTCTCGGCGAAGCGCACGACACGCACCTGCGCATGAGAACGGACGGGTTGATCAAGGCGGCCGCGGGCCGCACGACCATTGATGAAGTCTTGCGCGCCACGCAGGACGCAGAAGAGGAACTTCAGATGACGGGCGGGACGAAGAAATCCTGACGTTGGAACCGTAACGCATGCCGACTTTCCAGTACCAATCCGTGACGACCACCGGCCAATCGCTGACCGGGACCATTGACGCCTCCGATCGCGGCGAGGCGATCCGCACGCTGCGGCAGCGCGGCGAGACGGCCACGCAACTCGCGCCGCTCAACGGGCACGCGAGCGCCGGGCGGTCAGCGCCGTCGTTCCGGTCGCTGCCCGGTGCGGCCAGCGCGGATATCGGTCAGAGCACGGCCAGCGGGCACGGGTCCATGCGGCGCGGCGAACTTGCGTCGTTCATTCGTGAAATCGCCACCGCCCTGGAAGCGGGTCTGCCGCTGATGAGCGCGCTGCGGGCCGTGGAAAAGCAGGCGTCGAGCGAGCGTCAACGAGCGGTCATCGAACACCTGATGAGCCGTATTGAAGCCGGTCGCAGCCTCGCTCAGGCTGCATTGGAGTGGGGCAAGCCCTTTGACGACATGATCGTCGGCATGCTCCGCGCCGGTGAAGCGTCGGGTCGGCTTGAAGTCGTCATGATGCAACTGGCCGACCTGCTCGATCGCGAACTTGAAACCAAGCGCTCGGTGGCGGGCGCGCTGATGTATCCTGCGATCCTCGTGTGCGTGCTGGCGATCGGCATCGCCGTCATCGTGACGTTCATCATCCCGCGCGTGCTGGCGAGCCTGGAGGGCCAGACGATTCAGTTGCCCCTGCCGACGGTCATCGTCAAAGGCTTTGCCGACTTCCTTGGCACGTACTGGTGGCTGGTGCTGGCGGCGATCGGCCTCGCGTATGCGTCGTACAAGTCGGCCATGGCCCAGCCGCACATCCGTTACGAGCGCGATCGACTGCTGCTGGGCATTCCCATTGTCGGCGCGCTGGCTCGCGATGTGGCGGTGGGGCGGTTCACGCGCACGCTGGGCACGCTGATGGCCTCGGGCATTCCCATCATCGATGCGATCATCATCACGCGCGACACGCTGGGCAACAAGGCGATGGAGCGGGTCATCGACGAAGTGGCCGACAAGATCCGCTCGGGCAAGTCGATCGCCGAGCCGATGGAAAAGAGCGGCTATTTCCCGCCCATTCTCATTCAGATCATCGACCTGGGCGAACGGTCCGGCCGGCTGGACACGATGCTGACGCAGGCGGCGCAGTCGTTCGACCGCCGCACCACCGCTTCGCTGAAAATGTTTACCGCGGCGCTGCCACCGATCATCGTCGTGTTCATGGCCATCATCATCGGCTTTGTCATTCTCTCGGTCATCCTTCCCATGCTTTCACTTCAGGCTGCGATCGGCTGATTGGCCGTCCCCTCATGGAGATCCACACAATGAACTCAACGACCCGAAACACTCGTCACGCCCGGCGCGCGTTCACGCTCATCGAGGCGATCGTCGTGGTCATCATCATCGGCGTGCTCGCGGCCGTGGTGGCGCCCCGCCTGATCGTCAACATTGGCAAGTCAAAGGTGGCGGCGGCCAAGTCATCAATGGCCAGCCTGCGCACGGCAATGGACATCGTCTACGCCGACCTCGGCCGCGAAGCGCAAAGCGGCGACACCATTCGCAACATCCTCTGGGACAAGCCCAAGGATGCCCCGGACACGTGGCAGAAAGGCATTAATAAGGAAGCCGATCTCAAAGATCCGTGGGGCAATGACTACCAACTCATCATCCCCCCCAATGTCCACGTGGATTACGACATCGTCAGCTACGGCGCCGACGGCCGCGAAGGCGGCGAAGGCGACAACGCAGATATCGTCGGCTGACACTCGCGGATTCGAACTGGTTGAATCATGATCACGCACTTGCACAACTCGATGACACGCCCCGCGCCTCGGCGCGGCGCGTTCACGCTCGTCGAGATGATCGTGGTGATCGTGATCCTGTCGATCCTTGCGGGGGTGACGACGGTGCGCATGACCAACACCCTGCCGCGGCGCGGCAAGGTGACGGTGCAGCGCGTGCAGAACGTGCTCGATACACTGGCGCATCGGCAGGTTGCAAGCCAGGCCCTCGCGGCCCTGGTCTACGACGCCAACGCCGGCGAGCTCTGGGTTGAGCGGCTCGATTCGGCCCTGCCGCTGGGCGAGAATCCGACCACGCGCCCCGTCGAAGGGCAGTGGCGCCGCGACACGCTGGTCCCCTCCGTGCGCTTCGACAGGGACATCCGCCTCGATGCGGCGCAGTTCGACGGCCAGGTGGAGCGCGGCTCGTTTCGCGTCGAAGTGGCTCCCAACCGCGTGCGCCCGTCAATTGAAATCGACATCGCCTTCGGCAATACGCTCGAGACCGTCTCGTTGCTCCCCAGTGAGATGCGTTCGATGAGCCTGAGCGAGGCGGCGACCAAAGTGCGCCTTTCGCCGGAAGATCTCAATGCCGAAGGCGCGGGGGATGAACGATGGTGATCCGGACGGACAAGCAGATGCGGCTCCGTCCTCGCCCCGGCATGGCGCTGATGGATGTGCTCGTCGCGGGCCTCATTCTGTCGGGCGCGCTGGTGGCGGTGCTGGGCATTGCCAGCCGGTCGCTCAACGCGCAGGCGCGAGGCCAGCAGATTCAGGAAGCGGCGATGGTGCTCGATTCACTGCTCAACGATGTGCTCGCCATCGGACCGGCGGACTATCTCAAGAAGGGCGAGATGAGCGGCAGCGTCGATCCCCCGTTCGACAAGTACATCTATCGAATCAGCATCGAAGACACGGCTCCCAACGAGCCATTCCGCGTCACCGCCCGCATCTGGTGGGAGACCGCCGCCGGCGAGCAGACGATTGAAGCCCAGACGCTCATGGCCCGGCGCCTGGGCGAAGAGCCCGATCCCGATCGCGAGCCCACTGAACCGGTGGAGCGCCCATGACACAACTGACCAAGCCAACTTCCCGTGTGAGTGTTCCGGTACGTGGTCACGCTGCTCGACGTGGTTTTACCCTCATCGAACTCGTCGTGGCCACCGTGATCGCCGGCATTCTTGCAGGCGCGGCGACCATGTCGATTCGGCGGCTGGCGGATGGGCGCGATCGCTCTGCCGAGCGTCAGGCGGCGGTGGAGTCGGTCTATTCGATCACGCGCTACATTGCGCGAGACATGGCCAACATCGTGCGCGACACCAGCCTCGTGGACACCATCGTCCGCATCAACGACACGGCCGGATCGACCGTTGATCAGCATGATGAGGTGCTGCTGTTCTGTCGCTCGCTGCGGCCGGTTCGTCCGGAGACGAATGAGGACGTGTCCTATCGCGAATCGGACATTCACGAAGTGCACTACCGCCTCAAGCCCGACCCGGCGTTGACCGGCGTGCTCTGGCGTCGGGCGGATCCGATCGTTGATGAGAACTACCAGGGTGGCGGCGTGGCCGTGCCGCTCGGCGTTCATATCTCGTCGCTCGATTTCGAAGCGTACAACGGGACGGCCTGGGTCAGCACATGGGACAGTGATATTGACGGACTGCCCCACGCGCTGCGCGTCACGTGTCGAGGCGTGATCCCCTCCACGGGCGCCCAGGTCGTGTCGCGCATGAGCGTGGCGATCGACCGCATTCCCCTGCCCTTTGATCCGGCGGTGGACGAGACGTACGACCCGTCCAGCGATATCGCGAATCTGGAATTCGGCCTCGACACCGGATCGGGCGCCGATCCCGGGCTCGACTTTGGCGGCGGCGGGGCGGCGGGTGGCGACGGCGGCCCCGGCCGGTCAAACCGTCGCACACGTGAGATCCGTCGCGGCAATGGCGGCGGCGATCGGGGTGGCGGGGCCGGGCAGGACGGCGGCGGTCGCAATGGACCGCCCGGACGCGGCGGCGGTGGCGGACGAGGCAACCAGGGTGGTGGCGGAGGTCCGGCGGGCGGTGGCGGTCGAACCGGGGGAGGCGGATGATGCGCTCACCTCGACTTCGAATCTCATCGCGCGGAGCCGGCGTCAATCGGCGCGGCTCGACGCTCATGCTCGTGCTCTGGGTCGTCACGATTTCTTCGCTCATCGTGATCCCGCTGCAACTCTCAGCGCAGCGGCAGGCCGTGGCCGGGCGCGAAGCGCTCGGACGCGTCCGCGCCAAGTGGGCGGCCCGCGCTGGGATCGAGGCGTACCTGGCGTATCTCGAATGGCAGATCGACGCCGAGCAGGAGATTGATCCCACGAGCTTTGAGTCCGATCTCAAGCAATTGGCGCACGGCGAGATTCGAGACGCCAATGGCGTACTCATTTCAGAGTATCACATCCAGCACTGGCTCGACGACCAGCTCGTCGATGGGCCAGCAGACGCAAACGCCAAGGCCAACGTCAACATCCTCGATGAAGAGGCGCTGGGCAAGCTGAAAGACATCACGCCGGAGATGATCGCGTCGATACTCGACTGGATCGACGCGGACGATGACGTGCGCGAAGGCGGCGCTGAAGCGGGGTACTACAACAATGCACTCAAGCCGTACAACCCGCGCAACGGCCCGTTCAAGACGCTGCTGGAACTGGAACTGGTGTACGGCGTCACGCCTGAACTGCTCCGCGGGGAAGACTGGAATCTCAACGGGGTGCTCGATCCCAACGAGGATGACGGCAACGAATCTCCGCCCGATGACAACGCGGATGGTCGGCTGGACGCCGGCTGGTCGGCCGTGCTCACGACGGCTTCGCGCGAGCCCGGACCGCTGACCGAGCAGCCCGGCAAGATTTCGCTGAGCACGTCGGCGGTTTCGAAGATTCAGCAGACGCTGGGCATCGACACGGCCCAGGCCAACGCGCTGTTCCACTATTCACGAGCGGAAGGAAACACCCTGGCGGGACTGATCACCACGCCGCTCAGCTCGATCACTCTCTCGGGTCAGCCGGGTTCAACTCCCCAGCCCACCGGCGGGGCCACGGCCGGCCGCGGTCGCGGGCGTCAGCCCACGCAGCCTCAGCAGCAGACGCTCGGCGCGCGCGATCTGAGCGATGAGCAGCTCGGACGCGTGCTGTCCAGCGCCACGATCGGCACGACGTATGCCTATGTTCCGGGACGGATCAATATCAACAAAGCGCCGGTCGAAGTGCTCGAACTGCTGCCCGGCGTGGATGAAGCCCTGGCGGACCAGATCGATCTGCTGCGCAACAGCAGACAGGACGGATTGACAAGCATCATCGAGTTGCTGCAGATTCCGACGCTCAGTCGCGAGACGCTTGCGGCGATCGCGCCGTTTATCGATGTCAAGAGCAATGTGTACATCATCACGAGCCGCGGCGTGGCCTTGCCCGGCAGGACTGAGGTTGAACTAGTGGTTACGATCGACCGTTCTTCACTTCCCATCCAGATTATCGATTACCTCGAACGATGACGCGACTCAACACTCCAACCCGATTTAACGGTGGCGATGCCCCTCGCCGCGTGGCGGTGGTGCACCGGCAGGGCGACCAGTTCAACGTCGTGCTTGCGGAGATGCGCAGCGGTCGAGCGCACATCGCCGAAACTCAATCGGTTCCCGCCCGCGATGCGGACCGCATGGCCAGCCTGCTCGGGCGGCTGGCGCCGGAGCGGATCATCCGCGTGCTGCCGGGCGGCTCGGTGGTCTGCCGCGTGCTTGAAATCCCGCCGCTCGATGACGCGGCCGCGCTGGAGGCCGCCAGCCTGCAGGCCGAAGCGGAACTGCCCAACATGCTCTCGGGCCACCGGCGGGCCGTGGCGATCATGCCCTGGCGCACGCCGATGGACAATCGCATCGCCGTGGCGTTCGGCTGGCCGGGCGAGCGGCCGAACGATCTTCCCGCGGGGCTCGAACAACTGACGTACGGCGCCGAAGCCGCAGCCCTGCTCGAACTGCTGATTCACAGCGGCATCAACGAGGGGACGATCGCGTCGCTCGATCGCGATCACCACTCCATGGAACTCGCATCGCACCTGATGGGAGTGACGACGGTGCGCACGGCGCGACTCGGTGACGCACAATGGTCCGCCGATGCGGCCCGGGTGGTCGTCGAGACGGCCATGAGCGCCGGCGCGGACGATGCGACGCTCAGTGAAATCGAACAGCGCGTCAGCAATGCAGCGCGAGCCCAGCGGCAGGCGCTGGTCGTCGATCCCGAACTGGCCCAGCGGCTCGGCCGCGCCGTGTCCGGCGCCAACAGCGACACCGCCTGGTGGAATCGCTTTGGAGTCTGTGTCGGGGCGGCGCTGGCCGCGATGAGTTCGCGGCATGGAATGATGGAACTGCTCGACATGGCGCCCCAGGTGCCGCGCGGCGTGATCGTCTCCTCGCTCCACTGGCTCGGCGATCGGTCGCGAGCCAAGCGCGTGGCGCTGCTGGCCGTGCTGGTCATCATTGTGGCGCCGATCCTGGGCGGCTGGACGCGCTATGCGATCCTCAAGTACAAGACGCGCAACCTCGAAGACGTGAAACAAGTGTTCGAAGAGCGCCAGGCCGAGGCGGACTTCTTCCGCACGCTGCGGAGTCATCGCTGGCCGATGTCCAAGCTGTTGGCCGATGTGGCCGGGATGGCGCCGTACAACCTCAACTTTGAATCGATCAACATCGACAGTTCCTCGATGCTGACGATCAGCGGCACGGCGCAACTGGGTCAGCAGAACGATGTGCTCGAGTTTCACAACCAGCTCAACAAGTCCAAACTGTTCGCTGAAGTGAAATCGCCGAACTTTACCTTCGGCGAGAACAAGATCGAGTTCGAACTGCAGGCGGTGGTCATCAACCAGGCCTCCAAGACAGATCGCCCGTACAACGAACCGCTGGCCGTCGTGCTGTACGGCGACGCCGCCAAGGACATGGAGCCCGGCGAGTACATCTTCAGCAACTTCAATCTCAATCTTGGTGGTGGGCGCCCGCGCCCGACGCCCACACCCCGGTCAAACCCAGGCGCGGGAAACACCGGGAATACCAGCGGCAACGCAGGCAGCCCGGCCTTCACCTTCCCCTCGGCGGGCAGCCCCGCCGGCGGCGCGACGGCGCCGAGTACGACGGCCGGTGGCGGCAAGCCCCTTCCGCCCAAGCTGACCGACGATCAGATCGGGAAGATGAACGCCGACGAGGTGCAGAAAGCGCTGCTCGCTCGTGGTGCGGTCAAGCATCTTGATCCGCGTCTGCAGGAAGAATGGGACAAGTTGCTCGAGCGGAAGCGCGTGCTGAACAGCGGCGGGTCCGAAATGAACATCGAAGAGGACTTAGAGCCGTGAGCACGAATGCATCGACATCACGTTCCAGCGGGATCGCGGCGACGTATCAGCAGCTTCCCCGCGCGATGAAGTGGCTGGTGTGGCTGGTCATCGCGCTGGTGCTGTACTTCCTCGTCATCGAACCGATCGTGCGGACCATGGCGGACTATCGCGACCGCTCCGAGCAGGCGCTGGCCCAGATTGCCAAGTACAGCGAGCCTGATTCAACCAATCGGCAGATCATCGAACGCGGGCACAAAGACTGGGGCAACGTGCTGCCTCCGGGCAAGGACCAGTCGCGCGTGCTCGAGGCGAAGATGGCGATCAGCGAAGTGCTGGGTAAGTATGACCTCGCCAAAGATCGCGCATCGATGACGGAGCGTTCGCCGATCAAACTTAAGACGGACTCCTCCAGGTCGGGCGTCGAGTATATGCGAGGTCCGATCGAGGTGAAGTTTTCCGCCAAGCCTCATATTGCAATGGAAGTGATCGGCGAACTGGAGACGGTGCCGTCGATCGCCCAGATCGCGTCGGTGCGTATTCGCCGGCTGACGGATCGGGCCGAGGTCGAAGTCACGCTGGTGGCGGACGCGTGGTTTATCAGTAAGGATTGAATGGAATGAATCGCAATGCAATATACGACGCCTGGCGCGGACTCTCGGGTACGTCGCGCGCGGCCCTGGGCCTGCTGGCGGCGGCGCTGGTGGTGGTGCTGTGGGTCGCGCCGGCGGTGTTTTCATCGATCTTCGCAGGCTCGCTGCATGACGTCGCCCAGCCCGCACCCCCTGACGCCAATGGATCGCTGGCGTTTGACGAGGCCGTCAAGGCAAACGTCGATTTCATCGCCAAACGATCGCCCTTCTTCGCACCCGTCGGTCCGCGCCCCGAGGTGAAGCCTCCGGTCATCGCGCCACGGGACCCCGTCACGCCTCCACCACGCAGCTACGGCGGGCCGAAACTCGTCGGGCTGGTCGGGCATGAGGGCGCGGTCTTCGCGTCCAATGTGTACAACGAAAGTCCCTTCGTTCGCATTGGAGAAAAGGGCGGCGTCGTGGAATTGGTGTCGATCGAACAGCCGTGGAAGGCCAAGGTGCGCTGGAGCGGCGCGGACTTCGAAATCAACTTGTTCGATCGACTCGAAGCGCTGCCGGTCATCAACTACGGCGGGACGGGCGCCCGGCCCACCGCGAATGTGTTCGGTGGCGGGGCGGCGTCGACGGCCGCAGGCGGACTGGACTTCGGCGGCAGCGCCACCGGCGACGATTCCGCAGTTGACAACAACTAATGAACATGACTTCGGCCGCGGGTGGATCGACGGCCGCTTCTTGACCTGATACAACGAACTCAACCAGAGCAACGCCCAGGCCGCTTGGAAAGTGGCTCAACAGGAACGCGAGATTCATGAAACACATTCGCTGCACGTGCCTGACCCTGGCCGGAACCACTTTCCTCGCCGCCCCGTTGGCGCCGCTGCTGGCGCAAAGCACCGCAGACCAGCCGTTCGAATTGGGCGCGCCGCCGGATGACGGTTCAGGCGAGCAGCCGATTTTCAACTTCGGCGGAGAGGACGGCCAGGATGGCGGGTTGGACTTCGGCGATCTGCAGCCGCTCGGAGGACAGGACGCCATGCAGCCGGCGACTCCCCCCGCCGTCGCCACGACAGGCCCGCTAAGCGGCGACATGGAATTGCTCACGCTCAATGGCGCCCCCATCGAGCAGGTCATGCTCCTGCTGCAGCGTTTGTCGGGGCGGCCGGTGCAGCCCGACAGCCTCGTGCTCAGCCAGCAGGCCAAACTGACGATCATCAACTCGACGCCGCTCACCCGCACGCAGGCGCTCAACCTGCTCGTCGACACGCTCTTTGCCAATCGCATCGGCGTGATCGATCGCGGCTCGCACCTCGCGGTCGTGAACATCGCCAACATTCAAGAGGGCATGGTGCCGGTGCTCGGCCCCAAGGATGACGTGCTCAGCCGCCAGGACACGGGCATGATCTACGAGAAGGTTTTTGAGATCAAGTACGGAAAGGCGTCGACGATCAAGGACAAGATCCAGGCCCAGGGCCCGCCGAACATGAAGATCGAAGTGGAAGACGCTTCGAACCAGATCATCGCGCTGTACAACATCGGAACGCTGCAACGCCTGCAGCAGCAGATCAACAAACTCGACATTTCCGCGAGCAACCTGCAACTCGAGACCTTCTACCTGCGCTACGCCGACGCCGAGCGCATCGCGAAACTGATCGTCGGCATCTTCGGCGAATCACAGGATCAGCAGCAGGGTGGGCGGCAGAATCAGCCCAATCTCTTCGGCGGCCGGCGGCCGGCCCAGCCCGACCAGGGCCTGACGACTTCCACCCAACTGTCAGTCGTCACGGATAAGGCGCTCAATTCGGTGACGGTCCGCGCCGAGCGCGACATCATCGATCAGGTGCGGACTCAGATCAAGGAGAGCTGGGACGTTCAGATTCCCACGGCGGTTGTGTTCCCGCTGGTCGTGCCGCTGATCAACAGCGACGCCGTCAAGATGGCGGAGATGCTCAACAAGATATTCGCGCAGGAAGGCGAAGTCGTTCAGCAGATCGAGAGCGATTTCTTCGGCAATCTCGGCGGAGGGCGGCAGCAGACGCAGCAGTCACGCAACACCGAAGGCGAGGGTCCGAAGCTCGCGCCGCTGGCCGGACAGGTGTCGTTTACGGCTGATCCAACGAAGAACAGCCTGATCGTGACCTCCCGTTCGCCCGAGTACTACCCCTTGCTCGAAGACTTCATCGGCAAACTCGACACGCCGGGCAATGCCAACGTTCCCAAGCTATATGAACTGCGATACGCCGATGCCGAAGATCTGGCCAACCGGCTCAATGCCCTGCTCGCCGACGCCGGTTCGCGCGTCGACGTCAATCGCACGAACCAGGAACTCACGCAGCGCTCCAACGTGGCGCAGGTTGGCAACCAGGACAACACCCAGCAGCAACAGCAGCAGCAGCAGGACACGTTTACCTTCCCGTGGCAGTCTGGCTCGCCCGATCCGAACGCCCGGAAGATCTCAAACCTAATCGGCCAGGTGCGCATCATGCCGATCACGCGGCAAAACGCGCTGCTCGTCATGGCGCCGCCGGAACTGCGCGAGTCGATGGGCACGCTCATCGATACGCTCGATGCGCCGGGTCGCCAGGTGCTCATTCAGGCGATCATTGCCGAAGTCAGCGTCGATGACGCCACCTCGCTGGGCATTCGCTGGGGCAGCGGCAACGTCGCAAGCGGTCCCAATGAGGACAACCGCATCGTCGTCGGCAGCAGCATCGAAGGCACCAAGAACCAGCTCATCAACGCCCTCTTCGATACCTCAACGCTTGGCGTGAACGTCGATCTCAACGTGGCGCTGCAGGCGCTCTCGCAGGTCACTGATGTCAACGTCCTGTTCCGGCCCAAGGTGGTCACGAGCGACAACGAAGAAGCCAACTTCTTCGACGGTCAGGACATTCCGTTCATCACCGATTCGACCACGACAGACGTGGGCGGCGTGACGCAGAGTTTCGAGTACCTCGCCGTGGGTATTCAATTGAGCGTGCGGCCGCACATCACGGTCGAGGGCAACGTCGACCTGCGCGTCAACCTTCAATTGTCCAGCGTCGTGCCCGGTCAGACGCTCTTTGGCGGCTCGATTCTCGATCGGCGCGAGACGACGACAAAGGTGACGATCCGCGACGGCCAGACGGTGGTCATCAGCGGCATTCGTCGCACGGTGCTCAACGACATCGTCCGCAAGGTGCCGCTGCTGGGCGACATTCCGCTCATCGGCGGGTTGTTCCGCTCGACGGAGAAGTCCGAGTCGCGCACCGAGCTGGTGGCGTTCATTCGCCCGATCATCCTCGATTCACCCGAGAAGATTCGCGCCAGTGGCGCTGAGGATTACAACCTGCTCAACAACAGTCGCAAGCGGCTTGAAGGCGCGGATATCGACAAGAATCCGGCCGGTCTCGATCACTGGAATGAGCCCTTTTACCGCGACGACAACAACGAGCCGGGAACTCCCCCCGAAGACGGCAGCAGCGATCTGCCGTGGATGCAGAACCCGCGGGGCGGCGCGACCATGAGCAGCCAGCCCGAGGGCGAGTCGAAGGTGAGTCAGGCGAATCCGACCACCCCGCTGGCCTGGCAGCAGAACCCAAAGGACTGATCAACCATGATTGCCTCCAGCGCCGCGCCTTTTCGATTGAGGTCTCGCACCGCGATGCTGCTGCTGGCTGTCGGGTGCGTGGCGTCGCTGGTCAGTTGCGTGACGGAAAAGTCGACGCGGTCGCAGCCGACGTTGACGGACAGTTCGCCACAGAATCGCGCTCGCCCGGATACGAGCGCGCTCAAAACATACGTGCCCACCGGGTTGAGTACGAGCACCTCGGCCGTGTCCGCGGCCATTGGACCGCTTGGAACGATCGAGTATGACGGCAACCTGATCCCGCTGGTAAGCCCCGGCGGCGATTTTTTCGCCGTACAGGGAGGCCGCCCTGCGCCGTCGTGGGGCACCATTCTGGCGCAGGAGTCCATGCAGTCATTGCCGTCGCTGGATGTCATCGTCTACCGGATCGAGAAAGTGAACGACGGTCCGCGTCAGAGGCTCGTCGAACATCGTCACCTCACCGATGTGGGGTTGATCGGGCGCTATGCCGACGAGACGGGGTTTATTGTCGAGTCACCTCAGCCGGATGGTTCGCGGCGCATCGGCTGGGTGCAATGGTCCACGGGTGAACTCACGTGGATGCTGCGAAGCGGTGTCAACGCCTTTGCCACGCGATCGCCGACGGGCCTGCTGGCGTGGTGCGAGCGCGTTGAAGGCGGCGCGTCGCCGCGCTTCGACCTGTTCGTCCAGGGGCGCAACGAAGTGTATCGCGCGGGGGACGGGCAGGGCAGTTGGCTCATGCCGGTGTGGTCCAACGACAGCGAGACGCTGTTTGCATTCAACCTGAAACCGGGAGGCGAACTCGATCTGGTGGTGTTTGACGCCCGGTCTGCCGCGTCGATGCGAGTGCCGTTGCAGCGCGAGCGCCTGACGGACAAAGGCAGCGTGAGCACGGTGTTTCAGGCGCTGGCGGGGATTCAGTCGCCCGCGGCTCCGGACGGCTCGCCGCGCCTTCTCTTCTATCACGCCGGGCAGGATCGCATTTTCGAGTACGACGCGCGCCAGCCGGAGGGTCGACGGGTGCGTGGCCTGCCGGCGCCGAGCATTGCGGCGGCGTGGCACACCGGCGACGGCGTCGTCTACAGCGGTCGCAGCGCGCTGTACTACCAGTTCCTGCGCGATGGCAGCGCGCCCGTCGAATTGCTCAAGGGCCCGGGTGTGCCGCGCACAACGAGTAATCCCATGCACCCGTTCGTACTGGCTGCGATCGATCAGAAAGCCAGCTTCCAACTCAATCTCTGGGCGATGGACCTGGTTGATGAAGATACAGTCCGCACCGCTACAGAGCAGATGGACCCCACCACGGCCGCCAAGTCGCAGCGTCGCTAACCCATCAGAAATGGATTGGTTCGCCGCTCCCGGCCGATCGTCGTGTCCGGTCCATGGCCCGGATAGACGTGCGTGTCATCGGGCAGGGTGAGCAACTTCTCTCGAATCGACTTGAACAGCAGCGGACCATCGCTGGTGGGAAAGTCATATCGACCGATGGAGCCGGCAAAGAGCGTGTCGCCGACGATGGCCTGGTGCGAAGGCGCATGATGCAGCGTGATGCCGCCTGGACTGTGGCCGGGTGTGTGCAGCACAGCCCACTCGGAAGCGCCCAAAGTGAGCGTCTGGCCATCGTGGAGCAATTCGTCGGCGGGGGGTGTCGTGACGTTCATTTCGACGAAGGACGAGAGATTGAGATCGGGATCGAGCAGGAAGGGCGCCTCGGATTCGTGGATGGCCAGCGGAACAGGGCCGAGTGCTTCAAGCACTTCCCTGACGCCGGCGATGTGGTCAAGATGCGCGTGAGTGAGGATGATCCGGACGGGTCGCAGGGCGCCCCCACGCACCAGATCGATGAGCGGCGCGGGGTCGAATCCCACATCGATAATCCAGCACTCCTCGCTTCCGGGCAATGAAACGAGGTAGCAATTCGTTTCCCATGGGCCAAGCGTGCACGACTGAACCCGGGGTCTGGGGGGGCTGGCAGGGGACATTCTGGCGGTTCTCCAGTGATTCTTCGCACCCCGAACGGGGAATGGTTCGTAAACTAGAATAGGAAGACGGACGGACTCAAAAAGGTTCGAACCATGCTCATTCGCAGTATTGAGGAAATGCCCGCAGTGCCTGTGTCGATGGTCGGCGCGGAGAATGTGGGCATGCGCCTGCTTCTGGGCCGCAACGACGGGGCGCCGACGTTTGCGATGCGGCACTTCACCGTCGAATCGGGCGGCCACACGCCCAGGCACCAGCACAACTACGAGCACGGCATCTATGTCGTGGGGGGCACGGGAACCGTCGAGGTCGCGGGCGAGTCGCGCGCGATCAAGGCCGGCGATTCGCTTTTCATCGAGCCGAATACGGAACACCAGTTCCGGGCCGATGGCGGCGTACCTTTGAAGTTCCTGTGCATGGTGCCGACCACGTTTGATTGCGGCAAGCCGACCCCCGGCTCGTGACGCGCCGCAGCGCGCGACGGCACAACGCTTCGCGCGGTTCTGCAAGGAGGATTCTCATGCGCCGCTCTCCATCCAATCTCTGGATCGTCCTCGCCTACGCACTCCTGCTGTGTCTGAGCGGGGCGATCGTCATCATCGGCCGCAACCAGGCGGCAGTGGAGGGTGGCAGCCAGGCGCTGCTGGCAACGGGCATCGTGTGCTTCATGTTTATCGCAGCGATGATTCCGCTGACCTTGGCGCTGCTCGCCGGCCGCAAGGATGGCGCCGCGGCTGCCGAAATGCTCAAAGAGCAACTGGCCCTGCTCGAGAAGATCAACGAGCACACGCTGCTGTCCGATTCGGCTCGCCACATCGCCTATCGGCGCCAGGAACGCGCCATGCTCCAGCGCGCCATCGAAGAGGATATTTCCAACGAAGACTGGCAGGCCGCCGCCGTGCTGGTGGACGAAATGCGCGAGCGCTTCGGCTATCGCGAAGAGGCGGAAGAGTTCCTCGCGCGGATCGATCGCAGCCGGGCCGACGGGCAGAATCGACGCATCACCGAGGCGCTGGATCACTTTCAGGCGGTTATTGACGCTCGCGACTGGGGCGCGGCTTACGCCGAGGCAGCCCGGATCTCACGCCTCTTTCCCGATTCGCATCGCACGCGCGGCCTCGAGCAGCGCGTCCGCAAGGCGTGGGAGAGTCACAAGAAGACGCTCGAGCGTGAGTTCCTGGAGGCGGCGGGCGCAGGCCATGTCGAAGACGCCATGCAACTGCTCAAGGATCTCGACGTGTTCCTTTCGCCCGACGAGGCCGCCCCGCTGCAGGAAGTGGCGCGCGGCGTGATCAACAAGGCGCGGGCCAACATCGGACTCCAGTTCAAGTTGGCCGTGCAGGATCACGACTGGGCGACGGCGGTGCAGGTCGGCGAGACGATCATCGACGAGTTCCCCAACACCCGCATGGCCGAGGAAGTTCGGCAGCGCATTGACGTGTTGCGTGCGAGGGCTTCGCAGGCGGCGGCAATGACGCCCAATCTCGACGCACTGGCCGCGCTGAGTATCACACAGAACGCGCCCGAAGAAGCGTAGCGGCAAGCCCCTCTCTCGAATCGGCGCCGATCGAGCGAGGGCGCGGCAGGCGGGCAAGTGGCGTCACTCGTAGCGGGCGCACCGGCCGTTGGACTGGATCCCTGTCTTCGCAGGCATGACCGTGATGCTGCAGGCATGACGGGGGTCGATGCGATGACGGGGACGATGCAAGGATGACGCGACGGTCACTCGACGTGATCTTCGATCAGGTACTCAAAGCCGCGCGCCGCCTTCATTTCTTTGAGCGCATCGATCACGACGGGGGGCACGATGGCGTTGAGGCTGTCGAGGTCGCCGCCCAGTGCCGCGATCTGGCGGATCAGGCTTGAACTCGTGTAACTGAACGCCTGGTCGGTCACGACGAAGACGGTCTCGATATTGGCGACCTGCCGGTTGGTCATGGCGAGTTGGCATTCGTACGCCAGGTCGCTGATATTGCGAATGCCGCGCAGGATGATCGTCGCGTCCACGCTGCGGGCGAAGTCGACGGTCAACCCCTGATAGGTCTCAACGCGAACGTTGCCGGCATTGGGGTCGCCGTTTTTCATCTCTGAAATCAACTGCTCGACCATCCCCCGGCGGCGCTGAAGGGTAAAGAGTTCGCGTTTGGAGATGTTGCGGCCGATGGCGACGATGACATCATCAAACATCCGCCGGCCACGCTGGATGACATCCAGGTGCCCCAGCGTCACGGGATCAAACGACCCGGAGTAGATCGCCCGGTGGATGTGCTTGGTGGCCGCCATGAGGATGAGTGTACCGAATCTCAGCGCCATGGGCGAGAGTGGGGCGCAAAATCCGGGACACAGCGGCCGCCGATCTGGCAATGATCCCAATGTCAGCGGGGGATTGCGACGGGACCAACGCGCCTGCGCGTCAGAGTGGTGTGTCGAATCGACTCCCAGAGCCGAGGAAAGCCTGATGCTCAGCGGAATGTCAGCCTGTCTTGTGGTCGCCGGCCTCGTCGGCCCGCCGAGATACGGCAACCAGCTTGATGCGCTGCTCGCCGCGGCTCGAGCCGATCCACTGCTCGTTTGCCACCGCGTCGACCTGAAGTTTGCCCGCAACCGAGTGCTCGAATGGGAGGTCTGGTTTGCTGACTCTGATCTTTCGCCCGGTGATCCCGAGGAGGGTGGCTTCGACCAACTGAAGCGAGTCCGTCAGCGCCGCCTCGACTGGGGAGGGATCATCGCCAGGCGGCTGACGCAGCTGTCATCCGAGCAACTGACGGATCCGGCGTATGAGAAGGTCAACCCGGCGATCGATTGCGTGGTCTACGTTCATGGCTTCCCTCACGACGCCGCTGATCAGTTCTTCGGCGTTCTTCCTGCTGAGCTGCCAATGCACCAGCGCTCGACACTCGCCTCGCTTGGTGCCGCCATCTCCGCCAGGTGGCGCGGCGGACGACTGGCGAGCGTCAGGCAACCGGTCGAACGAGTTTCAGATCTTGAGTCTCTTGGCGAAGAGGTTACTGATGCCGCCCGAAGCGTATTGAGGCGAGTTGGATCTCCACTGGAAGCACGCGACGACCTTGCTCGACCGCCTGTCTTTCGTGCCGTGGCCAAGATTAATCCGTGCGAGTGGAACCTGGGTGTGGCGGGAACGATCACCTGCACCAACATCTCCGATGCGCCCGCGTGTCTTCCGCGAGACGTGACGTACTTCGTCTGCTACGAAACGCACTACGGGCTGTGGACGCCGATGGAGCGGTCGATCGGTTGTTTCTTCGAGCCGCCAGAGGATTGCGGAATCGACTACGTTCGAGTCGAACCCGGCGGATCACTGGCGATGCGATTCAGCATCGACGCGGACTTGCTCGTGAACGCCGGTGCGGTGCGGGACAATCAAGTGGTGGTCTCCTTCCTGCCGCTGTTTCGTGAGTTCCTGATCGAAGGTGACATTACGACCGCGACTGCGCACGGAGAGTGAGTGATCCGCCGCTGATCGAATCCCCGCCCTTCAAAATCAAACGACCCCGCGCCGAAGCGCGGGGTCGTTGTGGTCAGGACATGGTTTCAAACCAACTGCAGCTTACAGCGGTTCGGCGCTGCTGACATCGCAGGTGCTGATGTCGAGCACCTGGACGCAGATGCGGCCGCACGCGCCCTGCGGCGCGTTGCCGCTGGTGCTGGCGTTGCCGTTTCCATCGGCGGTGACGTAGCGGAGCAGCGCCGCGCCGCCGAGGTCAAGCACCGTTCCGGCGCAGGGGCCGCCGGGGATCGTCGTGCGTCCGCCGCAACGACCGTAGATGACGGCGATTCGGCCGCCGGGGGTCGCGCCGCTGACGTCGATGGTGATGCGTCCGGGGCAATCGCCGCTGACGTCAATGCTCAGGCCGCCGCCGCCTTCAAGCATGTAGGAGTTGAAGCCGTGGCGCCAGCCGCAGTCAGCAAAGCAGCCCGGTCCATTGAGATAGAGGTTCTGGTCGTAGAGCGGAGCGCCGGGCGGGGCGACGTAGCTGCCGACGAGGCCGGCGCCGGTGTCGTTGCCCTGCGTCTCGATGACAAAGGTCTCGCCGACGTTGAGATTGATGTTCGCCGAGGTCACGTCGATGAACATGAGTTCATTGCCGTTATTGGGCTTGGTGAAGAGAGCGTCGAAGAGCACGGGGCCGGTGTTCCAGCCGTCGCCGACGCGGACGCGGGCGTTGAACTGGGCGCCTGCACTTCCCTGGATCATCAGTTCGAAGCCTTCGAGTTGACCGGCCACGCCGACTTTGACCTGCTGCTGCCAGGTCAGCGACGAGGAGCCCAGGTTGTAGCCTGCGTTGGTCATCGGGGAGACCTGGTCGAGCGTTCCGCTCTGGCCGAGTGCGACGGCACTCAGACTCATGGTCGCCATTATCGCCATTACGCGCGTTTTCATCTCTCGCTCCTTATTCTGGTGGCTTTTCACCTATCGGTACCTGCGGCCCGGTCGACTGGACCGTGTCAGCCGCTCATTGGACCAGTATACCACAAGATCCGCGGGATTTGGGGCGATTTGGCAGGTTCCTTTCCCTATTCGGCAGAAAACAAACCAACGCCCGTCGAGGGACGGGCGTTGGCGTTCACGAACATTTTGCCATCTGCAAAGCCGTCGATTACTTGATATCGACGCTGGCGCCGGCCTCGGTGAGGACGGCCTTGAGGGCCTCGGCGTCTTCCTTGCTGACCTTCTCCTTGACGGCCTTGGGAGCGCCGTCGACGAGGTCCTTGGCTTCCTTGAGGCCCAGTCCGGTGGCTTCGCGGACCGCCTTGATGACCTGGATCTTCTTGTCGCCGGCTGCGGTGATGATGACGTCGAACTCGGTCTGCTCGGCTTCTTCCGCCGCGCCGCCGCCGCCACCAGCTGCCGCCATCATGACGGCGCCGCCCGCAGCGGGTTCGATGCCGTATGTCTCTTTCATGTAGTCCTTGAGATCGACGGCCTGCTTGAGGGTGAGGGCGGCGAGCTTGTCGCCGAGTTCCGCAATGGCCTTGTCGAACGTTTTGGTTTCTTCAGTCACGATGCACTCCATTCATTTTCAACAGACTCGGCGTCCAAGAGGTGATCGACCATCGATCATTTAACCCTTGCGGGCCCGTCGGACGCACGGTTTGGTTCATCGGTGTGGCGAACGCAGGTGCGGCCGCCGCTGGTTCATCCTGCCTTGGCGATGGTCTCGCCCTTTTCGAGTTTTTCTTCGATCGTCTTGAGGATCGAAGCGATCGCACTGCCGGGTCCGGTCACAGCGCCGACGAGCGACGCACCGGGGCTGAGCACGAGTTGCACGGCCTGGCCGAGCGCTTCGGTTCGCGTGGGGAACTTGCTCAGCGCTTCGACGCCGGCTTTGCCCTTGAAGACTTCGCCGTCGAGGATCGCGCCTTTGAGCTCCATCTTGCGCAACTTCTTGGCGAAGTCGACAATCTCGCGGGCGACGTCGATGACGGTCTCGCCGCCGTAGACGATGGCGCTCGACCCCGTCAGCAGCGGGTCGAGGGGGCTCAGCGGCGTGCCTTCGAAGGCCTTGGTCGCCAGCGCGTTGCGTACGACGGTGACCTGGATGCCCTTCTTGCGAAGGCCGCTGCGCAGTTCGGTGTTCTGCCCCGCCTTGAGTTCGCGGATGTCCACGAGCAGGGCGTCGTTGACGCCTTCGAAGCGGGTGCGGTATTCGTTGATGATGAGGTCTTTGACAACTTTGCTCATGGTCGGCTCGTTTCGAAAGACAGGGACTAGGCACTAGGCACGAGGCACTAGGGACCAGGGGGTTCAGACAGCGATTCTCACGCCGGGGGTCATGGTGCCGCTGATGGTGACCTTCTTGACAAACGTGCCCTTGGTTGAAGAGGGCTTGGCTTTCAGGATGGTCTGGATGAAGAAGTCGATGTTGTCATGCAGATGATCATCGCTGAAGCTCATCCGACCGACGGCGGCCTGGACGTTTCCGCCTTTATCGTTGCGGTATTCCACCTTGCCGGCGGAGTACTCGCGGACGGCCTTGACGATGTCGGTCGTGACGGTGCCCGCCTTGGGGGTGGGCATCAGGCCGCGCGGGCCGAGCTGGCGGCCGAGGCGGCTGACGATCTTCATCATGTCCGGCGAGGCGACGGCGACGTCGAAATCCATCCAGCCGTCCGACACCTTTTTGACGAGGTCATCGGCTCCGGCTTCGACGGCTCCGGCTTCCTTGGCGGCGGCGACATCATCGCTGCCGCAGAACGCGATGACCCGCTTGGACTTGCCCACGCCGTGGGGCAGGGCGACGGCCCCGCGGATGAGTTGATCCGCCTGGGTGGAATCGATGCCCAGCGTGAAGCAGATCTCGACGGTCTGGTCGAACTTGGGGCCCTTAAACTTCTTGAGAGCCGCCACCGCATCCTTGAGGGGCAGGGGTTCGGCGGGGATCAGTTCCGCGTTGGCGCGGGCTCGTTTGTTGAGTTTGGCCATTGGATCAGCCCTCCACCTTCACGCCCATCGAACGGGCGGTGCCTTCGATGATGCGAATCGCCGCGTCCATGTCGGCGGCGGTCAGGTCGGCCATCTTCTCTTTGGCGATCTCTTCGGCCTGGGCGCGGGTGATGGACCCGATGATTTCCTTGCCCACGGTGCCGCTGCCCTTTTCGATCCCGGCCTTGTCCTTGATCATGACCGAGGCCGGCGAGGACTTGATTTCGAGTTCGAAACTGCGGTCGTCAAAGAGGGTGACGATGCAGCCGACGATTTTGCCGTTGAACTGCCTGGTCGCCTCGTTGAACTTCTGGATGAACTGGCCGGGGTTGATGCCCTTGGCGCCCAGTGCAGGACCCAGCGGCGGGGCCGGCGTGGCCTGCCCTCCCGGAGCGAGAATCTTAAATTGCGTATTGATCTTCTTGGCCATCGAGGTGGACCTCCCACGGATGCTTCCCGGCTGGTCGGCCGGGGTGTGCCTGTCGCCCGGCCGGGGCAAGCAGACGCACGGTGGTACGAGCGGTTGAAATTGACGAAGCGGATCATAGGCCGGGCCCGGGCGGGTGGGCAAGGGGCTGGGGGCAGGGGGGTGAAGGGGTGGCGGGGTGGCGGGGTGAGGGGGTGATGGGGTGATCGGGTGATCGGGTGATGTCCTTCGGCGGGGCTCAGGATCTGCGAGGGTGAGGGGGTGAACCAGACTGACGCGCGAGCGAAGAGTTTGAGTTCGCAAGGCAGTTCGTCCTCGCTGGCGCGTCGGTCTGGTTGGAGCGTCGGTGGCGGTGTCAAGTTGTGGGCGATTGAAAAGCATGTCTACCAATAGAGAATGGCGTGCACTGGTGTGCGCGGCGGGGGCGGGTTGCGCGGCAGGAGACGGGTTGTCGATGAGCGAGTCGCGCGACAGCGAGCAAGATTTTTCGCGTGCGGCGCAGCGCCAGGTGCGATTGCGAAAAATGTGCAACGCAAAATGCGTGCCAACACAGAGATGCACCATGTTGGGGGTTTTTCATGCGCGCCAGAGCGCTTCCGTGCGCGATTTTTGAGCGCTGGTGCGCGCTTGGGAGCGCGTTTGTGTAAATGAGCGCCTCTGTGCGGGACGAATCAGGAATTTTCGTCGATTTTCATTTTTCTGAGGGGGATGATCTGGAGTTTTGCTCAACTTTTTTGCGTTTTCAAAAAGTCGGCGCACGGGATGCAGTCTGGATGGTGCATGTGTGTGCGGGAGGCGAAGTTTTTCACCACGAAGTCACGAAGACACGAAGAGAAGGCACGAAGAAAAGCCGGGATTGGGTGGGAATTCGGGGGAAAGAGAACTTACCGCAGAGATCGCAGAGGACGCAGAGAGATGCATTGGATTGGAGTTGGATCCGAGGAGGGTGCCATGCTTCGAGCCGCTCCGGGCGAAGCATGCGATGGCGCGGTGGACCATCGAAAGAGCAGAGCGTTTGAGAGTCGCTGACCGCTCGGCATGCTTCACGCAGCCTTCGATGCGGCTCAGGCCAGGGAGCCGATGAAGCATGGCACCCAGCCATTGCGCAGGTCAGGTCGGGACCTGACGGTTGGGCTTTCGGACGGGGCGAAGGGGTGACGCTCGGCCTTATTGCGGTACGCGCGGTGTTGTCAGGTCTTGACCTGACGTACGCCAGTGCGACGCATGCGTCGCCGCTCAACAAATGTCAGTCGAATTGATGGACGACGAGTTGGCTGATGGCGCATTGGTTCTGGACGACGGCCTGGAAGAGGATGGTCTGGCCGCGTGCGATGAGGGGGACGGGTCGGGTGATGGTGGCGACGCCTTGCTGGTTGGCGACAGCCGTGGCGATGACGGTGGGGTTGTCAAGTTGCAGCGCGTTCTGCTGGAGATCGCAGCCCGGGATGCGCGTGCCGCCGCCGTGGCGGGAGTAGAGGAAGGTGACGCGGGCGCCGGGCGTGACGCCGGTGACGGTCAGAGTATTGTCGGCATTGGCGACGCCGGGTATCAGGTCACTCAGTTCCATACTGGGATGGACGGGCGAGAGTAGATACCCCTTCGTGTGATCTCGATCATCGAGTCGGAACCCATTGCCCGTAATCTGTCCCGCATCGTTGTTGTGGATGGCCAGGCCGATGAACCAATTCGACTTGGGCGGGATCAGGTCGTTGAGATACTCTACGGGTTTCTCCCATTCCCAGATGCACCCCACGTCCTGCAGCACACCGGTTCGCTTGGTCCGACAGGCGCCGACAATCTGACGATTGTCGTTGATCGACCAGGCGAATGAATTCGTCCAGCGCGGCTTCTCCGGCAGTCGGCGCATTCGGCCGTTGTGGTAGATGAACGCTTGATTCGTTTCGAAGTCGCGGGAGGTGTATCCGACGACATCGCCCGCCTCGTTCACATCGATGCAGACGCCGTCGCCGCCGTTGTCAAAGCGAAATGTGCCGAGGTCGACAATCCCGCCGTTCTCCCAGATGACCGGACGCCACGTCGTCCATTCGTTGCTCCATGCTTGGCCGACAATGAGCCCGGCGTTATTGATCGCGATAGCTTCGGTGCTGGGATTGTCTGGCGTGCGCGCCAACTCGACCATTTCGCCATCCTGCCACAAAAACGCCCGCTTTGTGGAGCCAACATGATCGATGGCAGAGCGCCCAACGACCTGATTGAGATGGTTGATGCCGTACGCTTCGGCGAAGTCGCCGGTGCCGAGGTAGCCGAGGTTAATCATCTGTCCATTGCGCCAGAGAAAGGCGCTGAAGTCGAAGTCTGTCTGATTCGAGGTCTTGGCTCGACCTACGATCCAGCCGTTCTCGTTGATCCCTCTGGCGCTGCTGTCCTCACCGCCCAAGGTTCCCAGGTCGAGCGGAGGACGCCCCTGTCGCCAGAGTGCGGCATGGAAGTCTCGATTGCCTGAAACAAACGAACTCCCAACCACATTTCCTGCATCGTCGAGCGTCCAACCATAGCTGTAATCACCACCGAGCGTTGGCAGTTCAATTACGGCATAGCGATAGTCCTGCGCCCGGACAGTGGTGCCCAGTGCGGGTGTGATAAGGAAGACGGCTAGCAGTTGATGGACCCGCATTCGTGGTTCCGTGGTTGCCTTCACCATAACCGAAAACCGGTCGCAGTGCCAGTGAATTCCTGCGAATCGGCGGGAATCGTGAGGGGGTGAAGGGGTGTTGGGGTGATGGGGTGAAGGTTCTGAGTGCGGCCTGGGCGCGTCGTGGGCGTGCATTTCTGCCTGATCGTTGACATTGCGATCGCGTCGCATGGGCCATGACACCCGGCTACTGGTGCGTGGCTGCTTCGATCAACCCGGGCAGATCCCAGTCGAGCAGGTCGGCGATCTGGTTGATCGTGACGTCCGGCGGCGGGGCGGGGGTGGGGCCGACCGGGGCGAGGGCGTAGTGGCCCTGCTTTGGGAGGATGGTGGTGACGCGGCTGCCCCAGGCCTGCTTGACGGCGGCGAGGATGCGCGGCTTGTCATCGACGAAGATGTAATGCTGTGCCGGGAAGTGCGACTCGATGTCGGCGAGTTGATGTTCCTTGTGGATGTAGATGAGTACGCGGCCGTCGACGGCGTCGCGCAGGCCGGCGCGGGTGATCTTGCGCGGCTGGAGGACGGTGTCGCCATCGGAGACGATGACGGTGGTGCCCCAGTCGCCGAGTCGTTTGAGGACATCAAACGCGCCGGGGAAGACGCGATCGGCGTAGGGGTAGTCGATGAGGATGGCGGAGATCTGCTGGCAGCGCTGGTCGCTGGGGCAGTTGATGCGGTACTGCTCGAGGGCGCCGAAGTAATCGACGAAGCCGAGCACTTCTCGGCGGTCTTCGAAGATCTTCCAGTATTCGGCGAGTCGATCTTCGGCCAGGGTCTGGGCGAAGTGGCGTTTGAGATCATCGACGAGGTGATCGCCGTCGAAGAGTGTGTTGTCGACATCGAGGAGGAAGACGACTGTGGGTGGTGGTGTCATGCGCGATTCGCTTTGGAGATGGGGTTGTGCCAGCGGCCGTGGTCGGCGATCGGAACGTCGGCGTCGACGGGCAAGTTTGCGCTCAACGGTAGCGCAGGACAGAACGAGTTGGCGCATGACGTGGGACGACCGGTCGAGCCCGATAAGGCTGCGGTGCTTCGTTGGTATGGATTGTGCGGTCTGGCGCGAGTTGCGGCGGCTGCGGCGCTGGGTCTTGACGGGGTTCTCAGACTCGGACCACACCTGCGACAGCCGATAGCCGAGTGGACTGGAGGGCGTTGCGCCTCTGATGCATCGGCAATTGCGAGACCGTTTCGTGGCTGGATCAGACCATGACAATTCGAATCTTGCTGTTCCGATTCGGCACCGGCTGCAGTTTCGCGTCCTGCTGCTCGTGCTGGGCATGGTGGTGCTCACGGTGGGAACGAGCAACTGGATTCTGGCGCGGCTGATCGAGGCGCAACTCGACGAGACGCTGCAGCGCGAGACGCTGCGTATCGGCGAGCACCTGGCCGACGAGTTTCGCGGCCCGCTCATGATGCACAGTGCGGCGTCGATCGATCAGCATCTCGATCTCGTGGCTGCGGATCCGGGTCTCGGATTTGTCCAGATTGAAGATCGGGTCGGCCATGTGATTGCCGAGCGCATCAACAACACTGACCTGTACGACCATTTCACGACAAATCTGGGTCAACAGCAGGAGCGCGTGGCGCTGACGCAGAGTCGACCCACGCTGCTCGATTACGCGCGGGCGCCGGAGGCGCGGGTGCTGCGCACGCCGATTTTCTCAACGAGCCGGGCCATCGGCACGCCGGATCTGCTGGGGCACGTGACGTTTGTCGTGGTTGATCAAGTTCACCGCGCGACCTTGCAGAAGATGCGGGCGCTGGTGATCGGCGTGGTGTGCGTGGCGTGCCTGATCTCGGTGCCGTTGACGGCGCTGCTGATGCGGCGTCTCACGCGGCCGCTGCGGCGCATCATGCGGGCGATCACGATGCTGGCGTCGGGTGAGCGTTTGCCGCTGCTGCCGGTGCGGCGCGAGGATGAGCTGGGCCTGCTGGCGCGGTCGGTGCTTGAAACGGCCGGCTCGCTGGCGCGGGCGCGCAACGAACTCGTTCTGGCGAATGAATCGCTCGAGCAGCAGGTCGAAGATCGAACGGCGGCGCTGAACGCGGCGAATCGCCGTCTCGAAGTCGAGATTGAAACAAAGAACGAGTTTCTGCGCACCGTCAGCCACGACCTCAACGCGCCTTTGCGGAACATCGCGGGCATGACGACGATGCTGCAGCGCCGTTTCGGCGATTCACTGCCGGAAGAAGTCAATCATCGCCTCGAGCGCATCGCCGCGAACGTGCAGCTCGAATCGACGATGCTCGATGACCTGCTTGAACTCAGTCGCATCCGCACGCGACCTGGCGAATGCGAAGCGGTGGATCTGCAGGATCTGGTGACCGGCATCATCCAGGCGCTGGAGCACGAACTGGCGGAGCGAGGCATCCAGTGCGGGATCGAGACGCCGCTGCCCACGGTGGAAGTGGAGCGAAACCTGGCGCGGCAGGTGTTTCTGAATCTGATCGACAACGCGGCCAAGTACATGGGCGAGCGGCCGACGCGTTCAATCAGCGTCTCGCACACGCTGGAACGGGGGTGGCTGAAAGTCGCGGTGACGGACACGGGGCCGGGCATTGCGGTTTCCGATCAGCAGCGGGTGTTCCAGGTGTTCCGTCGCGGGTCGGAGGCGGGCACGTCGAGCATTCCGGGCCGGGGTATCGGACTGGCCAGCGTGCGGGCGGTGGTGGAGCACTGGGGCGGCGAAATCGCGCTCAGGAGCGAGGTGGGAGTGGGGAGCACGTTTGAGGTGTCAATTCCGGCGGGCCGTATCGTCTCTGCCGAATTGGGCCCTCCAAGGTCAAGGTCGGCTGCGTGATTGCCTTCATGTCGCCGCGCACCGGGCCGAAGAACCGAAGACGGAAGTTCCCTGGAATGCCACTGAGAACGTGAGGCGACCCCGTGAGTGAATCTGTGATTCTGCTTGTCGATGATGACCCGGACTATCGGATGCTGGTGCGCGATGCGATCGAATCGCTTGGCCGCCCGATAAAGGTGTTCGAGTGCGTCGACGGCTGCGACGGCATTCGCTTCCTTCAGCGGGCGGGTGCGGATGAATCTTCGCCGCGCCCGAATCTCGTGCTGCTCGATCTCGAGATGCCCGGCGCCGACGGTCACGAAGTGCTCGTCCGCCTTCGGGCCGACGAACGACTGCGCGACCTGCCGGTCGTGGTGATGACGGGACTGGATGATGATGAATCTGAACGCCGGGCGATGGACAACGGCGCGAGCAGTTACACCTGCAAGGTGCAGGATACGGATGACATGCTCCGTCGCATCGAATCCGCGGCGATCTACTGGACGTCCGTGCACCGCCAGTTGTCGGGATTTTCATCCGCGGCCTGAGAGTCTCGCGGAAACAGGGCGAGGATCGCCCGCACACCATGTCATTGGAGAATGACGAAATCATGATGCAGCGTACGCAGCCACCACGACTCCTGGTTCTCGAAGACGATCCCGACACGGCATCGCTGATCAAAGATGTGCTCGACGAGCACTTTGAGTGCGAGTGCGTGAGCGTCTACGGCACGATTGCGCAGGCGATCGGCAGCGATCTGGTCGCCGTCGATCTCGTGTTGTGCGATTTCAATCTTCCCGACGGCACGGGGCTCAATGCGCTTGAGAAGTTTCTGTCCAAGCAACCCACGCTGCCGGTCATCATGGTGACGGGCGAGTCGGATCACCGGACGGCGCTCGAAGCGTTGAGGCTCGGCGCGTACGACTACGTGGTCAAGGCGGGCGAGTTTCTCTCGATCCTGCCGCTCATGGTTGAGAAGAATCTCTCGCGCTGGCGCACCAAGCAGGAGAATTTTCGCCTGCAGCGCGAGCTGGAACTGTCGCTCGAACAGGTGCGGCGATCGCACTCGCAACTGACGTCGATGGTGGCGCGGCTCGAGGAGATGGCTCTGACTGACGCGCTGACGGGCCTGTCGAATCGGCGTCATCTCAACGAAGATCTGCCGCGCCTTTTCGCCGAGACCACGCGACACGCCGGCGATCTCGCGTGCATCATGATCGATCTCGACGGCTTCAAGATGCTCAACGATGCGCTCGGGCACCAGCACGGCGATGACATGCTGCGGCTGGCCGGCCGCGTGATCCTCGCGAACCGGCGCGATTCTGATCTGGCGGCGCGGTATGGCGGGGATGAGTTCGTCGTCATTCTGCCCCGTACGGATGCGGCGACGGCGGTCAACCTCGCCCGGCGCATCAAGGAGGACTTCGAGGACGCCGTCAAGCGGACGGTCTGCTCCGATCATGTGCTGGCGATGTCGGCGGGCATCTCCTGCGCCCGGACGAGCCGGGCGGCGTCAGGCGAAGAACTCATCCGCATCGCTGACGAGATGCTCTATGTCGCCAAGCGGAGCGGCAAAGGCCAGGTGGTGCTTTGCGACCCGCGCGACGGCGCGGCGGCGCCGAACGTGGTGACCGCGGCGTGAGCGCGTCGCTCCGGGCTCACGGGTCCTGCCTGGGTCGCAGTATCAGCACCGGCGTGTTGATGCGGTAGGTTCCCTGGCCGGCGTGGGTGAACCGATCCGTCACTTCCGGCCGATTCTCCATGATCTGCGCCCAGACCTCCTCCTTGGCGAGCAGCACGGCGTGCGAGCGATCGTCGGGAGAGAGCGCGTCGAGCCAGTCTTCGATTTCCGCATTCTTCAGCGGCAGTGCGGGGCGTTTGAGATAGTGAAAGAGCGTGGGATCCTGATAGCCTACGGTGGCGACGATCGGTTCACTCAACCCTGGCTGAGCCTGCACCTGTTTGATCAACTGTTGCGTGCCGTACACCTTGCCCAATGCGTCTTCAAACTCAAACACGCCGATCCAGCCAATCACTCCTGCGATCCAGAGTGCGGTGATCGCCGCGATTCGGTAATTGGCGTGGCGGGAAACGAGCGGCCAGCGAACCCAGAGACCCAGGGCGACGAGCGGCAGCGTGGCCGAGACGCACGCCACCCACAGGCTCTCGGGCCTTAATCGGAAAATCGCGAAGACCATCAGACCCAGCACGATTGTGGTGCTGATGCACACGCCGGCAATCGACTGCATGGCCTTGCGATCAATTGGTGGCTTGTCATCGCGACCGAGGAACCTCGCTTCGAAGACGGAAGCCGCGAGGACGGCCAGCGGGGGGCCGAGCGGAAGCACGTAGGTGGCGAGTTTGCCGCTCATGAGCGAAAAGCCAATGAAGGGGATGATGACCGCCAGTACGAGCAGGCTGCCGAGATCGTACTTCCGCAGGTACGTCCACGCCTGCCGCCACGAGTATTCAACGCCCGGCAGGCTGAGGGTGGCAGTGGCCGGGAACAGGCCGCCGATGACCATCGGGATGTAATACCAGATCGGCTCAGGGTGATCGCCGCCGCTGCCCGAAGCGCGATCGAGCATTTCGTGTTTCCAGATGGCGATGGCCTGCGGCTCGTGCTCGATGATCTGCCAGACCCAGATGCCGATGGGCACGATGGCGAGCAACACGCCCCAGAGGTGCAGGTGACGGATCGAACCCAGCCGCCCCGTCAGCGCCAGCCAGATGAGCAGCACTCCCACGGGCACGAGCGCCAGCGGTCCTTTGGTGAGCAGCCCGAGCGCGACGGCGAGCCACATCGCTGCGGCCCATCCCCATGACCCCCATGACCCCCACGATCCGCGCGATCGCTGGTCGCCGGCCTGGACCGCCAGATAACCCGCCGCCAATGCGCCCAGCCAGAAGAGGGTGAGCAGCGAGTCGGTAATGCCGAGTCGGCCGACGACGAGATGCAAAGGCATCAGCGACAGCAGGCCGCTGGCGACCAGGCCGCGCTTCATCCCTCCCCATCTGGCGCCCAGGCCGAAGGTCATGAGGACCGTCAGCGTGGCGGCGATGACCGCCGGCAGTCGCAGGGCGAGTTCATCGTCGTGGATGAACTTGAGCGATGAGGCCTGCAGCCAGTAGAGCAGGGGTGGCTTGGTGAGGTGCGGCTGGCCGTTCATGGTCGGCACGAGCCAGTCGCCGCTGTGGAGCATGTTCATGCTCACCGTGCCGTATCGCCCTTCATCTGGCGCGTAGAGCGGGTGATCATCAAGGCTGAGCCACATGGGCAGAGCGCACTGCAAGACGAGAATGATGAAGACCAGCCATCGGGTGGCGCTGTCGCTGAATCGCCAGGACTGTGCGTGCTCAGCAGGTGGGTTGAGGGGAGTGCCCGGGCTTGCTGCAATGGTGCGATTCACGATGCGCGCCGATCCGATTGGTGGGCGATCGCCCGGGGTGGTGAAGGGGGAATTGTACAACTCCTTTCGGGGATGGCATGACGGGAACATGACCGAATTGCGCCGGCGGTGGTGGGGTCGGGGCGAGCAGCGCGGCCATTTGCGGGGCTGATCTTGGCTGCGCGCCCTTTCGAAACGGCGATTACGACGCTATAACCACCGCACAGCATTCGAGCGAATCCCGGCTCAGACCACAGGAGACAAGGCGATGGCCACAACGACCACCAGCGGCGAATCCTCCGGATCCAAGGGCATTCTCGATTTCATCGAGTGGGTGGGGAACAAACTGCCCGACCCGGCCACGTTGTTTCTGATTGGGGCCTCGATCGTCATGCTGCTCTCTTACGTGCTGGCCAAAACGGGCGCCCAGGTGCAGCCGATGCGCCCGCGCGCCGTGATGACGCAAGTGCTCGACGCCAACGGCCAGCCGGTGCTGGATGCTGAGACGGGCGAGGTGGAGATGACCGCCGTCATCAACCCCGAAACGGGCAAGCCGGAACTGGAGTGGTTGCCGGCCGGCAAGCCGATCGAAGCCGAGAACCTGTTGAGTCGTGAAGGCATCTACTGGTGCTTCAACACGCTGGTGAAGAACTTCATCGAGTTTGCCCCGCTGGGCATTGTGCTGACGGGCATGCTGGGCATTGGCGTGGCGGAACGAACGGGGCTGCTCGGCGCCTTGATGAAAGCGTTCATGCTCGTGGTGCCGTCGTGGGCCCTGACGCCCGCGATGGTGTTCGTTGGCATCATGTCGTCGATGGCGCTGGACGCGGGATACATCGTCCTGCCTCCACTGGCTGCGGCGCTGTACAAATCGGTTGGTCGCTCGCCGCTGGCGGGACTGGCGGCGGTGTTTGCAGGCGTTTCGGCCGGGTTCAATGCGAACCTGCTGATCACGGGACTCGATCCACTTTTGTCCGGACTCTCGACGGAAGGGGCGCGCATTGTTGATCCGAGTTACACCGTCACTCCGCCGTGCAACTGGTATTTCCTCATTGCGTCGACATTCGTGATCACCATTGCCGGCTGGGCGGTGACGTCGTGGTTCGTCGAGCGGCGCATGACCAGCAAATCGCCCGAAGAGGGCGGGCCATCTTTGGCCACAACCGAGGATCTCGAATCACAGCGCCTCAAGTCGACGGAGATCAAGGGACTTGCGGCTGCGATCATCGTGATCTTCCTGACGATCGGCTCGCTGGTGGCGTTGACGCTCGTTCCCGGCGCGCCTCTTCACACCTATTACATGCCCGAACCCGACAGCAGTGGTCGGCCGATCATCGGCTCCGTCTATACCCCACCCAGCGCCGACGCGCCGCTTCCGGATGACGCGGTCGTGCTCGAAAGCGGAACGATTCTTCGGCCCACGGCGGAGAAGTTCGACCGCTGGGTTGAGGTCATCGTCCCGATGATCTTCCTCAGTTTTCTGCTGCCTGGCATGGCGTACGGCATTACCGTCGGGAACATCAAGAACGACAAGGAGCTTGCCAAACTCTTCATTGACTCCATGGCGACGATGGGGCCGATCATCGTGCTGGCCTTCTTTGCCGGACAATTCATCGGGTACTTCAATCATTCGAATCTCGGCTCGATGCTCGCCGAGTGGGGCGGGCAGACGCTGGGACAGATGAACATGCCGCCCTGGGCGTTGATGGTCGTGTTCATCGGCGTGGTGATGTTCTTCAACCTGTTTGTGGGTTCCATGAGCGCCAAGTATGCAATGTTCGCGCCGATCTTCGTGCCGATGTTCATGCTCGTGGGCATCTCGCCGGAACTGACGCAGGCGGCGTATCGCGTGGGTGACTCGGTCACCAACGTCATCACGCCGCTCAATGCGTATCTCGTGATCATTCTCGTTTTCATGAAGGAGTACGTGCCCAAGGGCGGCATGGGCACACTCATTGCCGCGATGGTGCCATACACGATCGTTTTCACCATCGTCTGGACCATTATGCTCATCGTCTGGATGCAGATGGGTTGGCCGCTCGGGCCCGATGCGCCGCTGTGGTACGACCTGACCCAGGGGGCTGCGGCCGCAGTCGGCGGATAGGGGGCGAGTCGTGCGAAAGCCAGTGCATTTCACCTTCGGCAACCACATGCACTGGGTCGACATGCAGTGGCTCTGGGGTTACGACGTGTTGCCCGGCTCGGTGCGCGACATGCTGCACCTCTGCCGTGAGACGGGGATCAAAGGCAACGTCAACTTCGACGCGATCGGCTACGAGAAGATGGCGGCCGAGTGCCCCGAAGCGCTGGCCGAACTGCGCGAGGCGATCGCCCATGGCGTCATCGAGCCGGTCGGCTGTTCCTATGGCCAGCCGTACGGCCTGTTCAACGGCTGCGAATCGAACATCCGCCAACTCACCTATGGCGTGCGCTCGACGCGGCGGCTGCTCGGCGTGCGGCCGCTCGCGTTCTGGGAGGAGGAGTTCTACTTCTTCCCGCAGTTGCCGCAAATGCTTCGCCAGTGTGGTTACACGGGGGCGTGTCTGTTCTTTCAATGGACGTGGCACACGCCGGAGGTGCCGCGCGAGCCGCATGCGCTGATCCTGTGGGAGGGGATTGACGGCTCGCAACTGCCCGCGCTGCCGCGTAACGAACTGAACCTGCACCAGTGGCCGGAAGATTTCGCGCCGCTGTTCGAGTCGAAGCTGCTGCGCGATCTGGATCAGCCGACGATTGTGCAGTGGGTCGAATTGATGCCGAGCAAAGACTGGATGTGCCGCAGCGAAGTGTTGCTGCCGAAGTTGAAGGAGTTGATTGCCAATCCCGAGTTCAAAATCGTACCGGGTACGCTTTCGGAAGTGATCGCGAAGATTGGCAGTGGTGCCGCGCCGGTGCGCAACTATTCGATGGACGATGTCTGGCACGGGATGACGCTGGGCAAAAACGACGATGCCCACCCAAGGCGCAGCGCACTCATCGAACGGGAGTTGCTCTGGGCGGAGTCCATCACGGCAGTCGCCAGCCTGCTCGGTCGGCCCTATCCCCAGTGGGATGTGTATCCCACATGGGAACTCGACGAGGCATGGCGCGAACTGCTTGCCGCTCAGCATCATGACAATCATGAGTGTGAGGGGCTGTGCGGATCGATTGGTCGAGTTTCGTTCAGCCGCGCGATGATTCTGGCTTCCGACATTGTGAAGCGCGCATCGTGGCACATCGCATCAAGACTCGACGCAGATGACGCGGACAATGCCGCAGGTGCCGTCGATGCCGTGTTCAATGACTGCGGCTGGGTTTCCGGCGCGACGTTGAATCGCAATTGGGAATCGGTTCCACAGCCTATGACCGTCGAGGCGCCGCCCTTTGGCTTCGTCAGACATTCGCGCCAGATTGAGAACGATCGAGCGAGCATTCCTCCGCTCACCATCACGCAACGGGATGATCTCTGGACGCTGCGCCGCGGCGACTCGTCGCTGGAGATCGACCCGCGCACCGGCTTTGTGCATCAGTTTCGCGTACCGGGGTTGGCTGATCTGATTTTCGATCCCGTCAAGCCGCTTGGGCTGGTGGCGACGCGCTTTGAGGGGCGGAAGTTGTACCTGAGCAGCGCCATCGTCTCCTGCGATGTGCGCAACGGAAACGAATGCAGTGGCGTATCGGTGGCGCTAACGGATGAGTTTGGCTTCTTCAATGCAGTGCTGGATTACAACATTTCCTCGAATGGGCGCGCCATTGAAATCAGATTCTGGACGCCGTGCGACTCGACCGCGGCGTGGGTGATTCGTGACCCTGGCCTGACTGGCAGTCTGCGGCTGTGGATCAGGCCGGTTTTTGAGTTCAGGTCGTTGATCGCTGATTCTCCGTGCAGCGCCGCGCCGATCGAAACCGGCAGTTCCGGCGTGCGCAAGTATCCTGAAGGTGACTGGATGACCTCGCCGCAGTGGTTCGAATCGATCGAGCACGCGTTCACCGGACTCAACTTTGTCGATCTTGTTGGAGTTCGCATGAGCAAGGAGCCGTACGGTCTGCTCATTGCTCACAATGGCAGTCAGCAGTTCTTCAGAATGGAAGACGGGGTTGAGTGCGTCCTCAACACGAAAGATCCCTGGGATGGCGAAGCGCAACCGGCGGATTCGACGGTTCCACCCTTCGAATGCCGCTTGGCATTGATTCCGCATCGCAACATCACCGACGCCGAGCGAATTCGTCTGACGCGCGAGGCGATTCGACCGTCACGGTCGGCTCAAAAGGACTCCTGCTCACCGGTAGTCGGCGACATCCCGCCCGTCTTTGGCCCGCTCAGCGTCGAGGGTGCGCCCGGAGTGCTTGCCACGGCGTTCTTCCGCGAGTCGAGCAAGTCCGGCGAGCACCTGCCGGATTGGGCTGGGCATGAAATGGCGCGACGCAGCGACGGGATCTGCACGCATCCCTTCGTCATTCGACTCGTGGAGTACAACGGCGAGCCGGCCGAGGTCACACTCAAACTCGTTGGCCCGGTCGCCAGCGCCGCCAAGACGAATCTCATGGGTGAAGTCGGTGAGCACGTCGCGGCGGGTGAAGATACGCGCTGGCTCGACGTGACGCCCGCCGAGCCGCCAGAGTGGGCGATCGATCCGAACACCGGCGCATGCTACGAGTTTCGCGGCCTGCCCCTCGAGTGGTCGCAAGTGACGTTCCGCGTGAGGCCGCGCGAGATTGCGTCGGTGTATGCCGACATGGTCATGGGCCGCAAGGAGTACCGCGACCTCGACGCCAAGCGCAAGGTGTGGGCGACGGTGCACCGGACCAAGGGCGAGACTGCCGGCGATTGACTCGGCGGCCATATGATGCCTCATGCCGCGCATCGTCGTACTTGGTTCGATCAACATGGATCTCGTCGTGACCACGCCTCGATTTCCGGCGGCGGGTGAGACGCTGCTGGGTGGCGCGTTCCAGACGTTCCCGGGCGGCAAGGGCGCCAACCAGGCGGTGGCGGCGTCACGGCTCGGCGCCGAGGTTGCGTTCATCGGCTGCGTCGGGCGCGATGCGTGGGGAACTGAGTTGCGTTCACTGCTCGCAAGCGAGAAGGTTGATGTCACGCACGTCATCGCGCGCGGTGGTGAGATGACCGGTGCCGCGGTGATCACGGTTGATGCATCGGGGCAGAACACCATCGTCGTGGCTTCGGGCGCGAATATGGCCGTGACGACGCGGGATGTCGAAGCGGCCCGCGACGCCATTGAGCAGGCGGATGCGCTGGTGATGCAACTTGAGTCGCCGCTGCCTGCGGTGCAGCGGGCTGCGGAGATCGCTCGGGGTGCGGACGTGCCGGTTATCTTGAACGCCGCGCCGGCGCAGCTGTTGCCGGCGGCCCTGCTTGAACTCATCGACATCCTCATCGTCAATGAAACGGAGAGTCGGATCGTCGCCAACCTGCGCGATGAGGATCTGACGCATGCCCAGATCGCCACGCACCTCAGCGCCCGCTCGCACGGCCACGTGGTGATCACGCTCGGCCGCGAGGGCGCCGTGCACTTTGACGGCGAGACGCTCACACAGCGCGAGGCGTTTGCGGTCGAGCCTGTTGACACCACCGCCGCGGGCGATGCGTTTGTTGGCGCCCTTGCGGTCGCCTGGTGCGATGGGCAGAGCATCCAGGAAACGCTTGCGTTCGCCTGTGCCGCGGGCGCCCTGACGGTGACCAGGGCGGGTGCGATGCCCTCGCTGCCAACGCGTCATGAAGTCGAATCCCTGCTGAAGCGGTCCTGAATGCGTTCAAATCCCTGATTTGAATCCCCGAGTTTCTGAATGGGATCGCGAGATTCGGGACATTAAGGAATGATGCGTCCCGGCGGCGTATTAAATCTAACGCGGCCGGTTCGCCATCGAGGCGGTTCTGTCGGCCGCGATCAATCGAAACCATGGAGAGGAGAATTCGCATGATTTCACGAACCAAACTGGTGCTGTGCTTCGGTCTGCTCAGTGCGGCGCTGCCGATGCTGGCGGCGGGCCATGCGCTTGCAGGCGATGCGGGGAACGAACGATTCGTGCCCCAGCCCGGGTACCAGGAGTTTTCAGGCTCGATGATCGCCCGGCCCTGGCCCGTGTCACACTGGGTCGATCAGGGCGTCGCGGCCAATGATGCGCAGCAGCGCTATGACGAAGCGGTTCGTCTCATCAACGCCATCGCCCCGCCGCGCGTCCACGTGCCGCAGACCGATCAGTACATTTTCGATCTGCCGATGGGCGCTGCCGAAAATGGTGTGGCGAACAACCTGCTCGCCACAGGCCTGTTCAAGTTTGTCGAGCCCAACTGGCGTGTCTATCCGCAGGACTGCCCGAACGATGCGCAGTTCAGTTCGCAGTGGTACCACGGCGTGGATCGGTTCGACTCGTGCGCCGGCTGGGATGTCCACACCGGGACATCCGAAACCACCGTCGGCGTTTGCGACACGGGCGTGCGCGTCTCGCACGAAGATCTGCAACTCAACCGCAAGGAGGGCTACAACGCCGTCGATCGACTATGGGAGAGCAATGGCGGGCAGATCAATGACATCTACGGCCACGGTACGAACGCAACGGGTTGTGCTGCCGCCAATGGCAACAACGGCATCGGCGTCACGGGTATGGGCTGGAATCTCAGTCATCGGATGCTTCGCGTGACCAACAGCAACGGCGGTGGTTCATCCATCGAGTGGCTCAACCACGCGGCAGTGACGGCGATCGAGAGCGGCGACAAGGTTGCGAGCCTGAGTTACAGCGGCGTCGACAACCAGGCCGTGCGCGACACGGCGACGTACATCAAGTCGATCGGGGGCTTGATGATCTGGGCGGCGGGCAACGCGAACCAGAACATGACGACGAACGACCGCGACGCAGATGACGTGATCATCGTCGGCGCCGTCAGCCGGCAGGATGTGAAGTCGTCCTTCTCCAACTACGGTCGCATGGTGGATCTCGTCGCGCCGGGCGAAGAAGTCTGGAACGTCTCGAGCGAGTCGGACAACGCGTACCGCAACTTCAGCGGCACGAGCGCGGCGTGCCCGCAGGTCTCCGGCCTGGCGGCGCTGCTCTGGTCGACGAACCCGGCGCTGTCGCCTGATGAAGTCGAGTTCTTCCTCAAGACAACTTGCAACGACCTCGGTTCGCAGGGTCTCGACGACACCTACGGCTACGGCCGCATCAATCTGCGCAATGCGATCGAGGCTGCGTACTCGGGTGAGATTCCGATCCGCCTGACGACGTCACGCTTCGTTGCGGGCGTGAATGGTGATGCCGAGGTGTTCCGCGCCACTCCCGGCGAGCGCGTCGTGTTTGTCTACAGCGTTCGTGGACTGGGCAGCACGTACGTGGCCCAACTGGACGTGACGCTGGATCTTGTCCGCCCGGCGCAGGCCGGCATCAAGACGGCCGACCAGGACGGCTACGCACTGCTGCGCAAGCGCATCCCGCCGGGCACGCAGGGCACGCGGGTCTGGATGCAGGCGGCCCAGTTCCAGCGCGTCAGCAATGTGGTTGAGGTGGTGATCGAGTAGCGAATCGACCTTGATTGTCGCTTTGATTCGCCCCGCCGATGGCGTCATCGGCGGGGCTTTTTTTCGCGACGTGTCTGCTCCATAACGCCGTGCTTCTATGGTTGACCTGGTTTCGCTTCACTTGTCCGATTGAATGGAGGACGCCGTGCATCCGATCCGCCGAGCCATGTTGAGCTGTTTGTGCGTGCTGGTGGTTTGTCTTTCCAGCGGCCGCGTCTTCGCCCAGCCTTTTCGCATTACCGTTGTCGATTCGAAGACCAATCGCGGCGTGCCGCTGGTCGAATTGCGCACGGTCAATGAGATTACCTACATCACTGACAGCGCCGGTGTCGTGGCGATCGACGACCCCGGCCTGATGAACCAGCGCGTGTACTTCTGGGTCAAGAGTCACGGCTACACCTTTCCCGCCGACGGGTTCGGTTACGAGGGAAAGGCGCTGGACGTCAAGCCCGGCGGCAAGGGGACGTTGCAGGTCGATCGCGTGAACATCGCCGAGCGCCTGTATCGCACCACGGGCGAAGGCATCTACAGCGACAGCGTCAAGCTCGGCGATAAGCCGCCCATCGATCTACCCGTGCTCAATGGCCAGGTGTTCGGCCAGGATTCGGTGCAGCGCGTGATCTATCGCGGCCAGATTCACTGGTTCTGGGGCGACACGAGCCGCACGTCCTATCCGCTGGGCAACTTTGCCGGTTCGGGTGCCGTGTCGGATCTGCCCGGCCAGGGCGGGCTCGATCCGTCCGTCGGAGTGAACCTGCGCTACTTCGTCAACGAAGAAGGCTTCAGCAAGAAGATGTGTCCGCTGGGCGATAAACCGGGGCCGGTGTGGTTCGACGGGCTGGTCACGGCGAAGGACTCGTCAGGGCGCGAGCGTCTGCTGTGCCACTACATCCGCGTCAAGACGCTGGGCGAGTTGTATGAAGCGGGCTTTGCGCTCTACAACGATGACAAGGACATCTTCGAGCCCATCAAGCAGTTCCCGACCGATACGCCGCTGCACGCGCGGGCCAATCCGATCAAGGTCACCGAGGATGGCGTCGAGTACTACTACTTCCCGTCGCCCTATGCGATGCTGCGCTGCAGGGTGGATTACGACAGCCTCATTGACCCCGGCGCCTACGAGGCGTTCACGTGTCTGAAGGAAGGTACGAAGTACGCCCAGGAGAAGTCGCAACTCGACCGCGACGCCTCAGGCAAACTCATCTACGGCTGGAAGCGCAACACGGGTCTGGTCGAGGCGGGCCAGCAGGTTGAACTTATCAACGCGAAGCTGATGACCGAAGACGAGGCGTACATCCAGACGCGCGACGTGGAGACGGGTGAAAAGGTGCTCGGTCACAGCGGCTCGATCTACTGGAACGACTACCGCAAGTGCTACATCATGATTCTGCAGCAGGTGTGGGGCTCATCGATGCTCGGCGAGATCTGGTATGCCGAATCGCCCACGCTCGTTGGACCATGGAAGACGGCGCGGAAGATCATCACGCACGACAACTACTCGTTTTACAACGTCGTGCAGCATCCGTTCTTCGATCAGGACGGCGGGCGGTTGATCTACCTCGAAGGCACGTACACAAGGATGTTCACGAACAACCCGATCGCCACGCCGCGCTACGACTACAACCAGGTGATGTACCGGCTGGATCTCACTGACCCGCGGCTGCGTGGCGGGAACTAACGGGAGGAGTCGCGTCGCGCGGCCTACTTGCCTTCGTACATCGGGCGATCGTCGTCGAGATCGGGCAGGGGTTTGGCGGGCAGTTCAAACCACGGCGGCGCGTTTCCGAGGCCGCCATTGCGCAGGCCGGGCTGGGCGTATTCGGGCGCATCGCGGTAGCTGAGTTCCCAGCGGCGGCACTGGGCCGGGGGGACGGCGATGGCGGAGCGCAGCTTGCCATACTTGGTGCCGTTGAGGAAGAGCGTGTATTCGAGCCGATCGGGTCGTTCGACCTTGTCGGTGCCGCCGCCCTCGATGAAGTGCGTGACCATCTGATAGCCGACGGGGATGTCCTGCGTCCAGAGTTCTTCACCGCTGCGAATATCCACCAGCGTGAGAGTGGCGGGAAGGAACTCGGTGCTCGGCCAGGTCTCGGATGAGCCCGTCCAACCCTGTCCGCCCGGGCGATAGCCGCAGCCGGAGAGAGGCAACGCGAGGCTGCCCAAGGCGAGCGCGAGCGTCAGGGACAGGCGGGCACTTGTGGAGTCGTTCGAAGCGTTCATGCTGAGTTCCTCGTTTCACCCGACGGGGTCGCCAAATCCTAGCGCGCGACAGTCAGTCTTTCGGAATCGTTCGGTGGAAGCCTTGAATGCAATCGGTCACGCCGGGGTCCGCAATGAGGTTATCCCATGATCGACGGACTGAATCGGCGCGGGGGCACGCGTATCCTCCCCTTCTATGGCTCACGCGAAACTCGCCTACCGCATCGGTCATGGTTTTGACCTCCACCGTCTCGAGCCGCTCGCGCCCGCCGGGGAGGGTCGGCCGCTGATCATCGGCGGCATCCGCATTGAGCACGATCTGGGCCCTGTCGGCCACAGCGACGGGGACGCGCTGTATCACGCGGTGACGGATGCGATCCTCGGAGCGCTGGGTCAGCCCGATATCGGGGAGCTTTTTCCGGACACGAGCCCGAAGTGGAAGGGTGCGGATTCGTCGATTTTCCTTCAGGAAGCCATAAGTCGCATGGATTCGGCGGGATACGAGTTGGGTAACCTCGATGCGACGATTATCCTTCAAAGGCCGAAAATCGCCCCGCACAAGGACGCCATCCGCCGCCATCTGGCCGCGGAACTCGGGATTGGGGCCGAGCGGGTGAACCTCAAGGGCAAAACGCACGAAAAACTTGATGCGCTGGGTGACGGCCGGGGCATCGCGGTCCACGTGGTGGCCCTGCTCGTCCAGAAAGGAACCTGAAGACCATGACCGGTGAGCACGGCGGCAACCCGCATCTCTGGCAGAAGGCCGCCTCGCTGGCTGCGCGATTCCATGTCAACCAGGCCCGCAAGGACGGCCGCACACCTTACGTGGCCCATCCGTTCCGCGTGGCGATCGTGGTCTCCAACGTGTTTAACGTGCACGATCCCGTGATCCTCTCGGGCGCGCTGCTGCATGACGTCATCGAAGACACCCCGGCCGATTACGACGACGTGTACTACGCCTGCGGCACCGAAGTGGCGGACATCGTCGCCGCCATGACCAAGGACATGCGCCTGCCCGATGCGGAGCGCGAGCCGGCCTATGACCGGCAACTGTCTGAGGGCGACTGGCGCGTCAAGCTCGTCAAACTCGCCGATGTCTACGACAACCTCTGCGACTCCACGCCGGGCAACCAGCGGCAGCGCTGCATCGACAAAGCCCGCCGGGCGATCGGCATCGCGCTGGATGACGGCGACGAGCGCCTGGCCGAACCCGTTGAGCGGCTGCGCGATCTGATCAGTGAATTCTCAGGCGCGCCGGTCGGAGCGTAAGCGTTGGGCGGAACGGCCCACCCACCTCACAATGACAGTGATTCGCGCAGGCGTCGCACCCGGTCGCGCAGGTTGGTGAACACTTCGGTGTACCACCGCACGGCTTCGTCAAACGCCTGGCGATCGTTGTGCTCGATTGGTGCGCGGAGCATCGGCAGCATCCACGCCGCATAGCCCGAATCTTCATCGGTCGCCGCCCAGCCGCTGCGGAACCAGGGTCGCCCGGGCACGCCCAGGTAGTCGAGCCAGTTGCGTTCAAGCATGAGCAGCGTGCGATTGATTCGCCGCAACGTGTCCGCATCCTGACGAGCCGCGATCGCGGGCGAACGCAGGAGGCCATCGAGCAGGTCGGCCTCGCTCTGGAATGAGCGTGCGGCGCTGAGAATCGACTGGAACTGCGGGAGGATGTCTGCGGAGGCGTCGATCGGGTCGGGTTCGTGAAGGAACCTGATGTCGCGAACGCGCCTGGTCAGCGCCTGCAGGTGGGCGGGCAGATCGGCGGCATAGCGACTCGGCTGGAGGGGGATGATGGGGGCGTTGGCCAGCCGCGCGGCGGCGAGGGATGTGACCTGCGTGACCATGCGGGCGGATGCGTAATCATCACCAACGAAGCGACGGTACCACGTGAGCGTTTCATAGTTGGAGTGGTAGGAGTGTCCCGGCGCTCCGCTGCCTCCGATCGATGCTGATGGAATGCCGAGATGACAGTAAAAGCCGACGTGATCGGAGCCGCCGCCGAGGTCGCCGAAGCGCGGCTCATCGGTTTCTGTCACCGCCTGCGCCTGTCGGAGCCAGCGGTCGAAGATCATGCCGGCCGGTCCGTCTGCAGGCGGTTCTCCGGGCAGGGGGGGTTGCGGCACGTAGCGCGTGGCGTCCATGATGACGGGTTTGAGTGTGGGGGAGGCGGATGAGCCGAAGTTGCAACCCATCGAGGCCATGTCGAGGTTGAAGTAGGCCAGCGCGCCGCTGTTGAGCATGGTCTCGCGCGACTCGACCCACTCGGTGGAGCCGAGGATGCCGAATTCTTCCGCCCCCCAGCAGGCAAACACGAGAGAGCGGCGTGGCGGGTGACCCTGCCTGGCCAGCTCGGAGAAGCATCGGGCTGCTTCGATGACTGCAATCGTGCCGCTGTTCGGATCGCCGGCGCCGAAACTCCACGCGTCGTGGTGGGCGCCGATGATGATGCGCTCCGTCGGCCAATCCGTTCCCGGCAAGGTGGCGATGATGTTGGCGGTCCGCGTCACGCGGCGCTGCTGCTGGACGGCAATGCGCACCTGCAACGCCGACCCGCCGGTGAGGCGATAGTCGATGGGCATGCCCCCGGCCCACGGCGGCGGGACCGCGTCGCCGGTCATGCGCGACATGATCTCCTGCGCTGCGACCCAACCGACGGGCTGAACGGGAATCTTCGGCAGCGCGAGGGTGTCGGGGTCGACTCGCTCGACCCCCTCTTCCGCTGGTTGAAAGGGCGTGAGGGGATCGCCGGGGTAGTCGAGTGTGAGCAGCGAACCGCGCTGGACGTAGGTTTCGTTCGCGTAGCCGCCCTCTGGATACATCTTGCCGCGCCCGTAGCCGCTGTCTTTGGGATCGGTGTAGATGATCAGCCCGACGGCGCCGGCTTGCTCGGCAAACTTGGCCTTGTAGCCGCGGAAGTTGCCGCCGTAGCGGGCGATGACGATCTTGCCGGTGCAATCGACACCGAGATCGTGCAGCAGTTGGAAGTCTTCCTTTGTGCCGTAGTTGGCGTAGACGACTTCGGCGGTCGCTTCGCCGCTGCCGCTGTAGGCGTTCCAGCCGATCGTCAGTTCGGGATTGGAGGTGTCGGGATCTTCGGGGAGTTGCTTCTCGCTGATCGGCAGATCGATGCGCTCGGGTGCGATGATCGAGAGCGATGCGCTGACGGGGTAGGCGATGTAGACGTCAATCTCGTGGCGCTCGACGTTGAGCCCCATCTCGCTGAAGGCCGTCTCGATCCGATCGCACAACTGCTGGTCCCCCGCAGTGCCGGCGATGTGGGGTCGTGAGGAGGTCATATCGTGCCAGCGGCGGAGTTGCTCGGGTGAAACCATGTCCCGCAACGCAGCCTCGTAGTCCAGTTGAGCTCGGCGCTGCTCTCGCGGGAAGTAGGCAATGGTGTGATCTTGCTCGACGGGCTCGGTTGGAACCGGCTGGGCGGCGGCAAGCAGCAACGCAGCACAGGTCGCGGCAGTACAACAACTCAGGTTGGCGATCCGTGGCATTTTCAAGGCCATCTCCACAGGCGGGCGGCGCGGGGCGTGTGCGAACCATACTCCCGTGCGCGGGGTCCGGCTCAAGAGGCTGCGAGGTATAGGATACCCCAAAGCGAGGAGACCTCCGTCATGGAAGATGATGAGCAGCATGGGGCAGAGTGAACTGCCCCAGGAACTGGTCGGCGTCGATGGACTCGGTGACCGGTTTGCCGCATTGTTGCAGGAAGCGTGCGGCGGCCGCCTGGGATCCATCGCGTGGTTCCGCACCGACTGGCAGCGCGGCGGAGCACGGACCGGCCGCAGCACCTTCCGGACCGACGACGGCGCTGAGGTTCCCGTCGTGGTCAAAGTTCCCGTCGGCCCCACTGAACTGACGTGGAATCAGCGCCTCCAGCCCAATGAAAAAGATCCATACGGCATCACGGCGCGGCTGTATGCCTGTGGTCAATCGCTGGGCGACTACGACCTGGCGTGGATCATCATGGAGCGATTTCCGGAAGGGCCGCTCTTCGGGCTGAAGCGAACCGACGCCATCGACCTGATGGCCGACGCCGCGGCCCGTTTCTACTGGCGGGCCGCCGATTTTCCGGTGAGCGGCGAGCAGAAACGCGAAGACTGGAACGCGCACTTCGATCGCGCTCGTGAGCAGTGCCAGACCAACAACCTGCCCGACAAGCAGCGCTGGAACAAGACGATCAAGGCGGCACAGAAGAACCTCGAAGCGTGGGTGACTGAGTGGCGCGGCCGCAGTGAGGGCGAGTGGTGCCACGGGGATCTGCACCCGGCCAATGCGATGTCACGCTCGAACCGGCCTGAAGATCCCGCCATGCTCATTGACCTGGCGGAAATCCGACCCGGGCACTGGCTCGAAGACGCCGTCTACCTCGAACGTCTGTATTGGATTCGCCCGGACCGCATCGCCGACAATCCGCCGGTCAAACTCATCGCCAGGAAGCGCGCGGAGCGCGGTCTGGTCAATGGCGACAACTACCAGCGCCTCGCGGACATTCGCCGCCTGCTGCTGGCGGGATCAGCCCCGGCGTACCTGAGGACCGAGGGCAATCCGATCGTGCTGAAGATCAATCTGGATATGCTCGAAGAGACGCTGTCGCGACTCGGCTAGCGCTCAGCCTACCACTGCTTTTCCGTGGACATGTTGAAGGTGCGCTTCTCGTGCCCGCCGTAGCTGATGCCGGTGAGATTCACGCCGGCGTTCACCTGGAAGATCAGTGTCAGGTCCTGCCGTTTGGAGCGGCTCAGCGGGGGAATGCGATTGAGATCCTTGAACTGGCGGGAGAGATCGATGTTGATCTCGAGCGTTTCGTTGTCGAGGTCCTTGTAGAAGTACCCGATCGGCCAGTAGGCGTTGCCAATGTTGTCGTGCAGCACCGGAGCGGGGATGAACTTGTTGCGATCGGCGCTGGAAACTGACTTGAGCGGGAACCCCGCCTCGGCGCCGACGTCCACCAGGACCACGACCGCATCGCCGGGGCAGGCGATCTTGTCCAGGCGCAGCGTCTTGGAGTTGATGAAGGTCGAGTACTGGGCCTTGGTGAAGATCTGCCGGCCGTCGATGATCTTGCGCGGCGTGTCGTCGGTGAGGTTCATCTTGCTTGCGATGGTCGAGGTCAGGCGGCCTCCGACGATGCGATCATCGACGGTGATGAAACTCGTGTCGGAGATCGGTGTACCCGGTTCGTCTTTGGGAACGACATATTGGGCTTCTTCAACGGCCGCACTTGTGCCGCCTTCGCCGCCGCAGCCGGCCAGCGTGATTGGCAGGAGCGCGATCGGAGTGATGAGGCAGAGAGCGGCGACAGAGAAACGGCCAGCGTGGGGCTTCATGGGTGGTCCCTTCGATTGCAATCACACAGCAAGAATCCCGCGGCAAATGGGGATGCCACAAGTTCTTGTACGTCCAAATCCCGGGCGAGTTCCGTAAAAGATCATAGACGCCGCGAGCGGGGACGGTCCGGTCGGGGCGGCCGCGATTCGACGTAGCGCATCGGTCCCGGCTGGCCCTGAGACGGCCAGTTACTCAAGGACCGGGGTTCAACGCCTCTGCGCCGGATGCACGTTGACGCGATCCTCGGCGGGGTACGACTCCGGTGGGTCCGAGGTGTAGCGCGTGTGACCGCTGGGGCCGGTCCAGCAGTAGATCGATTTGCAGCCTGAGACGACGATGGCCGCCAGCATGGCAATGGCCAGGCCGCATTCGGGCCAGCGGGTGGCGAGGAAGGTGAGCATCCTGTGTGAACGACCGGTGTGGGAGGTTGGGTTCAGTTGCAGGGCCATGGTCATCTCTCCGGAGGGGGCGTGAGGCCCCCGGAGGGAAAGACCCGGGAAAGCAGGGTGGCATTCCGCTGGCGCATCGGGTTTTCTCCCTTGCGTTTCTCGCCGGTTTCCTGTATCCTCTTGCGGACCAGATCGATCCACTGCCCTGAACGCCCCGGAGGAGAGAACCATGCGCCCCGCAACCATTCTGACCAGCCTGCTCGCCGCGATCCTTCTCACCGGCGCGGCCAGCGCCCAGAGCGTCGTCACGCTCTACCCCACTGCCGACGCCCACACGCGCGACATCGCGCCCAACGAGAACAACGGCTCATCGGATGTGATCTGGATCGGCCGCGGCTCGTTCTTCGGGCTCGGCAATGTGCGGACGTTTGTGCGGTTCGACCTCGTTGATCTGCTGCCTGCCAACGCCAACGCCGTGACGGCCGCCAGCCTGTCGGCGTATCAGTTTGACACCGAGCCGGCCGCTGGCGGGTTGGATACCAACGTGCACAAGGTCACCGCCAACTGGGCCGAAAACACCGTGACCTGGGCCAACCAGCCGCCGTTTGACGGTCAGGTGTGGGCCACGGCGCAGACGGGCGACAGTTTCTATCGTGGGTGGATCGACTGGGACACCACCACTCTGGTTCAGGATGAAGTCCTGCGTCGGTCGCATCTCGGCTGGATGTTCAAGAACACCTTCGAGTCCGCCGGTGCATCGCGGCTCGGGTATTTTCACAGCCGAGAGTACGCCGCGGATCCGGCGCTGCGTCTCCAACTGAATGTCGAGGTCACCGGCGGCGATGCGCCCGGCATGACGCTCTCTTACAACGCGCTTCGCGCCGGGCAGACGAGTACGTTTGTCGTCACGGACGCAACGCCGAATCAGAGGGTGTACTTCATCTACACGCTGACGGGGCTGGGCACGCAGACCGTGCCGCAACTCGGCGTGACGCTCGGTCTGCGCCGCCCGGCGAGCGCCGGCGACGCGGTGGCAGACGGCGGTGGTCGAGCAACCTTGAGCCGGCGCATTCCGGGGAGCGGCGCCGGTCGTCCGGTCTGGATCCAGGCAGCGCAGCAAGGCGCCGTGTCCAACATCGTCGCAGCTCGGATTCAGTAATCTCGCCCTGAACCGCGACGGCGGAGGCCAATAAGGCTATTCCGGACTGCCATAGCCAGTTCGCTCACCTAGCATCGTGAGCGATTCTGTCCTTTTGCCGTTTTCCATCGGAGGACAACGTGGTCACGCTTGGTATTCCCAATGAAAGTCAGACCGGCGAACGCCGCGTCGCGTTGACGCCGGACGCCATGAAACGGCTCAGTCGCGTCGGCATTAACGTCATGATCGAATCCGGCGCTGGCGTCGCGGCGGGATTCGAAGACAAAGCCTACGAAGGCGCTTCGGTCTCATCGGACCCCAACGAACTCTGGAGCACCTGCGACATCATCGGGATGGTCGGCGCTCCCGCTGCGGCGGATGTCGAACGCATGAAGCGCGGTGCGGTGCTCATCGGCCTGCTGGCGCCGCTGCAGAACGTTGAGTTGGTCAACGTGTGCGCGTCAGCGGGCGTGACGGCGATGGCGTACGAACTCGTGCCGCGCATCACTCGCGCGCAGGCCGTCGATGTGCTCTCGGCGATGTCCAGCCTTGCGGGGTACAAGGCGGTGCTGCTGGCCGCGACGCACCTGCCGCGACAGTTTCCCATGATGATGACCGCGGCGGGGACGATTAACGCCTCCAAGGTGTTCATCATTGGCGCCGGCGTGGCGGGATTGCAGGCCATCGCCACCGCCAAGCGGCTGGGCGCCGTCGTCGAAGCGTATGACCTGCGACCGGCCGTGAAAGAGCAGGTCGAAAGTCTCGGCGCGCGATTCATCGAATTCCAGATTGAGAAGAAAGAGGGCGAAGGCGGCTACGCGGCGGCGCAGAGTGAATCCGAGCAGGAGCAGCAGCGCAAGCAGATGCACGCCGTGGTCATCGGCGCTGATGTGGTCATCACCACCGCGGCGATACCCGGCCGCCCGGCGCCCAAGCTCATCGATGAAGACATGGTGCGCGGCATGAACAGCGGATCCGTCATCGTCGATCTGGCTTCCGAGACCGGCGGCAACTGCACGCTGACCCAGCCTGGAAAGGTGATTACAGCGCACGACGTCACGATCATCGGCCTCACGGGGCTTCCCGCGACCATCCCGTATCACGCCAGCCAGATGCTCAGTCGCATCCTGACCACGCTGCTGGGCACCATTGCAGACAAGCAGGGGAACCTGGCCCTGGATTTCGAGGATGAAGTCGTCTCGGGGATGACCGTCACGCACGAGGGCGAGATTGTTTCGCCGCGCGTGCGCCAGGCGATGGGTCTCAAGAGCGAGGCGGTTGCAGCACAGGGAGTCGTCACATGATTGCCAGTTTGAATGTGGCCTGTTTCCTTCTTGCCCAGGACACGGTTCAGACGAGCCGGATCCCGCTGCTCATCGCGGTGCTGTTCATTCTCGTCCTCGCATCGCTGTACGGCTTTGAGATCATCACCAAGGTGCCCGCGACGCTGCACACGCCGCTGATGAGCGGCTCCAACGCGATCTCGGGCATCACCATCGTCGGCGCGCTGATCTGCATCATTCACATGGAGCCGGGCCACTGGCTCGTCACCATCCTCGGCTTTCTCGCCATTGTGTTCGCGATGATCAACGTCGTCGGCGGATTTCTCGTCACCGATCGCATGCTGCAGATGTTCAAACGCAAGTGATCCTGACGCCCCCGCCTTTCTGTGGTTGGATCCAAACCCATGCCCACTCTCGCAACCGTTGTCACGACCGGAATCCCGCTCTGGGTGAGTCTGATTCAGGACATCGCCTATCTGGTGGCGGCGATCCTGTTCATCTTCGGCATCAAGCAACTCAGTTCGCCGCGCACGGCGCGGCGCGGCAACATGACGGCCGGGGTCGGCATGTTGCTGGCCATTGTCGCGACGCTCTACATCCAGAACGCGATGAGCGTCGTCTGGATCATCTCCGCGATGATCATCGGCTCGGCCGTGGGCGCGGTGCTGGCCATCCGCATCCAGATGACCGCCATGCCCCAGCTCGTCGCGCTCTTCAACGGTTTTGGCGGTCTTGCTTCGGTGCTCGTGGTCGGCAGCGAATACCTGCGCCGCTCCAATGACACGCTCCTGCCCATCACCCTCGACCAGGGGTTGACGATGGGCCTGAGCATTCTCATCGGCTGCGTCACCTTCACGGGCAGCATGGTCGCGTACGGCAAGTTGCAGGGCGTGATCGCGGGTCGACCTCGGCAGTGGCCCGGGCAACTGATCGGCAACGTACTGCTCTTTGGCATTCCCTTCGCAGCGAGCGTGTGGATCGGCTACGACAACACGCAGGGCTGGCTGCTGCTGGTGATCGCCGTCCTCTCTTCCATACTCGGCGTCACGCTCACCATCGCCATCGGCGGCGCCGACATGCCCGTCATGGTGGCGCTGCTCAACAGCTACTCAGGCATGGCGGCGTGCGCCACCGGGTTTATCCTCGACCCGCCCAACAAGGCGCTGATCGTCTCGGGCGCGCTCGTCGGCGCCAGCGGCATCATTCTTACGTCGATCATGTGCAAGGCGATGAATCGCTCGCTCGCCAACGTGCTCTTTGGCGGCGTGGGCACGGACGACAGCAGTGGAACCGCGGGCACCACGCACCACGACGATCGACCGGTGCGCACCGTCGATGCCGAAGAACTGGCGATGATGCTCGACGGCGTGCGCAAGATCATCATCGTGCCCGGTTACGGCATGGCCGTCGCCCAGGCCCAGCACGCGGTGCGCGATCTGTTCCACATTCTCGAAAAGGCCGGCACCGAGGTGTACTTTGGCATCCACCCCGTCGCGGGCCGCATGCCCGGCCACATGAACGTGCTGCTCGCCGAAGTCGATATTCCCTACGATCGCCTCCTCGACCTCGAACAGTGCAATCCCGAGTTTGAGACGGCGGAAATCGCCATGGTTCTGGGCGCTAACGACGTCGTCAACCCGGCCGCCCGGCATGACAAGTCCAGCCCGATCTACGGCATGCCGATTCTCAACGTGGACAAGGCTCAGACGGTCATCGTCTGCAAGCGATCGCTGGCCGCGGGCTACGCCGGCGTGGAGAACGAACTCTTTGTTGCTCCCAACACGCTGATGTTCTTCGGCGACGCCAAGAAGACCATCACGGAATTGTGCAAGGCGCTGACCGAGCAATAGGTCGTCGTGCAATCAGCACTTGAAAAGAAGCCCATGTTCAATGAACATGGGCTTCTGTGTTGTGTGATGAATTGCTGCTCGCGTCGTCGCGATCAGTTGTTGTCGTCCTTGACCTCGTACTCGGCGTCAATGACGTCATCGCTCTTTTCCGATTCGCCGCCAGCCTCGCCGGCAGGAGCTGCGCCGCCGGACGCGGCCTTGGTCTGCGACTCGTAGACCGCCTTGCCGAGTTCCATGGAGACGCGTTCGAGTTCCTTGAGTGAAGACTCGATCGCGCTCTTGTCGTCTTCCTTGAGTTTGCTTTCGACGCTGCTCAGGGCGGACTCGATCTGGCCGCGCACGTCGCCCGAGACCTTGTCGCCGTGCTCGGTTAGATGCTTGCGGGTCTGGTAGACGATGTTTTCGGCCCGGTTCTTGAGGTCGACGAGTTCGCGCTGCGCCTTGTCGTCGGCTGCGTGAGCCTCGGCGTCGCGGCGCATCTTCTCGACTTCTTCCTTGCTCAGGCCGCTGGATCCCTTGACCTCAACCTGCTGACGCTTGCCGGTGGCCTTGTCAGTGGCGGAGACGTTGAGAATGCCGTTGGCGTCGATGGCGAACTCAACTTCGATCTGCGGCATGCCGCGCGGAGCCGGGGCGATGTCGGACAGGTCGAACCGCGCCAGCGTGCGGTTGTCGCGGGCAAACTCGCGCTCGCCCTGGAGGACGTGAATGGTCACGCTGGTCTGGCTGTCAGCCGCGGTGGAGAAGATCTCCTTGCGCGACGTGGGGATGGTCGTGTTCTTGTCGATGAGTTTGGTCATCACGCCGCCAAGCGTTTCAACACCCAGCGAAAGCGGAGTGACGTCGAGCAGCAGCACGTCCTTGACGTCGCCCTGGAGCACGCCGCCCTGGATGGCGGCGCCAACCGCGACGACTTCGTCGGGGTTGATGGACTTGTCGAGTTCACTCGTCTCAAAGACCTGCTTGGCCATCTCCTGCACGCGGGGCATGCGGGTCGAACCACCGACGAGAACCACCTCGCCGATGTCGCTGGGCTTGACCTTGGCGTCTTTGAGCGCCTGCTCGCATGGACCCTTGAGGCGGGTGAACAACGGCTCGCAGAGCGATTCAAACTTGGCCCGCGTCACAGTGACGAGCAGGTGCTTGGGGCCGTTCTGGTCCGCCGTGATGAACGGCAGGTTAATGTTCGTCTCCATCGTCGTGGAGAGTTCGCACTTGGCCTTCTCGCATGCCTCCTTGAGGCGCTGGAGGGCCATGGCGTCCTTGCGGATGTCGATGCCTTCCTTCTTGCGAAACTCTTCAGCCACGAAATCGATGAGATACTGGTCGAAGTCGTCACCGCCGAGGTGCGTGTCACCGTTGGTGCTGAGCACCTCGAACACGCCGTCGCCGATGTCGAGTATGGAAATGTCGAACGTGCCGCCGCCGAGGTCGAAGACCGCGATCTTGGCGTTCTTGCGCTTCTCGAGGCCATAGGCCAATGCCGCCGCGGTCGGCTCGTTGATGATGCGCTCGACCTTGAGGCCGGCGATCTCACCTGCGTCCTTGGTCGCCTGTCGCTGGCTGTCGTTGAAGTAGGCGGGCACGGTAATGACCGCGCGATCGACCTTCTCGCCCAGGTAGTCCTCGGCGGTCTTCTTCAGATCCTGAAGGATCATGGCGGAGACTTCCGGCGGGGTGAAGGTCTTGTCGCGGACGTTGACTTTGACGAGTTCGTCGCCGCCGCCTACGACGGCATAGGGCACCATCTTCTCTTCGTTCTGGACTTCGTGGTGTCGGCGGCCCATGAACCGCTTGATGGAGTAGATCGTGTTTTTCGGGTTGGTGACCTGCTGGTGCTTGGCCGGCTGGCCGACGAGTCGCTCGCCCTTATCGGTGAACGCGACGATCGAAGGCGTAATGCGATTGCCGGAGGAATTGATGAGGACCTTGGGCTGGCCGCCCTCCATGATGGCGACGACGGAGTTGGTCGTGCCGAGGTCGATTCCGATGATTTTTGACATAACTGAGTTCCTTCAGATTGTGACGCAACGGTACGGGAGATCCGTCGGCGTCAGCCGCTTGGATCAGTCCCAGTCGGACCATCGCAAGGGCGATGCCACGTCCGGGCGGCCCTGAGACGCCTGAATCGGCGTTGAGTGGGGTGAAATGCCCGAATCTCGGCACGGCGGAGCCCGCCTGCCTGCCAGAATGGCGGTTCAAAGCCACCGGCGCCGATTGGCGGATGGATTGAGAGGTTTCAGTGCCTCGGAACCGATAAGAAAGGCTCAGATCCGCTCAAACGCCCCAGCAGGCCTGCCGATGTTCGTAGAATCGGATTCACAACGACTGACTCACATGCCGCCCAAGCGGCCTGGATACCCGACCCATGCTTCGATCTGATCAGGCGCATATCCGCCCATTCCGCGTGATTCCCTCTTTGCCCGATGCCCTCCAGCCCTTGCTCGACATCGCGCGCAACCTCTGGTGGACGTGGAACCCCGACGCCATCGCCCTGTTCGTCCGCCTCGATCCCGAGCAGTGGCACTTGCACGGCCACAACCCGGTCAAACTGCTCGGCCATGTCAGCCAGGACCGCCTCGAACAGGCGGCGCGCGATGAGAGTTACCTCCACGAGATCTATCGCGTCTACAGCCAGCTCGATCAGCACGTTTCATCGCACGGCTGGTTCTCCAACGCGCACGCCGAGGCCAAGGACGCCAAGGTCGCTTACTTCTCCGCCGAGTTCGGCCTGACCGAGTGCTTCCAGATCTACTCAGGCGGCCTGGGCATTCTGGCTGGCGACCATCTCAAGTCCGCCAGCGAACTGGGCATCCCGCTTGTCGGTGTCGGCCTGCTTTACCAGCACGGCTACTTCATGCAGTATCTCAACGCCGACGGCTGGCAGCAGGAAACGTATCCCGACCTCGACTTTGCCAACCAGCCGATCAATCGCGTGCGCGACACCGACGGCAACTGGGTGAAAGTCACCGTGCGTCTGCCCGAGCGCGACGTTCACGTGGCGGTGTGGAAGTGCCAGGTGGGGCGCGTGCCGCTGTACCTGCTCGACACGAACCTGCCCGAGAACCGGCCCGACGATCGGCAGATCACGCGCAACCTCTACGGCGGCGACGTTGAGACGCGCATTCAGCAGGAGATCGTGCTTGGCATCGGCGGCATCCGCGCGCTGGCGGCCATGGGCATCGAGCCGACCGTGTGTCACATCAACGAAGGTCACGCCGCATTCCTCACGCTCGAGCGCATCCGCCGACTCATCGAAACAACCGGCGTCGGTTTCAACGAGGCGGTGGCGATGCAGTCGGCCGGGCACGTCTTCACCACGCATACGCCCGTGCCCGCGGGAATCGATCGCTTCCACTCCTCGCTCATGCAGCGCTACTTCGGCGAGTACGTGCACGGCCTGCGCCTGGACATGGAGGGCCTGCAGGCGCTGGGCCGCGAGAACGTTTTCGATCGCAACGAGTACTTTTCGATGGCGGTGCTCGCGATCCGCACGTCGAACTACTGCAACGGCGTTTCCAAACTGCACGGCGAGGTGAGCCGCAAGATGTGGCGCAACGTCTGGCCGGCCATCCCCGAAGAAGAAGTGCCGATTGTTCACGTCACCAACGGCGTGCACTCGCGCTCGTGGCTCTCGCGCAATCTGGCGGACCTGTTCAACCGCTACCTCGGCTACCGCTGGCAGAACGATCCGGCGGACTTCACCGTCTGGAACCGCATCAACGACATTCCCGATGAAGAACTCTGGGCCGTTCACAACCAGCGGCGCAGCAAACTCATCACCTGGACCCGCGCCCGCGTGCGCGAGCAGTGTGAAGCGTACGGCCGCAGTCTTCAGGAGACCGAGCGGGCCGTGGCGGCGCTGGATCCCAACGCGCTGACCGTGGGCTTTGCCCGGCGCTTCGCGACCTACAAGCGCGCCACGCTGATGATGCGCGACACCAAGCGACTGCTGCGCCTGCTCGGCGACACGAAGCGGCCGATCCAGTTCCTGATCGCCGGCAAATCGCATCCGGCCGACTCGGCGGGCAAGGAATTCATCCGCGAACTCGTGCGCTTTTCGCAAGGCGCTGCGGATCAGAGTGCGCGCATCGTCTTCCTCGAGAACTATGACATGAACGTGGCGCGCTACCTGGTGACGGGCTGCGACCTGTGGCTCAACACGCCGCGCCGCGGCCTCGAAGCCTCGGGGACCAGCGGCATGAAGGCCGCGGTCAACGGCGTGATCAACTGCTCGATTCTCGACGGCTGGTGGGACGAGGGCTTTGAGCCGCAGGCCGGCTTTGCCGTCGGCCGGCGCGAGCGCTACGCCAGCGATGAGCAGGCTGATGCGATCGAGTCGGCGAGTCTTTACGACCTGTTTGAAGGGCACATCCTGCCGGAGTTTTACGATCGCGACGCCGCCGGCGTGCCGCGCCGCTGGGTCAACCGCATGAAGCGATGCATTCAGTCGCTGGCGCCGATGTTCAACACGAATCGGATGGTGCACGAGTACGCCGACCTCTTTTACGTCAACAGTCACCTGCGCTCCAGGCGGCTCGCCGCCGACGGCATGGCCGGCGCGCGCGGCCTGGCGGCGCAACTCGAGCGCTACCGCCGCTGCTGGGAGCACATTCGCGTCGAATCCGTCATCGCTGAAACCCATCGGCCGCTGCCCGTTCGCGCTCCGATGCCTGTCGAAGCCGTCGTGCGGCTCGGTGAACTCACTCCGGCGGAGGTCAGCGTGCAGATCTACACCGGTTCAGTCGCCGCCAGCGGCGACCTCGTTAACGGCGTGGCGGAAAACATGAAGCACGCTGCCGACCTCGGCGGCGGGCGCCATCGATTCACGGGAGAGATCGTCGCGCAGCAGTCCGGCCGGCGCGGGCTGGCGGTGCGCGTCATTCCCAATGATGATCGCATGCAGACGCCGTTTGTCCCCGGACTCATCACCTGGGATGCCCAGGGCGCGACCACGAGCGAGCCCGACGCCTCGCGCAGCGTGCAGGTGGCGGCGCACTGAATCGGTCGATCAGTTCAGACTCACCGGCATCAGTACGTAGGTAAAGTCGTTGCCCGCGCGGATCATGCCCGGCTTGGTCGGTCCCTTGAGTTCGAAGACGATCTCACTCGTGTGGATCACTTTGAGCGCATCAGTGATGAACGAGGGGTTGAAGCCCACCTCGACATCATCGCCTTCGTACTTGGCCAGCGGCACGGTGATCTCGGCCTCGCCCATTTCCGGGGCGCGACTCGTAATCACCAGCGACCCGGCCCGGAACGCCAGACGCACGCCCTTGGATTCCTCGTTGGTCAGCAGCGCGGCTCGGCGCACGGCTGACGCCAGCGTGTCGAGCTCGAACGTCACCTTCTTGTCGAGGTCCTTGGGAATGACATCTTCGTACGGCGGGAACGACCCCTCGACGAGGTTCGTCGCCAGCATCGCCTCGCGGCCGTCCTGCCCGACGATGAAGATCGCCTGGCTGTCGGTGATGTACGCGGCGACCTTGTCTTCGGGATTGCCCGTCAGTTTCATGAGGTGGTTGAGGGCCTTGCTGGGGATAATGCACTGGCTCTCGCCCTTTTCGCCGACGCCGGAGCACGTGCCGCGTGACACGGCCAGGCGCCGCCCGTCCGTGGCGACGAACTCAACCTTCTTGGCCTTGCGCTTCATGAGCACGCCGTTGATCGCGTAGCGCGAGTTCTCGCGAGCGGTGGCAAAGCGCGTGCGCTCGATGAGCGTGGTGATCTGTCCGGCGTCGATGGTGAAGTCCGGCTTGCCGATGTCGCTCACATCCGGCAGCGGGGGGAAGTCGCCCACGGGGTAGCCGAAGACCTTGAACTTGGAATCCTGGCCGCGGATGTTGGCCACGTCGTCCTTGACCTCGATGGTCAGCGTCGGGTCGACCGACTCGCGGCAGATCTGGCTGAACTTGTCGGCGGGGATCAGCGCTTCGCCGTCTTCGTGGATGTCGACCTTCTCTGTGGAGAGGCGCAGGGCGGCTTCGAGGTCGGTCGCGGCCAGCGTCAGGCAGCCGTCGCCGGCCGAGAGCTTGATGCACGTGAGAACGGGCTTGGGGGTTCGCAGGGCCACCGCCGCGGTGACGACGTTGAGAGCCTCAACCAGAGCCGCACGATCACAGATCACCTTCATGGACATCCTCCCGTTTCGCGTATGGGCGTAGTCTATGCGCGGAGTTGGCCGGGGCATCCGGGGCCCTGGAGTGGATTTAGGCCCCGGTGTTGCGGGAGCATCGGGACGGGGAATCCACCGCGAATCTCGGATTTAGGCTTCCCATTTCAGCCGCCTATCGGTTATACTGATCCTGGCGGGCCGCACACCTGCCGTGGAGCCGGGGACTCTGCCTGAGACCCCGATGAACAATCTACTGCCGAGGAGGCCTGCGATGAACACGAGGACTCTGTTCAGGTATGCACTGGCGTTGCCGGCGACCGTGGCGCTGTCCGTGACCGCAAACGCATCTGCACAGGATGCCGGCGCGCTCGTCGGCTGGGGCCAGCAGGTGCTGCTGCCTCAATCCGAACTGACGGGAATCGGGCACATCGCCTCGGGAGGCTATCACACCCTGGCGCTGCGCAGCGATGGTCGCGCCATCGCGTGGGGCGCCAATGGCGGCGGGCAATCGCTCGTGCCCGCGCATGCGCGGCGGTTCGTTCAACTCGCCGGCGGCGTGCGCCACAGCCTCGCGCTGGATGAGGATGGGATGATCCTCGCGTGGGGGGAGAACGCCGACGGCCAGTGCGATGTCCCGCCGCCGAATGCAGACTTCATCGCGGTGGATGGGGGCGGCGGCACCTTTCTGTACCGCGGCCACAGCCTCGGCCTCAAGCGCGACCACTCCATCGTCGCCTGGGGATACAACGCCGATGGCCAATGCGATGTGCCTGATCCCAACGAGGGTTTCATTGCGATCTCCGCCGGCGGCGGGCACAGCCTCGGTTTGCGCGCTGACGGTTCCATCGCAGCGTGGGGTCTCAACGAAGATGGACAGTGCAACGTGCCCGAGCCCAACAGCGGCTACGTCGCCATCGCCGCCGGTGGGTACCACAGCCTTGCCCTGAGAGCCGACGGCTCGATTGTCGCCTGGGGTGACAGTTCATGGACTGCACTGAACACACCGCCTCCGAGCGGTCGGTTCGCCGCGATTGCAGCCGGTACTTTCCTAAGCATGGGCCTGAGAGAGGATGGACGCGTGGCGGTGTGGGGCTTGGTGAACCCGACCAGTCACAATGTTCCCGTTCCGAACTCGGAATTCGTCGCCATCTCAGCTACCCGCTGGAGTTGCATCGGCCTCAAGTCCGATGGCTCCGTAGTATGCTGGGGCGTGCGCAACGACGGCGAGACGAATCTGAGTCCGGAGAACTCCGGCTTCGTCGCCGTCTCCGCTCGCGATCAGCGCAAGATGGCGCTTCGTCTGACCGGATCGATCGAAACCTGGAACCACACCCAACCCGCGCCGTCTCCGAACTCCGGCTATATCGGCATCGCTGCGGGACTGCGCCACAGCCTGGCGCTGCGCGGCGACGGCACGACCGTCGCCTGGGGATCAGACAACACCTACGGCCAGACGACGCCCCCCGAGCCGAATTCGAACTTCATCGCCATTGTTGCCGGCGACTACCACAACCTCGGCCTGCGGCGCGATCGCACTCTGCAGGCGTGGGGTACCTACGGCTCGGGCTTGCGCCAGATTCCCGAACCGAATCGCGACTTTGTCGCCATCGACGCCGCGGGCGATCACAGCCTGGCCCTGCGCGCCGATGGCTCCATTGCCGCGTGGGGTGGGAATCGGTACGGCGAGACCAACGTGCCGCCGCCGAACACCGGCTTCATTGCCATCGCCAGCAGCAAGTTCCACTGCCTCGGTCTCAAGTCGGACGGATCAATCGTCGCGTGGGGGCTCAATGACGACGGCCAGTGCGATGTGCCGGAACCCAACACGGACTTCGTCGCCATCGCCGCAGGCGGCGCTCCAATGTTGTACGGCTACTTCAGCGTGGGCCTCAAACGGGACGGCCGCATCGTCGTCTGGGGGGCGGACGGTTATCACGTACAGGATGTGCCGCCGCCGAATCCGGATTACGTCGCCGTCGCGGCCGGAGACTACGTTGCCTACGCCATTCTCGGCCAGGCGCAGCACTGCCTGAGTCTCTCAGTTGAGAACCTCGTGGGCGGACAGGACGCAACCGTGCGCATCTCGCGCGGCACACCCGGGCAGCGCTGTTTGACGGTGTATGGCCTGGAACCGGGTGAATCGAACATCAACAATGAGATGACACTGTTCTGTGCGCGATTTGGAATTCGAGACGTCAATCCGAACCGCATCATTGGAGGCGTCGATCGCTTCTTCGACGCCGACGGTGAAATCGAGTTCGCCGTCCCGGTGCCGCCGGGCGCGTCGGGGCGACACGTACTCTTTCAGGCGGCGCAGCAGCACAGTTGTCCAGCCCAGTGCATTTCCAACCTTGTCGAGCAGACGATTCAGTAGCGGCGTGCGATCAAGTCCTCACGAACTCTACCAGCCCGCCGCGCCAGCGAGGAATTGGCTTCATCCGCTGGCGCAGCCGCCATTCGTCCTCGCTGGCGCGTCGGGCTGGTGGCGGTACTCCAGAATTGAAAAGGACGGGTGCGTCATGGCAGACGCTCCCGTCCTCGTTCTTGTTTCCGCAGGCACATGCCGCGATCGGACTCGCTTGCGCGTCCGGCCGTGTGTGACCGTCCGCTACTTCTTCTTCTCCGTCATCTCCTTGGGCAGTTCCGTCTTGGGCAGGAGTTGCTCGGAGAGGTTGATCGTCTGCCTGATCGTGCCGCCCTTTTCGCTTTCGTAGACAAGTTCGACGTCGCCGCTGCCTGCAATGATGAACCGGAACAGTTCGGTCGACTTGCCGCCGATGCCGCCGTCGATCCACAGACGTTGCGGCTCATGCTCGACTGGACTGAAGCGCGCGTCTTCAAGCAGCGAGTTGACGCTGCCGCTGGCGACGACGCTGGACCGGCCGCCGACCGAGGTGCAGGTGAGCGTGTCGCGGCGGCCGATGTTGTGCTGGCGGGCCCAGGCGGTGATCGACGGGATGATCTTGTCGTTCTTCAGTTCGACGCGCACATCCCACAGGTTGCCGCCCATCGACTTGACCTGCTTGACGCCCCATTCAACCTTGGGCATCTCGCGGGCGTGGAACATCGTGAACGCAAAGTTGCGGTGGCAGTCTTCCTCGCTCATCCACGGCGGCGGGACACGGCTGGACCACTTCTTGCTTCCGCCGATGAGCACTTCGCCCAGCGTCGGATGGTTGAAGGGTTTGTACGGCACCAGCGGTTCGTCGAACTGGAGCAGTTCGGTGAATCGCTTGTCGGCGTCGGGGCCGGGGTTGTCGCTCTGATTCGCTTTCCAGTCGCTCCAGAGTTCGTTGGTGAATGCGGTGATGCCGAGGCCCTCGTAGGCCCAGTTCACTTCGCCGCCGTGCACGACGTAGAGATCCGACCAGAGCACCATCTTGCGATAGCCCGGCAGCATGAAGCCGCCGGCTTCCTGCAACTGGTCGTAGACGCGGATGTCCTGGAAGGGGTAATTGACGTAGTCGGCGCCTGGGCCGCGGAGAATCATGCCGCCGGAGTTGTGGTAACTCTGGAACGCAGCGATGTTGGGATGGCTCAGCATGAAATCGCGAATGCAGCGCGTCTCGGGCAGGCTGAAGGGGTAGTCCGTCGCGCCGCCCTGGATGTAGTCGGGCTGCCAGTCGCTGGGCCAGTTGCGATTGGGGTCGTAGCTGCCGGGTCCGTCTTCGTTGATGTCGCCGTCGCCGTCGTTGTCTATGCCTTCCGAGCCGGCGCGGGACCAGCCGCCCGGCTCTTCGTCCTGCTCGACGCGGATCATGAAGCGAGGATCCTTGGGATCGGGCTTGTAGCGGCCTAGCGGGTCGCGGCGGTACATGTTGGTGATGTGTCCGTCGCCATCGAGATCGTCGTAAGAATCTTCGTCAACGAGACCGTCGTTGTCGTCGTCCATTGGCTGAATGCCGCCGCGCAGCCAGTGGGGCGTGGCCGCCTCGTGGAACCACGTGTCGCGGCCGTCCGGGTTTTCCATGGGCAGGAAGTAAAAGGCGCGCTCGTCGACCAGTTTGGTGAGCGCCTCGACGTGGCCGTAACTCTTCGTGAGATACCAGATCGAGTAGACGATCGTCTCGGCGGCCTGAATCTCGTTGCCGTGAATGTTGCCGTCGATGAACATCGCGGCCTTGCTCGTGTCGGGCCCGGTCTTGGGGTTGTTGAGCGTGACGAGCCACATGTCGCGCCCGCCGACGCTCTTGCCCAGCGATTGCATGGTCAGCAGATCGGGGTAGGCCGCAACGAGTTTCTTCAGAAGATCGGTGATCCCCGCGTGGTCGTAGAACCGGTTGAACTGGATCTCGACCTTGCTGGGATACTGCCACTGCGCGTGCGCCGCGGTCGGCGCCGAGGCGGTGGTGAGCAGGGCAGCGCCAAGCGCGAGTGTGCGGCGGTGCAGCGAGCACGTCGAGATCAAGGAGCGAAGCGGATTGGTCATCGAAGAACTCCCGTCTGAAGACGAGTGTGGGGAGATTTCAGATCAGTTGCCCGAACTGGTGAGCGTCACGTTGGTTTCCGAGCTGCCGTACTTGGCGCTGTAGAGCGTGATCTTGACGGTCGAGTCGTCGTCAGCGCGAATGAGCCAGCGGAAGTCGTTGCGCCCGCCGCTGCCCGCCACGGACCAGATCTTGGAAATGCGCGGGCCGGAAACGACCTGGTCTTCCGGCAGATCGACACGAACGACAAAGGGCAGGGCCCGACGATTGCGCACCGCCATGCGGGTGCCGGCCGGGAGGAAGCCATCGTTGACGAGCGCTGCCTTGACCTCGTAGAGGCCGGAGGCGAGTTTGGTGACCTGCGGCGTCGTCAGCGACACCTCGGGCATCTTGCTCAGCAGATCGAGGATGAAGTCGGCCTGCTTGGTTGCGAGTCCGTCGAGTTCTTCGGCCGGGGGATCAACGCGGAAGTAGGGGACGAAACCACCGATCTGGACCTTGCCCAGTTGCGGGTGATCGAAGTCGGTCCACTCGACGAAACCCTCGCCGTTGCGCTTGTCGGTGCTGTATTCGAGCCACGCCTTGTCGCCTTCTGCATTGGAGCGACCGCCGGGTCGTCCACCGCGCGCCCCGCCGCCGGTGGGTGGAGCGCCGCCGGGCTGGAATCCGCCGCCACCGCCACCGCGTCGGAACCCGCCGCGACCTCCGCCGCCTCCTGGAGGCGGCTGGGCGCCGCCGCCGCCGGTCGGCCGAGCGCTGCCGGTGGCGATCATCTGGCGGAAGAAGGCGATGCGATCGGGAGGCATGGCCTGGAGTTGCTCGAGCGTCACTTCCATGCCGCGCGCACTGGCGGCTTCAAGAATGTCACTGAAATCGTCCTGGGGTGCAGGTGTGGCATTCCCGCCACCGCCGCCGGGTGCTTCGCCCTCGGCCTTGTTGCCCTCGCCCTCGGGCGCCGGCTCGCTGGGTCGGCTCCAGACCGGAGTCGCGAACGATGGGATGCCATACTGCGCGTAGGCCCAGGCTTGGAACGCCCCGTCGATGGGCGGGCTGGTCACATTCTGCAGTCCGGTGATCTTCTTGAATGATTCGCCGACCGCGCGGTACACGGGGACATCGGCCCCGTCGATGTTCGCCGGCGCGCCGCCGTTGAGTGTGCCCTGGCCGTTGGGTGTGTTGTTGAGATTGTCATGTCGGCCGTACGTCAGCGCGATGGCGATGTTCTGGTGCGACAAGGCGTAGCGGAGCAGTGCCAGCGACTCGGGTTCGGAAACGGGGTACCGGCCGACGCCATCGTCGTGCTCCTGCCAGCCGTGCATGAAGTTGCGATTGAGATCGACGCCGCCTCTGTCATCTTCGTTGTAATCGCCGTCCTTGTCGTCATCGACGCCCTCGACCATGACGTAGAACTCGGCTCGCTGGCCCTTCTCGGCGTTGGGCGCAATGTCGAGGCGAGGTTCGTCGGGGTCGGCCAGTCGATTGGCCTTCTCCGGGTCGTAGACGCGCATCATGGTGATCAGGCCGTCGCCGTTGAGGTCGTTGGGCGGATCTTCATCGGTCCGCAGATCGCGGTCCGCATCATCGGGGTGCAGATTGCGCACGACCTCCTGCTTGAGATTGGCGAAGTAGAGTTCGGCTGCGTCGGGGTTGACGCGCGGCACGACGTAGAGCGTGTACTTGCTGAGCAACTTCGCCGCCGGCGACTCGCCGTCCGCCGCGGCACGATTGAGCAGCTCGCGCACGGCACGCACCGCCACTTCGCTGCCCACGAGGTGATCGCCATCGATGTTGGCGGTGAGCAGAAGCGAAGGTCGCTTGTCGGGTTCGACCGTGCCGGGCAGCGCCACGCGCAGAGCCCAGATGTTGCGCATCTTCAGGCTCTCGCCAATCGCCGTCAGTTGGATCGCATTGCTGTGCTCGGCGGCGAGCGCCTTGAGCGATGCGGTCAACTGGTCGTAGGTGTGATACGACGCGTCGGTCGCGGCATCCTGCGCCAGCGCGGCACGACCCGTGAACGCCCCCGGCGTGAACGGCGCCAGGCCGGCGCACAGAGCAACGAAAAGCGGAAGACGATGAACCACCCCGAACCTCCTCGCGATGGCGCCGGATCAGGATCCGGCGCGGGCGACTGGGACGAAAAGACAGGCCGGCCGATTGGACGAGCCGATGGCGACACTACCGCGGCCGCCGAGCGAAGTTGCAGCGTAGCGGCGGGCAGCGCGGGCGTCAAAGGTCCTGGATGGGAGACGGCTTGCTCCGTCGTCGTCGGCAGCCCGTTGCCGCGTCCGAAAGCCGAGCTCCTCCGCGCAACCGCTTCAGCCAATCAGCGGAAGCCAGGATCGCGATCGGTCGCCCTCTTGTCGGCCATGGCCTTCTCGACCACGGGAGGCGGGCTGTTCAGCTTTCGAAGGCGGAGATCGTCGACGATGATCTCGCCTCGATAGCCGTATCGGCTTGTGTTCAACCCGAAGTAGTCACCAGCCGGTCGCTCGAAACGATCGTCCATGAACTGGCCGACGATTGTTGTCTTCCCGTCGACGAGGACCTCGACCCAGCCATCCCAGAGGGAGATGCGGAACGTCATCTTCGGACCGATCGCCGCCGGCGCCGCAATATCCGCTTTCAGGAACCGCCCCAACTCGACCTGCTGGTCGCTGAAGTTAAAGGTGACACAATTGCGAAAGCCGTACTGCACGTCAAGATTGTCGCGCAGGAGGACGCGCAGGTGAACGTTCTTCTCCTTCTCGGCTCCGCTGAAATCGATGGTTCCGTCGAGCTCCAGACGCTGACCGGCGGGGATTGGACACATGGTGCTCACCGAAAGGTTTCGCATCCTGAATACAAAGCCCTGCTTGAGTGAGGAGATGACGCTGCCCTGCAGTGTTTCCCACACGCCTCGCTGTGGAATGTAGTTGAGTGCGACGTCCTGTCCCCGTTCAAACTCATCCATCGCGTGTGCCGCAAATCCGGCGATGCGAGCCACCTCGGCTCCAGCCAGCGCGATGGCGCCGGCGTCGCGGGGAGCAAGTTCCCCGGGTTTGGGTTTTCGGGTGCGATTCGCTCGGGCGATCTCCGCCTCGCCTTCCGTCGCTTCCATGAGAGCGGCATACATCTCCGCCGCCTCGGCCCACTTGCGGGCGTCAAAGGCGGCCTTCGCCTTGCCAAACTCATCGGCATGCGGCCCGCTGTACGCCAGGCACTCGCGCTCGACCTGCGGCGCCCGGGCGCAGAAGTAATCGAGCACCTCCGCATCAAGTTCGGTTTCATCCAGTACGAGGCGGCGAGCATCTTCGTACCGACCCGACCGCCACGCCGCGAGGATCATCGCGCTCTTGATCGTCCCTTCGATCTTCTTCGTATGTTTCTCGCCGAGCATGGCCGACATCGTGTCGAGGAAGCGGCGATAAAGATCCTCATCGCTCCACAATTCATACCGCTCGTGCGCCACGTCCAGGCGGTGGCGATCGTCGCACACATCGCGCATGGCCAGGAAAAGAAACAGAGGCACGACTGTCTCGTATCGCCTCGTATCCGCGCATGCCAGACCGAAGTCGATCATCTCCTCGAGCGAGCCGCCCCAGCGCGGCCGCAGGGACCACAGGTAGTACGAATACGCGTTGTCGTAGTCGAACTGCGCTTTGACGGCGCGGTCGAACCAGTCGCGTGTGCTGAGTCCCTCGACGGGGTGGCCGCCCATGGTCACGGTGATCATTCGCGCGGCCGCCTCGGGCCGGGTTGGATCGAGTCTGTACGCCGCGTTCAGGTCGCGAGCCGCATACGCCAGGTGCTCGCTGAAACCCTTCCACTGACCGGGCTCGACCTCGTAGCCCCAGCCCGCCCCGCGCTCATCCCAGGCTCGCCGTACTTCGTAGATGCCCGAAAGCGCCAGCCGCAGCCATGGGTCGACGCCATTGGCGGGGTCTTTCAACTGATCGCGCAGCGACTCCGCGAGTTCAATCGGCAATGAGGTGTCGATCTCGTGGCGCAGCAGGCTGAACACGTGCCGCTGCGCCGCGGAGTCCGTTGCGGTCGATCGGGCGAGTTCGAGCATGTCCGCCACGTTCGCTTTGCGCTGCGCCATGGCCTCGGTTTCGCGCTTCCATCCCTGCAGGTACGGCGCGTAGACGCGATGCACGAGCACGTTACACAGCACGGGATAGCCTGCAGGCTTGAGTCCCTCCAGCGCCTGCTTGAAGTACGCCTCAGCGTCCACATGGTGTCGCGAGTTCTCGGAAATGGCGAATCCGGTGATGTACGCGACCAGTGGATCGTCGCAGCCCATCTCCTTGAAAAGTTTGGTCCCGGTGCGCGACATGCTGAAGTAGCTGACGTCCTTGAGGTCGCTCCAGTCGAGGATTGACTCTTCGACCAGGCGGCGCGCCTGCGCGTACCACGGCGCTTCGTGCGGCGCGATCCGGTCGAATGGTTCGAGGAACTGCTCAGTGAAGAACCTCTGGCGCGCTTCGCGGAACTCCCGCATGGTGGAGGCGCGCTCATCCATCGGGATCGGTTGGGCGCGGGCCAGGCGGGTTTCGGCGATGCACAGGACCGGCAGTACGGCCAATGCCGCCAACAGCCATCGAACGACGGACTCTGAACGGACCGGGTGTGTCGGCGTCATGTTTTGAGCCCTCCCAATGCGGGCAGCCTTGAACGATCGCAGCAACGCTCCGAGGCAATGCGGGCGAGAGGACTCGAACCTCCACGTCTTGCGACACCAGAACCTAAATCTGGCGCGTCTGCCAATTTCGCCACGCCCGCGTGAGGCACTCCAACAGGCCCAACAAGTCTACGCGGCAGCCCGCGGGCGCGAGACCGCGCTACGAGGCCGGAAACCGGCGATATCATTCCCTTCCGCGTCGGCGCAACGACGTCCGAAGCGCTGACGACACCGTACAAGGAGTTCATCACCCATGCGATTCCGCGACTCCATCGCGCTGCACACCTGTCCGCTCCTGCTCCGAGTTGGCCTCGCGGCCGCGTTCCTCTGGGCGGGCATCCCAAAGTGGGGCAACGAAACCTTCGAGGGCCCGGCGGCGGCGACCCTCGTCGAACTTGGCATCGGCCACAAGACCGTCGTCGCCGGCGGCCCCGTCACGCCCCCGGCAAAGGTCGAGGAATCCAAGAAACCCGATTCCGCTCCGGTCGTTGAGCCGCCCGCACCGGAAGACTCCCCCGATTCTGCCCAGCCGACCGAGGAGCAACCATCCAGCAACACGCAGCCCCCGGCTGATGGAGACGGTGACGATCAGCCTGAGCAGGCCCGGCCCGCAGAGCCGCCAACCACGCAGCCCGCAGAGCAGCCGGCCCAGGCCCCTGCAAAGCCAGATACGAAACCCGCGCCACCTGCCACCAAGCCCGTCGTCGAGAAGTCGTCCGGGGCCCCGGTGCAGTACAAGGTGGATGCCAAGAAAGTCGAAGGCCTGACCATCATGCTCCACAACGTCGGCCATCCGTACCCGCGCATCTTTGCCTGGATCGCGATGTTTACCGAGACGATCGGAGCGGGACTGCTGCTCATCGGCCTGTTTAGCCGCGTGTGGGGGCTGGGTTTGGCCGTGGCGATGGGCTATGCGTTCGCGCTGACCACATTACCGACGGTTCAGGCGAACATGGATCCGTCGGCCGGCAACGCCGTGTGGCAGTTTCTGTCCAGCCTGCGAGGCGCTGAGCCGCTCACACAATGTGCCGCGATGCTTCAGGTCACGCTCCTGATTGCGGCGTGGTGCATTTTCATCGGAGGCCCGGGCGCTGTGAGCCTTGATCGCCTCATCTTCCGCGGCGGTCGCAACGACGAAGATTGACAACCATCAACGAAACCGCATGAGCGCCAATCCAGCCCATCCCGGACGCAAAGGACCGACCGTCGAGTCGCTCAGTGCCGTGGTGCGCGAAGAAGAACCGGTCGAGCGCGAGTTGAGTCTCGCCCAGCGTGTGGTTCCGTGGATTGCGTCGATCGCGGCCCACGCCGGGATGATCGTGCTCGGTCTGCTCATTCCCTGGACCACCGCGCGACTGCTCGCGGACAAGGCCGCGCCGCCGGCCGTCGTCGCGGAGTTCAACAACCTGAGCTTCCAGCCGCTCACAACCATTAATCCGGATGACACGAAAAACGAAGACCTCGTCTTCGAAGAGCGGTCGAGGCTGGATCGCACCGATGCTTCCGAGGCGCTCGACGCCAATCGCGTCGATCCCGCTTCGCTCATCGGACCCGCGGGCGGCGACGAAGCCCTCGCCGGCTTTGCGCCCAAGGGCGGGAGCAACGACGTGACCTTCGGCGGGCTGCGCGGCAGCAACGCGCGCAACATCGTCTACGTCGTCGACGCCAGCGGCTCGATGATCGCCTACCTGCCGATCCTTATTGACGAACTCGTGCGCAGCATTGACAAACTGAATGAGTCGCAGAACTTCCGCGTCGTCTTTTTTCAGCGCAACGAGGCGGTGCTCGTCCCCGGTCCGCAGGATCCAAAGGACATCGCCACCAAGCGGCGGCGCGGTGTCGTCAAACTCCTTCCCGCCACCAACGAGAACAAGCTCTTCGTCTTCGACTGGATGAACCTCGACAATCGCAACATCCGCGCCACGAGCCAGTCCAATCCGCTGGCCGCCATCGAACTGGCCCTGCGCGACATGAACCCCGTGCCCGACGTCGTCTTCATCCTCAGCACCGACATCACCGGCCTTGGCGAATTCGAAGTCGATCAGCGCGACCTGCTCAACATGATCGAGCGGCTCAATCATGACTCCCGCGGCCAGACACGCAGCGTGCTCAAGACGATTCAGTTCGTCTACGAAGACCCCCTGGGAACGCTCAAGCGCATCGCCGAAGACAACGGCGGGCCAGGCGGCTACCGCTTCCTGAGCCGGCAGGAACTGGGGCTGGATCGATGATCACCACTCGATTCCAGTGTGCGATGGTCGTCGCCCTGAGCACGGCGCTGTGCACGCTGCCCCTGCGCGGCGACGAGATTCTGCTCGGCCGCATTCCCCTCTCGGGCGTCGTGGTGCGCGGCGTCAAGGATTGCCAGGTGCAATACACCATGGCCGGCCGCCCGACGGACCGGCCGATTGATCGCGTCATCCTTCATCTTGACGCCATGCCCGCGCTGGAGAAAGCCGAGACCGCCGCGGCCGGGCAGCAACTCGACGAAGCGATGCGCCTGCTCGACGAGGCGATGAAGCAGGCGCGCGAGCCTTGGCAGAAAACCTGGGTCCACTACCGCCGCACGCGACTGCTCACCGACGCCGGCCGCTACACGCCGGCGTGCAAAGCGTGGGCGACGCTGCTGCTCACCAGCGTTGATTCCTGCTGGCTTGACACCATGCCGACGTGCAAACCGGATCGGCCCGATGAGGCGACGAAAAACGCCGCACTCGAACAACTCCGCAAAGCGCTCGACCAGGCCGAACCCGAGAGCGTCAATCATGACATGATCGATCTTGCGATTCGGACGATCTCGAACCTCGAAACGTCGGAGGCCTATCAGGCGTCAGAGGCGCCGGCGCCCCGCGACGCGCCCGTGGAAGAGCCTGCGGAGCGCGATGTTCCGGTGGTCAGCGGTCCCCAGCCATTGGCGGCGCATGCCGAGGCGGACGCCATCGACGCCCTGCTCGACGCCGGCCGGGTGCGCGACGCCCGCAGCCAGATCGAGCGCTGGGTCGCCAATACGCAGCAGTACCCGATCGACCGTCTCCTGTATCAGTATGGCCGGGCGCTGTCGGCGGGGAACGAGCCGCGCGACGCGGCGGTGCGCTTCATGCAGTGCGCGATTCTTTTTAGCGAGAGCCGGTACGCCGCACCGAGCCTGTTTGAAGCCGCTCGGCTCTATGCCGGTCCGTTGGGCGATGTGGCCGTCGCGCGGCGCCTGCTCGAACGGGCCCGATCGACAGTCGACGCCACTGACCGCGCCGAACTGGTCGAGAAGATCAACGCAGCCATCGCCGAACTCAACGCACGCCGCTGATCACTGCGGCAGTTCGCCCACCTGCAATCCGTCGTAACTCAATCGAATCGTCCCCGGCAGGCGCGGCTCCAGTTCGCCGTGCAGGATGTCGTGCGTCATGTGCACGAGGTAGGTCTGCCCCGCGCCGATCCGCTCGGCCGCGTCGATTGCCTGGTCGACCGTAAAGTGCGTCGGATGATGCCGGTAGCGCAGCGCATCAAGAAACAGCGTCTTGAGCCCATTGAGAGCCGGCCACGTCTCGGGCGGAATGGCCGAAACGTCCGTGCAGTACGCCAGCGGCAGGGGATCGTCGGTCGGCGCCGCCGCGGGGTCGGCCCGATCAATGCGAAAGCCGACAATGGGCAACCGGCCGTGCATGACGCGCAGCGGCGTGAAACGCAACCCGTACAGATCCAGCGGCGTCTCGGGGCCGATGAGATTGGGAATGAGCGTGGCGACGAAACTCGCATTCACGTTCTTGTGCGACTCGAAGATGTGCTGGTAGACGCGTTTGAGATTCTCGAGTGTGTGCGATTCAGCGTAGATGTTGATCGGCTGCTGCATGACCGCGTTGAAGCGCCGCACTTCATCCAGCCCAAAGACATGATCGACGTGGTGGTGCGTAAACAGAATCCCGTCGCAGCGCTGCAGCCGATGCCGCAGAGCCTGGAACCGCAGGTCAGGCGAGGTGTCGATGAGCACCACGCGAGGTTGGCCTCGATCGTCGAGATACTCCACGCACGCCCCGCTGCGCGTGCGCCTGTCGCGCGGGTCGGCGGAGGTGCACACTTCGCAGTCGCAGCCGATGACCGGCACGCCCGCCGAGGTGCCTGAGCCGAGAATTGTGAATCGAACGGGAAGCATCAGCGGGATGGTATGACAAAGCGAGCCCGAAGCGTCAGCGAGGAGGTTCGTCCGGCGCCGAATCAGTCGTCGTCATCTGAAGTTGCGTCGCCGCGCAACTCGATCCAGTGTGCCTGAATCGTCTCGAGGATGCGCTCATTACACGGATGCCCTTCGCGCTCGGCAAAGTTCGGCAGGGCCTCCACGAGGGCGCGAAGTTTGGGAAAGCCCAGACGCATCGGATCGATATCCGGATGAGCCTCATCCAGTTCTTCCGCGATCTCCTCAACGTCAAGCCAGTGCAGTGTGTCGTCCATGGCTCTTAGTGCGGCACTTCCTTGATCGCATTCCGGTTCCACGCCGGGACGCGCACCTGGATCTCCCCCTTGGTCAAGATCTCACATTGGCAACTCAGCCGGCTGTTGCGCTGCAGGGCAGGCGCCTCCTCAACGCGATCCTCCTCGGCTTCGGTTGCCTCGCTCAGGTGCTCCATACCCTTTTCGACGTAGACGTGGCAGGTCGAGCAGGCGCAGACGCCGCCGCAGGAGTGCTCGATGTTGATGCCCGCGTCCAGGGCCACTTCGAGCAGGCTCTCGCCCAGGCCGCCCTTGACGATCCATTCCTTCTGGTCGCCATGCTCGCCGGCGACGAGTTCCTCCGGGTTCTCGAGTATGAACCGGATGGGGATCTCCTTGGGGCCGTGTTCGTGATCATCGCGCTTGAGATGCATGCCGCGCTGTCCTCACCTGGTCAGATTCCGGGTTCCGTGGGGATGTTAGGCGTCGGGATCGACGCCACGCCGCGCACCGCGATCCTCTGCGGCTCAGACCCTATGCTGTTTATCCGCATGTCCCAGCCGCCACGCGACCAGATCGAATTGACCGTCATCGCTCCGGCGCACAATGAAGAGGACAACATCGGGCCGCTGGTGAGCGAGGTCGGGGCCGCCCTTTCCGCCATGGCCGGCCGATTTGAATTCGTCATCGTCGACGATGGTTCCACGGATCAGACGTCCCAGCGCCTGCGGGAGCTGATGGCCACGCGCCCCTGGCTGCGTGTGGTGCGGATGATGGACACGCCCCCCGGTCGCGGAAACGGGCAGTCCGCGGCGTTCCACGCCGGCTTGCGTGCGGCGCGCGGCACGCTGGTCGCCCTGCTTGATGCCGATCTTCAGAACGACCCCGCCGACCTGCCGCGACTGCTCGAAGTCATGCGGCAGACCGGAGCCGACATGGTCCAGGGCGACCGTTCGGCGAACCGGCGCGACACCGTCGGCCGGCGCGTCGCCAGTTGGGTGGGCCGCACCTTTCGCCGCATGCTTCTGGGCGACACGATCCGCGACACCGGCTGCTCGCTGCGCATCATGCGGCGCGAAGTGGGCCTGGCCATCCCTCTAGAGTTTCGCGGCATGCACCGGTTTATCCCCGTGACCGCGCGACAACTGGGCTACACCGTCGTCGAGACACCCGTCAGCCATCGGCCGCGCACAGCCGGCCGGGCGAAGTACGGCGTGTTCAACCGGGCCATCCCGGGGTTCTTTGATTGCCTCGCGGTCCGCTGGATGCGCAATCGCCGGCGGCCAACGCGCGCTGAAGAAGTTGCCGGCGAACAAGCATAATTGCACGAACCAGCCCCACGCACCGGCGAGGTTTGTGCCTTTCGTTGCGCCGGAAAGTCATTACCCTCGCTCGCGCTTCGGTCGGGTATTGGGCGTCTTGTTGTCTATGAGAGAAAGCGGATTGTCACCGGGTAGCGGACGTACTCGCCGCGGTTGGCGCGAACGGCCATCACGATCGACGCGATGAACTGGGTGAGCAGCACCGCCGGGATCATCAAGGCGCCGATGCACACCATGGCCAGCAGAACTGAAACCAGCATCCACAGGACCATGGAGATCTGAAAGTTCAGCGCTTCGCGGCCATGATCGTCAACGAAGGGCGACTGGTTGCGCTTGATGAGCCAGAGCACCAGTGGGGCGACGACCGAAGCGGTCGGCACGACGTACCCAGCCAGCCCCGAGAGATGGATGAATGTCGCCCAGAGCCGCTCCTCGTCCGTCGCGTTCTCTTCGACGATGCGGACGCGGCCTCCCGTGTCGGCATCGTGGCTCTCATTCCAGTTCATGGCGGCTGCATCCATCGAAGGGCTCTCCCGCCGCTTCATTGGGTGAGAAGAGCACTGGATTTCACAAGGGGATTCTGGCGTCGGGGCGCGGCCGATTCTACGCTTGTCCCGCCATGGCACAGGGTGGACACAACTCGGCGGGTCCGGGCGCGGGGCTGCTGCTCGTGATTTCCGGCCCCTCGGGTGTCGGCAAGACGACCATCACGCGGCAGGTCGTTCAGCGCCTCGACGCCGTCTTCAGCGTCTCGGCGACCACTCGACCCCAGACCGCCGCCGACGTCGCCGGCCGCGACTACCTGTTCGTCGATCAACCCGAGTTCGACCGCATGATTGCCGCCGGCGAGCTTCTGGAGCACGCAACCGTCTTTGGCAAATACTCTTACGGCACGCCGCGCGGCCCCGTCGACGCCGCCCTGAGCCAGGGACGCGTCGTTTTGCTCGAAATCGACGTCCAGGGCGCCCTGCAGATCCGCGAGAACCTCCCCGAGGCGCTGCTGGTCTTCCTGCTGCCTCCCGACGACCAGACCCTGCTCACGCGGCTGCGAAAACGGGGCCGGGAGGACGAAAACGAGATCAGTCGCCGCTTTGCCGAGGCCAAGAAGGAAATCGCCCTGGCGCGTGATTCCGGGGCGTATGACCTGTTCCTGGTGAATGAGCAGGTCGAGAAATGCGTGCAGGAAGTGTGTAATGCGGCAAGAAAACGCTTGCAGAACGGCGATGACTAGGGTACATTCTGTAGATTGAACGCCGGGGGTGCGGCTCAAGCCTCGGGAGATTCCAGACATGACCCAACGTCAATTCGCCCGCAAAGGCGGCTTTACACTCATTGAATTGCTCGTGGTGATCTCGATCATCGCGCTGCTCATCGGTCTGCTGCTGCCCGCCCTGTCCAAGGCCCGCGAGGTGGCGCGATCGGCCCAGTGCCTCAACAACCTCCGGTCGATCGGGTTCGCGCTGCATTCCTACATGAATGACGCCAACAAGATTCCGCGCGAGGCCAACGGCGGCGAGGATCCGCGCTGGGACATCGCCTGGCCCATGGCGTTTCGAACCTACTTCTCACAGATCAAAGACGACCACTTCAATTCCATCCCCGCGTACCGCTGTCCGTCGCATCCGAATCCCAAGCACAAGGTGCAGTACCTGTCCAACGGGCTCAACTTCTCCAGACCGGGCGTCATCATCACCAACCCCCGGCAGAAGGCGTGCCTGACCAACGGATTCCTCACGCCGAGCGTGACGATCTACATGGCGGACTACACCGACGATCCGGATGACATCCTCTATCGCAACAACTACCCCAACGGCGAGAACACGCCCGAGCGGAGTTTCTCGATCTTCTATGACGCGTGGACGGCCACGCACATCACGGGCGATCCAAACAACTGGTACACCGGTCAGCGCCTCGAGCCCCTGCGCCACAAGTCAGGCAGCAACGCGCTGTTTGTCGACGGCCACGCCGCGACGCTCACCCAGGAAGTTATGACCGATCTCGACAACTGGGACGATCGCGTGTACTTCGGCCCGAACCGCTGAGGCGGCGGGCTGTTGAGTTCAGAGACGACCGGGAGACCTCTCGGCTAAAGGTGGTGTCGTTGTGCGTGCAGGCATTCAGAAGCGTTCCGGCTTTACCCTCATCGAACTGCTCGTGGTGATCTCGATCATCGCGCTGCTCATCGGCCTGTTGCTGCCCGCTCTCGCCAAGGCGCGCGAGTCCGCCCGCACCGTGCAGTGCCTCAACAACCTGCGCTCGATCGGCTTCGGCCTCGGGTCGTACATGAATGACTACAACCTCATCCCCCGAGCCAACCACGGCACGAACCACCCGCTGGACATCTCCTGGCCCATCGCCTTTCGAACCTACTTCTCCCAGATCAAGGACGATCGATTCGACTCCATTCCGGCCTATCGCTGCCCGAGCCATCCGAATCAGAAGCACAAGGTGCAGTACCTCTCCAACGGCCTGCATTTCCTCGCGCCCCGCACCATCACCCAGAACCCGGTTCAGCGCGCCTGCAAGACCAATGGTTTTCTCACCCCCAGCGAAACCGTCTACATGGCCGACTACACCGACGACCCGGATGACATTCTCTACCGGAACAACTACCCCGGCGGCGAGAATACGCGCGAGGACTACTTCTCGATCTACTACGACGCGTGGCAGGAGTCCAACATCAACGGCGAACCGAACGATCCGCTGCGCGGCCAGCGCCTCGAACCGCTGCGGCACAAGTCGGGCAGCAACGCGCTGTTCGTCGATGGCCATGCCGCCACCCTGCTCGAAGAGGTCATGGAAGATCTGAAGACCTGGGACGATCGCATCTACATCGACTAGGGCCGTGCAACCCCGCGTCGCCTGATCCGACTATCCGTGCTCCCAATGCCCGACGCTCGTGTTCGATGAACATGGGCGTCGTTCGTTCATCAGCCTTCTCCCTTCGCACCACGTAGAATGACCCTCCTACGCTCAACCCGACGCACATATGACGCAAGCCACGGAAACGGTCATCCCGACGCGCCCGCGACACAGCGAGACTGAACTCGCTCGCGATCTGAAGTGCTTTGACATCACGATGGTCGGCGTCGGGGCCATGATCGGAGCCGGCATCTTCGCCCTCACTGGCATTGCCGCAGGCATCGCCGGGCCCGGCCTCATCCTTGCTTTTGCCCTTAACGGCATCATGACCCTGTGCACCGCGATGGTCTACGCCGAAGTCGGCAGCGCGATCCCCGGCGCCGGAGGCGGCTACCTCTGGACCAAGTTCGGCATGCCCGGGCCCAGCGCCTTTCTCGTCGGGTGGATGGACTGGCTCGCCCACGCCGTGGCCGGCTCGCTCTACGCCGTCGTCTTCGGCTCCTACGTCGTCTGGGGCATGCAGACCTTGTTCGGCTGGGGCAATCCGCCCACCGGGGCCGAGCACGGCGACATGGGAACCCTCTTTGGCCTCAACGCCTGGTATTTCGCCAAATCGCTTACCGTCGCCGTCTGTCTCTTCTTCATCTGGGTCAATTACCGCGGCTCATCCGAAACGGGCAAGACCGGCAACATCATCACCGTCAGCAAGATCATCACCATCGCCATCTTCATCGCGTTCGGCCTGGCGGCACTTATTCGCGGCGACATCGGCCCCAGCGGCGCGACCGTGAGTGAGAAGTTCACGCCCTTCCTTCCGATGGGTGGCTCAGGCGTGCTCGTGGCGATGGGTATTACCTTCATTGCTTTCGAGGGCTACGAGATCATCGTGCAGGCTGGCGAAGAAGTCGTCGAGCCGCGCCGCAATATTCCGCGCGCCATCTTCTGGTCGCTGGCGATTGTCATTCCCATCTATCTGCTTGTGGCGATTGTTTGCATCGGCGCCCTGGCGATTCCCGCGCCGCTCCTTCAGCCCGATGGGCCTTATCCGCCGGGCCAGACGTGGGCGTATCTCTCGGCACTGGGCGAGACGGGCGTCGCCGAAGCGGCCAACCAGTTCATGCCGTGGGGCACGGGCGCGCTGCTGCTGGTCCTGGGCGCGATGCTCTCGACCATGAGCGCGCTCAACGCCACGACTTACAGTTCCACGCGCGTCAGTTTCGCCATGGGGCGCGACCGCACGCTGCCCGCGATCATGGCCACCATCTCGCCGCGCACCCGCACGCCCGTTGCGGCGCTGTTTGCCAGCGGCGCGCTGATCACGATTGTCGCGGTCACGCTCGACGCTGAAAAGGTCGCCGCGGCGACGTGCGTCATGTTCCTGCTCGTTTTCGCGGCGGTGAATCTCTCAGCAATTGTGATTCGTCGCAAGTACAGCGACCGTCTGCAGTACGGCTACCTCATGCCGCTCTACCCGGTCCTGCCGATCATCGCGATCGTCGGCCAGCTCGGCGTGGCGGGCTTTCTCTTCTGGCACGAGCCGCTGTCGATGTACATCACCGCCGGCTGGATCGGCCTGGGACTGCTCATTTACGTCACCTACTCGCGCAAGCAGCATCACGATCTCAAGGCCACGCCCGTCGTCTTTGAGCAGCACACCCTCGCCGGCGACGCCGTGCCGCGCGTGCTCGTGCCCGTCGCCAACCCGACCAACGCCGGCGCGCTGATCGAACTTGGCGCGCGCCTGGCCCAGGCCGACGGCTCGGGCCTCGTCGTGCTTCACGCGGTCGGCGTGCCTGAGCAGTTGCCCCTTTCCGCCACCGGCGGATTCGTCAACGCAGCGCGCGAACTGGTTGATGATTCACTGGCCGCAGCGGCCGCGGCGGGGGTGCCCGCCGTGGGTCTCGTGCGCGTATCGCACCACCCGGCCCGGTGCATCATCGACACCATCATCGAGCGCAAGTGCCGCACGCTCATCCTCGGCTGGACCGGCCCCAAGCAGCCGCGCACTTCGTATGAAGGCAACCTCGGCGCCAAGCGGCCGCTGCTCGGCTCCCAGATCGATCGCGTGCTCTTCCAGTCCGACGCGAACACGATCATGTTGCGCGGCTCGCTGCCGACCGATCCGAAACGCATTGTAATTCCCATCGTCAATCCGCGCCAGGGTCGCTTCGCCATCGAAGTGGCCGAGGCCGTGGCGGGCGAAAACACGGTGATTGATCTCATCCACGTCGGCCGCGAACAGTCCGCCGTGGTCGCGTCCGCCGGGGCCGTCATGCAGGAGATTTTCGACTCAGCGCAGATCGAAACCACGACGCGCCGTCGCGGGCTCAAGGTGATGATGCAGCCGCTCGTCAGCGTTGAGGTGATCAAGACGATTGCCCAGGCGGCCGATGGCGCCGACCTGATCATCATCGGCGGCACGGCGGAGACATGGTGGAAGCGCCAGGCCTTTACGCCCTTCCACGCTCAACTCGCGAGTCTGTTCGATGGACCGATGCTGCTGGTGCGGCGCCGCAGCGGTGCGGCCAAGTTCGCCTCGCAACTCACCGTTGAGTTCTTCGCCTCCAAGGAGCCGGAGCAATGAGTCTCGAAGATCTCAAGAGCATGGGACTGCTGCGCGAGGAGACGCAATCGCGTCTCGAAGGCCGCGTCAGCGTGCTCTACCTCAGCGGCGCCACGGTGGTCGTACTCGTTGCCTGCGGGATGATGATTGTCGGCGACGGCAACGCGCTGACCGGCTGGGGCATCGCCCTGTTCCTGCTGGGCTTCTTCGCCCTCATCGGCGCCAATCTGCGCGGGGTGATGAAGGGGCGGATGCGCGAAGATTAGAAACCCCTGTTATCTTGGCAGCACTGCGTTTCCGGCCTTGGTGCCACGTTGTGACCCGTCGCAGGCGTAGTTTTGGCCGTCAGTCTCGATTGTGCAAGAACCGGGAAATAACGCCGCCGTTCGTGGGCTTTTGCATGGAGGGAATCCGGTCGAATTGCGACATCCCCCTCGGTGGCCGAAGCAGGAGTGGAACGAACACAAGAGCCTGAGTCAGAAGGAGGAGCGATGAATCAACGCACTACCTCTCACCTCGATGCCTGCCGGCGATGTCTGCCCGCCCTCGCGGTTCTGGTCGCGCTTATGGCGTTGCCTGCGGCCAATGCACAAGAGAATTGGCAGCAGATGCACCGGATCCCGACGCCGGAGGGCAGCCTCAGGCACGGCTTCGGGTATGCGGTGGCCATGAACCAGGATTGGATGGTTATCGGCGCCGCGAGTGCCAACGTGCGCGGCGAGGAATCAGGTGCGACGTATGTCGGCGATCCGGGGGCCGGGCAGTTGCTCTATCGCCTGATCCCAAGTGATCTTGCTGAAGGAGATCGGTTCGGGCACACCATTGCGCTCAGCGGTGACATGGCGATCATTGGTGCACCGTTTGATGACGACCTGGGGTCCGACAGCGGAGCGGTCTACGTGTTTGACCTGTCAACACGCGAGCAGCTGTTCAAACTCACAGAACCCGGTGGCGGATCATCCAATCTGTTCGGCCGGTCAGTCGCGGCGGAAGGCTCTCTACTGCTTGTCGGAGTTCAGAATGGCAATGGACTTGGTGAGAACACTGGATTGGCGTACGTTTACGACTTGCTCAGTGGTGAGGTCGTTGGAAGGCTGATCGCGGATGACGGAGAATACGGCGACCAGTTCGGTGAGGCTGTCGCTGTCGATGGTACCATCGCAATCATCGGCGCCTCGGGGGATGATGATCTGGGGAGTGGCGCCGGCGCTGCGTACCTTTTTGATCTCTCCACCGGCTTGAGACTCCACAAACTGCATGCCGACGACGGTGAAGCTCGAGACGACTTTGGTTCCAGTGTCGCCATCTGGGGCGGTCGCGCGGTGGTTGGCGCCATCAATGAAGACGAGAATGGGCCGGACAAAGGCGCGGCCTATGTGTTCGATACGGCGACGGGCGAACAGCTCCTCAAGATTACGCCGTCGAATCCGCGAGACGGCGTCTGGTTTGGCCGTTCCGTGGCAGTCGATGAAAGCCGGATTGCGGTGGGTTGGACCGGCTACCGGCAGTACTCCGGCGCGGTCTACATGTTCGACGCCACAACCGGCGAGGAAATCGCGCACTTGTATCCTCAGCCCGCCAGAGCGAGTTCGCGGTTTGGCTCGGCAATTGCGCTCCGGCACAATCTCATTGCGGTGGGAGCACCAACTCAGAACACAATCCACGGTGACGGAACCGGAGTGGCGTATCTGGTCGAACACAGGAGTATTCTCGAGATTCCTTCGTCACCGTTGATCGGCGGTCAGCCATTCCGCGTCAACGTGAGTTTCGCGAAACCAAACAAGCGACTCTGGTTTGTGTATTCAACGCAGGGACTTGGCCATGCCTACATTCCACCGCTGAATGTGACCATCGAACTGGCGCACCCAAGACTGGGCGCGAGCGCCGTAGCAAACGCGAACGGCTCTTGCAGCCGCCTCTACACGCTGCCGGGCGTCTCGCATTCACGAGGCGTGGATTTTCAGGTCATTCAGGAAGACTTGCGATCAAATGTCGTGCGGAGGCGCATCGATCCGCAGTAACGCCGGTTGTTGCGGAAGACGCCCATTCGATCGCAACGGCAGACAAGCGGACGACAATCGGCGACTATGCGCTAGCCGCCGCCGCTTCCTTTTTCGCCGGCTTCTTCTTGTCGTCGCCTTCCACTTTGCCATACGTGCGGGCCCGCGGCTTGACGAGCGGCATGTTCACATCCTCATAGCGGATCGAGGGCCGGCCCGACGAGGCGTCCCACGAGGCGACCGTCGTCTTGAGGAACTTGCTGTCATCGCGCTCGGTGTAATCCGAGCGGTAGTGCGAGCCCCGGCTCTCCTTGCGCATGATCCCGCCGAGCAGGATGACCTCGGCGAGTTTGAGCATGTCGCCGGTCGCGCGGGCGAAGCTGAGGTTCTGATTCGTCCACAGGCCGTGATCGCTCAAACTGATGCGGCTGTACCGGTCCTGGAGTTCGTGCAGTTTGGTCATGGCCTGCTGCATGCGATCCTCGCTCTTCACGACTGTGGATGCCGCCGTCATCTCCACGCCCATCTCGCGGGCGATGTCGTACGGGTTCTCGCTGCCGTTGGCGTCGATGAGGTTCTGCATCTTGCGGGTTTCAGATTCGACCGCCTCGTCGAACGCGCCCGCCGCCATGTCCGCCGCGGCGACGGGAAGACTTCGCACGCGCTCGGCAATTCCCTTGCCGGCAAACAATCCGTCGAACGTGCATGACAGCAGCGCGTTGGCGCCCAGTCGCGTGGCGCCGTGGTACTGGTAGTTCACTTCGCCCAGCGCGTAGAGCCCTTCGATGTTGGTCATCATCGTGTTGGGCGCGCCGTAGACCATGCCCCTGCCGTCATCCTTGGCGGTGTACGTCGCCCACATGCCGCCCATCGTGTAGTGCACGGCGGGGAAGATCTTCATGGGCAGTTCGCACGGGTCGTCGCCGGCAAACTTGCGGTAGATTTCCAGGATGCCGCCGAGTTTGCCCTCGAGATACTCGCGCGTCATGTGGGTGAGGTCGAGGTAGACCATATTCCCGCCGCCGATGCCCAGACCCTGGTTGACGCATATGTCGAAGATCTCGCGCGTCGCGATGTCGCGCGGCACGAGGTTGCCATACTTGGGATACTTTTCTTCGAGGAAGTACAGGCGTTCCTTCTCGGGAATCTGTCGCGGATCGCGCGTGTCACCCGCCTGGCGCGGCACCCAGATGCGTCCGCCTTCGCCGCGCGCCGACTCAGACATGAGTCGGCACTTGTCGGCCCCCGGAATCGCCGTGGGGTGCACCTGGATGAATTCGCCGTTGGCGTACCACGCGCCCGCCTGGTAGCAGCGGCTCGCCGCGCCGCCGGTGCAGACGATGGAGTTGGTCGACTGGCCGAAGATCAGCCCGTTGCCGCCTGTGCACATGACGACTGCATCGCCGCGGAAGGCGCGGATCTGCATCGTCCGCATGTCCTGCGCCACGCAGCCGACGCACACGCCGTTGTCATCAAGAATCGGCCAGAGGAATTCCCAGAACTCATACTTGGTGACTTTGCCCTCGGCCTCGGCCCGGCGGGTCTGCTCGTCAAGCGCGTAGAGGAGTTGCTGCCCGGTTGTCGCCCCGGCAAAGAAAGTCCGGCGGAACAGCGAACCGCCGAAGAGTCGCAGGTCGCAGTTGCCCTCGGCAGTGCGGTTGAATGGCACGCCCATGCGGTCGAAGAGGTCGATGACCTTGGGCGCCCAGTGCGTCATTTCAAAGACGGGCGGTTGATGCGCGAGGAAGTCGCCGCCGTAGAGCGTTTCATCCATGTGGACCCACTCGGTGAAGCCCTGCTGCCGCGCGACGTCGTTGCACGCGTTGATGCCGCCCTGGGCGCAGACCGAGTGCGATCGCTTGACGGGAACCATGGAGATGAGATCGACGGCGATGTCTTCTTCCGCGAGTTTGATGGCGGCCGCAAGTCCGGCCAGTCCGCCGCCTACCACAATGACGCGCTTCTTGGGAATCATGCTCAGTCAGTCCTTGCGTGAGTCAGAGTCATCGGGTCGCGTGGGCGGCCCGCATGGGTGCAATCAGTGGTCCGGAGTTTCGTCCGTGATCTGAACAGGTTTGGCCCAGATCACGTCGTCCGCCGCCGCGCCGCCGCCATGCCCCCTGAGGATGGCGGACTCAATCTGCTGCGCCCGCGGAATGTCCAGGGTCATGAATCCGACGACGGCCGCGAGTCCGGCCCCGGCAAGCAGCAGGCCGATCGCAGCACAGATGTAACCCCATCGCTTCTGCGCCTCGACGCTGATCGTCAGGCCCCAGGTGATCGCCGCCGTCCACAGCCCGTTGGCAAAGTGGAAGACCAGCGCCATCACGCAGACAAGGTAGAACAGCGCCATCAGCGCCCCGAGGCTGCCGTCCTGCATGTGTGTGGCTGTGGTTGATGCGGCATGCTCGCCGTCGAACGACGGCATCAGCCCGCCATACGTCCAGCCGAACCGCAGCGAGGTGACGTGCATGAAGATGAACAGCACGCCGATGTAGCCGCTGAGTCGCTGGAGCGAGTAGCGCCAGTTGTCCTGGTAGTTGTACGCCTTGACGTTGCCCTTGCCCGTTGTGGCGTAGTAGATGCCAAGCAGGGCGTGGAACGCGATGGGGAAGAACAGGACGAACCACTCGACGAGTTGCAGCGCCGGCAGGTTGTGGATGAAGTTCACTTCGTGCTGAAATGTCTCCACGCCCGCATCGCCATGCTGCGCCTTGGCGAGCACGCGCCCCCACATGATCGAGGCGTTGGTCGTCAGGTGAAAGAGGAGGAACGCCCCGATGGGGACGATGCCGCTGAGCGAGTGCAGCCGGCGAAGCAGGAAGTAGTGCCGATCCATGAAGCCTTCGGATGGTTCAGACACGGCTGAGCGCCTTTCCAGCGATAGGTCAGTGAGTCGTCGAAGCGTTCGCGCGATCGCAGGGCTGATCGAGGGCGGCATTATATCGCCGCGTCAAGGCCGTCCGAGACGGGGCAAATCCCCGATGCTGCCGCACCTCAGGCCTGGATGCCGCCGCCCTTGGGAGCGCGACCCGCGCCGCCGGCGCCGCCGCCCGAGATCGCCTGCGCCACGCGCACATACTGCATGCGAAGTTCGTAGAGCACGGCGGCGAGTTGCTTGGCCTCGTCATCGCTCAAGTTGCCCTTGGTCTTGGTCTCAAGGACGCCGACGAGATCAATCTGATGCCGCGCTGCGTCGAGGTCGACCATCGGGCGGTTCGTCTGCGGATCGACGTACCCGCCCATGTAGAGCAGGGCCTGGGTGGCCATCATGCCCACGAGGGTGTCCCAGTTGGCCGGCGGGAGTTGCCCCGGGCCGCCGCCCTCGCCACCGCTCTGGGCCTTTTCCTGCTCGATGCTGGCAAGGCGCTCCTTTTCAGCCTGGGCCTGGTTTTTCCAGTCGCTGTCAATCTGGATCTTGGGGGTTTCGCCTTGCTCTGCCATTTGATCACGTTCCTTGAGTCATTTCGCTGATATCAGTGAGGTGCAAAGGGCAGTATAGGCCCACGCCGGGCGCGCCCCGAGAGGCACGGTCCGGGCGCGCTCGCTGATGCGAGGCGCGAGGCGTAGGATCAGTCCGCCGGATTCCCGGGAGTCTCGCCATGAACCCAGAGTCGAACCATCGTGGATTGTTATTCGTTGGCGCCGCCTTGCTGACCCTGGTCGGCGCTGCCACGCTCGGTGGGTGCGTGTCGCACAATGACAGCCTCGTCGCCGTGCCCGACCGCCCCAAGGTGGAGCGCACGCTGACCGCCAGAGACTTCTACGACCAGAACGCCAAGGCCGAGCGCTCCTCGGCGCCGGGCCAGAGCACCGGCGCGGCGACCAGCGGCGCCACCGCTGATGCGACGGCGTCCAAGAGCAATGGCGCAACACCCCCGGCCGAATCCACTGTGATCGCGCCCGATCCCATCTCGACCATTCCGGCCGTGGTCAGCCACGCCGGCCTCGTCGGCCAGGTGAATGGCCGCCCGATCTACGTCGCTGACTTCTTCGCGCCGATCGAGAACCAGTTGCGCATCCTCGGCCGCGAAAAGACGCGCAAGGAGTTCATCGCCCAGGCCTACCCGATCATTCAGCGGCAACTGGCCGAACTCATCAAGAACGAACTCGTCTACGCCGAAGCCGAAGCGTCGCTCACCGAAAACGAGCGCGTGGGCCTGCGCTACTTCCTCCAGCAACTCGAAGGCGACGTGACGCGAACGCGCGGCCGGGTGGCGCAGGACCAGCGACTGCGCGAAGAAACCGGGCTGGGCGTCGACGAAGTCATTGAACTCGAACGCCGCCGCCAGCTCGTCATGTTCAAGATCCAGTCGGAGATCCGCAAGCGCGTCATCATCTCCTGGCGCGACATCGAGCGCTACTACCGCGACCACCAGGCCGAGTTCAATCCCCCGGCGTCGATTCAACTGCGCCTGCTCGCCGTCAAGGCCGAGGACACCGCCGCCCGCAAGGGCATCGAGCAGTCTCTCGCGGACGGCTACCTGTTTGCCACACTGGCCGAAGAACACAGCACCGTGCTCGCCAGCCGGGGAGGCCTGATGGAGCCCGTGCTCCTGAGCAAGGGTCTCGACGGCACCGCGCTCACCGCCTGGCCCGAAGTTGACGCCGTCGCGCGAACGCTTAAAAAGGGTGAGTACGGCGGACCGGTTGTCGTGGGCGATCGCGCCATCTGGGTCTACGTCGAAGAACTCGCCGACGGCAGCGGGCGATCGCTCTACGACGTCCAGCATGAGATCGAGAATCGCCTCTTCAAGGAACGATTCGAAGAACAGCAGCAGAAGTACCTCGGCGAACTCTTTGCCCGCGGCAACATGGACGACTTTGACAACATGGCCATCCTCCTGCTCGACATCGCCATGCAACGCTGGGCAGCAGCCGAGTGAAGCGGCTCGGCCGCTGGCTGTTGGCTCGCTGGACCTCTCTGCGACGCGGCGGCGACGATGACCCTCGGCACGATCTCGGCCGGCGCGGCGAAGACCTCGCCACCGCACACCTTGCCAATGCCAACCTCCGCTGCATCGACCGCAACGTCCGCATCAAGGGTGGAGAGATCGATCTCATCTGCGAGTCGGCAGACGGCACGATCGTCTTTGTCGAAGTCAAGACGCGAACCGGCGACGTCTATCGCGGCGAACTCGCCATCAACCGCGACAAGCGCCGCCGACTGCTCCGTCTCGCCCAACTGATCGCGCGCAAGCGCGGCTGGCTCGATCGCCGCCTGCGCATCGACGTCGTTGTCATCGTCTGGCCCAGGGCCGGAGAGCCGATCATCCGCCACCATCCCAACGCCGTGACGCTGGACGGCTAAGGTGCCCCGCCACAACCGCTTCTGTCGCCACGCCCGCACGGGGCTTCGCCCCGATTCCACCTCGGAGCATTCTCGATCCGGGGTCGGGCCATCGCTCCCGTGCTATCGTGTGGCGCGATGCAGGTTCCAGAATCGACCCGTGAAATCAACGGCGACGAGTCGCCCGGACCGCACTGGCGGCCGTGGTATCGCGGCAAGCCATTGCGGCGCCTCCAGAGCCTCGTCGGGGCGGTCGTCCACGACCACCCGCACCGCAATCTCTTCATTACCGCGATGCCCAAGTCCGGCAGCACGTGGCTGGCGCGCATGGTCGCCTCCATCCCCGGCTACCGCGAGTGGACGCCGCCTTACATCACCGAGACCGACCATACGCTCCAGCCCGAGTCGCTCCGGCAGCCGCCGATGGGCTACACCGTAACCAAACTGCACAGCCGCCCGACGCCCGAGCACATCGCGCTGCTCAACGGTCTGCAACGACCCTATGTGATTCTCTTCCGCGACCTGCGCGATGCCGCGGTGAGCGGTTACTTTTTCCTCCGGGGCGTGTACCAGCACGAGTCGGCGCAGCAGTACCACGATCTCGATGTCGAGGAAGGCATTGCCCGCTGGATGGATGACAAACTCGCCGAGCGCGTCGCCTGGGTCGATGGATGGATGGACGGCCGGGATGTCAAGTGGGGTCTGGTCGTCCGCTACGAGGATCTGATCCGCGACCCGCTCGACGCGTTCCACGGCATTTGCGATCATTACGAAATCGACATCACCGTCGCGCACATGCGCAAAATCGTCGATCGCCACTCCTTCCAGCGCGCCACCGGCCGCAAACCCGGCACCGCCGACGCCAAATCATTCAACCGCAAGGGCATCGCCGGCGACTGGGTGAACCACTTCACTCCCGCCCTCAAAGACAAGTTCAAATCGATCGCCGGCGACGCACTCGTCCGCTTCGGCTACGAGAAATCCAACGACTGGTGATCCGCGCCGCGCGCCTTTGTGATCACTTGCGGCGATCTCCCAGGTTCCGACGCGTCTTTTGAGCCGCATGTGATGCCGCATCCAGCGCCATCCACACGGGGTGATGCGCCCGCCAGCCTGAGACCGGCTGGTAGCCGAGTTTGACCATCGTCGGCCCCGCAAGCCGCTCGATCAGCGCCACCTGGCGCGGCGACAACTGCTGCCGATACCGCCCGATCGATGCATCACTCAGCGGCTGTTGCGTCCCGCTCTTCCAACTAGCTTCGCGCGCGTGAAATCCGCTCTGGCCGCGCTCGTGGAAGTTCAGCATCGCAGGTTCAAACGACTCGCCCAGGAACGCGCACAACCTCCGCAACTCGGCCTCAGGTTGCGCAACCAGCGTCTCGAATGGCACGCCGGTGTATGCGGTCGCGGGCAACTCGCCACTCAATCGCAGATGCTCGTCGAGAATCTTTCGCCAGTTGCGAGCCTGATCTCGCGGCGAGCCGGCCGTCCACTCCATGCGCCGCATCGACGCCACCACATCGCGCGGATCGCGGTAGATGTGAATGAACTTCGCATCGGGGAACACGTCGCGGATTCGCGCCACACACTTGCAATGCAGCGGGCTCTTCTCACCAACGCGCGGCTTGCCGCTCCGCGCTTGCCACGCCCGAAGGATCGCCAGAAACAACTCGGCCGCGCTGCGATCACTGTCTCGCATCAGCGGCTCAACCTGGTCTCGCTCCATGCCGAGATCAGTCCAGTCCTGCGAACCAAAATAATCTTTGAGCCAGGCGTCAAAACGATCCATCGGCACCGGATCGCCGCCGAATCGCGGCTCAACCGGATCGTGCCGCTGAAAGAACTTCGTTTCCGGGGGGATGTCCAGCCGCGAATGGCTCGTCAGCATCGCCTGGAGCAGCGTGGTCCCGCTGCGGCCGGTGCCGACGATGAAAAAGACTCCCTCGGCAAGTTGGTCGGTCCCGGTCATTGCGGTCATTATAGTTTGGCTCCAATCGTCGCCCCGACCCGCCTCCTGTGAGCTTCCATGAACGTCGTCGTCATCATGCCCGTGCACAACAACCGCGACACCGTTGCCGCCGCCATCCGCAGCGCGCTGGGCGAGGCGGCGGTGTCGGCGGTGGTCATCATCGACGACGGCTCGACCGACGACAGCGTGGATGTCATCAAGTCCATCGCCGACTCGCGGATCATCGTCGAGTCGCAGGCCAACGCCGGGCCCTCGGCTGCGCGCAACCGCGGCATTGAGATGGCGCTACCGCAGCCGGGTCTGTCGCACGTGCTCTTTCTCGATGCTGATGACGTCTGGCGCCCCGGCGCGCTGGCGCCCATTGAGACTCTCGTGGCCGACCAGCCCGACCTCGGCGTCATCGTCGGCGGGCGCCTCGAGGTCGAAGGTGGATCAAAACGACAGGTCCTCCCTCCAGCGAACTGGATCGATACCAGACTCGAACCACGCGGCAACATCTTTCAACCCCAACCCTTCTTCGGCACCTCGGGCATGATCGTCTCCCGCAAGGTCATCGCGCACGGCGTGCGATTCGATCCCCGCCTGCGCATCGGCGAAGACCGCGACTTCGCCTATCGAGCCGCCGCCATCGCGCCGGCCTACGTCACCGCGACCATCCTGCTCGAAGTCACGCTCCACCGCGAGGGATCGAATCTCACCGGCCCCGACCATCTCAACCGCTGGCTGGCCGATCATCTTCATCTCATCGAATGGCACAGCGACGATCCCGCCGCAGCCGGCGCGCTGCACCAGCAGGCCGACTGGCTCCTCGGCCACGCCGCACGCACGCTGGCGAAGCGCGGCGAGCCCTTCGACGCCACACTCTGGCGTGCGTACATGGATCGCTACAAAACGCTCGGCTGGTCCCGACCCTGGCGCGCCCTCAAGTGGCGCTGGATCATCGGCCCGCTCATGCGCGCGTTTGTCACCGCCAAGACGTAGGCGCTATTCCCGCTCGTCTTTGACGTGGTAGTGCAGCGACGCCCACTGGATGCCGCGATTAAGTCGCAGATCATCTGCGGCCTCGCGGAACAGGCCCCCAACATGCCAGCACCCGATCGGGAAACGCCACACCGCTGATTGCGGCGTGCCCTGCATCGCATACGCCCGGCGCAGCGCCACGATCTGCATCACGACGGAAGCCAGCGCCAGCGCGATACAACTTGCCGCCAGCGGCGCGTTGGTGGTCAACATCAACAATCCGAACACGATCGCCGCCACCTGCAGCAACGGCGCCGATCCCAGCCAGCGCAATCGCCACACATTGGCGCGCAATCGTGGAATGTTCCGGTTCGCCGCCTCGATGAAAATGCGCTTCCACCCGCGATGAAACTCCTCAGGCGTCTCATACATCCGTACGCGAAACATCTCGTCGGCCAGTACCAGCCCCATCCGATGCTCCTTGAAGTGCAGCCGCCGCGCAAAGCGCAGGTCTTCGAGAATCGCATCGCGAATGTGCTCGTGCGTGCCGATCGACTCGTAGACCGACTTGCGAAAGAGCATGAACTGTCCGTTAGCGAACGCGCGCCGCCCCGGCCGGTCGTTGCGGTTGGCCCGGTGGATCGGGTACATCTTCATGAGCGACATTGCCGCCACCGGCTGATCCGTCAACTCGAAGTCCCGAGCCGAAGTCAGCGTCCCCAGCAGACTCAGAAAGTCGAGGCGATACTGCGCGGCGATCCCCATCGCCGCGCGCACGAGATCCGGGTCGAACGTCGTATCCGCGTCGGCAAAGAGCAACCACTCGCCCCGCGCCGCCTTCGCCCCGCACCATGATGCGTGGCATTTGCCCGACCAACCCTCCGGGCACTCGTCGATTTCAACGAGTTGCACGATGTCGCCCGCCTCCGTCATGTGTCGCCGCACAATCTCCGCCGTGCGATCGGTGCATCGGTCCGCCGCGATGATGATTTCCAGCGCCGGATAGCGGCTCGCGCGCAGGGTCGTCAGGGCATGGTCGATGAACTGTTCCTCGTCGTGCGCCGGGACAACAATGCTGACCAGCGGCCAGCCGCCTTTCGGCTCGGGCGCCCCGAGGCCGGCCCGCACGCGCGGCATCGCGCGCCCCGCCAGGTGGATGAACCACATCGCCATCGACCAGTACGCCAGAAACCCGAGGCACGCCATCGCCAGAATCCAGCCCAGGGCAATCGTGAGTGGCGTTGAGGGCATACGGGCGACCTGTGACGACGGCGGGGGAGAATCCTGACGTTATCATCATCGTATGGTGCCCGCTCGATCAGAAAGCGAAAGTCATCCCTCACGCAGCGAAGCGCTCGCCGAGCCGCTCTACCTCTTCACCGTCGACGCCATCCGCCAGCTCGACCAACTCGCCGTCTCTGAATACGGCCTGACCGGTGCGGTGCTCATGGAAAACGCCGCCCGCAGCATCGCAGCCGAAGTCCTCCGACTCCTTCACCATGACGGCAACCATCGTCGCGTCATCATCTGCTGCGGCCCGGGCAACAACGGCGGCGACGGCCTCGCACTCGCCCGCCACCTCCACAACGAACACGTACACGTCGAGATCCTGCTCGGCTTCGACCCGCACAGCGCCAAACTCTCCGAAGAAGTGGCGATGAACCTGCGCGTCTGCCAGCGCATGAACCTCAGGATGATCGAACTCGCCACCTCCGACGCGGTGAATCGATTCGCCGGCGACAAGCAACCAGCGCCCGATCTGATCGTCGACGCATTGCTCGGCACCGGCTCTCATTCCGCCCCGCGTCCGCCGCTCGATCGCCTCATTGAATGGATCAACGCTTCGCCGGCGCCGGTGCTCAGTGTCGATGTCCCCAGCGGCCTCGATGCCCAGACCGGCCGCCCGCCGGGCGCCTGTGTCAAGGCCAACATCACGGTGGCCCTCGTGGGGATCAAGTCGGGCTTTCTCGAACTCGACGCCCAGCCGTGGATCGGCGAGATCGTCATCGGCGACATCGGCTGCCCGCGCGAATTGTGCGAGCGGCTTGGCGAACGACTCGCGGCCGAGCCGTACGAACCGGACGAACCCGCGGCCCCGCGCCACAAGCCCAGTCGCTCGCGCGGCAAATAGAACGGGAAATCAACGTCGATGGTCGGCTAATAATGAAGTGCCAAGTCCGGGGGAGATCTGGAGATGCACTGCGGTGACAAAGAACAAGCATAGTGCCGGCGTTTCAAACGGCTTACTCGCCGTGATGCTCTTCGTGATGGCCGGCTACATCGCGCTGGACAAAGTCTGGCCCGCCATTCGCGCCATGAACGCCACGCCTCGCGAGATTACGCCGCGCGGCGACCTCGCCGACGCCGAGAAAACCACCATCGACATCTTCGACGCCGCCTCCCCCTCCGTCGTCTTCATCACCAACACCCAGTACCAGCGCGATCGCATCACCCGCGATGTCATGTCCGTTCCCACCGGCAGCGGCTCAGGGGTCATCTGGGATGATCTCGGCCACGTGCTGACCAACCTCCACGTCATCGCCGGCGCCAACGAACTCATCGTCACACTCCCCGACCAGACCGACTGGAAGGCCGAACTCGTCGGCTTCTCCGAGCGCTACGACCTGGCCGTGCTTCAGATCAATGCGCCCGGCGCTTCGCTCAAGCCCATCCCCGTCGGCGAGTCCGCCAACCTCCGCGTCGGGCAGACGGTCTTCGCCATCGGCAATCCCTTCGGCCTCGACCAGACGCTGACCACCGGCATCATCAGCGCCCTGCACCGCGAGATTCCCAGCGAGAACGGCCAGGAACTCCAGGACATGATCCAGACCGACGCCGCCATCAACCCCGGCAACTCGGGCGGCCCGCTGCTCGATTCCGCCGGCCGACTCATCGGCGTCAACACCGCCATCTACAGCCCCACGCGCACCAACCTCGGCATCGGCTTCGCCACACCCGTCGATGTCGTCAACGAAGTCGTCCCTCAACTCATCGCGCACGGCCGGGAGATCAAGCCCTACCTCGGCGTCTACCTCGATGAATACTTCCCGCGCCGCCTGGGCATCGACGGCGTCATGGTGCTCACCGTCATGCCCGGCTCACCGGCTGACAAGGCCGGCCTCCAGCCGACCCGCCGCGTCGAGGGCCGCCTCGACCCCGGCGACATCATCCTCGCCATCGACGGCGTGCCCACCCCCGATCGCGCCACCCTCCAGAAAGTGCTCGGCGGCCACAAACTCGGCGAAAAGATCGACCTGACGATCATGCGCGGCCAGAACCGCGCCACCATCGAGGTCGTGCTCGAAACGCCTCGTCCCGCAGGCTGATCGATGCCTCGCGAGCCCAAGCCACTCGCATCCACCTTTGCCCGCCGCGGCGCCGAATGCGTCGCGCGCGATCTGCTCGGCCGCTGCATCGTGCGCGCCTTCGACGATGGCTCCCAGATCATCGCGCGCATCATCGAAACCGAAGCCTACCTCGGCGCCCCCGATCGCGCCAGCCACGCGTGGAACAATCGCCGCACCAGCCGCAATGCATCGCTCTACCTGCCCGGCGGCCACTGGTACGTCTACTTCATCTACGGCATGCACTTCTGCCTCAACGTCGTCGCCGGCCGCGCCGATGTTGGCGGCGCGGCGCTCATCCGCGCCGCCGAGATCGTGCATGGCTCAGAACTGGCTCGGCATCATCGCGGTCTCAATGGAGCCATGCGCCCGGGCGATCTCGCAGGCGGCCCGGGCAAATTCTGCAAAGCGCTGCGCATCGACCGCGCCTTCGACGGCCGCGCCGTGACGGATTCGGCGTTATGGCTGGCGGCCGGCCGACCCGTGCGCGACGCCCAGGTCGCCACCGGCCCGCGCATCGGCGTGGCCTACGCCGGCGACGCCGCAACCTGGCCCCTCCGCTTCGCCATCGCCGGCCATCCGGAGATGTCGCGGCCGCGGTTGTAAACGACCCGTGAGTACGCCCCGTGCGCAAATCGAGCGAAGATGTCCCCTCGCGATCAACCCTTCGGATTCGGGCCGTACTCGTTTGTGCCCGGCTGGCTGTCCATGATGAAGAACACCAGCAGAATCAGGCCGCCGAGAATCGGCACGAACACAATGAGAAACCACAGGCCGCTTCGGCCCGTGTCGTGCAGACGCCGCACGGCGACCGCGATGCTCGGGATGATCACGGCCAGCGAATAGAGCCCGCCGAGGATGCCAAAGCCCGACTCGGTCGTCAGTCCCGCCATGCCATCAATGAAGCCAAGCACAAACGCGATGATGATGTTGAAAAGCACGAACATCCAGTACTCAGCGCGTTGAGCGCGGCCGCTGAATACGGCGTACTGTCGGAGCACGTCAAAATACCAGTGCATCATGGTCTCCTTGGAACACGGGTCCTGCTGGCACATCGCCGGCCGAACGCATGGCCGGCGAGAATCCGCTGACGTCTCCCCAATATGAGAACCACTGTCGATATCGAACCAGAGCGGCCCAAAGGTCTAGAAATGAGGTGATTTCGCCGCCGGATGGCCGTCCCGCCCGGCCTCACGCCGGCCGCACGACCAGCAGGTACGCCCAGTTGGCCGCCAGCAGCAGACCGGCCGCGATCCAGAGTCGATTCTCCAGCGGTCGACTGATGCCCGGCAAGCCCCGGTGTCTTCGTAATAAACTCCACGCGCCGCCAACGGGCACGACGAACCATGCGAATGTAACAAGCGGATTGATCCGCAGCGCATCGACGAACTCGCCGCGCACCAGGTCCATCGTCGCCCGCGTCCCGCCGCACGTCGCGCACGGCTCGCCGGTGATCCTGCGGAACAGGCAGAGCGATTGATCGACGCCAGTGAAATGGCGAACAACAAGCGAGAGCACGATGAGCGCCACCCACACGGCAAAGACGATGGCGATCGTTCGCCACTGTGACCGGCTCGCTGAATCGGAAGTCATGCTCGCAACGCCGGCGCTCACGGCCCGCCGCCGCTGCCCGCCGCCACGCCGCCGACAATCGCCAATCCCACGAGCAGTACCCAGATGACGATGCCGAGGATCTGCAGGCCGCACGCCACGATGCCGAGGATCTTGCCGGCTTGTGTGAGTCCGCGGCCCGATGGATCCATCAGACCCGCGTCCATCTGACGCAGGTCGCCGTTGCCCATCACCCAAGCGATGATCCCGAGGATGAAGCACAACAGCAGGCCGAGGATGCCAAGCACGAGAATCATCACGCCGCGATGCGGCTGCATGTTCCCGCCCTGATACCCGCCGGGAGACACCTGTGGAGGAGACTGGGACATTCCGTTGTTCCTTCCAATGATGGGTTGGCGCCGCCATCAGGCGGTCACTTCATTGCGTCAGTGTACCGGGTATCGTCGCGCCGGGCTGGAGATGTGGATAATTCCGCCTTGACGCCGGGCCTCCGACTCGTCATACTCACCACATGGAAGACGCCCCGACGACTTACATGCTGCGTCTGGCTGATGGAACTGAGTTCGGCCCGGCGGATATGGACCTGCTCGAAGACTGGGCGCGGCAGGGGCGCGTGCCGCGCGATGGCCTGCTCGTGGCCACCGCCGACCCCTCGAGCGTGCGCAGCGTCTTTGCTGAGCAACGGATAGCGAGAATCCTCAGCGCCCCGCCGACCACGCGCGTCCCCGTCGCGCCCGCCCCGCAGCCGGCGACGGGCCTCGTGCCGTATCGCAATCCCTACGCGCTGGTCGCGTACTACATGGGCATTTTCTCGCTGATGCCCTTGATCGGCCTGCTGCTGGCGATTCCCGCCTTCATCCTCGGCATCATGGGCTGGCGCAACTACCGCAAGACGCCCGAGATTCGCGGCGGCGTCCACGCGTGGGTCGGCATCATCATGGGTGGCCTGCTGACCGCGGTGTGGGCCTTTGCCCTGGTCGCGATGGTCGTCTCAGCGGGCCGGAGCGGTTATTGACAGACTTCATGGAATAGGCCGCGCCTCGGCGCGTCCCCTTGCTTGGAAGCCGGCGCGCATCGTTGCCGCGCGGCGGCGATTCATATGGGGAGCAGCACCATGACACATCCACGCACGACAACCTTCGCACCCAACCCGCGCCGCAGCCTGCTTCGCCTTGCCGTGGTCGGCTCGCTGCTGGCCGGCGCGTTGTGGCTCGGCGGGTGCTCCACGCATTCGTACTTTTCCTACCGCGAATCGTGGAGTTCCGGCCGATACCACAGCTATCACCGCGAACGCTGGCGCGACGACTGCGATTACCGGCGCGATTATCACCACGACTACGGCCATCACGATCGCCGCTGGTAATCGACCGCGTGTCAATCAGGCTTGCGCGCGGCAAGCGTCAAGCGACATTCCTGGTTGATGACCACGACGCCGTCGTGCTTGTGTTTCTCAAACGCCTCAGTCAGCCGACGGAGCAACACATCCGCCGCGTCCGGATCGCGCGGAAAGTAAGAAGCGCTCGTTGCTTTGCCCAGCAGCGTCGCGAGCGTGCATGACTGCGGGTTGGGCCAACTGAGTGTCTCGCCGCTTTCAAAGAGCGGCCCAAGTTCATCGACGTTTACGCCGTAGCCGTGCCGCAACACGCGCCCTTCCTCTTTCGCCCTGGTCTGGGCGTCCGCGACACACTGCGCATAGATCTCATCCATCTCGCTCACCGGCACGCGCACGTTCCACATCAGCGCCAGCCGGCCGCGCGGCGCCAGAATGCGATGAAACTCCGCGAGGCTTTCGGGCGATGCAAACCAGTGGAACGACTGCGCGCAGACCACCGCATGCACCGAGCCATCCTCCAGACCGGTGGCGTCGGCGGTCGCTTTGCGATACTCGACGCTGGCGCAGTGTTGGGGTGGCAGGTCAGCCATGGCCCGGCTGCGCATCTCATCATTGGGTTCGATGCCAATGACGTGCGCGCCCGCAGCGGCCAGCAGCACGCTGGAGATCCCCGTGCCGCAACCCACGTCGGCGATCTGCGGCGGCTTGGGCAATCCGTGTACGATGGCGTCGATCGCTTCGGCTGGATACGACGGCCGGTTCGCGGCATAGCGATCCGCCAGGCCGGTGAAGTACGTCAATGGGTCGGTGGGGGTGGTCACGCGTGAGGATATCGGCGTCCCCCGCCCTGGGACCCGGCCCGTGTAAAGGCTCCAACTGCCTCCGCCGCTGCAGCCCGCCCACACGCCGCCGCGGACAGCGCGATTCGCCCTCCAGGCCCCAGCAGACTCCTCGGACCCAGAGCCTCAAAACCGTTTCCGAAACAGTTTTTGACAAAATATCAGAAACAGAGTATGCTTGGCCTGCGAATAGGCTGCCTGCAGCATTGTCCACCCGCCCCAAACCGCCCGCTACGGACCAGAGATCGCGTTTCAGATGCCCGAAACGACCTTCGAACAAGACGTCGCCGACCGCATGCCAGCCGTGCAGGATCTCTTCGCCGGCATCCTGGAACGGTACTGCGGCGGCGGGGATGCGGGGATCACGCAGATCTGTGAAACGCTGGGAATTCACCGCAAACTGGCCTGGCAGGTGCGGCATGTGGCGTATGAGCCCGACCCCTTCGGGGCTGTGCGTCACATGCCCTCTCCGGCCGGAATCGACTCGTTGCTGTCCGCGTTGGAGCGTCTCGGTCTGTCCCCCCAGACGCAGTCGACACTCCGCGCGGCAGCCGAGTCGTTCAACGACCTGGTCCGCACCCACGCCGGCGATCGCAACTCGATGGACATGCTCGTCGAATCCGCCGCCGAGAGTTCGCTCAATCAGGCGGAAGTGAAGTGGCGCGAAAAAGCGTTCCAAGGCAACAGCTTCATCTGGGGCGCCCAGGCGCGAACGCTGCTCAGCGCCAGCATCCTCAACTTCTCAAGAGGAAAGCCCGACTGGTTCGACGCCGTGCAGGTGCGCGGCCTCATCGGCCTCAAGCGCGTCCGCCGCAACGTCCATTGGATTGTCAGCCAGTCAGCCGTCATCGATGACGCGGACCCGACCCGCCGCACGCTGCGCGCGCCGCTCGATCCGCAGGGCGCCGAAGCGATGGACGGCGTGCCGGTCATGCTCGACTTCTGCTCCAAGCCGCTGCCGCAACTCCGCCGCCGAGCGTCTGATCCCGGGCTGCTCAACGACGAACTGCTTCCCGCGCCCGTCGGGTTCACCGGTCAGCAGACCATCGTCACCGGCGAAGTGCTCCGTGAACTTTCGCCTGTCTACGCCACGCCCGGCAACAAACGCATGCTCTTTGGAGCCGTCGTGCGCACCCCCGCCGAAGTGCTCGTCTATGACCAGTTCGTTCATCGCGGTCTGTTTCCCAGGATCAAGCGCGAGATGTGCGTGTTCGGCGAACTGAACTCGCCCATCACGCAGGACGATCACGATCTGCTGCCAACTTCAGAAAACATCGAGCACCTTGGTCGCGGCATCACCGTTGCGCGAACCGCCGATGTGCCGGGCTATCAGAGAATCCTTCGCGCCACGTTCTCGGCGGTGGGCTGGGACGCGGACGAATTTGATGTCTATCGCATTCGAATGGCGTACCCGCCGATGCCCGCATCGGTGGTGATCCGTCACGATCTCCCTTCGCGGTAACGGTGGGTTGCCGCTAGACGGATCCTGTTGTCGAAACTGTGCCTTGGTGAAGAACCTGCAATGGAAAGGAATACAAAGATGATTCAGCGATTTGCTGCTCTTGCAGCCACGTCGGCGATCCTGGCCTCCGCGTCGTTTGCCGCAGCCCAGACCGTGATCGATTTCGAGGACCAGGTGGAGGGATTCCTCGGCGACCCGTGGTCAATCCAGGGACTCACCTTCCACGATCTCAATACCGTCTCAGGCGTCTTCCCCGACGGCTCAACCTTTGATCCCGAGCCCAATGACGAGTGTGTCTGCGAAGATGCAACCCTGTGGTACAACGACTTTCCCGGCTGGGGCAGCGCTGACAAGCTGCTGACCTTTGCCAACGCCTACGTGCCCGGCGACAACCTCAGCCTCGGCCGCGTCTCGACGGTCACCATTGACCTCGATCAGGCTGCCGACTCCGTTTCGATGGATGTCGGCTACTACGAAAACGGACCGTGGGGCGGCATCGTCGTGCATCTCGACGCGCTGAGCAACGGCCAGGTCGTGGCCAGCGACAGTTTCGAAATCGCCGACGGCGGCGGTCGCGACAACGGCGCCACGGCAGTGCTCAGCGTCTCCGGCGCCGAGTTTGATCAACTCGTGCTCTACTCGACCTATGGCAACGAGTACTCCTTCCCGCGCATCATCCTCGATGACATCACCATCAACTGGGCGACCGGCGGCCCGACGCTGACCGTTGATCCCCTCGTTGGCGGTCAGCCCGGCTCGTTCCACATCACCGGCGCTGCTCCGAACACCCGCACCTACCTGGCTTACAGCCTGCGCGGCCCGGGTCGCACCTTCGTGCCATTCCTCAACGTCACCCTCGATCTCGCCCAGCCCCAGCAGGCCGGAAACGCCAGGACCACCGATGGCTCGGGCGCGGTCAACTGGACTCTGCCCATCCCCACCAACGGAAGCGGCCGCACTGTCTGGTTCCAGGGAGCCCAGAACGGCAGCACAACCAACGTGGTCACCACGCAGATCCGCTGATGGGCGGCTGAGAAACTGAGTTGGAATCCCAGACAGGCCCGGCGCAACACGCGCCGGGCCTGTTCCGTTGACGGGTGCGCCGCAAAGCGAGGAGACGGAATGATTGCATAGAGGAGTGATTAGTCCTATTATAGTTTCGACGCCCATCGAATGGAGAACAGCGCATGGTCAGGCGGATTGAGGACTCAATTGACGGCGGGGGGGTGAGTCCGAGCCCCGATGTGGTCGGGCCCCGGGTGGCGGTGATCTTCCTCCAGCCGCGCTGCAACATGCACTGCACCTTCTGCATCACCGAAGATAACTTCAATGCCTTCACCTTCGACCAGGCGGCCCGCCTGCTGCGCGAACTTCGCGCCGGTGGGACGGTGCGCTCCGTCGTGCTCGGAGGCGGCGAGCCTTTCGACTGGCCGCACGATGTGGCGCGACTTGCCGCCATCGGAAAGACCCTGGGCTTCACCATGCAGGTGGGAACCAACGGCATCGCGGTGCCCGATCGCTTTGAACGCCTTGACGCGATTGATCGCTGGGTCCTGCCGCTCGAGTCGGTCGCGCCCGAATCACACAACGCCATGCGGCTCTATCGCGGCCGCCACCACGCCATCATTCTCGATCGCCTCGAGTCGCTTCGACGTGTTGCAAAATCGGTCACGATCTCAACTGTCATCACCCAAACCAACTTTGATGAAGTGAGTGAAGTGGGGCGGTTTCTCGGTGACTACGTGCAGCGCGGCGGCAACGTCCATGCATGGCATCTCTACCAGTTCCTCTCCATCGGCCGCGGCGGCGCGGTGCACGGCGAACAACTCGCGCTGTTGCCGGGCGTCTACGAATACGTCTGTGCCCAGGCTGAAGCGCTGGGCCTGCCGTTTCGCATCTATCGACGCACCGACATGTACCACTCGCGCACCGTTGAGTTCTTCTGGATGGATCGTGGCGTCGTGCGCTTCGGCAGCCGGGCGTGGGGCCCCGCGCCGGTGCAACTGACCGTCGGCGTGAACTGACGGAAGGTCTTCTATTGAAAACGCACAAGGCCCATGCCGGAGGTGGCATGGGCCCTGGCGTGTTGTCGCTGCAGCCGCGCACAGTGCGGCGCTCGACAGGACGGAGATCGTTACGGGATCTGCGCCACGGTGCTGGTGTTGCACGAGCCGGACTCCACCAACTGGAGGAAGTGTCCGCAGGCGCTCGTCCCCGCTGAACCATTGACCGAGCCCGAGCCGCTGCCCGTGCCGATGATGTTCACGAGGCGAACCTGACCCTGAATGCCCAGCTGCGTTCCCTGGCAGGCGCCGTTGGGAATCGTGGTGCTGCCCTGGTTGTTGCCAAAGACGATGCCCTGCTGGCGGTTGGGCGTCGCGCCGCTCCACGCGACACGCACCGTGCCCGGGCACGTACCCGACACGCTGCAGCGGTAGCCGCCCTGCGAGATGACGACGTTGTCGAACTGGTGGAAGGGGCTGGCCTGCGTCCACTCGATCGAGTCAAGGCCGGTGAAGCCGCTGAGGTTGTAGGTCACCAGATCGAGCGGGAGAATGCCGTCCGGATCCGAGTGATTGATCGTCTGGAACACCTGGCCGCCGCCCGTCTTGTTGCCGACGAGGCTGATGGTCACGCTGCCCGGGCTGTTCAGGCACGCGAAGTCGATCGACTCCACGTCGAACGAACTGCCATCCACAGCGCTGATTTTGATGACGCCGCTGACCGTGTTGTTGAACAGCGCCGTCGATCCGGGATAGCGAGTCTCTTGAGTGCCAAACGTCGCAAAATTGAAGGGCTCACCCTGACCCTTGGTGACCTGGAAGCCGTCTTCGGTCACCACGGTTCCATGATCCGCGATCCCGCCGTCATTATGCTCAAGGGCCTGGAAATCGAGAACCTGCGCTTGAGCCCCGAGGGTCAGGCCGCAGGTAGCGATCGCCATCGATACGACATGAGATACTCGCATTGTCAATCTCCTTCACTTCGATACACACAAAGCTCCGCGCCACATTGGCGCGAAAGTGGAACAGACCACACAGCGTGCGAGAGCGAAAATGATCTGCAATCAGAGCGCCTGCCCGGGCGCGGGCGGCACACTCCCCTCACACGATTCCAAGCCAGTCGCAGCTCAGCCAGGGGTTCACCACACGTATTTCAAGAACCCACACGAGCAAGGCCTGCCACGGCCCGAGGAACAACCACCGGTAATATACCGCTTGGCCCTGCAAATAGGGCCGCAATTCCGAAAAAATCGCAAAAATCGGACCCTCAGAATTGCCCTTGAAGCCAGGCGAGCATCTCCTGGTCCGCCTGCGACTTCGCCTCGGCTTCCGCCCCTGCACCGCTCATCGATGTCTTTTTCGTCACCGTGTGTGCCCCGATCGGGTGACCCGCCTTGTCGAAGAGGAACGCGCTGATGGAGTACGAGCCTTCGTTGCTGCTCACCACGCCAAGCCCCGTCGCCACGCCGGCCCCGATGCCCGTGCTGTTGCGAACGAGAACGATGACCGTGTTGACCTGCGAATGACTGCCGGCCCGCAGCGAACCGGGCAACCGGTCGTGCAGCTCGTCGATGCGCTTCATCTCCGAATCAACCACCACCGCCGGACCCACGGCTTTGCCCGCCGGCGCACCGGTCGGGCGATTGTCGAGCATGGCGATGTAATCATCCACGTGCGCGGTCAGGCCATCAGGCCCCACGCCCGACTGCATGACGAGAAACACAATCCCGATGACAATCGCCAACAGAATCACAATCGCCACCGCGCTGATGCCCCGATGACTGCGTCTGGTCATGCTGCCGCTCCTTGTTGTGCGGGCCGCCGGGCGCGGAAGAGGATTAACAAAGCCCGGCTCCAGATGAGTATCAGGCACTTCCAGCGCACGTCAAGGACCATCCGCGCGGAATTGCGGTGCGGCTTCAGGCGCGGTGCTCCTGTCCCGCCCTGGCGCGGCGTTCGGCCAGCCGATGGCGACCGAGCTCCAGCAGCCGCCGCGCGCGTTTGACGGCGATGATCGTGATCGGATAACTGATCAGCGCCACGATCAGCCCGATGATCGCTCCGCCGATGAACATCGGCACGAGCACATCCACACCCAACTCGAGCAGTTGCCGGAACTGACTCACCACTTCGTAGAACTCAAAACGGCTCAGGTCATGCACGACACCCGACATCGCCTTGTGGATGTCGACCGGCCGCCCCGACCAGAAATGTCGACCGAGGTAGTACGTCGCCGCGTAGATCGGCGGAATCGTCAGCGGATTGGTGATCCAGACCGCCATGATCGCCGGCGCCGGGTTCGCACGCACCATCGACGCGAGAAAAGCCGCGATGATCATCTGGAACCCGATGGTCGGCGAGAACGCCACCACGATGCCGATCGCCAGCCCCAGCGCAATCGCGCGCGGCGAGCCCTCCAGCCGCACCATCCGCCGCCAACCCTCGCGCGAGCCGCGCCGAAAGCTGATCCACAGCGCTCTCAAGCGCCTCAGTCGATGACGACGATGCCTCATGCGCAGTCGATCCTGTCAAGCGAGTGTCTGCGGGGCCCCTGAAGCGCCCCGCTGAGCCTGGGTGCGAGGATAGCGCGAGCGCCGGCGCTTCGCCGAATCCCGATCGGCCCGACGCCGTGCATCGCTTGAGAGTAGCATCCATCGATGCAGAACACCCCGCCATTCGACGAGGAAAGCGACGGCCCCACCTGTCACAAGTGCGGCTACATCCTCCGCGGTCTGCGCTCGCCCAATTGCAGCGAATGCGGCGAACCGCGCGTCCGACGCATCTCCTACTTCGAGCGCCAGCACTTCGACGCCATCCGCGCCGCACTTGATCTCGCCGATGTGCCCTACGCCTACCACGATCCAACCGTCGGCGTTGTGGGCATGCACAACCTGCTCGACGGCGTGAACTTCCAACCCGTCCTCTTCATCCGCTGGCGCGATCTCCGCAACGCCGAAGCCGCCATCGAGCAGGTCGGCCTCACCCCGCCCGTCGCCCTCATTGACGAAACCCATCCTTACTGCCCGTGCTGCGGCTTTCTCCTGCCGCCCCCCGATCAAGACGAGTGCCGCTGCGCCGTCTGCGGCACCATCTGCGCCTGGTACGATCCTGCCGACACCGATGATGACGATTTCCAACACGACCCCGCCGGAATCCCCGCCGATGAACCCCATTGAAGCTTTCGAAACACTCGACCTCCGCGTCGGCCGCATCGAAAAATGCGAACCCAACGCCAAAGCCCGCAAACCTTCCTACTGCCTCTGGATCGACTTCGGCCCATCGCTCGGCCAGCGCACCAGCAGCGCCCAGCTCACCGATCTCTACCAGCCCGGCGATCTCGTCGGCCGCCACATCATTGCCGCCGTCAACCTCGGCGAGCGCCGCATCGCCGGCTTCAATTCACAGGTCCTCGTCCTCGGCCTGCCCGACGAACAGAACCGCGTCGTGCTCCTCACGCCCGAGCGCGATGTTCCCCTCGGCGGCCGCGTCTATTGATGATCGGTTTGCAAGGCGCCTGCGCACTCAACGCGGCACCAGATACCCGCGCGCATTTTCCCACCGCTTGTCATGCTTCGCGCCGCTCTGCCGATCGACGTCGTACAACGTGAAGAACACTTCCCAGAATCGCTGCCCGTTCTTCTGCACGGTGTACGCCTCGCCTTCAAGCACGTAGTGGGCCCGGCTCGCGCTGCCCAGCGTCGCCGCATCGACAAACGCCATGTGGCTCGCCGCGCCCGTCCGCGCCAGATCGGCGCGTAGTCGCGCTCCGAGCGCCGCGACACCCTCGTTGGCCGCACTCGAGCGATTCACCAGCTCAGGCATGAGGATGATCGAGTTGCCCTGCGCATCGCGCGCCGGCTCGCCGATCGCGGTGAGAATCCCCACGATGATCCGGCCCGCCAGGTCGTCGACTTCATCTCCGCCCAGCCGCGCCGACGGCTCCGCCTGGTGAGCCCGGGCTTCGCTGAGCCCCGAGGGCTTGCTCGCCTCGCGCTGCACGTCTTTGGACGTACAGCCGATAACAAAAATCGCTAAAGTCGCCCATGCGGTCGCGAAATTCCATGCGTTGTAGCGGCGTTTCATCGGCACACCTTCTCTTGTAGGAGCCGTTTCACCGGCGGTCCCGCACTGTTACACCACCCCGCACCCCCGGCGGCTGCGTCGATGAATCGTACCACCTCGAACTGACGCCGCGATCGCCGCCGTGCGACGCCAACGCCCGCCCGACGCCCGCAATGACACGCCAGACCGATCAGGAGCGACACCCGTGATGACCAAAGACCAGCTCACCGCCGCCATCATCTCCATCAACCAGTCTGCTGCCGTCGAATTCCTCATGTCCTTCGACATCCGCGACCTCCGCCGATACCTCGACCACCTCGAGATCACCCGCGAGCCGCGCGGCCGCACCTCCGTCTGGAAACGACCCGGCGACACCCCGGCCATCGCCATGGGCTGATCACCGCGCCTGGCGCTCGCGCATCCTTCGCCGCCCGGCCCCGCCGGCGCCATCGCCTCACGCCCATCCAATCAGACGCGCCCCACCCCCGCGCCATTCCAGCGCCCGCCTCCCCATGCGCCTCCTCCGTCTCGCCTTTCTCAAATCTCAGACTTCGAATCTACATCACCCCGTCACCCCGTCACCCCATCGCGCCGCCGCACCTGCCCCGCACCTCCTCCCGGCGTATGCTTGTCATTCACAAATCGCAGCAATGGCGAGCGGCGGAGGATGACCTGATGGATGTCGAGATGATCGTGCTCGAGTGCGAAGAGCACATGACCAAAGCCATCGAATACCTCAAGCACGAACTCCGGGGCCTTCGCACCGGCCGCGCCTCCACCGCCATGATCGAACACGTCAAGGTCGACGCCTACGGCTCGCCGACCGACCTCAAAAACCTCGCCGGCCTCTCCACCCCCGAGCCCAACCAGATCCTCGTCAAGCCCTTCGATCCCTCCACCATTCAGGACATCATCAAGGGCATCGAGAAAGCCGACCTCGGCCTCAACCCGCGCTCCGAAGGCAAACAGATCCGCGTCCCCGTGCCCACGCTCTCGGGCGAACGCCGCAAGCAGATCGCCGGCCAGGCTAAGTCCGCCGGCGAACAGGCCAAGATCGCCATCCGCAACGCCCGCCGGGACGCCAACAAACACATCGACGCCGCCGAAAAAGAAAAAGCCAACGGCATCTCCGAAGACATGGCCAAAGGCTTCAAAGACGACGTTCAGGAACTCACCAAAAAGTACGAAGCCGAAGTCGACGCCCTCGTCGATCACAAGACCAAAGAGATCACCGAGGTCTGACGACGCATGGCCGTTGACGAGCCGCGCCCGTCAGGAAGCGGGTTTCGCAAAACCGCTGACAACCCGCAACGCAAGCGTCGCAACGCGCACCCCATCATCCCCGCGAAGGCGGGGATCCACTCCGATTCACTTCACCCGACTCCTTTCGCCGTGTCGCCGGCTGCCAGTGCGCCACGCTCACGCCGTACACACCTCCCCAAATCTCGCGCAACTGCGCAGCGAGCTCGCGCTTGCCGCACTCGGGGCAGACGATGTGCTCACCATCGCCATCCTCGATCACCGGATGTCGGCATTTGCGACACAGCATCATCGTGCTCGCCGCAAGCCGCCGCGCCTCGCGCCGCCGCGCCGCGGCGAAGCACCAACCGCCGACGCCGGTCATCGAAACGCACGACACGTTCATTACAATCAGGCTCACGCTTGAAGCGCCGAGCCAGAAGATGGCCGCGATCATCACCGCCAGCGTCGCCACGTAAAGCAGCGCGATGCCGCCGAGCCACAGCCGCTCCGCCTGACTCCAGCGAACGGCGAACAGAAACCCCTCCGGCAACTCAAACCGCCAGCGCAGCGCCATGCCGCCAGCGTAACAGATATCAGCAATCCTGTCAATCGCAATTCCGTCCCCCTTCTCCCAGGTGGGGAAGGCCGGGAAGGGGGACGTTCGTCCTCTTATCTCGGCAGCGCACCCGCCCGCGCCTCTCTCAATCGCTTCGCACTCTTGAGATACTTCGACAGTCTCGTGAGCATGATGTAACTCAGTATCGTCCCCACCGGAAACGCAAAAAGATAGATCGACGCCATCACATACGCCAGCGGCGCCCACTTCGGATTCCCGCGCCACGTCGCGATCCCGCCCACGACGCCCGTCGCTCCCACGATGGCCATGATGACGAACACCACGCGCGGCTGGTCATCGGCATCCGGCCCCGCGATCGCCACAGCGGTCCCGGCCAACGCAAACAGCCCCCCGACCAGCACGAACAGCACCGAGATCGCTCGAATGTTCCGATAGTTGCGATACTCGGCCGCCTCCAGCACCTGCGATGCCTTCATGTCACCTCCATTGCCGCCCCGGCGACAGCAATCGCCGCTCAAACATCATCGTCCCAGCGTAACAGATCCCCGCGATCCTGTCAATTGCAGTTCCGTTCGTCATCCCCGCGCACGCGCCGATCCACGATTTCGCCACGCCCACCACATCACGCCCACCACACCCAAAGCCCGGGCATGGCATGCCTGGGCCGAACCAGACGCGCACGTCACCTCATACCATCCCCCAATGCCCACCCCGCGCAAAACCTCCGCCTTGCGCCGCCTCTTCAAACAACTCATCCTTTGCATCAGCCTCGCCGCCATCCTCCAGTACGCCGTCGCGGTCGCATTCTCGCTGAAAGGCTCGTATGGGAACCGACGTCACTCGTGGTCCCTCGGAGTTTCGGAAGGGCCCCTCTACGCCGCCGTCTATGTTTACGAACACCCGACCTTCGGCCGAGATGTCCTGATAGGTTCGTTTCAGTTTGCGACCAATCGCCAGGGGGTGCCCGTCCCCGACACCATGCCCGACTGGAGCCGGGCCGAGTGGCTCAACGAATTCCAAACGGCCAGCCGCCTCGCCGACCCGAGTGAGAAGATGCCGCCTCCGCAACCCCCGGCATGGTCGCGCATCGCAATCATCCGAAACGGCTCAACGTTCGACTACGCGGGTGGCCAACCGCAGCCCGGCGACTTTCTCGAAATCGCGTCCGGCTGGCCCATGCGGAGCGCGACCTGCTTCGTCGACATCTGCCCCACCATTGTGCGCGACAACTATCGTGTGCGCGGCGGCTGGCAACTCACTGACCCGCCAATCGTCGCAGACGTCACGCCCCGCGCCATCCCCCTCACCATCGACTGGCCCGGCGCGATCGTGAACACACTCACCTACGCCGCGCTGCTGGTGATCCCGTTCATCCTCGCGCCGCTGCTGCGCCGCTACCTCCGCCGCCGCGCCGGCCGCTGCCCCGACTGCAACTACGACCTCCGAGCCACAACCACCGGCACCTGCCCCGAATGCGGCGCGGCGATCACGCCGCGTGCTACGACGTAGGATCATGCGATGCAACCTCGTTGGCTCAGCCGCGGACTCATCGTACGAACAGGCATCTTCCTGCTGCTCGGCGCGATCATCAACGTCGCGGTGGCCTGGTCATGTGTGTGCTGCTCGGAAACCGAGTGGTTGCCACCGAGCAGTGCGCGGTACTCCCCATGGCGGGCGAGTGTGCCGCGCGGATGGCCGAAGCGAGCGATCTTGTGGGATGAGGAGCGCGGAGTCGGACTGAACGCACGCTACCTCTCGGCTTACGATGATCCCGAGAAGCAGAGTGACAGGTATGTGCAATGGACCTTCGAGGCAGGCCTGCCGTTTCGATCGCTCATGATTGAGAAGCACCGCAAGGAGTTGGTCGGCGCCGAATACGGACCACTTCGACCGACGTATCCGTTTTCCGCCGACGAAAGACAAGGGTTCGAGATCCCGGGATGGGTTCCAGTCAGCCCATGGACTCGCTGGCAACGAATCTTGCCGCTTCGACCTCGCCTCCTCGGCTTCACAGCCAACTCGATCACGTATGCGTCCTTTCTCTGGCTCATATCGGGTGGTCCGTTCGCGTTGCGCCGTTCCATTCGCATTCGGCGCGGCCACTGTCCCAACTGCAACTACGACCTCCGAGCCACCACCACCGGCATCTGCCCCGAGTGCGGGGCGCAGGTGTAGGTCGGGACCGCCGCTCTGAGCGCGGCCCGGCGGTTCGAGGAGTGTTGCAGATTCGCCGTGCGCTGCGCGCCAATCACCCAACCCGCCGGGCCCGCGCCGAGCCTTGTCCCGACCTACACCCCGATCCAACTGTCTCTCTCTGCGCCCTCCGGCGATTCGCCGCCCTGAGCGAGGCTCTGCGAGCCGAAGGGTCGCGATCTCCCCGAAGGTGCCTGAGCGACAAGTCGAATGGCTGCGGTAAATTGCCTTTCCCCTGCATTCCCACCCAATCCCGGCTTTTCTCCGTGCCCTCTTCGTGTCTTGGTGACCTTCGTGGTGAAAAACTTCGCCTCCCGCTGGGTGCCGTGGTCTGACCGAAGCTCTGAGAGGGAAGGCCACGCGCCAGCGCTATCGGCGATCAGACTCGACGGCCCACCCGCCGCGCGCCCGCGTGAATGAGCTGATCGCTGGCTCAGCCGCCTCCACCTTTCACGATCAGACTCCCAAGCGCGGCTCTATTCGACGCCAGCCGGTGTGCTCTGATATCGCCCAGGTGTGCTGCTGATACCTCCCTGCATGCGCGATTCTCGCACGGATCCACGGAATGCCGTACTCGTCGATTTCAAATACCACTGACGGCGTTCGTCGCTTGAGCATGGCCTTCATGAACGCGCGACTCTCCGGAGGCACCGTAGCGCCAGGCGTGGCCCACTCCTCAGGGAGCGCGACGAAGCGAACACGATCACCCACTTTGAGTTCACGCGGATCGGGCATTTTCAAGCCTACCTCGCGCCAGGCACTCGCACGAGGAGAAATCAAAGCGATCACTGCTTGCTGCGAGACGTACTCACGCTGGCTCGCCATATCAGGATGCAGATGGCGCCGATCGCGATGAGGATCTTTGAGAATGAGTACCACCGCTCGGCCGGGAACAGGTCGAACGCTGCATCCAGCAACATGAGGATGGCCATCGCGCCGAGCGTCCCCACCAGGATCCAGTCGGGTTTGGCGCCTGCCGTTCGCATGAACAAGTGTATTCTTGCCCAATGTTGTCTTTCGCCCGCTGTTTCATCCAATCCCGCGCGATTCCTCGTGACTTCTCTGTGTCCTCCGTGATTCCGTGGTGAGTGTTCCCCCCCAACCCGCCGGGCCTTGTCCCGACCTACGCCCCGATCCAACGGTTCTACTCAGCGTTCTCTGCGATAAGTCGTCCTTCTCCCGCATCCCCACCCAATCCCAGCAGTTCTTTGTGCCTTCTCTTCGTGTCTTCGTGCATTGGTGGTGAAAAACTTCGCCTGCCGCACACACGCGCCACACGCGAAGCGCATCCCGTGCGCGGACTTTCTGAAAACGCAAAAAAGTTGACCAAAACTCAAAATCACCCCCCTCAGAAAAATGAAAATCGACGAAAATTCCTGATTCGTCCCGCACAGAAGCGCTCATTTACACAAACGCGCTCCGAAGCGCGCACCAGCGCTCAAAAATCGCGCACAGGAGCGCTCTGGCGCGCATGAAAAGTTCCCGACATGGTGCATCTCCGTGTTGGCACGCATTTTGCGTTGCACATTTTTCGCAATCGCGCCTGCCATTGCGCGAGCCGCGAAAAAAGTCACTCGCCGCCGCGCGAGTGGGTGGCCTTCACAGCGCGCAGCGCTTCAAAAACGAAGTTGGCCGCGCACGCCGGTGCACGTCGATTCCTATTGGTGATGACGCATTTCGATGAGTTCAACTCGAGTTCGACACATTGCCGCGCGTCGATTGCCCAGCACCGCATCGTGGCCGTTCGGCTCACTCACGGTCTGCCGACAGCCGCGGCTCGTCGGGCCTCACGCCGCAACGCGCAACTGGCCGCGATGCAGATACCTTCGCAGCCGGGCGCCATCCACCTCGCGGGTGAACTCGCGGAACGCGATCGCGATCCGCGCCGGCCCTGGTGTGCCGTCTTCCTCGACCCAGATCACCCGGCCGAGCACCACGATCGAACGGCCCGGCCCGGTCTCAAAGCCGGGCGGCAGATGAAGGCACAAAGCGACTTCAGTTCCCGCGGGGATGACATCATCCAGCTCGATCTGCGCCCCGCCCTCGGAGAGGTCGTAGGCGTGTCCATCGAGCGAAGCCTCGGTCGATTCGAGCGGCCGCACCGAGACGGCGTGGTACATCGGCGGCGTCGAAAAGCGACTGAAGCGGCGACGATCGGGTCCGGCAAAGCCAAGCGTCGATGCGGTCATGTCTGGTGTCCTCCCAAAACAGGACGCGAACGAGCCAGATTCGGGGCAAGAAACCCGGAATCGCTCGATCGGCCAAAATGGAGATCGGCCAAACGGTTATTGGGCTTGAGTGGACTGTCGGTTTCGAGGCACAATTCGCGAAGTCGAGATCACCACTCTCGGCCGGCGGACCCGGGGAGGGTGAATCGCGGATTTTTGGCCGCAAGCAGCTGTCTCGGCCCCAAAACTCAGCGACCGACGAAGAATCGCTTGATGGAATGGATCGTCAGCGAACGGCCAATCGCGGCGATGGCCTCGGTCAGCGGAATGTGTTTGGGGCAGACTTTCACGCAGTTCTGGGCATTTCCGCAGTCATTCAGGCCACCGGGGCCCATGAGAGCGTCGAGCCGGTCGCCCTTGAGCGATGCGCCGACTTCGTGCTCGTTGAACAGCCGCACCTGGGCCACGGCGTTGGCACCCACAAACTCATTGTTTTCAAGGTATTGCGGACACGCCTCGAGGCAGCAGCCGCACGTCATGCACTCGGAGATCCGGTACCGCATGGCCTGCGTGTCAGGCGTGGAGCGGGGGCCGGGGCCGAGGTCGTACGTCCCGTCGATGGGCACCCAGGCCTGGATCCGCTTGAGTTGCTCGAACATGCGCGACCGATCCACCCACAGGTCGCGAACGACGGGAAACTTCGACATTGGCTCCAAAGTGATGACATCGCCGTCATTTGGCGCGTATTCGTCGATGAGGCACGAGCAGGATTGCCGCACTTTGCCGTTGATGACCATGGTGCAGGCGCCGCAGACTTCTTCGAGGCAACCCGAGTCCCAGACGGGCGGTTGCGTCGTTTTTCCTTCGATTGTCTTCGGATTGGCGCAGATCCACTGCAGACAGGAGATGACATTGGCGCCAGCGGGGACAGGCACGTCGAATTCTTCCCACCGGCTTGGCTTGCCGGGGCCGTCCTGCCGCTTGATGCGGATCCGCACCTTGCGGGAGGAATGGGCGGAAGGCTTGGAGCGGGCGGGTGCTTCGGGTGCGTGGGTGCTGGACATCATCATCCTTACCTTCAACTTGTCGGGCGAAATCGCCGGAAGTCGATCGAATTGCGGCCGTATTGTCGTGGGCATGATATCGGCGATTGGGTGGCCCGGCGAAGGCTGCCGTTGGATGGACCGGCGAATTCAGGCCGATAGGGGTGGAGCACCTGAGGCGTGTGGCGGGGGTCGGGCGGGGCGTAGCGAGGATTCGCATTTGAAGGCAGCGGCGTTTGTCAAACTGGCGCGGGTTGGCGACTGGGCCAAGAACCTCTTTGTCTTCCCGGCGCTGCTGGCCTCGGGCAAAACGACTGAGCCCGAATCGATGGCCGCGGCTTTCATCGCTTTCTTCGCGTTTTCGTTCACCGCCAGCGGCGTCTACAGCATTAATGATGCGCTGGACTGGAAAAGCGACCGGCTGCACCCCGTCAAGCGGCGGCGACCCATCGCCAGCGGTGCCATCTCCCCGGCCGAAGGGAAGATGGCGGGAGCAGCGTGGCTCGCGGCCGGGTTCGCATTGAGCTTTGCGACGGGTTCGTGGCATCTTGCGCTGGTTCTGGCGTGTTACCTCGCGTTGCAGGTGCTTTACAACACGTTGCTCAAACGCATCGCCACGGTCGATGTCATTACGCTCTCGATTGGTTTTGTTCTTCGCGCGTGGGCGGGGGCCGTCGCGATCGGCGTGGTCGCGAGTCTGTGGCTGCTGGCGACGGTGTTCTGCGTGTGCCTGTTCCTGGCGATGATCAAGCGATTGTGCGACCTGAGCTCGCTCCAAAGCGCCGGTGCCGAAGGAACCGCACAGTGGCACGCGGCGGCGGGGTACCAGACCGTCGAAGAGTTGAACTGGATGCTCGCAGTCAGCGCGGCGTGCTCGGTGATCACGTACCTGATGTACAGTTTGTCGACGCACACGGCAACGGGCCCCGGCGTTCGCGGCCTGGCGCTGCTCACGCCGCTTGTCATCATTGCGATGTTTCGCATCTATCGAGCAGCGCTGCGGGGTACGAGCGACAGCCCGTTTGCGATTCTGACGGAAGACGCGGTGGTCATCGTGTGCAGCGCGCTCTTTGCGATTGCCTCGACGGCGCTGCTGGCGATCGAGCCGCTGGGCAAGTGGGTCGATGCGTTCTTCGGGTTGTGATCGCATGAACACCAGCGCGAAGCAGTCCGAGTCGAGCAGCGCGTGGGCGGCGTGGCTGATCTGCGCGCTTGGCTGTCTCGCGTTGCTCATCGCAGTTCGTCTCACCTTCGACCTCGGCGCGCTGCCCGTCAAGTGGGATGAGAAGTATGTCAAGCCGGTGCTCGATGCGATCTTCGCGAGCCGGTGGTCCATGCCATCGCTCATCGACTACGACGACACGAAAGGGCCGGTCTTCTTCTGGCTCTATGCCGCGTTCGGTGAAGTGTTCGGCCGCGATCCTGGATCGATGCGCTGGCTTTCGATTATCTGCACGGCGTTGTGGGCGGTAGCGCTCGGCGGTCTTCTCGGACGGGAGGAGCGGCGGCCGAGTCAACTGGCGGCGGTGATGGCCTTGGCGCTGACGTTGCCGTATGCGATGGTGATGAGCCAACTGATCATGAGCGAGCCGAGTTTCCTGCTCGGCTGCGCGATCATGGCGGTGCTGGCCGTACACTGCCTTGCCAGCGAGAGGCCGCGCCTGCGTCGCATCGACGGACCGATCGTGTTCGGTATTCTCTTTGCGATCCTGTTGCATCATCGCATTCACGTGGTAGCGCTTGCGGGGGCGATCGTGTTGCTGGCATCGCATCGCGACCGGTGGAAGAGTTGGCCGTGGTTCGCGGCGGGGCTGGCGGCTGGGTTGAGTCGGCTGCCGCTGTATCTGCAATGGGGCGGACTGGTTGGCGAGTCGTTTCAGCATCGTTACAGCGTGGGGTTGCGGCTGGACAGCCTGGTCTATCTCAGTGCGGCGCTGCTGCCGACGATCGGGTTGGTTCTGCTCGTGGGGTGGATGCGGAGGCGGGAACTCGGCCGGCGGACCATGGGGGTGATTGTGATCGTCGGCGGGTTTGGCGCCGGCCTGGCGGCGATGGCGCCGCCGGCTCTGTCGAGCGATCCACAGGCGCTGAATTTCGCGGGCCCGGTGGCGTCGCTGCTGCGGCCGGTGGCGGACTGGCCAATCCTTCTCAATGGACTCTTTGCGGCGCTCAGCGCGCTGGGGGCGATGTGCCTGGCCTGCCTCGTCGCGCTGACGTGGCGACAGACGGATGGCGCATCGTCGATGGTCCGCCTCGGCTCGCGGCTCGCGTGCCTGACGATCGTGTTCGGCTGGTTGCTTTCGGCATTCGCGGGCGGTGACGTGTATGACCGGTACCTGATCGCGTTCACGTTTCTGTGGCCGGTGCTGTGCATGCGTCTGTTCCCCTGGCCGCTGCTGATGGCACAGGTGCTGTGGCAGGCGGCGATGTCGGCTCAACAGGTGGTGACCTACCTGCACGCGCCGTGAAGAATCGAATGAAGGGGAGGTGAGTCGGACCCGGTCGCGTTGAGGCTGGTAGAATGTCGGTACACCGCCCGAGTTCACTCGTGGTGGCCACCCATTCCGGCGATCGCAGCGCCGGCCGGCCGGATTGCCGGATCAACGCGGAGGCAGGATGCCCATGCCCGACGTCAGCACGAAGCCGATGGACACACTCAAGGAACGCTACGAGGAGGTTTGCCGTCGCGCTGAGGCGGCTGCGGTTCGCGCCGGCCGCCGGGCGGAGGATGTGTTGATCGTGGCGGTGACGAAGTACGCGTCCCCTGAGCAGGTTCGCGAACTCATCGAGATGGGGCACGCGGATTTCGGCGAGAATCGGGTGCAGCAGTTGGCGCGGCGCGTTGCGGCGGTGGACGAGTTCCTCGAGCGGCACAAGACGATGACGCCCTCCAAGAACGTGACGCTGCCCCCCAAGGTGCGCTGGCACATGATCGGGCATCTCCAGCGCAACAAGGTCAAGAAAGCGCTGGAACTTTCAACGCTGGTCCACACGGTGGACACGCTGCGGCTGGCCGAGGAGATTCAAGAAAGCGCCCAGCGGCGCGAAGGGCCGGTCGACGTGCTCATGCAGGTGAATGCCTCATTTGAGAAGCAGAAGTCGGGGGTGGCGATGCCGGCCGCGCTGCATCTGGCCGAGCAGATCGATTCGATGGTTCACCTGAGGCTGCGCGGGCTGATGACCATGGGTCCGATGACCGACGACCAGGAGGCGATCCGAGGTGCTTTTGAGCGTTGCGCTGACTGTTTTGACGAGATTCGCAAGCAGGGCATCGGCGGAAAGGCGTTCAATATCCTCTCCATGGGGATGACCAACGACTTTGAGTTGGCGATCGAATGCGGGGCGAATCTCGTCCGCATCGGGACGGCGATCTTCGGCGACCGGCACCACCTCGATCCTGATCCTGACCGACCGGATGGCGAACCGGATGAGGATTGAACGGTAGTTCCGCCCTTTCTGCCACCTAAGATTCACTTTTCATCCCTGATCGAGTCAGACCGTCGCGCGCGGAAACCCGACGGCGCAATTGGCCGATGATGTCCTGGTGATCCGGGCGGCGGTTTGAGTTCCATGTCGCAGTCTGCTTTCAATTCGAGCCCGGTGGGCGCCAGGCGTCAGAGCGAGTTGCGCCGCAATCTGTCATCAAGTGTGACGGATGCGATTGCGTATTGCGTGATGGTCGGCGTGGGGGAGACGTACCTCGCGGCGTTTGCGCTGGCGCTGGGGGTGAGCCAGACGGCGGCGGGTCTGATCGCGACGGTGCCGATCCTCGGCGGCGCGACGCTGCAACTCATGGTGCCGCGCCTCGTGAAGCGCATCGGCTCGAATCGCAAGGCGGTGGTGCTGTTCTCGACAATCCAGGCGATGTCGTTCATTCCACTGGCGATCGGCGCGTTTGTCGGTTCGATGCCGGTGTGGGCGCTGTTCGTGACCGCGACGGTGTACTGGGGCTCGGCACTGGCGTGCGGCCCGCCGTGGAACACATGGATGGAATCGCTCGTGCCCAGCCGGATTCGCGCGCGATACTTTGCGTGGCGGAGTCGTCTGTCGCAGGTGGCGGTCTTTCTGGGGCTGGTCGGCGCGGGACTCATGCTCCAGTATGGGCGTGAGACGGAGCAGGTGCTCAACGCATTCGCGATTCTCTTTTCGCTCGCGGCGGCGATGCGATTCATCTCGATGGCTTTTCTGGCGCGGCAGAGCGAGGACCGGCTCGATCACAGTACGACGCTTCTCGTTTCGCCGCTTGATCTGGTGAAGCGGATGTCGCGCGGCGCCGACGGGCAGCTCATCGCGTACATGCTGGCGGTGCAGGTGGCGATTCAGATTTCGGGGCCGTACTTCACGCCGTACATGCTGGGGCAGTTGCACTTTTCGTATCACCAGTATCTGCTGCTGCTGGCGGTTTCGTTTGTGGCCAAGTTTCTCGCGTTTCCACTGTGGGGGCGCGTCGCGTCGGGGCTGGGGGCGCGGCGGCTGTTGTGGATCGGCGGAGTCGGGATCCTGCCGATGTCGGCGTTGTGGATGATCACGCCGTCGGTTCCGTTTCTTGTCGTCGTGCAGTTGCTCTCGGGCGTCGTGTGGGCGGCGTATGACCTGGGCGTGTTCCTGCTGATTTTTGAGAACATCGGCGCCAAGGAACGCACCAGCGTGCTGGCGTCGTACAACTTCGCCAACGCCGTGGCGATGGTGGGCGGCTCACTGCTGGGCGGCGTGATTCTCAAGGTAATGCTCGAATCAACTGGCGCGTACATGACGCTGTTCGGCCTGTCGGCGATCGTGCGCGTGTTTACGCTGCTGCTGCTGTGGAAGGTGACGGCGGAGCGGCGTCATCCGGTCACCATGGATCTGCGACCGCTGGCGGTTCGCCCGCAGATGGGCGGCATCGAGCGGCCGGTGTTTGCGAGCTTGGAAGATGAAGAGGGCGGCGCTGATGCGGCCGACCCGGATGACGGCCAGTTTGGCGCGGACTCCGATACCTACTCGACCAACGGGACGGTGGCGTCAGACTCGGCGGAGACGCTTGAGCACGTCGGCAGCTGATCGCAGATCGGTCGTTCTTATCAATGTGAAGTTCGAACGCGAGATTCGCATTGGCAAGTTGTGCGTTCGCGAATCCGCGGGCGGTAGGTGTGGCGAATCATTTTCGCCCGAGGCGTTTGAGCGTTTGCGTCGTTGATCGACCCTCGGCGTGTTCGAGGACGACGACTTCTCCGCCATACGCCCGCACGAATCTGTGCCCGACAACCTGGGATGGCTTGTAGTCGCCACCTTTGACGAGCACATCAGGGTGCACGGCACGGATGAGCGGCTCGACGCTGTCGGTATCGAACGCGACGAGATAGGTCACGAACGGCAGAGCGGCGAGGATCTCGGCGCGATCGGTCAGGGTGTTGACGGGTCGACCCCTGCCCTTGATGCGGCGGACGGATTCATCGGTGTTGAGGCCGACAACAAGCCGATCGCCAAGTTGGCGAGCGGCGCGGAGGTAGCGAACGTGGCCGACGTGAAGGATGTCGAAGCAACCGTTGGTGAAGACGATGCGTTCGCGGCGTTTTCGATGTTGCGCCAATCGGATGAGCAGGGTGTCGAGTTGGATCAGTTTGCGGACGGCGGCGGTCATGCGTGCTCCGTTTGCCGGCTGAAGATGTTGCGGATGCGCTTGATGAGCCAGTCGCCGCCTCGCTCGGGTTCGAACTCCAATCGCGGTCGATGAAAGACGGCGTCGATGCGATGGTGTTTGAGGAGGGGTTCGATCTTGGTCCAGTCCTTGGCGGTGGTGAGGATGCCGTCGGTGTTGGCGGCGTGTCGGGCCGCGTCTTTGAGCATGGAGGCGTGGTACGTCGCGTGGTCGCGGAGGATGATGGTATCGGCGAGTCGCGCGCCGGCCCGGCCGGCCATGGCGAGGAAGGCGTCGGGGTGGCCGATGCCGCACAGGGCGATGAAGGTGCGACCCTTGAGCCAGTTCACATCGCGCGGTTGTTCGGCGTCAGATGAATCGACGCGCGTCCAGATGGAGCGGAACTCGACCCGCGGCGGTTCGCCGACGATCTGGGAAATCTCCGATCGCAGCGCGCCGAGCGCATCATGGCGAAGCAGGTCGGTGCGCGTGAGGGCGACGACGTGAGCGCGTGCGAGGCTGGACACCGGTTCGCGCAGGTAGCCGCGCGGCAGAACGGCGTCGTTGAAGGGGCTGCGCAGGGCATCGATGAGGACGATGTCGAGATCGCGATGCAACTGGCGATGCTGGAAGCCGTCGTCGAGGAGAATGACATCGATGTCGTGATGCTGATCCAGGTAGTGGGTGATTGCGGCGCAGCGATCGGGGTCGGCGATGACGGGGACGGTGGCGAGGCGTGCTTCGTGCTCGAGTTGCTCGTCGCTTTTCTGATGGCGGCGGGATTTGTAGCCGCGCATGGCGATGGCGGGCTTGTGGCCGGCTTGCGTCAGTTGTGTTGCGAGCCAGGAGACCATGGGCGTCTTGCCGGTGCCGCCCGCGCTGAGGTTGCCGACACTGATGACGGGTCGGTCGACGCGGGCCGGCGCGTGGCGCTCCCAGTAGCGGTTGCGCCGGGCGACGACGCTGGCGTAGGCGGCGCTGAGCGGCCAGCCCAGGAAGCGCAGCGGGCGCGGCAGCGGACTTCCCGGGCTGTTCGCGTGCGAGGTGTTTTGAAGTTGACGCTCGTCACTCATGACTACCCGCCGATTTGGCGCCACCCTCAGGCAGCGTGGATCCATCGGTTGTCTTCGCCGCCCCGAGGTCGTGGAATGCTTCGCGGCGCAGGTTCTTCTGGATGCGGCGGTGGAGGCGCATGGTGTTGATCGAATCGACAATGGCGAAGGCGATGGTGAGCAGGATGAGCAGGACGACGCCGATCCACGCAGCGGTGAACTGGCCCGGGCGGCGATCGCCGTCGGCGATGCTCAGGGCGTAGACGAGCATGAGCGTGAGGGTGAACTGCACCATGGTGTTGGCGCGGCGGATGCGGCGGCGACTGGGTGGAATGCCGCGCGGACGCAGACGACGCCAGTACATGATGAGCACGCCGACGATGATGACGGCGGCCGGCGCGGTCCACGCGAGGGGGACGAGCGGGCCGTAGTCGGCGGTGATGTCGGCGAGCAGTGGCGTCATGTAGCGCTCGGGGGATTCGCGTGCGGTTGCGGGGTGATGTTCCAGCGTCGGGCAAGGTAGTGTGTCAGTCGTTGCATCGGCAGTCCCATGATGGTCGCGGGATCGCCCTGGTATTGAATCGGCCAACCGGCGGCGAGTCGTTCGGAAAGGTTGTAGGCGCCTGCTTTGCCGCGCCACTGGCCCGTGGCGATGTATTGCTCGATGGAGTCGGCAGGGATATCGCCGACGGTGACGCGGGCGATGTCGACGAAAAGATCTTCGCGGCCGGTGGCGACGTGGATGATCGAGACGCCGGTGATGACGTCGTGCTCACGATTGGAGAGATCGATGATGATTTCCCGGGCGTGGTCGGCATCGCGCGGCTGGCCGATGATGCGGTCGTCGACTTCGACGACCGTGTCGGACCCGATGATGAGGGCGTTGGCGCGGGGTGTGACGGAGTGGTGGGCGGCAGCGCGGGCCTTGAGGTGGGCGAGGGCAGCGGTCCATTGTGGGACCGTCACACGGCCGGGTGTGAGCTCGCCGTCGTCGATGAAGGTGGCGATGGTGTCCACCTCGTAGCCCGCCTCGCGCAGGAGCAGCAGGCGACGCGGCGAGCGGCTGGCGAGGAGCAGGCCCGGGCAGCTTTCTTCTGGATCGGAGGTCATTGGGGATTCTCTGCCGGCGCGGCGAGGCGTTGATCGATGCGCTCGATGACCTCCGCGACGGTGATGCGTTCCATGATGGATGAGCCGAGCGAGGCGTCCTTGTGGCTGAGAGTCGATGGATCGACGGGTGGCTGGATGACCCACTGCTCGCCGCGGTAGGGTCCGACGAGAGCAACATCGGTGGGGCCGAAGAGCGCAACGTAGGGCCGGACGAAGCCGACGGCCATGTGAAGCGAGGCGGAGTCATTGGCGACGATGAGCGAGCCGCCGGCGATGACGGCCATGAGGCCGCCGACGGTTGTTTGGCCGACGAGGTCGTTGATGCGATCGTCGGTGCGGGCGAGTTCGAGGAGGGGTTCGATCTGCGAGCGTTCGTCTTTGCCGCCGACGATGGCGATGCGCTCGAAGCCTGACGCGAGCAGGTGGTTTGCGAGTTGCACGAATCGATCGGCGGGCCAGCGCTTGGAAGTCCAGCGGCTGGTCGGCGCGAGGACGGCGTAGCGTTGATTCTTCAATCCGGTGGAGACTCGCGTGTCGTTCCACCATTGCGTCGCTTCGTCTGGGACGTAGAGGCGCATGTCGCGGTGGGCGGGCACGCCGTCGGCTTCGAGCAGTGCGAGCATGCGATCGACGGTGTGCATGGCGGCGGGTATTTTGTGGCGGTGGGTGTAGCCGAGGTAGCCAGCCTCGCGTGCGTCGGCGAACCCGACGCGTCTGGGAGCGCGGGTCTGCCAGGTGATCAGGCCGGAGCGGGCGAGTCCTTGCAGGTCGTAAACCAAGTCGTAGCCTGTAGTTCGGAGCGACCTGCTCCACGCGAGCCACTGGCGGGCCACGGGGAGACTTCGCCAGACTCGTGAAAAATGCCGCCTCGCAAACGGAATAACGGAATTGAGGTCGGGATGGGCCCGAACCGCATCGACGAATGAATCCTGGACGATCCAGTCGATTGCGGCGTGGGGAAAGGCCCGACGAAGGCTGACGAGAACGGGCACCGTCCGGCAGACATCGCCCAAGGCGCTGGGCCGAACGATGGCGATACGATTGACTGGTCTGGGTGGGCTGCCGTTCACGCGAAGTAATGTAGTGGTTTGCGTGCTGAGGGGCGAATCGCAGACCGGTTCGATAGACGGAATTACGCAAGGAGCGAGACAATGAGCAGGTTACTCGACCGGAGCCGCGTCGTCGGCGTGGCGTTTTGCAGCGCGGCGATGGTGGTTGGCAGCCCTGCACTGGCGCAGAGCGAGGCGTTGGTGGTTCTGCGGGGTTCGGGATTGAAGCAAGTCTTTACCGCGCCGGCGGACGAGGGGATGGCCCGGGCGATGGGCATGCTCAGCCAGCGGCTGAGGGAGATTCCCATCGAGATCAGCGCGCTGGCGCAGGATGAGGAGGCCGACCAGGCGATGGCGATGCTGACCAGCATCATGCCGCTGGTGGCGGGGATGCTCGATCATCCGTGCGAGTTCACCCTCATCGACCATGGTGGGATGGCGAACATGCTGCCCGACCTGGACGCGCGCATCGTGGTGCAGACGGGCGATCGGGACGTCACGACCCAGATGCACAACGCCGTGCGATTCATGGCGCAGATGGCCGCCGAGCATGAAGCGGACATGGAACTGTCCGCGATGGGCGGCGGGAAGATGATGAAGCTGACGCTGCCGATGGGGCAGTTCGTATTCGGGCCGGGCAATGATGCGGAGACGCAGTTTGTCTTTGGGCTGGACGCCGCGGGCGATGGTATCGACATGGGCTCGTTCAAAGTTCCCTCGCCGAGCGAACTGGATGGCGCCAAGCTCGACGCGCAGTTGTACGTCAACGTCAAGTCGATGGCCAGGGTTCTGACGCGCGTGATGGAATCGCATGGCGATCCGAACGCCCAGCAGGTCAGCGAGACGATCGCCCAGTTCATGCCCGAGGGAGATCTGGACATCGTGGGCGGGTCGGCGATCAAGAACGGCCGGCGCTGGTCGGTGCTTCGCGCACGCGGCGCGGTGACCACGCTGGAGAACGTGACGACGGCGTTTGCGGCATTGATCGGCGAAGTGAATCTGCATCCTGATCCGATCTCGCCGGATGCTTTCAAACTCATTCCCCAGGATGTGACGACGGCCAGCGTGCAGGTGCAGGATCTCAGCAGCATGGTCGCGCCGCTTCAGATGGTGGCGTTCCAGGCCGGGTTGCCCGAGCTGGTCGGCGTGATCGAATCGCTGGGCAAGACGTGGGTGACGTACATGTCGGATGAAACCGGCGGCGGCGGACTCATGTCGCTGGTCATGATCCAGCCCGACGTGAACGCCAAGGCTATGGCTGACTCGCTTTCCGAACTGGCGAACTCCGCCAACCTGCATGCGTCGGTGTTGCACGGCTATGTTCGCATGCGTGAGTGGGAAACCAAGGATGAACGCGGCGGCGCGATGAAGCTGCACAGCCTCGCCTTCCCGGGCCTGCCTGTTCCGTTTGAAGTTTCGCTGGGCGTGGTAGACGATCATCTCGTCATCGGCGCCACGCCTCAGGGCGTGCTCGCGGCCGTCGATCACTGGCGCAGCGGTCGGCCGAGCCTGTCGGACAACGCTCGCTTCAAGGAAGCCAGCGCGGGTCTGCTGGGCAATGCCCAGAAGGTGACGTTTATGGACATGCCCAACAACATCGGCCGCGGCTATCCGGTCGCGCAGATGCTCGGCTCGGCGGTGGCGAACTTTGTCCGCTCGCCCGTTGATCCGTCGCGCGACCCGGGCGTCGTCACTCCCTCAATGCGCACGCTGGCCAGGAACGCCAAGGCGTGGATCGGCGTGACGAGCATCCAGGGCGGCGACTTCGTGTTCATCTCCTCGGGTGATCCTTCGATCATGGTCAATGTGGCCGGAGGCGCAGGCTCACTGGGCATCACGCCGGCCCTGCTCGGCGTGGGCGTGGCTGCGGCCATGGCCGAGCAGCACGGCGGGATGAACATGCATTGATGATGCATGACCCGGTGACAGGTTGATTGCTGCGGACGCCGTCGATTCAATCTCGACGGCGTCCGTTCATTTTCGCCCTGACTTGCGGTTGGGCGGCATCCGGGAGGGACATGCGAGGATTGAACTCAATTCGATACCTGGCGGTGGTGCTGGTGACGGTGGCCGGCGGCTGGCGCGCCCATGCCGCGGCGGCGCCGAGCATTCCGCCTGATGCCGTGGCGTTCTATCGATTTGATCCCTCGCGCTTTGATACAAAGACTGCGGCCTTCCTGCCGCTGGCGCTCAAGATGGCGGAGCAGGCGGGGCTGGTGAGCGCCGAGTTTCATCCGCTTTTTGACGGGATCCTGGCGGCGAGCGTGGCGGGGGCGGTGCCGCACACGGTGTGCGTGCTCGATCTGGATGCGGAGTTTGACGAGCAGGCCAAGAACGGCTTTCGCGTCACGGCGCTGCAGGCGGTGCTCGTGCTCGAATCGACGCGCGATCATCGCGGATTTCTTTCCACGCTCGGAACGATCCTTTCGCACTATCGAGCCGAAGGGGAAGGTGAGGCGGATGGCAAGCAGGAACTCTTCGACCTGCCCGGCGGTCAGCGGGCGGCGCGGTTTCGCAATCCCGCGTGGCCTTCGTGGCAGACGGTCGAGTGGGCCTCGCTGGGCGATTCGTTCGTCGTCGGACTGGGGAGCGGTTCACTGGCGCGCTGGGTGACGGCCCAGGCGAACGCAGCGCCCAATCCCGCGCTGGCGCTGCATCGCATCACCGCGCAGCGCGAGCCGGGTAGTGCGTCGTTTCTGGAAGTGTGGATCAATCTCGACGAGTTGCACGAGCGCATGCCTGATATTCTCGCGCAGGGCCGGCCGCGGCGGATGCTCACGACGTGGCAACTCGACAACGCGCGCAACTGGATGTTTCACGGCCGGTGGAAGGACGAGTTTCTCGTCGCGGACCTGACGTGGCAGCGGCGCAGCGAGTCGATCGATGTGGTGGCGCGCAAGTCGCTCACGCTCGATCACTGGCCGGGCGATCTGACGCTGCCCAAGCCGGAGGGCAAGTACTGCGTGGTGATCCCGATCGATCTGCGCGCGTCGTTTGATCGGGTGCTCGCTGCGTATCGCGATACGCTGCGTGAAGACAAACTGCCCGAGTTTGATGCGCGGGTGAAGCAGTATCGGATCAAGCAGCGATCGGCGTATGACGCGCTGTGGTCGGCCTTTGAGCCGTACGTGGTGCTGAGTAATGATCCGCCGCCGGCTGTGCCGGTGCCGGGCGCGACGACGGTGTACTTCGAACTCAAGGACCCGCGCCAGGCGGCGGCGACACAGCGGCGACTGGAATCGCTGCTCAGTCAGTTCATGACTTCGGACGATCCACAGAGGCTGGGCGAGTCGGCGGTGCGCCACGAGCGCGATGGCAACTACTACTGGCTGCAACTCGAAAAGAGCGGCACACTGCGCGTGCCGTCGTGGGGCTGGGTTGGACGGTATCTCGTGGGCGGCTGGGGGCCGAGTGTGGTGGAGTACAACCGGAAGAAGCTGGGCGGGCGGTGAAGCGAAACTGGGTGCCATGCTTCATCGGCTTCCTGGCCTGAGCCGTGTCGAAGGCTGCGTGAAGCATGACGGGGTGCAGGTGCGCTCGATTTTGGAGGATCGTTGCGTGTGTGCCGCGCGCTTGCATGCTTCGCCCGAAGTGGGTCGAAGCATGGCGCCCCGATAAGAGTGCGCCAAGGGTGCCATGCTTCATCGGCTTCCTGGCCTGAGCCGTGTCGAAGGCTGCGTGAAG
>JBDZVA010000001.1:608398-1169885 GCA_040255465.1 Planctomycetaceae bacterium
CATGACAGGATGCAGGTGCGCTCGGTTGCGGAGGACTGTTGCGAGTGTTCCGCGCGCTTGCATGCTTCGCCCGAAGCGGGTCGAAGCATGGCACCCCGGGGACAATTGCGCCCGCTCAGGTCGCACCCTTCTCAATCCGATCGCAGGCGATCGTTGCGGCGTGGGCGATTTCAACGGGAGTGTCGGGGTGGTCGCGAATCGTTGCGAGTGCGACCATCGCCGGGGCGTGGCGCTGCTGGCCGAGGTGATCGATGATGCGCAGCAGGGCTTTGGGATCGGTCTCGCGCTCGAGGTGCGCGATGAGCGCTTCGATCGCTTCAGGTTCGGCGCGGCGGGTGAGGTCGCTGATGGCGATGCGCCGGGCCATGGGCTGGGGCAGTTTGAGGCGGTTGATCAGGCCCTTGATGGATGGCTGGTCGGCCACGGTTTCAGCCGCCGTCGTCGGGCTTGACGGGACGAATCGGCGTGAGCGTGCGGCGATCGGGCGATGCTGAACTCGGCTGCTCGATGGCATCGTCGAGCGCTTTGGACTCTTTGGTCGACTGATTGTTCACCGCGGGCGAGCCGGAGTCGGGATAGGTGAGTTCCATCATGGGCACACTTGAAGAGGTCGGGCCGTACTGCCCGCTACTCTCGCGCTGGCGGATGACGCCGGCGGACCAGTGGCGCACTGACGTGACCTTCCATCCCATCACGTTACCTTCCAATCGCACTTCGGCGAGCGGCCGACCATCGGCCGCCTGCGGAACGACGACATCGACCCACGCGTCGGAGCCTCGAATGCGAATGGAGCGCACGTCATAAACGGGCACGGCCGGGGCGGACTGGGACCACGCCATGGCGCCGTCGCGATTGGCGAGCACCTTGCCCCAGGTGGATTCGCCCGCTTCAACGGGCAGGCGGATGGCGTATGGCTTCTGAGGAGCGGGCCGAATGATGAGGACGTAGTCGAGCGCGGCGGCGATGAGGCCGGGCGTGGGCGGGGCGTTGATCGCGTTGATGGCGATGTCTTCATTCGAGTCGGGTGGAATGTTGACGTAGGACGCGCAGCCGGTCAGCGCGAGGGTGAGCATGAAGATGGCGGGCAGTCGAAAGGTCATGATGGTGTTCCAAAGGTGGCAGGTGGGTCGTCGGGCCGAGGTGCGGCTCGGCCACATATACTATTCAACTGCAAGGGAGCGCGACCAAATGCGGCGAATCGTGGTTGGAATCAGCGGGGCAAGCGGGGCGATCTATGCCCAGGGCGTAATTCGGGCGCTGATCGAGGCGGGCGTGCAGGTGCATCTCGTCGTCTCGACGTATGGCCGGCGGCTGCTGCGCGATGAGCTGGGGATGGAGCAGGTCAACCTCGAAGCACTGGGTGGGCGCGCGGAGCACGGCATCGTCCTCTACAACAACAACGACGTCGGGGCGGCGATCGCGTCGGGCTCGTTTCGCCATGACGGGATGATCGTGGTGCCGGCGTCGGGCAACGCGCTGGCGTCGATCGCTAACGGGGTGGGCGACAACCTGCTCTACCGCGCAGCGGCGGTGACGCTCAAGGAGCGGCGGAAGTTGATTGTGTGCCACCGCGAGATGCCACTGACGCACATTGACATCGAGAACATGCATCGGTTGAGCCTGGCGGGCGCGATCATCGCGCCGGCGAATCCGGGGTGGTACTTCCTGCCGCAGAGCCCGCAGGACATTGCGGACTTTGTCGTGTCGCGATTGCTCGACCTGCTGGGCGTCGAGCACACGGTGGGGCAGCGGTGGGGTGAGCAGGCGCCGGTGTCGGATTGAGTTTTGTAGGCCGGGTCAAGGCTTTGCGCCGACCCGGCGGGTCGGGTGTACGTTGCGATTCTGATGACCGCCGCGCATCTCGCGCTCTTTCGCCGGGCCTGCGCCGAGCCTTGTCCCGACCTACATCGGCTCAGGCGGTGAATTCGTCTGCGAGTTCATCGCGCACTTTTTCGAGCAGGCGCTTGGTGGCCATGGTGCCGTCGATCTCGGAGAGGCGATCGCCTTCGTATTCGACGCCCATGTACTGCCGGTAGCCGGCGGCGAGGACGATGCGCATCATGCGGCGGTAGTCGGTGCCGGTTTCGTTGCCTTGCGCATCGAAGTCGTGGCTTTTGGCGCTGACGGCCTTGGCGTAGGGCATCATTTCCTTCACGCCCTTGTAGCGGTCGTACCAGAACTTCGGATCGTCCTGTTTGGACCAGTCGAGGCAGAAGTTGCCGAAGTCGGGCAGCGTGCCGCAGCGCGGGTGGTTGACCATTTTCATGACGCCCGAGAGCCACTGGCCATTGGATGACAGGCCGCCGTGGTTTTCGACGATGACGTTGAGGCCAAGAGGCGCGGCGTAGGCGACGAGGCGCGACAAGCCATCGGCGGCGCGCTGCTGCTGCTCTTCCCACGTGCCGCTTGATTGCGCGTTGACGCGGATGCTGTGGCAGCCGAGTGTTTTCGCGGCGTCGGCCCAGGGCTTGTGGTTGTCGACGGCCTTCGTTCGTGCTTTCTCGTCGGCATCACCGATGGCGCCTTCGCCGTCGCACATGATCAGCATGCTGCGGACGCCTTCGTCTTTGCAGCGGCGATCGAGCTGGGCGATGTAGACGGCGTCGCGGGCTTTGTCCTTGAAGAACTGGTTCACGTATTCGACGGCGTGAATGTCGAATGTCTTTTTGGCGTACGCGGGGAAGTCAAGGTTGTCGAGCTGGCCGGACTGGAGCATGCGATGCAGCGACCATTGCGCCAACGAGATGTCGAAGAGGGGTTTGTTTGCGTTCATGGTGGAGGACTTCTGTGTGCTCGCGCACGCGGGGAGCAGTGAGCCGGCGAGCAGCGCGGCGGAGCCGGCGAGGAAGTGGCGACGGGATTGGTCGTGGTGGTCGTTCATCGAAGTCTTCCTCGCTTACGCTTCGGGCTCGCTCTGGGGCCGCGCGTGATGATTCACTTGCTCGCGCTCAGGACGCCGTCGGCGAATCCTCGGGCGCGCTCGAGTGCGTCGTGGATCTTGTCGGGTTCTTTGCCGCCGGCCTGGGCCATGTCGGGTCGGCCGCCGCCCTTGCCGCCGCAGACTTTGGCGACTTCGCGCACCCAGTCGCCGGCCTTGAGGCCGCGCTTGATCATGGGTTCGGGGACGATGGCGATGATCGCGACCTTGCTTTCTTCGGGGTTTGACGACGCGAGCAGAATCGCGCGGTCGCCATGGTGGGAGCGCACGACGTCGGCGGCGGTGCGCAGCGTTTCGGCGTTCGCATTGGCGATTTCGGCGACGATGATGGGTTCGTCGTTGGCGCTCTGGGCGATCTGCTTCGCCTGGTCGACGATGGCCTGCTGATCGGCCCTGGCGGCCTGCTTGCGCATCTCCTTGAGTTTCTCGAGCCACTGTTCGAGTTCGCCGCGCAAGCGCACGCGATCGACGAGCGGGACGTTTGAGTCGTTGAGGCGCTCGGCAACTTCGCTGACTTCAAGCGGCAGGCGCTCGGCGGGCATCGATTCGAGTTCGCGAATCTGGTTTTCGATCTGCCCGGCGGTGCCGTGCGCTTCGGTCGCGGCGGCGCCGGTGAGGGCGGTGATGCGGCGGACGCCCTTGGCGACGGCTTCTTCGCTGAGGATGGCGAAGTCGGCGATCTCTTTGGTGGTGGCGACGTGCGTTCCGCCGCAGAACTCGATGGAGTAGTCGCGCCACTGGGGCGAATCGGGCGTGTCGAGCAGTTTGTCGACAGGGACGCCGATGCTCACGACGCGCACGGGATCGGGGTAGCGCTCGCCGAACACGGCGCGCAGGCCGGTGATCTTGCGAGCGGTTTCGAGCGCGGTCGGCATCGCGAAGACTTCGAGATCGCGGTCGATGCGATCCTTGACGCGCCTGGTGACTTGCTCGATCTGCTCGGTGGTGACGCCGGCGTTGCTTGTGAAGTCGAAGCGCAGGCGGTCGGGGGCGACGAGCGAGCCTTTCTGGTCGGCGTCGGCCTTGAGCGTTTCGCGCAGGGCGAGGTTGAGCAGGTGCGTGCCGGTGTGGTTGGCGCGGACCTTGTTGCGGTGTCCGTTGCTGACATCGAGTTCGATGGAGTCGTTGAGGTTGAGCTTGCCGCGCGAGGCGCGGCCGATGTGCAGGACGTATCCGCCGTACACCTGGGTATCGACGACGTCGAACTCGGAGCCGTTGTTGTCGAAGATGCGCCCGGTGTCGCCGACCTGGCCGCCCATCTCGGCGTAGAAGTTGGTGCGGTTGGTGATGATGCCGAGGTACTCAGGTGAGCCGGCGGCGTGGGTGTGGTTGTCGAAGTCGGTGCCGTTCCAGATGGCTTTGATGCGGGCGCTGATGGAGCGGCCGTGAAACTTGTCGACGTCTTCGGTCGGTTCGACGCCCATGTGTTTGAGGCGGGCGATGGCGTCGCCGGTGAGGGCAATTTGCGCGCCGCTCTTTCCCCTGACGGCGCCGGCGCGGGCGGTCTCGCGGGCGTGCTCCATGAGTTTGCTGTAGCCTTCGAGATCGACCTCCATGCCGCGCTCGATGGCCATCTGCTCGGTGAGGTCGATGGGAAAGCCGTAGGTGTCGTGGAGTTTGAAGGCGTCGTCGGCGGCGATGGTCTTGAGATTCTGCGACTGGGCGCGGTAGAGCGCATCGGAGAAGAGTTCGAGGCCGCGATCGAGCGTGCGGCCGAATGATTCTTCTTCCTCGAGAATGATGCCGGCAACGTGGCGCGGGTTCTTCCTGAGTTCTGGGAAAGCGTCGCCCATCGCTTCGACGACCGCCGGCACGAGATGATGCAGCAGCGGCCCCTGGACGCCGAGGCGCTGGCGGGCAAAGCGAGCGGCGCGGCGAAGGATGCGCCGCAGCACGTAACCGCGCCCTTCGTTGCCGGGCACGGCGCCGTCGGTGATGGCGAAGGTGAGGCAGCGGATGTGATCGGCGATGACGCGATAGGCGATGTCCGTCGGATCATCGAGGCGGCCGCGATAGGCGGCCGCACCGCTGCGCTGTTCGATCGCCTGGAAGATGGGAATCCACAGATCGATGTCGTAGTTGCTCGATCGGTTCTGCAGGACGCGGCAGATGCGCTCAAAGCCCATGCCGGTGTCGACGTGCTTGGCGGGCAGGGGGCTGAGCTTGCCGTCATCGGCGCGATTGAACTGGATGAAGACGAGATTCCAGATCTCGATCATCTCCTCGCGGCCGAGGTTGACGAGTTGGCCGGCCGAACAGTCCGGCGTCATGTCGTAGTGAATCTCGGTGCAGGGGCCACATGGGCCGGTGTCGCCCATCTCCCAGAAGTTGTCCTTGCGACCCCAGCGGCTGACGTGGCTTGGGTCGATGTCGGTGACTTGCGTCCAGAGTTTTTCCGCTTCGGTGTCGGCAGGCAGGCCGTCGGCTTCATCGCCGGCGAAGACGGTGGCGTAGAGGCGGTTCTTGTCGAGTTTCCAGACTTCGGTGAGCAGTTGCCATGCCCACTGGATGGCTTCCTTCTTGAAGTAGTCGCCGAACGACCAGTTGCCGAGCATTTCGAAGAAGGTGTGGTGGTAGGTGTCGCGGCCGACGTCGTCGAGGTCGTTGTGCTTGCCGCCGGCGCGGATGCATTTCTGGGTGTCGACGGCGCGGGTGTAGGGGCGGGAGCCGGTGCCGAGGAAGACATCCTTGAACTGGTTCATGCCCGCGTTGGTGAACAGGAGCGTCGGGTCGTCATGGGGGACGACGGGCGAGGAGTGCACGGCGGTGTGGCCGTGGCGCTGCTCGAAGAACTCGATGAACTGCCTGCGAATGTCTGAAGCCTGGCGTGACATGTCTTCTCCGGAACCGTTTGCGAGCGGGTTCGTACCATCCAGAAGAGTCTGTGGCACCCCGCAGAAGCGAATCGTAACACCCTGGCGGAGCAATTCCGAAGCGATCATGACCTGGCCCCCGACGAGACCGATGCGGAAGCGGTTGTTTGGGGTGTTGTTTTTGCTGGTTTGGATGGGGGGGATGTATTTGTGTTGGGGGTGGCCGCTATCGCCGCTCGGGTGGGATCCTAAGACGGATGGAACGCTCGGCTACGAGTATTCGAAGTTTGGGTTTACGGGCTGGCTCTCGCGCGAGACGGTCTGGAGGCAAGTGCCGGCAAGTGCTGCCGATACTTCTTTTCAAGTCGAGCCGCGTGGGTTGGTGACGGCGCTGATCATCACCGCGGTGTCGAGTCTGATTCTCTACGTCGGCTGGCGCGCGGCGGTCGGGGGATTCGCGTGTGCGCGAGGTGTGTGTGACGGTTGCGGGTACGACCTGCGGGCGTTGAGTGCATCGCGGTGTCCGGAGTGCGGGGAAGTGCAGAGGGGGGCCGGCTTGCGCTGAGGCGCTTCGACTTCGCCCCGAAGGGGCATAAGGGCGTAGCCACGGGTGGAGCGATGCAAGGCTCCGCCTTGCGAGTGGAACCCGTGGGGACTTTCGTTTGAAGAGTTTTCGCCCCGGAGGGGCGACAGAGGGCGTTGGCCGCGCAACAGTGCTCCATGCCCGGCACGTACTCACAACTGCTATTACACGCCGTCTTTTCCACGAAACGCCGCGTGCCCTGGATCAGCGATGCACTGGCACATTCCCTTTACCCTTACATCGGCGGGATTATTCGAGGGCAGAAGGGCTCGCTGCTCGAAATCGGCGGCGTCGCAGACCACTTGCATCTGTTGTTCCGCTGGCGAACGGACGAATCCATCTCAAACCTGATGCGGGATGTCAAGGCGAAATCGTCATTGTGGATTCATCAGAATCATGCGGATCTCACTGACTTCTGCTGGCAGGAAGGCTACTCCGTCTTTTCTGTCAGCAAGTCGCAGGAAGAAGCGGTGCGCCAGTACATCCTGCGACAGAAAGCACATCATGCCAGGGAAGACTTCAAGTCGGAATTGATCCGATTCCTCGATGCGCATGGCATCGAATATGACGCGCGATATGTCTTTGAGTGAGCGCGACGGGCGCCTCTGTCGCCCCTCCGGGGCGAAGAAGTACACACCGCCGACTTCCACGGGTTCCGCCGTGTTCAAAGCAACGCGGCTCCACCCGTGGCTACGCGCTTGCGCCCCCTTCGGGGCAGGAGAACGCATCTCCTGTCCACAGTGTGTATTGGATAGACTTCCCTCAATGCCTTACCTCTGGACGAGACCGCGGCGGAAGCGTGCGTATGGGGTGGCGTTCTGGCTGCTCTATGTGATGCTGATGGGATTGCTGTGGGGCGTCACGCGGGAGTCGTGGCTGTCGTACAGCGCCGTGCCGCTGCTCAAGAACGTGCCGGGCATCAATGGCAACGTGGGACGGCTGACGACGGTCGTTGGTGTGCAGAGTTATCTCACGATTGATCGCGACCAGGTTGATCCGAGCGGGGTGCCGGCCAAGGGCGCAGCGCCGAGTGAACAGTGGCGCTGGGATGTGGCCGCGCTTGTGTGGAGCGCTGTCTACACGATTGCCGGGGCGTTTGTCACGTATCTCGTCATTCGTTTGCTTGTCGCGAGCGGCCCACTCGAAGGATTGTGCGATGAGTGCGGCTACGACCTGAAAGCGCTCGAGTCGGGGCGATGTCCGGAGTGCGGGACGGAGGTCTGAAATTGGAACGACTGCGCTTGAGCGACATGCCGTTGTGGATGTCGGTGAGCAGTATTGCCGTGGTCGTGACATCAGTCCTCTTCGTGATGCTTACTGTGTGCGATGTGCTTGGCTGGCAGGAGCTGGAACAAGCCATCGCCATTGCGTTTGGGCTTAGCGCTGCATTTGTAGTGATCTGGGCATTCTTCGTGTTGCCGTTCCTGTGGTCGGCCGTGCCGGCGGCGACGGATGGCGTCCCGATGTGGCGCAAGCGCGTGTACACTGCGTTTCTGCTGTGGACGCCGGTGGTACTGATCACGATGATTCCCGGGATTCAGGGCCTTGACGCGATAATCGACTGGCTGCGCGGTGCGCGTCTGGATACGCGCGGCTGGATCGACCCGTGGTGGCCACCCGCAATTGCCCTCACGCTCGGCTATGCGTGGTTCTCAGCCAAGTTCGTAGACGGGCGGCTTCGCATCGCCGCGGCGGAGCGACAAGTCTGTTTCCGTTGCGGCTACAGCCTCGCGGAGATCCCGAACTGCACGCGGTGTCCGGAGTGCGGGACGGCCGTAGAGTCACCGGTCGGTTCCACGCCGCCGGGAGATGCTGCTGATGCAACTGCACGCGATTGACGTGGTGATCAACCGCTCGGATCGCGAGGCGGTGCGCGACCTCGTAGCCGGGCACGAGCCGGTTTCGATGTGGGGTGGCGACTCGACGGATGATCTCTGCTGGCTGCGCGTGCTGGTGACGACGGATCAGACGCAAGCCCTGCTTGATGCACTGGACGAGCGGTTCTCGACGAGCGATCGGTTTCGCGTGGTGCTCGTGCCGATCGAGGCGACGCTGCCGAAGATCGAAGAGCCTGCCAAGCCGGCCGAGGATGCGGAAGCGGAGAAGAAGCAGGCGGCGTCGACCACGGAGCGACTCAGTCGCGAGGAACTCTATCAGGATCTTTCTTCGGGCACGGATGTCAATGTCATCTATCTCGTGAGCGTGGCGCTGTCGGCGCTGGTGGCGGCGATCGGATTGATGCGCGATGACGTGGCGATCATCATCGGTGCGATGGTGATCGCGCCAATGCTCAAGCCGAACGTGGCGCTGGGTCTGGCGACGACGCTGGGCGATGCGCCGCTGGCGTGGCGATCGCTGCGCACGAATGCGGTGGGCATCGGCGTGGCGGCGCTGATGTCGATCGCGGTGGGGCTGGTCTTCAAGATCGATCCGGAGGTTCCGGCCATTGCGCAGCGGAGCGGGGTTGGGGTCGGCGATATCGTGCTGGCGCTGGCGGCGGGCGCTGCGGGGGCCATCGCGCTGACCAGCGGCGCGCCGTCGATGCTCATCGGTGTGATGGTGGCGGTGGCGCTGCTGCCGCCGCTGGTGGTGGCGATGCTGCACGTGGCCAACGCGCACTGGGGCCTGGCGCTGGGCGCGGGAATGCTCGTGGTCGTCAACGTGATCTGCGTCAACCTTTCCTGCGTGGCGACGTTTGCGCTGCGCGGCATCCGGCCGCGAGCGTGGTATGAGGCGGATCGGGCGCGCAAGGCGACGCGCATCGCGGTGACGGCGTGGCTTCTGGCGCTGCTGGCGCTGGGAGGATGCATCTACCTCGTGGGTCGATTCGACGTGGAGGCGCCGGAGGATCAGATCAAAGACGAGTTCAGGGGCGAGATCGGCGCGGCGGGTCGTCGGCTGCAGGCCGTTGGCTACTGGAGTATGGCCGCAAATGCCTCCTGTTCGCCGCGGCCGTTGAATCCGTAGCCGACGATGACGTTGCCATCGGCGGAGATGTCCATGGCCCAGTAGGGCGGAAGATCGCCCGTGGAGACGCCTCGGCCCGCGAGGTATCCCGAGAGGCTGCGGATGCCGTTTTGTGCATCCCAGATAAACGCTTCGCCGGTGCCCTCGAGGCCGCTGTAGTTGGCGATGCCGACAATGATCGAGCCGTCGCGATTGGTTCCGCTGGCCCAGTAGAGTCCGCGGCCGATGCCGAAGGTGCCGAGATCGACCCATCCGGTGGCCTGCGTCCAGCGGGCGGCGTGTCCGTTCTGCTGGCCGACAATGACGTCGCCATCGCCCGAGATGTCGAGTGCGGCGGTGCGGCCGACTCCGGGCAAGGCGATCATCCCGGTCTGCTGCGTCCAGCGGAAACCGACGTTGAAGCCGCCATTGTCTGATGATCCGGTGCCGACGATGACGTTGCCGTCGGCGGAGACGGCGCTGGCTCGGGCAAGTTCGACGCCCCCGGGCAGATCGCCGAGATTGACCAGGCCGGTGGCGCGGCTCCACATCGCGGCGTCGATGCCGGCGTTGGGCTGCTGGCTGGCGCCGACGGCGATGCGCGCGTCGGGTGTGATGTCTTCGGCCTGGCCGTATGAGGTGGGCCCGTGCAGGCCGGGCAGGGGGAACATGTGACGCGCGAGTGTGAAGCCAAAGGGCGTCCCCTCTTCACCCGAGCAGCAGTCTTCGCTGGCGCCGACGATGGCGCGGCCGTTGTTGGCGGCGGCGTATGCGGCGCTGGAGTAGGCGCCGCCGGCGAGATCGCCGAGGCCGCGCATGCCCAGTTGCGGCGTCCAGGCGAAAGCCTCGAAGCCTTGCGGCGCCAGACTCTCGCCGACGATGAGTTTGCCATCCGGCGAGACGGCGTAGGCGATGCTCGGCCCGGCGCCTTCGTTGTTGAGAAAGCCGAGATGGACATACCTCGGCTGCGCGAGTGCGCTGGCTGTGAGAAATGCCGTGACGGTGGCGGTGTACGCCGCGCGTGCGCCAGGTGCGAGATGCGCGCACGTTTTGCGGAACGGTGTGATCGAGATCATGGTTATCCTCCCTGGTGGAACGTGAAGCGGTCGCTTCGATGTGGATTATGTCGCGCCAGACGATGGAACCTACAGGGAAGCGCCCATTTTGCAACGGATTCGTATGACGTTTGGTGCAGCAGTAACCGCGGAGCCCAACGGAGCATCAAAGTGAACACACATGTCCGGTGATGCGCTTTGCCGGGCGCGCGGAATCTTCCACTTGGGAGGAGGATTGACAGATCTTCTCATGGTGTTGCTCGTAGCATCAACGGGCTGGCGCCTGAGGTTGAATCAATGGAAACGATGCAGTGCATGGAAGTGTGGGGCGGCAACGGGCTCGTCGACAGCGGCGTGATCATGGCCGGTCTGGATGCGTGGATCTTCAGCCGCCCGTACGGGCAATCGGAGAGCGGCGGCGATGTGCACTACGTGTCATCGTGCGCGACGGGTCGCATCACGCGGCTGCTGGTGGCGGATGTGAGCGGGCACGGGGCGGAAGTGTCGGAAGTGGCGACGAACCTGCGGCGGCTGATGCGGCGGTTCATCAACTACATCGATCAGGCGGCGTTTGTAAAGGAGATGAACGCGCAGTTCAGCGCACTGTCGCGCAAGGGCAGGTTTGCGACGGCGCTGGTAACGACGTTCTTCGCGCCGACCAATGAACTGTCGCTGTGCAACGCGGGCCATCCGCCGCCGCTGCATTACAGCGCCAAGGCAAAGAAGTGGTCGCTGCTGGAATCATCGGGGCGCGCCACGGAGAGTCTTGCCAACATCCCGCTGGGCATTCTCGACATCGGCGACTACGACCAGTTCGGCGTGCGCCTCGGCGTGGGCGACCTGGTCGTGTGCTACACGGATTCGCTCATCGAGTCGCGCGACCGCACCGGAGCGCTGCTGGGCGTGAAGGGATTGCTGCGAATCGCCGGCGGCATCGAGATGACCGCGCCGACAGCGTTCATTCATGCCTTGCTCGACGCGGTGCGCCGACAACACGAGGGGAATCTGGATGAGGACGACGTGACGGTGCTGCTGTTTCGGCCCAACGGCATGGCGCCGGGCGTGCCGATCAAGGATCGGGTGCTGGCGCCGCTTCGGATCATCAACGCGTTTGGCAAGTCGCTGGTGAGCGGGGATGGCGGCGCGCCGTGGCCGGAGTTGAGCCTTACGGCGATCGGCGGAGCGCTGTTCGGCCGGTTCAATCGGCGCACCGGCATTTCAAAGGATATCTGAAGAGGGCGATCCACATTCGTGTCTCGGCGACGGAGCCTCCCGCGAGCTGCCCCGTTCGGGGGGTTTTGTTGTCACTTGACGAATTGTCTTGTCCAGTTTTCGCGCGACTTGCGAGAGTCTTGTGGCGGGTTGACGGCAGTCGGAGTGTTCCGGCGGTCTGCCCTACACAGAAAGAGGCAAGCAATGAAGACGAGAACGCTTGGCGCCGTCGCGACGGTGCTGGCAGGCATGATGACTTCGGTGGCGATGGGGCAGCAGATTCCAACCAGACCACAACTCAACACGATTCTCGGATCGAACCAACTGCTGGAGGACTTTGAGTCGTTTGTGGTCGCGAACAACACGGGGATGATTCTGAACGTGTCGACGATGGACAGCACGACGATCGCCAACACGCAGGGGCCGGGCCTCGTGGAGCCGTGCTGCAAGTATGTCGATCCTTCGGGCGTGCAGTTGCAGTGGAACGGCAACGGGTACCAGGGCCTTTCAACAAAGACACTGCTCGGTTTCGGCAACATCCCGATGATCGAGATTCACTACCCGTTCCCGGGCGTGCACGCGATGGGCGTGGATGTGCTGGGCTTCACGGGGTTTGGCTATTCCGGCGCTGCCGCATTCTGGGACGCCAATGGCAACTTCCTGGGCAGTTTCCCGTTCGTGGTTCCGGGTGGCCCGACGCCGACTTTTGTGGGCTGGCAGAACATCGGCCCGGTTGGCATCGGTATGGTGCAGATTCGCGGCAGCGCGGGCTGGTCGTGGAGCCCGATCATTGACAATCACGGCTACGGCCGCACCGGAGGCAACCTGCGCGTGACGGGCACGTGCCCCGGTCCCATTACGATCAGTTGGGTCGGCGCGACGCCGATTCGCCCCATGCGGATTCTGTTCAGCCCGACGCTGGGCAACTGCATCGTTCCCAGCGGTCCTTGTGTCGGCACCCGCCTGGGTCTTGGCCCGTGCGGAAGTGTCACCGTCGTGTGGACTGGCACCACGGGCGGACTGGGATCCGGCAACCTGAACGCCACGGTCGGGCCGGCCGCCTGTTTGAGATGGCTGCAGATGGTGGTGGTCGAACCACCGGGCAACTGTCCGCCGTGCACCACGACCAACGTCGCGCAGATTCCCTGAGCGAAGCGCGGGGAGGAGAACGTGGCAACGATCAGCGCCTCTTCCTTCGGGGAGGGGCGCGATCGTTTTTTCACGGCTTTGGTGGTGGGGGGGTGGCTTTTATGGCGTTGCCCGGGAGCGCGGCTTCGATCTGCTGGAGAATCACGCGCGAGAGGGGTTCGTCGCCGAGCGTGTCCACGCGGATGCGCACTTTGGAGATGACGGTGGTTTCCTTGGAGACTCGGATGCGCACCTCGCGGCCGCCCTGCGTTCGCGCGAGCATTCGCCCTTCGAGGTCGGTGCGATCTTCCTGCGTGACGACGAAGGCAAGGCGATCCATTGCGGTCTTGCAGGCCTGCCAGGTCTGGTCCAGCGTGGCCTGTTCGTAGGACTCAAGTTCGCCTGTGAGCCGGGTGAAGTCGGCTGTTCGGGGCGCGGAATGGTCGGTTTCGCACGCGGTCAGAGTGAGCGAGGCGGCGATGAGGGTGGTCAGCGCGAGGACGCGGCTGACTGAAGCGGGATTGAATCGGAACTGCATCATGTCGTAAATGTACGGCTGTCAAGTTAGGCAGGAAACAGGTCAGCGTGAGGTTGGGGTGTCCAGCGAGCGAAGCAAGGTGGGCAATTGCTCCGCAAACCTGCCTCGGGCCATGACTTGGGAGGCGCCGGCCCGATGTGCCGCCTCAAACGCCTCGATATTGACGTGGGGTCCGAAAGCGAGCGAGCGAAGCGGGGGGTCGAGCGTGGCGGCGGCATCGATGAGGTCGATCGCGGCCTCTCCCGCCTCGAGGTCGATGATGATGGCGTTGACGGCTTCTTCGCGCAGGAGTTCGCGAAGTCGTTCGACGGTGCGCGCGGGTCGGGCCGGCACGCCGAGCGCCTCAGCGGTGGAGCGAATGCGGGTGGCGAAGATGAGATCGGCAGTGAAGTAGAGAATCATGGGCGATGGTATGAGTGGGGATCAGAGCGGTTGCCAGGGAAAGTCGTCGGGGACGAGATGGTCAATGTCGTGCAGCCAGCCGACGAGCCAGCAGAAGGCGTCGACGAGACGCGGGCCGGGGCGGTTGAACATCTGGCTGCCGTCGACGAGGGCGACGCGGTTCGCTCGCACTGCGGGCAGGTCATCCCACCACGATTGGCGCCGCACTGCCGCAAGTTCGCGACGAGTCCAAGCGAGATCCGCTCCGCACGGCGCGAGGATCAGGGCATCGGGCGCCGAGGCGATGAGTTCGTCCGGTGAGGCCACCCGGCTGGGTGAGCCGGCGGCGTTGAGCGGGTGCTGCGCCCCGGCTTGTGTGATGAGTTGCGGCGTCCAGTGACCGCCGACGAAGATCGGATCGAGCCATTCGAGAAACGCGACGGTCGGCCCGGGTTCGTAGGCGTTGACGTGTTCGCGAGCGTTGAAGTAGCGCTCGCGAAGCGCGACGACGGCCGCCTGTGCGGCGTCGAGGCGATCGACGGCCTGAGCCACGCGGAGCAGATCGTCGAACACATCTTCAAGACTCGTGGGATTGAGACTGAGCACGGCGGGGGGCGGGTGCATGGCGGCGGCGACGCGCTGGACGCTGCGCAGGTCGATCGAGCAGACTTCGCAGAGATCCTGGGTGATGATGAGGTCCGGGCGCAGGGCGGCCAGTTGCGCTTCGTCGAGCAGGTACAGGCCGCGGCCGCTTTCGAGATGCTCGCGCACCGCCTGGTCGATGGCCGCGCTGTCGGCGGAGGAATCGATGCGCTGGGCGGTGAGGGCGGGCCGGGTCTGGATGTCGCGAGGGAAGTCGCATTCGTGGCTGCGGGCGACAAGCAGATCGCCGGCGCCGATAGCGCCGAGCATTTCCGTTGCGGCCGGGAGCAGGCTGATGACACGCATGGCGCGGGATGGTAGGTGGCGCACGCGCCTTGCACGGCCGGGGCGGTGGGGCTACAAACATTCATCGAGAGCGAACTTCCGTTTTCCCGGAGACCCCCCATGCCCGCCCCGCACAACAGCGCCGATACGGACATCCAGTCGATCCTCAACGAGAAGCGGCAGTTCGAGCCGTCGCCGGAGTTCGCCAAGGCGGCGCACATCAAATCGTTCGACGAGTATCGACGCCTGTACAAGAAATCGATGGATGATCCGGAGGGGTTCTGGGCCGAGGCGGCGCGCGAACTGTACTGGTCCAAGCCGTTCACCAGCGTGCTCGACTGGCAGATACCCGATGCGCGGTGGTTTGACGGCGGGCAGATGAATGCGTCGTTCAACTGCATCGATCGGCAGATTGAAGCTGGACACGGCGATGAGGTGGCGATCATCTGGGAAGGTGAGCCGATCGGTCCGAAGGGCAAGCCGGAGATTCGCCGACTTACGTACAACGACCTCGAATACGAAGTCGCCAAGCTCGCCAACGTGCTCGATGACCTGGGCGTGAACAAGGGCGAGGTTGTGACGATCTACATGGGCATGGTGCCGGAGCTGGCGATTGCCGTGCTGGCGTGCGCGCGGATCGGCGCGCCGCACTCGGTGATCTTCGGCGGCTTCAGCGCGCACGCGATTGCCGACCGCGTTTCGGATGCAAAGAGCAAGGTGGTGATCACCTGCGATGGGGCATGGCGGCGCGGCAAGGTCGTCCCGCTCAAGGACAACGTCGATCAGGCGATGAAACTGGCCGCGGGCGTGGTGACGCACACCATCGTGCTCAAGCGCTGCGGCAATCCGATCAAGATGGTCGAGGGGCGCGACCTGGACTGGGAAGACGTGATGAGCCGGGCCAAGCCCGATCGCGATCCGACGCCGATGGAGGCCGAGGATCTGCTGTTCATCCTCTACACCTCGGGCACGACGGGCAAGCCCAAGGGCATCATGCACACGACCGGCGGGTACAGCGTCTTTACGTACCTGACGGCGAAGTACGTTTTTGATCTCAAACCCAATTCAAACCAGGTCTACTGGTGCACGGCGGACGTTGGCTGGGTGACGGGCCATTCGTACATCATCTACGGCATTCTGCCCAACCGCGTGCCGACGCTCATGTATGAAGGCGCGCCGAACTTCCCCGAGCCGGACCGGTTCTGGGACATCGTCGAGCGGCACAAAGTGACGCAGTTCTACACCGCGCCGACCGCGATCCGCGCGTTTATGAAGTGGGGTGAGCAGCATCCACGCAAACACGACCTGTCGTCGCTGCGCGTGCTGGGCACGGTGGGCGAGCCGATCAACCCCGAGGCGTGGATGTGGTACCACCGCGTCATCGGCAGGGAGAAATGTCCGATCGTTGATACGTTCTGGCAGACGGAAACCGGCGGGCACATGATCACGCCGCTGCCCGGCGCGATTCCGACCAAGCCGGGTTCCTGCACGCTGCCGTTCTTCGGCATCGACGCGGCGATCGTGGATGAGCTGGGCAACGAGAAGCCCGACAACACCGGTGGTCTGCTGGCCATTCGTCGGCCCTGGCCGGGCATGTTGCGGGGCATCTACGGCGATCGGAAGCGATTCGTCGACACCTACTTCACGCGCATCAAGGGCATGTACTTCCCGGCGGACGGGGCGCGTCGAGATGCAGACGGCTACTTCTGGATCATGGGGCGCGTGGATGACGTGATCAATGTCTCGGGCCATCGCCTGGGCACGATGGAAGTGGAGAGCGCGCTGGTTTCGCACACATCGGTGGCGGAGGCGGCGGTCGTTGGCATGCCCCATGAGATCAAGGGGCAGGGAATCGCCGCGTTTGTGACCCTCAAGGGCGGACAGATACCGACGGAAGACCTGCGCACCGAACTGGTCAATCACGTCGGCAACGAGATCGGTCACATCGCCAAGCCGGATCAGATTCGCTTCACGGAAGCACTGCCCAAGACGCGCTCGGGCAAAATCATGCGCCGACTGCTGCGCGAAATTGCCGAGGGACACGAACCGGTCGGCGACACGACGACGCTCGAGGACTACTCGGTTCTTGCAAAGTTGCGCGAGAGCGAAGAGAGTTGAGAGACCGCAAGGCGGTCAAAGCGCCGGCTCTCCGAGCCGGGGAGAGTGGTGGCGCCCGCGTGGGAAGAAGCGTGCAGGCATGCTCCCTTGGAACAACTGGTATCACTGCATCGGAACGACATATGGGACATGGTTGCGCGGCGATGCGCGTGGCTGGCGGGCCAGGCACCACCGTGAGCACGTTGCAGGTGACTACAAGCATCGGCCGCCCGCCGGCTTGTATGCGCCGTTACTTCAGGAGTCGCGTCGCCTTATGAAACGCGCCGCGGTCGTACTGGACCCAGTTCAACAGCAGTTCGCATGTGAAGCGATTGTCGAGGCGCTGGATCATTATGAGGTTGAGGCGGTGGTGCTCGCAGTCGCTGCGCGACACTACCATTTGCTGGCGCGTTTCACGCCTCCCGATGAGGCTGCCGGCTGTCGCGCTTGCCGCGCGTCGGGGCTCTCGGGCTCGCACCATCGCCGGGACAAGCTGGATCCGATACCTCGATACGTTCTCGGCAAGGTCCATTCGTGGTGCTCACGACGAGTGAAGAAAAGGTGCGAGCAATGCGGCGGGATGCCAGTGTGGGGCGAAGGCGGACTGTGGGCGCGAAAGCCGAAGTGCGAACCAGTGCGGAATCGTGCCCACCAACTCCAGGTTGTGCGCTATGTTCACAATCACGTCAAACAAGGCGCCGCACTCTGGTCTTCGAAGCATGGATTCGAGTGGGGATAGTCACCCCGGCTCGGAGAGCCAGGGCTTTGGAAAGGGATGTTCATGCGACTGGTGCTGGCGATGATGTGGGCGCTGCTGGCGGGGTGTCAAGGCGCCGTGGAGGGACGACCGCTGCGCGTGATGTCCTTCAACATCCGCTATGACAATCCGGGCGATGGCGCGAACCGCTGGAGTGAGCGGCGCGAGATGCTCGTTGATGTCGTGCGCGGCTTCAACCCGGATCTGCTGGGCGCGCAGGAGTGTCTGGCTGACCAGGGTGAGTTTCTGCGCCAGCGACTGCCGGAATACACGTTCCTGGGCGTGGGGCGAGACGACGGGGCGTTCAAGGGCGAAATGACGGCGATCTTCTATCGCAGCGATCGATTTGAATTGCTCGACTCCGGGCACTTCTGGCTCAGCGAGGCTCCTGATGTTCCCGGCAGCAAGTCGTGGGACGCGGCTCTGACGCGCATGGCGTCATGGGTCAAGCTGCGCGACAAGCACGACGGCGCCACGTTGTGTTACTTCAACACCCACTTCGATCATCAAGGGGAGCACGCGCGGGTGATGTCCGCCCAACTGCTCCGCCGCCGGGTATTGGAGATCAGCGGCGGTCAACGCGTGATTATCACCGGCGACTTCAACGCATCCGCCGACGGGCTTGTCTGCACGGCGCTGCGCCTCGGCGACGATGGCGGGCCGACGTTGATCGACACCTATCGCGACGCGCACCCTGCGGTGCAGTCCGCGGAGGGGACGTTCAATGATTTCAAGGGAGCGGAGCGCGGCGCTCGCATCGACTGGATTGTCGTGACGCCCGATGTCGATGTGGTCGACGCATCAATTGATCGCACGAGTCGCGCCGGCCACTGGCCGTCCGATCACTTTCCGGTCACGGCAGTGGTGCGGCTGGCGAGGGCGGAGTAGCCGCCGCCTCAGGCGTGCGCGGCCAGGCGGCGCAATTGAGCGCGCTGGCAGGACATGCTGATCTGCTGGCATCCCTTCTGGAGATTGCTGCCGCTGATCTGATCGCTCATGCAGTGCAGGCCGTAGCGGAAGCGGCCGCCGGGCAGCTCCTTGATGCTCTGGATGACCGCGCGGCCGCGGTACTCGGTGCCTTCGTGGCGCAACACGGCGGCGACGAGATCGCTGATCTTGTACTTCGACTTGGCGATCATCGAAAACCCGGTGGAACTGACATCCATCAGCGGGCAGTTCTTCTCAATTCCCAGGTCGCCGCTGAGATTGGCCACAACGGTGCAGACGCGGAAGGACTCGCGGCCCTCGGCCGACGTTGGCTGGCCGACGAGGTTGCAGCCGAAGACGATGCCGCCGTTCTTGTCGGCGTTGGTGGTCAGGTTCTGGGCGTCGTCCTGGCCGAGGCCGCTGCGCGGATCGCTGATGGCGACGATCTCGGCGGCCTGCTTGTGGAAGACGCGATTAAGGTCAAAGAAGATCGTGGGCCGTGAGCCGGCATCGATGTGCAGGTCGTTGCCATGCAACTGCAATGCATAGGTCGTGCCGTTGATCGACAGGACCTTGGCCGGATGCAGGATGCGCTTGTCGGCATCCCTGCCGCATGTCACGAACACTTCAGCGCCTTTGGACAGCATGGTTGCCACCCCCTTTTTGCTTCCGGGAATGCCGGTGGATCTCGGACCAACTGTTGTAGTCGGCCTGATGAGGGGTGGCCTGAACCGAAAAGAGCCGCACCGAACCCAATTGCGGGGCCAGGAAGACGCGGGTCGTTGGACGGGTCGACTGCCGCTCGCTCGACCGCCAGGGCGGCGATCAAAGGCGGTGCTCAGTGGTCGCCGCGCAGGGCGAGGATGAGTTCGACCTTGCCGACCTGTTCGTCGAGATATCGGGCGATCTCCAGCGGGCTGCGACCTCGATCGGCGAGTTCGTACACGTTGGCCGTCAGTGGGTCGATCGGCGCGTGGAAGTACGCGGCGCCGGCGGGTGTGACCTCGACCCGGGGCGACCTGCGTGCGTCGTCGGCCGGCTCGCTTTCTGCGACTGGGTCGGTGGAGGGGGTTGCGTGCTCGTCTTCCTCGGTGCGGCGTGCGCGGCCGGGCAGGGCGGTGCGCGTCGGGCTGATGGACGCTCCCACGCGGTCGTCGAGGGCATCTTCGAGTTGGCGAATGCGGTCATCCGCCTGGCGCAGCAGGATTTCGAGGGTTCTGCAGCGGGTGTCCAGTGCGTTGATGAGATGGCGCACGGATTCGTGGGCTTCGACCACGCGCGCGTCGTCGATGGTGGCGGGCTGGTTGCCGCTCGAGCCCCGGCCGCCATGATGCAGATGGTCGGCTGGTTGGAACTCGCCGGCGGCGCGGCCGGCGACGCCCGCAGCAAAAGCGGGGCTCACGTGACGGGAGGCGGCGCGACGCTGCAGTTTGAATCGCAAATTCATAAGGACCAGGAATGAAAGGAGCGATACCCCCGCAGCCAGCAGCAGGCCCGGCAGGTGTTCAGTAAGGCCGAAGGTCGTAGAGGACGGCATGGTTCACCTCCCTCGGTCTGGTTCGTTCGCCGTGGCGTCGCGGCCCCGGCTCATCCAATCCGCCCTCTTGACGGGTTATCGGTACTATTAGGGCGTGAGCATCAGCAAACGCACGCCAACCAGAGGCCGGACCGGGCGATCGGAGCCGGCGATGAGCCTGCCATCGACTCGGCTGCGATTCGTCGCGGCCGTGGCGCGGGCGCTGGATCGCCGGTGCGGGGTGCGTCCCGGCGACCGCCTGGTGCTGGCGGTCAGCGGCGGGGCGGACTCGATGGCACTGCTTTTGGCAATGACGGCGCTGGCTCGCCGATCGCATCGCGAGTACGAACTGGTCGTCGCGCATGTGAACCATCACCTGCGTCCCGAGGCGGATGAAGAAGCGCAAAAAATGCGCGATGCCGCCGATCGGCTGCGCCTCGAGTGCGTGGTCGCGGACATTCAGCCAAGAACGGCAAAGGGCAATCTCGCCGCCGCGGCGCGGATCATGCGGTATGCGGCACTGGCTGACGTCGTGCAAGCCAAGCAGGCGGCGGGACTTGTCACGGCCCATCACGGAACGGACCAACTCGAAACGCTGCTGATGGCTCTGATGCGAGGAACGGGGCTGGACGGGCTGGCGGGCCTGGCGTGGCGGGCGCCGCGCTGGGGGGTGGAGGTCATCCGGCCGATGCTCGATCAGACCCACCACGACTGCGTGGACCTGTGTACGCGGTGCGGCTGGTCCTGGGTGGAAGACGCCTCCAACCAGGATGAGAGCAAGCGTCGCAATGCCGTTCGTGCCCGATTGCTGCCACTTGTGCTCGAACTGGCCCCCGATCTCGATCGTCGCGTCCACCGGACGGCGGATCTCATGCGCGACGCCGCCGATCTGGTGTCGCTCCAGGCGGCGAGTGCGTTTGGAGCAGATTCAGGCGGAGCATTGGACCGCGCGAGGCTCGCGGCGGCTGGGGAACTGATCATCGGGGCGGGCTTGCGCAATGCGGCGACGGCGCTGGGCAGCGGACGCGATGAGTTGACGGCCGAAGTGGTCCGGCCCGCGGTGGAGGCGATCATGCAGACGAGCGTGCGCCGGCCGCGTCGCTTTGACTGGCCCGGCGGCGTGGTGGTGGAAGTGCGGTCCAGAACGGTTCGGCTGCTCAGGGCCGACAACCGCTGAGCGGTTCACGGGTACCAGCAGGGTCATCGCGCGGGCCAGATCGCGCCGGCAGGAGAATCGGGTGGACGGGAACACCATTGCATTGGGCATTCGCGATCTGAAGTACCGCTACGGGCCGACGGCTCCGTGGGTGGTCGATGTGCCGGCTCTGGATCTCGAGCGCGGCGAGCAGATGCTGCTCACCGGCGGCTCGGGGCGCGGCAAGAGCACGCTGCTCAACCTCATCGCGGGGCTCATTGATCCCGTCGAGGGGCGCATCTTCGTGGGCGGCACGGATGTGCATTCGCTGCACGGCGCCAGCCGCGACCTGCATCGCGGCCGAACGATTGGCGTCATCTTCCAGACCTTCAACCTGCTGCATGGCTTCAGCGCGGTTGAGAATGTCATGACCGCCATGATGTTTTCAACGATCCCCCGGCACGAGCACCGCAGCAGGGCTGAGCAACTGCTTGAGCACCTCGGCATTGATCGACCCAGCGCTGATCCGGACAAGATGAGCATCGGCCAGCAGCAGCGCGTGGCGGTCGCGCGAGCCGTGGCGTGCGATCCGGTGCTTGTGCTCGCCGATGAGCCTACGGCGAGCCTCGATCCGGAAAACGCGGTGGTGGCGATGGACCTCATCCAGGCGATCTGCCTCGAGAAGAACGCGGCGCTGCTCTGCGTGAGTCACGATCCGTCGATGACGGAGCGCTTCGAGCGGCAAGGCTCGCTCAATGATCTGGCGGCGGCGGACCTGAGCACGGAAGGGGCGGGTTGACATGGCGATGACGGATTTCACCATCATCAGCCGCAGCATGCTCGGGCGCAAGTTCTCGACGATTACCACGATCATTACCGTGTCGGTGGCGGTGGGATTGATGCTGCTGCTGCTGAGTCTGCGCACGGCTGGTGAAGAGGCGTTCAGCCGTGGGTCAGGCAACATGCACCTGCTCGTCAGTCGCGACAGCAGCGCGCTGGTCTCGGTGCTCAACGGCATCTTCTACGCCAAGGCGCCGCAGCGGCCCATTGAGTGGAGCAAGTACGAGCAGATCGTGCAGACCTATCCGATCGACTGGGCCGTGCCGACGCAACTGGGCGACAGTTATCGTGGCTACCCGGTGATGGCGACGACGCCGGAGTTCTTCACGAAGTTTCAGCCTGATCCCGATGCGCCGTGGAAGTTGAGCAAAGGCGCGTTCTTTGCGGCGCCGTTCGAGGTCGTGCTCGGCTCGGCCGTGGCGCGGGCCACGGGACTGACCATCGGCGATGAGATCGTCTTCACGCACGGGATGTCCGAGGAAGGGCACGACCATCCCGAGTTCGAGTACAAGATCGTCGGCATTCTCGAACCCACCGGCACAAGTCACGACCGCGCGCTGTTCACGAGCATTGAGAGCACGTGGATTCTCCACGCCCACGACCGGCGCGAGCAGGAAGATCACAACGCGAGCCACACGACGTTCGAGGATCTGACGCCGCAGGATAAGAAGATCACCGGCATCTATGTCGCGCTGCCGACGCGACCGGGTTCGAAGGTGCCGGCGGTGCTGCAGCAGGTGTTCAACATGATGCGGGCCGACACATCGATCACCGTGGCGCAGCCTGGCGATGAGACGAAGAAGTTCTTTACGATCATCAAGAACATGAACCTGCTGTTCGTGGGTATGGCGGGCGTGGTGATGGTGAGCAGCGGGATCTCGATCATGCTTGCGCTGTACAACTCGATGGAGCAGCGGCAGCGGCAGATCGCGGTGCTGCGGGTGCTCGGCTGCAGTCGGGCGCGGATCTCGTCGCTCGTGCTTACCGAGTCGGCCATGATCGGGCTCATCGGAGCGATCACGGGCATTGCGGTCTGGTTCATCGGATCGAAGGTCGCGGCGAGCATCCTCAAGGATGTGCTGGGCCTGGTCGTGCATCCGCACCTGGACCTGGCGACGACGCTCATCATCGTCATGGCAACGATCGCGCTGGCCTCGCTGGCCGGCGTGGTGCCGTCGGTGGTGGCGTATCGCACGCCGGTGGCTCGAAATCTCAAGGCCATCGGGTAGGTTGAGGCCGACCAATCGGCCGACCCCGTGGGCCCGTTCGTCTACTATTGAGCGATTCGAGGTGGGCGTCCCGCCGGCCGCCTTTGATGTGGTCGCGCGGGAGGAAGGATTGAGGCATGAAGGTGTTCTGGGGGATCATTGGCGTGCTGGCGGTCGTGACCGCGGCGCTGCTCATGAGCGGTCGGGGCGATGATTCCCGCCCCAGCGATGATTCGGTCGCCACGGCGCAGCCGATCGAACCGCAGGTGACGATGCCCGAGCCAAAGGCCCAGCCCAAAGTCGAGCCCACGACGGAGTCGGCGCCGGCAAAGATCGATCCTCCTGAGGCTACGACAAAGCGCGCTGTCGAGACTCAAGCGCCCACTGCTGTGCCTGCGAAAGAGCCAGTCAAGGAACCGACCAGGCAACCCGAAGCGAAACCCGCGAAGCCAGAGCAGCAGGGTGATGGTCAGCAAACGCTGACTCCCAACGCCCCGGCGGCGATCGAGAAGCTCGAAACGCCCAACAAGGAAGAGGATCAGGCGGAACTCGACGCGCTGGTGAAGGAGTTGCAGAGTTCCGCTGGCGTCGGCGAAGAAGCAGCGGCAACCGGCGATCCTCAAAACGGGGAACCCGGGGCAGACGAACCGAACGCGGGCCAGGCGAAATCGGACTCGGGCGCGAGCGAGCCGAGCGAAGGGTCCACTCCGCTGGAGACGCCGCAATCGACGCCGACTGGTTTGGATCCGAAAGCCGAAGGTGATGCTTCAGGCAAGACGGTTGTCCCGGCCGAATCTGCGCCGATTGGCGAGAAGGTCGAGTCTGCGGCCCAAAAGCCGGACCCGACGAAGCCGGAGATCATTCCCTCGACGTTTGAGAAGCGCGAGGATGGGTCGATGCTCGCCGACAAGCGGTTTGTCATTCGTGGCCAGGGTACGAAAGAGAAGCCGTACGTCGTGACCTGGGACATGCTCGTCTCGGCTTCGGAGTTGTACGATCCGCGACGTGACAAACTGAAGCTGCCCGAGCGCATCAAGATGCTCGATGGCAAGTATGTCAAGGTTGTCGGCTACGTTGCGTTTCCCATTGTGGCCGAGGGGCCCAACGAAATGCTGGCGATGCTCAATGCGTGGGACGGCTGCTGCATCGGCGTGCCGCCCACGCCCTATGACGCCGTCGAGGTGCGACTCAAGGAAAACGCAACAGCGGAGCAGATGATGATGGGCTGGGGCAGTGTGACGGGAAAGTTCAAGGTGGAGCCCTATCTTGCCGCAAACTGGCTGCTCGGGCTGTACATGATGGAAGACGCTCGACTCGAGGCGGAGAGCATGTAGGCGAATTCGTTTCCTCGCCACTCCGTGATCACACCTTCAGACATTGAGAAAGAAGCAACGCAATGGCCGAACGTCCATCCGACATGGACCGCGAACTGCAGGCGGAAATCGAAGCAGCGCTGGGCGACATGAGCCTGGAGGACCTCGTCGCGGCCGGCCCGTCGCGACCGGCTCGTTCATCGAGCGATGAAGCGCCCGCCCGGCGGCCGCGTCTCGAACCCGGTGCGCGGATCCACGGCGTGGTCATGCGAGTCGGGCGCGAAGATGTGTTCGTCGATCTCGGCCCCAAACTGCAGGGCGTGTGTCCGCTGCAGCAGTTTGAAGAGAATCCCGACGTCGGCGAGAACATCGAGTTCATCGTCAACCGCGTCGATCGGCGCGAGGGGCTCGTGCTGCTCGGCCGGGCCGGTGCGGTGCAGAAAGGCGAATGGGACACGCTGCAAAAAGGGCAGACCATCGAAGCCCAGTGCACCGGCGTCAACAAGGGCGGCCTGGAGATGCAGGTCGGCTCGATGCGCGCCTTCATGCCTGCCGGACAGGTCGATCGCCAGCACATTGACGACCTGTCGACAATGGTGGGCCAGTCGCTCACCTGCGAGGTCATGGATATCAATCTCGAAAAGCGCAATCTCGTGCTCTCGCGCAAGGCGGTGCAGGAACGCGAGGCGGCAATCCAGCGCGAGAAGACGATGGAGACGCTCGCCGTCGGTCAGGAACTCGAAGGCACGGTTCGACGACTCATGCCCTTTGGCGCGTTCGTCGACATTGGCGGCGTCGACGGGCTCGTGCACATCAGCGACCTTTCCTACGAGCGCGTCAACAAGCCTGAAGATGTCGTGCACGAAGGACAGACGGTGCGCGTCAAGGTGCTCAAGATCGACGAGGGCGGCAACAAGATCTCGCTGGGCATGAAGCAGTGCGAAGCCGATCCGTTCAGCACGGCCGGCGCGACGCTCGCGCCGGGCGCCGAAGTGGTGGGCAAGGTCGTGCGCATTGCCGACTTCGGCGCGTTCGTGCAGATCGCGCCGGGGGTCGACGGGCTCATTCACATCTCCGAACTCTCGCACGAGCGCGTCAATCGCGTGACGCAGGTCGTGAAGATGGAAGAGATCGTCCGCGTGAAGGTGCTCGAGGTGGACCCCGGCAGTCGGCGCATCAGCCTTTCGCTCAAGGCGATGACGGCCAAGGCGGAAGAAGACATGTCGCGCGGCGATGACAACGCGATGGCCCGCCTTCGCGCCAAGTGGGGCAGCGACGCCAAGCTCAAGGGTGGGTTGGGATGAGCCGACTTGCCGTTGTCAGTTGCAGCCTGAATCCCAACAGTCGGAGCCGCGTTCTCGCAAACCGCGCGCATGAGTTGCTCAAGGCGCGCGGGGCGGATGTCGACTGGATCGACCTGGCCGACATCCCGCTGCCGCTGTGCGATGGCGGTGCCGCGTATGGCGACGCCAACGCCAAGGTCGTCAAGGAGCGCCTGCGCGTGGCGCGCGGTATTCTGCTTGCGACTCCCATTTACAATTTCGACGGCAGCGCTGCGACCAAGAACCTGATCGAGATGACGGGACGCGATGTGTGGACCGACACGGTCGCAGGATTTCTCTGCGCCGCCGGCGGGCAGGGCAGCTACATGAGCGTGATGGCGCTGGCCAGCAGCCTGATGCTCGATTTCCGCACCATCATCATCCCGCGCTTTGTTTATGCGACAGGCAAGGACTTCGACGGCGACACGATCACCGCCGCCGCTGTGCTCGAACGCATCGAGGGCCTGACGAACGAACTGATCCGCTTCACCAGCGGGTTGTATCCCGAGCATGTCGGGCCCTGACCCGACCTACGCGGCGGTCCGCGTGTATCATGCCGCATGAACTGGCCGACACCCACGGGGCGGATTGTCATTGCCGGCGGGACCGGGTTTCTCGGCACGCACCTCGCGCGGCGGCTGACTGAACTCGGCTGCGACGTGATCGCCCTGGGTCGGCACGCAACGCCGTCGCCGGGCAAGTGGCGCATCGTGCAGTGGGATGCGCGTTCATTGGGCGACTGGGTCACGCATCTCGACGGCGCTGCGGCACTGGTCAACCTCGTCGGGCGCAGCGTCGACTGCATCAAGACGCCGGATCATTACGATGAAATTCTGCGCAGCCGCGTTGAAGCGACGCGCGTGCTCGGGCAGGCGGTGCGCCAGATCGCGGCGCCGCCGCCGGTCTGGGTGCAGATGAGTACGGCCCACATCTACGGCGACCCGCCCGAGGTTGTGTGCGATGAGTCGGCGGCATTCGGCTACGGCATGGCGCCCTTCGTCGGACAGGCGTGGGAGGCGGAGTACGGGAAGGCGAAGCTCGACTCGCAGCGCGGCGTTGTATTGCGCACCAGTTTCGTCGTCGGCCGCGGCGGCGGCGCCATCAATCGCCTGGAATTGATCACCCGCCTGGGCCTTGGCGGTACGGTGGCGTCGGGCGCGCAGGGGATGAGCTGGATTCACATCGCCGACATGACGCGCCTCATGGAGCGCGGCATTGCCGATCCGAACATGAGCGGCGTGTACATCGCCAGCGCACCGCGGCCGGTGTCGAACCGCGACTTCATGAAAGCGCTGCGCAAGGCGATGCGCGTGCCCATCGGCCTGCCGGCCTTCGGCTGGATGGTGCGAATCGGCGCACCGCTGCTCATGCGCACCGATCCCGAACTCGCGTTGTACGGCCGGTACGTGGTGCCTCGACGCCTGCTCGATGAGGGGCACGAGTTCCTGTTCGCCGATCTCGACGCGGCGCTGGCGGATCTGTTCAAATAGGAAACAAGGCAGCCTCACGCGGAGGCGCCGAGGCCGCGGAGAGAGCCGCACCGCCAATCCTTGAACGCTGTGAGCCCAGCGCCTTTGCGTGAGATGCTTCCATCCACGCGCACGGGTGAGAACGCCACGGCGTTCATTTTACGTTTTCTTGATTGAAGGCGAGAGGCGGCTGGTGTGGCCCAAACGCCGCTGCGCGCCGGCGATGGAGCGCGGCGAGGCGCGCGCCGGTGCGCGGCGGCTGGTGATAGTGGAGGCTCGCCATCGGCGGGCGCGACGCATCACGAGGAGCACGGCGTGCCATACGAACTTGCACCGTTTGCCGAGATCAAGCTGACCGAACCGCTGCTGCGGCTGCTGGTCGAGGAGCATGAGGAGACGACGCTGCCGACGTGCGATCGGCTGCTGTCGTACTTTCGCAATGACGATGAGGCCGTTCCCGGGCGCGACGGCGCGGTGGACTGGCGGCCGGCGCAGATCGCGGGCCTGCCGGATCGGCTGACGCGGCCGATCGACGGCGCGCCGCCCAAAGAAATCGTCATCGAAAACGATATCGGTTGGCGCGTGCAGACGGTCGTCGACTATGTCGCGGGGCGCGATGTGGCGTTTGTCAGTCGCGCCCGCGACGGGCAACTGGCGCAGACGGTGGGCGAAGTCGTCGAAGCGCTGCTCGAAGCCAACGGCGGCACGGGGTTGATCCAGGAAGCGGTGCTTCTGGGAGCGATCTACGGGCACGTCGATTTCGTACTGCGTGCTGGCGACTTGCCACGACGTGAAACGAAGTCGCAAGCGGGGCTGGATGGGCTCCTGAACGTCGTGCGATCGATGCGGATCGAGGTCATCGAGCGCCCACGCGCTTTTGCGCTGCTCAACCCAACGGACTATCGGCGGATCGACGCGTTCATCATTCACCATGAGCGATGGCTCAATGACGTGGAAGATGGCGGGTTTCTGTCGCGGCTCGGTTCGTGGATGAAGCGAAGCCGGGTTGATGTGCCGCCGCGCCGAGCGACGACGACGGTGACGGAGATTATTTCGGCGACGCATCGGCAGGTGTACGAAGATGAGCAGCTCGTGCTCTCCGAGGCCAACGCGCTGGGGTTTGTGCCGGCGATTCACATTCAACACCAGCGGCGACCTTTCGAGTACGCGGGGTTGGGTGAAGTCGAGCCGCTGCTGCCGCTGCAGGACGAACTCAACACGCGATTGAGCGATCGGGCCAATCGAGTGACGCTGCAGAGTTTCAAGATGTACCTCGGGCGCGGCATCGAAGGATTTGGCGAGCGACCGGTCGGGCCGGGGCAGATGTGGATGACCGACAACCCCGAGGCGTCGATCCAGGCATTTGGCGGCGACGCAGAGAGCCCGAGCGAAGACAACCACATCCGCGAGGTGCGCGAAGCCCTGGACAAGATCTCGGCGGTCACGCCGCTGGCCGCCGGGTTGATCCGCGCCAAGGTGGGAACGCTGTCGAGTGAGAACGCGATGCGCATCTCGCTGCTGGGCATACTGAGCAAGACGCTGCGCCTGCGGCAACTCTACGGACGGGGACTGAGCGATCTGATCAGCATGGCGCTGATGGTGCTCGACCAGGCGGGGTGGCTTCGAACCGAGCAGTGCGATCGTTGCGTCGAGCCGCTGTGGGCGCCGCCGATCCCGCAGGATGAGTCGCGCGTGCTGGCGGATGCGCTGGTGAAGCGCGACCTGGGCGTGCCGAGCGAAGTGATCCTGTCGGAACTGGGGTACGGCGATCGGCCGCGCGCCCAGCCGCAGCCGGGCCGATAGCGGCGGCGCCAGCGAGCCCTCTCAATCAAACCTTCATTGGAGTTGACATCATGAATGAATCCGAACGCGAACTTGAAAGCATGGAAGAGCCGGCTGCGGCCACGACGCATGAGACGACCGAGGAACCGGCTGCGGCGCCCGAGGCATCGCCTCATCTGGTGAACGTGGCCGAGGCAATCCGCTATCGCAAGCGGGCCCAGGCGGCGGAGAAAGAGTTGGCTGAGTTGCGCACACAACTCGAGGAAACGCAGGAGCAGTCGCGGGCGGTGCAGGATCGCCTGGCGGAGGTCGAACGGCGAGCGGCCATCGATGCGCAACTCGTCGAGGCCGGCGTGGCGGATCTGCAGGCGGCGCGGCTGCTCGTCGAGGCGGCGATGAGCGAGACTGAAGGCGTCGAGATCGACGAAGTTGTAGAGGCGGTGCGGCGCGAACGGCCGCAGCTGTTTCGCAGCACCACGAGCCATGCGACGGCGGCGATGGGGCCGGCGGTGCATGCCGCTGACCACGGCAGCCGCGACATCCAGCGGGCGGCCAATGCAGCGCGCCGCAGCGGGCACAACGCAGACGTGATGCACTACATGAACCTACGGCGCAGCGCGCCGCGTTGAAGTGAGGCAGATGCGAAGGCGCAAGCGTGCTTCGCGTCATTGTCGAGCTTTGGGGGTCTGGCGCCCCGCGAGACATCAATCACACACGACACAATGAAAGGAACACCACATGCCATTTACCGGAAAGGCGACGTACACCGCGGGCGCCACGCTCCCTGAACTTGTCGAGGATGTCTCGGACATCATCGGGATTGTGAGCCCGTTCGAGACGCCGCTGCTCGATCATCTTGGCGATCCGCAGCGGCCGGCGATCAGCACCATTCACGAGTGGCTCGAAGACACGCTGCTTCCCAATCGCGGCCAGATCAACGACGCCACCTACACCGACCCGATGACGGACACCACATTCGGCGTCGATGATGAGTCGATCTTCCAGGTCGGCGATCAGATCCAGGTCGAGGGCAGTCGCGAAGTCATGCTCGTGACGGCCGTCAACACCGGGCTTGGATCCATCACCGTCGTGCGCGGCTACGGCGGCACGACGGCGGAGAACCTCGCCGACGACCAGGTGCTGCACATCCTCGGCAACGCGGCTCTCGAGGGCGCCGATCGGCCGACGAGCCGATTCACCAATCGCACGCGACAGCGCAACTACACGCAGATCTACACCGCGAGTGTCGAGGTGTCGGGTTCGCAGCAGGCGGCGCGGCAGCACGCGCTGGCTGATGAGGCCGACTACCAGAAGCAGCAACGCCTGCGCGAGCTGGTGCGCGACCTGGAGAACTGCGTGATCAACGGCACGGCTCCGTCGACCGATCCGCAGGGTTCGAGCACGGTGCGGCGCACGATGGATGGCATCATTCGCCGCGTGTCGACGAACGTCTTCCAGCCCGGGGTGGGTGAGATTCCGCCGGGAGAAGGGACGAACTCGGACCTGCTCACCGAGGAGATTCTCAACGCGGCCCTGCGCATCGCGTGGGAATCGAGTTCGGGCACGATCGACACGATCGTGGTCAACGGCTTCCAGAAGCGGCGCATCAATTCGATGCTGTTTCCCAACCGCACGTACTCGGCCAGCGACGATCGGCTGCGCGAGTTCGTCTCGGTGTACGAGTCAGACTTTGGCGTGTGCCGGGTGATTCTGAGTCGATGGGCGCCGCCCGATAGCGTGCTGCTGCTCGATCGATCGCGACTCGCGGTGATGCCCCTTGGCGGGCGCAGCTTCCACTACAAGCCGCTGAGCAGCACGGGCGACTCGGAAGTCGGCGAACTCATCGGCGAGTACACGCTGGAGATGCGCAACGAAAACGCGCATGCAGTCATCCAGGGCCTTGGCACTTCGCCGTCGTAAGTCCTCTCTCCTCCCGCTCCCGGTCGCGGGCCTGACGGTTCGTGGCCGGTTTTTGGTCAAACAAATCGAGGCAACACATGTCATTTGCAACTGATCGTGATCTGCTCGTGCTCGAACCGAACCTGTTTCGCGACATCGCATTCGCTTCGCAACTGCTGGCGAGCGGGACGGACGGTGTGGTCTCGGGGACGTCGTTTACTTCCGCGTCGGTGGACTTCGTGGCGGCCGGGGTGGGGCCCGGGCATGTCGTTCGCATCGACGACCTGGCGATCGAAGTCATCGATGTGGTGTCATCGACGGAGTTGACGGTGTCGCTGCTGCGGGCGCATTCAGAGGATCCGGCCGTGCCTCCGCCGGCGGGGGTGGCATTGGCGTACGTGGCGCGTTCGTTCCTGCCGCAGTTGGAGATGGTGCATCGGCAGGTCATGCGGGCGGCGGGCATCGAGCCCGACGGCGTCGGCGAGCCGAGCGATGCGGCGACGGTGGATGACGTGCTCAACGGCGATGAGATCGCGATGGTCGAAGCGCTCGGGGCGCTTGATGGGATCTTCGCGTCGGCGGCGTCGATGCTTGCCGACGAGCCGTATCTGCGGCTGCGCGCCGCGTCGTACCGCGAGCGATTCTCGTCGGCGCGGCAGCGGGCGCGGGTGCGGCTGGATCTCGACGGCGATGGTGTGGTTGATGTCGTGCGGCATCTGAATGTGGTGCAATTTGTTCGGTGGTGAAGAACAGAGGCATCAGGCAATAGGCACCTGGCGCTGGCAGGGAGATTGTCATGGAAGAGACGATTGTTCAACATCTCGCGCAACTCGGGGCGGCTGGGCTCATGGGGTTGCTGTGGGTTCTTGAGCGGCGGCATGGATCGCAGCGCGAGCGGGAACTAACTGAAGCCCATCTGCGGATCATGGAGAATCGTACAGAACTGGGCGAACTCATCGGCGTGGTGAAGGACAACACGGCCGCGCTGAGTGCGGTGCAGGGTGGCCAGGAGCGGCTTTCGCGGGCGTGCGAGCAGGTGGCGGGGGAGTTGCGGCAAGCGCGGGCGGCGGGGCCGCGCGGGCGGTCATTGGATCAGGCGGGCTGAGGGCCTCTATCGTATATGGCAGAGGATGGACCTCCCGGCGGGCGCGGACCCGCTGCATTCACCCAGCCATGAAACGATCCGTTTGCAGCATCCCGGTCGCGGCCCTTGTGCTCCTCGGCGCCTTCGTGGGTTGCGGGGAGAAGCACGAGATCTCGGGTCAGCGGCTGGAGAGTCCGCCGGTGGCGCCACTGGCCGAGCCGACCGGGGGAGCGGTCAAGACCGGAGCGCAGGAGACCGGTGATGGCCGAGCCACTCAGCCGCAGGCGGGCGATGCACGACCGAATCAGGCGCGACTGACCAACTGGCCGTTTCGGCCGACGTCATTGCGATTGCACCCGCTGACCCACGCGCTGCGCAACGAAGGCACAGTTTCGGTCGTCGAAGCCCGCGTCGAGTTCTTCGATCGGTTTGGACACACGACCAAGGGGCTGGGCCGGGTCCGATTCGAATTGAGAGCGGGTGATGGCGACGGCAGGCGGCTGGCGTCCTGGGAGATCGACGTCCGCGAGGTCGAGGAGAACATGCGCCACTACGACGATGTGACGCGCACGTATCTCTTTCGCCTGGGGCTGGAGGGCGTGGAGGACCTGCCCGATAGCGCGCTGCTCGAGGTCGTGGCCGTCATGCCGGACCAGCGATTGACGGGATCGATGAAGATCGCGTTGCGGTAGACAGCGCTGGGCGAAACGGGATCTCGCTGCCCTGTCCATAAGCTTCCCGTCGCGGGCAAGCGTGCGACGGGCGCGCGGGGTTATTCTTTTGCGCGGCTCTGGTAGGAGCCGTCGGCGGTGCTGATGCGGACGAGTTCACCTTCGCCGATGAAGGGTGGCACGCGGGTCTTGAGGCCGGTTTCGAGTGTGGCTTCCTTCAACTGGTTGGTCGCGGTGGCGCCCTTAATGGCGGGCGTGGTTTCGGTGATGATGAGATCAACCGTGGCGGGCAGTTCGATGGTGAGCGGCTTGCCTTCGCACACGAGCACGTTGGCGACGGTGTTGGGCTTCATGTACTGCATCGCGTCGCCGAGAAAGTCGTCGCTGAGGGTGATCTGGTCGTAGGTGACGTTGTCCATGAAGACGTGGCCGGTCGAGTCGGTGTAGAGGTATTCCATCTCGCGGCGGTCGAGGTCGATCTGCTCGATGTCTTCGCCTGAGCGGAAGCGTTTTTCCATGACCAGGCCGGTCTGGACGTTCTTGAGGCGGAGGTTGACCATGGCCCGCCAGTTGCCGGGGGTGATGTGCTGGAACTGGGTGATAATGTACATGTTGCCGTCGATGCGGACGGCGTTGCCGGGGCGGAGTTCGGTGGACTTCATGACTGTTTTTTCTCCCACCGCGTGTTTGGCGGCGCATTAGCGAATCAAGCGGGGATCATATGCGCGGTGGTTCGCCGCGTCGTCCCCGGGGCCGGACCATGCCCAGCGGGTGGGGCGGAGGCCCGGAGGGCGGGGAGGATGGGCGAAGTGGCCTACGATGGGAGCGTCGGCGGAGGCGATCGCCGGCTTCCCGATTCAACGGAGAGTAATTGATGCTCGAAGGGCGCAGAGGCACATCGAGCCGCGCCTGGTTGTCGCTGCTGGCGATCGTGGCGATTACCGGTGGTGCGCTGGCGTGTTTGCAGGATCCGCCGGACCCGGCGGGGACCATTGGTGAGGGCGCCGCGCCGCAGACGACGACCGACGCGCCGGCCAGCGATGACGAGCCGTATATCAGACTGCCGCTGGCGGGTATTGCGCACGAAGAGGGCCTGTGCTACCTGGCGCGGATTCCCCTGATCGTGCCCAACGAGCGCGATGAGGGGCAGACGGGCATTCGACTCTTCGAGGATGACGTGGAACTCTCCGAGTCCAAGTCCACTCACGCCGATATTCGAAGCCTCGGAGGCGGCAGGTTTTCGCAATGGGGTGAGACGCTGTACTTCTCGACGACGGATGGCTCTGATCCGACGACCAACGATCGGCGCTACACGATCGTCTTTCCGCGCCGGACGATTATCGATCAACTGAACTGGGACTTTACCCGCATCGCTGACATTCCGGTGGACGCGATTCGCAGTGGTCTGGGCTGTGAGTTCGTGTACGACCTGCCCCTGGCGATTTCGGGCTGGCCTTCCGACCTGGAGACGCTCAATGGATCGCGGCTGATTGTTCTCGAGGACGGGGCGCCTCTGTCGCGTCAACACAGCGGCAGGGATGCGATTCGTTCCAAGGGATTCGGCCGATACCAGCACTATGGCACGAAGGTTTTCTTCTCCTCGTCAGACAACAGCAATCCGCGGACAAACGGCCGCGTGTATTCAATCGCCCTGGCGGCCAAGCCGGAGAGTCGCTTCATTGATCCGCTTGTCGGCGCTGCGCCAAATCTGCAGGAGTCGCTGCCGCCGCCTGTGATCGAGTGGCCCGTCAATGACGAAGTGGTTGCCGACGCAAAGCCGACTGTGCGCGTCGGCAATCCGGACCCATCCCTGTTGTATTACTGGGAGATGGACGTTGTTCCGACGTTTGATTCACCGAATCTGCACCGTCGACCTCGCACGCGCGAGACGCGCGAGGGCGGCAGCCCGGTGTGCGTGATTGATCGCCAGCCGGATTTTGCGCCGCAGTTCACGCCCCCGTATCGACTCGGCGCGCTGGCGCCGAGCGTCATGAAGCCCGGCGACAAGTCCTACACCGCGATGATGGCGGCGCGACTTGGATACGGCTTGAACGCAGGAGCCGATGAACTGCAGGAGGTGTTTGCGTACATTTCAAATCAGTTTTACCCGCTTTCGGAGTCATCAGAGATTTGTGAACCCGGCGCCACATGGCAGCGGGATCGGGGTCATTGCGTTTCGGTCAATTACCTGGCCAGCCGGGTGCTCGCCGATCTCGGTTACCAGACGCGCCGAGCGCAAGTCAGCGTGCCTTCAACGGAGGGAGCGGGCTCGCCGCCGGTTTCAAGCCACTCTTCAATGGAAGTGTTTCTCGGCGGACGGTGGTCAATCTTTGATCCGTGGCTGGGCTTCTATCTTGATGGCGTTTCGTACCAGGCGCTGTCTGCTTCTTCAGACCAGCGCTTCCTCGCCCTCATGTCCAACCCCGATGCAACGTCAAGCTCCGCGCCGTCGCAACCCATCTACCTGAGCGACTATGCGAAAGGGAGGCGATACGACCAGTTCAACAACTGGTATGCGCGGTATGCGACGCCCGCCGAGGAGCGATTGGTCTTCAGCGGTGAGCCGGCCGTCGTCCCGGATCCTGTCTGGACCACACTGTGGCCGCAGCCTGAGATGCAGATCTGGGTTCGCGTGCGCAGTGCGAAACTGACATCCGATACCGTCTGCATATGGATGCTCCCGACCCCTGCCGCCATGAACTTCCACCCCGAGTACATTGATGTCTCTCCCTGGACGACGGTGTCGTTCACCATCGATCTGGCCAAGGCGTATGGATTCGAGGAGTCGCAGTAGCCCACGGTGGCGGCTCTATCATCCTGCGTCATGCGCGCGATCCATCTCGACCATAACGCGACGACCCGGCCGGCCGATGAAGTCATCGAGGCGGTGGCGGAGGCGATGCGCAGCGACTGGGGCAACCCGTCGAGCGTGCATCGCTTCGGCCAGCAGGTGCGGGGGCGCGTCGAACTGGCGCGCGAGTCGGTCGCGCGACTGATCAATGCTGCGCCGGCCGAGATCGTCTTCACCAGCAGCGGGACGGAATCGTGCAATCTGGCGATCTTCGGGGTGGTGAGGCGGTTGGCGGGGGGGAAGGAACGCTTGGACAAAGGCGCCCCCACCCCGGCCCTCCCCCGCAGAGCCGGGGGAGGGAGTCAGTCTCTCCCTCAACGCGATGTCATCATCACCTCGCCCGTTGAGCACTCCGCTGTGCGCGAACCGATGGAGCGGCTGGAGAAGGAAGGCTTCACGGTTGTACGTCTGCCGGTGTCGCGCGAGGGGTTGATCGAGCCGGATGACCTCGCGGCGGCGATGCAGGAGCATACCGGGCGCGTGGCGCTCATCTCGATCCTGTGGGCGAACAACGAAACGGGCGTCATCCAGCCGATGACTGACCTGCTGCGCGTCGCGAGGGAGAAAGACAACAAGACGGTTTTTCACACCGATGCGGTGCAATGGGTGGGCAAGATGCCGACCGACGTGCGGGCGGTGCCGGTCGACCTGCTGAGTTTCGCGGGTCACAAGTTCCACGGGCCAAAGGGCATCGGCGGGTTGTTTGTGCGCAAGGGTGTGCGATTGCAGTCACAGATCGTCGGCGGGCCGCAGGAGCGTGAGCGACGGGGCGGCACGGAAGATGCGCCGGGCATCATCGGGCTGGGGGTGGCGGCGGAATTGGCGATGGCTTCGCTCGCTGAAAATGACGGCGCCGAGCTGCACCAGTCCGCGCGGGAGACCGCCGCCCGGCGCGACCGGCTGGAGCAGCGGCTGCTTAAAGAGATTCCCGGCAGCGTGGTGAACGGCGCAACTGAGCCGAGTCGCCGCCTGTGGAACACGACTAACATCGGTTTCGACCGGCTCGAAGCCGAGGCGATCCTGCTGGGGCTGAGTGAGCGCGGCGTGTATGCGTCGGCTGGCGCGGCGTGCAGCAGCGGATCGCTCGATCCTTCGCCGATTCTGTTGGCGATGGGCATCGAGGAGCGCCTCGCCCACGGCTCGATCCGCCTGAGCCTTGCGCAAGAGACGACGGATGCTGAGGTTGAGAGTGCGGCGGAGACGATCGTCCAGGTCGTCCAGCGCCTCCAGCGCGTGTTGCCCGTTGGGTGAGCGGCACGCTGCCAAACGCGCAAGAGTTGCGCGTGCCCCGTTTTGTTGTACCTGATTTCTTGCTATTTGAATGATTGCGAAAGGCGATTTCGCGGATGCCTCGCTTTTTTGACGATGTATTCCCGGACCCGTCCCGGACGCTCCTGCTCATGGAGTCGGCGGGTTTCGAAGCGTCGGCGCGGCGGCGCACGGCTCGCCGCGGCCGACAGAGGAGTGCAAGTCAAGATCATGACCACTTCCACGACGATCTGGTTGCTTTTCTGTGTCCTGGCGCCGACGCTGCTTGGGCTCGCGACGCTGTGGCTGCCAAAAAAGGCGATTACCGCCCGCACGCTGCTCGCGCTGCTTGGGCCGGTGCTCTCATTTGCCATTCTCGCGCAGCATCTGGCGACGCATGGCGTGGCATCGATCTCGGCACCCATCGCGACGCCCGTGATTGAGTGGATTCCGATCCTGCATCTGAACCTCTCGTTCATGACCGATGGGCTGGGCGGGTTCTTCGGATTGCTCGTTTCGGGCATCGGCATTCTCATTGTGCTCTATGCGCGCGGCTACTTCGGCCCGGACGAAGCATCGCTGTACCGCTTCTACCCCACGCTTGGCTTCTTCACGACTGCGATGATGGGCATCGTCCTCTCGGACTACCTGCTCGTCACGGTCATGTTCTGGGAACTGACTTCGATCAGTTCGTTCCTGCTCATTGGCTGGGATCGCTACGACAAACACGCCGTGAAACTCGCCATGCAGGCGTTCTTCACCACGGGTCTGGGCGGGATGTTCCTCATGGGCGGCGTGCTGATGTTCGGCTACGCCACGGGACTTGGGCACGGCGGCGAAGGATTGTGGCGCTGGAGCGAAGTGCTCACACAGGGCGCGACGCGAGTCAGCCCGAGCGATCCGCTCATGATCGCCGCGTTCGGTCTGATGCTCTTCGGAGCGACGACCAAGAGCGCCCAGTGGCCGTTTCACTATTGGTTGCCCGGCGCGATGGCGGCTCCGACGCCCGTTTCGGCGTACCTGCACTCGGCGACGATGGTCAAGGCGGGGGTGTTTCTCGTCGGACGCATGTTCCCCGTGTTTGCCGTCCTCAACCTCTGGGGCAACGTCATCATCCCGCTGGGCGCGCTGACGATGGTCCTGGGCGCACTGATCGCGCTGAACCAACACGATCTCAAGCGCATCTTTGCCTACACCACCGTGAGTCAGTTGGGGCTGCTCATGTGCATGTACGGGCTCGGATCGCTGCACTACGATGGCCACCCGAACATCGAGTGGGACATCACGCAGATCGCCAACCACGCGTTCTACAAGGCTCCCTTGTTCATCATCGCGGGCGCGCTGGGGCACTACATCTCGCGCGACATCACGCAACTCAACGGCGCATTCAAGAAGCAGCCGTGGATGGTCATCACCATGCTGCTCGGTGGATACGCTCTGGCGGCCGGTCCCGGCACGATCAGTTTCCCGGCCAAGGAGTTTTTCCTCCACGCCATCTATGACGCACACGAGGCAATCGGTTCGTGGTGGATGGTGCTCATGGCCATGGCCGCGATCACGGCGATGTGCAATGTCGCCATCTTCGTGCGACTGCTCACCACGCTCATGGGTTGGCCCGGCGGGATGAAGCCGGCGACCGAGCATGGCCACGATGACCACGGGGCGCATGGCCACGGCGAACATGAACACGAGCACGGCTTCTGGGCCCAACTCATCTGGATTCCGGCGCTGGTGCTTGTCTCGCTGCAGTACATTGGCGGCCTGATGCCGGGGCTGTGGTCACAGTGGTTTGCTCCGCTCGAGACGAACATGCACCACTTCGCCGAGGGTGTGCCCAGCGCGCTGCACGCGTTCATGCACCCGTCGATGCCGCTGTACGTCTCGCTCATCGCCATCGCGGCGGGCGTGACGGTCGGTCTGAGCGGGCTGACGCGCGGCGCCATCGTTGATGTGCATGACCGCATCTATCCGGCCATGTACTGGCTGGCGGTGACGGGCGGCGGTCGGGCGTTCCGCACGATTCAGACCGGGCGCTTCCGCAACTACCTCGTCTTTGTGCTCATCGCTTTCCTGGCGGCGTATGTCGCGGCCATGATCCTCGATCCCGCCATGATGCAGTTGCCTGCGGCGGAGTCGCCGTTTGAATTCATCCCCGGCGTGCTGCTTGGCGTGATCATTTGCGCCACGGCGATCCTGATGCCCATCGTGCAGTCGCGGGTGGTGCGCGTCATCATTCTCGGTTCGTGCGGCTTCAGCGTCGTGGGGATGTACCTGCTCTACCAGGCGCCGGATCTGGCGCTGACGCAGCTCATGTTTGAGATCATCTCGGTCATCCTTTTCGTGCTCGTGCTTCGCATGCTGCCGGACCTGAAGGAGACAGATGTGGCCAGCGGGCGCTGGTGGCGATTCTCGCTGGGCACGCTGACGGGCCTGGCGATCGGCTGGCTGACGTTTGTGGCGGCGCAGAGTGGAGCCGAGCCTCGGCTTGGCGAGTTCTTCGCCCGTCACAGCCACACCGGAACGGAAGAGACCCAAGGGCGCGGCGGGGGCGGTAACAACATCGTCAACGTCACCCTCGTCGACTTCCGCGGCTTTGATACGCTCGGCGAGATCACCGTGCTGTCCATCGCGGCCCTGGGCGTGTTCTCGCTCTTCCCGCGCCGCAAGCCGCTTCCGACTGAACTCGAATTCGACGACTCACTCGTGAGGAGTGCCGCGGTATGACCATCTCTTCACCGGTCCTGCGCAACTCGATGCGGCTGATCCTGCCGTTGACGCTGCTCTACGCCCTGTATGCGATGCTCAAGGGACACAACGAGCCGGGCGGCGGATTCATCGGCGGCATGATCTTCGCCACCGCGATCTGCACCTATCGCATGTCGCACGGCTTTGCGGCCCAGCTGCGGTTGATGCCCATTCACCCGCGCTATCTGATTTTCCTCGGCCTGGGCATGGCGCTGAGCACCAGCGCGATTCCGCTGCTCTTCGGCTACCCGTTCCTGCGGTCGGCCGTGGGCGAGTTTCACCTGCCGTTCAGCGCGCATCCATTTCACTATGCGTCGGCGATGGCCTTTGACCTTGGTGTGATGCTCGTCGTGGTTGGAGTGGCGGTGGGGATGATTACGCAATTGAGCGAGGAACTGGAATGACCATCATCCTGTCCATCTGTGTGGCGGTGGTGTTTGCCGTGAGTCTCTACCTGATGACGGGTCGAGAACTCAAGAGCATTGCCATGGGCGTGTTTCTGCTGGGGCACGCGGCGAACCTGAGCATCATTGCCATGAGCCGCACGCCCGTGCGCCATGAGCCGCAATTGCTCAAGGGCGCGCCGATCCTGACGTCCGGCTTCGACGCGGCACATCCCATGAACAGCATCGTTGATCCGCTGCCCCAGGCGCTGATCCTCACGGCAATCGTCATCGGCTTTGCGGTGATGGCCTTTCTTCTCTCGCTGCTCGTGCTCACGTCGCGCAAGGCGGGCACGCTGAACCTTGAGCAACTCGGCGCCGTTGCCACGCAGGATGATTGAACCCATGAAACTCGAAAACTTCATCATCCTGTTTATCGTGATACCGATGGGCACAGGCGTGATCGGCGTGTTCCTCAAGGAGCGCGTGAAGATCGCCCGCGTGCTTGGTGTGATGAGTTTCATCGCCACGGCGTGCCTGGCGATCGGCCTGCTCATCAATCTGCGTTCGCATCCGACGGGGATTCTCGTCTCACAGATGGGCGCGTGGCCCGCGCCGTATGGCATCTCTGTCGTGTTCGACAGTCTGTCGGGTCTGCTGCTGGCGGCGTCGTCGCTGGTGGCGCTGGCGTGCTACATCCACTCGTTTTCAACGGTTGAGCCGGTGGCGGAGAAGCGGTACTTCCACCCCATGGTGCAACTGCTCATGTTCGGGGTGAACCTTGCGTTTCTCACCGGCGACTTGTTCAACCTCTTCGTGTCCTTCGAGATCATGCTCATGGCGTCGTACTGCCTGCTGACCTTTGGCGGGACGCGGCTGCAGATGACCCAGGCGTACAAGTACGTCCTGCTCAATCTTGTCGGCTCGACGCTCTTTGTCATCGGCGCGGGACTTGTTTACGGCATGACGGGCACGCTGAACTTCGCTGACCTGGCGCTGTTTGTCAGCGAGCGGCAGGCAAAGGGCGAGGCGCTGCCGCCGGGCTTTGCGGCCCTGTCGATCTCGCTGCTGCTGGTTTTCGGCCTCAAGGGCGCGATCTTCCCGCTGTGGTTCTGGCTGCCCGATACGTACTACACCTGCAACGTCTCGATCGCGGGCTTGTTCGCCGGCATGCTGACCAAAGTCGGCATCTACGCGATTGCCCGGACCTTTCCGATGATCTTCGCCGTCGGCGACTCGGATGCGCGCATGGTCGTCATGCCGCTGCTGGCGGTCTCGGCGGCGTTCACGATGTTTCTCGGCGTGCTCGGCGCGGTGTCGCACCACAACATCCGCCGCATCCTGGCCGTACACGTGATCAGCCAGGTGGGGTACATGGTCTTCGGCCTGGCGCTGATGACCGGCGTGGCCCTGGCCGGATGCCTGTTTTACATGATCCAGCACATGGTCGTCAAGAGCTGCCTGTTCCTGTGCTGCGGCATCATCGAGCGGCACACCGGCACCGATGATCTGGAGAAGTCAGGCGGCATGCTCAAGCGCGACACCTATCTGGGCGTGATCTTCTTCATCGCCGCGATGAGTCTCGTCGGCTTGCCGCCGCTGAGCGGGTTCTTCGGGAAACTGGTCATCATCCGCGAGGGATGGGAGTCGAAGTGGTGGCTGTCGATCTTCGGCCTGCTGACCGGGGCGCTGACGCTGCTGTCGATGCTCAAGATCTGGGGTTATGCCTTCTGGTCGCCGGCGGCCAAGCCGATCGAGCGCACGCCGCAGAACATGCCCAACACGAGTTCGCTGCGGCCGGCGTATGTCGGCGCGACCATGCTCGTTGTCGTGGCCCTGTTCCTCGGGTTCGGCGCGCAGCCGGTGTATGACATCGCGTTCCGGGCCGGCAATCAACTGGTCAACCCCGATGAGTACATCACGGCCGTGCTCGGGCCGCACGCGCTGGACAATCTCGCGAAGTACCGGCAAGAGGCGACCCGGCTTGCGGCGGTCGCGGGCGTGGAGGTCATGCCATGATGTGGGCGTTCCTGCTCAACCTGTTTCTGACCGTCGTCTACGTCATGCTGACGGCCAACACCTCGACGCCGAACGTGATCATCGGTTTTGCGATCGGCTTCTTCGTGATCTCGCTCTACGGGCTGACGAAGAAGGGGCCAACCTATCCCGGCAAGGTGTGGCGGCTGATGCGCTTCAGTGTGTATTTCATCAAGATCCTCACGCAGGCGAACATCAAGATTGCCTGGGAGTGCATCACGCCCGGCCTCACCCAGACGCCGCGCATCCTGCGCCACGACGTCTCCGATTTGAACGACACGCAACTGACGGTGCTGGCCAACAGCATCACGCTCACGCCGGGCACGCTGGTCGTGGATGTGTCCGACGATCACAAGTGGCTCTATGTCCACTGCATGTACGCGCAGGATCGGTCCAGCGCGATTGCGGAACTCCGCGATCTTCACGATCGGCTCAAGCAGGAGGTGTTCACTTGAACGGCCTGTGTTCGACCATTCTGATGCTGGCCGAGGAAGCGACGCCGCACGCCGCCGCCGCGGAAGCGCACATCACCAGTCCGCTTCAGCCCGTCCTCTTCTTCATTCTCGAAATCGGCGCGATCCTTGCCATTGTCGGCATGATGCTGTGCCTCTATCGCATGGTCAAGGGACCGCACCTGGCTGACCGCGTCCTCTCGGGCGACACGCTTGCGTACCAGGTCGTCGGCCTCGTCATCCTGCTCACCGTGCGGATGGAGTCGACGACCTATCTCGACGGGGCGCTGGTCGTGGCGATCATCGGCTTTGCCAGCACGCTCGCGTTCGCGCAATACATCGGCAACCTCAAGAGGCAGACCAACCCATGATCTGGGCGACCATCGGCGACATCTTCAGCATCTTCTTTGCGCTGGCGGGCATGTTCTTCATGTTCGTCGGCGCCATCGGCGTCGTGCGACTGCCCGACGCCTACAACCGCCTGCACGCGACCAGCAAGTGTTCGACGCTGGGGATCATGGGCCTGGCGCTGGCGGCCGTGTTCCACGTTGGCACGCTGGCCGTGACGACCAAGGCGCTGATGACCATCGTTTTCGCCTTTGTCGCTTCTCCCGTTGGTTCGCACATGCTCGCCAAGGCGGCGCACATCGACGGCATGAAGCCGTGGGATCGTCAACTCTCCGACGAACTGCAACAGGACAAGGATCGCCAGTCGGGAAAGTCGCCAAGTAACGCGCCGCGCGGCATGAAGCTGCCGGGGCAGGCCAAAGGCGCCAAGCCTGCCGGTCCCGACTCAACGGCCCGCATGTCGGCGGCGGTGTAAACCTCCTGCTGCCGGCGCGCGAGCGGCGATATGATCGCGCATGGCCCTTCTCGTTGACACCTACAACGTCCTGCACACCACCGGTGTGCTGCCGCCCGACCTCGCCGGGCTGGGTGTCTTTGATCTGCGCGACCTGATTCTGACCAGCCGCTTTCGCCACATGCCCGTGGTGCTCGTGTGCGATGGCCTCGGTCCGGGCGTGCGCGGGGCTGACGAGGCGAGCACGTCCGTCGACGAGGGAATCACGATCTACTACGCCGGCACGCACCGTGATGCCGACACGCACATCGAGCGGGCCGTGCGGGCGTGTACCGACCCGCACCGACTCAACGTCGTGTCGTCCGACCGTCGCATCATGCGCGCCGCCCGGCGACGACGTTGCCGCCTGATGACCTCGGATGTGTTTCTCGAGACGCTCGAGTCCGACTGGCGCCGCGCCGGGCGAAAGGCGGCCGCGCCGACGCAGGCGTACAGCATTCCGCTGGATCCCGGCAGTATCGAGTGGTGGCGGGAGTACTTCGGCCTCGATCCGCGCATGAGTGAGGACGAACCCCAGGCGACCCACCTTCCCCGGCCAGTCCCGGCGCGGCCCGCGGCGCCGCCGACCAGGCCGCAGGCGGGCCGGCGGCCGCCAGAGCCCGGTTCGCGCATCGACGGAGTGAACGGCCCCGACGAGATCGACGTCGACTCCCTTGATACCGGGCAGTTTCTCTGATTCCCTGGCCCGATAACCGCTGCCCCTCCCCCCAACTGAAACGCCACCCGCCGGTACAATGTCGCACCGATGCCGCACACCTCAGGCGACGCCGGTCGGCCTGCGCTCGCAGCCGGGAGTGATCGACCTCAACCAGGAGAGAGAGAAATGAGCATCAGAATGGCGCTGTCGGCTGCGGTCGTCGCGGCGATGATTGGCGCGCGGCCCGCGCTGGCGCGCGATGTCATCCAGTACGACTTCACGCTCGACATGCAGCGATCCGGTGTCGATCTGGCAGTGGACGCCGGCGCGCTGACCATCGGCACGCTCATCGGCAATTGGGATCTCAACTCCAATCCCGCCGGCACGCGCACCAAGCCCGGCCTGTTCGGATCGTTCGGCGCTGAGGAAAACGTCGCCGTCGATCTGGAACTCGGCCTGAGGCTCGGTGGGCGCGTCAACACGCGCTCGGCTGGCGCGTTCCGATTCGCGCTCGATACGCAGGCCGGCACCGTGGCGACCTCCGGCTACAGCGTCGATCTGCTCGCGGGTGGATCCGCTAACCTGCCGCTGACCATCTCACTGCTCACCGATTCGTTCCGCACGCGCAATCCCAGCTCCACCTACATCGGCGGCATTCCGATCGACCTGCCCATCGGCGATGTCACGCTCACGCGACTCACGGCCACGCAGATCGACGGGCCCTCCGTCGGCGTGCTCACGCCGCTCGGCGGCAATGAGTATGACTTTGCCGCTCTCTTCAGTGTTGAGATCGAGGCGGCGTTTGATCTGCTCGGCAACGAGTTCATCCTGCCGGCGACGCCGTTTCCGTTCGGCTTCCAGGGGCGGCTGACGCTCAACGGCGGCAGCGCTGAACTGATGTCGCTCGACGCCATCGACCTGAGCCAGGTGACGAACCCCGACCTTGCCCTGCCGCAGTTCCCTTTCGACCTGCCCACGATCCTTCCGCCGGGCGATACCGCCCACCTGCTCTTTGATCTGCTGCTGAGCGAAGTAGCGCTTTCGATGAACGGCTCGTATGAGACCTATGCCAACGGCACCCTCGTCCCCGCGCCCGGCGCTGCGGGTTTGCTGCTGCTGGGCATGGGCGCGGTTGTGGGCCGGCGCCGCCGCCGTTGAGTGACGGCGGATTGAAAAGCGGACGCTCGAAGCGGCGGACTACGATCCGCAGACGCTGCCGAGGATTGCTGCCGCATGACCAACGCCCGCGCCTTGAAATGCCCGAAGTGCAGTTATGACCTCACGGGTCTGACGATCAACCGCTGTCCGGAATGCGGCGGCGTGTTCGACCCCGTGGCGCTGGCGTGGGATCAGTCGTGCCATCGGCCCCGCTGGTGGATGGCGCTGCTGGCGGTGCTCTTCTGCGCCTACGCCCCATTTGCCTTGTGGATTCCGTTCCAGTCTCAGGCGATCTGGTTCAAACTGTGGGTGATCCTGCCGGGCTTCTTTGTGGGCATGTTTTGGCACCCTAATGAGCCGCTGGAGTTCATCATAATGAGTGTGGTTACGCTGATCGTGCTCGTCGGCGGCACTTGGCTCGCCTCGCGCCGCTGGTGGCTGTTTGGCGTGGTCTGCGTGTTCCTGCTTCTCGGCGCCGGTCTCAACGCCTGGGGCTCGTACGCCGTCTCGCGGGTGTAATGCATTCGCTGTGCCTTCGTCCTACACTGGGCCCGATGCATCTGGTCTATCTCGACGAGTCAGGCAATACGGGCACAAATCTGTCCGACGCTCAACAACCCTGGTTCGTTCTCGCAGCACTCATCGTCCCCGAAGCGACTTGGCAGTTACTTGAGCAGGAATTGCTGGCCGCCCTCGAATCTGTATTTCCGGTGCGGGAACCCGAGTTCGAGGTGCACGCGCAACAGCTTCGCAATGGTGCTGGCTGTTTCCGAGGAGTAGATCTTCCGACCCGGTTGGCGCTCCGAGACCAGTGGTTCGAAATCGCCCGGCGCCACAACGTGCGACTCGTCTATCGCGCCATCGAAAAGAGCCGGTTTAAGCAGTGGACGGAGGCCACATTTGGGTCAGGTGTGCAGATCAACCCGCATGTTGCCGCCTTTCCCCTCATCGCCGTTGCGATAAATGAGTATCTTGCCTCTCAGTCTCCTCCGGCCCTGGGGATACTCATCTCGGATGAAAATCTCGAGGTTGTTCGCGATATTGAGAAGTCGTTGCGGGTGCTTCGAAGCACACAGGGAATCCTGAGGCTCGACCGCATCATCGAGAAAGGGTTCTTCGTCGACTCTCGCAAGAGCCTCGTGCTGCAGCTCGTAGACCTGTGTGCGTATGCACTGCGCCGGCACGTCGAAGGACCGCTCCGCCAAAAAGACCTTGACCGGGTGGCCTACGAGAACATACAGCCATTGATCCATCGCGGGAACGAGCGCACGATGGATGTGATCAAGTGGCTGACGGATGAGCGAAAAAAGTAGCGACCAGGGACTGAGTCCAGAGTCGGTTGACACCGGCTCATACTGGCCGCTAAATGATTATACGGCTCGAATCCGGGTTGGGTTCACCAGGTATTTGGCCACGGCGACAAATACTCCATAAGAACCCGATTATCGCCCCACACGCCGCATCACGTACACGGCGGCGTACATGCCGGCAATATCCTCGCGATCGACGATGCGCGGCTCGTACTTCTCATTGAGCGGCTGGAGTCGAATCAGTCTTCCGTCCTCGCCTTCGAAGAACACGCGCTTGAACGTCGTCTCATGGTCGCGCTCCAGGCGCACGAAGCAATCGCTGCCATCGGGCGTCGCCGCCGCCGGCGAGAAGACGATCACATCACCCTCGTGGTACTGCGGCTCCATCGAGTCGCCAATCACGCGGGCGGCAAAAGCGTCGCCATCACCGAGGTCGGGGCACGGCAGGTAGTCATCGGCGACGGCGGCGGGGTAGTCGAGGTCGGTGAAGTCGCGCGGCACGCCGGCCGCGACGTCGTTGATCACCGGCACGTGCATCCTGAGCGGCTGGGGGTCATCGAGATTGGCGGCGTGATCTTCGATAAAGCGATGCAGCATGCCCGATTCGAGGAGCGCATCGAGATTCGGCCCCTTCTCGATGAGACAGCGCGCCAGCGCCGCCGCCCGCTCATCGCGCTGCCGCATCGCCGCGAGTTCACGCTGGACGACGCGCGGCGTCGCTTCCCAGCATGCGGCGTCAACAAGTTGACCCGGATCGAGATTGAGCGCCTGTTCCAGGGCTGCCAGCAACGGCTCGGCCGGTGTGGCCCGGGCCCCGGTCTCGATCATTGAGAGATACGCCCGGCCGCACCCCACGCGGTCGGCCACCTGCTGGAGCGTCAAGCCCAGCGATCGCCGCCTCTGCCTGATCATGGACCCGATCGTGGACATCAAACCACTCCGCTCAGAGCCATTTCGCCACGGAGTCACAGGGGCACGGAGGAATCCAGAGAAGACGGCTCAGATTGCCAGCAGTCATATTGAAGGACGAAATCGTCTAAGCCATTCTGGTTCAAGCACTTAGGTCTTCTCTCCGTGCTCTCCGTGACTCGGTGGTGGCTTTCCCGCTTCAGATTCGCGCACAGGTGCGCGCGTTGTTCACGACTTCGTAAACTCTTTTCTTGACACCGTATAAAAGCCTAACATACTTCCCCCGTCATGTCAAGCGAAATTCTCCAAATCGCGGCAACGGCGGAATCAAATCACCAAAATCACGGACGCGAGGTTGTTCTCGACCAGCGGCCGGGGCAGCGCGGAGATGACGACTGGGTGCTCCACCGCGCGCTCTACCTGAACCCGGCCGACCGAGCCATCGTCGAAGGCTTCTACGACAAGGGCATGTCCGCGAACCAACTGGCCAGCCTCGTCGGCGTCCATCCCGGCACGGTGCGGCGACGGACGCGCCAACTCCTTCGCCACCTGCGCAGTCCGCTCTTCGGCTTCATTCTCGCGCATCGCGGCCAGTGGACGCGGCAGCGCCGCACCGTGGCCGAGATGCACCTCCTCCAGCGCCATCCCCTGCGTGAAACCGCCCGGCGCGGCAAACTCACCCTGCACATCGTCCGCCGCGAGACTGACGCCATCCTCGCCCAGTTCGAGATGCAGCGCTTCGAGTTCGAGCCGAAGGCGAGGCGAGCATGACCTGGTCGCGCGACATCACCATCGAGCGGGCGGTGCCGACCGCCGTGGAACCAAGCGATCGTGTGCTGGAGATTGCAGCAATGTTCGGCCTCGGCGTGGATGACCAGCACCAGCGCATCGTCGTGCCGCGCACCGACTTGAATCTGTGCGGCGGTGAAGTGATCTTCATCACCGGTCCCAGCGGAAGCGGCAAGTCCACCATCCTCCGCTGCATCGCCGATGAAGTGCGCGGCTGCCTGCGTTTTGAGGATGTGCTGGGCGACGACGACGATCGCCCCATTGTCGAACAGATCGGCAAGACGATCGAGGAAGCCGCGCTCATCCTCTCGCTGGCCGGGCTCGCTGATGCGTTCATCATGCTCCGTCGGCCGAGCGAACTGAGCGATGGCCAGCGCTACCGCTTCGGCTTGGCTCGTCTCATCGAGCGCGCCACCCACGCCGATGAACTGGCCGAGATCGTCGTGCTGGCGGACGAGTTCGGCGCAACGCTCGATCGACTCACGGCCTCGGTCGTGGCGTGCAACGTGGGCAAGTGGGTGCGCCGCTGTCCGCGGGTATGCTTCGTCGCGGCGACGACGCACGAAGATCTCATCGAAGCGATCAATCCGGACGTCATCGTGTACAAACCGCTCGGCGGCGGCGTCGAGATCCACCGACGCGACGAGAACGCAGACGGTGAGTGCGAATCGTGAGCGTGCTCCCGACCGATGAAATGCTGCGCATCGAGCCCGGTGATCTGGGCGACTACCGCGCGCTGGCCGAGCACCACTACAAGTCCGGCACGCCGTACGCGCCGACGGCGGTGTACGCGATGCGACACGATCGCCTGACCGCCGTGGGGCGGTACGTTGGTCACGACTGCGAATCCGTGCTCGTCGGTGTACTCGTCATGGCCCGGCCGCAGTTGTGTTGCGCCTTGCGCGACGCTGCGACCGGCGGCCGGTATCACGGCTTGAAACTCGGCGAAGCGGCGGATCTGCTCAACCGCGAGATTCGCGCCATCACGCGCGTCATTCTGGATCCGCGCTACCGAGGTCTGGGGCTGGCGGTGCGACTGGTGCGCCACGCGCTGCGGCAGGCCGACACGCCCTATGTCGAAGCGCTGGCGGCGATGGGGCGGGTCAATCCGTTCTTCGAACGGGCCGGGATGATGCGCTACGAAGGGCCGCCGCGCCCGAGTGATGCGCGATTGCTCGACGCCCTGGCCGAACTCAACTGGCCGCGCACGCTGCTTGCGTCGCGGGCATTGCTCCGCGAACGCCTGGAATGCCTGAGCGCGGCACAACGAATGTGGATCGAGAACGAGTTTCGCCGCTGGCACCGCAGTGCGACGTTCATGGATCGCAGTCGACGGCGCGATGCGGGTCTTGATGATATCCTCGAGCTTGCGCGCACCCGCCTTCTCACCCGCTGCGTCTATTACCTGCACCACGATCCGCAACGGAGGATCACGTGATCGAGATTCCACTGGATCAACTTCGCGCCCGGGCAGACAACGCAAACGTCATGCCCGAGAGCCTGCTCAGCAAACTCGTCAGGCACATCGAGCGCACCGATCGCTACCCGCACCTCATTGTGCGGCCCATGCCCGGCGAAGTGGGCGCGTACGAGATTCTCGATGGCCACCATCGCGCGCAGGCGCTGCGCCGACTCCATCGCTCGGCCGCCCGCTGCGAGGTGTGGGATGTCGATGATGATGAAGCGATCGTGCTGCTCGCCACGCTCAACCGGCTGCAGGGGCGCGATGATGTGCTCAAGCGGGCGAACCTGCTGGACGATCTGCGCCAGCGGCTCGGTGAGCAGCGCCTGCCCGAATGGCTGCCCGACGATGCCGAGCGCATCGAACGCCTGCGGCAGACGCGCCTCGACCCGCCGCCACCGGCGCCATCCATCAAGGCCGGCGAACTGCCCGGCGCGATCACCTTCTTCCTGACGGGGCCGCAAGCCGCGCGGCTGAAGGAACGTCTCGACGCTTTCGAGGGCACGCGCTCGCAGCAACTCATCGCCTGTCTGCAACTCGACAGTTGACTTGCCACCATTTCAGCCAAGGACGACCTATGAAAAAGCACGCCGTTCCCTCCACGCGCACCGAGCGCCTCATGCGGGCGCTCTATGAAGCCCAGCAGGATCTCGATGAACTCGCGCGCAAAGAGAAGTTGACGCTCACGCGCCTGGCGGGCTGGGCGAATGACGCCGAGACCATTGCCGCACTCGATGGCTTGTGTCGTCTCAACGATGTCAGGGCCCAACTGCTGGTCAGTCGGTATCGCACGCTGGCCGCAGCTCGATTGTTTGAACTCGCCAAAGACGAATCAGCCGGCGAACTGGCTCGCAAGGCCTGCGTTGACCTGCTCAAGGTCTGCCTCATTCCGCTCACCGGAGGCGACGGGGTTGGCGCGTCGGACGATGCGCCGCTCAGTATCGTCGATGAATCCGCAGTGCGGCGACTGCTGAGCGATCTCGGCCGCGACGCGAGTCAGGCGCAGCCGGCAGAAGCCCAACCCAGCGGGGCCGACTGAATGTCCGTGCCCGAGCATGCGACTTCCAGCCAGGTGCGCCGGGCGCTGCGCCTCGTGCGGCCGGGCACGCCCGATGAACTGCACGGCTACTGCAGAGCGGTGCTGGGCTTTGATGTGCCGCGCGTTGCGCGACTCGAAGGCTTCAGCGCGCCGTTTGACTACCTCTGCCACGCGTTCTTCGAGATCGACGCGATACGCGATTGCATCGTCTGGGCCAATCGCGGCGGCGGCAAGACGCGCTATGGGGCCATCGCCACGCTTCTCGACCTGCTCTTCAAGCCGGGGATTCAGATTCGCATCCTCGGCGGCTCGCTCGAACAGTCGTCGCGCATGCACGCCTACCTGCGCGAGATGATCGAGAGCGATACCTTCATCGACCTGCTCGAAGGCAAGGCGACGGGCAAGCACATCCAGCTCACCAACGGCTCGCGCGTTGAAGTGCAGGCGCAAAGCGAACAGTCCGTGCGCGGCCTGCGCGTCCAGAAGCTCCGCTGCGATGAGGTCGAGCTCTTCACGCCCGAAATCTGGCAGGCGGCCCAGTTCGTCACCCGCTCAGCGTGGTGCGGCGACACGTTCGTGCGCGGCTGCATCGAGGCGCTGAGCACCATGCACCGACCCTTCGGCCTGATGCACCAACTCGTGCAGGAGGAGGGCCCGCGCCGCCTGTTTCGCTGGGGGCTGCTCGAAGTCATCGAACGCTGCCCCGAGTCGCGGCCGTGCGAAGGCTGCAAGCTGTGGGAGGACTGCGGCGGCCTGGCGCGAACGTCGCGCGGCTTCTTCCGCGTCGAAGATGCGCTCATGCAGAAGGCCCGCACGGGTGGGCCGGCCTGGGCGTCGGAGATGCTCTGCCGACAGCCCAGTCGCAGCGACTGTGTCTATCCTGAGTTCGACCGGGAGATTCACGTCAGACCGTTTGAGGACCAAAGCGACGGCGTCTGGGTGGCGGGGATGGACTTCGGCTTCCGCTCGCCAACGGTGGTGCTGTGGGCGCATCTCTTGGGCGACGGCGGCGTTCATGTCGTCGATGAACACATCGCTTCGGAGTTGACCGTCGACCAGCACATCGCGGCCATCAAGACGCGCAGCGCCACGCGGTGGCTGGAGTGGATCGGCATTGACCCGGCCGGCTTTCAGCGGCACGAGCACCTTGGCACGAGTTCGGCCGCACTGCTCAGTCGCGCGGGGTTCGCCATTCGCGCCCGTCGCAGTGCCGTGCAGGCGGGCATCAAGTCGGTCAGCGCCCTGCTCCGCAGCGCCGACGGCCGGGTGCGCCTGCACATCGACCCGCGCTGCGAGCGGCTCATCGAGGCGCTGAGCACGTATCACTATCCGCCCGATCAGCCCGAGTGCCTCGAACCGGTCAAGGATGGATCGGACCACGCCTGCGATGCGCTGCGCTACCTGATCATCAATCGCGATCGTCCGCGAACCAAACCAGCGGTTGTGCAGTACACGTAGTTTTGAACGTGGCGGCGAAGCGGTTCAGAAGTACCGCGGCGCGGCCCAGAGGACGATGACGTACAGCCCGATGCACATCAGCGCCATGACGAACATGACCTGCACCGTCATCTTCACGACCTGCCGCCAGTAGCGGCGCATCGTCGGCACGCGGATGGCCTTGTAGACCATCGAGATCAGGAACACCAGCGGAATGACCAGCCACCACCACCAGCCATCCACGTCGATGGGATCGAGGAAGGGGCGGTACGCGAGCAACACCAGAGGCAGCAGGGTGGGCATCATGCGCGCTGCTCGCTTCCGCGGGGCGAATTCCCTGATTCGTCTTCCTCGCGAGCCCGGGGCAGGACGAGAACGTCAAGAATCGCGAGCAGATTCAGCATGCCGGCCACGGTGGTAAACAGCGTGGGTACTTCGTTGGCGTGGGCGAAGGAAGGAGTGGGATACACGTGATTGACTTTGGCGGTCGGACTGTCGGGCGTGAAATGCCGGGCGCGCCAGAGATCGATGGCGGGCGTCACGGGGCCAGCCAGAAACTGGCCGTAGTACCACAGCGGGTCGCCGTGCCGGTCGATGATGTCCAGTCCGCCGACGAGCAGACCGGAGATGTACATGGTGGCGATGCCGCTGAAGATGAGCCTGCCGCGCCGTTTGTGGCCGAGGTACCAATGACCCAGTCCAGGCACCAGCCACGCCAGAACCGGCGCGAGAAAGTTAAAGCGGGCGTCGTCTTCTGGATCCCAACTGGGCAAGGGAGAATCTCCGGCGGTCGTCCCCGCGGTCGGCGGGTCAGGTGGGGAGTGATGAAAAGTCAGCCGCCCCGTTTGACAAGCAAACAGTGCCCTGTAGTGTACCCGCGCCTCGGCCCGGGGTTGGGCCGGTTTGGCAAAGGGAATGAACCGTTTCTATGCCGCCGCGAACGCGCGGCCGCACCCTTCGAGGTCGTTGACGCCATGACACATTCCACGCAAGACATCCTCACCTGCCCGGTGTACGACGTTGCTTCCGTTGACGAGCTGCTGCATGACTCGAAGAACGAAAACACGGCGCTTTCGCTGCTCAATGCGCTGGCCGACGGCCGCCTCGACCTGCTTTCGCTCGCACTCGACGGCGACGAAGATGAAGACGAAGACCTGGGCATCGACGACGACGACGAGGACCTCGATTTTGACGATGACGACGAGGACGAGCTCGACGACGAAGAAGACGATGAAGAGGCCGGGGACGTCGACGCCGACGAGCTCGAGGACGATGATGAGGACGACGACGATGAGGACGATGACTTCTGGGACGATGATGAGGAAGAAGAAGAGGAATTATTCGATGATGATGATGAGGAGGAAGAGTTCTTCGACGATGAAGATGAGGATGACTGATTGACCGTCGCCCGATCCCCCGGCTTGTGCCGATCGTCGCGCGACGATGGGTCAGGAGGTGGTCGATGGGACGTTCCAATCGCACGTCAGATAAGCCCGAACCTCGCCGCAAGGCGCCGTCCGCCGCGGATGAGGCGGTGAATGGAACAGGGTCCGAGAACAGCTACGGGCCCGGCGTGGCCGATCGTCGCGTTGTTCCTGACCGTCGCCTGGCGCCCGGTGCGACCGGGTTGGAGCGCCGTCGCGGCCCGGGTCGCCGCCGAACCGACTTCAACCGAGCCGCTGAAGAAGGGGAGATGACCGAGGAGCAGTTCCTGTTCCTGATGGCCATCGACGTCTTCAAGCGAGTCAACAACAAGACCTTCCCCTCCTGGTCGGACGTGCTGGAGATCCTCCGCCGGCTGGGGTACCGCAAGGTGCAGGCCTCGGAACTCAACGTCCCGCAGGCTGAGGACTGGACCGAGCCCGCCAACGCCCCCCTGTGGCCGCAGCCCAGCGCCGGAGGAGAGGCTGAAGACGGTCTTGAGCCCTTTGAGGACGCCGCCTGAGCCGGGCTCAGGAGCAGCGGGCCTTAATCTGGCAGATAGTTGCATGCCTGAGTTGAGATTGGACCGGCGGCAGGCTTCAATACGGGCCTGTTGAAACCGTAGGTTCAGAGAGGATTGTGACCAGGCATGGCCATTCGTATCAAGGCACGTAGCGGCGAGTCCGTCGAGCAGATGCTCCGCAGGTTCAAAAAACTCTGCGAAAAAGAGGGACTGACCAAGGACATCAAGCGTCGGCAGTATTATGAGAAGCCCTCAGAGCGTCGCAATCGCGAGGCTCGCCGAACCCAGCCGCGCCGTCCAGTTACCATGTAATCCCGGATCCAGCGACCGCTGCTCAGAGCGGTGAAGCCATGTCTCCGCTTCCCGTTCAGCGTCAGCGACCGCTTCGGCTGCTCTCACGCTCTCCTTTCAGGTGACTCAAGTTCGGCGACGACAACCGACCGGTTGCGCACGCCGTCAGTTCGATAGTTGACATTCCCTTACTGTCTGACCCGATCCTGCATATGGGTGGATCGGGGTCACGAGGATCGGATCATGGATATGCTGCATCACGCGGGCGGCTCTTTAGCCGCAACCACAGTTCTGGCACAGATGTCTGACATTCCCGCCATCTGGTGGGTGGCGCCGATCGGCGCCGTTGTCGCTCTGTTCATGGCCTTCACCTTCTTCAAGTGGGTCAAGGGCCAGTCCGAGGGCGATGCCGGGATGATCGAGATTGCCGAGGCCGTCCGACAAGGCGCCATGGCCTACCTCGTCCGCCAGTACAAGGTCGTCGCTGGCGTCTTTGTGGCGCTCGTGATCATTCTGGGTGTCATCTCCTTCGGCCTGCACCTGCAGCCGACCATGTCGATGCTCGGCGTGCCCATTGCCGGCCTGCTCTCGGGCCTCTGCGGCTGGTTCGGCATGAAGACCGCCACCTACGCGAGCGCCCGCACCGCACACGCCGCCAAACAATCGCTCAATGACGGCCTCAAGGTTGCCTTCCGCGCCGGAGCCGTGATGGGCCTCGTCGTCGTCGGTTTCGCTCTGCTCGACGTCTCCATCTGGTTCTTCCTGTTCAAGGGCATGGCGATCTTCGGCGACATCCCGCTCACTGAGCTCACCGTCATCATGCTCTCCTACGGCATGGGCGCTTCAACGCAGGCGCTCTTCGCCCGCGTGGGTGGCGGCATCTACACCAAGGCCGCTGACGTCGGCGCTGACCTCGTGGGCAAGGTCGAAGCCGGCATCCCCGAAGACGATGCCCGCAACCCCGCCACCATCGCGGACAACGTCGGGGATAACGTCGGCGACGTAGCCGGCATGGGCGCTGACCTCTACGAGTCCTACTACGGCTCAATCCTGTCGAGCATGGCGCTTGGCGCCGCCGCTGCGATGGCGCTCGGTCTGGGCAGCGGGGCCGACGCCGTCAAGCTGACCGTCGTTCCCATGTGCCTCGCGGGTCTGGGCATCATCTGCTCGATCCTCGGCATCTTCACCGTCAAGGCCAAAGAAGGCGCTTCATTCAACCAACTGCTCAAGAGCCTGCACACAGGTGTGTGGGTGGCCTCCGCGCTGATCGTCGTCGCCTCGGGCGCGGTGCTCTGGCTCCTTCTCAAGGACATCCCTTCGGTCAGTTGGATGGGGCTGTGGGGCTCGATCATCTCCGGCCTCGTTGCCGGTCTGGTCATCGCCTGGGGAACCGAGTACTACACCAGTTACGAACACAAGCCCACGCAACGCATCGCGGAACAGTCCTCCACGGGGCCGGCCACAGTTATCATCGGCGGCATCGCCGAAGGCATGATGAGCACGTGGATCCCCCTCGTTGTCATCGTCATCGCGATCCTCGCCGCATTCGGTCTCGCGGGCGGCACGAGCAACTTCCTCGTCGGGTTGTTCGGCGTCGGCATCGCCGCAGTCGGTATGCTCAGCACCCTGGGCATCACCCTCGCCACAGACGCCTACGGCCCGATCGCTGACAACGCCGGCGGCAACGCCGAGATGACCAGCCAGCCCAAGCACGTCCGTGAACGCACCGACATGCTCGACAGCCTCGGCAACACGACGGCTGCAACGGGCAAGGGGTTTGCCATTGGCTCGGCGGCCCTCACCGCCATGGCCCTGCTCGCCGCGTATGTGCAGGTCGTTCAGCAGCAGCAGACCTCGCAGGCCGATTCCTGGGTCAAGAACACGCCGTCCATCACCGCTACCGCCGAGGCGGTGGGCTACTACGAGGGTCACAACAAGTGGGCGCTCGTGGCGACGGACGGCAAACTCTACGAGAGGACCGACAGCGCCAACGACGTGGTCGGCGGTCTGGCGATTGTCAGTGACGAGCAGAAGGCCGAAATCGATTCTCAGGCTGAGGGCCACACGGCCTCGCCTCTGGCCGTGACGCTCACCGACTGGGATCCGCAGAACAAGTCCTGGCGCGCGACCTTCAAGAAGGCGGACGGCGGGACGATCGCCTTCCGCATGACCCGCGCCGACCAGGCGTCGATCAAAGACATGATGATGTACTATGACGTCACGCTCATGAACCCGCGCACCATCGGCGGCCTGTTCATGGGTGTGCTGCTCACCTTCGTCTTCTGCGCCATGACTATGAGCGCCGTCGGCCGCGCTGCGTATGCGATGATGAACGAGTGCCGTCGGCAGTTTGCCAAGATGCGTGAGGCGTTCCGCGCATCGGGCATGAGCGAGGCTGACATGGCCGATCCGAACAAGTGGCCCAAGAAGGTCACGCACGAAGGCATCCAGTATCCGCAATACGCCCAGTGCGTGGCGATCTCGACTGCCGGGGCCCAGAAGGAAATGGTCGTGCCGGCGCTGCTGGCGATCATCGTTCCCGTCGTGGTCGGGTTGATCCTCGGCGTGGCGGGCGTCATTGGCCTGCTCATGGGCGGCCTGTCATCGGGCTTTGCGATGGCGATCTTCATGGCCAACGCCGGCGGCGCGTGGGACAACGCCAAGAAGTACATTGAAGCCGGTCACCACGGCGGCAAGGGCAGCGAGCCTCACAAGGCCACCGTCGTCGGCGACACCGTGGGCGATCCCTTCAAGGACACCTCCGGCCCCTCGCTCAACATCCTCATCAAACTCATCTCAATCGTCTCGGTCGTCTTTGCTGGCCTGGTCGTTAAGTTCGGCCCCATCGTCGGCGAGATGATCGGATTGCATTGATCGCGACGATTGTCAATGCTGCATAACGCAACAACGCCCACGTTCAATGAACGTGGGCGTTGTGCGTGATGAAGAAGAGTCTGCGCTTACGCCTTCACGGGAATCCGCCGGCGCTGCGCTTCGCGCGATTTGGGGAGCGTGATCTTCAGTACGCCGTCGGTGTAATCCGCGGCGATCTGCTCCGCGTCGACGTTCGCATCGATCTGGAATCGGCGGTGGAAATTGCCCACGCCGAATTCCGTCACGACGCGCTTCCACGATTCGTTGTGCCGATGCGGCACCTGAGCTTCGATCGACAGAATGCCCTGCTCGAAGGCGACCTCAATCGAGTCGCCGGCCGCGCCGGGAAGATCAGCGTGGACTTCGATGGCGGCGTCATTGTCAATGATGTCCACGTTCGGGCGATACGACCACTCCGAGCCGGTGCGAGCCGTGTCCGGTCGGCGCACGGCGACGTTGCTCGAGCAGCACTTGTTGAGTTCATTGCTTGTGTTCATGGAGAGACTCCTTGCGTTGCGAATCTCGATACGGATCAGTTCAATTCAAAGCCTGCAGTGCGTTACGAATTCTGTCCGGCGCCGCGGATCTGGATCTTGCGCGGCTGCGCGGTCTTGGCCTTGGGCAGCGTGATGAGCAGCACGCCGTTGGTCAGCGAAGCGCTCACGTTGTCCACGTCGATGTCCAGCGGCAACTCGATGCTGCGCTCGAACTCGCCGACGAGTCGTTCGCGCCGCAGCGAGGTCGCCCCCTCGGGCACGTTGATCTGCCGCTTGCCGCGAATCGTCAGTTCGCTGCCCGTCATCGAGACGTCGAGGTCTTCCAGTTTCAGGCCCGGAAGTTCGGCTTCTGCGTAGACGTTGGTCTCATCTTCGTAGACGTTCAGCGCCGGGAAGTTGATCCGGGCGCCGCCGGCGTTGCCGCCGACCCAGAAAGGAGCGCGGGCGCCGACCATTGAATCAAACAGACGATCCATCTCGGCCAGGGCCCCAACAGGCGATGCGGAGAAGAAACTGCGAGTCAACATAAAACACCTCCTGAGATTACTCAAGAACCATGCCATGCCTCTGTCGGGTTCTATCACCCGTCAGACGTTGTGCCCGTCAGTATTGCAAACCTCGTGCCGTGACGCGGGCGCGTTTTACCCTTGTTTTTCAGCGTGTTTTGCGGGGAGCTGCTGTCAGCGCGGCACCGGGGGCGGCCGCGGTTGCCAGATTGACAGGCAGGATAACTTTTCCGGCGCCGCCCACCAGCCGCGCAAGTGGGGGCCGTCGATGCCTTACGAACCTTTGTTCGGGTTCGCCTTGTCGGCAGTCGGTTTCGCCTCCGGTTCATCAATGAAGATGATCTTCATCTGAATCGGATTGGTGAGTTCATCCGGCCCCAGTTTCGCAAGTCGATCATCCGCCGCGGTCCAGCGAGCGATCCACGACTTGAGGTACAACTGATCCAGCGGCGCGTACCCGCTTGGCCGGATGATGCGCACCTCGCCCACGCGGCCGTGCCGGTCGAAGCGCATCGATACGATCGGGTTGCGCAACACGCGCCCCTCCCAGCGACCCCGGTTGAGTTGCTGCGCAAACATGACGTCGCGCGAGTCCCACGAGATGTGGCGGTAGAGTGAATACGGGCGCAGTTCCATGCCATCCACGGCAAGCGGCTTGCCGTTGTCCCACTTCGACTCGGACACCTTCTTCGTGCTCGTCGCCGGTGAGTCCTTGCTGCTCTGGTCGGCGTCCTTTGCGACGGGCTCGCCCTGCGGCGTCGACACCGGCGTCGGCGCGATGCCCGGCATCGGCGTGGGCACCGTGGTGGGTAACAGCGACGGCTCCGCATCCGGCGATGGCTCGACGTGAGGATCCTGCAGCGGTGTCGGATCCTGTGGCGCGGGTTTGATCTTCGTCGGTTCCGCTTTGGACTCGGATGCAACAGGCTGCTCGGCCGGCTGCTCGCTCGGCGTCCGCTCAGCCGGCTGGGCGTCTTTCGGTTCAGTCTTGAGCGGCTCGGGCGCGACGGGCTCCGCAGACTGCTCGGGCAGTTTCAACGATTCAACAGGCGCCGTTTCCCTGGGCGGCTCAACCTGCGCCAATTCCGGCGCCGGCGGCGACGCTTCGCTCGGTGTGGGTTCCTGGACGTTTGCCGCGTCAACCGGTGGGGGTGTGACTGGCGGAGTCGCGGCCGGCGGCGTCTGTTCCGCAGGCGCCTCGACGGGACTCGTCGAGTCGGGCACGCCTCGGGCGATCGCGCTGGTGAACGCCGCCTGATCCGTTTCCGCGAGCCGGGCGAGATGTTCCTTGTACTCGTCGTAGCCAATCCACGTGACGACGGCGGGGGCGCCGTCTTCGATGCCCGGCTTGAACTCATCTTCCTCGGGAGGCGGCGTGGAGTCAGGCAGCGCCTCGGGAACGATCTCCGCGGCCCTCGACTCGGTGACCGCAGCGTCCCGCCAGTCACGGATCGACCGCACCAGCCCGAACGCGCTGAGATGCAGGACCAGCGAAACCAGCAGGGCGATGCAGACGGCGAGTTGTCCACTCCGCGCGACCATAAGAATGAATGGTAGTGGCCTGCCCGCGAGGCAGTGTCGGGCTGGCCGAATCGCTCCTCTCAGGCCCCGGAATCAAGCCGACGCCGGGCCATTCGGGTCGCCAGTTCAAGGGCGGCGATCATCGAGCCCGGCCGAGCGATGCTGCGGCCGGCGATGTCGAACGCCGTGCCGTGGTCCGGGCTCGTCCGGACGATCGGCAGGCCGATGGTGACGTTTACGGCCTCATCGCGCGCGAGCAGTTTCACCGGAATCAATCCCTGGTCGTGGTACATCGCGACAACCAGATCGAACTTTCCATCGACAGCGGCGTTGAAGATCGTGTCGGCCGGGTAAGGGCCGTTCGCGTTGATGCCGCGCTCAACCGCCTGGCGGATGGCCGGCTCAATGAGCCGCTTCTCCTCGTCGCCGAACAGCCCGCTCTCCGATGCGTGCGGGTTCAATCCGCACACCGCGATGCGCGGCTGATCGATGCCCAGCAGATCACGGCACGCTTCGGAGCCGAGCAGAATGGGCTCGAAGACCCGGCCGATCGTCAGCAGGTTGCGCACCTCCATGAGCGGCACGTGGATCGTCGCAAGCACAACGTTCAACTGTGGCGCCACAAACATCATCGCGTGATGTTTCGCCTTGGTGCGATCCGCGAGAAATTCGGTGTGCCCCGGGAAGCGCTTCAGCCCCGCCATGTGCCATGAAGACTTGGAGATCGGCGCCGTGACAATCGCATCGACGTATTGGGGGTCGCTCGGATCCAGTCGGGCGCCGTCCACGGCCGCGTTGAGAAACGCAAGGGACGACTCGCCGCCGATGCGCGAGGGCTCGGGCTTTTTTCGGCCGAGTTCCGCATGGATGCTCGTGGTAAACTGGGGATGATCGACGACCACCGTCTGGCCGCGCACGGGCCGCACCCCGCTGCTCTGCCCGCTGGCCTCGATCCACCACGAGGGTTCAATTCCTGCCGCCTCTGCCGCCGCCGCGAGCGTCTGCGCATCCCCGAAGATCCTGAAACCTCCGAGGTTGCGCACCCGAGCGTCACTGAGAGCCTTGACGACGATTTCGGGCCCGATCCCAAGGGGATCACCCATGGTGATCCCAATGACGAGATGGTCGCGAGGCTCGGGCATGGTGATGGAACCTGCTCCAGAGTTGGGGGGAATTCCGAATTGCACTCGATTCTAACCCGAGGCTGACCAGAGGGGCCTACGCTATGTTTCGAACACCCATCAACGCACCAAGAGGTGGAGATGCAATGATGCCAGTGCTGACGCCAGAAGGTCGGATCAGGGTTGCCGTTCGGTCGGGTTTTACCCTGATCGAACTGCTGGTCGTGATATCCGTCATCGCCCTGCTGATCAGTCTGCTCCTGCCCGCGCTGGGGCACGCCCGGACCGCCAGTCGAACGGCGGTGTGCGTGGCGAGCCAGCGCCAGGCGTCCATCGGATTCGCCACCTACGGGGCCGAACACCAGCAGTGGATCGCCGGCCCCAATACCAGCGGCGCTCACATCCGCAGCGGCAGCGACATCGGTAACTCGCCCTCCGCGCCAACCCAGAACGTCGACTGGCTTTCGCCCATTCTCGCCTACAGCCTCAACCTTCCCGCCAAGCAGCCGGGCGAAGAGAACCGCATCGCCGAACGCCGCCTGAGGATGATCTTCGAGCAGGCCTTCGCCTGCCCCGCCAATCGAGAGACGTACTCAGCGCAATACGGCGGGGGCAACACCTTCGACGGCATCCCCGTCACCCAACTGAGAACCAACAGCTACGCCGCCAACATGGGCATGCACCTGTCGAGCAGTCGGCAGGATCCGATCAGCGACTACTCCTCCCGGCAGGACTGGGGCATGCCCATTCTCTTTTCAAACTACCGGCCCCGCCTCGACTACATCAACCGGCCCGACGGCAAGGTCTGTACGATGGACGGCACGCGCTACGTCGACGGCAGCACCTTTGAGATCACCTTCAACGCCTTCCCCTTTCAGGACGAAGGCGGCAACTTTATGAACCACGGCCCCGCCGTCGGACACTCCGGCGACCCTGCCACGCTCGGTCGGCGCAGCGGCTCATTCACCGAGGCCCAGCGTGAAGCCATGCGGCGCTTCGCCTATCGCCACGACACCAAGATGGTCGTGTCCTACTTCGACGGTCATGCCGGCACCATGGATGAAGACGAGTCGCGCTCCATCCACTACTGGTATCCCAGCGGTTCCAGGGTGACCGGCGGCGTACTCGATCCAACCAACCCGTCGGTGGTCAAATGACGAGTCAGGCGGGGGGAATGCGAGACAACTCGAACACGCATCGCAGCCGCCACGCGCTGCTCGCTTGCGCCTGTCTGCTCGCCGCTGCGTGGTGCGCACCAGCGCTGGCGCAGATCGATGCGCCGCTTCGAGTGGTGAATTACAACATCGCCCAACTCGTCGGCTCGTCGATCGATCTGCGCAAGGTCTTTCAATCGCTGGCCGAAGATCCCACGCCGGTCTCGGGCGTGATCCGCGCTCCGGATGTGTACGTCTTGCAGGAAGTCGAACCGGGCACGACGAGCACGATCAAGTCGTATCTCGACGCCTCCGCGCCCGTCGGCGTGGAGTATCGACTGGCGACCTTTACCTCCAACGGCGGCGGGGGCGGCGAGAACGCGCTGTTCTACCGCGCTGACTCGCTCGTTGAAGAACCCGCCGCACACCGCGACATCACCAACCACAACGGACCCCGCGCCACCGATCGCTGGAAACTCCACTGCATCGAAGACGCCTCCGTGTCGTTCTACATCTACGGCTCGCACTTCAAAGCCGACACCGGTCCCAGCAACGAATCACAACGGTCCAGCGAAGCCGACGCCGTCCGCCGCGATGCCGACACCCTGCCCGCCGGCGCCCATCTCATCTACTCCGGCGACTGGAACATCTATTCACCCTCCGAGTCCGCGTTTCTGCGGTTCTTTGACTCCGGCAACGGCCGCGCCGTCGATCCCCGATTCCTCGGCTCGTTTACGGCGCTCGCCCAGACCCAGTCGCCCCACGACGGGAGCAATCCCGATCTCACCGCCGGCGGCATGGATGATCGATTCGACTTTCAACTCTGCAGCGAGGAACTCGACGACGGCATCGGCTTTGACGTGATCGTCGAGTCCTATCGCGCGTTCGGCAACGACGGACAACACTACAACCGCGCCATCAACTTCGGCAACAACGCCTATTTCGCGCCCGACGAGCAGTGGAAGGCCGATGCGCTGGCGCTGGCGTCTGATCACCTGCCGGTGGTCGTGGACTACACCGCGCCGGTGGCTCGCTTGACGCTCGATGTGCCGCCCCTCGTGGCCGGGCTGGTCGCGACGCTGCGCGTGAGTCACGCGCGGCCGGGCGAGAGCGTCTACTTCATCTATTCGCGGCGCGGCCTTGGTCGCACGCCGGTTCCCCAGTTGGGTGTGACCCTCGGCCTGCAGGCGCCGGCTCTCGTCGGCGCCACCCGCGCCGACCAGCAGGGCGAAGCGTCGATTCGCGGCCGCGTCCCTGTCGATCTGCTCGGCCGCGACCTGTGGCTCCAGGCCGCCCGGCAGGGTTCCGTCACCGATGTCGTGTGGAGGTTTGTCGAGTGATGCGGCCCGATTTTGCTTTCGCCCAGCGTTGGCTCTCGCGGCTCTGAAAAACGTCTTATTCACACTGTGCATCGAGCGGTTCTCGGTGCGGACTCATGCAATACCTGAATGGAGAGGAAAGGAACGAGGATTATGAAGAAAGCAGTTCTGGCGTTTGCGGCGATGGGGTTGATCACCGGTGCGGCCAACGCGCAGCATCTCATGGGAACCTACGACTGGGAAGACGGCGGCACCGTCCTTGGCGTCTTTGAAGATGGCGCCGTCGTCCGCACCGAAAGCTCCACCGAACAGGCGCACGGCGGCACCAAGTCGCTCAAGTTCGTCGAAGAGACGCTCGGCGGCACGCCACAGGCCTACATCGCCTACATCGAAAACCTCACCGACGGCGACACCATCACCGCCGGCGCCTGGGTCTACGACACCACGCCCGGAGGCAACCCCTCCGGCCGCATCTGGGCCCACTACGCCAATCCCGGCGACGTCTACTCCTATCGCGGCAGCGCCAGCGGCAACAGCACCTACTCCGACGGCTCCGGCTGGTCCTACCTCGAATGGACCTGGGACTTCAACGCCGACTGCGGCAATCCCAATGGCTGCCGCGAAGCGCTCGTCATCGAGATTCGACTCTACTCCGGCGTCGACGGCGACGCGGTCTACGTTGACGACGTCTCCGTCGACGTTGTCAGTTCCACCGGCATCGCCACCCTCACCTTCCCCGGCGCCGGCGGCGGCGGATACGACCTCACCGTCGGCACGCTCACCCGCGGCCAGCGCGGCGATTTCAGCATCTCCGGCGCGACGCCCAACCAGACCCAGTACCTCGTCTACTCGCTCAACGGTCTGGGCAGCACCAATGTGCCTCAGCTCGGCATCACGCTCGATCTCGCCCGCCCCATCCTCGCGACGCAACGCCGCGCTGATGCAAACGGCGACGTCGCCTGGAGCCTGCCCATCCCCGGCAACTCAGGCGGCCGCCGCGTGTGGTTCCAGGGATGCGAACTGGGCAACACCACGAATGTCGAGGACCGCGTTATCCAGTAATCCACTTCGAGATGATCTGATTCATCTCATGCGATTCAGCAGAACGCAACCGCGCCCCGCCTGTACAAGTCGGGGCGCGGTTTTTGTGTCCCCATCGGCGGCGGACACGAACACCCGAGGCCTCTGATCCGTTTCTGCTATCATCCGTTGCCACCTGAGCCGATCATGTATCGGTTCAACCTCGATTTCACATACCAGTGCCTCAGCGAGTCCGAGAGGAGTCTCTTAATGCGTTCAATGAAGCGAATACTGGCCCCCACATGCATGATCGGCCTGCTCATGGTCGTCATCGTGCAGCTCGCGGCCGCGGCCGGTGACCGATTCGACGCCCTCGCCTGGTTTGACCCGATCCAGGATGTCCTCCTCGAAGTCCGCAAGAGCTACTTCAAGGAACTCGACGACGCGCAGTACAAAAACCTCCAGGGCGCTGCCATCGATGGCATGCTCAAAGAACTCGGCGACCCCTACACCAATTACATCCCCAAGCAGGAGCAAGGTGACTTCGACAAGAACGTCCGCGGCCGCTACGTCGGCATCGGCGCCTCCGTCGAACTCGCCGACGGCTGGCTCACCATCGTCAGCCCCATGGCCGGCTCGCCCGCACTCGAGGCCGGCATTCGCGCCGGCGACCAGGTTCGCGCCATCGACGGCGTGACCACCAAGGACGAACCCATCGACAAGTCCATCAACCGCCTCATGGGCAATCCGAACACCAAAGTCGTCGTCACCGTCCATCGTCAGGGCGCGCCCGAAGATGAAACCGAGGAAGTGACCGTCTCGCGCGGCCAGATCCAGGTCTCCACCGTCGAGGGCGTCCATCGCGTCGGCCAGGACTGGGACTACTGGCTCGATCGCGATCAGAAACTCGCCTACATTCGCATTCGCCAGTTCACTGAGACCACTTCCTTCGATCTCTATCAGGCCGCCACCAGCCTCGTCAAGGACGGCGTCAAGGGACTCGTCCTCGACCTCCGCTTCAATCCCGGAGGTTCGCTCCAGGCTGCGATCGAAATCTCCGACATGCTCATCAACGACGGCGTCATCGTCTCCGTCAAGGGCCGCGAAGTCGATCGCTCCTACAGCGCCCACAAGGACGGCACGCTGCCCGATTTCCCCATGGTCGTGCTCGTCAACAGCCAGTCCGCCTCCGCCAGCGAGATCGTCTCCGGCGCCCTGCAGGACGATCACCGCGCCATCATCCTCGGCACGCGCTCCTTCGGCAAGGGACTCGTGCAGGATGTCCGCACGCTCCACTCCGGTGCCGGCCAACTCAAGATCACCACGGCTCAGTATTACCTGCCCTCCGGCCGCAACCTGCACAAGTGGCCCGACTCCAAGACCTGGGGCGTTGATCCCGATCCCGGCTTCTTCGTGCCCATGACCAACGATCAGTACCGCGCCATGCTCGACATCCGCAACGACCTCGGCGTCATCCGCGAAGGCAACGAGAAAGGCGACTGGGCCAACGCCCAGTGGGTCGAAGACACCCTCAAAGACCCGCAACTCAGCGCCGCCATCAAGGCCCTGCGCCTCCGCAACGAAAAGAACGAGTGGGTCGCGACCGGTCAGGAGATGAAACCCTCCGACGCCCTCATCGAAGAACTCCATCTCGTCGAACGCCAGCGCGACTTCTACATCGAGCAGCTCGACGAGATTGATGAACGACTGACCAACCTCAACTCCTTCATCCCCGATGAAGACAAGAAGCCCGTCGATCTCATCCCCGACGATCAGGACATCGCCGGCGGCACCGTCGAAGTGCGCGACGCAGCCGGCAAACTCGTCGCCACCCTGCGCATCAAGGAATCAGGCTCGCTCGAACCCGCCCTCCGCAAGGCCGGCCTCGAACCCGCCATCGAAGAAAAGAAAGACAATTGATAGCCCGCAACGGACGCAGGGTGCGATGATGCCAACCAACGAAGACGAACCTCCCAGTTGTACCGTACTTGGCGTCGAGTCCAGTTGTGACGAGACGGCCGCGGCCATCGTGCGCGATGGCCGCGACGTCCTTTCCAACGTCGTCGCCACGCAGGAAGAGCTGCACGAAGAGTTCGGCGGCGTGGTGCCCGAGATCGCCAGCCGCGCGCACCTCGAACGCATCTACCCCGTCATCGCCCGCGCCATCGATCAGGCCGGCCTCGGCCCCGAGGAAATCTCCGCCGTCGCCGTGGGCCATCGACCGGGCCTCATCGGCTCGCTGCTCGTCGGCGTCGCCGCCGCCAAGGCGCTCGCTTGGGCGTGGGACAAGCCCCTCATCGGCGTCGATCACATCAGCGCCCACCTCCACGCCGCGTGCCTCGACACGACCGACCAGCCGCAGTACCCCGCGATCGGTCTCGTCGTTTCCGGCGGGCACACGAGCCTCTTTGTCATGCGTTCGCCCCTCGACGTGCAGTGCATCGGCCGCACCATCGACGACGCGATCGGCGAAGCCTACGACAAGGCCGCCACCATCATGAACCTCGGCTACCCCGGCGGTCCGCGCGTCGACGCCCGCGCCGCGCGCGGCCGCGACGACGTCCACGACTTTCCCATTTCGCGCCTCGATCCCGCCAGCCTCGACTTCTCCTTCTCAGGTCTCAAGACCGCGCTGCTCTACGCCGTGCGCGGCACACCGACCGGCCGCGGCGCCGGCGCTGCCTTCGAGCGCGACGCCTCGCAACTGACCGCGACCGAGATCGACGACCTCTGCGCCTCGTTCCAGCGCGCCGCCGTCAGCGCCGTCATGCTCAAACTCAACCGCGCCCTCGACCAGCAGGCCGAGCAAGGCCAGTCGATCCGCTCGATCATCATCGGCGGCGGCGTCAGCGCCAACACCCGCCTGCGCAAAGACGCGCAAAGCCTCGCCGACCAGCGCGGCCTGACGCTGCACCTGCCCCAGTTCGCCTACTGCCTCGACAACGCCGCCATGATCGCCGGCCTCGCCTGCCTCAAACTCAACGCCGGCCTCACCGACGACCTCTCTCTCTCCGCCAGTCCGGCCGGGATGTTCTGACACATCTCCCGACGAAGCCGCCGCCGCGCACGTCTTATTGGCCGCGCGTTCGGCAGGTGTTTTGTCGACGTCGAGCCCCAGAATGCGGACCATCTTCCCATAAAACAGGGAAATGACCTTGACATGCCCCGGAATGGGCGCATGGTACACGGAGCAGCGCTTGGTGCTGTTGGATTCGGCGTCGGGCGATCGAGTCCGTTGAGGCGGGGAGTGCAGCGCGGGATCAGATGATTCAACGGTTCGAGCCCACCAGCCATGTGCGGCATCTGTTGCCAGAATGTCCAGAGGACAATGCGCCATGAGAATCAAAGTCTGCGGGCAGGCGCAACCGACTGTCCAACACGGCGCGTTTCGCAAAGCCTCAACGACACCCCACGTCCGAACGCACGCTACTTGCTACCCCACGAAGGACGATCGGGGCGGCATCTACATGATTGCTCACTGAATTTGACGCACATGCATAAGCCGATGTGACGAAGATGATTAGCCGATCCACACAAATTCTAGCTCCGAGCGTGGTTCTTCTCATTTGGGCAGGCGCGGTGCATTGTCAATCCCTTCCGTGCCCGCCACGGCAATTGGAGCGGATCATGCCACCATGTGAGCCGGGCACGTTCGGGCAAGCGATCGCTCTTGCGGAAGGACGATTGGCCATAGGCGAGTTCGAGCCGCTCGGCGGCCTCGTCACGACATTCACGCTCGACGAGCAGTCCCGTACTTGGCGGAAGGAGATCGGAATTCGACCGGCGGACCTAAATCCTGCCGACACGTTTGGCTCATCGCTGGCACTCCATCACGATCTTGCGCACGACCGCTGGCTTCTCGCGGTAGGAAGCCCGGAAGCGAGCCAGATCGCACCCGACGCTGGCAAGGCATATGTGTTTCTCCTCGAAAGTGGCGGAGAGTGGGTGCAACAAGCCATCATCGTGCCTGATGTATCCACGCCGTACGAGTGGTTTGGTAAGTGTGTTTCATGGGCAACCGCTGGCGCTCGCACATTTCTGGTCATTGGTGGGCCAGGTTCGGACGGCCATGAGATCATTGGGTCAACATACCTGTTTGAAGATAATGGGAATGGAACCTGGCAGCAACAGGCTCATCTTTATGCGCCGCAATCAAGACCAGAGGACGCGTTTGGCTTCTGCTTAGCCGCGGCGGAATCAGGCGGCGAGGCCATTCTGATTGTCGGGGCACCCTTTCATCGTCCCGTTCGAAACGAGTTCCCGGGTGCAGCCCATGTCTATCGCTTCAACGACGTATCAGCTGATTGGGAACACGAAGGCCAGTTCAGCGCACACGACCCTGCACCTCGTGATCAATTCGGGAACGATGTGGATCTGATTCCAGTAAGCAACGGAGAAGGGATCCTGCTGCGCGCTGCGATCGGGTGCAAGAGCGAAAACGGCAACGGAAGTTTCAGCGGTCCCGGAGGCGTATACGTATTCAATCGGTATGTTGACGGAACATGGAGCGAAGAGGCGCGACTAAATCCGCCGATTGAGAACATCAATGACCTAAACTTTGGTCATAGTGTATCGCTTTCCGTTGACGGTTCGAACAGGTTACTTGTCGGAGCCACCAATAACCGAGAATTCGGTGCCGAATCGGGTGCCGCCTACATGTACTATCGCAATCCAGTGGGTGGCGCTTGGCGCGTGATTCAAGCGCTGTTCGGACAGCAGCAAGATGGCTACGATGGTTTGGCGGTTGATCTGGCACTCGGCGATGGCCCATCGTCCGACATGGCAGTCGTCGGCGCACTCGCCACGCAGTGTCCCGGCGGCAGTCAGTTCGACTCTGTCGGCGCGGTCTACTCCTTCGACCTCAACCCCGGCAATGGCGGGGAATGCCCGGCTCCGGTGCTCACATTGCAGAAAATCCCCGACTGTTCGAGCGGGCCGGGCGGCGAGATTGAAGTCCGCTGGTTTCAGGCGACGCCGGATCAGCGGGCCCGCATCGCGCTGCTCTACGCCAAGCGCACCGGCAACTTCATCATCCCCAACGGCAACCCGTGCTCGGGCACTTCGCTGCAACTGGGCCAACTCGGCCTGCAGGTCGCCTACGTCGGCTCAGCGGGCCAGTTCGGCGCCGGCCGCCTCAAGCGCACGGTCCCCCGCACCGTCTGCGGCGGCTACCTCCAACTCGTCGACATCACCCGCTGCGCCACCAGCAACGTTGTGCGGATTGAGTAGGCAACGCCTGGCGATGCGATCTCGCCGAACGAACCGCAGATCATCTCTATCATGCGTTGTGCCCGGCTTCGCCTACACCCATCCCGCCACGCTCGATGAAGAGTTGTTCTTCAGGGAGTGTCGCATGACGCGCGGCCGTTCGTCAGGCCCCGGCGGGCAGCATCGCAACAAGGTCGCCACCGCCGTCTTTCTTGAGCACGTCCCGACCGGCATCGAGGCCCAGGCCGCCGAGTCGCGCCAGCCGGAGCGCAACCGCCAGACCGCCATCCACCGCCTGCGCGTGCGACTCGCCTTGCAGCATCGTCTCGGCGTGCCGCTGCCCGGCTACGAGCCCACGCCGCTGCTCAAGTCGCGCGTGCGCGGCGGCAGACTCGCGCTCAATCCCGAGCACTGGGACGCCCCGGCCATCCTCGCCGAAGTCCTCGACGTGCTTAGTGCCGTGCATGACGACGTCGCCAAGGCAGCGCTGCTGCTCGATCTCACGAGTTCGCAGATCATCAAACTGTTCAAGGACTTTCCGCCCGCCCTCGCCGAGTTGAACGAGCGCCGCCATCAGCGCGGCCTCAAAGCGTACCGCTGAATGACGCGACGGCGTCTGGTGGGTGAGCGATCGAATCGCGCGCTTCGCCGAGTCTGTTCAACGAACAACCCCCGGCCGCTTCCGGCCGGGGGTTGCTTCCACGGAGATACAGGGAAAGGCAAGTTCAGCGCTCAGACGCGACGGCGACGACCCGCAGCGAACAGGCCGCCCACGCCCATGAGCATGAGGGTACTCGGGACCGGGATGACTTCGTATGTCAGCGCGCCAACGAGGCCGCGCGAGGAGAAGAAGCTGCCGCCGTTGGTGAACGGAGCAGAGCGTGCGTCGCCGGTCGTGAGTTTGAGGTTCGCATCTTCAAAGACCTGGTGCGGCGGCGAGCCGGTGCCGAAGTAGCGCGGGCCCGCAATGGTAAAGAGGACCGCCACTCCGGTAGTGTCGCCGGCGCCGACGGCGATATCGGGGATGTCGATGAGCTGTGAGATGCCGCTGTTGGTATCGCCCTGGGTCGCCTGCACCACGCCCAGCGAAGTCCAGCCGTCGCTCGACTGGCCGGGGCCGGGGTTGCCCAGACCGCTGCCGCTGCGGGTAAAGATCTCGATGTTGAAGGTCGCAAAGGCGCTGGCATTGCTTGCCGTCGTCATGTGCGTAACCGCAAGGCCCGGTCCATTCGACGTGAGATCGAAGAACATGGCCCAGTTCGCCGATCCGCCGTTGTTGGCGGACGGGTTCGCGTCCAGAATGTCGCCAAACGAGGTCGAAGCCAGCGCCAGGCTCGCGACGCATGCGAATGTCAAAGCAGTTTTCACGGAAAGTCTCCCCTCACAGATGTGTTCAGCCACGTTGTTACAGATACCACGTCTGTAACCGCACGCAAGAGGAGTGGCAGGCCGAATGGATTGCCATCGCCGGGTGAGAAGAAACTCCCGTTCCGGCACCCCTCCAGAGTGTTGACAATGTGATACCAGATTATGACTTCGCCGTCAACCCCCAATCTGGTGGATTGGTCAATAAAACATGTTTTTTGTGCATTTGTGCGGTTATCGGACGAAACGGCACTCTGCCCACTCTCCGGAGCGGCTCCGGCTCCCGGTCGAATCGAGGTGGCCGACACACCATCTCGCCTCCCGCCCGCCACGTGCCGGCGCTTTCCGCCTCAACCCGCCCGACTCAGCGTCCGATGATTTCGCCAGAGGGGGAGAGATGATCCTCATCCCTCGGGGTGGACGCAGCAGACATGGCACTGAAACTCGATCACAGATCCGTTTGCACTCCCACCGCCGACCAACCGGCTCCGGCATCCTGGCCCGATGATGGCAAGGCTTCGCTCCGATTTGATCGTCGCCACGAGGGGCGGGCGACGACCAGCGGCTGGGCGCGGCTGATCTGTCTCGATCCCTTCAAGTCGTTTCTGGGCGGAACCGTCGAACTGGCCGACGTCAGCCACTCCGGGCTCGGCTTCCGCTCCGAGCGCCCCATTCCCGTGGGCGAGTACGTCGAGGTCCGCCTGGCGCCCTTCCGCGTCCGGGGTCGGATCGCCGTCGTCATGCGATGCGATGAAGTCCCCGCCACGATCGATCCCGTTTCGGGGCAGACGGTTACGCCGCGCCACTACAGGATCGGCGTGCGTCAGGCCCAGGCGACGCGCGCTGCCTGATCGGCCCGCGGCACGCTATTCGTCCCGCAACATCCGCAATTCATCGCGCAGGATCGCCGCCAGCTCGTAGTTTTCCGCGGCGAGAGCGGCCTTGAGGCGGTCATGCAATTCGCTGCGCTGGCTGACTGGGAGTTTGGGCACCAGCGCATCGCGCATCGACCACAGCAACTGCACCTCCGCCGACGTCTCGAATGCATCCACCTCTTCCTGGTCCGGGTCGTCGCTTTCCATCATCGCCTTGCGAATGGCGTCCAGGCCGCGGTCGATGGCCTCCAGTGCCGCGCGCGTGTCCTTGGCGGCAACCGCCTGGCTCGCTTCGGCCCGGGCGTGCATCATCAGGGTGTTGCAGCGCAACTGCTCCATGACCGTCTGGTCGAATTCGGTCTCGCCGAACTCCCGGCAGAACTCGATGATGTGCAGGTTGTGCTCGGTGTCGCGCATGACCCCTTCATACTCTTCGAGGGCCAGCAGGCTGACATAGCGGTGGTAAAACTGGATCGCCTCCTCGCGCAGGCGGCGGCAGTGCTCGGAGGTGAGGGTAAAGCCCTCGGCGTCGCCGTGCTCGTCCACGTGGGCCTGCAGAGCCGCCGCAACCGCCTCCAGAAGGGAGTCGAATCCATCGGGACGGGTGCCGTCCGGCCGCCCCGTCGTTTCCATCTGCAGGATTCCGAGATCCACGCGCATCTGGATGATCATTCGGGCGTCGTCAGCCTGGATCAGTCGGACGTTGACCTCGCCGCTGACGTAGGGCCAGTTGTGCAGAATTGGAGTGAGATCTTCGTCGGCCATGCTGGAAATCCTTATCGGCCCGACATCCCTGACATGGACAACCATCCCTCTGACCAGTCTGCCTCAAGTGTTTCTCGTCATTTGTCGAACCAAAGTGGAGTACGGACGAATAGTACGGTGGCCTCCGGCCCTCCGCCCCGGCGCGTGCCGCACCGCTTAGCCGGTCGAACCGCATTCCGTGGTGGCTGATCTTGGGGATGAATACCATCGGACAGCGCCTGCACAGCCGGTCCGGTGAACGACGCCACAGCACCGGCAGTGCGCCACGCAGGGGAAGGTTTCGTTTGAGAACGCGAAGCGCCAAGGGGACGGAAGATGCAGGGCTGCAGACCGAACTGCAGCTTTATCTCCGTCACATTAACGACACGCCACTGCTCGAAGCCCTCGAGGAGAAGTACCTCGGCTGGCGCGTCGTCAACGAGAGCGACCCCGCCGCCCGCGACCTCCTCGTCCGCGCCAACCTGCGCCTCGTCGTTTCCATCGCCAAAAAGTACCTCAATCGGGGGATGCACCTCGCCGACCTCATCGAAGAAGGCAACGTCGGCCTCATTCGCGCCGTCGAAGGCTTCGACCCCGCCCAGGGCGCCCGCTTCTCCACGTACGCCTCCTGGTGGATCAAGCAGGCCATCAAGCGCGCCCTGATCAACGCCGGCCAGCCGATCAATATCCCCGCCTACATGGTCGAGCACATCGCCAAGTGGAAGCAGGCGACGCACGACCTCGAAGCCAAGCTCGGCCGGGCGCCGTCGATGCACGAACTCGCCGAGGTGCTGGAGATCCCCGCCAAGAAGGTGCTCGTCATTCGACGCGCCGTTCGGGCCCTGCAATGCTCAACCCAGGCCCCCGCGGGCAAGGACGGCGAGGTCATCAACTTCTCCGAGATCTTCGCCGACAACCGTTCCGACCAGCCCGAAGAATCCATCATCTACGACGACGAGATTCGCACGATTCGCAAACTGCTTGAAGTCATCGACGATCGCGAAGCCACGGTGCTCCGCCTGCGCTTCGGTCTCGACGGACGCGAGCCGCGCACCCTCAAGGAAGTCGGCCGCGAAATCGGCCTGACGCGCGAACGCGTGCGGCAGATCGAGTGCGAAGCGCTGAGCAAACTCAACGAGCAGATCAACGACGACAAGCCCAATCGCTTCTTCATGGAGGCGCGCGGCCGCTTCGGCTGCCACCTGCTCAACGACAAGGGCTCCAACGGCAAGTCAGCCAACGGCAAGTCCGCACATGGCAAATCGCGCCCCGCGCGGGGAGGTCGACCGAGCGCATCGCGCCCGGGAGACTTTCGCGCCGCGGCGGGGTAAGCCCTCCTGAATCCTCATCGCCACCCGGCGCGCCGCAGCGCCCGCCTATCATCGCGCATGTCTTTCGATCCCTTTGCAGCGCTCGGCCTGAGTCGCGATTACGACACCGATCGCGCCCGCCTGCAGCGCGCCTATCTGACCGAAGCGGCCAAATGGCACCCCGATCGCTTCAGTGATCCAGTCAAACGGAGTGAAGCCGAGCAGCGCTCCGCCGAGATCAATCGCGCGCGCGTCATGCTCGAGGATGATGAACAGCGCGCCGATGCGCTGCTCATGCTGCTGGGCGGTCCGGGCAAGAGCGATGACAAGAGCCTGCCCGACGACTTCCTCATGGAGATCCTCGACGTGCGCCAGGAACTCGAAGAGGCGATGCAATCCGGCGACGCCCAAGGCAAGCAGAAAGTCGAACAGTGGGCCGACGAGCAGCGGGCCGCATATCGCAAGCGCGTTGCCGAACTCTTTCGATCCGCCGGCGACCCGCCCGATGCCGAAACGTTGCAGGGAATTCGCCTCGAACTCAACGCCTGGCGCTACATCGAACGCCTCATCGAACAGATCGACCCCGCCAGCGGTCGCAACTAGAGCAGTTCGAGTTCAAGTGGAGTGGGGTGGTTCTGAACGCTCGTCGCTCGGGGTGAGCGATCAGTGTGTTTGCGGCGATGACGCGCGACATCGAACTCCACCCAGAGCCGCAGGGTTCGATGCCACCCGCTGCGCACTGATTGGAAGCGATCTCGGCCGGAGGTCAGGCTCCGCCCGTTCACTTCGCCAGTTCGACGATCCGCTGGAGCATGAGGTCAATGCGGTTGAACGCGGCCGACAGATCCCAGTGCTGGCGCAACCGGTCGCCGCAGGTGTTGCTGATCACGCGAACTTCGGCGCAGCGGTGAACCCCCATGCGATGCGCCGCAAGCAGGACCGCCGCGCCTTCCATCGCCTCGGCTCGCGCGCCGGTCTGCGAAGCCACCGCGGCCGCCGCGCGATCCGTGCCGCTGCACCGCGCCACCGTCGCCACCACGCCCCGTTCGACGCCCTGACCGATCGAACCGGCGAGCACATCGAGCAGGGCCGCGTCAGGTCGGACTCGATTGCCATCGCACCACGGTTCATCGCCAAGCGGAAACTCCAGCGCGCTCATATCGGCCGGTCCGTCGGGCAGATCGATGCCTTCCTCGGCAAATACAGAGTGCGTCGCCAGCACCACGTCGCCGACCGACAGCTCGCTCCCATGCAGAGCGCCGGCAACGCCGACGTTGAGCACCGCGGCATAGCGGCGAAGCGTCAGAGCCTGCACCGTCGCGCCCGCGGCGTTCGCCCGCCCGATGCCGCTGAGCGCCACCGTCACTTTCGGGTTGACCGGGATGATGGGCCAGCCGATGCGAGCGCCGGTCGTCGGCGCTTCCGTCGAACCCGGCAGCAGGCAGCGCACTTCATCCCGCACCGCAGCGACGATGAGCAGGGGGGCCAGCGATGTCGGCGAAGTTGAGGTCATCAGGCGTTCCCCAGGTTGGCGAGGCGTTGGGCCATGTCGTTCTCGATCAGCGCCGACACCACGGGCTCAAGTTCGCCCTCGAGCACCCGGCCGAGGTTGAAACTCTGATTGATCCGATGATCGACGACCAGGTTCTCTTTGTATCGGTACGTCCGGATCTTCTCTGCACGCCCGCCCGAGCCGATCATCGCCACGCGCTGCTCATCGCGCTGTTTGCGGGCCTCGTCGAGCTTGCGCTCGTACAGACGGGCGCGAAGCAGTTTCCACGCCTTCTCGCGGTTCTGCTGCTGGCTCTTGGATTCCTGCATGCGGACTTCGATGCCGGTCGGCAAGTGGATGAGATGCACGGCCGTGGCGACCTTGTTCACGTTCTGCCCGCCGGGCCCCTGCGCCGTGGTGATGGAGACTTTGACTTCCTCGGGATCGATTTCAAGTTCGATCTCCTCAGGCTCAGGCAGCACCGCGACGGTTGCGGTCGAAGTGTGCACCCGTCCTTGCGCTTCGGTGGCGGGGACGCGTTTCACCTGGTGCGTTCCCCCTTCGTAGCCGAGGTGGGCCCACACGCCTTCGCCCGTGACATTGAGTACGACGCTGCGGTAGCCGCCCGCGTCGCCGGGTGAGAAGTCCATGTCGTCGACGTTCCACCCCTTGCTCTGGGCGTAGCCGCGATACATGTCCAGCAGATCACCGACCCACAGGCTGGCTTCATCTCCGCCAACGCCCGCACGCAATTCGAGAATGATCGAGCCGATGGAGCGGTCTTCGGAGGAAACCAGATCGGTGCGCAACCGCAACCAGAGTTCTTCGAGTTGCGATTCGATCTGCGGCAGTTCTTCCCGCGCCAGCGCGGCGAGTTCATCGTCGGCGCTGGCGCGGGTGAGGGCGGCCGTCTCCTCGTGCTGCCGCCGGAGCTTCTGGTACTGGCGATAGCGATCGCACGTCGGAGCCAGGGCGGCTCGCTGCATGCTCAGTTCACGCACCTTCCGGTAGTCCGCCGTCACCTCCGGATCGGCCAGCAGAGCGTCGAATTCAACGACGCGCGCCAGCATCTCGTCGAGGCGCGCAGTCAGGTGGGTGTCGATCTCGGAGCCGTGCATGAGGCAAGGGTAGGGCGGGTGCTGCGGAAGGTCGGCTGGCGGCCGGACCCGGCGTACTCAACGCTTGTAGAAGGCGAGATTGATCTCGATGAACCGGCGCCATTCGGTCGGCAGGTCGGCCTCAAGATAGATCGCCTGCACCGGGCACTCGACGACGCACAGGCCGCAGTCGATGCAGGTGGCCGGGTCGATGTACAACTGGGCCTCAGTCTCGAACGCGGTCTCGTCTTTGGTCGGATGGATGCAATCCACCGGGCAGACGGTGACGCAGGAGGCATCTTTGGTGTTGATGCAGGGCTCGGCGATCACGTGCGTCACGGCGGGTTCCTCAGGATCGGGGCGGGCGGCGTGGACGATGATACGCGCCAGAAAAACAACCGAGGACGCCGATTCTGGCGTCCTCGACTGTGATTCGCGGGATGTGAGAGACACCGACTGTCTCGAATGGAGCGGCTGGAGGTCGCACAGTGGCGAGGTCTCAGCCGCGGCCGGGAGGCGTTGAGCCTCAGGCCATCTTCTTGGTGGCCTTCTTGCGACGGGCCTTCTTCTTGGTCTTCTTCTTTGCAGTCTTCTTCTTGGTCTTCTTCTTGGCGGTTCGCTTCTTGGCAGTCTTCTTCTTGGTCTTCTTCTTGGCGGTCCGCTTCTTTGCAGTCCGCTTCTTGGCTGCCTTCTTCTTGGTCTTCTTCTTTGCAGTCTTCTTCCTGGTCTTCTTCTTCGCCATCTGAATTCTCCTTTGATGGAGGTGTCGGAGCAGAACGCGAATCGAATCGGTCGGTGTCTGGGGCTCGCACGCTGATGAGCCACCGCATAATTTGTACCACTATCGGACGCGTTCTACTACCCCCTTGAAACAAAAAGATGAACGAAGGGCTTTGGGCGCCCCGCCGCCGATCCGCATTGACCGCCTCTGCACCACTCCGAATGATGCACTCATGTCCTCCACTCTTCAGGCGCGCGCGGATGTCGTGATCATCGGAGCCGGCATCGCCGGACTCTGGCTCATGCGCCGCCTGCGGCGCGACGGACGCCGCGTCGTCCTTCTCGAATCGCACCAAATTGGCCGGGGACAAACGGTTGCGTCGCAGGGAATCATCCACGGCGGAACCAAGTACGCGCTCACCAATCGCATCACCGGCGCGTCCGAAGCCATCCGCGCCATGCCCTCCAGATGGAAGGCGGCGCTGGCCGGCGAAGGTGAGATTGATCTCTCCGGCGCCCGCGTCCTTTCCGACTGCCAGCACCTCTGGTCGCAGCATTCACTGCCTTCGAGGATTACTACTTTTTTTGCCGCCTCGGTCATGAAAACCCGCGTGAGATCGGTCGCGCGCGCGCAGTACCCCGCTCTTCTCGCGCCAAGCGCCTTTCGCGGATCGGTCTACCGGATCGACGAAGTCGTGCTCGATGTGCCCTCGCTGATCGCCCGACTCGCCGCCGATGCGCGAGGACTCGTGCTTCGAGTGAACGGCGATGACACATCAATCGACACATGCGCCGACGATCGATCGGGGGTGGAATGCAGGGTGCGATTCACCGATGGCGAGCAGGTGCGCGAAGCAAGAATCCGGGCCGGCGCGGTGGTGTGTACCGCCGGCGGAGGAAGCGCTGCGCTGCTCGAAAAAACCGGCGCCGGCCCATCGCTGATCCAGCGACGACCCCTGCACATGGTCCTGGCGCGAGGTCCGATTGAGCATCCCATTTTCGGCCACTGCCTCGAAACAGGATCCACGCCCCGGCTGACCATCACCTCTCACGACTGGGACGAAGATCCCCGACGCCGCGTCTGGTACCTCGGCGGCGAACTCGCCGAATCGGGAGTCGCCCGCTCTCGAATCGACCAGATTACGGCTGCGCAGCGGGAGGTGGCCACACTCTTTCCGTGGCTCGATCTCTCGCAGCTGCAGTGGGACGCCTTCCGCATCGATCGCGTCGAGGGCGCGCAGGCGGATCAAGCGCGACCCGATCGGCCCGTCATCCACGAGGTCGGTTCCGTGCTCTTTGCCTGGCCCACCAAACTCGCGTTCGCCCCGCTGCTCGCAGACCTGCTCATCGAACGCATCAACCGGCTCGTGCCGGATCGTTCGCCGGGAGGACTCGAGTCTCTGGCCGATTGGCCGCAACCGCAGATGGCCTTGCCGCCGTGGAAGGAGAGCCGCCAGTGGCACACGTTCGACCACTCGGACGCACCGGTTTGATGGTCTCCGCGATCGGGCTCGGAACCGTCAAGATCGGTCGCAACCAGGGCGTCAAATATCCTCGACCCTTTGACTTGCCGGACGATGACGCGGTGCGATCCCTGCTCGATGCGGCCCGCGAGTGCGGCGTCAATCTCATCGACACGGCGCCCGCGTATGGCACGAGCGAAGAGCGACTCGGCCGCCTGCTCCCCGGCCCGCGCGAGCAGTGGGTCATTGTCACCAAGTGCGGCGAAGAGTTCGCAGCCGGTCGACCCAGCTTCGACTTTTCAGAGTCGACGATTCGCCGCAGCGTCGAGCGGAGCCTCAAGCGCCTCGGCGTTGATCACCTCGACATCGTGCTGATCCACTCGGACGGTCAGGATGAAGACATCCTGCAACGGCAAGGCGCCTTGGCGGCGCTGCACGATCTCAAGGAGCGCGGCCTGATCCGCGCCGTGGGCATCTCAACCAAGACCGCCTCCGGCGGGTTGCTCGCCGTGCAACTGTGCGATGTTGTCATGATCACCGTCAATCCCCACGCTCCGGCGGACTCAGTCGTGGCCGCCGCCGCACACAAAGCCGGTGTCGGCGTCCTCGTCAAGAAAGCGCTCGTCAGCGGCCATCTCGCGGATGCAAGCCTCGGTCCGGATCCCGTGCGGCATTGCCTGCGCTACGTGCTGCAAACGCCCGGTGTCCACAGCGCCATCATCGGCACGCTCAACGCCGAGCATCTGCGCGAGGCCGCCAGCGCGGCAGACGCCGTGCTCAACGATCCATCCGATTCCAGACAGTGATTGCAGCCGCAGGACTACGGGCGCGTTCGTGAAGTGTCGCGCGTATGCGAGGTCACGCGGCCGCTGACCCAGACCGAATTGTGCCCTTCGTAAAACCCCGAGAGCATCGGCGACTTGACTGGATCGGCCGTGAAATCTGCCGGCACCATCGACTGGCCGTTCTCCTCCAGTTGCAGGTGGAACGGACCACGATCGGCCAGCAGCGGATACTCGGGCCCGAGTTCGTCCAGGCGGATGCGCCGGCGCACGGATCGCATGTACCGACCTGGAGGATACACCATGCTTCCCCAACGCTCGGTCACGACTTCCGGCCGCACATCCGCGGGACACTGCCAGTACGAGATATCCTCGACGCCGTATTCCGCCAGCGTCTTGTTGAGCGGCGGAAAGCTCGCGTCCCGAAGCGCCTCGTAACCGGCCGCGGGCATCATGTCCTGCGACGATCCAAGATAGATCATCAGCGCCTGGTGCAACTGCCGCATGTTCGCCGAGCACCTCACCAGCGGCGCGCTGTAGCGCATTGTCTGGTGCAGAGCCGGCAGCATGATCGAGACCAGAATCGCCAGCACCAGCATGGCCACCAGCACTTCGATGAGTGAATAGCCTCGATGGCGCAGCGTGACCCGCGGGTGTTGACCCGAGGCCACAGCGCCATTGGCAGATTGTGCGGACATGGACCCTACTCCCCCCCACGGAGCGTCAGTCGCACGGCTGAACCACCGCTTTGAACTTTCTCCGACAATCCCCTCGCACCGCGAATGCGGCCAGAGTGAGAGACCCCCTCAAACGCGGATGGTCATACTTGGACCATCCCACCAAAGTCTACCACAGGTCCGCCAAATTCCAAAGAAAACCCAAAGAAAAAGTGGGCCGGTCCGAGGTTGCCCCCCGCCCCTCGATGCATTCCACGAAAACCGCCTCAGGTGACCGGCCCCTCGCGGGGCGGGTACACTATTCGTCTCTCCGGCCGCCACCGGACGCGGCCGAGCACGATCGCAACCACATCCTCGCAAGGGAGTTGATGATGGCGGACTACACAACCCGGGATATTCGCAACATTGTGCTCGTGGGGCATGCCGCTTCCGGCAAGACCACGCTGGTCGAGCGCATCCTCGAATCAACCAAGACCATCGGCCGCATGGGAACCGTCGAAGACGGCAACACGGTGTGTGATTACGAGCCCGAGGAAAAGGTCCACCACCACAGCCTCAACTCCGCCGTCGTCCATGTGGACTTCAACAACTGCCGCCTCAACCTCATTGACACGCCGGGCTATCCCGATTTCGTCGGCCAGGCCAACGCCGCAGTCGCCGCCGCCGATGCCGTCTGCCTCGTCGTCGATTCAACGCGCGGCATCGAGAACATGACGCGTCGCATGATGCGCCTCGCCGCCGAGGAGAACCTCCCGCGATTTATCTGCATCAACAAGATGCAACTCGGAAAAGACGGCCTCGAAGAACTCGTCGAGCAGCTCCGCGAGACGTTCGGCCGCGAGTGCCTTCCGGTGAATCTGCCCTCCGGCGGCGCCACCGGCATCGCCCGCTGCTTCTATCGATCCGCCGAAGGCGCTGCCCCGGACTTCAGCAGTGTCGAAGACGCTCATCAGGCGCTCATCGACCAGGTCGTCGAGATCGATGAGAAGCTCATGGAGCGATACCTCGGCGGTGAGGAACTCTCACCCGAGGAACTCGGCGCCGCCTTCAAGAAGGCCATGTGCATGGGCCACCTCGTGCCCATTCTCTTCACCAGCGCTCGCCAGGGTGTCGGCGTCGATGTCATGCTCGACGTCGTCACGCGCCTCTGCCCCAGCCCCGAAGAAGCCAACCCCCGCCCCTTCCTCGTCCGCAAGTCCGAGGGCGGCGACGAAGAGCAGTGGCTTCCCGTGGCCGATCCTTCCAAGCCGGTGGTGGGCCACGTCTTCCGCGTCGCCGCTGACCCCTTCGTGGGCAAACTCGCCGCGTTCCGCGTCCATCAGGGCACGCTCAAGAGCGGCGACTCCGTCGTCATCGGCGAGCATCGCAAGGCCGTCCGACTGGCCCACATGTTCCAGTTGCAGGGCAAGGATCACGTCGAGTGCCACTCGGCCGTCCCGGGCGACATCATCGCCGTTGCGAAGATTGACGAGATGCACTACGACGCCGTCGTGCACGGCGAACTCGGCTTTGCGTCCATTCGCGCCAAGTCCATTCCGCAGCCGACTCCGATGTTCGGCCTGGCCGTGACCGCCGCCAAGCGCGGCGAGGAAGGCAAAATCAGCCAGGCCCTCATTCGCCTCGCTGAAGAGGATCCAACCTTCAAGTTCGATCGCGATTCGACCACGCATGAAATGGTCATGCGCGGCATTGGCGAACTCCACCTCCGCGTCGTCATCGAGCGCCTCAAGAGTCGTTTCAATCTCGAAGTCCACACGGCTCCGCCCAAGATCGCCTACAAGGAAACCATCAGCATCAAGGCCGAAGGCCACCACCGGCACAAGAAGCAGACCGGCGGCGCCGGACAGTTCGGCGAGGTCTACCTCCGCGTCGAACCGCTTCCCGCGGACGCGGAAGACACCTTCGAATTTGTCGACGACACCTTCGGCGGCTCGGTGCCCAGGCAGTTCATGCCCGCCATCGAAAAGGGCGTCCGCCAGATGCTCCAGATCGGCTGTGTCGCCGGCTACCCGATGCAGGGCATCCGCGTGGCCGTCTACGACGGCAAGTACCACCCCGTCGACTCCAAGGAAGTCGCCTTCATCACCGCGGGCAAGCGAGCCTTCGCCGATGCGGTCAGCAAAGCCAAGCCGCGACTGCTCGAACCATTCGTCACCCTCGAAGTCGCAACGCCTTCGGATTACATGGGCGACATCACCAGCGACATCATGGGTCGGCGCGGCCGCATCCAGGGCACCGACATGCTCGCGGGCGGCATGGCCATCATCACCGCCGAAGCGCCGCTTGCCGAAGTCATGTCGTACGCCGCCTCACTCAAAGCCATGACACAGGGCACCGGCTCCTACACCATGGAGTACAGCCACGACGAACCCGCACCGGCCCACATCCAGGCCGAGGTCGTCGCCGCGTACAAGCCCAGAGAAGAAGAAGATTGAGTCGAACCACATCTCGCGCAACCGTCGAAGTCCACGTTCATCCAACGTGGACTTCGTCCTGCGCTACGCATTGCCCATCAGCAGCGGCAGGATCACAATCACCAGCGTGTCATATGCCGCGTGCGTTCCCACGACCACCCCGAACCCGCGCACGACATACACACTGGCAAAGAACAGCCCGGACACAAAGTAGAACGCCACCCGTTGCGGCTGAACGACGCCGCCAACGGAAACATCGTGGTAGAAGGTAAACGCAACCGCTGAGATTACCAGCGCGATGACCGCCCCCTGCGTCGACTTCATCTTGCCGAAATCCACCAGGATCGTGTGGATCAGCGCTATGACGATCATGCGAAAAACGAGTTCCTCATAGAGCCCCGCGCCGACGCTCAGCGTCAGACGCGCCTGCCAGGAAAGCGATTCAATCGGCGGGCCGCTGAGCAGCGCCATCGCCGGCGAAGGGCTGCCCGCAAACAGCCGGTTGATGAGTTGATCCAGGACGAGCAGGGGTACCGCCAGCAGCAGCGACTCGACGAGCATCACCAGTGGCACACCCAGGTGCACCTCCCAGGGATCGCGCGCGAAAAAGTGCCACAGCACCAGCACCGTGATCAGCGCCACGCCCGGCAGGTACAGGCCGCCGACCCCGAACGCACCGAAGAAGTCATTGAGCAGTTTGTACGCGCTGATCGTGATCGACTCGTGGCCGCTCGCCCCGATCGCCGCGCCGCTCGCGTACAGCCACGTGCCGACTTCATACAGACCCACAAGCGGCAGCAGGAAAATCAGAATCTGCAGCGGCCGCTGCGACAGTTCGAGATACCACCCCAGCCCGGGCCCGTTGGCGGGGCGGGCGGCAAAGCGCAACAAAGCGCCGGTCGGATCAGATCCGCCCGGCGTTCGAGATCGTTTTGATGTGCTGCGCCGCGACGCGCGGGCCGATGACGCCTTCGTGTGCCGCCGCGTCGTGCGTTGCTCAGCCATGCCTCCGCTCCCAGTCCTGGGTGTGGCAAACAGGCACGCTTGCGCCTTCGCTTTAGCCCTTCTTCAACGTCGCGAGCTTCTTCGCCATGCGGCTCTTCTTCCGCGCCGCCTTGTTGCGGTGGATCGTCTTCTTGCCCGCGACCCGATCAAGAATCGCCGCGGCGTCGCGGAACGCCTTCTCGGCATCGGCGAATGCGCCGTGATGCACCACCAACTCGTCAAAAGCCTTCACCGCCGACTGGATGCGCCGCTTGCGCCACCGGTTCCGGGCGTTCTGATTCTGGTTCTGTCGAATGCGCTTGCGTGAAGAAAGAGTCGAAGCCATATCGCAAAAGTCCCTTTGTGTTCTCAGTACCAGCGGCTCGGGTTCCGCCCGCCGCCATCGTCCCACCAGTCCCGACGGCGGCGTCCCTCGGGCCGCGCCATCAGTGAACGTTGATTATCGCACGCCACCCGCCTCAGGCAACCTCGTTCCCCTTACTCCGACCGGTGGGCCATCAGTTCACAAGGCGTCCGGCGGGTCATTCGGATCGCCGTGGGCAGTGCCGCCACGAGGGCAAACACCAGAACAAGGCCATAACCCCACATCGCCGGCCACGGCACCGCCAGGGCGATATCCACTCCCGCCATCCGCTTAAGCAGGAAAATCCCGTTCGATGCGTCCCAGAGCCCCAGTCCCGTCCCCGTGATCCACGACGCCATCCCGATCAGCAGGGCCTCGCCCACGATCAGACGGCCGACAACGCCCGCCGAGCCGCCAATCGACCGCAGCACCCCGAACTCGAACTTCCGCGCCGCCACGTTCGCCGCCACCACATTGGCCATGCCCAGCGCCGCCACGATCAGCGAGGCGAACGCAATCACATTGGTCATCTGCATCAGCCGCTCCGCCAGCGATCGCAGAGCCTCCTTGATGAGCCGGCCCGAGCCAAAGAAGACCGGCCCCAGCGCCTCTTCCAGCCGGTGGCTGATTTCCTTATCCGTCAGCGTGTCGTCCGTCACCTCAAACTGGAACAGACGCACCGAAGTGTTGTCATAGATTCGCGCCGCATCCGCCCGCGTGCCGAACACGCTCGAAACGGCCTGCTGCTGGAACTGCCCCTCGATGCCGAAGATCTCAGTGGCGATATCCAGTCCGGGCGAAGAAACAACGCCCACGATCTCGAATTCGTGGATCGTGGCGCCGGCGCCGAGTTTGAGATGATCGCCCACCCCGATGCCGCGCGCCGTGAGGAACTCTCGAGCCACAAGAATCGCATCCCCCTGCTTGAGGCGGCGCTTCGCCTCCTGCTCGTCGCCCTGCACCCACTCGATGTTCGTCATCGCAAAAAACGGGTCCGGGTCGAAGGAGATGTAATACACCCGTTGCGGGGCAATGCCCTTGACGCCGAAGAGTTGCCGATCCTGCACGTCGAGTTTAAAGAGGCCGATCGGCGACACATGGCCGACCCACGGCTGCTCGCTGATCCACTTCTGCTGTTCCTCGGGAACGCCTCCCTGCCGCGTGATGAACGCATCCGGAAAACGAATCGGATCAATCCAGTTGTCCAGCAGTCCGCCGCCCGCTGATCGCACCGCGATCATGATCGCCAGCCCGAGCATCAGCGCCCCGGCCGTGAACCCGTTGCGATACGGCGTCGCCAGCACCGAACTGCTCAGCAACCCGCGCGGCAGCACGAGAACTCTTGAGAGCACGCCCGCGACAAGCCACGTGACCGCCACCAGCGCGGGAATGCTCAGCATGAACCAGGCCGCCGCCATGACCGGCGCCCCGAAGAACAGGTGGCCCCAGAAAGACACCTGCTCGCTGGCGGGCAGACGCAGACTCAGTTGCTGGATCAGCAGCGCCGCCATCCCGCCGACGACCACGTAGCCGACGCGGCCGAGGTGCAGGCTCTTCGACTGCACGCGCAGTGCCGCCAGCGGCGTGATGCGGGCGCAGGACCACGCCGGCAGCAAAGCGCCCATCACCCCGGCGAACATCGCCGCGCCAAGCGCGATGAGCATGGGTGTCGCGGTGATGATCAACCCCGCACGCAGATACGCCGAGAAGAATCGCGCAAACAACTCCGACCACAACAGGCCAAGCGGCAGACCAATCAAACCGCCCAGCCCGCCGATCGCCGCCCCAACGAGAAGTTGCGAGAAGAACACCATCGATCGCGAGGCGCCGATGCAGCGCAGCGTCGCCAGTTCCGTGATGCGCTGCGTAATCGCCGTGGTCAGCCCCGTCAGCACAATGAACGTGCAGCACAAAAACGCTAACAGCACCGCGATGTAGCGCAGGATCTCCATTCCCCGCAAGTTGCGATCCAACCCGGCTCGCGCGATGTCCGAAGGCGTCAACTCGGCAGGCGGCTTGATCGCCCCGGCTCGCAGTCGGATCACGTCATCAATCACGTGACCCGGCTTGAGCACGATGTCCACCGACGTCACCTTGCCGGGATAGCCGGCGACGGTCTGGAACGCGTGAATGTCGCAGCGAAACTGCGGGTTCTGCAGCACGGCGAGATTGACGCGCTTGTGGATTCCGACCAGTGTGAGGTCGCGCTCGCGACCCCAGTCGCCCACGCGAATCGTGTCGCCGACTTGCGCTTCGAGGTTGTCCGCCACGCGCGGATCGACGATCAGCTCATCGCTGTTTTCAGCCATGCGGCCGGAGACGAATTCCAGCGGACGCACCAACCCCTCGCTGGACAGATCGACGCCGATGCCTTCAAAGAGTCCCTTCTTCTCAGTGCGCAGGTTCTCCACCCGAACGGTCGAAACGAGTTGAGGCGTGGCAAAAGCGACCTCAGGCCACGCGGCAACCTCGCCGACCAGCGACTCGGGCAACCGACTCCCGGCCTGGTGCCGCACGTACATGTCCGCGCTGCCCAGCATGTCCTCCATCGCGTCGCGCAGCGATGCCGAAAGCGAATCGAGCGACGTCGACACCACAACGACCAGGCTCGTCGCCAGCGCAACAGCCAGCAGCAGCAGCGTCGTTCGCGCCGGCCGTGCCCAGAGACTGTTGATGCCGATGCGCCACGAGGCCCGAATCATGACTGCCTCACGATAAGAGTACCTGTCCCGCTCAGTGCGGTTGGTCGACCGTCTGTTGGTACCGCGCAGCGAGCCAGGCCGAGTCGTGCTGCCCGACGTCGATCTCGTCTGTAACGCGCCCGTCGCCGATGATGAACACCCGGTCGCAATACGCCGCTGCCGCCGGTTCGTGCGTCACCATCAGGATCGTCAGATCGTGCTTCTGCGCCATCTGCGCCAGCATTTCCCAGATCCGCCGGCTTGACGTCGAGTCGAGATTGCCCGTCGGCTCGTCGGCGAACAGCACCTTGGGTTCAAAGAGCAGCGACCGGGCGATCGCCACGCGCTGCTGTTCGCCTCCGGAGAGTGCGTCAGGACGATGCTTCATCCGACCGCCGAGTCCGAGCGATTCAAGCAATGTCGTGGCCCGTTGCCGCAGCCATTCTTCGGGCCGCCCGTCGAGCACGCCCGGCAACATCACGTTGTCCAGCGCCGTCATCGTGCCCAGCAGATTGAACTGCTGAAAGATGATGCCAATGCGCTGGCGGCGATAGCGTGTAAGTTCCGTCTCCGTCATGGAGTGCACCGCCTGACCATCGACGAGAATCTCGCCGGCCGTCGGTCGATCGAGCCCCGCCAGCAGATGCAGTAGCGTGCTCTTGCCCGAGCCGCTCGGCCCCATGATGCCGATGAACCCCGGACCGCGAATCGACAGACTCACATCCGCCAGAGCCTGCACACGCTCGGCGCCCGAGTTGTACACCTTGCGCAGATTCCGTACTTCGATCAGCGCTGGGGCCTCGGCTGCGGCCTGATTCACGAGGGGTTCTTCTGGTCGTAGTCCGCCTGACTCAGCAATCCGTCAAGCGGCGCCTTGTCGGCCACCTTGATGCGACACAGCCAGCCTGCTTCGTAGGGATCGCGATTCAGAATCGCCGGGTCGTCGGTGAGCGCCGCATTGGTCTCAACGATCTCGCCTCCCACCGCGGAGTAGATCTCGCTTGTGGCCTTGACAGACTCGACTTCCCCGATCGTGTCGCCCGGCTGAAGTTTTGTGCCCACCGGCTTGACCTCGACGTAGGTCACATCGGTGAGTTCATCGACCGCGAACTTGGAGATGCCGAGGGTCACGATGTCTCCCTCGAGTTTGTGCCATTCGTGGGACTCGCTGTAGCGACGGTCGGCGGGGCTGGGCATTTCGGATCATCTCCTGGTCTGGGAACGTCCGCGGCCGGGAGCCTCACCCTGGCTGGGGTGTTGTGCGGCGAGGACGAATGGCTGAGAATGAGGCGTGAAATCGAAAGACAGGATGGTAGCCTGCCCCGGTAGACGCGGCTTGCCGGGCTGAAAACCGACTTTTCCACAACAAATGACGACCGAAAGTGGAGATTTAGCATCGGGTTAGGTGATAAGATGGGAAATATTGGCTGATGTGGTTGTCAATCCGTTTGTTTGCCGTATACTACGGATTATTCAGGTCTGCCCCGCAGAACTGACTCTAAAACCTGATCTTTCTCCCCTCCGCGCGTAGCCGGCTCTGTTTGGCTACGCGTTTTTTAGTTGTTGGGGAGAGGCACGCGCCAATACCCTTTGGGCTCCAAAATCGACGATCAAGAGTCGTTGCGTCGGGTTGCACCGGCCCGCCGATCGCCTAGACTGCCGCCCCACTTCGAGCCCATTCTGGCGAATCATGCTCCTGACGCTCACTGCCCGATCACTCGCCGCCCGCCTCAATGCCCGTGGCGGTTCCGCCATGCCCATGAGCGGTCTGCCCAAGCACGTCTTCCAGCAGACGGGCCTGCGGGGCCTTGTGCTCGATACCGTTCTGCTTAAAGGTTGGGGTCTGGACGAACTCGACGCCCTGCGGATCCAGGCCGATCAGGCCGGCTGCCCCTGTCTGGTGCTGCGCGAGACCGACTCCACGCCTTCGGGCCTGTTCAAGGGTGCGGGGTTCGACGCGGCGATGAAACGCATCGATCTTGTCGCTCGCGCCGCGAACCGTCTTGGCTGCAACGCCCTGTCCCTCCAGCCCCAGTGCCGCAGCGCCACCGCCGACGAGCGCGAGTTTGATCTGCATACTTCGTTCTTCCGGCGTGTGCTCGATCGGGTCGATCGCCTCGAACTCAACGTCCTCGTCGAACCGGCCACGGGCTGGCTTGGCGAGCCGAAGTGGCTTATCGAACTGGTCAAGAAAGTAGGCGGCTTTCGCATCGGCACCCTGCCCACGTTCGAGGCGGCGTGCCAGACCGATGATTGCGTGACCACGTTGCGGCAGACGGCGCCGTATGCCGGCGCGGTGCTCGCTTCCTTCGGCGATCACGACGTCACGATCCCGCCCCCCGAGGAAGCGCCCGAGTCCGACGACGAATCCGCGCCGAAGAAAAAGAAGAAGACCACCAAAAAGAAAACATCGAAGAAGAGCAAGAGCGGCGACGAAGCAGACGCCGGCCCTTCGCGCCTTGTTGATTGCATCACCGCCTTGCAGGCGGTCGGCTACGAGCAGATACTTGCACTGGACTATCAGGGATCCGGCGACGCCATCGATGCGGTGAACGCGGCGCGCCGGAGTATCGAAACGATGCTGGAGCCGGGTTGAGATGCGCCTCGCCGCTCCCGCCGAATCGGCTGCACCCGGTGCGACGCGACACGTGAGGGTCATGTCAACGCAAGCACGAATCACCATCACGATCGACGGACCGGCCGGCACGGGCAAGTCCACCACCGCGCGACTGCTCGCCAAACGACTCGGCCTCGAATACCTCGACACCGGCGCGATGTATCGCGCTGCGGCCGTCATCGGCATCGATCGCAGCCTCGACTTGACGAACGGGTTGCAGATCGCACTGGCCGTTGAACAGGCGGCGATGCGATTCGACTGGGCCGCCGATCCGCCGCGCCTGCTGCTGACCAATCCGGTCGAGCGCGACATCTCCGATCGACTGCGCGACGCCGATGTCACGCTCGGCTCGTCGATCGTCGCGCGCAGTCCCGAGGTTCGCACCGTGATGGTGGGCCAGCAGCGGCGCATTCGAGACGCCCATCCGCGGCTGGTGAGCGAAGGGCGCGACCAGGGATCCGTTGTTTTTCCCGATGCCGTCGTGAAGTTTTTCCTCGACGCCACGCCCGAAGCGCGAGCCCGCCGCCGCGCCGACCAGCTTCGCGCCACGGGGCAGCAGGTCGATGAGCAGCGCCTGCTCGCCGAGATCATCGAGCGCGATGCGGCCGATCGCAATCGCGAGACCGGACCGCTGATCATTCCTGACGACGGCGTAGTGGTGGACACGACAAAACTCTCTCACGAACAAGTGCTGGCGCATCTTGAAGAAGTCGTGCGCCGACGTCTGCCGGACCTTGGCTGAGGAGTGCGTCGATGTCATTGATCGATGTCTACCGTCGGCGCGATCCGGGCATCCCCTTGCCGCGCGTGATGGCGTATCACATCTGCTGGTACGGCATTCGCTCTTTCTTCACGGCGCTCTACGGCATGCGCGTGCAAGGTCAGGAGCACATTCCCAAGACCGGCGGCGTGCTCGTGGTCGCCAATCATCAGACCAACTTCGATCCGCCGCTCATGGCGGTCGGCTCGTGGCGGCACTTTCACTTCGTCGCCAAGGGACCGCTCTTTGAGAATCCCAAGTTCGCCTGGCTCATTCGCACTTTCAACGCGATCCCGATCGAGCAGAACAAACCGGACACGGCCGCGATCAAAACGACGATCGAACATCTTCGCGCCGGGCGGATGGTGCTGATCTACCCCGAGGGCAGCCGCACGCACGACGGGGCGATCAATCCGTTCAAGGCGGGGACGTCGCTGCTCATTCGGCGGGCGAAGGTGCCGGTGCTGCCGATGGCGATCGAGGGCGCGTTTGATTTGTGGCCGCGGTGGCAGAGCAAGCCCAAGTGGAGCGGGTACATTCGCATCAAGTTCGGCCCGGTGGTGCCGTACGAAGAACTTGCGGCTGCGGGCACGCGCGGCATGCTCGATCTGCTCAAGGGTCGCATTGATGACATGCGGCTCGATCTTCGTCGACAGATTCGAGCGGCCAGTCACGGCACGTGGCCGCCGACGGGTCCCGGCGACTACGCGTGGGATGATCCAATTCTTGAATCGATCCGCGAGCCAGATCCGGATCCGGCGTGAGGCGCGGGTGATGGGGTGAGTGGGTGACTGGGTGATGGGGTGAACCAGGCTGACGCGCGGGCGAAGAGTCTGAGTTCGGATGGGCTTTCGTCCTCGCTGGCGCGTCGGTCTGGTTGAAGCGTCGTTGGTGGTGTCGGGTTGTGGGCGATTGAAAAGCACGTCTACCAATAGGGATTCGCGTGCGCTGGTGTGCGAAGTCGGGCCGCGTGGCGTTGTGAAAACGAGGTCGGTCGTGAGCGAGCTGCGCGGAGACGGACAAGTTTTTTCGCAGCCGGCGCAGCGCCAGGCGCGATTGCGAAAAATGTGCAACGCAAAATGCGTGCCAACACGGAGATGCACCATGTCGGGAACTTTTCATGCGCGCCAGAGCGCTTCCGTGCGCGATTCTTGAGCGCGGGTGCGCGCTTGCGAGCGCTTCCGTGTAAATGAGCGCCTCTGTGCGGGACGAATCAGGAATTTTCGTCGATTTTCATTTTTCTGAGGGGGGTGATTTGGAGTTTTGCTCGACTTTTTTGCGTTTTCGAGAAAGCCGCGCACGGGATGCAATTTGGATGGTGCGCGTGTGTGCGGGCGGCGAAGTTTTTCACCACGAAGGACACCAAGACACGAAGAGGGCACGAAGAAAAGCCGGGATTGGGTGGGAATGCAGGGGAAAGGCAATTTACCGCAGAGATCGCAGAGGACGCAGAGAGATGAATTGGATTGGAGTTGGATCCGACGATGGTGCCATGCCTTGACCCGCTTCGGGCAAGGCATGCGATGGCGCGGTGGACCATCGAAAGAGCAGAGCGTTTGAGAGCCGTTGCCCGCTCGTCATGCTTCACGCAGCCTTCGACGCGGCTCAGGCCAGGGAGCCGATGAAGCATGGCACCGCGCGACGTGAAGCAGCGGGACTCGGCTGGCGCTGAACGCTTGTCGCTTTGGGCACGGGATCAGTGTCGACGGGCAGGGGTCGCCGGAACTCTTATCACCCCCGACATCGAACTCCGCGCTGGGCCGCGGCGTTCGATGCCACGCGATCGAGATGCCGCAATGGATTCCATTGTGAGATTCCCCGGAATTGGCTTGCAGGTTGGTGGGTTATCTGGTATGTTGGTGGCGTGGGGAGACGAGTTGCAGATTGGATGATTGGCGGGAAGAGACGGTGCTTCGTTCGAGGGGTCGCAGGCCGGGTGTAGGGAGGAGAGGAAGTGAATGGAAGCGAAGTCGCCGCACCGCGAGATCGAGTGTCCAACCCGGTGGGATGCGCTTCCAGAGCGGCGCTTATCGCCACCCTACGTTCGGACGCACGCTACTTGCTCCATTGTCAGATTCCCCGGAATTGGCTTGCAGTCTGGCGGGTTTTCTGGTATGTTGGTGCAAGGGAGAACGAGGAGCGAATCGGATGATCGGCGGGAAGAGACGGGGCAGGGTTCGAGGTCGCGCGGTGTTTGCAAGGCCGAACGTCCAACCCGGTGCGTTTCGCAGAGCCTCAACAGCACCCTACTTCTGCACGCACGCTACTTGCTGGTATGTTGGAGGGGTCGATGCGGGAGCATTGAGATGAAGATTGGCCGACGGCTCATTGTGACTTTGGTGATTGCGGTGCTGGCGAATAGTGCAGTGGCGCAGGAGTATCGCTACGCCTTCTTTCAATTGCCGCCGCTGGGCGGTGATGACAGTTACGGCGGTGGAATCAATGAACTGGGAACCTCCGTCGGGTCAGCATTCCTGCCGGGCAACGTCTTCCACGCGACCTTGTGGAGCGAGGGGCAGCCGCTCGATCTTGGCACGCTCGGCGGCAGCGACAGTGAAGCGCGAGCCATCAATGACGACAACTGGGTCGTCGGATGGTCCCGGCTACCCAATGGCGAACGAGGTGCGTTCCTCTGGCGCAATGGCCAGATGGAGAACCTCGGCACACTCGGCGGCGACAGCGCGGAAGCGCAGGCCATTAACAACTCCGGACAGGTCGTCGGGTGGTCAGAGGTCATCCCGGGGCAAGGGAGTCCGCAGAGCGCTTTCGTATGGTCCGACGGCGAGATGAGTGCACTTTCCGCACTTGAACCGGGATTGGGCACGAACGCAATCGGCATCAACAATTTCAGTGAGATTGTCGGCGTTGCTCTCATTACCGATCCTCGGCATCCGAAGACGACTCTTCGCAGAGCCGCGCTGTGGGCGAATGGCGAAGTCAATGACCTCGGATCTCTTGATCCGGAGTCCGCCGCCGTTGCGACGGCGATCAATGACAATTCCGTTGTTGTGGGGTACTCGCGATTGCCGACAGGCAAGGAGCGTGCGACGTTGTGGTTCAACGATCGCATCCACGACCTGGGCACGCCGGGCACAGGCGAGTCTGTTGCCTACGACATCAACAATGCGGGCCAGGTTGTTGGATTCGGAAATACGGGATTCAGCGTGTTTGTCGGATTCTTGTGGGAGCAAAGTCGAGGAATGCAACGCCTGAACGATTTGGCTCCTCCTCGCCTTCGCGATGTTGGCGGAATCGACACGGCTTGGGAAATCAACGACGCGGGTCAGATTTCCGGGACCGCGCACCCACCGGGTGATCCGATCAGTGGAATCGCGTTCCTGATGTCACCGGTGAGTCCCACGATGACACTCGAATCCCCGTCACCTGGCGGCGCGGGAACGAACAACACCATTACGATAACCAACGTCACCCCCGGCGCGCGCGTCACGTTCCTCTACTCCCGCCACGGCGGCGGGACGCGCATCCCCGGCTGCGACCTCCAGCAGAATGCGCTCCAACTCGACAATCCGACCGTCATCGGCACGGCCACGGCGAACCAGAACGGCGTCGCCACGATCACCCGACCCGTCCCCCTCATCGCACGCGGCCAGACCATCCTGTTCCAGGCCGTGGTGCAGGGGGAGTGTGCGATCAGCCAGCTTGTCGTGTGGCGGTTTGAATGAGGGTTTGCGACGCGTGCGTCGCTGCTAAGCATGGGGGGATGCGATGGCGCAAGCGTTCAGCGGGCGGTCGGGAACGCTGGTCGCGGGTGGCGCGGGAGTTTGCGACGCGTGCGTCGCTGCTAGACATGGGGGGATGCGATGGCGCAAGCGTTCAGCGAGGGGTCTGGAACGCTGGTTGCGGGTGGCGGGAGAGTTCTGCGACACGAGGGTTGTTGCCGGAAACCCCTTATCAGGGGGTGATTTGGCTGGGTGAGGGTGAGGGGCGGGATTCGGCTCGGATGGGGCAAATGGTCGATGTGAGGGAGGGTAAACCCTGACTTCCTTGTGGAATAGGGGTCATTTGCGGCCATTCTGCGTGTTTCTTAGAATCATTTGAACCTTCGCGCGTCATTTTCCATACATATGGATGAGGCAATGATGCGAAAGACCTTCCGATCAACCCGTTCTCCGTTCGAGCAGATGCAGTACCACGATGGCCTGCAGGCGCCGATCCGGCCCAGCCGCACCACGGCGAGGCCCGATCTGCGGCCTGATGAGTCGCGTGCGATTGCGGAGCTGCTCAGTCATCCGATCGATTTCATAGACAGCCCCGCGTTCCACGAGAACGAGGCGGATGTCCGGATTTACGAGAAGTCGATCGCCAAGCCGGATATCTCCTGGTACCAGCCCTTGATGGATCGTTTGACGCGCTCGCCGAACCAGTCGGTCTCGAGCGGGCAGATCAAGCGGTTGACGGGCAAGCAGGAGAAGGTCCTGTTCCACCAGTTCAACTATGCGAAGTTCCGGATCCGTCAGATCCAGGAGCAACTGGGGATGAAGGACGACGACAAGCCGGCTTCGGTTGAGCCGACGCTCGAACAGATCCGCGAGATGCTCAAGTGGCATCGCGTGGTGGAGGATTTGCGGATTCAGATTGCCGAGAGCAACGTCGGCCTGGTGATTGCCATGGCGCGTCGGACTCGGATTCGGGATCTGGAGTTTGCCGACCTGGTCAGCGAGGGCAACATGGCGCTGCTGCGCAGTGCTGAGAAGTTCAACGCGGACTACGGCTTCAAGTTCTCGACGTATGCGTGCCAGTCGATTCTCAAGGCGTTCAGCCGACTTGGCGTGAAGGCCAGCCGGCACCGCGAGCGGTTTCCTGTCGAGTTCGAACCTGAACTCGAGACGGCCAAGCCTTTTGACGAGCGGCGCGAGTCGCTCGACCAGGATTGTGCCGAGGAAGTGGCGAGCATCGTCGAGGAGAACCGTTGCGGCCTGACTGACGTGGAGATGTCGATCATCCGGCATCGCTTCGGCCTGGGCAGCAAGAGTGAGGATGACAAGAACCTCACGCTTGGACAGGTCGGCCAGATCGTCGGCGTGGGCAAGGAACGGGTGCGACAGATCCAGGTGAAGGCGCTGGCGAAGATCCGGCGCGAACTGGAGACGCGCTTCCTCTACCGCGAACCCGTTGAGGATCATCGCCCGATCACGAACTAGGAGGTTCGTGAGAATAGACGGGCGCTCACAAGTCTCTCTCTCCTTCGCAGCGCCCTTTGACGAAAGTCTGGGGCGCTGTTGTTTTTGGCGAGGTTTGTGCGGCTTTTCCGATGGGTAATATCGTTGCGCGGAATCTCTGTGCAGCGAAACGCCTGCCCCGGGAGAGCGCGTGCCTACGCCGGAACCCATTGAACACATCTCGGCGGTGAGTCGGCTGGCGGGTGTCGACTGGCTGGTGCTGCTCGGGTATGGCGCGCTGCTGGTGGTGACGGGCTGGCTGGTCTCGCGGCGCAAGCACGACAGCACGGATGATTACTTCCTGGGCGGGCGAAACGTGCCGGCCTGGGCGGTGGCGATCTCGGTGCTGGCCACGTCGCTGAGCGCGGCGACGTTTATCGGCGGGCCGGAGCAGTCGTATCGCGGGAACCTGACGTACTTGTCGGCGAACATCGGGGCGATCATCGCGGTGCTGGTCGTGGCGGCGTTTTTCATCCCGGTGTTCTATCGCTACAACGTGAGCACGGTGTATGAACTGCTCGAACGGCGCTTCGGGCCGAGGGCGCGGCTGTGCTCGAGCGTGATGTACATGCTCGGGCGGGTGCTGGCGAGCGGGTCGCGGGTGTACATCGCGGCGATCCCGGCGTCGCTGATCGTGTTCGGCGACATCGAAGCGCGGCATGTGCTGGCGGCGGTGCTGCTGTTCATGATCGCGGGGATCGGGTACACGTTCGTCGGCGGCGTGGCGAGCGTGATCTGGACGGATGTGATTCAGACGGTGGTGTTCGTCGGCGCGGCGGTGATCGCGGCGGCGGTGCTGCTGGATCGCATTCCCATCGGGGCGGGGGAACTGGTTGATGTGCTGCGGACGCCGGGTGACGGGGCGCCGTCGAAGCTGGCGCTGCTGGACGTGTCGGTGAATCCTTCTTCGAGCTACACCGTGTGGACGGCGCTGACGGGGTTTGTGCTGTTCAACATCGCAGCGTACGGGACGGATCACGACCTGGCGCAGCGGACGCTGACGTGCAAGTCGGCACTCAAGGGAAGTCGGAGCGTGATCGGGGCGATCCTGGTGGGGTTGCCGGTGACATTTGTGTTCATGTTGATCGGGCTGTTGCTCTTTGTGTTCTACAACCGGCCGGATGTGATGGGCGCGGCGGGGCCGCATGCGGGCGTGGACGACACGCGCGAGGTGTTTCTCAATTTCATTCTGAATGAACTGCCGGCGGGCTTGCCGGGGTTGATGATGGCGGGGTTGTTCGCGGCGGGGCTGTCGACGATCAACTCGTCACTGAACGCGATGGCGTCGGCGTTTACGAACGACGTGTACAAGCATGTCGTGCGCGGGCGGGCGGATTCGCATTACCTGCTGGTTGGGCGTGCGGCGGTGATCGGGTGGGGCGTGGTGCTGACGGTGTTTGCCGGGCTGTGCATGTACTGGCACCAGAGCACGAATCAGTCGCTGATCGATTTTGCGCTGTCGGTGATGACGTATGCGTACCCGGGGCTGCTGGCGGTGTTTCTGGTGGCGATCTTCACGCGGCTGGGCAACAGCGTCAGCGCGATCGCGGCGCTGGTGGTTGGGACGGCGATGGCGATTTATTTGACGCCGGGGATGTTTGAGAGTTTGAAGCCGGGCTTTTTGGTGGAGATGAAGCCGGCGTATCCGTGGCGGCTGCTGGCGAGCACGGCGGTGGCGCTGGTGGTGTGCAATTTGGGGCCGGCGGGGATGGCGGCCGACGGGCTGGCGTCGAATGATGAGGCGCGATGAGTGAGCCGCTGCCGCTGATTCCGACGCCGAAGAGTGTGCGCGTGACGGGCGGGGCGGTGGCGCTGCGTGACGAGGCGCTGGCGATTTACATGATCGGCTGCGATCGCATCGACGTCTCAGGTGCGGCGGAGGCGGTTGACTTGGATGTTGTCGATGTGGAAGGCGCGGCGGATGTTGTGGTGCGCGTGACGGAGGCGGGGGTGGATCCGCAGAGCATTCGCGGGCAGTCGTATCGGCTGGAGATTGCGCGGCCGGGTCAGGGGCGAAGGTGGATTGCGCGGATTGAGTCGCCGAGTGTGAGCGGGTCGCGATACGGTCTCGCGACGCTGCGGCAGGTGATGCGATGTGCGCGGCTCGGGTGGACGATCCATGAGATGGTGATCGAGGATGAGCCGTCGTTTGCGGTGCGCGGTGTGCTGCTGGATGTCTCGCGCGATCGGGTGCCGACGATGGAGATGCTGCGGGAGATCATGCAGCAACTCGCGGCGCTGAAGATCAATCACCTTCAACTCTATATGGAACACACGTTCGCGTATGCGGGACATGAAGAGGTGTGGCACGAGGCATCGCCGCTGACGGCGGAGGAGATTGGAACACTTGGCGCCCTGGCGGCAGAGCATGGTATCGAACTCGCGGCGAATCAGAACTGCTTCGGGCACTTGACGCGATGGTTGAAGTTGCCAAGGTATGCGCCGCTGGCGGAGACGCATGGGGAGTGGGTGTTTGATAATGGTGAGGTGCGGGTGCCGCGAAGCGGGCCGTTCAGTGTGTGTCCTGTTGATCCGGGCTCGCTGGCGCTGGTGGATGATCTGCTTGGGCAGTTGCTGCCGTGCTTTGCGTCGCCGCGGGTGAACATTGGTTGCGACGAGACGTTTGATGTTGGGACCGGGCGCAGTCGAGATGCAGTGGCGCAGCGCGGGCGGGTGTTGGTGTATGCGGAGTATGTGAATGCGGTCGCGGCAATTGCGCGGACGCATGACAAGACGCCGATGTTCTGGGCAGACATCGCGCTGCGCGAGCCGGCGGCGCTGGATCTGCTCGATGAAGACCTCGTGGCGCTGGTGTGGGGATATGAGTCGAATGCACCGTTTGAGAGGTGGGGTCGGGCGATTCGCGGGTCGACGCACGGTGAGCGCGAAATCTGGATGTGTCCCGGAACGAGCAGTTGGCGGAGCATCGCGGGGCGCACGACGGAGCGGCGGGGAAACCTGATCGCCGCAGCGCGAGCCGGCCTGGCTCACGGCGCGACGGGGTATCTTGTCACCGACTGGGGCGATCACGGACACCGGCAGCAGTGGCCGATCGCGCTGCACGGCCTGGCGGATGGCGCGGCGGCAGCGTGGAACGCCGAGGCGGCTGATCAGTTTGATGCGCGGGCGGCGTCGATTCAACTAATGGGTGATGCGACCGGCGAACTCGGCACCTGGATGGAAGCGCTGGGCGATCTTGACCTCGCCTTGCGCGATGGATCACATGGCGAACGCATTCTCAATGCGAGCGCGATGTTTGTCGATCTGCATGAGCCGCTGACGACTGAGCCGCACTTTGGCGGGGCGTTGACAAACTGGCTGGCGGTGCGCGACCGGCTGAGCGAGTTGTCAGCGTCGATGCCGCGGATTGACGATGGGCTGATGCGCGAGGATCTACTCCACACGCTGGAGGTCTGCCGAGCGGCGATTGATCGGGCGCTCATGCGACGAGGACAAGCGGGGATCAGTTGCGGCCAACTGGCTCGCAACGTCCGTCAAGTCATCGGCGAACACCGCCGATTGTGGCTGGAGCGCTGCAGGGCGGGGGGTTTGGCGGACAGTTGCCGATACTATGAGGTGGTGGCCGAGGAACTCGAACGGTCCATGTGAGCGCCGGTCAGCCGGGAGATGGCGGAGAAGAGCATGAGCAGTACGCGGCTGGTCGTGGGGTGCATGACGGGCACGAGCATTGATGCGCTCGACGTGGCTCTTGTCGAGATCGGCGGCAGTGGGTTGGACATGCGGGCCCGGCTGGTGCGGACGGTGAGTCATTCGCTGGGTTCGTTGGGCGATCGACTGCGGCGATTTGCGCAGCAGGAAGCGATGCCGGCGCGCGCGATCGCCGAACTCAGCCGCGATTTCGGTCTGCTGCACGTCAAGGCGATTCGCGAGACGATCGGGCGCGACATTGCTGATCTGGTGGCGGTGCACGGGCAGACGGTGTTTCACGCGCCGCCGCTGACGTGGCAGTTGTTCGAGCCGGCGATGGTGGCGCGCGAGGTGTGTCTGCCGGTCGTGTGCAACTTCCGCGCGGCGGATGTCGCGAGCGGGGGGCAGGGGGCGCCGATCACGCCGATTGCAGATTACATCATGTTTCGCGATCTCAAGGAGCGGCGCGGGGTGCTCAACCTCGGGGGGTTCTGCAATTACACGACGCTGCCGCCCAAGTCGGCGCGGCAGGAGCATTTCAAGGTCATTGATGACATCCGGGCCGGCGACATCTGCGCGTGCAACCATGTGCTCGATGGTCTGGCGCGGCTGCTGTTCAACCTGCCGTTTGATGAAGGCGGGTCGCAGGCGCTGGCGGGGCAGGTCGACGATGCCTGTTTCCAGCAGTTCGTCGAATTGTTTGAAAATCAGGTCGGCCTCGGCCGGTCGCTGGGCACCAATGACGAACTGGCGGAACGCATCGACGGGATTACCAAGAGTCGGGGCCAGGATGGCCGTGCGGTGAAGACTGATCCGCGGTCGATCATCGTGCGATCGGCATGCGCTGCGGTGGCGACGGTGGCGCTGGATCACGTCGGGCCGATCGATCGACTGATCCTCTCGGGTGGCGGTGTGCTCAACAAGGCGCTGCTGGGGGAGTTTCAGAAGCGATCGAGAGCGCCGGTAAATCGCAGTGATGATCTTGATGTTCCCGCGCCGTACCGCGAAGCAATGGCCATGGCCATCCTTGGCGCGCTGTGCCAGGAGCGGATTCCCATCACGCTGCCGCAGGTGACGAAGTTGAGTGGTGCGGCGCCGGTGGCGGGTTCGTGGGTGTATCCATGAGCACGCCGGGTTCGTCGTCCGCCAACCCGCCCGATCGCAGCCACGTACGCACGGAACACCGCAACGAGCGCACGATGAACCTGCACGAGTTGAGCGTCGCGCAGTGCGTGGAAGTGATGCAGCGCGAAGATCGTGTGGTGATTGATGCGATGGAACGGGCGCGGCCGGCGCTGATCGGGTTTGTGCAAGCGATCGAAGCGGGTTTTGTGCGTGGCGGTCGGTTGATCTATGTGGGCGCGGGCACGTCGGGTCGGCTGGGCGTGCTCGATGCATCGGAAGCGCCGCCGACGTTCCAGGTGCCGCCTGATCGAATCATCGGGATCATTGCGGGTGGGGACGCCTCGCTGCGCAAGAGCAGCGAGGGGATGGAAGATGATCGGCACGGCGCGGAGCCGGCGCTGGCGGCGCTGAAGTTGACGGGTGATGATGCGGTGCTGGGGATCGCGGCGGGTGGTACGACGCCTTATGTGCTGGGGGCGCTCGAGTTTGTGAAGGGAAGCAAAGGCGCCGTTCGACTCGGCGCTCACGGCCCACAGGCCAGCGGGGGATGCGCGGTTACTGGTTTGCTTACGTGCAGCGGAATGGATAAGCCGGCGTATGCCGATCATCTGCTCCTGCTCGACACAGGGCCCGAGGTGCTGACGGGGTCGACGCGCATGAAGGCGGGCACGGCGACGAAGCTCGCGCTCAACACGATCTCGACGACGCTGATGATCCGCAGCGGACGGGTGTATGAGAATCTGATGGTCGATCTGCGCGCGACCAACGACAAGTTGCGCGACCGGGCGGCACGGATCATTATGACGCTGACGGATCTCGATCGCGCTTCGGCTCTGGCGCTGCTCGACGCCGCGGGCGGGGCGGTGAAGACGGCCATCTTGATGCAGCGATGCGGGTTGGAGCGCGCGGCGGCGGAGGCGACGCTTGTCAAGTGTGGCGGGCGGCTGGATGCGGCGCTGCGTCGATCGTGATTTGATTCTCGTTGCTGTGATCGCGTGGCCTGCGCTCGCGGAGCCTTGCTTAGACCCCGGCACCCGGCCACCCGCTCCACTAGAGCTTTTGGCTTCTCTAACTCTTGCCGCGGAAAAACCGCGCCAGGCGCCACTTGAGGCGGACCGAGTTGCCGATGACGGAGAAGTCGCTCAGGCCCATGGCCGCGGCGGCGAGCAGCGGGCCCTGCATGCCCAGCAGGCCCAGGGCTGCTGCGGGAATCGCCAGAGAGTTGTAGATGAAGGACATGAAGAGGTTCTGCTTGATCGTGCGCAGCGACTGGCGGCTGATGTGCATCAGATCGAGCAGGCGATCGAGACTCTCGCCGGGAATGACGACGTCGGCGGCTTCGATGGCGATGTTGGTGCCCGAGCCGATCGCGACGCCCACGCCGCCTTGCGAGGCGGCCTCGGCGAGTGCGGCTGCGTCGTTGATGCCGTCGCCGACCATGGCGACGACGCGGCCGCCCTGAGATGCTTCGCGCACGGCCTTTACTTTGTCTTCGGGTCGCAATTCGGCGCGGATCATGTCGGGCTTCAAGCCGGCCTGTTTGCCGATGCGCTGGGCGACGGCCTGCCGATCACCCGTGAGGAGCATGGCTTCGATGTGCTCATCGCGCAGGGATGCGATGAGGTCTTTGGCCTGAGGGCGAATGGCGTCGGTGAAATCGATCGCGCCCATGCGTTTTCCATCGGCGATGACGATGCTGCGGGTCGTGGCGTCTTCGCCCTCTTCGTCGAGCGCAATGCCCTGTTCGCGCGCGACGCTGGGAGAGACGACCTGGATCTCGCGACTGTCGACACGGCCAGTCAATCCCTTGCCGCTCGATTCATCGACGTGATCGGCGCGCGGCGGATTGATGTTGCGTTCTTTCGCTGCGTTCATGATCGCCTTGCTGAGCGGGTGGGTTGAAGCGCTGGCGAGTGCGGCGGCGAGGCGGAGCGGTTCGTCGTCGGCGTGCTGCACGACGGGGTGTCCCTCGGTGAGCGTGCCGGTCTTGTCGAAGAGAATGAGATTGATGGCGGCGCAGCGTTCGAGCGTGATGGCGCTCTTGACGAGCACGCCGCGCCGGCTGGCGGCGCCGCTGCCGACCATCACGGCGGTGGGAGTGGCCAGGCCCAGGGCGCAGGGGCAGGAGATGACGAGCACGGTTGTGGCGTTGACGAGGGCGAGGGTCCAGTTGTTCTCGCCGCCGAAGAGCGCCCAGCCGATGAAGGTGAGCGCGGCGATGCCGAGCACGGCGGGAACGAAGATGGAGCTGATGTAGTCGGCGAGGCGCTGGATGTTGGCCCTGCTGGACTGGGCCTGGCGGACCATCTCGGCGATGCGCGAGACGGTGGTGTCGGTCCCGCTTGTTTCGGCCCTGACGATGAGGCGCCCGGTCTGGTTGAGCGAGCCGGCGACGACCTTGCCGCCGCTGCTCCGCTGAACGGGCATCGACTCGCCGGTGACGATGGACTCGTCGATGGAGGACTGGCCGTTGATGATGGCGCCGTCGACGGCGATGCGCTCGCCGGGCTTGATGAGCATGAGATCGCCGGGCTCGATTTCGGCGGACGCAACGGTCTGGCCGGTGCTGTCGCTCTCGCTGGTCAGGCGCGTGACTTCATCGGGTTGCAGCGAGAGGAGTTCACGGATGGCTGAGCCGGCGGCGGCGGTGGTGCGGGCTTCGAGCCAGTGGCCGATGGAGATGATGGTGAGCAGGCCGGCGGACTCGCTGAAGTAGAGCGGCTGCTGCGGATCCATCCCCAGAAGGTGGAGCACGAGCACGACGGCGGAGAAGCCGAATGCGGCGGTAGCGCCGATGGCGATGAGCGTGTCCATGTTGGTCGTGCGCTTGGTGGCGGCATGCCAGGCGGACTTGTAGAACGCGCTGCCGACGTAGACCTGCACAAACGTGGAGAGCAGGATGACAACCCATGTGTAGATCGTGAGGTCGCCGTGCACGTGGTCAAAGCCGGTCCATGCAGCAGGCAGGTGCAGAGGGAGCATCGGGATGGAGGCGATGACGCCGGCAATGGCGCGCCGTCTCCAGGCGGTGGCGTGGTGGGCGTGGCGGTGCTCCATTTCGCTGCGCTGATCGGCAACGGAGGCGCGTTTCTCGACGGCCTTCGCTTTGTAGCCGGCGCGATCGACGGCGCTGACGAGGGCGTCGGAGGTGAATCCGGAACCGGTGACGTCGGCGGAAGCGTGGGCGAGGCTGACGCTGGCGGAGGTGACGCCGGGAACGGTCTTGAGGGCCTTCTCGACGCTGCCCACGCAGCCGGCGCAGTTCATGCCTTCGACGGAGAGGCGGATGGAACACTGGTCGGCTGTCGCGGGAGTGGAAGCCATGATGGAGTTTAGCGGTTGGGTGCGACCCGCGTTTATCGGCGACGCACGCGTCGCCGCTCAACGCTTGTTCGGGCGGGCGCATGCGTCGCCGCTGAACTTCTTTGGTCAGTAGGGGGAGTTACTTAGATTGATTTCAGCTTGCGGGCGACCATGGCGACGTAGAAGAGCGGCTCGCCGTGGATGCTCAGGCGGTGGCAGTAGCGCCGGTAGGCGTGAACTTCGATGAACCGCTTGCGCATGAGCTTGCGAATGAGGCCGGCGAAGCCGGTGTCATCCTCCATGTCGTCGAGGAAGTCCTGCTTGATGTTGAAGGCGAGCCAGCCGGGCGTATCGATGAGGTTGTAGGCCTCGACGAACGCCTCGGCGGGGATGTCGCCGTAGCCCAGTGCGGCGACGGTGGTGAGGCAGTTGGGTTCGGCGCGGCGCAGGTGCTGGCGCGTCGGATCATCGAGGTCTGTCATGTCAGCGATGACGTAGTCGTCGTAGATACCAGGTCGATCGCGGTAAGTGGCTTCGCGGGCCTCGGGAATGATGTCAATGCCGACGATTTTCTGGACGCCGACGTTGCGCAGTTCCTGCCCCACCATGCCGTTGCCGGCGCCGAGGTCGAGGACGCGCAGGTCTTCGGTGCTGTGCGGATCGTCCATGAGCACATCGTTGAGCAGTTGCACGACGCGATAGGGCGAGCAGCACTTGAGGCACTGGTAGAAGAGCGCTTCGTACAGGCCGGGAATGTCGTAAATCTGGTGGTAATCGTGGAAGCGGATGCGATTCCATTCGGTCTCGCCGTCGATTCGGAATTCGCACCACTCCTGGTCCTGGTCGAGGTCATCGGAGTCGATGGGAAAGCGAAGATGGAACTGAGCGACCTGATCGGTCAAATGCTGCGTCGACGCGGATGTCGGTGACATCTTCGGTCTCCTTGCAAGGTGGAACTGGAATGAAATCGTCGGCTACTCGATCGCGCAGCGCCTCATCGAGCGGTGCGAGCCACGCGCGCAGCACAACGAAGAACCCTACGTGGCCGAGGAGATGAGTCAACGTGTTTCCGGAAAAAACGGCCGAGATCAGTTGTTCCCGGCGGAGATGGTGGGCCGAATCGCTCTGTGAATTGCGGGATACACTCTGCGATGCTCGGAATTGAGACGGCAGAGGTCTGGCAGCTTGTTTTGGCAGGTCTCGTGGCAGGATGCCTCGGCGGACTCATGGGCATCGGCGGCTCGATCATCATCATTCCGGTGCTGACGCTGGCGCTGGGGCACGATCAGCACCTGTCGCAGGCGGCCGCAATGATCGTCAACGTGTTTGTGGCGCTGCTGGCGCTTTTCAAACACCATCGCGCCCAGGCGGTGCGGTGGGATGTGATGCGGCGGATGCTCCCGGCGGGCCTGCTGTTCATGATTGTCGGCGTGCTGGCGGGTGATCAACTCGAAAGCGCGACGCTCAAGCGCATCTTCGGCGTGTTTCTGCTGATCGTGTTCGTGGTGTATGGATTGCGGCTCTTTCACGATCGCGGCCGCACGGTGGCAAGGGAGCCGAACGTGCGCTGGGTGCCGGTGGGAATGGTCGGCGGCCTGATGGGGTTTTTCGGCGGTCTGCTGGGCATTGGCGGGGGGCCGATTGCGGTGCCGCTGCTGCAGCGCATCTGCGATCTGCCGCTGCGCCAGGCGATCGCCACGAGCAGCGCGGTGATGTGCGTGACTTCGCTCATCGGAGCCGTGCAGAAGAACTGGGGGCTGCAATCGCTGACCGGGGTGAACGGAGAAGCGCTGAATCTCGACTACCGCCTGAGCATGGCGATCGCGTTCTGCGTGGCGCCGACGGCGATGATCGGGGCGTTCGCGGGGGCGGGCCTCTCGCATGCGCTGCCCGAGCGCCTGCTGCGCGGGGCGTTCATGGTGCTGCTGATCTGGGTGAGTCTGCAGATGCTCGGGTTGCTGTGAACGCGTGTTGAGTTGCGACTTTCAGGTGGCGCGATACGCATCGGCGGCGGGACGCACGGCGCGAGCGAACCAGAGCGGGCGGCGCAGACCGCCGGGGCCGGGGCCCGGGCGCGTTTTGGCGAGCCACTCGCGATAGACCTCCATCGACTTGTTGGTGTCGACGAAGACGTCGCCGTACTGGTCGTCGGGCGCGGCTCGCGAGATGGTGACGGCCTGGTGCCAGCAGTGCATGCCGGAGATGGGATCGGGCTGCACGGGAAAGGTGAGGTTCTGGTGCACGCCGCCGTCGGACCACCAGATGCGTTTGGTATCGGGGTCTTTGCTCGCGTAGGCGTGGATCTTTTCGATTTTGCGGAAGCGGAACTGGCCCGGTGAGACTTCTTCGCGCAGGACTTTGCACGCGGCCATCTTGTCGGTGCTCTGATCATCAAAGAGGCGCCAGCGGCCGAGATGGTGTGAGCAGGCGATCACGCCGGGGCGCATGCCTTCGGTCACCCAGACTTTGTTGATGAAGTAACCGATGCGCGTGGCGACGCGGATGAGATCCGTTGTGCGCACGCCGAGCAGTTGCGCATCTTCAGGATGCATCCAGACGGGGTTGGTGTTGGAGAGTTCGTAGAGCCACTTGGCGTTGGCGCTGCGGGTGTGGATGAGCGTGGGCAGGCGGAACGTCGGGATGAGGACGTATTGCCCCTTCGAGCGATCCATGTGTTTGCGGTGGATGTGGCTGTCGATGTAGCCGGGCAGGTCGTGCTCGGGCCAGTTCCACTGCGGCATGGTGTCGCTGTAGATTTCGAGCTTGCGCGATGGGGTGTTGAAGCCGATTGCGGCTTCGTTGCCGTTTTTGACGCCAATGGGTTTGCCGTCTTTGACGATGGTGCCGTCGTCGCGCGTCTCGGCGCCGTGCAGCTGGTCGGCCTTGAGTCTGGCGAGATGGCCGGTGTAGGTGTCGGCTTCGACGAGAAACGCGCCGTGACGCTTCATGTACTCGAGCGGCGTCATGCCGACTTTTTGCGCGGCGTCAGGCAGGCCGGGCACGGAGTTCTCGAAGATCCACTGGTAGTACTCTTCGATGGTGATCTTCTGGCCGGCGCGGTAGGGAGACTCGAAGTACTTGCGCACGCCCAGCGAACCGTCGGGGTCGATGCGCCAGGAGAGTTCGATCCAGAATTCGTCCTCTTCCCACACTTCGCCGGGGTTGGCCTGGTACGTGAATTCGACGTTCTGGCCGAGGCGCTCGCGGGCGACGCGCAGCACCGGCTGGCGGAAGCTGATCCACTTGGCGGCGTGGGTTTCCTGGCTCATCAGGTCATGGCGCTCAGCGCCGTTGCCCATGGGCAGGACGTAGTCGGCATACTGCGCCGTCTCGCTCCACACCGGCGTGAGCGCGGCGTGCAGACCGATCTTGCTCTCATCGCGGAGCATCTTCTCCCACATCATGCCGTCGGGGTTGGTCCAGACGGGGTTGTAGACACGGGTGAAGTAGGTGTCGACCTTGCCCCGGCCGTCTTCGATGAGGTGCGGCAGGAGGAAGGAGAGTTCGTGATACGAAAGCGGATACTCGGGCGGGTAGAGCAGTTCGCTCCAGACGTTTTGCGGCGGTGGCTTGAGAAATGGCGGGGGGACGAACTTGTTATTGCTGTTGAGGTGACTGCCGCCGGGCGTGTTGACCGCGCCCATGAGCACGACGATGAATTGCAGACAGCGCGCGACCTGCCAGCCGCCGAGGTTGCCCGCCGCGGCGTTGCGCCAGACGTGGGTGGCCAGCGCGGAGCCCGCGGCGCCGATCTCGCGGGCGATGGTGCGGATCTGCTCGGCGGGGATGCCGCATTCTTTTTCGGCCGCTTCGGGCGTGGCGTAGGCGTAGTGGACTTTGAGGTGCTCGATGAAGCGATCAAACTCGACGGGTCCGTCGGGCGCCTTGGCGCGAAGGTAGTCCCGCCAGTTCACCCACTGCTCGACGTACGGCCGGTTGAAGAGGTTTTCGTTGAGCAGCACGTGGGCGATGGCCAGCAATAGAAACGCCTCAGTGCCGGGCCAGGTTGCGAGCCAGTGGTCGGCCATCGAGGCGGTGTTGGAGAGGCGGACGTCGATGACGCAGATCTTCGCGCCATTGTTCTTGCCCTCGATGATGCGCTGGGCGTGGGGGTTGAAGTAATGCCCTGTCTCGAGGTGGGCCGAGAGCATGAGGATGAACTTGGCGTTGGCGTGATCGGGCGATGGGCGATCGGCGCCGGTCCACAGCGTGTAGCCGACGCGCGCGGCCGAGGAGCAGACGTTGGTGTGCGAGTTGTGGCCGTCCACGCCCCAGGCTTGCAGGACGCGGTCCATGTACCCGTCGTGGCCGGGCCGGCCGACGTGGTACATGATTTCATCGCGGCGATCTTCGATGAGCGCCTTGCGGATGCGGTTTGCGAAGGTGTCGAGGACTTCATCCCACGTCGTGCGTTCGAACTGGCCCGAGCCGCGCGGCCCGACGCGCTTGAGCGGATAGAGGATGCGGCCGGGGTCGTTGACCTGGTTGATGGTGGCGGGGCCTTTGGCGCAGTTCTTGCCGCGCGAGGCGGGGTGGTGGGGGTTGCCTTCGAGTTTCTTGATGACGAGTTGGGGAAGCGAAGACGCAAGCGGAGTCTGTTGAGCGCCGCGTTTGTTCGCGTCTTTGGGATCGGTCTTTTCAACGTAGGCGACGAGGCCGCACGCCGCTTCGCAGTTGAAGCAGGTCGTGGGCACGAGCATGTAGCGCTTCTCAACCTTGCGCGGCCACGCGGCGGGGTCGTACTCCACCCAGTCATCCCACTGATCCATCGGCGGGAAGGACTCGAGCGGGGTGACGGTCATGTTTTCGGGATCGTGTGATCGCACGAGGTCAACTCCAAGGCAATTCACCGGGATGCGTGAAGCTTCTCAACTGGCCAATATGGTGATTCGTCGGGCGACACCATCCGGGCATTCGTCCATCCACAATACTGCGGAAAGGCTGTGCGAAACAGTCGCCGCGAGCGAGTATCGGTGTAAACCTCGATGCCAAGCACGGACTTTAGGTGAGAGGCAGCTGTGCGGATGGCAACGCGACTTCGGCCATGATCCACTTTCTGCCATTTTGTACAGATGCGGTGTCTGGAAGAGCGAACGCTGGCCAAGAGCGAGTCTGGAAATGCGTTAATGTGGAGATGTGCACCGTTGTCAAGTGTGCATTCAAACCACTCGATCACTCCGATTTCAGGGGGACCGACCTGCCGACACAGCTCTGGACGTGGCCAGCCGAGTGCTCTCGCAAACTCCGATACGAGCATTCTCGTGTGTTTCGTAATCAAGGATTACCTTTGGCGCGGCGGTACAAATGCGGCGGCGGAACTTGTACTGTGGTGAATTCAAGACAGCGGCGGCAACTGGCCGGCGCGGATGAAGGCGTATTCGTAGAGGTACAGGCCGAGCGGAATCGTGAGGATCAGCACGGCGGGAACAAGGAGACCAATTCCATAGGCGGCAAACAGAATGACCCAGGCGAGCCCAAAGCACGGGATACCCGCGCAGCACACAGTCCCGAGAAACCCCGCAGCCTGCCTGGCGTTGTCCGTTGCATGCTCGCCCTTCAGTTCATTGAAGGAGAACAGCATATGAGCAGCCCAGGATGCAAACAGAATCCAATTGAGATTGTCCATCTCCCCAGTGATGGCGTTGATAGACCACGCATCGGGACGAAACGCAATAAACACCGCACTTCCCAGAAGTAGCGCCTGCGCAATCAGGTGCGGCAGCAGCCACTTGCTTTCCCACAGGTCGCGGCCCTTGCACTGTTTGAAGAGGAACGCGGTGTAGCCGGCGACAGCCAGGCCGAGCGGGACATTGACCCAGCGCACGATGTCGGCGACCGAATCGGCATCGAGCATTCGCAGGATGATTGCCAGCGGCGTGGTGACCATGTACAGGCCGAGGATGAAGCCGCCCTTGACGAGCCAGCTCTTCCAGTTCGGCCGCGTCACCATGCGGTAGAAGCGCATGGGCTTGGCGAGGTCTTCGACGAGCAGCAGGCAGGTGATGGTGGTGAAGAGCAGGGCGACGACTTCGGGCATGTAGCGCTGGGCCCAACTGCCGTATTCGAGGCCGAGGAACGCGGCGAACGGTGCGAGGATGCCCGCCCCGGCGGCGATGCCCTTAGTGACCAGATAGAGCGCGACGGGCCAGCCCCATTGCACCTTGTGCCCTGCGTCGAGCACGGTGCGCGCGTTGGGCGTGGTCGGGACTGACGCGGGCCAGGGGTCGAGTTTGTGCGGCGGGCGATCGCTCCAGATGTAGGTCTCGGGCCGCTCGGCGCTGCCGGGATGAAGGGCGACATCCGAGGCGCCGATGTAGCGGACGTTGGGCCCGGTGCCCTGCTCGGGGCGGCGGACTTTGGTCTCGTTGTTGAGGATCATCAGCGAGATGCGCGACCTGGGATCATCCATGTCGCCCGAGACGATTGCTCCGACGGGGCAGACGTTGACGCACGCCGGCTCGAGGTTCTTCTCAACACGGTGGGCGCAGTAGTGGCACTTCTCGACGGCCCCGAGGTCTTCATTCAAGTAGATCGCGTCGTAGGGGCACGCCTGCATGCACGCCCGGCAGCCGATGCAGGCGTCGCGGTCGAGATCGACGATGCCGTCCTTGCGTTTTTCAAGGGCGTTGACGGGGCAGATGGTCACGCAGGGGGCGTCGGTGCAGTGGTTGCACCGCTGGACGAGGAACATGCGGCGGACGTCGGGGAAGAGCCCCTGCTCGGTGTATTTGACCGAGGTGCGAAACGAGCCGACCGGCACCTCGTTCTCCGCCTTGCACGCGACGGTGCAGGCGTGGCAGCCGATGCAGTCCTCGTGATTGATGACAAAGCCATACTGCATGGGTCCAGTGTATCGGGGTGAGGGGAGATTGGTAGGGACCGCGCGCTCGGTCAGCTCGCCGATAGAATGGGACAGCGCGATCCGTATGAGTTCAGCGCATCCATTGTCCAACCGGTCCGCACAGCGGACCCTACTCAGAGCGGGGCACCACATGGCCAAGAAGAAATCAACCACAAAGTCGAAGAAGTCATCCGCTGTGCCGCAGACGTTCAAGGACTTCATCACGAAATATCCGGCGCTGGGTGAGTCGCACGAGCGCGTGGCCCGGGCGGTGGACAAGGCGGGGCCGCTGGATGAGAAGACGCGGGCGCTGATCAAGATCGGGATCTGCATCGGGGCCGGGCTCGACTCGGCGATGCGGAGCCACGTCCGCCGGGCCATGCAGGCCGGGGCAAGCGAGAAGGAGATCGAGCAGGCCACGCTGCTGGCGATGAATACGTGCGGCTTGCCGCGCACGGTGGCGGCGTGGTCGTGGGCGCAGCAGCAGTTTGCGCGCGGGGTTTGAGGTGAATTGGGGACGTCGATTGCGGCCGCGCTTGCCAGTTCAGCGGCGACGCATGCGTCGCCGCTAAACTGGCTCGGCACGCGTCGTCGCTAAACTGGCTCGGCATGCGTCGCCGCGGAACTGATCTGACATGCAACCACTGCCGGTGTACATCCTCGCGGGGGGTCGCTCATCGCGCTTTGGCAGCGACAAGGCGCGGGCCGTGTTTGGCGGCGAGCCGCTGATCGTGCGGCTGGCGAAGCAGATCCAGCCCGTCGCGCGGGAAGTCACCATCGTCGCCGACGTGGCGGACAAGTACGCAGACCTCGGCCTGAGCACCATTGCCGACCTCCGCCCCGGCCTTGGCCCGCTTGGTGGGATCGAGACGGCGCTCGCTCATGCGCAACACCCGCGGGGCACCAATGTGGACTGGTGCATCATCTTTTCGTGCGATCTGACCCTCATCCGCCCGGCCTGGATTGAACTGCTGGCGGCAGGGCGACGTAGTGACTCTCTCGTGGCTGCGTTTTCTGATTCACGTGGGCGGCATCCGCTTCCGGGGCTGTACCACATTCATCTTCTTTCGGTCGTTCGAGCCTGTCTGGGCGCGGGACGGCGGGCGTTGAATGAACTCGTTGACGGCGTTGCTCACGTCGACCTCCCCGTACCGGGTGACTGGCCGGAGGTGGCCCAGGTGAACACGCTTGAGGACTTGAAGAAGGCTGGCGAATAGGCGCGATCGCTGGGCAGAGGCATCCCACGATTCGCAGTGCCTCAGCATGGGGGTGGGACGTGATTGAGCGCGAACGGTTGCCGGAAACGCGTGTCTTGTGCATCAGTATACCAGTACGGCACCCTTCGCCCTGCGCCCACGGTGCGGACGCGGCTGACCGACGGCCGAATGAACCATTCTCATCCACAGGAGTCATGACTGATGGCGGTTGACGTACAGGGAATCGCACGCACGGTTGAGGACAAGAGCGCCTTTGTCAGCCGACTGGTCGGCGCCATCGAGCAGCAGATCGTCGGGCAGCGCTACATGATCGACGGGCTGCTCATCGGGTTGCTCACCAACGGCCACGTGCTGCTCGAAGGTGTGCCGGGGCTGGCCAAGACGCTGACGGTGTCGACCCTCGCGCAGGCGATCCATGCAAAGTTCCAGCGATTGCAGTTCACGCCGGATCTGCTGCCCGCCGACCTGGTGGGCACGCTGATCTACAACCCGCGTGAAGGGGTGTTCACGCCGCGCAAGGGGCCGATCTTTGCCAACATCGTGCTGGCCGACGAGATCAACCGCGCGCCGGCCAAGGTGCAAAGCGCGCTGCTCGAAGCGATGCAAGAGCGGCAGGTGACGATCGGTGACACGACCTATCCGCTCGATGACCCGTTCCTCGTGCTGGCCACGCAGAATCCGATCGAACAGGAAGGCACCTATCCGCTGCCAGAGGCGCAGGTGGATCGCTTCATGCTCAAATTGAAGGTGACGTATCCGAGCAAGGCCGAAGAGCGGCAGGTGCTCGACCGCATGGCTTCAACGCAATCGCGGGCGCCGATCCAGGCGGTCATTACGCTTGATGAGATTCGCGAAGCGCGGCAGGTCGTCGATCAGATCTTCATCGACGACAAGATCAAGGACTACATCGTCGACATCGTGCACGCGACGCGCGAGCCCAAGGAGTACGGCCTGGACATCGGCCGACTGATCGACTTCGGCGCGTCGCCTCGCGCCACGCTGGCGCTGACGCTGGCGGGCAAGGCGCGGGCATTTCTCCAGCATCGCGGCTACGTGACGCCGCAAGACGTGAAGAGCGTCGGGCTGGACGTCCTCCGCCACCGCGTGATCGCAAGTTACGAAGCGGAAGCGGAAGGATTGGATAACGACGCAATCGTGAAGAAGATCTTCGACCACGTGCCGGTGCCGTAGCTCACCACGGAGTCACGGAGGACACGGAGAGGAAAGGCAGAGTTTCAGGATTGAGTTGATGATGCTGGTTCACGACGAATTGACTGAGCAGATCATTGGGGCGGCGATTGAGGTGCATCGGCATCTCGGTCCCGGACTGTTGGAGTCGGCGTATGAGCATTGCCTCTGTCGTGAATTAGCTCAGCGGAATCTCGACTATGAACGCCAGGTCGCAATACCCCTCACTTACAAGGGTGAGGTGCTGGATTGTGGTTATCGAGCGGATGTGATCGTCGAACGAAAGGTTCTGCTGGAATTGAAGTCCATTGACGCCATCGAACCAGTCCACGAAGCTCAGCTCCTTACGTATCTCAGACTCTCAAACATCAAGGTCGGCCTTCTCATCAACTTCAACACTGCTTTGCTCAAAGATGGGATCGTCCGCCGTGTGCTCTGATAGTGTTTGCCCTTGCGTTTCTCTCTGTTCTTCTCCGTGCTCTCCGTGACTCCGTGGTGAAGTGATGCTTCCTGAAGAACTCATGCGACAGGTTCGGCAGTTGCAGATCCTCACCCGGCGGGCGGTGAACGAGGACTTTGCAGGCGAGTACTCCAGTGCGTTCAAGGGGCGCGGCATGGAGTTCGCCGAGGTGCGCGAGTATCAGCCCGGCGATGATGTCCGCACCATCGACTGGAACGTCACGGCCCGGACCGGCACGCCATTTGTTAAGAAGTACGTCGAAGAGCGCGAACTGACGATCATCTTCGCAGTTGATCTGAGCGGTTCGGGTCAGTTCGGCTCGGTTGATCGCTTCAAGAACCGCACGGCCGCGGAACTGTGTGCCGTGCTCGCATTTACGGCCATTGCCAACAACGACAAGGTCGGCCTGCTCATCTTCACGGATCACGTCGAGCATTTCATCCCGCCCAAGAAGGGTTCGCGGCACGTGCAGCGGCTCATCCGTGAACTGCTCGATTTCAATCCGCGACGGCGCGGGACGAATATCGCCGCGTCGCTCGAGTATCTTGGTCGTGTGCTCAAGCGCAAGGCCGTCGTGTTCGTGGTCTCGGATTTCCTGGCGCCGATCGGGCACGGCTCGCGCAACGGGCAGCACAACGGGCGCAGCAATGGCCGGATGGCGGCTGACTTTGACACAGCGCTGCGACTACTCAATCGGCGGCACGATGTGATCGCGGTGCGCGTATCCGATCGACTCGAACACGCGCTGCCGGCGGTGGGGCTGCTCGAACTGGAAGATGCCGAGACGGGCGAGCGATTCTACTTCGACGCGGGCTCGCGCCGGGCGCGGCGGGATTACGAACGCCGCATGCACGAAACGGATCGTGCGCTGACGGAGCAGTTTCGCCGACATGGCATCGACTACGTGGAGGTGCAGACGGGGCGGCCGTTCATCCAGACGCTCATGCAACTGTTCCGGCGAAGGGAGCGGCGGCGGTGAAGTACCGGCTGTGCATCATCGCGATCGTCGGAGCGGCGTTGGCGCTGGGTGGATGCAGTCGCTCGACGCCGAGCGGTGTCGACACCGCCGAGCAGCCGATTTCGCATCGGGTGGAAGAGGGACCGGTGCGGGCGACGGTGACGCTGCAGCCGCGGCAGGTGCGGACGTCAGGCTCGGTGCAGTTGACGGTGGATGTGACTGTGCCGGCGGCAGCGAGTATTGAGGATCTGAAACTCGATGAATCGTTGCCGCAGGACTGGAGCGTGACGCAGCGCAAGCACACGACGCGATCGGCCAATGCGAAGGAGCGCACGGAGCGATTCGAATTCACGATTGAGCCGTACCTGCCGGGTCACGCCGAGATCAAGCCATTTGACATCACGTGTGATCTGAAGGGTGATGCGGGAACTTCAGATGATCGGGTGGTCCTGCATTCGATTGCGGTGCCGGTCGAAGTCGTTTCGGAGTGGCCCAGCGGTGAAGCGGCGCGCGAGCCGGCGGCGCTGCGTGGCGTGGTGGAGGCGCCGGCGGCGGCGTGGCCGTGGTGGGTGTGGGCGAGCATGGGTGGCGCGGCGCTGCTGGCGGCGGCAGTTGCGGCGTTCCTGATCGCTCGTTCGCGCCGGCCCTACATTCCCGAACCGATCCGCAAGAAGGCGCATGACATCGCCCTGGCGGATATCGGGCGACTGATCGCTGATCAACTCATCGAGCGCGGACTGTATAAGCCGTTCTACCAGCGTGTTTCCAACATTCTGCGGAGGTACATTGAAGATCGGTTCGGACTGCGGGCGCCGGAGCAGACGACGGAGGAGTTTCTCGACGCCTCGCGCTCGGCGCGGCAATTCAACGCGGGCGATCTGGAGCTGCTCGAAGAGTTCCTCACGCACTGCGATATGGTAAAGTTCGCCGAGCACGTGCCGGATCCGACGCAGATGCATTCGACACTGGAGACGGTGCGGGCATTCATCAATCGCACGCAGTCGGAGGATGCGATCGTGGAGTTCCCGCCCGTGGGGCATGCAGGTCGAGCGGCTGAGCCAGTGGAGGGAATGGCCTGATGCCGCACTTTGCTTCGCCATGGTTGTTGCTCCTGCTGCTTCTGGCGCCGGTGCTGGCGTGGCTGAGCAGTGGGCGTCGCCGGCGCGGGTCGGTGCGATTCTCATCGCGCGACCTGGTGCGGGGCGTACGACCGTCGTGGCGCGTGCGGCTGCTTTGGACGCTGCCGCTGATGCACTTTCTGGCACTGGTGTGCCTGATCGTTGCGCTGGCCCGGCCGCAGAAAGGCATTGGCGAGGTGCGGACGACGGCGGACGGTATTGCGCTCATGTTCGTCGTCGATCGGTCGTGGAGCATGAACCAGTTGCTCGATCAGCGGCAGCAGACCACGCGCATCGATGTCGTCAAACGGCTCTGCAATGAGTTCATCAAGGGGAACAACCGCGGACTGAAAGGGCGGCCGGATGATCTCATCGGTCTTGTGACGTTCGGTCGGTTCGCCGAGACCGTTTGCCCGCTGGTGCGCATCCATGACACGCTTGCGAAATTGATTGATTCGATCCAACTCGCCCATCCGCAGTCGGTCGATGCCGGCACGGCGATCGGCGAAGGCCTTGCGCTGGCGGCGGCCCGGTTGCGCGACGCCGAGAACGAACTGGCCAAGCGGGATGAGGGCGAGACTGATCCTGAGTTCAGGATCAAGAGCAAGGTCATCGTCCTGCTGACCGATGGCGATGAAAACGTGACGACGATCTCGGCGCCGAATGCAGCCAAACTGTGTGCGGAGTGGGGCATCAAGATCTACTCGGTGGGCATTGGCGGCGGATCGGGAATGATGACGATTCAGACGCCCTTCGGCGAGCGGCAGGTGCCCACCGGCGGCGGCGGATTCAACGAGCAACTGCTCAACCGCATCGCCGAAATGACCGGCGGCGTGTATCGCAGCGCAAGCAACGAAGCAACGCTTAATGACATCTACAGGGAGATCGACCGTCTCGAGAAGACGGAGATTCACTCGAAGGAGTACACCTCGTACGAAGAGCAGTTTGTGCCGTGGGCGCTTGCCGCGGCGTCGCTGCTGGCGTTGGAGATGCTGCTGAGTTCGACGTTGCTGCGGAGGGTGCCGTGATGCATCTGGGCGATCCGCGCTGGCTCGTGGCGTTGTGGGTGCTGCCGGTGGCGGCGGCCATCGTGATCTACGCGCTGGTTCGGCGTGCGGCGCTGCTGCGCCGACTGGCGGATGCCAAGCTGCTGCCGGAGCTGGCGGCGTCGGCCAGTCGCGTGCGGCCGGCAGTCAAGTCGATCCTGCTGCTGGGGGCGCTGGGGTTGGTGACGTTCGGCCTGGCGCGTCCGCAGTGGAACGCCCAGCCCCAGGAGGTCAAGACGCTCGGGCGGGATGTGTGCTTCGTGATCGACGTGTCCCGCAGCATGCTGGCTGAGGATCTCGCGCCCAATCGGCTTGAGCGGACGAAGATGTGGGTGCGCGATGCGCTGAGCAATGTCAAGGGCGATCGCGTGGCCATCGTGGCGTTCGCAGGCTCGGCGGTGGTCAAGTGCCCGCTGACACACGACTACGGCTTCGCCCGCATGGCGCTGGATGATCTTTCGCCCAACAGCGTGGTGCGCGGCGGCACGCTGATCGGCGACGCGATCCGCCTGGCGACGCGCGAGGTCTTCGACACGAACGAGGCGAGCCACAAGGACGTCATCCTGATTACCGACGGCGAAGACATGGAGAGCTTTCCCGTCGAGGCGGCCAAGGCGGCGGGCGATGCGGGCATCCGCATCATCGCCATCGGCATCGGTGACGAGAGCGCAGGGACACGGATTCCCATCACCGATCAATACGGCCGACAATCGTTCGTGATGTACGAGGGCAAGCCGGTCATGACGCGTCTTGACGCCAAAACCCTGCGCGAGATGGCGCTGGCGAGCAACAACGGGCAGTATCTCAACGTATCGACTGGAACCATTGAACTTGACCGGGTGTATGAACAGTTGATTGCACAGGCACAGCAGCGCGAGATGAAGAGCACCGAGACGCTGCGCTACGAGGAGAAGTTTCAGATCTTCCTCGGCCTGGGGCTGACGCTTCTCGTGATGGAAGGACTGATCAGTGGTCGCAAACGCACGACAGGTTGATGGAAAGCGCAGCGCAGCGTGGCTGGCGGCGGCGCTGGTGCTGCTGCTCAATGGAGCGGCGCTGGGGCAGCCCGATGCGCGCGATCTGGTGCAGCAGGGCAACGAGAAGTTCCAGGCCGGCGCACTCAAGGAAGCCGCGACGCTCTATGACGAAGCAATGAAACAGGACGATGCGCCGGTGCAGGCGATGTTCAACAAGGCGGTCACGCTGGGACAGCTTGGCATCGCGGAAGAGGCGATGGATCTGTTCCGGCAGGTTGAGGCGACGCGCCACTGCCCGAAGGACCTGGCCGAGGCGGCGCATTACAACATCGGCCGGCTGCTGCTCGACCAGGCCCGCGGGCAGGCGCCCAAGGATCCCAAGGCGGCGCTTTCGACGCTCGATCGTGCCGAGGGGGCGTTTCGAGACGTCGTAAAGCGCAATCCGAAAGATGTCGACGCGGCTCGCAATCTGGAGTATGCGCGGCTCGCTCGGCGGCAGATCCAGCAGGCGCTGGACAAGATGGCGCAGACGCAGCAGCAGCGGCAAGATGCGGCCCAGCAGGCCGACCAACTCGCTCAGCAACAGCAGCAGGCTGCGGACCAGACCAAAGAGCAGCAACAGGATCGGCAGCAACAGCAGGATCAGCAGCAACAGAATCCACAACAGGCTCAGCAGCAGCACTCGCAGCAGAACGATTCGCAGCAGCAGAATCAGCAGAACCAGAATCAACCTCAGCAGAACGAGCCCCAAACCGAGAATCAGCAGCAGCAGCAACAACAGCAAGACGAACAACAGCAAAGTGAACAGCAACAGAGCGAGCAGCCACCATCTGAAGCGAATGAGCAGGAGCAGGAGACGCCGACGCGCGAGCAGCTCGAGAAGATGCAGTCCCAGCTCAACGAGTTGACCAAGCAGTTGCAGCAGCAGGTCGACCAGATGCTCAACCAGCAGGATCAGTTGCCCGAGCAGGGTCAGCAGCAGAACCAACCGCGGCAGCAAGGTCAGCAACAGAGCCAGGAGCAGACTCAGCCGCCGCAGCAGAACCAGCAGCCGCCTGAGCAAAGTTCTCAGCAGCAGTCACAAGCGCCTTCGCCACCGCAGCAGAGCGGGCAGCAGCCGTCGGGTGAGCCGTCGCCGCCGCCGCTGCCGGACATGCCGCAGCCTGACGATTCAGTCAATCGCGAAGCGTTGGAGAAGGCGCAGGAGTCGCTGAATAAGGCGCGGCGGGAGCAGGACAAGGCCTCCGATGCGCTGCAGCAGGATGAGTTGGAGCAGGCGCAGCAGCACCAGCAGCAGGCGGCCGAGCACTTGCGCGACGCAGCCGAGCACCTGCGCCCCGAACAGCCCGAGCAGCCGCAGGACGAGCAGGGCGATCAACAGAATCAACAACAGGATCAGCAACAGCAACATCAGCAGAACCAGCAGCAGCAACAACCTCAGCCGAATCAGCCGCAGCAGGGGCAGCAGGGTGATGAGCAGCAGTCGGGCCAGGATGTGAACCCGAGCGACAAGTTCGTCGAGCAACTGCTCGAGCGTGAGCGGCAGACGCGGGAGATCCGCGACCGGGCCGAGCGGGCCCGGATCCGTCAGTTGCAGCCGGTGGAGAAGGACTGGTGATGATGCGGGGCGATGACATGTGTCGACGAGTCAGATCCGAGATCGTTGTGGCGATGATCATGGTGCTTGGCATGCTTGCCGGAGCGAGCTTGGCGCAGCAGGACATCGCGGTGCAGGCGGGCGTGTCGGAACGAAGCGTGTATGTGGGCCAGCCCGTCACGTTTCAGATCCGCGTCAATGGTTCGCAGTCGCCGGCCGAGCCGGTCTGGCCCACGCTTGACGGCGTCGACGTGCAGCCGCAGGGTGGGCAGAATACGACGCAGTCATCGATCACGATCATCAACGGTCGGCGCGAGGAACGCCGCTTCGAGGGCTACATCTTCAACTATCAGGTCGTCTTTCAGAAGCCCGGATTGCAGACCATTCCGGCACTGACGGTGGATGTGGATGGGAAGGAGTATCGAACCAATCCGGTCGTCGTAAACGTGCGCGAGCCGCAGAACCGATCGGATGTGCGTCTGCGCATCGAGGTGGACAACGCGTCGCCGTACGTCGGCGAAGCGGTCGAGCTGCGCGCGACGCTGTACCTGCGATCGACGGTGCAGAACGTCTCGCTGAGCCTGCCCAGACTCGACGGGAGTTTTGAAACCTACGACGTACCGGGAGCGGATATTCAGAGCGGCCGGCAGGCGCCGGTGGAATTCCTCGGCAGTCGGGTGCAGGGTGAGCGTGGCCAGGCGATGCTTGACGGGCAGCAGTACGACACCTTCACGGTCCGCAAACTGCTTGTGCCGCTTGTCGAGGGGCCTCAGCAACTCGGGCCGGCGACGCTAAGTTGTCAGGTCGTCATCCGGCAATCGCGATCGTTCTTTGACGATGACCAGGTCGAGCGGGCGTCGGTGCCGTCCAACGCGATTCAACTTGACGTCAAGGCGCTGCCTGAAGACGGCAAGCCGGCCAACTTCTCCGGATTGATCGGGCGCTACAGCGTGTCGGCGGCGGCGTCGGCCACGGATGTGTACGTCGGCGATCCGATCACGCTGACCATTCGCGTGGGTTCCGGCGGCGCGGTGCTTCGCGATCCGCGCATCGATCTGACGAACATGCCGGGCTTCCGCAACCAGTTTCGCGTGACGGAGACGCAGACGGAGCCGGAGCGGCGCAACGGCCAGTTAATCTACGAGCAGACGATTCGGCCGCTGAGCGACTCGGTCAAGGAGATTCCGCCAATCGAGATTCCGTACTTCGACACGGCAAGCGGCGAATACGCCGTGGCGTCGACGAATGCGATACCGCTCAGCGTGCGGCCGACGCGAATCGTGACCGCGGGCGATGCGGTGGGCGCCGCGCCGGGCGGGCCGCTGGGAACGGATGTCGAAAGCGCCAAAGGCGGCATCGAGCACAATTTCAGCGCCGCCGAGTCGCTGGTCGATCAGCGGTTCGTGCTGGCCGAGGCGCTGGAATCGCCGATCTGGTTTGCGGCGCTGGCTGGGCCGCCTGTGCTGTACTTCGGTGCGGCGTTCATGCTCATGTGGCGCAAACGCGGCAGGGCCGATGAAGCCGGTCGGCGGCAGCGCCGCGCCCTGGCGGTGGCGAAGCGATCGCTGGGTGAGACGCAAGCGAACGAATCGCAGGCAGATCGCGTCGGGCGAGCCGTGCGGCAGTACATGGCGGATCGGTTCGATCGGCCGGCGGCGGGGATGACCACGGCTGACTGCGTTCAGTTGCTCGAACCGATCGATGCGTCGCTGGCCGAGCGCCTTGATCAGATTCTTCACGAGTGCGATGCGGCGCGATACGGCGGGGCTGGCGCGGCGCCGGGGGACGATCTTCAGGCGAAGGCGCAAGCGCTGCTGGCTGAGATTGACAGGGCGGCCACCCGCGGAGAGGCTGTGGCGGCATGAGAATCTGGTCATCGATCATGCTGGTGCTGCTGCTGCTGCTGCTGCTGCTGCTGCTGGCGCCGACTTTCGCGCGACAGGATCAGCCAGCGCTGGCGCCCATCGACGTGCGAGCGCTCTTTGACGAGGGACAGGCGGCGTTTGATGAAGGACTGGCGAAGCGCGAACACGACTCAGCTGCTGCAGCCAAGGCCTTCGAGCGAGCTGCGTCGATCTGGCAGGGCATCATCGACGAGCACGACATTCATAATGGCGCACTTCTGTACAACATCGGCAATGCGCATCTGCTGGCTGGTCAACTCGGCCCGGCGATTCTGGCGTACCGCAGGGCGGAGCAGTACATCGGTGGTGAGCATCACCTTGTATCCAACCTGCAGCAGGCGCGGAGGAAGGTGATGACGCACATCGAGCCCGAGCCGAGCGCGATGTTCGAGCGCACACTGCTGTTCTGGCATGACAATTGGTCCACGCGCACGCGACTGATGCTGCTGACGCTGCTGTCTGGCATCGCGTGGCTGTGGGGACTGGCAAGATTGAATGCGAGCTTCGCTGCCTGGCCGCGCTGGCCCGGCTGGGCGGCGGGCGCGCTCGCTCTGGCGCTGGTGGCTTCGTTGACGGTTGAGCAGGTGAACGCCGGCAGGCACGTCGATGGCGTGGTGATGCAGGAAGTGATGGGGCGCAAGGGACCGTCTGAGGCGGGTTACGAGCCGAGTTTCACCGAGCCGCTGGCCGAGGGCGTGGAGTTTACTGTCGCGGAGAATCGGCAGGACTGGTTGCTGGCGCGCCTGGCCGATGGGCGCGAGACGTGGCTGCGGCGCGATGCGGTTGGACTGGTGAATTGACTTACGAGCGCAGCACTTTGTCCATCTGGGCTTTGATGGTGGCGAGGCGCTGCTCATCGCCGCCGCCGACTTCGGCGGTGCACCAGCCGGTGTAGCCGATGTCGCGCAGAGCGCTGCGCACGGCGGCCCAGTCGACGTCACCTTGACCGATCTCGGCCCAGCCGCCTTTGACGCCCCAGTCTTTCACATCGCACTTGGTGATGCGCCTGCCGAGCGTGCGGATCCACTGCTCGGGCCTGGCGTACTTGCGGTGGTTGCCGATGTCGAAGTAGGAGCCGACCCACGGGCTGTTTATGGCGTCGATGTAGGCGGCGAGCTGGTCGGCGGTCTGGTCGGTTCCGCCGTCGTGGTCGTAGCAGAATCGATTCCAGACGTTTTCGATCAGGATGTGAATGCCGAGTTCAGCGGCGACGGGCAGAGCTTTGTGAATCTGCTCGATGGAGCGATCCCAGCACTGCTGCTGGTTCTCGTTCTCCTTGTTGCCCGCAACGCCGGGAACGAGCAGGACGCTCGATCCGCCGTACGCCTTGCTGTCGCGGATGGCGTTCTCGAGGGCGATTCGACCTTTCTCACGCACGGCGGGATCGGGGTCGGAGAGGCGCACGTTCCAGTGAATCGAATCGACGAGGCCGTGTACGGGCAGGCCGGTAGTTTCGCTGGCGGCACGGACTTCCTTGACGTCGGGTCCGCCGGGGCTGTCGAGTTCGACGCCGTCGAATCCGATGGACTGGAGGATGCGGAACTTCTCGATGATGGGCGCGTCGATGTTGATCATGCCCCACTTGACGGCGAAGCGCAGTTGCAGCGGTTCATCGCTTTTGTAGAGGCGCGAAGTGGCGGTTGATGACTGCACCATCGACGATGAGGACGTTGACGTTGCGGCGAGCAGCGGGCGTGTCGCGCTCGCGGCGACGGCAGCGCCACCGATGGCCAGAGCTTGACGGCGGGAGATTCGTTGATAGGTCATGCGTGAATCGTAGTCCGAGACCCGCCGCGGATGAACGTGGGCGTTGATCGACATTCACGGCAGGCGAGTGGGGTTGCTGGTGCGGCAATCGGAGCGTTCGATTAGTTGGAGGAAACCGCCACAAGCGCCGCGGCCGGCCTGGCCGGTGAGACGCCCGCTGCCCTCACCGGTGCTGAAGTGCCCGGGAGGGTTGATCAGGCGCGCGTGTCCCTGCACGTACAGCACCGTCCCGGCGCAGGGTGCGGCTGGCGGGATGATCGTGGTGCCGTCAAACTCGCCGAACACCAGCGCTTGAGCCGCGTGCGGATCGGCGCCGCTCCACTCGATGGTGACTTCACCGGGGCACGCGCCGTGGACGAGCAGGAGGTATTGACCATTGGCGCAGTTGAGGTCATACACGAACGCAGCTCCATGAGAATGGTCTGCTGCATACGCGCCGATACCGACCGTGTCGCCGTGCCCGGCTACGGCGGAGCCGAAGCGATCCAACGGTTGAAAGCGTGGATTCATGAGCCAGTAGCCGGTATCCCATCCGTTCTTGTTTGCGTTGCGAAAGACGTATGCGGCGCCGATCGGCTCGCCGAGTACATCGGCAAGATCCGCCCCGACCAGAATGGTGTTCGGTTCCGCGATGTCCACGCTGCAACCAAACCTGATTCCGTCACCTCCGAGGAATGAGTGTAACTTCTGCAGTCCTTCACTCCATTCACCGTTGATTCGCTGGAAGATGTTTGCGCTCCCCGAATCGGTTCCAAAGGTATCGTCGTAGAGCGAACTAACCACGGCGAGCGAATTGAGTATGGCGACGCTGTAGCCGAAGGCATCGCCCTCCTCGCCGAAGTGGGCCACTAGTCTGGCTTCCTCACTCCATCGCTGGTTGTCGTAGCGGAATATGGACGCGCTACCGCTGTTGCGGCCGTTGTCATCGGCGCCATGGGCCGAGACGATAACCGCGTTGCCGGATGCATCGACATCTCGTCCCACGTGGTCGCCGGGTTGGGTCCCATGCGGAACGAGTTTGGTTTCCTCGATCCAGCCGTGCGGTGTATCGCGGAAGATGTACGCCGTCCCGGCGTCCGTGCCGAACTCACTGTCACCGGTCGCGCCGATGACGAGAAAGCCGTGCCCAAACGCGACAGCGGAACCAAACTGCGCGTGGGCGCGCGGGACTGTGGGGAGCAATTCCTGTGCCTGGTTCCAGTTGTGGCCGTCGAACGTGAACACATACGCCGCACCGGCGGCGATGAGCGAGTCAGCAGAGTGATAAGGCGCCCCGACGATGATGGTGTCGCCGCGGATCGCCACCGATTGACCGAAGCGATCGCCGAGTTGCGGATGTTCCTCGCGCAGCGCTGCTTCGCTGACCCACGTGCGGCCATCGCGCTTGAAGACGGAGGCCGAGGCACGTTGGCCCGGTGCGCCGACGATCATGCGAACACCGTCGGTGTCGGTGCTCTGTCCCATCTCCAGACCGCCGTCGGGCGGTGTGAGTTGCTCGATGAGTTGCGGATCGCAGGTTTGCGCGCCCGCCTGGGCCGTCATGAACACCGCTGCGAGAGCGATGGATTTGATGAAGTGTGAAGCCGCTTGCGCCGGGCGGGCAATCTCCTGATGCATCACCATCTCCTGTGGTTGAGTACGCGATGGTCTACACAGCATCATCGGCGCGATGGCGAAACTGCCGATACCGAAATAGGGAAGACTCCGCTGTCGAGAAAAGTGATCTGCCTTACGCCCCCAGGATCATGTTGATGCGATCGAGCACGGCTTCGTGGAAATCGATGTCGGCGGCACCGATGTTCTCGAGGAGTTGCTCGGGCTTGCTGGCGCCGACGATGCAGCTGCTCAGTTCCTCGCGCCGCAGGCACCACGCGAGCGCGAGCTGAGATGCGGTGCAGCCCATGCCCTCGGCGACCTTGGCGAGGTCGGCAGCCTTGCGCAGGTTTTCTTCGGTCATGCGGGGGCGCATCCACTGGCCCTGCTTTTCGTCGGCGGCGCGCGTGCCGCTGGCTGGCTGCTGGCCGGGCTTGTACTTACCCGTGAGGATGCCCTGGGCGAGCGGGCTGAAGACGACGACGCCGAGGCCGAGCGTGGCGCAGGTCTCGAGGATGTTCTTCTCGACGCCGCGCTCGAGCATGTTGTAGACAGGCTGGTCAGAGGCGGGACGGTGCCAGTTGTGCTCGTCACAGATGGATGCGGCTTCACGGATCTGGTCGCTCGTCCATTCGCTTACGCCCCAGTAGAGAATCTTGCCCTGGGTGATGAGATCGTTCATCGCGCGGCAGGTTTCGTGCAGCGGGGTGTTCTGGTCGTAGCGGTGACACTGGTAGAGGTCGATGTAGTCGGTGCGCAGTTCGGTCAGCGAGCGATGGCACTGTTCGAAGATGTGTTTGCGCGACAGGCCGCGATCGTTGACGCCGGGGAAGGGGTTGTCGCCGTAGGGAAAGAAGACCTTGGTGGCGAGGACGTAAGTGTCGCGGCGGAAGGGGGCGAGGGAGGCGCCGACGACGGCCTCGGCCTCGCCGTTGCCGTAGACATTGGCGGTGTCGAAGAAGTTGACGCCGTTTTCGTAGGCGGTGCGGTGGAGTCGGGCGGCGAGTTCAGCGCCCTGCTTGCGGACGGTGAGCCATGAGCCGTAGCTGATCGTGGAAACCTGCACACCCCATTGGCCCAGACGGCGATACTTCATCCATTCCTCCCATCAGTTCGGTGCTATGCGTTCGGCGATCGGTCAATGTCGATTCTATCGTCTCAGCAGTGAACCGGTCGGGCTCCCAGGATGAATCGCTAAATCCCCGCACGCTGCTCAGCGCGTATGCGATGGGGTATTTTCCCATGGCCGAGCCGGAGACGGGGGAGGTCAACTGGTACAGCCCCGATCCGCGAGGCCACCTGCCGCTGGATGCGTTTCGCGTATCCGACTCGCTGGCCAGGACGGTGCGACGGGGCGTGTTTGAGGTGCGGGCGGATACGGCATTCGAGGAGGTGATGCGGCAGTGCGCCAAGCCGCGGCCGGGTCAGCCCGAGACGTGGATCAGTGAGGCCATCGTCGCGGCCTATACCGAACTACATCGACGCGGATGGGCCCACAGCGTTGAGGCGTGGCGCGGCGGGCAACTCGTTGGCGGGTTGTACGGCGTGTCAATCCACGGCGCGTTCTTTGGCGAGTCGATGTTCAGTCGCCCTGAGATCGGCGGCACCGATTCGAGCAAGGTGTGTCTCGTGGCGCTGGTCGAGCACTTGCGCACGCGCGGATACTCGCTGCTGGATACTCAATTCGTCAATGCGCATCTCGAGCAGTTCGGCTGCGTGGCGATTGCGCGCGATGACTACATGCAAAGGCTCGACGCAGCATTGCGGCAGACGGAGGTGTCGTGGGGGGTTTGGAACAGTCCGGATCGCGCGGGAACCGATCGCGGAATCGAACGGTGAGCACCGCTTCCTCACGGGCGCGGCTCGTCGAGCCTACGCGGCGATGCGTTCGTGCTGCGGCTTGACGTAGGTGTGGATGATCGGATCGTCAGAGTCAGTCGCGGGCATGTCGGCGGCGGCGTTGAACTGCACGGCAATGGCCTGGCTGAAGCGGTCGATGGCCGAGACGCGCACCACGCGGCACGGGACGGAGTCTTCGAGCGCCAGCATGCGCTGCATGTCTTCGCCTGCGTCGATGATGACGTCGAGACGATCGCCGCTCATGACCGGCATCGAGCGCTGGACCTTGAGCAGCGCTCCGCTCGCGGAGACGTTGCAGGTCTGGGCGGGGTGGTAGCGTTGGGCCCGCGGGTCGAACACCTTGGCCGCGTGGGCGGCTTCGATGCGCGGACTCGTGCGACGATCCCGGCCAGTCTTGACTTGTGATTCCATGACCCAGCCCTCGTTGGAGGCGGTTCGGAGACCCTTGTGGCTATCGGATGGTCGGCGAGGCGACTTGCGTCCGAATACGGGGCCGGGCCGAGAAAATGTGGAAACGGGGTGAGGTTCTCGACGTCTGGCGGGAAGCACATGCGTTGCGAACCCGTTTCGCTGCGACGCATGCGTCGCGGCCAAGCGGGTGGGGTCATGCCTTGTCCGGTTCGGTCATCGATCTGGCGTCGAGCAGTTTGTCGAGGGTCTTGTCATCAACGAGGTTGTGAGCCTTGCAGTACTCGCGGATGGTCACGCCCTCGGCGAACGCGGCCTTGGCAGCCTTGGCGGCGTTGTCGTAGCCGATGACGGGGGCGAGCTTGGTGCAGAGCATGAGCGACTTTTCGACGAAGCCGGTGGCGATCTTCTCGTTGACCTGCAGGTCGATGACGAGTTTGTCGGTGAAGGCGTTGGAGACGTTGGCGAGCAGGTGAATGCTCGACTGGAGGTTGTCGGCCATCATGGGCATGGCAACGTTGAGTTCGAAGAGCGAGCCGACGCCGCCCAGGCCACCGATGGTGATGGCGGCATCATTGCCGATGACCTGGCAGGCAACCTGCATGACTGATTCGCACATGACCGGGTTGACCTTGCCGGGCATGATGGATGAGCCGGGCTGCGTGGCGGGCAGGGCGAGTTCGAAGAGGCCGCAGCGCGGACCTGATCCGAGCCAGCGGATGTCGTTGGCGATCTTGCTCAGTGAGACGGCGATGGTCTTGAGTTCGCCGGAAGCTTCGACGACGCAGTCGCGCGTCGCCTGGGCTTCGAAGTGGTTTGGCGCTTCGGCGAACTTGACTTTCGTGGCCTTGCTCAGGCCGGCGGCGACCATCGAGCCGAACTTGGGATGCGTGTTGATGCCGGTGCCGACGGCGGTGCCGCCGAGGGGGAGATTCTCAGCCAAGCGCTGCATGGCGCGCTTGGCGCGGGTGACACAGTATTCGGCGGCGGCGGCGTAACCCGAGAATTCCTGGCCGAGGCGGATCGGCGTGGCATCCATGAGGTGCGTGCGGCCGACCTTGACGATCTTGTCCCACGCCTTGGCCTTCTTCTTGAGTTCCTTGGCGAGTCGCGTGAGCGCCGGGATGAGATCGCGATCGATCGAGACGGCCGCGGCGACCTGCATGGCGGTGGGGAAGGTGTCGTTGCTCGACTGACCCATGTTGACATGGTCATTGGGATGCACGGCGTTCTTGTGCGTGCGCGAGCCGATGGGTTGCCTGGCGGCGATGCACGTGAGGTTGCCGATCACTTCGTTGACGTTCATGTTCGTGCTCGTGCCCGAACCGGTCTGGAAGATGTCGATGGGGAACTCGCGATCGTGCTTGCCCTGCGCGATCGCGTCGGCGGCCTTGATGATCGCCTTGGCGCGCGGCTCATCGAGCTTCTTGAGCGAGAGATTCGCCTCGGCGCACGCTTTCTTGAGCAGGCCGAAAGCGTGGATGACCTCGGCGGGTATCGGTCGATGCGAGATCGGGAAGTTCTCGACGGCGCGCTGCGTGGTGGCGCCGTACAGCGCTTCGGCCGGCACGGTCATTTCACCCATCGAGTCTTTTTCAATGCGCGTGGCAGTCATGGTTCATCCTTCCCGAAACGAGTGGCAGCGGACATCGGTACCCAGAGGTAAGTGTACTGGTCCATCCTGAATCGGACGAAAGGCGAGACATAGGGTGAATGGCTCAATTCGCGGAGACCGGCAGCGGAGGGGTAACTTCCGGGGCGTTCAGCCACTTGCTCGGGTCTCCTCCAGGTCGTTCCAGACCCTGGCGCACTGCTGATAGAAGTCGCCGAGCGCATCGGAGATTGACTCCGCTTGCTTGCGAAGCTCAGGATGCGCCTGGACGAACTCGTGGTTGAGCAGATGATCGTCGAACAAGTGCAAGGCGATACTGGCGCGATCCATTGCGGCGAAAGCACCGGCAGTGTCCGCGGCTGTCTCGTCGTGGCTGGCCATGGTTTCACCTCCCTCGCGGTCAGCGTCGGTTCTTACAGATCACCCGGCTCAATGCGGCAGGTGCCGTCGCGGCGGATGGCCTTGGCGACGGTGCGGGCGGCGGCCTCGACGGCCTCGGTCAGCGTCTTGCCGCGCACGATGGAGACGCCGATGACGGCCATGACCACGTCGCCGGCTCCGCTGGTGGAAAGCGGACGATCGACCTCGGCGTTGAAGTGGGCCAGGCGATTGCCGGCCTTATCGAACAGCGTCATGCCCTCGGCGCTTCGCGTGATGAGCACGGCCGCGTCGAGAGTGGCGGCGAGGGTCTTGCCGAGTTCGTCGGTCGTGGCGCATTCGATGCCGTGCTGCTGGGCGAAAAGGCGGGCCTCGCGTTCGTTGGGCGTAAGCAGTGTGGCGCCTTTGAACCAGTCCATCGATTCGGGTTTGGCGTCAACGAGGACGGGCACGCCGTGGTCTTTGGCCGCGCCGAGCAGGCCGCGCGCGACGGTTGGCGTGATCGCGCCCTTGCGGTAGTCGGAGACGAGCAGTACGCCGCAGCGCGGCAGCACATCGTGAGCGGCGGCGATCAACTGTTCAGCCGTCTTGTCGTCGATGGGCGTGGTCACTTCGACGTCCAGGCGGGCGAGCATGCTTTCCTGATCGCCGGCGACCACGCGCGTCTTTTCAACCGTCGGTCGGCCGTCGTGCAGCCAGTGAGCGTCCATCTCGCAACGCTGCGTCTCCTCACGGAGGAACTGGCCGGGTTCGTCGTCGCCGATGACGCCGATGACGCGCACGCCCCCACAGGCCGCACAGGAGGCGGCGACGTTCATCATCCCGCCGAAGGTGCGGCGAACGCCGACCCAGTCGAGCACGGCCACCGGCGCCTCGTCGGAGATTCCGACCGGCTCGGTGCGCAGGTACGCATCGACCATGGCGTCGCCGACCAGCAGGATGTCGCGCTGCGTACTCACGATCACATCTCCGAAGCCGAGGGGTGCAGGCGGCCCTGCGAATCGAGGCGGCTGTCGAGCATGTCGCACAGCACGTGGATGATGAACAGGTGCGCCTCCTGGATGCGGGCCGTGCTCTCGGAAGGCACGATGATGGCGACATCGGCAAGCTCGGCCATGGCGCCGCCGTCGCGGCCGGTGAAGGCGATGATCCGTGCGCCGCGATCTCGGGCCCGTTCCATCGCGCGAATGACGTTGGGTGAGCGGCCGCTGGTGGACAGGCCGATGACGACGTCACCCTCGCGGCAGAAGGTTTCGATCTGGCGGGCGAAGACGTCTTCGTAGCCGTAGTCGTTGGCGAGGCAGGTGGTCAGCGAGTCGTTGGCGCTGAGGGAGATGCTCGGCAGGCCGGGGCGGCTCTCCCTGAAGCGGCCGGTCAGTTCGCCGACCAGATGGTTCGCCTCGGCGGCGCTGCCTCCGTTGCCGAAGATCAGCGCCTGCCTGCCCTCGTTGTACGCCTCCATGAGCAATCGGGCGGCGCGGTCGATGATCGGCAGATGCTCATCGCGGATGCGCGAGAAGACTTCGATGCCGTCTGCGACGTGGGTTTCGATCTCGCTGTAGGTCAGGCGCAGGAGCGATTCAAGGTCGAGCCGCTTGGGGCCGGGCTGCGAGGCGGCGAGGCTCGCGCCGCTGCAGGCGAGAATGGCGGATTCTCTCGGGCTGGCGCCGATGGCGGTGAGGGCTGCATAGACGCCCGAGACGACGTAGCCGATGCCGCGCCGATCGGCCAGGGCGTGCGCCGGTACGGTCAGTGGATGCACCTCCGGGCGCTGGGCTGCTTCTTCGTCGCGCGAGGCGATGACCGCGCCCTGCCGGCCGAGTGTAAGCAAGACGTTGGGCGCTACCGAGGTGCAGAGCCGGCGGAGGCGCTCGATGTGGTCGTCGGTTCCCTTGAGGCCGCAACCGGCGGCGATCTGCCGCGACTCGCGCTCGTTGACGATGAGGTGTTCGGCGTCGCCGGGTTCGGGATGCACCGCCGCCCCGGCTGCGTCGAAGACCAGCGGCACGCCCTGGGACCGGCACCACTGCGCGATCGTCTGGATATCTTCGGGCGAGAGTGCGGCCGGCTCGCCCGCCACCACGCAGACGCAGTCGAACGCAGCGCGAACCTCTTCGCCACCCGTCAGCCGGTTGAGCACCCGGCGCAGGTTCGTAAAGACGCGCGGCGTCCAGCCGCGGCGGACCTGCAGCAGTTGGCGCCCCTGGGCAAGGTAGCGGAAGAGTTCGGCCGTGCGGCAGTCGGGATCGTCGCATCCTTCGAGCAGACGAACTTTGGCGTCGGCCAGCGCGTGGCGCAGAGCCGTGCCCGGCTCGGCGTGGCCAACGGGTGCGAGCAGGGTGGTGGCGACGCCGAGATTGGCGATGGTGGCGGCCGTCAGGGCGGCGGCCCCGGGGTGGACGGTGGCGTGCTCGATGCGGTAGACCGGCATCGGGTAGTCCGGCGCGAGGCGGTTGACGGCGCAATGCACATCGCGCTCCGCGACGGCCGGGCCAATGACAAGCACCCGGGCGGAGGCAAAGCGGTCGACGTAGTCGAGAAACCGGTCCCGCCGAATCATCGCCAATGGTAGGGGCGGGAAGGGTTTGCGGGGCGGGTGGGGATCGGTCGCTCAGCGACCTGGTATTGAAGGTGGCACATTCTGGGAGCCGGTCCTCCGACCCCCACCAATTGGTTGCAGCTCAAAACCCAACCTTGGAAGGCTGATCAAGTCAATGTCATCTTCCGTTCCCGGAAGGCCATCCTTGCCATCGGTAATGAGTTGGTAGCCACGCGGCGTTGCGGGATCGATGACGTATCGGAAAGGACGGTTCCACGGGTCGACCAGATTTTCACCGGTTACGCCGGCCGCCGCGAGTGACGCCGGAGGTGTGCCATCGGATCTTCGCCTCAACTCGATCATCTCTGCAGCCGCTTGCGAGCGCATCAGGAGTGTCGTGTGCTCGTTCAGGCTGATGTTGTACTGGCGCATCTGTTTCAGCGATGGTCCGATTGCCAGCCAAAACAGTCCGATCCAATACGCCAGGCACAGGATGCCGACTATCAATCCCACCGCGCCGCACCAGCGAGGGCGATAGAACAGACCCACGAAGGACACCAGCAGGCCAATCAAGCCGATCGGGACGAGCAGGAGCAACGGGCAGGGCAGAATGGCGCACGCCGGACTGCCGACCGTCGCGACCGCCACCATCACCAGCCCGATCGGGCCAACGAGCGATCGATCCTTACTGCGCCGATTCGCCGGGTTCGGCAACGCGGTCTGGCTCGCAAACGGATCTGATTCATGCGCAGGTTTCATGGCAGATACTTCCGCTCACACCGATGGAGCATCCTATTGCCATCGCGGCCCAGATTGCGATCGGGAACCCGCAGTGCGGCCAGGGAGCGGGAACGCACGCGTTTTTCACTCTCGGTTGCAAGCCAATCGCCATGTCGCTCAACAGGTGGCCGTGTCGCCACTGGGCATCGGGCCGGGCCCTCGGTCCGGCGGGCCCTGCCCAATCGGTTCCGCCGCCACCCCCACTGGATCGCTCGCCGGATCGTCCATTGAATGCCGAAGAGAATTGCACGCCATTGCAAGCCACGGAGGGCTTGATTCATGACTTCACTGTTCGCACCCGCCCCGATTGATCCCGACATGCCATCCAAGAAGAACAAGAAGCCGCCGCAGCTGCGTCTGGCGAAGGAATCCGCCGCCGAGGACACCGACCACAGCGCCGAAGCCAAGACCGGTCCATCGCGCGGCAAGGGCAAGACCCGGACGCGCGCCACGGCCGAGTCGATGGCGAGCAAGCAGCGGGAGATCTCAGTCTCCGAGTTTTTTGCCAAGAACCGCCACCTGCTGGGGTTTGACAATCCGCGCAAGGCGCTGCTGACGACGGTCAAAGAAGCGGTGGACAACTCGCTCGATGCGTGCGAAGAGGCGGGCATCCTGCCGGACATCCACGTTGAACTGCTACAGACCGATGAGAGCCGCTTCAAGGTGACGATCCGCGACAACGGGCCGGGCATCGTCCGCAAGCAGATCGAGAACATCTTCGGCAAGCTGCTCTACGGCTCGAAATTCCACCGGCTCAAGATGAGTCGCGGCCAGCAGGGTATCGGCATCTCAGCCGCGGGGATGTACGGCCTGATGACCACCGGCAAGCCCGTGCTGATCATCTCCAAGACCAAGCGCAACAAGCCGGCGCACGAAGTTCTGCTCAAGATGGATACGAGCAAGAACAAGGCCGACGTGGTCAGCGAAACCGAGCACCCGGAGGATGATCCGCTGTTTGCCGAAGGGCACGGCACGCAGGTCACCGTCGAACTCGAAGGCAAGTACCTCAAGGGTCGCCAGAGCATCGATGAGTATCTCGAGCAGACGGCGATCGCCAACCCGCACGCGCGGATTACGTATGTGCCGCCGACGAACGAGCGCGTTGAGTATGCGCGGACGGTTGACGAACTGCCTCCCGAGACGGAAGAGATCAAGCCGCACCCCAAGGGCATCGAGCTGGGGACGCTGATCCAGATGCTCGAGCGCACGGAGACGACGCAACTGGGCGCGTTCTTCAAGAAGGAGTTCTGCCGGGTCGGGCCGAGCGTGGCCAAGGAGATCTGCGCCAAGGCAAGGCTGACCGATCGCACGTGGATCAAGCAGGTTGGCCACGATGACGCGGAGCGCCTGTACAAGGCGATACAGGATGTGAAGATCATGGCGCCGCCGACCAATTGCGTGCAGCCGATCGGCACGCGGACGCTGCTGGCTGGACTGCTCAAGGAAGTGAAGGCGGAGTTCTACTCGGCGAGCACGCGGCCGGCGGCGGTCTATCGCGGGCGGCCGTTCGTGATCGAGGCGGCGCTGGCGTATGGCGGCGATCTGTCGGGCGAAGATCAGGCGCGGGTGATCCGCTTTGCCAACCGGGTGCCGCTGCTCTATCAGCAGTCGTCGTGTTCGGCCTTTAAGGCGGTGGTCGAGACGAACTGGCGGAACTACGGCATGACCCAGCCGCGCAACTCGCTGCCGGTCGGCCCGTTGGTCGTGATGATCCACATGGCTTCGGTGTGGGTGCCCTTCACGAGCGAGAGCAAGGAGGCGATCGCGGATTACGACGAGATCCGCAAGGAGATGCGCCTGGCATTGCAGGAGTGCGGCCGCAAGTTGCAGACCTATCTGAACCGCCGGCGCAAGATGCGCCGCGAGGGCGAACGCCGCGGCGCGTTTCTGCGCTACATCGGCGAGATCAGCAAGGCGTGCGAGTCGATCACGGGCACCGATGGCAAGGCGCTGTATGACGCGCTCATGAAGCAGGCCGAGCGGCGTACGGCCGAAGCGGATTACGTGCTCGATGACTCGGGCAACGTCGTCGATGACGGCGGGCGGCTGGCCGAGGACGACGGCGTGGTCATCTGCGAAGAGCGGCGGGCGCCGATCAACCTGGTCGGCGAAGACGGAGAGGGCGGGGACGACCTGTTTGGGGATGGCGCGGGCGACGCCGTGCCGGTCAAGCGAGTGCGCAAGAAGTCTAAGAAGCCGGGCAAGCGCAAGTAAGCGCGTCGGGCTGGTCGATGCGACTGACGTCGCTTTCGAATGGTTGCCCGCACTACAATCCGCACCTTGATCGACCAGCACCTGCACGCGATCGACTGGTCCATTCTCATCGCCTACATGCTGGGCATGATGGCCATTGGCGGGTTCCTGGTCACCCGCATTTCCGGCTTCAAGCAGTATTTCCTGGCCGACGGCGCGCTGACAACGCCGCTGCTCGTGTGCACGCTGGTGAGCACGTACTATGAACTGGACGTGACGTTTGCCGTGAGCGAGCAGGGGTATTACTACGGCCTGGTGTCGTGGTTCTGGCTGAGCCGGCCGTATTACCTGTGCATCATCATCGGTGCGCTGCTGCTGGCGCCAAGGCTGAAGAAGTTTGACTGCATCACGCTTCCGGATCTGCTCGAGCAGCGCTACGGCAAGGCGACGCGCATCGCCGGGGCGCTGGCGTGCTTCGTTTACAGCCTGCCAATCACGGCGCTGGCGGGCATGACGATCATGTTCACCATGCTGGGGTGGGACAAGTATGAAGCCTTGCTCGTGTCGATGGGGATCTGCGCTGCTTATACGGCGATGGGTGGGTTGTGGGCGGATGCGATCTCTGACACGATCCAGTTCGTGCTCATGTGCGTCGCGCTGGCGATCGCGATCCCGATTGCGCTCAAGTGGGTCGGCGGGTTCGAGTCGTTCAGCGTCCTGCCGGCCGAGCACATGACGGCGACGGGCGGGCTGCGCTGGGGGATTATTCTGGCATGGTCGGTGGGGGCGCTGACGATTTTCGTCGAGCCGGCGTTCTACCAGCGCATTTTCGCGGCCAAGGATTCCAGGTCAGTCATCTACGCGATGCTCATCGGGATCCTGCTCTGGGCGGCGTACGACTGGGGCGTGACCGTCGTGGGCATGATCGCCCGCGTGGCGGTCGAGAAGGGATTGCTCGACGCCGACCTCGAGGGTAAGAAAGCGCTGATGGTGGTGTGCATGAAGACGCTGCCGATGGGGCTGCGCGGCCTGTTCCTGGGCGGCGTGCTCGCGGCGGCGATGTCGAGCACCGATACGTATTCGCTGCTGGCCAGTGGAAACCTGGTGTATGACATCTACCGGCCGCTGCGCAAGAAGCCGCTGACGGATCAGCAACTCATCTGGCTCACCCGCATCGGCATCTTTGGTGTGCTGATCTTTGCGTCGCTCATGTCGCTGCTGTTCCATCGCATCACCGATGCGTGGGTATTCATGAGCGGGGCGCTGGCGTCGGTGGTGCTGGTGCCGGCGCTGGGGGCGATCTTCGGCAGACCGCCGCAGCTGGCGGGGTGGCTCAGCGCCTCATCGGGGCTGGTGGTGTATGCGGCGTACCACATCGTGGTGGCGCTGATGGGCGAATTTGATGAGGACTACGAGTCGATGGTCCTGCGCATCGGTGCGTTCGAGGCGTGGCGCGAGTACGCGGTGCTCTTTGCGCTGCCGGTGTCCGCGGCGGGATTCGGCGTGGGAAGTCTGCTGGGGAGGAGGGCGCCATGATGGAGTGGGCGACGTGGCTGGCGGTCATCATCCTCGGCCCTGGGGCGGTGGCGGTGTTCATATGGTTCCTCGTGGACCTGAAGCGCATTTTGCCGAAAGGGAAAGATGCGGGCAGCGACTGACCTGACGACGCCACACGGTGGATCGCGATGATCATGACCTGTGAGCAATGTCGAGAGCGATTCGATTCGAACGATGTCGTGATCGATCGCGGGGAGATGGCGTGCCCGCGCTGCGCGGCGGTCATTGATCTGGACGATGTGATTAAGGCCCGTGCCGCGGGCAGGGCTGACACGTCGGCACACTTGTCGCTCGTTGAGTCAAACGCCGCGCCCTCGTGGATGCACGTGAGTGAAGGCGATGATGCGCTCGAGGTTCGTTGGCGCATGTCCGCGCGCGGCAGCAAGGTGATGTGGGTTCTCTCGCTGCTGGCGCTGGGGTTGCTGGCGGGGATCATCTGGCTTCTGGTGGCCGCCTTCACGGCCAGAGGCGACTGGTTCGACAAGGTGATGCCGCTTGCGGTACTTGCTCCGATTGATCTGGTGCTGGGTTGCCTGGCTCTGGGGATGTGGCTCAACTCGACCGTGGTGAGCGCTAACGCCGGGACAGTCTCCGTGCGCATCGGGCCGATTCCGCTTTACACGCCGTTTGTTCAGGTCGAGACGGCGCGCATTGCCTACCTGTGGTCCAAGGCGGGGGAAGCAAAGCACGATGACTCGGTCCATCCGCTCTGGTGTGCGACAACTGATGGGGAGTTGCTCAGACTCGTTGACATCGTTCCCGATCGAGCTGGAGCGTACTTTCTAAAGGAGCGGCTCAGCCGGCACCTCTTGGAGAAGTGCGCGCATGGCGGCCCGGGGCATTGAGGCGCGATGCACATCACCTGCGACAAGTGTGCCGAGCGGTTTGACACCAATGACGTGGTGATTGAGGGCGGTCGCATCGAATGCCCGAGGTGCAAAGCAGGATTGTTGCTGGACCAGCTCGCCGACCGGACCGCAAGCTGTGAGATTTCCCCGGCCGACGCGGCGCTCGCCGCTGCACAAGATGAGACCCTTCCCCGCTGGCTCAAGGTGAGCGAGACGGGTGGCGCACTTGAGATCCGCTGGCGATGGAGTCAGTCAAAGGCGAAGTCACACGTTTTCTATGTGTTGTTTTTCTTTGCGGTCGTCGTGGCCTTCGGTGCTGTGACGGTCGCCGCGTTCCAGCAATCCGCGTCGATCCGCGATCTGGTCGTGCTGATCCTGCTTGACGCGAACTTCTTCATTCTGTTCATGGCTTTTCTGACCGACCTGTGCAACTCGACGGCGATCCGATCCGATGGTCTGGCGCTTACCGTCAGCCGAGGTCCACTCCCCGGCGGGGGACGACCGCTGCGAGTGGACGTATCCCGGATCGACAGCCTCACGCTTGAGCGGCGAGGGAACACGGCGCGCTACGACTACAGCGTCATCTGCCACATGAAGGACGGTGAGCGGACTGTGCTGGACGACTCGATTCGTGATCGCGCAATGGCGCGATTCGTCCGTCGGCGACTTGATGAGGCAATCGGTGGCTGACTCCACAGCCAGATGCAAGTCTTGACGCACCCCGTGCGGGGATATCATTGGAAGCGAACATGAACCTAATCCTGCAGCAACATCGTGGTGAACTGGGGGATCTGTGCCTCAGGTTTGGCGTGCGCCGACTCGAGGCATTCGGTTCGGCCACGAGGGGCGATTTCGATCAACAACGGAGTGATCTCGATTTTCTCGTCGAGTTTCATCCTTGCGAGCCTCGGGCGCACTACGAAAACTACTTCGGATTACTCGAAGCGCTCGTGGACCTGTTTGGGCGTCCGGTCGATCTGATCGAGCCGCAGACGATTCGCAATCCCATCGTGCGCCGCCGGGCGGAAGAGAGCCGGATGTTGCTCTATGCCGCATGATCCAGAGAAGTACCTGGAAGATGCGACTCATGCGACTTTCTGGCGGTGCATGTCGCTCGTCGATGCATCGATGACTATCGAAACGACCGAGCATTTCGATCGGCGGCCGAAAGGGAGTTGCAGATCATCGGTGAAGCGGTGTTTCAATTGTCAAAGCTGGCGCCCGAGATACTTGCTCAAATCTCGGAACACGAACGGATCATCGCGTTCCGACACATCCTCGTGCACGGCTACTATGCGCTGGATCCGGCGATCGTCTGGTTTGTACTAACAGAAAAAGTGCCGGAACTCGCGATTCAATTACGAGTATTGCTCGGGCGCGATTTGCCGTAGATTTCCCACCGCACGCACGGAGGTGTACAAGAATGGCCAAAGTCAAGACAACCGGTGTACGGACGACGGGCGCCAAGAAGCCGCGCACCCCCAAGGATGGATCCGGCCGCTCCGACGCCGCCAAGGCGACGGCGACGCTCAAGCGGATCGATACGGTGGCCCAGGCCGTCGTCAAGACCTCCATGGCCGGGCGCGATCCCTTCGTGGACATCCCCACGCGCAGCCTGTCGAACACAAGCTACAACAAGACGAAGCGCATCCTCGAGATGGGCAGCGCCAGCCAGCGGCGGAACCTCTTCAACCTCGGCCAGGCCAAGAAGTTCATGCAGACCATGCTGCTGGCCAAGGGCTGCAAGGACCTCATCGAGCGCGGCAAGACGGCCAGCCTCCGCGGTATGTTCTACGCCGGCCTGCACACCATTGAGGGCACCAAGGAAAAGACGTTCGAAGACCAGAGCGAATCGGATTCCATTCTCGAGGATCTTGAAGTCACTCTTGAATCGCTGCGGGAGGAGTTGCACGTCTACGCCGACAAGCGCGGCGACATGGTCGGCAACATCACATTGATCGACAACGGCGACGAGATCGACTGCCGGCGCATGGGTTCGGGCGGGTACGGCATCCCGAGCATCACCGAGCCGCGCGTGATTCAGTTCAAGAAGTGCGAGGCGAAGTTCGTCCTGCACGTCGAGAAGAACACGGTGTGGCAGCGCTTCAACGAGGACAAGTTCTGGAAAAAGCACAATTGCATTCTGACGCACGGCAATGGACAGCCGCCGCGCGGCGTGCGCCGGCTGTTGCAGCGGCTCAATCAGGAACTGGGGTTGCCGATCTACTGCCTGCTCGATTGCGATCCGTGGGGGCACTACATCTACAGCGTGATCAAGCAGGGATCGATCTCGCTGGCGTTCGAGTCGCGGCGGATGGCGGTGCCGGACGCGAAGTTCCTGGGCATCCGGGCGATGGACTATGACCGGTACAAGTTGAGCGATGATGTGCAGATCGCCCTGACGGACCGGGACCGGACGCGCGCCAAGCAGATTGCCGAATATCCGTGGTTCGCGGACAAGAAGCCGTGGCAGAAAGAGATCCGCACGCTGCTGGGCAACGGGTTCAAGATGGAGGTCGAGTCGCTGATCACCAAGGACATCTCGTATGTGACCGAGGTGTACGTGCCGGAGCGACTCAAGGCGAAGGACTGGCTGGATTAGTCCCTGTTCGGCTGCGGATGTCCGGGGTGGAATTCGCTGTCATATATGCGTTTGCGCGTCGCATCGGCCGTGAGAATGCGGTACACTGGAGGGAGTTTGACAATTCTGATTTGCCGGCAAGGGTTGCCGGACAGTCGACGAGCTTGTTCGGGTACAATGGGCCGCCGGGGCGGGCGAGGGCGATCTTCGTTCGGCCCTTCGGACACACCATCGCCACGATGGGATGGTGAAGAAACAAGTGAGAGCGGAGTGGCAGAACCATGGGATCTTCCAACGGACAGTCTCGACTCAGGCGCATCCTGATTGCCGATGACGAGCACCTCGTCGTCGAGGGGCTAACGCGAAGCCTGAGCGATCTGAACTACACGGTGACGGGCAGTTGCAAGAACGGTGAAGAGGCCGTGCAGGCGTGCCGCGACGACCGGCCTGACCTGGTGCTGCTCGACATCCAGATGCCGAAAATGACCGGCCTGGAAGCCGCGAAAGTGATCTACGGCGAGATGGGGATTCCAGTCGTGATCGTCAGCGCGTTTTCGGATTCGGAGTACCTGCGAACCGGCGCCGATGTCGGGGTTTTTGGGTACCTGCTCAAGCCGGTGACCCGCGACGATCTCGAAGCCGCCATGACCATCGCCTGGGCGCGATTCCTCGAAAGTCGGACGGCCAAGGACGAGATCGCTCAACTCAGCAAACGCCTTGAGGATCGCAAGATCATTGAACGAGCCAAATGGATTCTCGTCGAACGGCTTCAGATCAACGAAGAAACCGCGATGAAGCGACTGCAGAAGCAGGCTCGCGACAATCGGCGGACACTGGCGGATGTGGCTCGGAGTATTCTGGAGAATGCGGAGCTGTTCGTGGGTGGAACGCAGCCGAGTCCCTGAAGCGGGGACTTATTCGGTTGACACCGGGCATTTTTGCCCGAATGCGCCGATTCCGCTGGCGACTTCCATTCTTTGGGATAAACTCATTCTAAGTCTGGGCCATGCTCGCCCAAACGAGCCCGAAGGCATGACTCCTTCCGCGATCGATTCTGGTGGGTGGCTCGGATTTCAGCCATGTCAGATTGGGATCGCGTCAGGCGGCTTGTGGTGAAGACTGACGGACAAAATGCGGCGACAGGTGCGCGTAGCAGTGCGCGATCGTGGGTTCCGACTCTTCGGAGCCGGGTGTGATCCTGCTCTTGCGACCCTGTAACCGACAAATCCTGGTCCCCGGACCAGGCGCAGAAGAGGGCCGGCATCCAGAAGGGGAGTGCCGGCCTTCCTGCATTTTTGCCGTGTCGACAATTCGGCCGATTCCGCAAGCGGATCGCGCAATCGGACTCACATTGCCCATCGCGTTGGTCGATAACCCAACTGCCGCACTGGCGGCGATTCAATGAAGTTGGGCCGGAAAGTCGTCCGATAAAGGCCAAACGGTGGTCTGGCGCGTGAGGCGCCCCGGGACGACTTCACATCCAGAAGTGAGATCAGATATGACGACGCGTGCCGTACTTTGCCACCCGTGTTTGCTGACGGCCGTTGCTTTGGCGCTCTCTGGCTGTGCCGGGACACCCACGCAGGACGGCCCCGCTGCCTCGCGTGCGGTCGAGCAGCCGCGCGAGGCTTCCCGGCAAGGCAAGGCACTCGATTCGGCCCGGCCCGGCGCGGGCGGCGTCGAGTCGACCGGTTACACCAGCCTCGATCAGGCGCTGGCGGACTCGACCGATTCACCGACCAATCCTCCCGTGCCGTTCCGGACCTCTGATACGGGTATCTCCAACTTCGATCCCTGGCTCGGGCTCTACGGCGAGATCGACGGTTACGGTGGTCGATCCGCGCAGACCGCCGCGGTCGAGAACATCACGCAGATCACGTTTGCCACCGAGGGTCGCGATGCGGAACCCGACGTGGACCGGACCGGGGAGTATGTCGTCTACTCAAGCACGCAGCACAGCCGGTCGCCGGACATCTTTGTCAAGAGCGTGACGGGTCTGACAATGCGGCGGCTGACCGACGACCCTGCGAGCGATCGCATGCCGCGCTTCAGCCCGGACAATTCACAGATCGCTTTCTGCTCGAATCGTGCGGGGAATTACGACATTTACATCATCGACGCCGCCAACGGCGGCCCGGCGGTGCAGATCACCAACGACGCCGCCCACGAGATTCACCCGTCGTGGTCGCCCGACGGCAAGTACATCGTGTACTCGCGGCTGGGTCAGCAGTCCGGGCGCTGGGAGATGTGGGTGACGGAAACGAGCAACTTCAAACCGCCCCGCTTCATCGGGTACGGCCTGTGCCCGGAGTGGAACCCCGATCCCGCTTCGAGTCTCATTGCGTACCAGAGCCCGCGCGAGCGCGGCAGCCGACTGTTCAGCATCTGGACGATCGATTTCGTCAATGGCGAGGGCACCCGCCCGACGGAGATTGTCAGCGCCGTCAACGCCGCGGCGATCAATCCCACGTGGAGCCCGGACGGGAAGATGCTGGCTTTCACGACAGTCACTGAGCCGGGTCGACCCGGCGAACCGGGGCACACCGAGCGGGACACCTGGGCGGACATCTGGGTGGTCAACCTCGACGGCACCAACAAGGTCAATCTGACCAACGGCGAGTACACCAACGTCGAGCCGGCGTGGAGCCCGGACGGGCGCGTCCTGTTCGTCTCCAACCGGGCGGGGATCAACAACATCTGGGCCATCGGACCCGATCAGGCGATTCTGACGGCCAAGGGGCCGGCGATGACCAGTCCCAACACGGGCGTGGCGGAGGTTAAGACAAACCCGTAAGGCTCGTCCAAAGTCCACGGGCCCATTGGTCCGAAAATAGACGGCGGGTTGAGTTCTGATTCACGTGCCGGCGGGCGGAGTCCGTCGAGGATGGCAGGACGCCATGACAAGTATGCAGATCATGACGAACAGGTGGCGCCTCATTTGGGCGATCCTCCTGTGCCTGCTCCCGCTCGCGACCGGGTGCATGCGCAAACAGGTGTTTATCAATGCGCCTCCGCTGAGTCCGTACCGCGAACCGGTGATCTGGGCGGTCGCGCCGCTCGCCAACGAGACCGGTGTCAGCACCGTGGATGTGCTGGCGATGGCCGACATCATCGCCCACGAAGTACAGAACATTCACGGCATTGACGCCCTGCCGGTGCAGCGCGTTCTCGACGGAATGCGCGCGATGGACATTGGGGGCATCGATTCACCTGCGACGGCGCGATCGCTTGCCCGCGTCATTGGGGCGGATGCGATCATCGTCGGCTCGATTACGGCGTATGACCCGTACCGTCCGCCGATGCTTGGAATGACCCTGCAGTTGTACCACGCCAACGCGATGCAACTGGGTGACGATGTGATCGACCAGATCGGCACCGCCGCCTCGGACCGTTCGCTGCATGGTTTCGGGGAGGGAGATCAGCCGGCCTCGAGCGTCTCTGTTGTGCTTGACGCCGCCGACAACGGCGTGCGCCTGAGCCTGGAGCAATTTGCACGAGGTCGCACGGAAAGCAATTCAGCGCTCAACTGGGAGCGTTATCTGGTCGTTATGGATCTGTATACGCAGTATGTCGTTGACCGCCTGCTTCGCGATCTGCTCAGGGAAGAGCGGACGCGAACCAATCAGCGGCTGGCGACGGCCAATCAACGGCCTGCCCCCTAGGCGTTGCCGAGTCTGCTGACTCGACGCGGCCTCGGTGGAGGCTGCGAAGGGACAGTGAGGACCGGCATGGAAGCCGAATTCCCCTCCATCTTTGAAAGACGACCGTCCGCCACCGGCGCGCCCACCCTTGCGCGCCATCGGGATCTACGTGGCGACGGAACAACCTGAATACGGGATCCACACCCATGGCGAACCTTCAGATCATCGAGTCGTTCCTGAACTACCTCCTCCACGAGCGCCACTTCAGCGCTTACACCGCGAAGTGTTACGGCGCGGACCTGCGGCAGTTCGGCGATTACCTCGCCGACGAGTTTGACATCGCCCTCAACACCGAGCAGGAGGGCAAGGCGCTTCAGCATGCTCGAGCGCATGGCTCGAACGGTTCGTCCAATGGCGCCACCGCGCCGGCGACCGTGACGGGCACGATCGTGCAGGCCGACATCAATGTCATCCGCGCGTTCCTCTCGCACCTGAGCGAACAGAACTACTCGCCCTCGACGATGGCGCGCAAGATCGCCACGCTCCGCTCGTTCTATAAGTGGGCCGATCGCACGAGCCTGGTCAAGGGCAACCCGATGGTCATGATCCGCACGCCCAAGCAGGCCAAGCGCCTGCCCAAGGCCATCACGGTTGAGGAGATCGAGCGCCTGCTCAGCGCGCCTGATGACCGCGAACTGCTCGGCGCCCGCGACCGCGCCATTCTCGAAACGCTCTACTCGACGGGCGTGCGCGTGAGTGAGCTTGTGGATCTCGATTCAACGGATCTCGACGAGTATGGCGAAGCGCTGCATATTCGAGGCAAGGGCAAGAAGGAGCGCCTCGTGCCGCTGGGTTCGCACGCTCTTGCGGCGATCCGCCATTACCTGGCGATGTTCCACCAGGATCCTCGCTACAAACAGGCCGAAGCCGCGGGCAAGCGGCCTCCGCTGTTCATCAACAAGCACGGCGGGCGGCTGAGTTCGCGCTCGGTTCGCCGCAAACTCGACAAGTACCTGCGCGAAGCGGGGCTCGACTCGACGATCAGTCCGCACACGCTGCGGCACAGTTTCGCCACGCACCTGCTGGGCAACGGGGCTGACCTTCGGTCCGTACAGGAACTGCTCGGCCACCAGTCGCTCTCGACGACGCAGATTTACACACACCTGACGACGCAACGCCTGCGGGATGCGTATGACGACGCACACCCTCGGGCTGAGGCCGGCTGAACGCCCCGATCCGGCCTGTCATTGGAAAATGCGGGGGCAAGCCCGCCGCTGAGCGATCGGCTCGCGGCTGAATGGCGGACGTCGACACATTGGGTGGGGTCGACGTCCGCCTCACCCCTTGCCCGGCGAGGATCGAGAGGTCCAATGCACTTGCCAGCGTGCAAAGGTGTGCTACATTTCTCTGGTCGGTGAAGAACGGCCACCGTTTGGGGATTGGTGTAACGGTAGCACGACTGACTCTGGCTCAGTTAGTGAAAGTTCGAATCTTTCATCCCCAGTTCTGACGCGCTGCGTCTCCCTGCACGAGCCAAAAAAGCCCAGGGTCAGCCAACCCTGGGCTTTGGACGTTTTCTGCAATCGACGCGACCCTACGGCAAGTCGAAAAACAGCACCTGGCTGTGCTCGATTGCCTCGATGACGTCGTCGGACGGGCCTGCGAAGCTCAGGGCGTCGCCGGCCTTGAGTTCATGCTCGCCGAAACGCACGCTGCCGGTAGCGACATGCAGGTAGCCGAAGCGCCCCTTGAGCAGATCGATCTCCAGCTGCTTGCCCTCGTCGAGATCGGCAATGTTCAGAGCCGCATCCTGGTGGATCAGCAGCGAGTCGTTGCGCTGATCGGGGCTGGCGACGAGTTGCCATTTGTTGGCGCGGCCGTCCGCCGGGAAGGACTTCTGGGCATAGGCGGGATCGAGATCGCGCGTGTCGGGTTCGATCCAGATCTGGAGCAAATGGACGGGGTTGGTTCTTGACGCATTCATCTCACTGTGGCGGATGCCGCGTCCGGCGGACATGACCTGCACGTCGCCGGGTTTGATCGTGCCGCGCGTGCCGGTGCTGTCTGCGTGGGCGAGTTCGCCCTTGAGGACCCAGGTGATGATCTCCATGTGCTCGTGGCCGTGTTCGCCGAACCCTTTGCCGGGCGCGACGATGTCATCGTTGAGCACGCGCAGCGTGTGGTACGAAATGCGGTTGGGGTCGTAGTAACGATTGAAGGAGAATGAATGTCGGCCGTGAAGCCAGCCGATCTCCGTGGTGCCGCGATCTTCGGCGCGGCGAACTTCGAAATCGGTCAGAAGATGGGTCATGCTGATCCTCTCAATTCAAGTGTTGGTTCTACTTGAATTGATACGTTGGCGCGCGGGTCGGGGTTCAGGAGGCCAATCCCTCATCCTCACTGAGCGGGACCTGTGGGCGGGGTGTGGTGCGATGGGCCGCGTGTAAGTCGTTAAACGCCGCCGCCCCGACAAACCATGGTCGAGGCGGCGGCACGAAACATGTCGGACTCAGGTGAGGATCAGCACCCCGGGACCCCGGGCGAGAATGGTCCTCACGCTGGCGCTGGTGTCGGTCCCGACCTGCCGTGCTCGGATCCGCCGCGCCGGCCTGGGAGGATGGCGAAGACGATGAGTGCGATGCCGATGAGGGGCACGATGAAGAACCACGGGGAGAGTCCGGTCTGCTCGGGAAGGGTGACCTTGCCGAGATCCGCAACGGGCAGAATGTTGACGCTGATCCAGGGATAGGCCTCGGCGTAGATCGCGGCGCCGACGATCATTCCGATGAACCCGAAGATCGCGTGGCGTGAACCTTCGCCGATGGCGCCAAGTCCCGTGCCGGGGCAGTAGCCGAGAATGGCCATGCCCGCGCCGAAGATGATTCCTCCGACGGCGTTGGCCAGCAGCGTGGCGCTCTTGATGTGCAGGGGGACATCCCAGAGCTGGTGCATGGCGTAGACGCCGACGGCGCCAACCACGACCGCGGTGAACATGGTTCGCAGCACAGTGTGGTCGACCCAGAGCAACTGGCCGACGATGGTGCGAAAGCGCGTGACGGTGGCGCGCTGGAGGAGGAACCCGAAGACGAGTCCGGTCAGCAGGCCGTAAAAGAGATTGAGGATGTTCGGATCAGCCTTGAGCATGGCGACGACCTGCCTTTCCGTAGACGAGCAGAGCGGTGGCGATTCCGGCGGCGAAGAAGCATGCAAAGAAGACCCAGCTGCTCACGGCGAGTTGGAGTGAGCCACTGATGGCATGGCCGGAGGTGCAGCCGTCGGCGAGTCGCGCGCCAAAGAGCAGCAGGACGCCGCCGACGAAGGCGCCGGCGTAGCGCAGGGCCTTGCTCGGGCCAAAGCGGGCGGCCCAGATCTCGGGGACATGTTCGACTTTGAAGGACCGGCTGAACCAGGCGGAGAGCATCGCGCCGAGAACGAGTCCGATGACGAGCATCATCTGCCAGTCAAGAAAGAACTTGCCGTCGGCAAGCATGGTCTTGGTGTAGTAGGCGTTACTCCTGACGTGCTCGGGCGCGACGGTGGATTCGATCGCTCCGGCCATGGAGACGAGGCTCGTGCTGGTGCCCAGCGCCTTGTGCATCAGGCCAAAGGTGACCCACGACAGGACGCCGATGCCAGCGCCGACGAGGTAAGGCGACCAGCGCGGTTGTTTCAACAGGTTGACCATGACCAACTCCTTTCAAACGAGACCGGCTCGCGTCGGGCGACGCCGGAGTGTGTTTACCGACCGTCGCCGTGCTTGCGAATGCACTCAAGCAGGTGTTCGGCGTGGGGATTGATGACCTCGTAGAACACGCGGCGGCTCTCGCGCCGCTGCTGCACGATCTCGTGGGCCCGCATCTGCGAGAGGTGCTGGCTGACGACCGCCTGGGGGAGGTCGAGCTCGTCGGCCAGTTGCGAAACGTGGACCGGGCCGGCGAGCAACCGGTCGACGATGCGCAAGCGCACCGGATGCGCCAGGACGCGGAGCACCGCGGCGGCGCGATCGAGTGTCTCGTCGGCGATGGTTGAATGGGGCGTGGTTCGGGGCATGGCGTTCCTCTGGATCAATAATATCATTGCATTCAGATATATCAACAATTGAATATATCTGAGGCGTGGTTTCGAGGGAGAATCCTGATTCCCGCGCCGCGCCGGATGGTGGCGGGTGGACAAAGACGTCCGAAAAGCGCAACTCGGAGGGAATGCGGCGATAGGCTGGCGAGGTTATAATCCCTACTGCCGCCCGGAAACCTGATGGGCAACTGGCCCGCATGCCGGGGCGGGGGCCGACCAGGATCGAGCGGCTGGGGCTCGAACGGTCGCCACCACGACACACTTGCCGGTGTGGGAGGCGTCGCCAGGCCCCGCCCTGACGATACAAGGAGTCCAATTGTGAGCGTTCACACAGCAGGAATGTCCATCAACTCCGTGCACCACGACGTCGGCACGGTCACCGGCGAGGGCCAGACGCTTATCGATAAGTTCCTCGATGCCACGATTCGCTTCGAGGCGAGCGATCTGATCGTCAAGTCGGGTGCGTCGCCGAAGATCCGGCTGCGCGGAGCGCTCAAGCCTCTCAAGATTGAAGCGGTCACCGAGCAGCAGATGTTCCAGATCGCCAAGGACGTGCTGGACGAGAACCAGTACCAGAGTTTCAAGACGCGCGGCTCGATCGACTTTGCCCACGACTACGACGAGAACAACCGCTTTCGCGTGAATCTCTTCATGGCTCGCGGCAAGCCCGCGATCGCGGCCCGTCTCGTGACGAGCAAGATCAAGCGCTTCGAGGATCTTTATCTCCCCAACACCATGGCCGAAATCGCCATGAACGCTCAGGGCCTCGTGCTCCTGTCGGGCGTCACCGGCTCGGGCAAGAGCACGACGATTGCGGCGATGCTGCAGTACATCAACGAGCGCAAGCCCGTTCACATCGTGACGATCGAGGACCCGATCGAGTACATCTTCAAGGACTCTAAGGCTTTTGTGAACCAGCGTGAGGTCGGCATCGACTGCCTCGACTTCAACGACGCCCTTCGCGCCCTGGTCCGTGAGAATCCCGACGTGGTGCTCATCGGCGAAATGCGCGACAAGGAAACGTTCGAAGCGGCCATCCGTGCCGCTGAGACGGGCCACCTCGTGTTCGGCACCATCCACGCGTCGTCGGCGTGGCAGTCGTTTGGCCGCATCTATGACCTGTTCAATCCCGAGGAGCGCGAGCAGATCCGCAAGTTGCTCGCGTACAACCTCCGTGCGATCGTGTACCAGAAGTTGCTTCCCACGCTTCACGAGAACATCGGACGTATTCCGGCGATCGAGATTCTGCTCAACAACGCTCCGGCCCGCAAGTACATTCTTGAGGGACGCGAAGGCGAGTTGCTGGACATCATCCGTTCGAACCGCGACGCGGGGATGATCGATTTTACGGGATCGCTCGTTGAGTTGGTGGAGCAGGAATACATTCACTACAAAGTGGCGCTTGAGGCGACTCCGAATCCGGAGGAACTCTCGATGCGTCTCAAGGGCATCACCTGATTGGGTTTGCGGCGGCGGGGCGGATGGAGCGTTTGCCGCCCGCCGACTTGCTTTGCCGCAGGCTTTGTCTATCTTGCAGGACGTCGCATTCAACGCCGCGCTGGCGCGCGGTTGATCGCTCGAAAGGACCACCATGCCGCTTTCGCTCGCCGTTGAGTGGTACATCCTGGTCGGCCCGTGGGTGCCGCTGATCGCGCTGGGGTTTCTGTGCCTCTGGGGATGGGTCACGTCCACGATCTGGGACAAGGACACCGTCTACTGGCACTTCAACCGCGAGGCGTGGAACATCGGTCACCTGATTTGCGGGACGCTCGGATTTACCCTGATGATCCTTCCCATTCCAGTGGTCTGGTGGCCGGCCGTCGGCTTCACCGGCGGACTGCTGGTGATGTGGGCGTCCAGTATTGCATACTGGATCTACCACAACAAAAACGTTCCTGAAGACCAGGCCTTTCGCATCTCCGCCGAAGGCTTCCGCCAGCGCATGGCCGCCCGATCGGCGGCTCGCCAGCAGAAGGCGGCGGCGATCTCGCTCATCGACGCCAGTGGCGTGGCGCGCGGCTTGCCCGGCAAGGAAGATCCGCTTTTCGTCGTGCATATGACCATGGAGGACATGCTCACTCCGGCACTGGTCCAGCGGGCTTCTTCCGTCGAAATGCTCCCCAATCGGAACGGCCAGTACCAGGTCAGCCAGATGGTGGACGGCGTGCGGTTCCGTCGCGAGCCGCTCGAAGCGGGCGTCGCGAATGCGGTTATTGACTACATCAAGAGTGCGGCATCGCTCGATGTCGCCGACAAGCGCCGTCGCCAGACCGGTGATTTCCTCGCTCGCTTCGGCACGGAGAGTCACGAGATTCGCGTCCGATCCGCCGGGTCGTCGGCCGGTCAGAGTCTGACGCTCGATATCGATCTCAAGAAGCGTGTTGACATCAAGCCCAAAGATCTCGGCCTGCTGCCGAGGCAGGTGGAGGCGCTCGACAAGGCGACGTCCGACTTGCACGGCATCGTGCTGGTCTCGTCGCCGCCGGGCAACGGCCGCACGACGACGCTTTACTCCATGCTTCGAAGGCACGACGCCTTTACGGCGAACATTCGAACGCTTGAGTTTGAGCGACTGGTGCTGATCGACGGTGTCGGTCACGCTGAATTCAAGCCTGACAAGGGCGTGGACTTCGCCACGGAGCTGCGCTCCGTGCTGCGTCGCGACCCCACGATCGTGATGATCGAGGACATCGTCGATAACCGCACGGCGCAGGAAGCGGCAGCCCCCGGAATGCGCGGCCCGCTGCAGTACATTGGCGTGCGGGCGGATTCCGGACTCGAGGCGCTGGCCAAGTGGGCCAAGGCGGTGGGCGACCTCAAGCTGGCGGCCGAGCCGATGAAGGCCGTTGTCTCCAGTCGACTCATGCGTACGTTGTGCGACAACTGCAAGGTGCCTTACCAGCCCGATCCGAACCAACTCCGCAAGCTCGGCCTTCCGCCTGACCAGATCAAGCAACTCTACAAGCACTCGGGCAAGGTCATCGAGCGCAATCGCGAAGAGACCTGTCCCGTGTGCGGCGGACTGGGCTACCGCGGCCAGACCGGGGCATATGAAGTGATGGTCTTCGATGGCGACGCGCGCAAGCTCGTCGCGGCCGGTGATCTGAACGGCCTCAAGACGCACATGCGGCGGGTCAAGACGATCAGCATTCAGGAAGCGGCTCTGCGCAAGGCGATCGACGGGGTCACGAGTATCGAAGAGGTGATTCGCATCACGCGCACCGGCGCCGCGCCGCAAGCCGGGGGCCAGGCGGAGGTCGCGTAATCGACGTCTGTTGACGTGTGATTCGCTTGCAACAGGTGTACACCGGGCCGGCGCTGCGGCGACTGCCTTTCGAGTCCAGGAGTGTTTCCGATGATCATGAACCTACTCGTCATCCTCCTGATCGCCATTACCGCGTGGATTCTCTCGGCGTATGGCTTCTTCTCCTCACTGCTGCACTTTGCGTGCGTGGTGGCGGCGGGCGCGATCGCCTTTGCCGCATGGGAGCCGATCGTCCTGCTCTTTCTGGGCAGCAAGATTCCCGACCACGCCTGGGGCCTTTCGCTGGTCCTGGTCTTTACGCTGAGCCTGTTCGTGCTGCGCTTGATTGTCGGCAAGGCGTGTCCGTCGCAGGTGCACTTCTCGACCACGGTCAACTTCATTGGAGGAGGCATTCTCGGCGCCGCCTCGGGTGTTCTTACCGTCGGCATCCTGCTGCTGGGCATTCAGTTTCTGCAGATGCCTTCTGAAATGCTCGGCTACCGCGGCTGGAAGGTGGACGAGCACGGCGAAGTCAACCGGCCTTCCGGAACGTCCGGCCATCTCTGGATTCCCGCCGACGACTGGACCGCCAAGTTCTACACGTGGGCGAGCCAGGGATCGATGTACGCACCCAACAACCTCGCCCGGTGGCATCCCGAACTGGCGCAGGCGGCGAGCCTGTATTCCGAGAGCATCAACGGCGGTGAAAGCCGCCAGGGCATGGCGCCGGATCAAGTCAAGATTTCCAAGGTGTACGAGATCAACGGCGATGGCTTGCCGCGCGGCTTCCTTGATGATCAGGCCAAGGGTATCGATCGCAATCTCCAGGCGCCCGGCGGGCGGTTCAAACTCGTCATCGTTGATGTGCTGATCGACAACGCAGCGGCGGACAAGGGAGACAAACTGCGCCTCACCAAGGCACAGGTGTATCTCGTTTGCCGCGCGCCACGGACGGGCGAAGATGAGTACATTCCGATCCACCCGAGCGCGTTCATTCAAAAGTACAGGTCGGACAGCGCCGATGAAGGTCGCTTCCTCTTCGACGGCGGCGATCTGGCGGCCAGCAGCGTCGGCGGCGCTTCATCCGGCATCCCGATGAAATTCGAGTTCGTGCTCCCGCAGGACTGGCAGCCCAGCCACATCGTCGTTCGGGAAATGCGGGCGGCTCTGCCTCGCGTCGCACCCACCACGTGGACCGAGCGCGATCTGGCGGCTTATGCCACGACCGAAAAGGCGCCTGCGGCCGGTGGACGCGGATCGACCAAGCCGTGGATGGGATACCTGCTGGGTCTGCTGTGCGTCGTGCTGGTCATGGTTGTGACCGTGCAGGAACCCAAGCGCTCCCACCAGGATTGATTGCGAGTCGCGACTGGCGAACCCGGCGAATTGGGACACCGGCGGTTGCAGAGTGCGCCGACTATCCTCCATTCTCATGGGTGATTCGGTCTCATTTCGAGCTTCGGCCAAGGTGAATCTCGCGCTCGCCGTCGGCCGCGTCGATCCGGCCTGTGGGGACGCCCGGCACCCGATCTGCTCGTGGATGGTCCGCATCTCGCTTTGCGATGAACTCACGCTCGACAGACTGCCATCAGGCTCGCTGTCGCGCTACGCGCTCATGTGGGCCGAGGACGCGCGGCACAAACCCGACATCGACTGGCCGATCCGCAAGGATCTCGCAGTTCGGGCGCACCTGCTGTTGCGTGAGGCGACGGGCCGCGAGTTGCCGGTGCAGATGAAAATCGAAAAGCGCATTCCGCTTGGGGCTGGGCTGGGGGGCGGCTCGAGCGATGCCGCCGCCATGCTGCTGGCGTGCAACGAACTCTTTGATCTGCGTCTCCCCATGGAGCAATTGCATGCGCTGGCCGGACAACTGGGGAGCGACGTTCCTTTCTTCCTTCGACACCACTCCGCCCTTGTTGAGGGATTCGGGGAGCGGATCACGGCGATGGAGGGCATCGGCGAATTGAATCTGGTGCTGTGCCTGCCGCCATTCGGTTGCGCCACGGCAGAGGTGTACCGGCGTTTTGACGCCTATGCGCCAAACCAAGACGAATTCGAGCGGGCGTCTGATCGTGTGCGGGCGCTCGCGGCATTGAACTGTGTGGCGACGGATGCTCCGTTCAATGATCTGGCGCAGGCGGCATTCGAAATCCAACCGCCGCTGGCGGAACTTGCCGCGGCACTGGCGGATCTCTCCGAGAGGCCGGTGCATGTCACTGGAAGCGGCTCGACGCTGTTCGTCGTCTGCGACTCGGCCCTTGAAGCCGAGATGCTCGCGGACGCCGCTTCCGGTCGGCTGGGTGCTCCGGCGGTGGCTGTGGGTTTGGGTTCGCCGGTCGATTCGGATCGGAGATCCGGTCGATGATGGTCTGGGGCGCTGCGGACCGAACAATCGATGGAAGTGGAAGGTATGGCAGGAGTACCGCGTCTTTGACTGCAGACGCAATGTGAGGAACTGGCCCATGAATCGAGGATCGAAGATGACTCAACCCTGCGCGACTCGCATTCATCGACATGCCGTCGTCCCCACGCTGGCCCTGGCGCTGGTGCTGGCGGGTCCGGTGTTGCCGGCGACGGCTCAAATCGACCATCCGGCGGTGGCCCGCGCCATGGAGATCAGCGACGCATTCAAGGCGGTGGCGCAGGAGGCCAAGCCGAGTGTCGCCCGGATTACGGGATACCGGTTTGGCGGGGCGAAGGTCACGGGCTCGGGTTTCCTGATCGATGAACAGGGCCACCTGCTCACCAACAACCACGTGGTCGAAGCCTCCCTGACCCTGCTCGCGGAATTCAGTGATGGGCGCGTCCGCAAGGCGACGCTCGTCGGCGCGGATCCGCTCACGGATCTGGCCGTCATCAAGGTTGACAGCGAAGGCGTCGCCGGACTTCCCTTTGTCAAGTCGAACCAGTTGGAAGTGGGAGAGTGGGTGGTGGCCGTCGGCTTTCCGCTCGGGCTCGATCAGACGGTGACTGTGGGCGTGATCAGCGCGACAAACCGGCGGCTGAACATCGTTGGCACTTCGATTGGTCGGCGCGGCTATGAAGATTTCATCCAGACTGATGCGGCGATCAATCGCGGTAACTCGGGTGGGCCACTGCTCAATCTGCGCGGCGAAGTCGTGGGGGTCAATGCCGCCATCGTAACGCAAACCGGCGGATCTGATGGTCTGGGTTTCGCCATCCCCACGAGCCTGGCCAGTTATGTCGCGCGCGAACTGATTACCAAGGGCCGCGTGGTGCGGGCATGGCTTGGCGTGAATCTGCAGGATCTCACGCCGGCGCTTGCGGCGAGTTATGGATTGCCTCGCGAGCAGGTCGGCGTGCTCTTGACGTCGGTCAGTCCGAACGAGCCCGCCGGCCGAGCCGGATTACTCCCCGAGGACGTGCTGATCTCGATCGACCAGCAACCGGTGCTCAACGTGGAGGATCTTCGCAGCCAGGTGGCGATGATGCAGCCGGGCAGGCGGATCCTCGTCGAGGTGTATCGCAACGCGCACCTGCGCAGCTTCGAAGTGACCCTTGCCGCCATGACGGGCGCTGACGCGGCGGAGCGGCCGATTATTGATCCGCAGGAGGGGGGGCGCCTGGGAGTGCGGCTTGAAGACCTCAGCGACGCGACCCTGCGCAATCTCAGTGAACCGACAGGAGTGGAAGTGGCGCAACTCGTGCCCGGTCGCCTGGCGCAACTCAGCGGCATCTCGGCCGGCGATCTGATCGTGGCGGTGAATGGCCAGTCGCTGCGTTCCGAGCGCGTCGGCTACAGCGGTCGCAGCTGGGCGAAGTGGCTCTCGGGTTTCATCGAGCAGGCGGCGAGCGGGACGATCGTGCGTTTCACGGTGCGCAAAACGGTTCTGGACGCCATGGGTCGGATTGTCGGGTACGATCCAACGAGAACGTATGTCGCCATTGAACTCCAATAACGAGTTGAGCCGCGCACAACCGAATTGGGATGGAATGTGGATAAGTAAAGAATAAAAAAACCGCCGACCGGAGAAACTCCGAATCGGCGGCGGGTGGATGGCAGGGTCGTAAGTCTTTGGCGGAGTCCAACCTAGGACGGCCAATTCTGACACTATACTATGGCATCGGCACCCGCAGAATGCAATCGGAAAATCAGGTTTTTGTTGAATTTTTGGTGGATGAACGTGCATCCGACAGGCAAAAGGCCGCTTCGACCCGCCGTGGCAAGTTCATAGAATCGGTTATCGGTCGATAGAGTAGCGTCTCGCATCCCGTTTCAGGTCAAACACTACCGTGCGGCCGAGCAGTCCTCAGATCGACAGGCGGCAATCGGCACTGCTCCACCGTGCCTGCCGTCGGCTTGCGCCCGACATCTGGCTCGCCGTGCGGTTTCTGCCCCGCGCTTCCCGCGATCAACTTCTCGCTGTTGTGGCCATCCTCCGACTGCTCTCGGACATTGTCGCCGGCCGCGAAGTAGAAAAGCAACTGGAGAGTGAACACTCGCACGATCCTGAATCCGAGGCGGTGGATTCCGGGGGATGCGCGTGCGGTTCCGGAAGCCTCGAAATGCGCACGACCGTGGCGCACAACGTGGTGTCGTTTCTCTTTGACGAAGCCACACCGGGGGCGGTGGGGCGGCCCGATCTCGAAGCATTTCTCGCGGTGCGGCGCGGCGGCGATCTTCCACGCGCCGCGTTCGATGACTACATCGACGGCTGCAGCACTGCCCTGGCCGTGCGGCGGCTGGCGAACGAGCGTGGGCTCGATCGAATGGTCGATGCAATCGCCCTGCCGCTCGCCGAGATCCTGTGCAGCGCGGCACTGGAAGCCGAACCCGATGCGGCGATTCGGGAGAAGTCGGTGCAGGCGATTCGCTTTTTCACGCTGGCGTGGGAACTGCTCGTCGTGCGCGACTCGTTTGTGAATGGCGATCGATGCTTTGTTCCGCTGGAGGTTCTGTCGAAGTCCGGTCTGCGCGATACTCAATTTGAGTCGTGGCTGAGCGGCAAGGGTGAGGCGGCTACTGATCCAGACGTCCATCAGAGTTGCCAGACGTTGATGGAGCACTACAAGTCCCGTTGTCTGGCCCACCTTGCCGGTGCGGCGCATCTCGTCGAGTCGTTGCCAAGCGGACCTGCCCGTGCTTTCGCGGCTTTCGCAGGGGTTTGGGGCGATGCAGTCCTGGTCGAACCGATGGGCCGGGACGAACCGGATCGAAGTCTCACCGACCGTTTGAAGGCGCATCGGTTCCGCGCGTGGCGCTATGCGATTTCGCAGCGATTCGACCCGCGCCTCGTGTCCGCTCTTTCGGAGGCGCCGTCGTCGGGTCTCTTGATTGAGTCGTTGCCTCAGGTTCTCTCCAGTTCCGTGTCCCGCCGCTGAGGATCGCTCATGAATGTCATGTTGATTGGAGCTCGCGCCAGTGGGAAGACCACTCTCGCCCGCATTATCGCCAACGCGCTGTGGCGGCAGGCGGTGGATATGGATGAGGCCGTGCTCGCGCAGTTTGCCGAAGACTCGATTGCCGAAGCGTGGCGCGTGCACGGCGAGAGCGAGTGGCGACGGGCCGAGGCGAGGGTCATCGTCGAACTCCTCAAGGGAGACGATCAGGTGATTGCGACCGGCGGTGGAGCGCCGCTGGTGCCGGCGGTTCAGGAGGCCATCGATCGAGCCCGGCAGGATGCTCGCCTCAAGGTCATCTATCTGGCGTGTGATGCGAGCGAACTGCGTCGTCGGCTCACCGAGCAGCCTGGGGATCGACCCTCGCTGACGGGCCGCAATGCCGCGGATGAAATCGAGGTGGTGCTGGCCCAGCGCGACCCGATCTACCGCATGATTGCCGACGTGGTGCTGGACGTTTCGCATCTGGGCGAGCGGGACGCGGCTGATTACCTGATCAGGAACCATTTCTAGGCTGCATGCCGGCGTTTGACCGTCGGAAGGCCCTCACTACGATTGCCCCCGCGCCATCGGCCCGGGCAGGAGCGTCATGAGCGAATCGTCGAATCAGCACCCCATCAGTCCGCTGGCATTCAGCACCGTCGCCTGTCCCACATGGGGCATCGAGCAGGTGGTGGCTGCCGCCGGAGAGTACGGCTACCAGGGCGTCGAATTGCGTACCTTTGGAGCCGGATCGAGCCAATTGGCCTGCGATCCAGCCCTGAGCGATCCGGACAAGGTCCGCCATCTGTTTGAGCAGGCATCGCTTCAGATCTCCTGCCTGGCGACCAGCGCGGCGCTGCACTACCGGGGCAAGACCGAGGCCGCCCAGGCGCTGGCCAGCGCCAAGTCGTTCGTGGACATGGCCGCGCGGCTCAACTGCCCGCGCATTCGCACCTTTGGGTACATGATCTATCCCGGCGAAGTGCCCGCGGCGGCCGTGCGCCGCCTGGCGGAGCGCTACGTCGAGCTGGCTGAGTATGCGGAAGAGAGTGGCGTGGAGATCGTCATCGAGAACGCCGGGTCTTTCGCCCGCTCACGCGAACTGTGGAACCTCACGAACTACACCGAGCATCCGCTGGTGGGGGTGTGCTGGAACGTCGCCTACGCCGCCACGGTGGGTGAGCGGCCGGGGTTGAGTGTGACGACGCTCAACAGTCGCATCCGCTACGCGAAGGTGAAGGACACCATCGTCGGCGAGGGCACCGGCTACTGCGCGCTTGGCGACGGAAACGTAGAAGTGGAGCGATTTGTCGAGATGCTCAGAGGCATCGGGTACACCGGGTGGCTCTGCTTTGAGTGGGATAAACTCTGGTTGCCGAGTCTGGCTGAGCCGCAGGAGGCTCTTCCCAAGGCTCGCGAGACATTGTCGGAATGGATGCGCCTCAAAGTGGACAAGAAGGGCAAACCGCTCGCCAAGCGCGAGGCTGCCGTCCTTGAAGTGCGCAGTTGATGACGAGGGAAGGCGAATCGCGCTGCGCGGCTTCGAATGAAGGCAGCCGCGCCGCGGGAGAGCCCGAATCAAACCCTCAACTCGCGAATTGCAACGTGGAAGTGTCCGGAAGTGCACGTAACAATTCCGGCCACGAGAGGAATGCTTGATGCTTCAGGGTGTGATTAATTCAGTTCGAGAGAGCCAGGTCTGGAGTTCGATCTTCCGGCACGGCATCCCGCGCGATCGCCGAACGCGAGTGATGGCGATCATGTCCAACGTCTTCCTGCACCTGCACCCCGTCGCGGTGCGCAAGAGCGGCATTCGTCTCTCGTTTACGTGGTGCATGGGGGGATTGACATTCTTCCTGTTCATCGCCGAGACGATCAGCGGCGTGCTGCTCATGTTCTACTACCGCCCGGTCGTTGAATACGCGTACAGCGACATCATTCAGATGCGCGCGGCATTGACGCTGGGCGTCATGCGCGAGATCCACCGCTGGGGCGCGCACGCGATGATCATTTCGGTGTGGCTGCACATGATGCGCGTGTTTCTGACGGGCTCGTATAAACCGCCGCGCGAATTCAACTGGGTGGTGGGCGTCATCCTGCTCGTGCTGACGATGCTGCTGTCGTTCACCGGCTACCTGTTGCCGTGGGACCAGTTGGCGATCTGGGCGATCACGGTCGGCAGCAAGATGGCTGAGGCGACGCCGTTTGCCGGCATGAACGGTCCGGGGCGAGAGCTGCTCCAGTTGCCCGGCGGGATTCCGATCGTGACGCCGTATTCGGACGCGAAGTTCCTCCTGCTGGCCGGCGATTCGGTCGGCGAGGCGGCGCTGCTGCGCTTTTATGTTCTGCACTGCATCGCCATTCCGCTCGGAGCCGCCACGCTGATTGCGGTGCACTTCTGGCGCATTCGTAAGGACGGCGGCATCAGCGGGCCGATGTGATCTGCGGCCCTGCACCATTCCACAGCTGACCGATGTCGGGCTGCAACCCGGCGACCAACGGAACTGAACTGCTCATGCACATGCTTCTCTCCAACTCCATGCTCCACCTCGCCGCCGGCGCCGAGCAGGTGACCGCGCTTGATAAGTTCAAGGACTTTGTCAATCGATGGAGTGTGCCGCAGTACAGCCTGCCGCTGTTCCTCCTGCTCATGCTCGGGGCGTTCTTCGGCTACCGCAAGTGGACCAAGCCGATCATCTTCTGGCCGATGATGCTCGTGTTCACGATCGTGTACTTCGGCTTCATTCCGCTCGATGAGAGCTACGCCGCCATTCTTCAAAAGCCCGACAATGTTCCGATTTCGATGATGATCTTCCTGACGCTCTACTTCCTGTGGCTTGGGTTGCGGCAGGCGGCGATCAACGACCAGAACATGGAAGTCGGCAAGCCGCTGATCGAGGAAGATCGCGAAGACAAAGTCCTCTGCTGGCCTGACCTTGTCTACACCGAACTTCTGGCCATGGTCTTGTGCACCGTGGTGCTGATCATCTGGTCGGTCGCGCTCAAGGCGCCGCTCGAGGCGGCAGCCAATCCTGCGGGCCCGCCGAATCCGTCCAAGGCGCCGTGGTACTTCCTGGGCCTGCAGGAAATGCTCGTGTACTTCGACCCGTGGATGGCGGGCGTGGTGTTGCCGGGCTTGATCGTCCTCGGTCTGGCGGCCATGCCCTATCTCGACACCAATCCCAAAGGCAATGGGTACTACACCTTCAAGGAACGCAAGTTTGCGATCCTGACGTGGATGTTCGGCTACCTCATCCTCTGGTGCGTGCTCATCGTCTTCGGCACGTTCCTTCGCGGCCCGAACTGGAACTTCTTCGGCCCGTTCCAGACGTGGGACTCGCACCGCGTCGACGCCCTGACGAACATCAACGTCAGCGACATCTGGTACGTGGTGATCCTCGGCGGCAAGTTGCCAAGCAGCATGCTGGTGCGCGAATGGCCGGGACTGGTGCTGTCTGGCTTCTGGTTCTTTGCGCTGCCGTACCTGATGACCAAGATCAAGTTCTTCGGCCGCTTGCGCACGCAGATGGGTTTCGCCCGCTATTACCTGATGGCGGTGCTCTTCGTCGTGATGATGCTCGTGCCCGTGAAGATGGTCGGGCGCTGGACGATAAACCTCAAGTACATCATCGCGATGCCGGAGATCAGTTTCAATCTCTAACCGTCAACGTCGTTGAGCTGTTCATTTCAAAGCCCATGCAAGGAATTGCATGGGCTTTTCGCTGCGCTCACGGGATGCTCGAGGCGACGCCGTAGAGCAGTGACGGCGCCAGGTCGGCGATCATCAGATCTTTGCCGAGAATCGCGCCGGCCGCGGCGTATCCGCTGCGCGCGGCGCCCTCCATCGTCGCCGGCCAGCCGGTCGTGCAGTAGTCGCCCGCGAGGAAGAGGTTGGAGGTCGGTCCCGTCGTGGTCGGTCGATGCGCCTGGGCGCCGGGGGTTGCGGCAAAGGTCGCCCGTTTTTCCTTCACAACATGTTGTTTGAGCAGCGTATTGGCGCCGCCGATCGCCACCTGCGGAAACTGTGAGGCCAGATCAGCGCGGACCCGCGCCACGATCTCATCGGCAGTCAGGCCCATCCAGTCGGTGGCGGCGCTGATGACGGCATGAGCGGTGCGGCCGGCGTTCTTGAAGAACACCCACTGTACCGATGCATCGAGCAGTACGACATGCGGCAGTTCGCTCACCGGCTGCTCGAAGTGCAAGTGCACGCCGAGGATGGGGCTGTGCTGCAGTTCGCGCGACTGGGTCAGGCGTGCGTCCCGCTCGGCCAGATCGTCGCTCATCACGCCGGGCAACTGCTCGAAGGGTAACGCCAGCACGTAGGCATCCGCTTGGACGGCAGAGCCATCATCGAGCATCAGTCGTTCGATTCGGCTTGATCCCTCAATTCGCTGCACGCGGGTTGAGAGGCGCAGGTCATCGACGAAGTGATGAGCGGGGTCATAGAGATCGATCAGCGGGCAGCGCGGCACGCCGAGCCGCCACGCGCTGCGGTGCGCCAGAAAGCCCTCCTGGAAGACCTGCAAGGCCGGCTCGGCGGCCACGCGATCGCAGGGCAGGTTGCAGGCGCTGACCACGACGACATCCCAGAAGCGGCGAATAAGCCGCTCCGGCTGGCCGCAGTTCCTGAGCCACTGGCCGAAGGTGATGTCGGCAAGCGCGCTGCGGTCGGTCGAGGCGATGGCCCGCATTGCGTTGGCCAGGGCGATCTTCTCCGAGATCGAATAGGCGTGAAAGGCCATCATCGAAAGCGACAGGTGCAACGGCGCCGGGAGAATGGAGGGTCGGAGCACATCAATGTTGCCGCCGACGGTGGCGAAGTACATCCGATCGTGCCACTCGATCTGCTCTGCCACCCCAAGCCGCGCATAGAGGTCGAGGAGATTCGTGCAGCAGCCGAGCACGACATGTTGACAGTTGTCGATGCGTTGTCCGGTGGTGGGGTCGGTGAAACTGGTGGCTCGACCGCCGAGGCGATTGCGGGCTTCGATGAGGATGACGTGGCAGCCGGCCTGTTTGAGTCTGACTGCCGCCGCGAGTCCCGCCACGCCCCCGCCGATGACCGCGACGCGAGCCGCCTTGGTCACGAGCCGGTCCGCCGTTTCGTCCAGGCGGCGGTCAGACCGATGACAATCTTGCGCGACGTGGCGACGCGGATGCGGGCTGATCCTGCGGCTGCGCGGCGGGGCGTCACGGCAATGAGTTCGAGCAGTCGGCGGTAGATTCGGGTCATGGCCGCCAGGGCCGCCTGCCCGTCTTCGTTGACGACATCTCCCAGGGGGGCTGAGCGTTCGTAATACTCCGCCGCTCGCTTGATCTGGAACCGCATGAACTCAAGGCAGGCATCCGGATTGGACCAGTTGCGCAACTCTTCGGGCGTCAGATCAAAGCGAGCGAAATCATCGGCGGGCAGGTAGACGCGGCCGACGTCGTAGTCTTCGGCATAGTCGCGGAGGATGTTGGTCAGTTGAAATGCGATGCCGCGCCATTCGGCGAGTCGACGGGCCCGGGCGCTGCCGTCGAAGCCCCAGATCGAGATGCACACGAGGCCGACGGTAGATGCCACGTGTCGGCAGTAGGTGACAAGATCGTCCAGGGTGCGGTACTTGGCGCCGTGCAGATCGGAGAGTTGTCCTTCGATCATCTCACGAAACTCGGTTTCGCGCAGTCGAAAGCGGGACACGGTGTCAGCGAAAGCGTGCCACATGGCCTGATCGGCGTCGATCTCGTTGGCGTGTTCAGGATCGCGATGCGGTCGCCAGGCGCCGCGGAACACGCGGCTGGTGCGCTCGCGGAAGTCGGCCAGGGCGGCTTCGTCGCCGAGACTGTCATCGACGAGATCGTCGGCCCGCCGCATCCAGGCGTAGATCGCGTAGAGCGACGATCGCTTGGGCTCAGGGGTGAGTCGCAGACCAAAGTAGAAGTTTCGGGCATTGGAGCGGGTGATTCGCCTGCATTGTTCATAGGCTTCGCGCAGGGCCGGTGACTCGGCGGAAGCGACGCCGCTTTCCTGCGCTTGAGCAAGTGAAGTGGCGCTGACTGTGCTGGCTGCGGATCGGCTCATCATCACCCATTTCTAAACACGTCCAAACCGAGCCGAAGCCCGATCCATGCCCTCGCCGCAAGAGAGGCCTTGCCCCACCGGCTGAGGGTCGGCCGGCGCACGACGACATCATAGCGCTGCCGCTGGATGGCATGAAGTATGGCCTCGCCCCCGGCCGTGAACAATTGAATGGCGGGCCTGATCCGCGGGTTCAAATGGGGCCACAACCCCCTGCCCTCAGCAAAGAGCGGACGCGTGCGGGCCAGCAGGACTCGTTCCATGTTGACAAACGCCCCATCAGCCTTTCCCGCCCGGATCATCTCCTTAAGTCCAGATTCAGTAACGCCGTGCTCACGCATGATGGCCGCCGGGATGTAGATCCGGTCGCGATCGAGCAGGTCGCGCACGACATCCTGCCAGAAGTTCGTCAGTTGCAGTGCGGTGCAGGTGCAATCGCTCAGGCGAAACATCTCTTCGATTTCCGGCTTGTGCCCATGTCCGGTCACTAAGAGGACAATCCGCCCTACGGGGTCCGCACTGCCGGTGCAGTAGGTGATGAGATCTTCCCAGGTCTCGTAGCGGCTCTGCCGCTGATCGCGCTCGAAGGCGTCCAGGAGACGATGAAAGAGCACCGCCGGCACCTCGTGCTCGCGCATCACAATCGCCAGGGCGGGGAAGTAGGCTCCATCGACGCTCAGGCCGGCCGCGCACCGATCCACCTGCCGGTGCATCTCAGCGAGTTCAGCCAGTGAGATGTCCTTGCTCGCTCGCTCGTCGGCAGCGTCGTCGGCGGTGCGGCAAAAGGCGTAGACCGCGGCAAAGTCGCGCTCGTGCTCGCGCGGCAGGAGCCGACTGATCACCGAGAAGTTCTCGTAGTGGCTCAGGGCCAGCTCCATGCAGGCGCGGAAGGACTCCTCGGCGCTGGGGGGCGATGAACCGGTGTCGGGCAGTTTCAATGCAGTCATGTGCGATCAGCGGTCGGGGAGGTGAACAGGCAGGGGCAATCCTATGCCCGGGTGGCCGCGCATCGGACCGCCACGGGTGTCGGGCAAGTCGCGCCGCGACGCGGCTACCATTGCCCAAAGATCGCGGGATGGACAATCGGCGGCGGTTCGTCGTACGTCTCCAGCGGTCGCTTTGGGGTCTCGATGAAAGTTATTCTTGCCAATCCTCGTGGTTTCTGCGCCGGCGTCTATATGGCGGTGGACGTGGTGGATCAGATCCTGGCCCTGTGCCCGGACGAGCCGATTTATGTCTACCACGAGATCGTGCACAACAAGCACGTTGTTCGCCGTTTCGAGGAGCGGGGCGTGACCTTCGTGGATGGCATTGATGAGGTGCCTTCCGACTCGATCGTCGTCTTTTCCGCCCACGGCATCAGCCCCCAGGTGCGTGAGGAGGCGCGCAAACGGCGACTGACCGCCATCGATGCGACCTGTCCGCTGGTGACCAAGGTCCACATGGAGGCGATCCGCTACGCGCGCGACGGCTACCAGATCCTGCTCATCGGCCACAATGGGCATGATGAGGTGGTCGGCACCGTGGGCGAAGCGCCGGATGCGATCCAGGTCGTCGAGTCGCCCGAGCACATTCCAAGTTTGCGCATCCATAACCCCAATCGGCTTGTCTACCTGACGCAGACGACATTGAGTCTCGACGATGCCGAGGTGATCATTCATGCGCTGCGCAAGGCGTTTCCCAACATCAAGGCGCCGCCGAGTGATGACATCTGCTACGCGACGACAAATCGTCAGACGGCGGTGCGCTGCATCGCACCGGATTGCGACCTGGTGCTGGTGGTTGGCTCGCGCAACAGTTCCAATTCGGTTCGCCTGACCGAGATCGCCCAGGCTGCCGGAACAACCGCGTATCTCCTCGACGATATGTCTGAGTTACGCCGCGAGTGGTTCGAGAACGTGGAGTCCGTGCTGATTACATCGGGCGCGTCCGCGCCCGAAGATCTGGTGCGCGAAATCCTGGCGGAGTTGATTGACAACCACAACGCCAGTGTGCAGCAATACGACGTGTACGACGAGCGGATCGAATTCGGATTGCCCCAGAGCCTTAAGGAACTGATGCGCGAACGTGGCGTCGATCCGAGCGGTCGCACCATCACGCTGGATCACAGCAGCGGCATCGTTGACTGGCTCAACGCGCGCGGCGGCGCAATCGAGCCGGTTCGCATCACGATTTCCGCACCAGCGCGAGCTGGCGCCTGAGCGAACAGCGTCCCAGAACTGGGTTGGTTACAAGCATTGACGGATCAGCGGCGCCTGCTCCGGCGCTTGAACTTGCGCGTGCGCGCCGGCTTGCAGCGATTCGGGCAGGGTGGTTTCCCTGATGAGATAGAGAAGGCGGGAAGTCTGGTGGTTTATCGGACGGGCTATTTCCGGAAAATGCAATGAAACCTGGCCAAGTCTCTTGCGAAACGTTCGGAAGCCATTAAACTGGTGATCGGTGGGTGGGGGCCGTTTCTACAGGCCTCCCATTGCAGACGAGCGCGCTCGCGCTCAACTGCCTGGAGAGAGTCAAGGCTCGTTCTTGCCAACTCAGGATTGGCAGAAGACGTTCTTCTGCGAATCCAATCGTTTGTTTGCCATCGTCGGTCAAGCCGTGCGATGGACAAGCGCTGACCGAGTCTTAAGTTCTTGAGAAGGAGATCAGGGGAATGAAGAAAGCAATCATTGTGATCGCTGCGCTGGCCATCGCGCCCGCCAGCGCGCTCGCTCAGTGGTCCGACGACTTCGAGTCGTACGGCGACGGGCAGCAACTGTTTAACGTCGGCGGCTGGACAGGCTGGGACAATACGCAAGGCGCTTCTGGCAATGCGACCAGCGCGTTCGCGCACACCGGCAACCGGTCGATCCAGGCCCATGCCGCTGCCGATGCCATCCATCCATTTTCCGGTCAGTTCACCTCCGGTCAGTGGACGCTCAGCGCCTGGATGTTGCTCAACCGCAACGATCACAGCGCCGACACCTACTTCATCGTGAACAACCAGTACAACCACGGCGGGCCGTACAGCTGGACGATCGAAATGCAGTTCGACGTCTCCACTGGCACCGTGATCGACGATTTCGGCAGCTTCCGCAATGCGGCGCCGCTCGCCATCGCGTATGACCGCTGGGCTGAAATCCGCATCGACTTCGATCTGGATAACGACACCCAGACGACGTGGTACGACGGTCAGCAGCTCTCGACGGGCATCCTGGCCTACAACGGCGGACCCGCTGAAATCGCGAACATCGACCTGTTCTCGACCGGCGCGGTTTCCTACTTCGACGACTTCACAATCATCCCCGCTCCGAGCGCCATCGCTCTGCTGGGCCTCGGTGGACTCGGCTTCGCCGGCCGCCGTCGTCGTCGCGCCTGAAGTTGACTGCCTCTGGAGCCTTGGCTCCAGGACATCGTGATTGGTTTGCCGCGCCCGGAGATTTTCCCCGGGCGCGGTCTTTTTTGTCAGGACTCCGTATGTTTGACAGAATTCGAGGTTGCCGTAGGTGGGGCGGTTCGGTGAGTGGAGCCGATCAGGCCGAAACGGTACATTTCTAATAACCGGTTATGCCTGTGCGGCGATACCATCGGAAGACCGTGTGCGGAAGGAGAACTGGGCATGAAGAACACACTGATTGCCGGCGCGCTAGTGCTGATCGTGGCGCCGAGCACCGCCTTGGCCCAGTGGTCGGACGATTTCGAATCCTACGGCGATGGCGAACTGCTCTATCACGTGGGCGGCTGGTCGGGCTTCTTTGATGAAATGAACGTTGCGGGCAGGGCGACCAGCGCGCAAGCCCACAGCGGGAACCGGTCGATTCTCATCAGTCGCTACACCGACGCCGTGCATCCGTTTGTTCCAAACTACACTTCAGGCCGGTGGACGCTTTCGGCGTGGATGCTCATGTTCCGCCAGGATCACATTGACGACACCTACTTCATCGTGCACAACGAGTTCGAGTTCCCCGGACCGTTCCGGTGGACGATTGAGATGCAGTTTGACGTCTCGACGGGCACCGTGCTCGACGATTTCCGCCCCGAGACGCCGATCCCGATCGCCTATGACCGCTGGGCTCAGATTCGGATCGACTTTGATCTGGACAATGATGTTCAGACGACGTGGTACGATGGCCAGTTTCTCTCCACGGGAAACGTGCGGCTGGATCCGACGTTCCCGCTCGCCATCGCGAATATCGATCTTTACTCAGACGGCGCCACGTCCTACTACGACGATATCAGAATCACTCCCGCACCCGGTTCGCTGGCGGTGCTCGGAGTGGGTGGACTTGGTTTTGCCGGACGCCGTCGTCGTCGCGCCTGAAGTGAGTTGACTGGAGCAACAGCCTCCAGCACCTTGTGAATACCTGACCGCGCCTGGCATCTGCCGCCAGGCGCGGTTCTTTTTGCGTCGCACCGCTTATCATTGCCGATGCCTGTCTCCGATCGTCCGCACATCTTTGACCAGACTCCCGATTCGCTGCGCGACCTGTTCAAGTTGTGGGGCTGGCCGAAGTTCCGGGCTGACCAGGTGCTCGAATGGGTCTACCGCAAGGCCGTGGCCGATCCGGCCGCGATGACCAACCTCGCGGTCAGCGATCGGAAGATGCTCGCTGAGCGAATCACGTTCCTCTCGGGCGAGTCCGTTGTGGATGTCACCGGCAGCGACGGCACGCGCAAATTGCTCGTGCGCTGGCGAGCTTCGCCGGTGGCCGCATTGCGGCAGGACTCCGGTGTTTCGCTGCCCTTGATGGACGGCGCGGCCGCCGCGCAGGAGACCGAGTGCGTGATGATCCCCACCGACGACCGGTGCACGGCGTGCATCTCGTCGCAGGTCGGGTGTCCAGTTGGCTGCACGTTTTGCGCTTCGGGCATCGGCGGACTCGACGGCAACCTGTCGGCCGGTCGCATTGTCGAACAGGTGTGGCTGCTCCATCGCGACCTGCACGCGCAAGAACGTCGCATCAGCAACGTTGTCTTTATGGGTATGGGTGAGCCGCTGGCCAACTACGCGGCGGTGATGCAGGCGGTGCGCACGCTTATGGCGCCGTGGGGGCTCAACATCGGCGGTCGGCGCATTACGATTTCCACGGTCGGCCTGCCGCGCGCCATCGAACGACTCGCCGACGAGGGTTTGCCCGTGACGCTGGCGATCAGTCTGCATGCGCCCAATGACGCGTTGCGCCGCCGGCTGATTCCGTGGGCGGAGTACACCACGATCTCTGATCTCATGGATGCGGGTCGGTACTACTTCAGTGAGACCGGCCGCGAAGTGACGCTGGAGTACATCCTGCTGGGAGGGGTGAACGACCAGCCGCAACACGCCGATGAACTGGCGTCGGTCGCCAGGACCCTACGGGCGAACGTGAATCTGATCCGCTACAACGAGGTGGCGGGACTGGGGTACCAGCGACCGGACGATGGCGCCGTGCGGAAGTTCCAGCAGGTGCTGCTCGATCGAGGGGTGAACACCCACATCCGCGCCAGTCGCGGCCGGGATATCGCCGCAGCGTGCGGGCAGTTGCGGCATGAGCATCGGCCCGCGGCAATGTCCTGATCAATCGGGCAGCCCACGCATATGATGGAATGCCGCCGGCCCCGGTAGCTCAGTTGGATAGAGCAGCGGTCTTCTAAACCGCAGGTCGTGCGTTCGAGTCGCGCCCGGGGCGTTCATTCCACATCCAAAAACAGAGCAGGCCGCGTTCAGCGCGGCCCGCTCTGCTTCCATGGGAGTCGATCAGCGGCTCACGGGATGCCGATGATGTCGATGTCATCAACCCAGAAGTAGTCTTTCGTGTCGCCCATGTTTGCTTCAAACACAACGCGGGCGTTCGACGTCATGGTGAATCCGGACAAGTCGATGTCGTAGAAGAGGTACTGGTTCTTGCTGGCGGCCGAAGTGAGTGTCAGGACGTTCGTATAGTTCACGCCATCGGGACTGAACCAGACATCGGCCGTGTCGTTTGACTCAAGCGACCGAACCTTGGCCCAGAAGGTGAGATGCACTGAAGTGGCGCCCGCGAGATTGGCGCGGCGCTCCATATAGCCCGTATTGCGGCGCATGCGGACGTGCCCGCTACCGCTGTGCGGGTTGTCGCGGCGCCAGCGCAGCGAGATGTCGCCGCTGGTCGCCCAGGAGCCGACCCACGCTCCGGAGCCGCCCGAGAAGTTGCGCGACTCGAAGCCATCCGAGGCGAGTGAAACCGGCGCGCCATTCGGATCGGTGACGTTGATGGTGATGGAATCGGTTGACGAAGCGCCCTGATCGTCGGTGACGCGAACGGTTGCGTTGTAGCTGTCGGGCACGGAATAGATTGCACCCGCGAAGGGGCTGGCTCCGGTGGATTCGTCGTAAATGCCGTCGCCGTCATAGTCCCACGAGTAATCGACAACGCTTCCATCGGGGTCGAAGCTCGCGGAGGCGTCGAAGGAGACGTTGAGCGGCGCATCGCCATTGAGCGGGTTAGCGCTGAGCGACGCGACCGGAGGCAGGTTGCCGCCGCCGCCGCCGATGAGGCCAAGCGAGCCGTTCACGTTGATTCGACCGTAGCCGTAGGTGTTGTCCACGCCGCTTGAACCCAGATCATCCGCTCCGCCTTTCAGAATCGCCTCGACCTCGGCAGGTGTCAGCGAAGGATCGGCCGACCAGATTAACGCGGCGAGCCCCGCAGTCAGTGGCGTGGCGAAGCTCGTGCCGCTCACTGACGCATAATCGTTGTCGCTGCCGGAGTCGGTCGTGAACACGCTCACGCCCGGCGCCACCAGATCGACGAACTGTCCGTACGCCGAGAACGACGCCTTGTTGTCGTTGATGTCCGTAGCGCCGACGACGATGATGTCGTCGTTGTCGCGATTGCCGAACGTCAGGTTGCGGCCATCGTTGCCGGCGGCCCAGACGAGCAATCCACCGAGCGAGCGAATGTAGCTCGCGGTAGTGAGATTGGACGAACTGTCCACACCGCTGTAGGAGACGCTGGCGACTTTGTCGCCGTTCTCGACGGCCGTCCGTGCGGCGTGCTGCAGCGTGGAGGAAGAAGAACTCCCGCTGCCGCTGTTGGAGACGCGGAGCATGCGGTGGCTGAGGTTCCAGCCGACGCCCGAGACGCCCACGCCGTTGTTGCCGTTCGCGGCGGCGCAGCCGGTCGTCATCGTGCCGTGCGGGTGCACGGGGCCGATGTTGCCGCCCTGTCCCTCCCAGACGCGGTCGACGGCGTTGTAGCCCTCAAGTCGATGCAGCTGGAAATCCTGGTGACTCGTGCGGATACCGGTGTCGCAGATACCCACACTCACGGAGGGATTGCCGGTGTGAATCGACCAGCCCGGGCAGGATTGCATGTTGGCGTGATGCCACTGGCTGTTGAACAGCGAGTCGTTCGGGCAGTCGACCGGATAGAGGATCCAGTCCGGCTCGGCATACTGGAAGTTGGCGGTGGCCAGCAGCATGTTGGCGACTTCGTTCTCGGACTTGCCATCGGGCACAGCGATGATGTACTCATCTGTCTGCCAGACATACTCAACCAGGGCAAACTGGTTGACGGCAGCAATGGCCTGCTGGCGGTGTTGTTCAACCTGCTGCTCCGACAGGCCCGCGGCCTTCCAGGCGCTGGGCTGGAGAGGACGCACGATCAGTCGGCCGGAGAACTCGTGGTCCCCCAGAACAGCGGTGTAGTGGACCGGTGTCTTGAGCTGGCTCTGAGCGCCGGGCTGTTGCCCCATGGCGGGCAGAATTGAGATTGTCAGGACGGCAGCTGAAATGGACGTAACCAGATGGCGCAACGATCGCGCAGAAAGACTGTTCATCATGGATTCCTCCGCAAAAGGCCAGGATCAGCAACGTGTCGAAACGCTCGAGCCACGCATCTGAGTGTGCCCACGTCGGGACAAGAGGTGGGGGTGCTCCCAGATACGCCCAGACTACCAGAATTCCCCTTGGCTGTCAATGGTGAATCGGGCAGCTTTCCCCGGAAAGCCCTCATTTCGGAGAGAATAACATCCCATTTGGCCATGATGGGTGGTATTCAGCGACGCGTGCTCGACGCGAAGACAAAGCATGCCCAGTCGCACCGTGGCTATGATGATCTTGTGGGGTCGGCGGCCTGATCGTCGGCCCTCGTTGATACCCGAACGAGGAGGTTGGATCATGGAATGGCGCGCACCGCGACGCACGAATCGACGGGCTTTTGGATCAAGACTGGCCATCGTGCCGATCGTTGGCGCTGGGCTGGCCGTGGCCTGGTCGCTCCTGCCGGGCTCGGAGGCAGCGGCCCAGGTGGGCACCGTCGTTCAGCGCGGAACGCCGACTACAGCTACGACCACGGCAACCCGCAGAGTCGGCTCACCGGTCTTTTCCGATATCCCGGGCCTGATCGAATCTGCGATCGCCGAGGCGGACAAGGGCATTGCCGCGATCATCGCGATTCCCGATTCCAAGCGCACCTTTGAGAACACGCTTGGCGCCCTGGACGACATTCTCGCCAGGGTGGACAGCGGAACAAACATGGCTCAGTTCATGGCGTACGTCTCGAGCGACGCTGCCGAGCGCGACGCGTCGAACGCCGCCCAACTCCGCATGGAGTCGTGGATGATCGATCTGAGCAAGAATGAGGACCTCTACAAGGCTGTCAAGGCGTACGCCGCCGGCAATCCGAATCTCGCCGGTGAGCGATCGCGTCTGCTTGAGCACACGTTGCGTGACTACCGGCGCGCGGGCATGGAACTGCCTAAGGAGCAGCGCGACAAACTGATCGAGATCGAGAAGACCCTGTCGGAACTTGCGATTCAGTTCGAAACCAATATCCGTGAAGACGAGACGGTGGTCGGCGTGACGCGTGATGAACTCGCAGGTGTCTCCGAGGAATTCCTCGACTCCTGCGACCGCGCGGGCGACCTGTACATCATCACCATGGACTATCCCTCGGTCGATGCGGTCTGGAAGCACTGCTCCGTCGAAACGACCCGCGAGAAGGTGCGCTTCGCCTATGTTCGGCGCGGCGGGCAGAAGAACGTCCGCCTGCTTGAGCGCATCCTGAAGCTGCGCGACCAAGAGGCGACGATGCTGGGCTACGCGAACACGGTCGACTATGTCGTTGAGACGCGTATGGCTAAGAGCTCGGCCACGGTGCAGAAGTTCTATGACGATCTCATCCCCCTCGTCCGCAAGAAAGCCGAGAAGGACTACGCCGACCTCACCGCCGCCAAGCGCCAGGACACCGGCAATCCGAAGGCCGTCGTGCAGATCTGGGACCGCAACTACTACGAAGACTACCTGCTGCGGACGAAGTACAACGTGGACAGCGAGGAAGTCCGGCAGTACTTCCCGCTTGAGGCCGTGCTTGACGGGCTCTTCAGCATTACGCAGTCACTCTATGGTATCGAGTATCGCGACGTGACGGCCAGCGCGGGCACGCCGGATCGCCCGCTGTGGCATGAAGATGTGAAGCTCTACGAGGTGTACGACCGCAAGACGGGCGAGATGCTCGGCTCGTTCTACATTGACCTCTTCCCGCGCGACAACAAGTACAACCACGCGGCCCAGTGGGGGTTGCGCCAGCACAAGGTGTATATGGACGGCACGGTGCAAAAGCCGCTGGCCGCGCTCGTGTGCAACTTTACGAAGCCGACGGCCGACAAGCCGTCGCTCATGCAGCACGACGAGGTCGAGACGCTGTTCCACGAATTCGGCCACTGCCTTCACACGATTCTCAGCGAGGCGGATCTGCAGGGCTTCGCCGGCACCAACGTCGAGCGTGACTTTGTCGAGGCGCCTTCGCAGATGTTCGAGAACTGGGTGTGGGACGCGGATGTGCTGGCCACGTTCTCGCGGCACTACAAGACCGGCAAGCCGTTGCCCCGCGACCTGCTCGATCGCATGATCTCGGCGCGGCATCTCAATTCAGGCTTGTTTGCCATGGGCCAGATCTGGCTGGGCAAGATCGACAACACGTATCACATGGCGCCCGGCGGAAAGGTGGACACGACGGCAGTGCAGCTTGAACTTTCCGAGCAACTGCTGCCGTATCCGCCCATGCCCCACACGTGGTTCCAGGCGGCGTTCGGCCATCTGATGGGATATCAGGCCGGGTACTACGGCTACATGTGGTCGCTCGTGTATGCGTCCGACATGTTCCAGCGCTTCAAGGAACTCGGCATGCTCAACCCCGAGGCCGGCGCGTACTACCGCAAGAAGATTCTGGCGCGCGGCGGCACGATGGACGGCATGGACATGGTTCGCGACTATCTCGGCCGCGAACCGGACATGCGGGCGTTCCTCAAGCACCTCGGGCTGGACGAATAGCGCGCAGCCACCGCCGACTCAACGGCATAGCCTCCCTTCGACCCTGACCAGGCGATGGGTGTGCTTTGCGCGACTGTTTTGATGAATTTGACAAGGATGATCCGGGAAGGAAGGTGTTACAGATGGAAATGATTTCCCCGGAGGAAAAACAGAAGCTCACCGAGCAACTTGAAGAGATGAAAGCCAAGCGCCCCGAGATCAGCCAGCGCATCGCCGAGGCACGCGAACTGGGCGATCTCAAGGAGAACGCTGATTATCACGCGGCACGCGAAGATCAGGGCGTCAACGAAGCGCGCATTCGCCAACTCGAAGAGCGTCTGGGCAAGGCGATGGTCATGGGCGAAGACTCGTCCGTGCCCGATGACATGGTCTTTCTCGGCGCCACTGTCAAACTTCGCAACGTCGACAACGAAGATGAAATGCTCTACCGACTTGTCGGCGAGGCGACCGGCGTCTTCAGCGAGGAAGTGATTGAAGTCACCTCCACATCGCCCATGGGCTCTTCGCTCATGCGAGCGCGGATCGGTGAGGTCATTCGCGTCAATCTGCCGCGCGGCATCAAGCGATTCGAAGTCGTCGAAATCATCACGTGATCGGTCACGAATCAACCAGAGGTGCAACATGGGTGAGTGGATGGTGAATCGGGCAACGTGCGCATGCATCGCGGCAACACTGCTGACGGCTTGGGCGCTGCCCATCGCGGCGCTGGCGCAAGAAAAAACGCCGACACCCGAGCCCGCCAAAGATGCGGCACCTCCCGAGGCAGCTCCTGCTGACAGCGGCAAGATGACCGCCCAGTGGAACACCGATCTCGTCACGACGCAGCATACCCTTGTGATCGACGGCAAGGAAGTCGCCTACACGGCGACGGCCGGCACGATGGCCCTGCGCGACGAAAAGGGAAAAGACCGCGCGAACCTGTTCTTCGTCGCCTACACGCGTGATGGCGTCGAAGATACATCCAGACGACCCGTTACCTTCACCTTCAACGGCGGCCCTGGCTCGTCTTCAGTCTGGCTGCATCTGGGTCTTTTTGGTCCACGCCGCGTCATGATGAACGATGACGCCACGCCCGTGCCGCCGCCGTTTCAGATGGTGGACAATGCGTACTCGTTGCTGGACATCTCCGACTTCGTTTTCATCGATCCCGTCACGACGGGCTACAGCCGCGTTGCGGGCGATGCGAAGCCGGCCGAGTTTCACGGCGTGGATGAAGACGTCGAATCCGTTGGCGAGTTCATCCGCCTCTACACGACGCGATTCAAGCGCTGGGATTCACCCAAGTTCCTCGCCGGCGAGAGCTACGGCACGACGCGCGCCGCCGGCTTGTCGGGCCACCTCCAGGGTCGCCATGGCATGTACCTCAATGGCATTATCCTCATCTCGTCGATTCTCGACTTCCAGACCGCCAGATTCGAAACCAACAACGATGAACCGTACATCCTCTTCCTGCCCACGTACACCGCCACGGCGTGGTACCACCACCGCCTCGATGAGATGCTCCAGCGCGACTTGCAGCAGACGCTCAAAGAGGTTGAGGCGTTTGCGCTCGGCGAGTATGCGTCGGCATTGCTGATGGGCGATCGCCTCGGGGCCGAGGAGCAAGGCAAGATTGCCGCCAAACTGGCGCGCTACTGCGGCGTGTCGAAGGAGTTCATCGAGCAGTGCAATCTGCGACCGGACATCGGCCGCTTTGTCAAGGAGCTGCGCCGCGATGAACGCCGCACGGTCGGCCGGCTTGACAGCCGCTTTGTGGGCATCGACCGCGATGCGGTGGGTGATTCATATTCCTATGACCCGAGCTACGCGGCGATCCAGGGGCCGTACAGCGCGGCTCTGAACTCCTACGTGCGCGGCAATCTCAACTACGAGAATGACCTGCCCTACGAGATTCTGACCGGCCGGGTACATCCGTGGAACTATCGGCGGTCGACAAACCAGTACCTCGACGTCTCTGAAACGCTGCGCAGCGCGATGACGCAGAATCCGTCGCTGCAGGTCTTTGTCGCCAACGGTTACTACGACCTCGCCACGCCGTACTTTGCCACGGAGCACACCTTCAGTCACATGGCGCTCGACCCGACGCTCAAGGGCAACGTGAGCATGGGCTACTACGAAGCCGGCCACATGATGTACATCCACGAACCGTCCATGAAAAAACTGCACGACGACCTCAAGGCGTTCATTCTGGCGGCGATTCCCGGAAGCAAGTGAGTTCCGCCGCTCGCGAACGGCCGGCCAGACCATTCCCGCTGTACCGCCCTCGCACACCCCTCGATTCATGCGTCGAGTGGGCCGCAACCGGCCGCCCCGGGCCATGCCGCGCTGACGGCGCCCTGAAACCTGAGGGTCGATCCCCATCGCCCTGAAGTTGGACGGAGCCATCTCCGGGCTATTCGCTGCGCCGAATCCGGGTTCGGTGGGCGAGACGGGGTCGGATTACTGAATTTCGAGGACCCCGTTTCGGCTGCTGGACTCCGGCGGGGGAGTGCCTAGGGTTGCCACACTATTGATATTGAGACTCATTCTCAATTAAAAGGAGCAACCCCAATGAGCCTGAATCACCGTTCCAGCCCGTCTTTCTGCCTCTTGGCCGCCCTCGCCGGTCTCGGCTTCATCGTCGGTGCAGCCCGTGCCGACGAGCGGCGGTTCACGTTTGTCTACGAGGCAACGACGATCCCCGCCGGGGCCCTCGAGTACGAGCAGTGGGTGACCTGGGCGACCGACAAAGACTCGGATCCGCACTTTGACCGCTTCGACATCCGCCACGAGATCGAGATCGGCCTGACAAATCGTCTCCAGATGGGTCTGTACCTCAGCGACTGGAGACTGCAACGCGGCGACTCGGTGGATGACGGCGCCAAGTGGCGAAATGTCGCCGTGGAGTTGAAGTACAACCTGACCGATCCCACCGCCGACGTCCTCGGCTCGGCTCTCTATGGCGAGATCAAGATTGGCGATGAACTCTTCGAACTTGAAGGCAAGATCATCCTCCAGAAGAACATCGGCCAATGGGTCGTGGCCTGGAACGGCACCATCGAAGCGGAGTGGGAGGGAGAGGACTTCGGCGAAGACAACGGCAAGTTCGAGCAGAGCCTCGGCGCGAGTTACCAGATCATGCCTTCCCTGACCGCCGGGGCCGAGATTCTCCACGAGATCGAGTACCACGACTGGTCCGACTGGGGCGACCACGCGGTGTACGTCGGTCCGAACGTGTCCTACCGCACCGCCGACTGGTGGATCACGGCGACGCCGCTCTTTCAGGTCAGCGACGTCAGCAGTGAGCCGGATTTCCAGGTGCGCGTGCTCTTTGGATTTGACTTTTGATCGGAGGGTCATCATGCGAAGAGAAGCGACATGGGCTGGCGCTGTTCTGGCCACTCTGATTGTGGGTGCGTGCGCGAGCATTGAGCAACTCGCTCCGCCGGTCGACGAAGCCATGCTGGCAGCCATGGCTCCGAGCGAGGGAGTCGCGGCCGGGAGGATTGAACATGGTCGGACCATCTACGTGACCAAATGCGCCCGCTGCCACAGCCCCGAACGAGTGACAAAGTACTCGCTGGAGCGATGGGATGAGATTCTCCCGCGCATGGCGCATGAGGCGTCGCTCCCGAAGGAAGATGAGGCGGCGGTGCAGCTGTACATCAAGGCGGTGATTCGCGCCCAGCCCAGAGCAGGGGCAGCTAGTCGCGCGGAGTCACCGCGGGTGGACGGGTGAACTCGGATTCGTGCCGGACCGGCCGCAGCCGGCGAGTTGCACGGTGATCCGGCGCCGCAGGCTCGGTCAACTGCGACCCGCGAACGCCAGCCCGCCGGTCATTGGAAGGGCCGGAATCTCGATCGGACGGCTCGTGAGCATCTGTTCATATACGGTGATGAGATTCTCGGCATAGCGGCTGGGGGAGAAGAACGAGAACGCCTCGGAACGGGCGGCGTCGCGCAGGGACCAGCTTCTGTGCGGGTCGTCGATGAGTTCGTGGAGGCGCTCGACGACGGCGCCGTTGTCACCGGGCTTGACAACCAGGGCCGTTTTGCCGTTTTCCACGACTTCAGCGACCGCGTAGCCCGCTTCAGCGATGACGGCCTTCCCCGCCGCCGCCGCCCAGAGCATCGGCAGGACGCCGAGCACCTGCCCCGGTCGCACGTGTGGCGGGCCGCCAAACAGGGTCCGAGCGGCGGCGAGAGCCTGACGCGCGGGCGTGACGCCGTTCGGGGATGGTTGCGTGTCCGCGTCCGCGGATGCGGTGTCGTCGCCAAGGTTGAGCATCACATCACAGCCGGGGAGGACTTCCCATGGCCGTTCGAGGCGGGCGTCGAAGATGAGCCGATTGGGTGAGCCGCCGCCGTGGACGAGAATGCGGGCGGAAGAACGTCGGGCGGCGTTGGCGGGAACGACCATTGCGAGATCCAGCCCGAGCAGTGTGCCGCAGGCAAGGATAGACGCGGCCCGGGAGGCGTCGACGCAGGGGCCCTGCTGAGCGGGCACGAGGACGACGGTGGTGCCGCTGGATCGCACGCCCCACTCGCGACGCAGGGAATCCCGGCTCGACGGATCAACGCGTGTCAGGTCCAATCCGGGCCTCAGAACGTGCATCAGCGATGGGTCGACGCCGGCCTGAGCCCAGGCCCGCTTGATGCAGTTGCTTGCCGCGAGGATCGTCAGCGGAGCACGGCCCGTGGCGTTGAGCACGCTCAGCCACCTGCCTTGCTCGCGGTCAATCGGCTCGGCAGTCAGGGTGAGCACGCGCAGCACGCCGGGGGCGCCGAGCATGGCCATCGCCAGCGTGGGCAGCGACCAGCAGTGCATCAGATCGACCGGACCCACCTCGGCAAGGTAGCGGCGCAGGGAGCCGATTCCGAGCCACGGTCGCGATCCGTAGGACGGCACGCGGTCGCTGCTGGTCACCCCGAGCGATCGGGCAAGTCGTTCATCACCGCTGCCTCCCGCGATGAGCGCCATCAGGTCGATGCGGCGAGCGGCGGTCGAGCCCGCCAGATCGCCGAGCATCGCCGTGGCGCAGGCGCCGACCATCGGCCCGTCGGGGTCGATGAGATGAAGCACGCGCCGCCGGGTCGAGGGCGTGGTGAAACTCGGCGAAGGTTGACTCAATCCGGAACCCGGGCGTCCAGTGGGTTCTTCTCATACGCGTAGAACAGTTGCGCCAGGCGCAGCCCGGCGACGTCGGCGAGTTTCTTCTGAAGTTCGTCGATCTTGCCGGGGTCGTACTGAAGCGTCGATTGGGCGGCCAGTTCGACGGTGAGCGTGTGGTACTCGTACTCCATCGCGCCGGGCCAGAGTCGCGCTCCGGACTCGGTGTCCACCACCTTGACGTCCAGGATGCACGTCGGCACCGTGCCGCGCTCATCGACCAGTGTGAACTGGCGCGGCACGGCGTAAATGACAATCGCCGCGCCGACCTTGCGGCCCATCTCCTCAATCGACAGCAGTTTCCCGCTCGTTTCGCGGGACGATTCGCGATTGATCGCGACCGGGTCGATCGCGGCTGGGACCAGTTTCTGCACCTTGAGCAGTTCGTCGGTCGCGCGCAGGGCCATCTGTGTCACGAAGCGGCTGCGCGGCAGCACGTTGGCGCGATCGTCGATGAAGACGACGGTCGTCTGCTGGGGCAACGTGAACTGCGCGGGCGTCTTTGCCGGTCCCTGAATGAGGTAGGTGCCCGCTCCAACCAGATTGCATCCCGAAGCGCCCACGAGCACCGCGGCCAGCACGAGGATGAACAGCGCCGATTGAACGTATCTCATAGCCGGTGACGCTCCTTTCGGACATCGGCTTCGATGTCGCCCTTCTTGCGCGAGTAGGTGTAGAAGAGCTTGGTCGCTTCCTGGGCGAACTTGATCTGCAGGCCCTGCTCGACGGTGGCCTGCGGCGCGTCTTCGCGCCGAACGCCGTCGATGCTGGGGTATCGCGCCTTGACCCGTTCGGAGAAGGACGGGGTCATGGGATCAAGACCGTCGGCTTCGAAGACGCTGACGTCCGCGAGGAGCATGCCGTCCCAGAGGTAACTGTTGCCGGGCGCCTGGAGGCGGTACTCCACCAGATCGATGATCACCAATCGCTCGACGTTGAGCGCCTCGGCCAGTTTCGGTATCTCCATGGTGTACCAGTAGATGTTGTTGGCCTGATACGCCACGGCATAGCTGGGCGGCAGGATCTTCGCGCCTTCGCACGAGTCGCGAAGCCCGGCGCTGATGTATTCACAGAGGCGCGGCACGGCCGTCGGATGCTCGTACTGTGCATCGAGAGGTGCGTTGACCAGCACCGCGATGCGCTTGCCGTTCAGTCCATCGTACTTGGCGGTGAACTCGACTTCGGTTTCGCTGTCGAGCGTCGTGGCGACGAATCCAATGGCTTCGCAGCCACTCGAAGCGCACAACGCCACAAGTGAAAATGTGGTCAGGCCGGCGGCGAGTGATGCACTGATAAATCTGTTCATGTTCCGATGCCTCTCTTGAAGGCCCAGATCTTGTAGCCCCAGGCGGCGAGGATGAGAATGGCCATGATCCACACCACGCTGGGCCGCCACATGCGCTGGAACACGCGCCAGATCGGTGAGCCGGTGAACGTGATGTACAATGACACCCAGAATGCCATGGCGGTTGCGATGGCGAGCACACAGCCCATGGGTTGGGTGAGAAACGACTTGATGAAGTGGCCGTCTGCGGCGTGGGCGAAGGCCGTGGTCATGCCGCACGTCGGGCAGGGCATGTTGGCGTACTCAATCCAGGCGCAGGACTGAAGCGGGAAGAGCTGGGTGTGCGTTCCTACACCGGTGGGGGAGGGCTGCAGCCAAGCCGCAATGCCTAGCAGCGTCAGGCAGGCGAGCGCCACAACCGCAGCGATGACGCGCTCGACCACGACGTGCCGCGACCCCGGCCCGAGAAGGTGGCCGACGGCCGGCATCGGATCCCGCAATACCTCATTCATGCACTACCCAATCTCAACGTCGCCAGGGCGGATCGCGCCGCATGGACAGCATGGTTCCGCAAAGGCTGGATGCGCCGGCCCCCCGGACCATTCCACCGGAAGTCCGAATCGGCTGCAAAGGGCTGATTTTTCTGCCCTTGGGTGCCTGACGCCAGGCATAACAGTACCCATGTGCCTCGCGATCCGCCACGGAACTCTCACGAATGTCCGCGGACCTACTCCTCGGTCGGCGGCGGACCCGCCTCTGTGCCCGTCAAAATGGCCTCGCACCTGCCACAGCGCTCCGACGCCTCCCACCGGCCCGCGAGAATGCCCTCGATGGCCTCGTCGATCTTGGCGCGAACCCGCTTGAGATTGATGTCGGCAAAGTCCAGCACGCCTCGCTCACTCGTCCTCGTGAGCCAGTACTCCGCCGTGCCGGCCAGGTCTTCGCCAAACGACTCCAGCGCAGCCATGTAGTAGATCCCCAGTTGGAGATCGGTGCCGCTTGGCTCAAGACGGGTCTTCGTCGGCTTGCCGGTCTTGTAGTCGATCACGTGGATGCCATCGCCATCCGAGTCGATGCGATCGATGCGGGCCGTGATGTAGTGCTTCAGTGCGTTGTGCTCATAGGCGAATCGGATGCGTTCCTCGGTGTGCAGCACGTGCAGCGTCGGCGAGTGCATCTTTTCGTGGTACTGCCGCAGCGCGCTCTCGATGCGCTCGGCCAGGTCGCGCGAGCGAATCTCCTCGGGGGGTCGCATCTGGTCGTAGGCGTCCTGGCCGATCTGCACCAGATCATCGACGGTCGGCATCGAGGCATGGTCGGGGTTGTTCTCCGCCTCTGAGATACGCTTGTAGAAAAACTCGAGACTGCGGTGGATGATCGAGCCGAAGTTCGCCGCCGCCTTGCGCGCTTCCGGGACGCGCACCACGTGGCGCAACCAGTAACACCGCGGGCAATGCAGGTACAACTCGATCTCGGAGTAATTCAGCTCGAGAGGCGCCTTTGGACCGGCGATGAGCGGCACGAGCGGCTCATCACGCTCGACTTCACTGATCATCTCGCCGAGCCAGGCGCGGTCCTTCGCGTCAACCGCATCGAGGATCGCCTGCACGCGCGCGGGTGACTCGGCAGCGAGCACGGGCAGCTGAAGCGCCGCCTTCTGAAGACGCTCGCGCAGCGATGCGAATTCATCCACCGACGAGCGCGGATCGCTCAACTCGTGCAGCAGGGCGAAGATCTCGTGCCTCAGGCGAAGTCGCATCCGGTCGCGCACCGATCGGCGCGGCTCGTTCATCCCGCCGGCGCCGTCGAGCGCGGCGGTGTCCAGTTCCGCATCATCCGTAGTCGCATCCAGAACCTCGACCGGCAGCGGTTCGCCGGCCGCGGCTTCGATCTCTTTCCAGTAGGCCGACGGCGAGAGTTTGCGACCCGAATCCTGCTGTGTCTGCGCCAGCAGCACCAGTCGCCTTCGCGCACGCGTCATGGCGACGAAAAAGACGCGACGCTCGTCATCATCGTGCGACGAGCTGTGGCCGCGCGTGAGTTCATCGGGGAGCAGCTCCTCTTCGCGGCTGGAGCGATCCATCATCGGGTAGCCATGCTGCGGATTGACGCGCGGGATGAACACGGTTTCGAATTCCAGCCCTTTTGAGCCGTGGGCCGTGAGCAATCGCACGGCGTTGCGATCGGAGATCTCGACCCCGGAGTCCATGCGCGATTCAACGGAAGCGGGTATCGCTTCGAGCGAGCCGTTCGTGAGATCGTCGAGGTAGCGGATGAACTCGCCAACACGCCTCGGCGGATCGATGTTGCTGAGTCGTTCGGCCACAAAGGCCAGCCAGCGTCCGAGCTGCTCGACGCGGGCGCGGTGCTCGATTGAATCCACGGGGTCGATCGTCAGCATTCCTGTGGCGTGGATCACCGCTCGCGTCAGTGCATCGGCGGGTTCGGTCAGCGCAATCTCAGCCAGGTGGAGGTACTGCCGGCCGAACCGCTCGGCCGCTTCACCTGGCTTGGTCTCGATGAGGCGATGGACAAACGGCGTGCTCGCCGCCGCTTCATCGCCGGCCTTGGCGGCTTCGGCCACGCGACGCCGGTGCGCCGCGTGCCACGCCGAAATCGTCGGCAACTCGACGTTGAACGGCGGCCGTAACAGCAGTCGCATCGCCGCCGTGTCCTCGTGCTCATCGGCCAGCAGCCGGAGCCACGACAGGACATCGGTGACCACCGGGTGCTCAAACGCCTGCCCACGCTCGGGCATCTCCACGGGAATGTCGAGCACCTGCAGTGACGCCGCAACACGATCGAGGTCGGTATTGGATCGCACCAGCACGGCGAAGTCGCGATATGCCGCTCCGTCCTGCACGGCCTTCTGGATCATGCGGCCGATCACCGGTCCCGCGCCGGCCGTTCCTCGATAGGACACCATCTCAATGGGCAGCATCAACTCGCGATTGACGCCGGCCGCTACGGTCGTCTTATCGGCGGCGAACCGGTCGTCGCAGCCGCGAATGATGATGTCCGCCCCGGCGAGGATGACCGGTGACGAGCGGTAGTTCTGGGTCAGTTCAATGGTGCGCGTTGAGGTCCAGTGTTCTGCGAAGCGGCGGAAGCTGCTCTGCATTGCGCCGCGAAAGGCATATATCGCCTGGTCGTCATCCCCAACCACGCACAGGTCGTGCTCGGACCCGGCAAGGCATTTGAGCAGTTCGACCTGGGCTGGATTCACGTCCTGGAATTCATCGACAATAATGTGCCGAAAGTCGCTGCGCACGATGGCGCGGAGGTTGTCGTGCTCGCGCAGGATCTGCAATGGCAGCGTCTGCAGATCATCGAAGGTGACCACCCCTCGCTCGCGGCAGAGGCGTTCGTACCCGTCATAGAGTCGCGAGAGGCTCGCGAATCGATCCGCCCGTGCTTGTTCGGCGAGAAGTGCCTCGCCCTCCAGCCCCTTTGCATTGTCCCGGGCGCGGTCCATCCACTGATGGGCATAGTCCAGGGCCGTGGCGGCAAACACCGCGTGGTTTCGCGCTTCGCTGACAAAACGCAGGGCGGTTGGCACGATCGAGTACGGGTCGTAGAACCACTTTGCACGACCAATGCCCGTTTCGTCTACCACGCGGCGCATCAGCGCCTTCTGCTGCGCGTCGTCAATGTGATCCGGCTCGGCGCGCAGCCCGGCCCGGTCGCCGAACTGCCTCACGAGGCGAAGGCCGAAGCTGTGAAAAGTCGATGCAACGATGCGTTCGGCCACCGCGGGCGAACCGAGCAGGTTGCCCAGGCGGGTGCGCATCTCGTCGGCCGCCTTGTTGGTGAAGGTCAGCGCGAGAATGGATTCAGGATCGGCGCCGTCTTCGTGGATCAGCCGCCAGATGCGATTGGTGATGACGTGCGTTTTGCCCGTGCCCGGACCGGCGAGGACGATGAGCGGCCCGCCACGGTAGTGGACCGCCTCGCGCTGGGCCTCATTGAGAGGTGGAGACTCCGCCTCGCCTTGCTCGGTATCGAACAGGTGATCGACCATCACCTCATTGTAACGTCGTCAGCCGGCGCCACCGGTTAGAGGAGTCGAATCAATTGAAGCGCCGCTCGCGCCGCCGCGGCCCAGATTTCCTCAGGGCGGCTCGACCGGGCGATCTGCTCAGCCAGATGCTCTCGAATCTGCTTTGCCCCGGCGAAGTCGAATCCTCGGTCGACGGCGGGTCGATCGAGTCGGCTGGCCAGAAGGTTGAGCCCGGCCGCCAGGGTGCGATCCATCCGCTCAGCTGAATCTTCGTAGCGCTCCAATCGGCGCTGCATGGTCAAAATCGTGATCTGATCGGCGGCAAACTGGTCCAGCAGTGACCGCAGCAGCGCGATCTGCTCGGGTGAGAGGGTAATGGGAGTGTTCGAATCAAGAACAAGGGCGAGTGCGTCAGCGTCGATTTCGGTGACTTCGAGTTTCATCAGTCCTGGTTCCTTGCGCTGGAGTTGGCGGTTGCACCTGCGGGTTCGAGCAGGAGGTCAATGAGCGAACGCGTCGAGTCGCGCAGTTCGGGATCCTCAATGAGGTTCGTGGCGCGCCGCGCCAAGGCGCCGGCGCGGATCGACTTCTCTTGGCGCATGCTGGAGGCGCTGCGGATGGCGTCAGTGAGATGGGCGATCTCATCGAGCAGCCGGACCGCGGCTGCGTGCTGTTCGTTCAATCGCTCGAGCAGAGTCTTGCGGGTTGCGACGAGGCGTTGCCAGGAGAGGAAGCGTTCAACAAGTTGTTCTTCCGCGACCACTCGAACTTCGGGCGATAAGTGGCGGACTGCCGTGGCATCGCGCACGAGTTGGGTGGCTTGCTCGATCGACAACCGGCCAAGGCGAACTTCGTTGATGATCGCATTTTCCGACCCATCCTGCAGCATGCGTCGGATCGTGGCCGGGTCGACCTCGCCGCCCGGAGCGGACAGATCGTCGAGATCGAGCAGCAGCGCCAGTCGCAGGCGTTCCACCGCGACGTCAGCAATGGTGTGGGTGAGGTCGGCCGCCAGCGCTGCCTGCTGCTGCTCATGGATCGCCAGCCGATCGCGACAGTTGCTCAGAGCGATCAGTGCATCGCTGGAGTCAACCGGCCCGGTTGTGCAGCCCGATGCTCCAGTCAGGACCAATGCGCCCATCAGCAGGGCGAGGTGCGAATTGAGAGTGCTGCGTCGGATTCGTTTCATCGCGTGTGCTCCGGTGGAAAGTGACCTGCAACAATCGCAGGATGGAGCAACAAGCGCTGATTGCAACCGATCAACAGGTCATTGCCGCGAGATGCGCCGTGCAAGGCCCGTTTTGTCGCCGAGCATGCGCACGGCAGCGCGTCCGTCAGCGGCGAGATTCAGCCGGGATGAATTGTTGGAAAAAGAACATCCCCCGCTCCACGAACCGTTGCAGGAGACTGCAATGGCGGGGGGAGCGGGGGAGGCGTGCGTTCAAACTCAGATGACGACGGGTGATCAGGGAATCGGGCGGCGGTTGAGCCGGCTGGGGCGATCCCAGTAAAACGAGTTGGTCCAGTCTTCCCAGAACATGCGGCTGTCGTAGTTGAAGCGGCGCGTGATGCGGCCGGCCATGTCATCCGGGCGATCCGTGGTGCCGATCAGCTCGGGCGTATGGTTCCAGAAGACTTCATCGTTCACCTTGCGGGGATCGACGCGGTTGGCTTCTGCATCAAGGCTCTGATCATTCTTGGATTCGCAGCCGATCAGTGTGGCGGCAAGCACCCCGATGGTCAGCAGACGGAAACACTTGGCGTTTCGTGACATCATGGCTCTCTCGCTGGGTTTGGGAAGGCGTTTTTCCACCGCTTGTCAGACTCTGTTCTAGCCTCGGCCCGGCTTCGTGTCAACCCGCCGGCACCGGTCCGGGCCGGGGAACTGGATGCATGAACTATCGGCCACTGGTCGCAAAATGCGCCCCAAAGTACCCGATTCGCTCGCACTTTTGCCGCCCTGGTGTATGATGTGGCGGATCGCTCTTCTGTGCCCGCCGGGCGGCTCGTGCCAACATGCTCGAACCGTTTCCAGCCCCATGGGAGCACGACCAGATTCGGGGCGAAAACCAAGCCTCCAACGAGTGGAAGGTTGCCGCCTCCGAACCGTGCACCCCCCTGCAATTGGGGTTCGAGCGTCTTCGCCGATCGCTCAGCGCCAGCCAGATCACGATTCAACAGGACCTGCCCCAACCGGCGGGTCTTCGTTTTTTCTTCTCCCACGCATCGAGCCGGGTTAGGATTCGCCGACCATGTCCAGCCCCCACGAACTCCCCACTCAGACCATCGACCATGTGGTTGATTCGATCCGTCTCACGGTTCACACGCGCCACCTCGCCGCGACGCATCTGCCCAACACTGAGACGATCATCCGGCTTCTCGATGAAATCCGCGCGCTGGTCTTTCCGGGGTTCTTCGGTTCGCGAACGCTGACGGTTCAGAGTCTCGCCGAGCATGTGCGGGATGCGACGGAGCGCGTGGCCATCGATCTGAGACGCCAGATCAATGCCTCGCTGGCCTACATGGAGGGGCTTGACGAGACCGGCGCCGGGGCGGCCAAGGGTGAATCCAGCGATGACCGGGCGCACCAGCTCACGGTTGCGTTTCTCGATCGCCTGCCCGAGATCCGCCGCCTGCTCGCGCTGGATGTCCAGGCAGCCTACGACGGCGACCCGGCCGCGCGGCATACCGACGAGATTATCTTCTGCTACCCGGGCATCAAGGCCATGATGGTGCATCGGGTGGCGCACGAGTTGTATCGACTCGACGTGCCGCTCCTGCCGCGCGTCATGAGCGAGCATGCCCACACCATCACCGGCATTGACATTCATCCCGGCGCGACGATCGGCGAAGCGTTCTTTATCGACCACGGCACGGGCGTTGTCGTCGGCGAAACCACCCACATTGGCCGCAACTGCCGTCTCTACCAGGGCGTCACGCTCGGCGCCCGCAGTTTTCCTACCGACGGAACGGGCCGCATCATTCGCGGCCTCAAGCGTCACCCGACGCTGGGCGATCGCGTCATCGTTTACGCCTCAGCCACGATCCTGGGCGGCGATACGGTCATCGGCGACGACTGCGTGATCGGCGGTGGCGTGTTCCTGACCAGATCGGTTCCGGCTGGCTACATCGTTCAGGCCTCGCGGCCCGAGCTGCGCGAACGGCCGGATCCGACGACGGGGCCGTTCGAGTGGGGCGGATCAGGCATCTGATCCCGCGCGGGCAGTGTCACAGGCTCAGGTCATGCCAGTTCTTTGTCAACAGGACGTTGCCGCGCAGCCGCCCGATGAGGTCCGTATAGGGTTCGAGCGGATTCCCATCGGCGCCGCCAACTGAGATTCCCACAAAGCATACAGACGCATACTCGGAGGTACGGGCGATCACCTCCATGGGCGGATCGGTGGAGACGAGCACCATCACCTCGGCCTGGATTCGCAGGTCGGCGAGCACTTCCTCCGTCCCCGCCTTGGCCTCCTCGGCGCCGCCCTGGTCGCGTATGATGCGCAGGACGCGCGTGGTGTGGTTTCGCCATTCACTGTTGGTGTTGAGCAGGTAGGCCAGCGTCGCCATGAACGATCCGTTGTCGCGCGCGTACCACCAGACGTCGATGGTCGGCCTGAGTCGATCGATCGACTCCTCCTCCGCCTCCTCGAACACGATCAGGTTCCGTTCGAGTTCGAGCACGCGCCGAATCGCGCCGGCAAATCCATCGCGCTTGAGCACGTCGTCGCTCCAGCCAACGAGCACGGTATTCGGCTGGAACTCGCCGATGCCGGTCACCTGCAGGAGCGTGGCGACGCCGTGCTCGAAGTCCTCCGCGATTACCGTATTGGGGACCGCCGAGAGTTGATTGTCGCGGATAAACGAGCGCAGGGCATCCTGAATCTTGCGCTGTCTTGCCAGCAGGCCTTCCCACTGCCCGGTGAGAATCTGGGCGAGAAAGAGGAACCCTCGGCCGGACTCCATGCCATGCGCAAATCGCAGCATGGCCAGCCGGGAGTTCGGATTCCCGACGAGAACCAGCAACACGGGTCGCCAGTTGCGCAGATGCTGGCGCGAGGCGACGAAGCGCAGCAGCCCGAAGCGCATCAAGGTGAACCACAAGCCGCTGCGCATGTCGGCCCAACTGGCGTCGACGGTGCGTCTTGAAACCACGATGTAGATGCCGGAGATGACGACGCTTGCCACCAGCGTGGCCGCCCAGTTGATGAGCAGCATCACGCCCACGCACGCGATGCCTCCGAGGAGGGAGAGCGACCAGTGGGTGCGAAACGTCGGGCGATAGCTGGGATTGCCCACGAGGGACTCAATGCCGGCGACGAGATTGACCGTTCCATACGTCGCCAGAAAGAACATCGTGATGATCGGCGCGATGAGATCGAGATCACCAATGGCGATGCAGCCTCCAGCCACGGCCGCGCTGAGCAGAATGGCGAGGCGCGGCTCGGTCGAGCCGAAACTCCGCCCCAGTATGCGCGGGACGATTCGATCGTCGGCCAGCGCCTTGAGGGTTCGCGGCGCCGCGGCGAGACTGGCGAGTGCCGATGAGAGCGTCGCCGCCCAAAGGCCGACGTACACGAGCTGAGGCACGCTGGCGATCTTCAGGAAGATGAGGCTGTCTTCCTGCAGGGACTGGCGATCGGCGCTGCGCGCCACCCAGAACATCAGGGCCGCATAAATGACCAGCGTAACCAGCACCGAGCCGATCGTGCCCACCGGAATGCTCCGGGAGGGCGAACGGAGATCTCCCGACATACTCACGCCGGCCATGATGCCGGTGACGGCGGGGAAGAACACTGCAAACACTGCCCAGAAGCCGATCGTCTCGGTGAAGGCCGTGGGCGTTTGAGCGGTCCAGTCCGAAACGAAGTGAAACCCCGTAAAAATCGAACCGAGTGACGCGATGAGCAGCGCGAGAATCACGTACTGCGCCCGAGCGACCACCGAGGCGCCGAACCAGGTGACGACCACGATGATGGCCAGCGCCACGGCCGAGACGACACGTTCGTCCCACGCGGGCATCAGCAGTTGGAGCGACTCCGAGAAGCCGACCAGGTAGAACGCCACGGAAATCGCTTGGGCGAAGTAGAGCGGGATGCCAATGCTCCCGCCGACTTCCGGTCCCAGGCTGCGCGAGATCAGGAAGTAGGCGCCGCCGGCGCCGACTCGGGTGTTCGTTGAGACGGACGAAAGCGACAGCGACGTCAGGATCGTGATGCTCTTGGCGATGAGCAGGATCAGCAAGGCGGCGGGCAGGCCCGCATAGCCCACGACCCATCCCGTGCGCATGAACATGATGACGCCGAGAATCGTCAGGACGTTCGGGATGAAGACCCCGGCGAGGGTCCCGAGTTTTCGGTCGGCGTTGGCGTTACGGTCGTTGGTCATCAGCGCGTGACTTGTAAGGCTGGGCGCCTGTCTGCGTGTGCGTGGCAATCGCCATGCACATCTCTGTGGATGAGATTCAGAAGGGCTGCGAGGTGCGGTCGACTGACCACCTGAAGAAGAACCATTCTGCGCCGGCTCCCCCGCAGGCGCCTACAACGCGGCAAGCCCGGGATGGCTTCTTGAGTCGCACTACGCTCTGCCGCTTCGGGCTCTGCGGTCCGAACCCGAACTTCACGCTGCTTCGCCAATCGGGGCGAGAGGATTTGAACCTCCGACCTCTTGACCCCCAGTCAAGCGCGCTAACCAAGCTGCGCTACGCCCCGTGCGGCCGTTCGTGCGGCCGGATGCGATCATAGTCGCCGCCGCATACGAATGAAAGCCGCCTCCCGAGTCAATCTCGGGAGGCGGCTGTGTCGTGCAACGATCAGGTTTCGAATGGCTGCTTAGTCGTTGAAGTCGCGTCCACGGATGCCGTGCAGGGTGGCGCCGTAGTAGTACTGCAGCGGGTCATTGGGCTGGAGCTGCTCGTCGGTCCATCCCATGCGGTTGTGCAGCGGGACGTAGAGACGAGGGGTGAGGGTTTCGGTGGTCGAGGCGGTGCGCTTGTCAGAGCTGCCGTCGTAGAAGAGCACCGTGGCCTGGAGGTCGCGCTCGTTGTAGCCGTGGGTGGGCTGCTCGTGGAAGGCGTTCACTTCCCAGACGTAGACCTTCTGGGTGGGGTACTTGACTTCTTCCTTCTTGAGATAGCGACGGCCCGGAGTCTGGGTGGTCGACGGGCCATTGGAGGCCGGGTTGCCGTTGCCGTTGTTGTAGTGCTGGTCCTCGCTGAGGATTTCGCTGATGCGCTGCGGGGTGAACATCATGGGATCCCAGAACGCGGAATCGGACATGAGGTAGGAGATGCGGTGAATCATGTTGGTGTACTGATCGCGCGTTTCCTTGGCCCGGGCGGAGTAGAAGCGGTCATCGGGGCAGAAGAAGACGTCGTCATAGACGGCCTTCGAGGTTTCCTGCTTGGCGATGTACTGGGCGGTCGCGCAGAACCAGTAGCGGTTGAGCACACCGTACGCCATGTTGCCGTTGCCCAGTTCCGGCGGCCAGCCGAAGAGGCGAGCCCAGGTTGCCGTCCACGCGGGACGCGAGCCGGCCTGCAGGCCGCCGTTGGAGAACACCTGCTCGACAACGGTGCCGTTGCTGATCACGCCGTTCCATTCGGAGGAGTAGGTTTCGAGGCCAATGCCGATGTTGCGCAGGTTGCCAATGCACTTGGTGGCGCGAGCGGCCGCGCGGGCGCGGGCCAGAGCGGGGAGCAGCAGCCCGATGAGCAGGGCGATGACGGAGATGACCACGAGCAATTCGATGAGGGTGAACCCCCGCTTCGAGTTGCCCCGCGAGAGGCGTTGGGAAACGTGGCTGAGCATGGCAGTGACCTTTCGTTTACGTGCTGTCAAGTGAATCGATTTCAGAACCGTTGGATGAACCGCGCCCACCATGAACGACGGTACAAACCCGGCGCTCGGGCAAAATGACTTCAATCGCGCCAACTTCCGTTTCCGGATCGCAGGCTTGCCTGCCGACCGGGGCGTGCCACCGAGGTCGGCAAGTGGCCGCAAAGTCTGCGCACCCCACATTGATTCTACGGGGTCCGCGCCTCAATTCCAGCCGATTTCAGTTTGTCTCATGCCAAAAAAACCTCATCGCGGCCGCAACAGAGGTACGCATGGATCGAACGGGGTGTTCCGGCAAATCAAGCCCATTTTGACGCGCGCAAAATGGAGCACGCCCCGCGATTGCTCGCGGGGCGTGCGGATTGATCGCCTGATTGGGGGGTGCTCAATCGTTGAAGTCGCGACCACGGATGCCGTGCAGGGTGGCGCCGTAGTAGTACTGCAGCGGGTCATTGGGCTGGAGCTGCTCGTCGGTCCATCCCATGCGGTTGTGCAGCGGGACGTAGAGACGAGGGGTGAGGGTTTCGGTGGTCGAGGCGGTGCGCTTGTCAGAGCTGCCGTCGTAGAAGAGCACCGTGGCCTGGAGGTCGCGCTCGTTGTAGCCGTGGGTGGGCTGCTCGTGGAAGGCGTTCACTTCCCAGACGTAGACCTTCTGGGTGGGGTACTTGACTTCTTCCTTCTTGAGATAGCGACGGCCCGGAGTCTGGGTGGTCGACGGGCCATTGGAGGCCGGGTTGCCGTTGCCGTTGTTGTAGTGCTGGTCCTCGCTGAGGATTTCGCTGATGCGCTGCGGGGTGAACATCATGGGATCCCAGAACGCGGAATCGGACATGAGGTAGGAGATGCGGTGAATCATGTTGGTGTACTGATCGCGCGTTTCCTTGGCCCGGGCGGAGTAGAAGCGGTCATCGGGGCAGAAGAAGACGTCGTCATAGACAGCCTTCGAGGTTTCCTGCTTGGCGATGTACTTGGCGGTCGCGGCGAACCAGTAGCGATTGAGCACGCCGTAGTGCATGTTGCCGTTGCCCAGTTCCGGCGGCCAGCCGAACAGGCGGAGCCAGTCGCAACTGTGCGCCGGACGGGAGCCTGGATTCAGGCCGCCGTTGGCAAAAGTGAATTCGACGGCGGTGCCGTTGCTGATGATGCCGTTCCACTCGGAGGAGTAGGTTTCGAGTCCGATGCCGATGTTGCGCAGGTTGCCCATGCACTTGGTGGCGCGAGCAGCGGCGCGGGCCCGGGCCAGGGCCGGCAGCAGCAGCCCGATGAGCAGCGCGATCACGGAGATAACCACGAGCAGCTCGATCAGCGTAAACCCTCGCTTACGACGTGTGCTGATGGATGAAGAGAGAGATGTGAATCGCATGCCGTCCCCTTTCGAGTGTCGAAATGACCCTGTAGAATCCGTCGTTACCTTTGAACAACACAACCGACCGACGGATCAAGCGGGATGTAGCCTGAAAGATTCGAGACAGGGCGCGAGTCCTTCGCAGCCCGTGCCCTGCTCGCCCGCTCGATCAAGACGCCCCAGGGCCGAATCATCGGCCGAGGCAGTTGGATACCCCACAAACCCGGCTCCATCCCCGACGGCAGAAGTGCGGCAGGGAAGGACCGTATATTGAGTCATTCTACATCAGATTTTGGCTATTTGAAGCGGAAAGTTGGAATTTTTGCCAAATCGCCGCAACCGAGTTGATCGACGGGAGTCAGGCCCCCGCGGCCGGACCCGAGCGAGATCTAACCAATGGCAGGGTATTGAGTTAGAGCGAGTCCCCGCCGACGTCCGGCGGGTGGCGCCGGACGCGGCGGCTCAGGGCGGAGTTCGATCACGAGCGGCATCCCCGGCGGCGCATCAGTCGACGTCGCTGAACGACTTGATCACTTCGCTCGCGGCCGGAATCTCCACCAGCGTCGGCTTGCGGAGGGGGAGTCCCATGACGTTGCCGCGATGCATGCGTCGATCGACCTCTTCATCAGAGATCAGCACCCAGCGCTCGAAATAATCGCGCAGTTGCTGCTCCGTGTACTCCGGGCTGTTGACCAAGTCGCGCCAGAGCCGCTTGGCGGGTCGGATGCTCCGGCCGTTGATCCACGTGTCGGGTCGATCGACGAAGTTGCGGAACTTGCGTACGAAGTGATCGAAGCCGCCGAGGTAGTAATGAAGGAGTAAGCCCCGGTTCACGGTGCGCGGCCTGCTGCGGTCGAGGCGGACGAACGTGTGCGGCCCGCGCGGCGCCAGGCCCCGGCCCACGCGAGCGGCGCCTTTGCCCTTCTCGTGGCCGAGCCACAGGGCGGCTTCGATATTCGAGTTGTTGATCGGATCGAACACCGTGCGTGTGCCCTTGGCGCCGGGCGGCGTGAAGATCGTTTCCTCTGAGAGCATGTCCTTGTATTCGCTGCGTCGGGCGCACGCTTCGTAGGGCAGAAACTGCACGCTCTCGATGTCGTCTCCGACCGACTCGAACAGTCGCTTCAGATCATCTCGCTCGATTGAGTCGGCCTTCGGGCAGATGAGTTCGTCAGCGTCGATGTGGATGAGCCAGTCCAGTCCGTCCTGCTCAGCCAGTTCCATACTGCGAATCACGTTCAGCGCCTGTCGAGCCGTCACGTGATCGGGATGAGCGATGTACGTCGCAGCGCCGGGGCGACCGCGCAGCGACTCGGGATCAGTCGTCGGCGCCACCTGTACAAACGGCAGGTCGCTGACGGTTTCTTCGGAGCCGTCGGTCGTGCGGTCGAGGTAGAGGTAGACCTTGTCAACGCCGACAAACTGGTGGAAGAGCATGTTCCGCCTCAGCAGCGGCCGCTCGTTGCGAATAGTCATCGCGATCCCAATGTGCATGCCGTGGTCGTCCCTGTATCAGAGTGACATCGTCGAACGCTCTCGGACTGACAAGTGTTGCGGCTCGTCACTTCGCGCGCGAGAGCGTCGAGCGCTTTGCGAAGTACAGAACTGTATGTCGATCTCGCGGGGATTGCTGCAATTTCATCCGATGGCGCGCGCCAAATCGACCAACCCGCAAGCCCCGATTCAGGTGAGCGGAATTCGGTCGATCAGGAGCCGGGCCAACCTTCTTGGAGAAAATGGCCGGCTCGATGGAATACTTTTCCATCGGCGGCAATCGTGCCGCCCTGGCGCAGATCGCAGACCATGTCCCAGTGCAGTCCGGACTCGTTCGTATTGCCCGATTCGGGGTAGCCGGCGCCAACCGCGGCGTGGAACGTGCCGCCGATCTTCTCATCGAAGAGCGTGTTTTTGGTGTAGCGCGTGATGCCGTAGTTCGTGCCGATGGCAATCTCACCGAGGTTGCGGGCGCCCTCATCCATATCGAGCATGCGGTGGAGGAATTCCTCGCCCTTGCTTGCGCTGGCGTCGACGACGCGGCCATCCTTGAACGTGAGGCGAATGTCATGCACCTCGCGCCCGCCGTGGACCGCCGGGAAGGAGTAGCAGACGGTGCCGTTGACATCCTGCGGGCCCGTGAAGACTTCGCCGTCGGGAAAGTTCTCGTGGCCGTCGCAGTTGATCCAGGTGCCGCCATCCACGCCGACGCGCAGGTCGGTGCCGTTGGGGGCGACGAAGTGCAGCTCCCGCTTCATTTGCAGGTAGTCGCAGACGCGCTGCTGGGATTCAGAGATCTTCTTCCACGCAGCGATGGGGTCGGCTTCACTGAGCAGCCCCGCCGAGTAGACAAAGTCTTCGTACTGGCGCAGGCTCATCTCGGCGTCCTGCGCACTGCCATGCGTGGGAAAGAGCGTGCCCACCCAGCGCAGCGACTTGTCTGCGGCGCGCTCCATGAATCGCTTGGAGATTGGTTTGCGTGCGGCGGCCTGGATCGCCTGGCGTGCCGGGTCGATGCCGCTGAGCGACTTGGTGTTCAAGTCCGCCCAGAAACCGATGTACACGTCGATCGTCTCGACATGATGCGTTTGCAGTGGGGAGATGAACTTGAGCTGCTCCTCGGTGGCTCGCTCGAGGAAGAGATCGGCCAGCGATTCGCTGCGCGCTTGCCAGAACGGATGCCCGCCCGCAGCGAGCACGGCTTCATAGGTCGCCTCGATCAGCGGAAACGCCACCGGGTCGGCGGTGATGGCGACGATGTCGCCCTTGCGCACGGCTGTCGAATACTTGACGAGGACTTCAGCGAGACGGGTCAGGCGGGGATCGCGCACGGGCAGCTCCGGTGGAAGTGGCGTTTGGCGGTAGTCTAGGAGTGGGTCGTACGGAAAACGGCAGTGTTTTGATCAGTTTGCCCTTGTGGACAGAGACGTTTTCTGGTAGGCTTGAGGAAGATCACCACGCCTTCGCGCTCCCGAGTTGGCGGCAGAAGGATTGAGCGAGAGATTGAAGATGGGAGGCGGCTATGAGTCGCACGTTGTTGCTTGCGGCTGTTGCCCTTGGGGCGGTAGCGCCAGTCAGCGCGCAGGGAGCCGCCGCGCGAGTTTCTGACTACACACTCACCGTAACGGGACAGTGCCCCGGCCTCGTCACGATTGAATGGAGCGGCGCGACGCCGAATCATCGACAGGGAACCGTGATCGCACGGCAACGTGGCAGCACCACGATTCCCAGCGGTGGTTGCCAGGGTACGGTGCTGGGCCTGCAGCAGAGCGTCTGGTTGACGCATGTTTTCGGCACTGACAAAGGGTTCGGGACACACTCCGGATGGATGGCCGCCGGGTACTGTCGCTGGTTTATTCAGCTCGTTGAAGGCGCGACCTGCCACACGAGCAATGTAGCGCAACTGCCGTAGCGAGTGGGCTGCGGCGCCTTTGCTTGCAACCCGATGTCGAGAGAGCGAGCGATGTCAAAGGGAGCGGACGTGGTGAATAGTCTCAGAATCACCATGACGATCGTTCTTGAGGACACGAGCGGCGTAGCTCCGATTCCATAACGCCCGATAGCGCCGACGCTGCCCCAGGAGTGATTTCGCCGTACTTGGAGCGGGTACTGAATTGCTCCACGCTGCGCGCGGCCATCTACGCACTGATCGGCAATCGGGTCAAAACTTTGGCCAAATGACGCCGGCGACGGGTGTTTCAACGGCTCCTTCTGAAAACCGCAATGCGCCGATGGGTTGTTCCACATGCCACAGACAGTGACACGCGTGTGTCGCATTGAACGAACGGAAGTCAGAAAGGAGTCAGCACATGAATCGTACCAATTGGATGAGGTTTGTCGCGGGTTTCATCCTGCTTGTAGGAATGATGACGACCGCAGCGCGGGCCGGTGAAGTCACCGAATGGCGGGCGGGAGTGAGTCAGGGGAGTATCCGAATGGAGGCTCGCTACGTCGAGGATCTGGAGAACGGCACCGTCGATCAGGCGCTTCAAGTCCGCCTCCAGCATGCCTCGCGCAATACCACGTTCTCTGTCGCCATTAATGGACGCCTTGTCGGCCGCCTTACAACCAATGAGAACGGTGATGGCAGCTTCCGACTTTCGCGCCTTGACGTTCAGGCTGATGAAAACGGTCGTCCGGTCGGACCCCGCATCAATACTGGCGACGTGATCAGTGTTTTCCGCGGCGAGCATTCCGGCGACGCCGTCTTCGTACCCGCCTAATGGGTCTTGATGTCGTCCCGGACACCAAGCGACCTCGCATCGAGTATTGCGAGGTCGCTTTCATTGGGCGGCTCGCTACGCGAGAGCGGCCGCACGCTGCTCTTCATCATCGGGGGCGATGCGCGTGATGATCTTCGCGCCAACCGCGTCGCCCCAGACGTTGATCGTGGTGCGGCACATATCGAGGATGCGATCAACGCCGAGGATGATCCCGATCGACCAGATGGGCAGTTCCGGTTTGCCCGTGCCGGCCAGCGTGGTGTTGACGGCCTGAATGACGATCACCATCGTGACCAGCCCGGCGGACGGAATCCCTGCCGCGCCGACGGCGGCGAGCGTGGCGGTCAGCGCCACCACGGCCAGCGCCTCGAAACCGAGCGGGATGCCGAACACCTGGAAGAGGAAGATGACGGCAACGGCCTCGTAGAGGGCCGTGCCATCCATGTTGATCGTCGAGCCCAGCGGCAGGACGAATCCGCTGGCGCGTTTGGAACACTCGCCCTCGTTCTCTGCCGTGCTGATGGTGACGGGCAGGGTTGCCGACGACGAATCGGTGCCGAATGCGGTGATCAGCGCCGGCCGCATGCGCCACATGAAGCGGTACGGGTTGGTCTGTCCAAAGAGGAACAGGACCAGCGGCAGGGTCACCACGCCGTGGATGAACAGCCCGACGACGACGACGAGCATGTACTTGCCCACCGCCGCCACCGCTTCCCCGCCGAGGCTGGCGATCGTCCACGCGACGAGCAGAAACACGCCAATGGGCGTGAGCCACAGCACCCATCCCACCAGCGTCATGATGGCCTGGAAAAACGCCTCGAAGAAGTCCACGGCGGGCTTTGCTTTCTCGCCAAGGAACCCCAGCGCCAGGCCGAAGAGGATGGCAAACGTGATCACCGGAAGCGGCTGGCCGGCGACCGCAGCGCCGAGCACATTGTCAGGGATGACCTGCCGGAGGATGTTGCCCCAGGCGCCGCCGAGGTTCTGTGGCGCGCTCTCGATCTTCTTGCGCGGGCTGGTGTCTGAAGTTTCAAACGCCTCCTGCACCTGCGCGAGGTCGATCTTGCTTGAGACGCCGTCGCCCGGTCGCAGGGTCGAAACAAGCGTGGCGCCGAGCACGACCGCAACGAACATCGTGGCGAAGTAGTACACAATCGTCGTCGTGCCCACAAGGCCAAGACGACTCGGGTCGCCAATCGACGTGATGCCGACCACGACGCTGGCGAATACGAGCGGGATGATGAGCATCTTGAGCGGGCGGATGAGAATGAGATCGCCCGTGGTGGACAGCCAGTTAATCCGAGCCGCGATCTCGCTGGAGTCGAGGCTGAGTGACTCGTAGCGCTTCAGCAGCAGAAAGCCGACGATCACGCCGGCAAGCAGGCCGATGAAGATGAGAACGTTGAGCAGTTTGTGACCGCGCATGTGGCCTCCGTTTGATGGAATGAGGTCGCGGGTCGATCTTCAGCGAGATGCAGGGGACATGGTCGAGTTTACAGGCGCGAGGCGTATTGATCGACCGCACCCTGGAACGAAGTCAGCTCCAGTCCAAGCTGCGCGTTGATGCGCTGCGTGTCACAGGTGGAATCTTCCTGGCTCATGATGACCTGGTCGACGTTGAATGGCAGCAGATTGCCGAGGCCGGCCGCGGCCATGAACGTGGCGATCCCCTTGGCGTACCAGGCGGGAATGGCGATCGCAGGCTTCTTCGAGCCCGGCGAAATCGCATCGCGGAAGGTGAGGAACATCTCCGGCCAGGTCATGCGGTCGGCCCCGCCGATCGGATACACCTCGCGGATGGTCCGCTCCGTCTCGATCGACCGCGAAAACGCCTCGGCGAGATCGTTGATGTAAACCGGCTGGATGAGTCGCTTGGGACCCCGGCCCAGGGGTCCCGCTCCGAAGTAGGGCATGAAGAGAAACGGCGGAGCCGTGCCGCGCACCCACTTGCCCACCATCTCGGTGAACTCGCCATCCGGCCCGTGAATGAGCGAGGGGCGGAAGATGGTCCAGGGCAGGCGGCTGTCGCGAACGAGCTGTTCCGCCTGAAACTTGGTGCGGTGGTAGTTGGCGACCGCGTCAGGCCGCGCGCCGAGGGCCGACATGTGCACGTAGCGCAGCACGCCGGCCGCTTCGCAAGCTGCGACGATGTTAGCCGTCGCTTCGACGTGCAGACGCTGATAAGTAATCTCGAAGCGCGGCTGCTCCATGATGATGCCCACGAGGTGGATGCACGCATCCACCTTGTCCACGAGGCGATCGAGCGATTCACGATCGAAGACGTCGCCCTGTATGACCTGCGCCGACTTGGGCAGGTGGCCGGCCTTTTTGGGGTCGCGGACCAGCGCTCGCACGGCGTGGCCATGCTCGAGCAGCGTGCGGCAGATGTGGGTGCCGACGAACCCGGTGGCGCCAGTGACGGCGACCGTGAGGTTTCCGGCCGTGCGAACCCAGACCCGTTGGCGAATTGGGGCCGGCCCCGCCTCGGGCGCTTCAGGTGCGTCCTCGGCCGGAACCTCCTCGGCCGGAGCCTCCTCGACGGGAGTATCGCTGTTGGCGGTGTCTTCGGCGGCTGCTTCGGTCTTCGAATCGTCGGTCATTGACTCACTCGCGGCGATCGTCGCGCTGGGTTGGGGCTGAGGAATCCGTACGGCAGGGCATCGGCCACACATCCGCAAGCCGGTTGTGCGCCGCCATCATATGGCCGACTCGACCCATCGCAAAGGCGGATCGATCCGGGAGTCCAGTCGGATCAAGGGGCGTTCTTGGCGTCGCGCACGGCCTGGGCGATGTCGGCCAGCGTCAGCCGAGCCAAGACATCCTGCATCTCGCTGCTTTTGTAGAAGTCGTAGACGAGCGGGTTCTTCTGCAGCCGCCACAGCGCCAGCAGGCTCCCGTTCGACGCCGCGACGAGGTCGTCATAGGTCGCGGCATCATCCTTCATCTTGAGAAACGTCTCGGAGCCGAGCAGGTGGTCGATCTTGAGGTTGTCAACCGCTTTCTGGCGGACTGTTTCGTCGGCCGAAGCGATTTCAACCACGCTCATCAGAGAGTCGCTGCCCGTACCCACGGCGGGGATCCAGCGGACGATGGCGCTGTTGAGCATCCGAGCCGGGCCGGTGTCGTCTGCCGTGAGCATTCCCGCCGCAGCGCTGCCGCGCAAGGCAAAGAACAGACTGCCCAGCCAGACCATGACCACCGCCATGAGCGTACAGATGGTGGCCCCCGCAATGCGATCGACGCGATGGGGGTTCTTGGGCAGCTTCTTGCGGACGAAGAACTGCAGCACGTACCCGCCCGCCACGCCGATGACCGTCGGCAGGATGAACGGCCACGCGAGCCCGCTGCTCGTAATGAACTCGCTGCGATAGAGCCAGCCGCTGAACAGCCAGCACAGCACTGAGGCCATCAGCAGGGGGGCCATGCGGACCAGAACGCGCAGCCCGCCGCGCCAATAGCCCCATGCTCCCATTCCACACGCCACGATGACCAGCACCAGATAGGTCATGTCGTTCTCCGGGGCGATTGTACCGCGCTGGAACGGTGGCCGACGGTAATCCGATCGCGTTCCGTCGAGAGCTTGCTGCGACACATGCGTCGCCGCTAATCTGTCTTTCGTGCCCAGATCGACAGTGTCAGCAGCGTAAACAACCGCTGTCCATGGTCGCGCTTGCCACTCATGTGTGCATCAATGAACCGCTGCACCGCCTTCTGATTGAGTTGGATTGGCCCGAACGGCTCAGCCGAGTTGAGATGATCCAGCAGCAGCGTCTTCATGCCGCAAAAGTCATTGCGGAACCACTCGCCGATGGGAATGGCGAAGCCCATCTTCGGCCGATCGACGCACTCCTTGGGCAGGTACTTTCGCGCGATCTTGCGCAGCAGGCCCTTGCGCTCGCCGTTGGGGATGAGATCATCAACGGGCATCGCCAGCACCGCGCTGGCCAGATCGCGATCGAGAAACGGGCAGCGGACTTCCAGGCCGCACGCCATGGAGGCGGTGTCGGTTTTTCGCAGGAGGTCGTTGGGGAGGTAATGGAGAAGGTCGAAGTCGCGCAGCGCAAGGAGCGCATCTCGTCCGCATTCAACCGGTTCGCCGCACACGGGCAGGCCCGTGAGTTCTTCGATTTCGTCGACTCGAAAGACCGACTCCATGGCAACGACTCCGAAGGTCGGGTAGTCGCGCGCCATCTCAATGAGACGGCCGGCCTTGTTGAATCGAGACTTTGGATGCGCGCGATGCAGCGCCGCATCTGGCAGAGATCGAAGCCAGCGCCAGTGTCGCTGCAGGCGGCGTGCGGCAAAGTATCGCTCGTATCCAATGAAGAGCTCATCGCCTCCATCTCCGGCCAGCGCGACCTTGACGTGCTGCCTCGCCGCTTTGCTGACCCAATAGGTCGGCAGGATCGAAGAGTCGCCGAAGGGCTGGCCGAGCAATCCAATCAACCGGACCAGGTCCTCCGTCGGATTCATGGCGACTTCCAGCGTGTGGTGATCGGTTCCGAGATGTGCCGCGACGGCTTCCGCATAGGCGGATTCGTCGTAGCGCGCATCGGGCATGCGCACCGTGAAGGTCATCAAGTCAGGTTTGTGTTGCTTTGCGAAGTACGCGATCAATGAAGAATCGACACCACCGGAGAGGAAGCAGCCAATGGGTACGTCGGCTTCAAGGCGTCGGTTAACGGCCTGCTTGATCAACGATGCTGGATCGAGTCTTGACTGGTGTTCGGTCGCGAAGTGCAATCCGCTCCGAAACACACAGGGAAGTCCAGCTTGAGGTTCGAAGATGGTGTACGTGCGGGGCTCTTCGTCCGATGGTCTCCGTGCATTCTCCGGCTGGCGCGGGACATACGCCAGTTTCAAATACTCCAGCAACCACTCCTCGTGAGCAATCGCTTCGGTCGCGAACTCGCCTCGAATCCTCCCGATGGAATCAAACGAACTGGCGAACACAAGCAGGTTTCCATCGGCCAACGCGCTCCCCGCAATGCGATGCAGCGAGTAGAGAGGCTTTTCGCCGAAGGCGTCACGCGCATAAATCAGAGTCTTGCGAACATGATCCCAGATCGCCAGCGCGTACATCCCCTCGATCTGTTCGAACAGTTCTTCACCCCATTCCCGCCACCCGTGAATCAGCACCTCGGTATCACTGTGGTCCGTAACGAAGCGATGGCCCTTCGCTTCTAAACCCCTCCGCAACTCGCGATGGTTGTAAATGCATCCGTTGAAGACGACGGCAACAAGGCCTTCGCTCTCGTCGCGCCCGTGTTCGCTGACCATCGGCTGTGCGCCATCTTTGTGATCGATGATCGACAACCGCCGATGGACGAAGGCCACCTCGGCCACGCGCTGCTGGCCCTGCTCATCCGTGAACGTCACCCGATCACGAAACCGCCCCGCCCCATCTGGCCCGCGGTAGGCAATCCGCGCATCAATCGCATCAAGCCATTCATCGGGAATGGGCTGGCCATCGGTGCGCAGGATGCCGCCAATGCCGCACATGGGAAGATCCTAGGGACTAGGCATTAGGCACTCGGCACTCGTGAGAGACACAGAGCAGGGCGACTTGTCGCCCTGTCCGAACCCTAGTGCCTGGTGCTTAGTCCCAAGTGCCTATGCCTTCTCCCCCTTCAACAGCAGGCTCAACTCATCCAGCTGCTTCGGGTCGACCGCCGAGGGCGCCTGCATCATGAGGTCCGCGCCGGTCTGCGTCTTGGGGAAGGCGATGACGTCGCGGATGTTGTCCGTCTTGCACAGGAGCATGATGAGGCGATCCAGGCCCAGGGCGAATCCGCCCAGCGGCGGGCAGCCGTAGGACATCGCGTCGATGAGGAAGCCGAAGCGGTCCTTGGCTTCTTCATCGGAGATGTTGAGCAGTTGGAAGATCTTCTGCTGCACCTCGGGCTGGTGGATACGGATCGAGCCGCTGAGCATCTCGTGGCCATTGATGATGAAGTCGTAGGTCTGGGCCGTGATCTTGTGCGGATCGGTCTCGAGCAGATGGAGTTGCTCAGGCCGCGGGGCGCAGAACGGGTGATGGGCGCTGTCCCACCGCTGATCTTCCTCGTTCCACAGGAAAAGCGGGAAGTCGACAACCCAGAACATCGACCACGCACTCTCGTTGGCCAGTTTGAGTTCGTTGCCGAGTTTGCGGCGAAGTTCGCCCAGCACGCGGTTGGCCACATCCACCTTGTCCGCGGCGAAACAAATCAAGTCACCCTCATTCGCGCCCAGAGAGGCGATGAGTTCCGGCGCCACGGCTTCAACAAACTTGGCAATCCCCCCTTCGAGTTTGCCTCCTGCCATGACCTTCGTCGTCGGCAGGCCTCCAGCGCCGAATTGCTTGACCCACTCACCAAGCGCATCAGTCTGTTTGCGCGAGAACGACGCCGCGCCGGGCACGGCAATGGCCTTCACCACGCCGCCCGCCTCGATGGCAGTCGAGAACACGCGGAAATCGCACTTCTTCGTGATCGCAGTGATGTCGTAAAGTTTCACGCCATAGCGCAGGTCCGGCTTGTCGCTGCCGTAGGTGTTCATGACTTCGTCGAACGTCAGGCGCGGAATCTCGGCGATTTCAAGGCCGAGGAGTTCCTTCCACACGGCCCGGATGACCTGCTCGAACGCAGCGAAGATGTCGTCCTGTTCGACGAACGCCATCTCGACGTCCAGTTGCGTGAACTCCGGCTGACGGTCAAAGCGCAGGTTCTCATCGCGGAAACATTTCACGATCTGGAAGTAGCGGTCGAATCCTGACATCATCAGGATCTGCTTGAGAATCTGCGGGCTCTGCGGCAGCGCATAAAACGTGCGCGGCATCAACCGGCACGGCACGAGGAAGTCACGCGCGCCTTCAGGCGTGCTCTTGCAAAGCACCGGCGTCTCGATCTCGCAGAAACCCATTTCCGTCATCGTGTTGCGGATTGTCTGCGTGACCTTGTGGCGCGTGCGGATGATCTCCTGCATGCGCGGCCGGCGCAGGTCGATGTAGCGGTAGCGCAGTCGAGAGTCTTCCGACACCGAGCCGGTGTCCTCGTGCACCTCATCGGGCAGGATCGGCGGCTTGGCGCACTTGTTGAGCCGCTCGGTCTTGCTCACCACGATCTCGATCTCGCCGGTGGGGATCTTCGCGTTGACGCTCTGCCGCTTGACGACCTTGCCCTGCGCGGCGATCACGTCTTCGCGCCGGAACGAAGCGGCCAGTTCGTACATCTCTTTCCCCTGGTCGGGGTCGAAGACCAGTTGCGTGACGCCGGTGTGGTCGCGGACGTCAATGAAGATCAGGCTGCCGTGGTGGCGATAGGAATCGACCCACCCGTTGAGCGTGACGGTCCGTCCGGCCTCGGTGGCGCGTAATTCGCCGCATTTGTTGGTTCGTTTGAGCATGGCGGAGATGGTACGCGCCGCGCGGAGGCTTTGCACGAGGAAAAGAACCGCGTTCGGGCGTGTCAGACGGAGCGGCAGCCGGTAGGTCAGGTGGAACCTGACAATTGGGCGTGTGTTGGAGCAGTTTTGTAGGTCAGGTCGAGACCTGACAATACCGCGCGGTCTGCAGCAACACGAAACGTCGGTTTTTGGCATCCGCGCGAGCGCAATGCTGTCAGGTCCTGACCTGACCTACGCGCTAACCCCTATGCTTCCGTCGATTTGACCCAACCCCATCAACGCGACTGGAACCTGACCCGAGATGAGTTCGCCGACGCCCTGCGCAAGGGCCTCGGCCGGGCGTTGCTGCACGTGCGCCAACATGGTGCGGCAGGCCGGCTCGATCTGATCATCGATGCGTGCGCGACGGACCAGCGCTACGACTCGCAATGCGAGACACGCCGCCACGTGTACCTGTATAAAATCGCGGATGCGTCGGTTCAGGCGACGACGGTTCGGGATCAACTTATCGCGTTGGTTCGATCGTCGGCCGACGAAGCCGACATCTGGAACGCGCTCGCAGTGCTGGCATGGATGGCGCGATGCGGCGACCCGGCGGCACTTGCGGCGGTGCGTGAGCGATTCGAGCGCGATGCCGTCCGAGGGTCTCATGACAGCGGTGATGAGATGATGATCGCCGAACCAATCGCCGGGCTTCTCCGCGTGGCCCGGGCGTTTGCAGACGAGTTCGAATCGGACACACGCTGGATTCCACTCTCGTGGTTGAATGATGCTGCCGAACTGGATGGGGAAACCGAAGTTCGCCAGGCGCTGACTGATGCCGCCAGGAGCGACGAGCGCATCGCGGCATTCCTCAATCTGGCGACTCAGCCGCCCGAGACTCTCTACGACTTCTCCGACACGACTCCCGAGGAAGATGGACTGCTGCCGGATGTCATGGAGTACGTTTTCGATTCCGCCGATCCGCCCGCAGACTTCTACAAGGCGCGGTTTCGCGCCTGGCGCTGGGCGGATCGCGCAACGGAGGAGCAACGTCTCGCTGCTGCTCGCGCCATCGCTACGGAGGAAGACCCCGAGCGTGTCGCCCTTCTCTGCAGCGTTTTTCGGTATCCGAAGCCGCCGTTTCCTCTTGATGTCGGGTTGCTCATCGATAAAGCGCGAGCCTCTACTGACGCGCGTGAGCGACATGGCCTGCTGCGCATCCTCGAACCTCACGAAGACATTCGTGTGCGCGAGCTGGCGTTTGAGCTACTTGATCGCCACGGCCCGGATTCTGACATTCTCAGTCTGTTCATTGCCAACTACCGCCGCGGTGACGGCTCTTTGCTGTTGCGAGCACTGGCCAGCCGTCCACTGGAGGACTTTGAGCAGGAGTTTGACGACCTCCACGGCATGGCCATGGCGATCTCCAAGATCTTCGAAGACAAATCGCGCGCCGATGGCAGCGATTCGCTACTCTGGGCATACGAGCATACCCCATGCTCGATGTGCCGCAGAGACATCGTCGATTCGCTGATTCGTATGCGGGCCGCGCCGGAGTGGCTGTTGCAGGAGTGTCTGTACGACTGTGTGGACGAAACGCGTGCACTGGTCGGCAAGGCGATTGAACGCGAGTGATCTCACCAGCCGGTAGGTCAGGTGGAACCTGACAATTGGGCGTGTGTTGGAGCAGCGAGTGGCCGGCGTCGCTCGGGTGGAGGGAGATGTCGAGTCTTGTAGGTCAGGTCGAGACCTGACAATGCCGCGCGGTCTGCAGCAACACGAAACGTCGGTTTTTGGCATCCGCGCGAGCGCAATGCTGTCACATCCTGACCTGCGCGCTGGGTGAGATTAGTTGGGCGTGTGTCGGAGCAGCAGGTAGCCTGCGTTGCTCGGAGGTAGGGTCGTGTTGAGGCGATGCGAAACCCACCGGGCTGGGGTCGCGGGCGTGGCGCCCGACTCCGCTCTCCGGACAACACGGCTCCCTCACCCTTCGAGCGGCCCGTGTCCCAACGCCGGTCGCCGCCCGACTCAAACCCGATCCAACGGCTTCCTCCTCGCCTCTGCCCGGGCCGCCCCGTTCCCGCCTTGGCATTCACTCCCATGCCTCTCTCTGCGTTCTCTGCGATCTCTGCGGTGAATTGCCTTTCTCCCGCCTTCCCACCCAATCCAATCGACTCTTCGTGCATTCTTTGTGCTTTCGTGTCCTTCGTGGTGAAAAACTTCGCCTCCCGCACACACACGCACCATCTAAACTGCATCCCGTGCGCCGAGTTTTTGAAAACGCAAAAAAGTTGACCAAAACTCAAAATCACCCCCCTCAGAAAAATGAAAATCGATCAAAATTCCTGATTCCTTCCGCACAGAGGCGCTCATTTACACGGAAGCGCTCGCAAGCGCGCACCCGCGCTCAAAAATCGCGCACAGAAGCGCTCTGGCGCGCATGAAAAGTTCCCAACACGGTGCATCTCCGTGTTGGCACGCATTTTGCGTTGCACATTTTTCGCAATCGCGCCTCACGCCGCGCCGCACGCGAAATTTTTCGCGCGACCGCCTCACGACCGACTCACCTCAATGGCCGTGGCGCGTTGCAATGCGACGCGCCCGCGCACACCCGCGCACGCCATTCTCTATAGGTAGACATGCTTTTCAATCTCCCACAACCCGAATCGCCAATGACACCCCAACCAGACCGAAGCGCCAGCGAGGACGAACTGCCTCACCCCATCATCCCATCACCCCCTCACCCACTCGACCGCCCACGACGATCAGTCCAGCGTGGCCGCCTCACCTGTCTCGAACGGGTCGTAGAGCAGTTCGACCTTCGGCACGGCGTTGCGGTTCCACTTCAATTCCACGTCGTAGGGTTGCTGGCCCTGGACCGTTTCCATCTCGAGGACGTGTGCAACGACGGGCCGCAAGGCGCCGAGGAACTGCGGGATATTCACGCCCATGAAGACGTCGGGCAGGCCTTCAAACTTGGTCATCATCGTGGACCAGACGCGCTGGACGCCGCGCGGATTGGCACGGTTCATGTGTTCCAGTGTCACCGCCGCCTGAATGAGGCCCTGGTAGAAGCGAGCCTTGCGGCCGGCCGTGTTCTTCCAGATCTCCTCCCAGGCCTCGTGGGCGTCGAAGAACTCGCCATGGTTGAAAAGATCGATGCCTTCATGGAAGAATCGCTTCTCTTCAGCGGGGTCATAGGGGGCGTAGGCGGGCATCAGTTCGCGATGCTCTCCATGGCCCGCACGATCGCGGGTTGGTTGACCGAATCGCGGGCGCGGAGGGCGGCGGTGAACGAGTTGAATATCCCGACGTGCACGTAGTACAGCGTTTCGCCGCGATCACCCCTGCCTGCGGTGATGCTGGCTGGTCCGAGTTGGGAGGCGGCGGGGGAGTTCTGAAAGTCCCTGACCATCGATTCAGCATTTGATCGACCCGCGAAGACGCCCAATTGAAGCGTGAAGCCATTGGACTTGAGTTCACGATCAACCTTTGTCTGGAAGGCGGCCTCCCGTGAGGCCCCGCGAGCCAGCAGGAACTGCATGCGTGCCTGCCCGGTCAGATTCGCTTCCTTGTACGCCAGCCCGGCGCGATACGCCGCCTCGGCTTTCTCCTGACCCTTGAGGCGCTCGGCAGCATCCTTGAAATGCGTTGCCGCTTCGCGGAAGTTTCCCCGTTCCATATCCGCAAGCCCGAGCGTGCCGGCAGCGCGACCGGCCACGGCGGGGTCAGGAGCGTGCGTGAGCGGGCCGAGGTAGCGGTCGACGCTCAGGTAGTTCTGCATCCGATAGGCGCTGAGCCCGGCGAGATACGACGCCTGATCGCGCGTCGCGAGGTCGCCGCGGCGTGAGAGCGTCACGGCGCCGTCATAGGCCTGCTGGAAACGGCCCGCATCGTAGTCCGCTGTGATCGTCGCCAGGCTCGGGCCGCCCGTGGCGCCGGCCCCCGTGCCCGATGACGCACAGCCGGCCAGGCCCAGCGTCCAGACGGCGAGCAGCGCCAGCGCACCAAGCACGCCGATGCGTTGAGAACTGGGGTGGATGCGTTGCACCGAGAACCTCCTGCTCGCAGTGAGCGTCATTTTCGCCATTCTCGCGGGGGACGATAGGTTCGGGCAGCGGCACGACAAGCGGGCGATCGCCTGTGTCCCGATTGCCGACGCGCACGACTACAATGGGCCGACAGGCCGAGCGGCAGACGAAACAGCTCGCCGAACCGGCCGCCAGACCATCCACACCCCCGTTGGAGCAAGCATGACCGTCCATCGCATCGAGGTGCATCCGGGGCCAGATCAGGACGATCCACGAGGCGAATCGGTGCAGCGGGAGGCCCGCCATGCCTTGGGCTGCGAAATCGCTGCGGTGCGAACGGCAAGCGTCTACCTCATTGAAGCCGATGTCGATCCGCAGCAGATCCAGACCATCGCCAATGAAATCCTCAGCGATTCGGTTGCCCAGGCGCCGACGATCGGTGTCCGCACACCCGAACGAGACAGCCAACTCGTCGAAGTCCACCCGTTGCCAGGCGTGATGGACCCGGCCGCCCAATCCGTCGAACTGGCGATCCGGGAACTGCTTGGCGTCAGCGCCTCGGTTCGCACCGGCACGCGCTTCGACCTCGTCGGCATCGACGACAAGCAGGCCGATCGCGTCGCCAATCGACTGCTCGCCAACGCGACGGTCCAGGCGGTCTATCGCCAGCCGCATTGCCCCGACGCCTTTCCCACGGGACACGAGCAACCGCTGGTCGTCCGCGAGATCGCTCTGCTGGATCTGGATGACGATGGCCTGACACAGTTGAGCCGGGAGGGACACCTGTTCCTCTCACTCGACGAGATGAAGGCGATCCAGGCGGAGTACCGGCGACTCGGTCGTGAGCCGCGCGATGTTGAACTCGAGACGCTGGCGCAGACGTGGTCCGAACATTGCGTGCACAAGACCCTCAAGTCGACGATCCGATACGTCGGCGAGTTGCCCAACGCCGCCTCCCGACCGGGCCATCTCATCAACCCCGACGGCTCGATCATGATTCACAACCTGCTCAAGTCCACCGTCGCGGCCGCGACGCACGAACTCATGGCCGATGGCGTTGACTGGTGTCTGTCGGTCTTCGTAGACAATGCGGGCGTGATCGCCTTCGACGATGACACGGCCGTGTGCTTCAAGGTCGAGACGCACAACCACCCCAGCGCGCTCGAGCCCTACGGCGGTGCGGCAACGGGCATCGGCGGTTGCATCCGCGACGTCATCGGAACGGGGCTGGCGGCCAAGCCCATCGCCGCCACGGATATCTTCTGCGTGGCGTATCCGGGTACCTTCACCGCCGAGACATTGCCCGCCGGCTGCCTGCATCCGCAACGAATTCTGTCCCGCATCGTTGCCGGAGTGCGCGATTACGGCAATCGCATGGGCATTCCCACGGTCAACGGCACGGTCTACTTCGACGATCGTTACGTCGGCAATCCGCTGGTCTACTGCGGCTGCGTCGGTGTCATGCCGCGCCACATGGTGCGCGGGGCCGCTCAGAGTGGTGATCACATCATCGCACTCGGCGGCGCCACGGGGCGAGATGGGATTCACGGAGCGACCTTTTCCTCGGCTGAACTGACCGACTCGCATGCGGATGAGTTCAGTCATGCCGTGCAGATCGGTAACCCGATCACGGAGAAGAAGCTGCTCGATGTGATTCTCCAGGCGCGCGATCATGCCGGCGGCTGTCTGTTCAGTGCGATTACCGACTGCGGCGCCGGCGGATTCTCATCGGCAGTGGGGGAAATGGGCGAACAACTCGGCGCGACCGTGCACCTCGAGCGGGCGCCGATCAAGTACGCTGGCCTGACCTACACCGAAATCTGGATCAGCGAAGCCCAGGAACGCATGGTGCTGGCCGTACCGGCTGCGAATCTCAACACACTTCAAGAACTGTGCAGAATCGAAGGCGTCGAGATGTGCGATCTGGGCACTTTCGGCACTCCCGATCGCGAACTCATCCTGAACTACGCCGGGACCGAGGTCGGTCGCCTGCCAATGGAGTTCATGCACGAAGGAATCCCGACGCCGACGCGCCAAGCAGAGTGGAAGGGGGTCGATCAACCTGCTGCTGCGCCGAAGACGCGCTCTTATGCACAGATGGGTGCGTCCGGCATGCTGCTTGCCTTGCTGGCCCACCCCAACATCGCCAGCAAGCACTGGATCATCCGCCAGTACGACCACGAGGTGCAGGGGCAGACGGTCGTGAAGCCGCTCACCGGTGCGCGTGATGACGGCCCATCCGACGCCGCCGTGCTCACGCCGAGGCTCGATTCGACGCGCGGCCTCGCGCTCGCCAATGGACTTGCCACGGGCCTGGCCGCGGACGCATACTGGATGACACTTGCGGCAATCGACGAGTGCGTACGCAATCTCGTTTGTGTCGGGACCGATCCATCGCGCATCGCGATCCTCGACAACTTCTGCTGGCCCTCGTGTGGCAAGGCAAGCAATCTTGGGTCACTCGTTCGCGCCGCCGAGGCATGCTACGACGGGGCCAAGGCGTATCGCACGCCCTTCATCTCCGGCAAGGATTCTCTCAACAACCAGTTCACGACCGAGTCAGGCGAGACAATCGAGATTCCGCCCACGCTGCTCATCTCGGGATTCGGCATTGTGCCCGACGTGCGGCGCTGCGTCACGATGGATCTCAAGCGAGCCGGAAATCGACTTCTGGTCATTGGTGAGACGGGTTCCGCAATGGGTGGGTCACATGCTGTCATGATCGCAGCCGATTGTGCAGTGAATCAGGATCTGCCGCATCTCGATCTTGTGCGCGGCCCGCGACTGGCGGCGGCGGTCGCGGAGTTGATTCGAACAGGTCTCGTGCGCGCTGCGCATGATTGCTCAGAAGGTGGGTTGCTCGTCGCAGCAGCCGAGATGGCGCTGGCGGGCGACCTGGGCCTCGATCTGGACGTGACGGCTCTTCCAGTCAACGGCAAGGTCGATCTGGTCGCGCGCCTGTTCGCCGAGTCGCCGAGCCGCTACCTGCTGGAGGTCGAAGAGCGCCATCTGGCGACCGTCGAACGTCTGATGGGCGATCTGCCCTTTGCGCTGATCGGCGCTGTCAACGACAGTGGTCATCTCACAGTGGGCGAAGCCGACGTCGACATTGAGATTGATCTGCTTCGCCGCACCTGGCAGGGCGCGCTGGACTGGTAGCGGCGCACCGTTAGACCGAGCGTGGATGCGCTGCCGCGGCCTCACGAAAGCGCTTGTACATGAGCTCCAGCGCCGCGGGAATGACGCGCACTTCACCCACCACGGTGATGAAGTTGGTGTCTCCACTCCAGCGCGGCACGACATGCACATGCAGATGCTGCGGCACACCCGCACCCGCCGCGCGACCCTGGTTTACACCGATGTTCACCCCCTGGCAGTTCAACGCTCGCTCGACGAGATCAGTCGCGCGATCAACGAGTCTCCACAGAGCCTCGCGCTGCGATGGGTCGTAGTCGAGCAGTCGCGGCCGGGCGTCGCCAAGCGCCACGAGCAGATGACCGTTGGTGAACGGATAGAGATTGAAGAGAATCATGCCGTGCTGGTCTCGCTCGATGATGAAATGCTCCTCATCCTGCTGAGGCTGATCCCAGTAGTCGAGCAGAAACGATCGCGCCGGGCCGGACTTGCCGCCCTGCGGCTCATCCTTGATCGACTCAATGTACTGCATGCGCCACGGCGCCCAGAGATTCTGCGTCTTCATGCCAAACGGTAGCCGCACCGGTTTGCCTCATCACCGGTATCAGGGACGCTAGACTTGCCGAGCCGATTGCGTTGCAACCGGCCCCCACACTTGCCGCATCGATCGAAAGGAATGTTTCGTGTACCAGAGCATTGAGATTGCCTCCCGCAGCGCTGCGAAACCCGCCGCCGTCGTGTGTTGCTACTTCGACGACAAATCGTTGCGGGACGCAGACAAGGCCCTCGACAAGGCAACCAAAGGGGCGCTCTCCGCGGCGCTCAAGCGGGCGGAAGTCAACGGCAGTGCGGGTGAGTCGCACCTGGTCGATGAGGGAAAGACCCGATACGTGCTCCTCGGGCTGGGTGAGAAAGCGAAGCTGGATGGACGTGTCGTGCGGCAAGTGGGGGCGGCTGTTGTGCGGACGCTGGATCGCATCGGCGCCGCCACGGCCTCGCTGCAGTTGAGTGGTCTCTCGACAGACGCCATGCCGGGCGAGCGACTGGCGCAGGCGCTGGCGGAGGGCGTCGGCCTGGCGGCTTTTGATTTCAACGATTTCAAGTCGACGACGAAGAAGGAAGCAAAGACCAAGACGCTCAAATTGAGCGTGGACGATGCAGATCTGAGTGCCGCACTGCGCAAGGGTCTGGCGCTGGCGGAGTCGACGAACGTTGCCCGCCGCCTCGCTGCGACGCCGCCCAATGTGGCGACGACGACCTACATCGCCAGTCAGGCGCAGAAGCTGGCGCGCGGCTCGAAGGGGCGCATCAAGTGCCGCGTCATCAAAGGCCAGGCGCTCGTGACCAACAAACTCGTGGGTCTCATCAATGTCGGCAAGGCGAGTGAGAACCCGCCGTGCCTCATCGAACTCTCTTACACGCCGCGCTCCAGCAAGAAGACGGTCCTTCTCGTCGGCAAGACGATCTGCTACGACACCGGCGGGCTGTCGCTCAAGATCAACAACGGCATGAAGGGAATGAAGTACGACAAAAACGGCGGGATGGCGGTACTCGGCGCGATGCACGCCGTCGCCCATGCCATCAAGCCCAACTGCAGAGTTGTCGCACTCCTGCCCGCGGCCGAGAACAGCATCAGTGACGAGGCCTACCGCCCGGATGACATCATCACGTACCTCAACGGCGTGAGTGTCGAAGTGACCAACACCGATGCTGAGGGCCGCCTTGTACTCGCCGATGCTCTGGCGTGGGGTTGCAAGAAGGTCAAACCCGATGCGATCATTGATCTTGCAACACTGACCGGCGGAGTGGTCGTCGCGCTTGGCGCCACGTGTGCGGGTCTTTTCTGCAACGACGACAAACTGCGTGGCCGCATCGAGTGCGCCGCCGAGGGCACGGGTGAGCGCGTCTGGCGACTGCCGCTCTGGGAAGACTATCGCGAGATGATGAAGAGCAAGCACGCGGACATCTGGAACAGTGCGCCGGTCCGCCACGCGCATCCCATCCAGGGTGCAGCATTCCTCAGCTACTTCGTCGATGAAAAGATCCCCTGGGCTCACATCGACATCGCCGGAACGAGCAACATCGACTCCGAGCAGTCTCCGTTCGTGGCGGGTCCGACAGGTTTCGGCGTGCGCCTGCTGGCTTCAGTGTTGGAGAACTGGGACTAAGGACTGATGACCTTCAGTGATGACGATTTTGATCCCGACGCCGAAGGGCCGAGCGAGGCGGACATCGCCCGTTTCAGCGAGAACACCTTTCGCTGCTACGAGTGCGGCGCCATGCTCTACGCCGGGGTCGACCTGTGCGGCAAGTGTGGGGCGGTCCAGTTCCACGAGAAGGATGTGACCGGCATGCGCAACCCGCTGCTGCGCCACCCGTGGCTGCTGACCATGGTCGTCGTCATCGTGCTGATCGCTTTTGCGCTGCTGGTGCTCTAGCTCCGATCAAGGCTCGGCGCAGACCCGGCGCTGAGGCGGTCGATTCGAGGGAGACGACCGGTTGATCGTGCGACTTCCACGCAGTCGCCGGGCCTGCGCAAAGCCTTGTCCCGACCTACATATGATTGCCGCAGAATCAGGAAAGGACTGTTCATGCCGCGAATCACCCGGGCCGCGCTCATCCAGGCCAGCCTCTGCGAACGAACGGATGCTCCGCTGGAGAAGATTAAACAGGCGATGATCGACAAGCATCTCGCCCTCGTGGCCGAAGCGGCCGACGGAGATGCACAGATCTGTTGCTTCCAGGAACTCTTCTACGGGCCCTATTTCTGTGCGGAGCAGGATGCGCGCTGGTACGATCTCGCTGAGCCCATGGACGGGCCAACTGTTCGCCTGTTTCAGGAAGTCGCGCGCGAAAACGAGCTGATGCTCATCGTTCCAATCGCGGAACTGGCCACCGACGAAGGTGGGGCGATCTACAATGCAGCCGCAGTCATCAGCCACACCGGTGAGTATCTTGGCAGATACCGCAAGCACCACCTGCCGCATTGCCATCCGGGCTTCTGGGAGAAGTTCTACTTCAAGCACGGTACGGGGGGCTACCCGGTTTTCGATACGCCCTTTGGTCGCATCGGTGTGTATCTCTGCTATGACCGCCACTTCCCCGAAGGCGCACGTGAATTGGGACTCAACGGCGCCGAGATCGTTTTCAATCCGTCTGCGACCGTCGCGGGATTAAGCGAGTATCTCTGGAAACTCGAGCAGCCGGCTCATGCCGTGGCGAATCAGTACTTTGTCGGGGCGATCAACCGCGTCGGTCGCGAGGAGCCGTGGGATATCGGCGAGTTCTATGGCACAAGTTACTTCTGCGACCCACGCGGCCAGATCATCGCCGAGGCGGGTCGCGACAATGATGAAGTGCTGATTACCGACCTCGATCTGGATCAGATTGCGGAAGTACGCAAGGTCTGGCAGTTCTATCGCGATCGCCGTCCCGAGACATACGAGCGCATTGCCAAGGTCTGAGCAGGCATCCGGTGCAAACCATGAAGGACTTGGACACCATCCTGGGTCGAAGCAAGGCGCTCATCGGCATGGTGCATGTCGGAGCGCTCCCCGGAACGCCATCCGCGGCCGAATCAGGTGGCGAGATTGCCAGTCGTGCGGCCGATGAGGCAGTGCTGCTTGCGGAGGCCGGCTTTGACGCGCTGATCATTGAGAACATGCACGACAGGCCATATCTCAGGCGACATGTCGGGCCCGAGATCGTGGCCGCGATGACGCACGTCGGACTTGCGGTGCGGGCGGCCGTGGGCGATCGACTGCCGCTTGGCGTGCAGATCCTCGCGGGCGCGAATCACGAAGCGCTGGCGACCGCGCTGGCGATCGATGCGCAGTTCATTCGAGCTGAAGGCTTCGTGTTCGCGTCGGTTGCCGATGAGGGTCTGCTCGATCAGGCCGACGCCGGTCCGCTGCTGCGGTATCGCAGAACCATCGGAGCCGAGCACATCGCCATCTTTGCCGACATCAAGAAGAAGCACAGCGCACACGCCATTACCGCGGATGTGGACATTGCCGAGACGGCTCGCGCGGCGGAGTTCTTCGGTGCGGATGGAGTCGTTGTCAGCGGCATGGCAACCGGCCGGCCAACTGCAATCGACGATCTCAGGGCGGTGCGAGAGGCAACGTCTCTTCCCATCCTCGTGGGGAGTGGGGCCACGCCCGATTCGCTGGCGGAACAGTGGTCTCACGCTAGCGGAGTCGTGGTCGGATCATACATCAAGCAGGATGGACGCTGGGACGGGCCCCTTAATGCGGCCCGAGTGCAGGAAATGGTTGCTGCCGCTCGCCGGGCGCGGCAGGATCCGTGATAGTGGCGAATCCCTATTCATCCGCTTCATCCGACCCTCGCCGACCCTGATCCGGGGCTGGTGCGTAACCTTCCCATGCCCTGATTTCACTGGAGAATGATCATGATCTCGACCAGAGCGATCCTTTGCGCCGGCCTTTTAATGACGGCGCTAGCTTCTTTCACCGGATGCGACAAGAACGATTCTCCCGCTCCTGCGACACCCGAGTTTGAGAGTGCTTCAGGTGAATTGCCAGATTGCTGCGCTTCGGAGGAGACCCCGATCGACCGGTCCACTGCCGCGGCAGAGGGCAACGAGGTTGCTTCAGAGGGTGATTCCGCTCAGCCGGCGAGCCTTGCGGCTAACGCCGAGCAGTTGCGGGCTCGCGTCGGTTCGATTCAGACCTCGGTCGACGATGGCGTCCTCCAGACGATCATCGGGCGCCAGCCGTATCTCGATTTGAACTTCATGAACGAAAACGGCGAGGAAGTGAATCTTGCCCGCGACTATGCCGGCAAGACCATCGTTCTGTCCACTATCTTCACCTCCTGCCCGACGCCGACGGCCTGTCCAAGAATCACCGATGACTTCGCCGACATGGCCAACCGCCTGCCGGCGGAACTCGCCGACAAGGTTCAGTTTGTGCTCGTGAGTTTCGACCCGGCCAACGACACGCCTGAGGTGCTCAAGATCTTCGGCCGCAAGCACAGCATCAACTTCGATCGCGTTGATCTGCTCGTATCGGACGTGCCGACGACGAAGCGGTTGATGATCGATGAACTTGAGATTCCCATTCAACTCGACGCCCAGACCGGCGGATTCAGCAACCACGCGCTGATGGTGCATGTCATTAATAAGGATGGGTTCATTGTCGTGGAGCGCACGGCGGGGAGCAGCGCGAAGATCAGCATGTTACTGGACGAGATCATTCGAGCGGTGAATCTGCCCTTCGTTGCACCCGATAACGGCGGATAATCCTCGCTCGCCGCGGCCGATGCGGCGCAATGCGAACAGGGCTCCCGGCTTCAGGTCCGGGTGCTAAACCAGACAAACTATGCCGCCGATGAACGCTGAGGATTCTCAGTGTGAGGCGATGGTTGCGCTATGTCCCTGCCGACGGCGGGGAATGGTGGAGACCGCGCCAACTTGGAGGCGGCAGATCGATGGCCCTGGGCTTCTTCAAATCCAGTATCGCGCCCGTCGCGATCGACTTCGGTTATGCGGAACTGAAGTTGCTCCAGGTGCAGCCCGGCGAACCCGCCACGCTGATGGCTGCGGCGCGCGAAGTGATTCCCGAAACGGCTCGCAACGATCCTGCGGCACGGCAGATGTTCCTGACCGAGGCGCTGCCTCGACTCATCCGCGAAGGCGGCTTCAAGGGCAAGACGGCCATCTGCTCGATTCCCGCCTGGCAGACTTTCGTCCAGCACATGCAGGTGCGCGGCGGCGACAACGCCGACGCCATTACGGACCAGTTGAAGGCTCAACTGCAAGCCATCATCGCCTGCGATCCAAACAACGTTGTCGTGCGCCACGTCGAAGTGGGGGATGTGTACAAGGAAAACCAGCAGATGGTGGAAGTCATCTGCTTTGCCGTTGCGCGCGATGTCGTCATGCGGCAGATCGAATTGCTCAACAAGTGCCGCATGGAGATCGGCGGCTTCCACGCCGAACCCATCGCCGTCGTCAAGTCCTTTGAGCACCTGTATCGCCGTGAGGGCGATGACCAGATCACCACGCTTTACGTCGATCTTGGCGCCAGTTGCACCAAGGCCATGATCGCCCACGGCAAGGAAATCCGCTTTGCCAAGACGATTCCCGTCGGGGGCCGACATTTTGATCAACGCCTGGCCGAAGTGCTCGATTGCGAGGTGGCTTCCGCCCGCATGCGCCGACTCGCAGAATCGGGTCCGGTCGTCGCGGGGGTTGCGAACGCCACCTCGGCTTTGCGTGTGGGCAGTACGGCAGTCGCCCAGACCGCTCAACATGCCAAAGTCGGAACCATCGATGATCGACGCGTCGGGAGCATTCCGAGCGAGTTTGCGCCGGTTCATACCGGCGGCGAATCCGCGAGCGCCACTGAGGAATCGCCTGACGACGCCGGTTCAACGGTGCGACAGGCGGTCGAACCGCTGGTGGAGCAGTTGATCGAGGAGCTGAAAATGTGCGCCCGGTACCATCGCCGGCTCTTTGGCGAGCGATCGCTGGATCGCATCGTGTTCGTGGGCGGCGAGAGCATGGACCGCGCGTTCTGCTGTGAAGTCGCGGAGGCGATCGGCGTCGTGACCTACCAGGGCAATCCGTTCGGCCGTTTGCACCGGACGGGAGACGAGCGATTTGTGGGCTTCGATGGCACGCACACCGAGCCGGGCTGGTCGGTGGCGCTGGGTTTGTGCGCGTGTCCGGCTAATGCGTGAACGATCGGATCAGGCCTTCTCGGTTTTGAAGTGTGTGACAGCAACGGAGTATTCTCATGCCGCATTCCAGTTTCCTTCCGGAAGACTACCTCGCCCAGCGGGCGGAGCGGCGCACCAGCATCCTCAGCCTGACGTTGTTCATCGTGGTGATGACCGCCGTGGTTGGCGCGTTCCTGGTGACGAATCGCCAATGGTCCCGCGTCAAAGTCGAGCAGCAGGAGATCAACATCCACTACACCGAGGCCGCCAAGCGCATCAGCGAGCTCGAAGAACTTGAGCGACAGAAGCAGCAACTGGTGGATCGGGCCGAGGTCGCGGCCGCGCTGGTCGAGCGGGTGCCCCGCTCCATTCTGCTTGCCGAGTTGATTAACCGCATGCCCGACGCCGTGAGTCTTCAGGAGTTTGACCTCAAGTCCGAGAAGGAAAAGGTCAAGCGGCCACCGCCATCAGCGACGAAGGTGAAGTCGATTACGGGTGACGCAAAGGCATCCGCATCGCGCAAGCCGACCAAGGCGGACGAAGCCGAGGAGCGCAAGATCGAGGTGCCGTCCTACCAGGTCATCATCGAAATGGAAGGCGTCGCTCCGACCAACCAGCATGTTGCGGAGTATCTCACGAACCTCGGCCAGTGCTCGTTGCTCCGCGACGTCGAACTTCGCTACTCCAAGGAAACCAAGGTGGAAGAGCAGTCGGTGCGCGTCTTTCGCATCCGGGCGATCATCGATCCGCACGCGGACGCCAAGCAGTTCGAGCCGTTGAAACTGCGCCGGACGATGCGTGATCCGACTGAAAACACGCTCGAGTTCGAGCAGTTTGACCGCAGCCTCATCGAGGTCGACCTCGGCGACGGTGCGTCCAGCCCGAACGGAGGGAAGTGATCATGCGATTCGGGGTACGCGAAGTCCTGTTCATTCTGGTGCTGCTGGCGGTTCCGGTGGCGTCGTTCTGGTTCGTCTTCAAACCGCGCAACGAGGACATCGTCACCGCGCGCACGGAGATCGCGGCCAAGCGTCAGACGCTGAACAAGTTGAATGAAGCCTCGACGAAGATCAAGGATCTCGGAGAGGCCATCGCCGCCGGCCAGGAAGCGATCGAAGTCATCGAGGCCAAGCTTCCGGCTGAGCAGAGCGTGGATGAAGTGCTGCGTCAGGCGTCTGACATCGCGATGAAACACACGTTGCGCATCAAGACCGTCACGCCGCAGAAGAAGGTGCCCGCCTCGCAGTACATGGAGTTGCCCATCGCGTGGGAACTCTCAGGCAACTTCGATGGATTCTACGAGTTTCTGCTCGACCTCGAGCAGTTGCCACGACTGACGCAAATTCGCGATCTGAACATCAAGCGCGCGGATCAGGATCAAGGCGCAATGACCGCGACGTTCACGCTGAGCATCTATTTCCAGCCGCGCACTTCGTCCGCGAAACTCGTGGAGGTCAACCCATGACGATGGAGCACTTCAACCCGCAATCCGGGCACATTCCCGACACGCCAGGCGGGGAGGGACTCGACGCATCGTCGGTCGAACAGATCGACCTCGTCGGCACGGCCGCGTCCAAGAAGCGCGTCAGCGACGCCACGGTGGTCCTCGTCGGCACGCTGCTCGTCGGCGCCGGCATCCTCACCGGCATGCGATGGCTCGGAACCAAGTCCTCGAGCCTTGGCGTCGATCAGGCCATTGAAAAGACGGTAAATGAGTTTCTCGGCCGCACCAACCCGGCTTCCGCTCAGAGTCGTCAGAACGGCGCTGCCGAGGCCGATGCCATGCTCAATTCACTCACCGACGATCGCACCGAAGGACAGGTGCAACTCGAGTACGTGAAAAAGAATCCATTTGTTCTGAGTCTCATACGACCGTCCCGTGAAGTGACGCCGGACGCACCGAGCATTGATCTGGCGGCGCAGCGCGAGCAGGCCCGATTGGCTGAATTGCGCCGGACGCTGGAGCGCAAAGCCCTCAGCATGCGACTGAGCAGCATCATGGGGCAGCCCGGCAAGCGCGTAGCCGTTCTCAACAACCTCGTCGTTCAGGTTGGAGATGTCATCGATGCGACGTACGAAGTGAAGGACATCACGGCATTTGAAGTCGTGCTTGTCGCTGAGGGAATGGAGTTTCGCAAGAACCTGAAGGAATGAGAGACCGCCTCTCACCACCGAGCGCCGAGCCATGGGAAGATTTGATCTCGACAGTCTGCTGAGTGAACTGGGTGTCAAGCGGGCCGTGAAGCACGACGACGGTGCTTCGTCCGTACCATCCGGTGACTTGTCCGCCGAGCAAGGCGCGCCGGCGCACGCCCAGAACGGTTCATCTGCCGCGCAGAAAGGCGCCGGCCCCGCCACCGCCACGCGAACGGAGAAGATGTCGCCATCCACGCCCCCTCCAACCCGAGCCATCGTGCGTGACGATCCGCACGAAACGCCACGCTCATCGGACACGCCCGCCAAGGGTTCGGGCGCCGGGCCCCGTCCCGCAAAGACGATCGACAAGGCTGAGCAGTTGCGTCCGCGCCCGGATGATGCGCTGGGGCTGCTGTGGGGGCCCACGGAGAGCCAGCGAGCTGACTCCTCCAGGAGCCGCGATCTCGGCGCGGAATTGCTGGCGCGCGGCATCATTGCCGCAGACCAACTCACCAGCCTGCGCACGGTGCTGCGACAGAGTCCGGGTCGTACGGCCGCTGAAGTGCTGCTCGAGATGGGCGTCGCCGAGGAGCAGATCCAGCAGACGGTCGCCGAGATCCATGGCCTCGAATTCACACGAATCGATCCGGATGATGGATATCACAGCACCTACTTTGATCGCCTCGGAGCCGATTTCTGCCAGCAGCACGGCGTCCTGCCGCTCCGCAAGGACGGGCCGCGCCTGATCGTCGGAACCGTCCACCCCGATGACGTGTTCGTCATCGACGAAGTTCGGCGGATCCTGGGCGTCAGTGTCGTTCGACAGGTCATTGTCACGGCCTCGGACATCAATCTGATCATCGAGGTCCAGTCGCAGGGCGATGAGCAGGACATTGCGGTCAACGACATTCTTGCGGACATAGACGAGGGCGATGTCGAGGTTGTTGAGAACGATCAGGAAGACGTCGACTTCGCCAAACAGGCCGGTGAATCACCAGTCATCCGCTATGTGAACTTCATCATTCAGACCGCGCTCAAGGAAGGCGCTTCGGATATTCACATCGAACCCGCGGAAAAGAAGCTGAAGGTGCGGTTCCGCATCGACGGCATTCTCTTTGACATGATGAACCCGCCGCACAAGATGCACGCCGCGATCATTTCGCGACTGAAGATCATGTCAAACCTGGACATCTCCGAGCGCCGACTGCCCCAGGACGGGCGCATTCGAGCCGTCGTGTCCGGCCGCAAACTCGACCTTCGTGTTTCGACGCTGCCGACTGTGACGGGCGAGAAGTGCGTGTTGCGTATTCTCGACGCCCGCTCGATCGCCGTCGGCCTTGAACAACTCGGCTTCGATGAGTCGACGCTGCACATCTGGCGGCGACAGATCAAGCAGCCGCACGGCATCATTCTCGTCACGGGTCCGACCGGCTCAGGAAAGACGACCACACTCTACTCGTCGTTGCGCGAGATGGATACCAAGAAACTCAATGTCTCCACTACTGAGGACCCCGTCGAGTACCACCTGGACGGCATCACGCAGGTTCAGATTCATGAGAAGATCGGCATGTCCTTTGCCGCAGCCCTGCGCAGCCTCCTGCGACAGGATCCAGATGTGGTCATGGTTGGCGAAATTCGTGACGCGGAGACGGCGCGCATCGCCATCCAGGCCTCCCTCACCGGCCACCTTGTTCTGAGCACGCTGCACACCAACGACGCGCCGAGCTCGGTGACGCGCATGATCAACATTGGCGTGGAGCCGTTTCTGATTGGTGCGGCTCTCAACGCCGTGCTTGCCCAGCGACTGGTTCGCCGCATCTGCGAGCATTGCAAGGTGACCGATCCGCTCAATGAAGAGATGCGCGAGTTCCTCATGACGCAGGGGCTCGATGCCTCCCAGGTGATCAAGGGAGGCGGATGCGACCGCTGTCGACAGACCGGCTATTCCGGGCGGCTGGGCGTCTATGAGATGCTGGTGCTCGACGACGTGACGCGGGACGCCATCGCGCGCAGTCCCTCAGTGACCGAGTTCCGCCGCATGTGCGTCGAGCGCGGCATGGTGACTCTGCGGCAGGATGGCCTGGCCAAAGTGGTTCGCGGACAGACCACCATCGAGGAAGTTCTGCGTGTAACGGAAGCGACGATCTGACCGGCTCAAGGCCACCCAGATTGTGACGGGCGCGCTTCGTTATTGGTTATCCGGTGAAGTGAATCAGTCGATGATGCGGGCAGCGCCGCGCCCCGGAGGGGCCGGGCTGGAATGTCCGATTGGATGAGGGGTGCCACTCGATGGATTTCACTACGATCCTCAAGACCGCGGCCGAGCACAATGCGTCCGATATTCACATCGTCGCAGGTCATCCGCCGCTCATGCGCGTCCACACGATTGTCAGCCCGATGGACTACCCGGTCATCACGCCGGAGTCGGCCCAGCGGATTCTCGAGACGGTGGCGCCGCCCAACGCCGTCGAGACGTTCAAGCGGCAATTGGACTCGGACTTCTCGTACGAAGTCCCAGGACTCTGTCGATACCGCGTGAACGCCCATATGCAGCGCAAGAGCGTGGCGATGGCGTTTCGTGCCATCAAGTCCAAGGTGCCTCCGCTCGAATCGCTCAACCTGCCCGACGTCATCGGCCGCCTGACGTACTTGCCGCGCGGCCTCGTGCTGGTGACGGGTGACACCGGCTCCGGTAAGTCCACCACGCTTGCCGCCATGATCCAGGCGATGAACGAGCGCTACCGCAAGCACATCATTACGCTTGAGGATCCGATCGAATACGCATTCGAATCCAACAAGAGCGTGATTGAGCAGCGCGAACTCGGCGCTGACATGCCCAGCTTCTCGTCGGGCCTCAAGCACATCCTGCGACAGGATCCGGACATCATCCTCGTCGGCGAAATGCGCGACCTCGAGACCACCGCTCTGGCCATTACCGCCGCGGAAACCGGTCACCTGGTGCTCAGCACCTTGCACACGGTCAACGCCTCGCAAACCGTCGAACGTATCGTGGATATGTACCCGGCGGATCAGCAGAATCAGATCCGCTCGATGCTCGCCAACACGCTGCAGGCGGTCGTCTCGCAGACGCTGTTCAGCCGCATCGATCAACAGGGTATGGTGCCTGGCGTCGAGATCATGCTGTGTACGCCGGCAGTGCGCAACATCATCCGAGAGAATCGCTCGTTCGAGATTCCCAACGTCATCGAAACGAATCGCAATCTCGGCATGATCAGCCTGGATACTTCGATCAGCGAACTGTACTTCAACGGGATGATCAGTCGCGAAGATGCAATCGCCCAGGCGGCGTATCCCGACAAACTGGATCGCGCTCTGGCGGCGTAAACGGAAGATGAGTCGCTGCGGTTTCGCGGCGGACGACGACGCGGCCGGCCATGTTGGTCGGCGCAAGGCTGGTGGATGAGGAGCAAGGCATGGCGCTGTACCGGTATCAGGCAAAGGGAGGCAACGGTGAGATGCGCTCCGGCACGCTCGCCGCCGACAGCGCAATGATGGCCGCAGCCATCCTGCGCAACCAGGGACAGCGCGTCGTCAACCTCTCGCCCGTTGAAGCGGGAAACGTCAAGAGTTTCCGCGCCACCCTCAAGAGCCTCAATTACAGTTCCGGCCCGAGCCAGCGCGACGTGCTCGACTTCACCACTCAGATGGCCGTCATGATTCGCGCAGGTATTTCGATCCGGGCGGCGCTCGAAGGCATCGCCGACCAGGTGCAGAACCCCAAGTGGCGCGAGATCCTCAAGAATGTGCGACAGGACGTCGAGAGCGGCCGGCAGTTCTCTGAAGCCATCGCCCGCTATCCCAAGCTGTTCAGTCCGCTCTACGTCAACATGGTGCGCGCGTCCGAAATGTCCGGCTCTTTCGCCAAGATGCTCGACCGTATCGCGGCCTACATGACCCAGCAGCTCGAAACGCGCAAGATGGTCATCGGGGCCATGATCTACCCGGGCATCATTGGCACCATGGCGGTTGGTGTGACGATCTTCCTGCTCACGTTCGTGCTGCCGCGCTTTGCAATGGTCTTCAAAGGCAAGGAGCAGTATCTGCCCAAGCCCACGGTCTTTCTGATGGCCGTGTCTGCGTTCATGGTGAACTACTGGTATGTCCTGTTGATCCTGGCCATTCTGTTGGGCTCGGGGTTCTTCGTGTTTACGCGGACGCGACTGGGCCGAACGACGCTTGATCGCGTGAAATTGCGCGTGCCGCTCTTCAAGCGGATGTTCCGCGCCCTGTACATCAATCGCAGCCTGCACACCATGGGCGAACTGCTCAGCGCCGGCGTACCGATGCTCGACTCGCTGGCCATCACCGGCGACATCTCGGGCAACTCGGTTTATCGGCACCTGTGGCGTTCGGTCTATGCGTCCGTTAAGCAGGGCAAGAAACTCGTTCAACCTTTGCAGAAGTCCACCTTGCTCCCTCGCAGCGTTGTCCAGATGATCGCGGCAGGCGAAGAGTCTGGTAAGTTGTCGGACGTATTGCAGGAAATCGCGTCCTACTACAGCAAGGTGCTGCGGGACGCTATCAAGACGGTGACGAGCATGATTGAACCGATCATGATCATTGTGATGGGCTCGATCGTGGGATTCATCGCAATGGCGATCATCCTGCCAATCTTCAAGATGTCCTCGCTCGTTAAGTAAGTGAAGGGTGGAGTTTTGAGGAAGGCACGCACCATGCGCGACCGCCGGACGAATCTCCATACCGCGTCACTCCGTCAGGGCCAACGTCCGATTCGACGCGCCGGCTTCACATTGATGGAGACCGCCCTGGCGATCGTGATCGTCAGCACCGGCGTGCTGGCCATCCTGTACGCCCAGATGGCTTTCCACAAACAGAACGACTGGTCGACGCACACGTCGACCGCCACATTCCTCGCAAACGAGATCCGCGAGATGACGGTGCGCATGCCTCCGCACGATCCGGTAACCGGTCTGGCGTACTGGGGGCCGGAACCCAACGAACTGACACTCGACGATTTTGACGACCTCGACGATTTCGATGGCGTGGAGGGGCTTGGGACCGTCTTCAGCGCGGCCGAGGGCACCGGACCCGTCAGCGCCATGAGGATGATCATCCCGGACATGGAGGGCTGGTCGCAGGTGGTGCGTGTCTCCAAGGTGCCTGAGAGCAACATCAGCGGGGCGGACGATCCAAACCTGCCGGAGGCCCAGTCAGTGCTCCGGATTGAAGTGAGTGTGTTCTATCAGGGTCCACGAGACGAAGAAGCGTCGGAAGTGACCAAAATCGCGTGGATCAATGAGTATTGAAGTCGGATGGCGACGGCATGATGGGGTGTGGTGGTGAAACGGAGCGGCTATGAGCAGGCGCAGTGATTCGAGACGATTCAGCAAACGCGGTGGAAGGGGCGCGGCCGTCATCAATGGGGCCGGGAGCGCCATCCAGCGCCGTTTGCGGCGCCGCGCGGGCGGCCGCAGTCGTCGCGGCGTGGCGTCCGTGCTCGCGATGATGTTCCTGGTGATCTTCGGATCCCTTGCAGCCGTCATGGCCGTGGTCGCCCAGGGCAACGTGCGCACCGCCCACTCGCATCTGCAGGTCAATCGAGCCATGAGTGCGGCCGAGACTGGCCTGAGCTTTGCCGCTCGCCGCCTGACAGAGTCGGCGCAGCGCTTCGTCGTCGAGAAGGGCCTCGTGACCGATGAGTTCGGCGAGAAACTGTGGAATGGCACCTGGGAGGTGAGCGACGGTGAAGTCACCATCCTCGATCCCGTGGGCTTTGAAGAAGGCTCGCCCGCGACCAGTCTCGCGACGGCACTGCTCAACGCCCATACCGCAGATGAACACAACCTGATCATTGATCCGGGTGACGAACTGCTCCCGGATATCGATGAGTTCGGCAAACTCGTCGTGCGCCCCATTGCGGTCACCACCGATGAGAACGCCCCGACTTTCAAGCTCAGCTACGAGCCGTTGGCGGACGGCCGCTTCGTTCGCGTCGTCAGCGTCGGCCGCGATGGCGCGCTGACGCGCACGCTCCAGATGGACTTTCAGATCGTCAAGCGTCTCGATGCGGCGATCATTTCCCCGAACCGCATCATGATTGGCAAGAACGTGCACATCGACGGACCGATTGGCACACGCTTCGGTGAAGATGTTTCGGACCTCGAAGAACCGCTCGGCCATCCGATCGTCATGAAGTCGGACTTTCGACATCTCGATGCGGAACTCGATGGTCGCATCGACGCGCTCATCGAACAGATCGGGCTCCATGATGTCAACGGCGACAATCGCCTCCGACCCGGACACCCCACGGAGCAGGACGGCCTGACTGAGCCGTACATGGTCGACGCAAACGGCGATGGATACGTCGATGACTACGACCTCTGGATGGGGTTTTACGATGCGAATGAGGATGGACTCATCGTCTACGACGCCGCCCTGGCGTATTCCGCGGGCCGCGGCACACTCGATGAAGAGTTCGCCGGAGTCGATGATGATCTGGCGCAGATGATCGACGGCCTGAACGCCGATCGCAACGGTGATGGTACGGTCGACGCCGAAGACACGGTTCTGGGCTACATGGACGGCGTGATCGATGACCTCGATGGGTACGCCAAGGTGCGAGGCAACCTGCTCTTCAAGGCGAGCAAGGATGCATGGGAGGCGGCCAAGGGCGGACAGCCCTGGCAGACCTTCGTCAATGGACCCATTGAAGCGGAAATCGAGTACTCCTCGACAGAGTTTGAGGTCCCCGATACCCGGCTCTACGACATGAGTATCACGGACTTCACCAACGCGCAGAACGACCTCAAGAATGTCACGACCGGCAGCGATCCGTTCGCCGCCCAGGTCGAATCCCAGCTCGGTGAAGATCCCGCTGTTCACTCGTGGTCGGATCATCCCACAGAGCCCGACTACCTGCGGCCTGATCTTGGAATCTGGGAGCAGATGCCGCTGGGCTCGCCAGGCTACTACGACTGGTATCAGCGCCCGATCTACAAGAACATGACTTTTGTCAACGTCGCGATTCCGAAGGGCAACAACGGCCTGTTCGTCAACTGCATCTTTATCGGCGCCGTGTATGTGAAGACCCACAGCGACAACACCCACCACAACTGGAACTTCCTGGGCATCAAGGAACTGGTCGACGGCGACTACGTCGACAAGTACGACTACGAAAGTTGGAATCCGGTCCTTGAGATCAACGGCAACCCGGTGTATGACACCAAGCCGTTTTCCAACAACATTCGGTTTGACAGCTGCACCTTCGTGGGTTCGGTCGTGTCCGACCCCGCCGGCGACCTGACGCACGTGCGCAACAAGCTGCAATTCACCGGCAACACGCGATTCTCGCTTGATCCGGATGACATCGACGGCGGCAACCTCACCGAGCAGGAGCTGGTGCTGGCAAAGGACAACTTCAACACGAACTACGAGCAATTGCGGCGCAGTTCGTTGCTGGTCCCGAACTTCTCCGTCGACGTCGGCAATTTCGAGAACGCCGAGGAGAAAGTGACCATGCAGGGCACCATCGTGGCCGGCGTGCTCGACGTGCGCGGCCGGGCCGAGATCGTCGGCACGTTGCTGATGACCTTCAAGCCGAGAGTCGGCGAGGGCCCGCTTTACTACGGCGGCACCGCTTCCGCGTTCAACACGACGCTGGGCTACTTCAGCCCCGAGGAGGGCGACGGCGAAGGCGGCGAGGCCGAAAACGGCTTCGGCAACATCACGCTCAAGTACGACGCCGACATTCCCATGCCCGATGGCATCAAGGCGCCCATCAAGGCCGTGCCCGTCGCCGGCACTTACGTGGAAGGAGCGACGCCATGATGACCGCGCTGAAGTCATGGCCGCGAATCCATCGCGCTGCTTCGCCTCGGGGCGGCGCTCCACGCAGAGCGTTCAGCATCATCGAAGTGCTGCTGGCGATCTCCATTACGTCGCTGCTGCTCACGTCCCTGCTGGCGGCGCTTTCAGCCTCGTTCCGCGCCTACCAGGCGACGACGGAATCCGCTTCGCGCCACACCATTGCCCGACTGACGATGCACCGTCTGATGGCGCTGATTCGTACAGGCACCAAGTTTGGTCCCTATCCCGCTAACGTCGTGACCGACCCGATCATCCAGTCCGACTACATCGAGTTCGTCGCTGCGGATGGCACGTTCGTCCGGGTCGAGTATCGACCGGTGGACGAAGCGCTCTACGTGATCGTCGATCCGACGGGCGAGGCGACTGAAGAACTCCTCTTGACCGGCGTAGCCCCGGTGTACGATGGCGAGGGCGAGCGCGTCCCGCCATTCACGCTGCAGTACGTTCGCGGTCCACTGCTGTATCGCGCCACGGTGGATCTGCTCATCGCGGAAGACACTGCAGTCAACCTGGAGATCGAGGGCTCCGATGTGCCGCCGCTGCGGATGGTCGCATCGACGATGCCGCGCAACAACCTCTGAATTGGCATGAGTGGCTCAGGCTTCTTTTGCCGGATTGCCGCGCACCGTGGTCTGTGGCTCGACGTCTCGTGTGACGACCGCCCCGGCGCCGACGATGGTCTCGGCTCCAATGATCCGACCCGGCAGGATGCGACTGCCCAGTCCAACCAATGCCAAGGTCTCTACACACACGGCGCCCGCCAGATCCGCGCCGGGCGCGACGTGCGCCCAGTCGCCGATGACGACATCGTGCTCCACGATCGCGCCCGAGTTGATGATGACGCCGGTTCCGATGCGCACGCCGGTATTGATAATGGCGCCCGGACCGATGAACGTGCCCGGCCCGATCGTGACGTCGTGTACGCTGATCACCGCACGCGGGTGAATGACAGTGGCCAGACGTTCCACATCATCACCGCCAATGATCTCCAGCATCAGAGTGCGGCGCTGCGCGTTGTCGCCGATGGCCGGCACGAGCCGGGCTAGATCGCCGCATTTGCGCACATCCTTCATCGTTCCAAGATGCCTCACGCCGAGATGGCGCAGCGGAGCGTCGAGATGATCATCGAGGAAACCCTCCACCACGAGTCCGGCTGCGATGGCCGCGTCGAACACTACCTTGGCGTGACCACCCCCGCCGACGATGACCAGCGGATGCGTCATGGCAATGCTCCCGCGTCGGGGTGGTGGTCCGGATCGGCTGCGGCCTGGCGCACCGGCCGGTATTTCTCCCCAATCGCCAGATCCCACGGCTCATGGCTGGAGTCGATGGTCAGGTCGCGGAATTCACTGCGGCAGCGGTAGCAGACGAGGCACTCTTTCGTGAACACGTAGGCGATGCGATCGATCACGACCGCGACAAGCAGAACACCCATCGCCCACAACGCCTGTCCTCTGGCAAACAGAATGACGCTTGCAATCGCAGCAGCCACGACCAGCAGCAACCCGAACCGCTGTGGAAAGTCGTAGCGCTTGAAGATCTCCCGGCAGCCGCAGACGACGCAACGGTGCAATCGTCCTTGCTCATCGAGGGCGCCATCCCAGTGAAGTTCGATTTGCCGGTCCGTTCCCTGGAGTGTGGCGTGCGTGGGTCGCGCGCCCTCGTCCACCATGGCGGTGGCGAGCGGCTCACGATCCAGGTTGGTGACGGAGATTCGCATCGCGGCTGAGTATCCGAAGTCATCGTAGTCTCGCGGGCAGCGGCTGCGGGACCAGTGTCGGAGGCGGGATGCCCTGCCGAGCACACCTACAGTATGCATCATGAACTCGAATCAGGTGACCCCCCGACATCGCATCGGCGTCGTGAGCTACGTGAACACCGTTCCGCTGATCGATGGCCTCGATGCTCTGCAGGATGTGCAGCTCGTTCCGGCTGTGCCCAGCAGCCTCATCCGCCTGCTCCTTTCAGGTGATGTTGAAGTCGCATTGTGCTCAATCGTCGACTACCAGATGGCGCCTGAACCGCTCAAGATCGTGCCCGCCGGACTGCTTGGCTGCAACGGCTCGACGATGACCGTCCGGCTCTTCAGCCAGGTGCCGATCGATCGCATCCGCCGAATCTACTGCGACACCGACAGCCATACTTCCGTGATGCTGCTTCGCGTTCTGCTCCACGAACGACACAAGATCCGCCCGGAACTTACTGACTTCGATGCGCGCACCCATCGAGCCGGGGAAGGCGACGAAGTGCAGTGGCCGGAGGCGATGCTGCTGATTGGCGATAAGGTCGTGACAGATTCAACGCCCGCCATCCGCTATCCCTACCAGCTCGATCTCGGCGCGGAGTGGAAAGAACTGACTGGGCTGCCGTTCGTCTTCGCCGCCTGGTTGGCGCGGCGTGAAACAGACGCCGCGACCGTTGGCGCGGTGCTCGACCATCAACGCCGCCACAACAAGGAGCGACTCGAACACATTCTCCGCTCCCGGGCGGTCGCGCACGGCTGGCCCATCGACCTCGCTCGTTCCTATCTGCGAGACATGCTGCGTTTTGACTGGACGGACGACATGGTGCGCGGCGTCGAGCGGTTCTTTGCGCTGGCGCATTCGATGGGCCTGATCACGGAGAATCGCCCGCTCGTTTTTGATCAACTGTAAAGCCGGCTTGCCGCCCAGCGAGCCCCAACGCCTGATGGCCCGACCTCCCCGTTTCACCATCTCCGCCCTCGCCGACCTGCTCCACGAGTTGCGCTACGCGCCGCCTGAGACGCTTTCGCGCCAGATGCGGGCCGCCGAGAAACTGCTGACGGAGATCGAGACTGACCGCAATTATCCCGAGGATTACATCCGCTACCGGATCACCGGCTATCGGGGCGAGCAGGGCGGTGGAGCGGTCTTTGTCGGCTCGGCGCTCCTGGGAGACGTAGCCAAGTTCGTCGAGCGCCTCAGTGCGTCTCTGGGCTGGCCGGTGGAGCAGTATGCGCCACGCAAAGCACTGTTGCCCGACGAGGTGGCGCGCCGCCTCAATGTGAGCACCGTCACGCTCCACCGCTACCGCAAGGAAGGGCTCGTGGCGCACCAGGCCGTTCTTGAGGGAGGCCGGTTGCGGCTCGTCTACTTTGAAGACGCGCTCGAGCGATTCACGCGAAAGCACAAGGGGCAGGTGTCACACGCCGCCCGGTTCACTCGCATCGACGCCGCCACGCGCGAACGGATCATTCGCCGTGCCCGTCGCTATTCCCACACGCTCGATCTCTCACTGAACGAGTCTGCCAAGCGTCTGGCGGCGCGGTTCAATCGCAGCCACGAGGGCATCCGCCGACTGCTCAAGCAGCACGATCGGCAGCACCCGGAGGCGGCCATCTTCACCGACGCCGGTCCTTTGACTGATCGACAGCGCCGCCTGGTGCTTCGCGCCCATGATCGGGCCCTGCCCGCCTCATCACTGGCAACGCGATTGGGAAAGTCGGTGAACACCATTTACCGCACGGCATTGGATCAGCGCGCAGCGCGGCTGCGCGGTTGGGACATGCCCGCGGTCGAGTTGCCTACCTTTCGACTGCCCGGCGCCGAGCAGGTCATCCTGACCAATCCTGCCGTGGCGGCGGGGCTGCCGATCAACCTTAATACAGGCGGCGACTTCGCCAGGTGGATCAGCGAGGCGGCGCAACTTCAGACGCCGGGCGAGGTGGAGGAGACGCAGTGCGTGGCAGCCTTGCACTATCTTCTGTGGACGGCGCGCAGCACGACCGCTCAGCTTGATCGACATCAGCCTCGAGCCCTGGAAATCGACCTTGTCGAGACCAGACTGCGCTGGGCGACGCGCCTGAAGGCCAAGCTTCTCGCGGGTCTGCGCGCCAGCCTGATCTCGACGATCGAGATTCACATGGGCCGCAAACTCGAACAATCCCCGTCGGCGGAGATCGAAAGTGCCTATCGGCTCATCACCGCTGCGGGCGCCCGAGCCATTGAGGTCTTTGACCCGTCCCGGCAGGGGAGACTTGTGCAGGTTGCGATCCACACGCTCAGGAGCGACCTCGCCCGCCGCGCAACTCCCGCCGTGCCGGCACTGGCGGCCCGGGCAAAGCACGACCAGCGAAGCATCATCCTGATGGATCTCCCCTCGATGCTCTTTCCCTGGCGACAGACGCTGGAGTTGCGGGCCGGCGCTGTGGATCTCGCGGACTCACTGAGCGAAGAAGCAAGAATGCTGCTTGGCGCGCGCTTCGGATGGGCCGGCCGAGCACCGCAGACTCAGGTCGACCTTGCGGCGTCGCTCGGCCGTCCGGTGCACCGGATCGCCGCCGCCGAACAGCTTGCCCGCCGCCACATCGCGCAACTCCTGCGCTCGTCGATCCACTGAGGTTTGGTGGCTCGAGCGAACTGAGTTGACCCGATTCATTGTGGCGGCAGGCACATCTTGCGCGTCGCCGCCCCGGGCGCGGGTGTTTTCAATCATCCGTCACGCGAACCAATCGAGTTGTAACTAGTTCATGTATAAGCATTTATACTCGTAACTCATTCGGGCGTGATTCAGCGGCACGCCACTTGCTTTGCGTTGCGGGCAACGACAAGGCAGGCAAGGAGTGCCGCATCATGCTCGTGGATCGCACGGAGGCGATGGAAAATGGGCGCCGGGGGACCGGACGAGTTGGCCGCTCTGGCGTGGCGGGACTCGTGCTTGGCGGCGCGCCCGCATTGGGTGAAGAAGCGCGGTCGCCAGAAGACCTGGCCGGGCGAATCAGCCGGCTCGCGTCGATGGCGGCTGTCCTGCACATGGCGCATGCTGCCGCGTCGCAGCGTGTCGATTCGGAATCCTGCGGCGATGCTCCTGTGCACCGCATGGAGGTCGCACCATGAACTACGGACTCTACACCGCTGCCTCGGGCATGATGGTGAACATGTACCGGATCGACGTCATCGGCAACAACCTGGCCAACGCGAACACCACTGGATTCAAACCCGATGTCACCACGATTCGCTGGCGCGAGCCGGAGCGGATCGAGAACCATGTCGCAAACATGCCCGCCAAGACCATGCTCGAACGTCTGGGTGGTGGTGTGCAACTCGCGCCGAACGCGACTCTCTTTACCGATGGCGATCTCGAAGAAACGAGCAACCCACTCGATGTCGCGCTGCAGGGACAAGGCTTCTTCGAGTTTGCGACTGGCCGGGGTGAAGGTTACGAACGCATGCGATTCAGCCGCGACGGTCGCTTCACGATCAGTGGCGATGGCTACCTCGTTCACGCCGCCTCGGGGATGCGCGTTCTGGACCAGGGCGACAACCCCATCCGACTCGATGCGACCGGCAACGTCAAGATTCACCCGGACGGCACGGTCGAGCAGGCCGGGCAGCGCGTCGCCAAACTCGCCATCGTTATGCCCCCGGACATGAAACTGCTTCGCAAGGCGGGCGGCAACATGTTCCTTCTCGACAACGTGTCGATGGAGAGTCTCCTGCCCGCAAAGGCAAGCGTGAAAGCCGGGTGGCTGGAGGGCAGCGCCGTCGACTCGATGTCCATGATGATGGAACTCTCGTCCGCCAACGGCGCCATCGCCGCCAACGCACGCATGATCCAAATGAACGATGCCCTGATGAACAGCGCGATTAATCGACTCGGCCGCGTGGCCTGAGCCATCCCGATCGCAGGAGAATGAGCCGCCATGTCCGTAACCGCAATGCAATCCGCCGCAACCGGCCTGACCGCCCTGAACACCGAACTGGACGTCATTGCCAACAACCTGGCGAACTTGAACACGGCCGGTTTCAAGAGCAGCCGCGCCAACTTTCAGGACTTGCTCTACATCGAGAAAAAGCAGGCCGGCGTCGAGAACATCAACGGCGATCAGCGCCCGATGGGTCTGTACGTCGGCCTGGGCACCCAGGTCTCCGGCACGCAGAAGAGCTTCGAAGCCGGGGCGGCCGAGCAGACCGGCCGTGAACTCGACATCATGATCCAGGGCGGCGGCTTTCTTCAGGTCAAGATCGAAGATGACCGCGGCCGCGACGGCATCGGCTACACGCGGGCGGGCAATCTCAGCATCAACGGCCAGGGCGAACTCGTCCTCGCCACCGATCAGGGCCGCGTCCTGCAGCCGCCCATCACCATTCCCGAGGAAGCCGAGAGCATCTCGATCAGTTTCGATGGACAAGTCACCGTGGGTTTGCCAGGAGGTGATCAGTCCAACGTCGGCCAACTTGAAATGGCGACGTTCATCAATCCACCCGGCCTCAAGGAAATCGGCGAAAACCTCTTCGTCGCCACTGAAGCGTCCGGCGATCCGATTACCGGTCCGCCCGGAGAGCAGAACCGCGGCGGCATCCGCCAGGGGTTCCTTGAAGGATCAAACGTCGAGCCGGTGCGCGAACTCGTTCACCTGATCAAGAGTCAACGGGCGTTCGAACTCAATGGCCAGGTCATCCGCGCCGCAGACGATGCACTCAAGCAAGTGAATCAACTTCATAGAGGGTAAGTGAATGACGCCTGATCCCATGAACATCCCCATACGTGCTCCGCATCGCCTTCTGATCGCCGTGCTCCTCGCAACGATTGGCCTTGCCGGCGCAGCCCACGCGCAGGATCGGATTGTGTTGCGAGGGTCGGTCCGTCTGGATGCCGGCCAGTTGACCGTGTCCCTCGCGGATGTCGCTGAGCTGCAAGGCGACGTCGCGCAGGCGCTGGGGGATCAGGTCGTCTTCGAGATCAGCACCCAGCCATCGCGGCCGGTGACGGTGAATCTTTCCCTCATTCGTCAGCGACTGGATGACTCCGGCGCGAATCTCGGGCTGCTGGCGCTCAGCGGTCGAGACTGCGTCATTCGCTGGCGTTCCGGCGAGACCCCCGGTGAAGCGCCCGTCAACGCGGGTCGCGCCCAGCCCACACCGGATGCCGCTCCGACGTTCGCGAGCCAGTTTGTTCGCGAGAAATCGGTCCGCGGAATGGTGGCGGCGTACCTCTCGTCCATCATCCTGCACAGTGATCCATCCAATGTGCAATTGACGTTTCGCTCCTCCGATCAGGAAGAACTGCAGCTCAGCACGGCGGGATATGAACTCGAGATCAAGCCGCTTGCCTCGAAGCTCTCTCCCACGATTCCGTTGCTCATCAACTTCTTTCAGGGTTCAACCGTGGTGCGCTCCATTCGGATCACGGTGGATGTGGCCGTGCGCCAGCGGGTTCTCGTCGTGCAGCGCTACACATCTCGCGGAGACATTCTCAATCCGGGCGATGTGGTGGAGGAAACGCGGATCGTCGAGCCGCAGATGTCCGCACCATTGCAGTATCTTGAGGATGTGCTCGGCATGGAAGTGCGAGGGCGGCTCGTTCCGGGGCAGGTCCTCCGTGAGGGCGACACCGTCTCCAGGATTGTCGTCACGCGGAACAGCGAAGTGACCATTCGCGCCCGCCACGGCATGTTCGTGCTTCGCATGAGGGCCCGCGTGCTCGAAGATGGACGTGTCGGCGAGATGGTCCGCGTCCAGCGAATCACGGATCGCGTCCAACTGCTGGGCATGGTGGAGGCGGACGGCGAAATCAGCATCGATACCGGATATGTCGATGCAGGGAAGGACGCACGATGAAACTGAATCACCTTCGATGCGCAGAAACCGTATTCGCGACTGGGGTCATTCTGATTGCGGCACAGGTGTGCGTTGCACAGAGCAGTTCAGTTCTGGCGCAGGCCAAGGCGAATCCCAAACCGCCTCCGGCTGCGGATACGGATCCGGCGTTGTCGCTGCAGGCGGTGGCCTGGTTCACGGTGCCTCAGCCGCAACCCGTCGTCTGGCGCAAGCACGATCATGTTCAGATCATCATTCGCGAGACCAGCACGGCGCGCAGTTCGCAAGCCCTCGATACGAAGAAGGACTACGACATCCAGGGGGAGATCAAAGACTTCCCGCAGCTCACGTTCAACGACCTCATCAACGGCATTCTCAAAGCCAGCCAGAACGCCAATCCAGCCAAGCTCGATGTGAGCTATAAGAACGAGTTCAAGGGCGACGGCAAGTACTCGCGCACGGATGATCTGTCCGCTCGAGTGACCGCCGAAGTCATCGATGTCTGGCCCAACGGGCACCTCGTGCTCGAGGCGAGAACGTTCGTTCAGACGGACCAGGAGACCTCGACAATCCTGCTCTCGGGTGTCTGCGATCCGCAACTGGTCTCGCCCGCCGGAACGATTCTCAGCAACCAGCTCTTCGATCTGCGCGTGATCAAGACACACGAGGGGCAACTCAAGAAGACCACCAAGAAAGGGCTGATCCCGCGCGTCCTTGAGACGATCTTTGCCTTCTGAAAGTGTCGGCAACACTGCGGAACGGTCAGTTGAATCGAGAAAGCCATGGAGTCAAGAATGAAGCACCAAACCTCAAGCAAGACACTCTCCACCATGGCCTGCTGTGCAGCCGCCTGGATCATCTCCAGCGCAACGGGTGTGGCCATCGCCACGGATGTGCAAACGCTGGTGCGCGTCAAGGGGCTGGAGCACAACCAACTGACGGGCATGGGGCTCGTCGTCGGACTCAACGGCTCGGGTGACTCCGCTCGCCGCAGCGAATACCCCGCCAAGTTCCTCGCCGAGTTCTACCGCAACAACGGAATGGGTGTGACCTCGCCCAGCGATCTCCAGTCTTCCGATAGCGTCGCCATTGTCAGCATCAGTTGTCTCCTGCCTGAGACCGGCGCCCGCGAGGGAGATCGATTCGATGCGACGGTGTCCGTCCTGGGAAATGCCAAGAGCCTCAAGGGTGGCATCCTTGCGCAGAGCTTTGTCCGCTTCTCGAAATACTCAGATGTCGACGCCACCGTCTCCGGCCCGATCGACATCGATGCAACCAATCCCCGCGTCGGCGTCATTCGCGGCGGACTGCAGATGCTCAGTGATATTCGCGCCAATGCGTTCGTCGAAGGCTCTCGCGAGGTCACGCTCGTGATCCGACCTCAATACGCGGGTTACCCCGTCGCGAACATGCTGGCGGATCAGATCACCCAGCAGCTCCAGGTTGGACCCTCCGGCGGCGAAGGTCGCGCCACGGTCCGTTCACCCAACGAAGTTGTGCTCACCATCAGCGACTGGGCGTGGGAGCGCCGCACCGCGACGCTCAACTACGTTCTGACCATGCAGATCGACACGAGTCTGCTCGAGTTGCCCGCTCGCGTGGTGATCAACCGTCGCGCCGGTGTGATCGCGTTGAACGGAGACGTGCAGATCTCGCCTGTGGTGATTTCCGCCAAGGGGCTGTCGATCACCCGCATTACCCCGCCGCCTGTCGCTTCGCCAGCGGACCCGATCTTCTCCACCGAAGCGCAGGTCAAGCTCAGCACGGTTGATGATGGCCTGCCCACCACCAAGGCCAGGCTTTCGGACCTGTTTGACGCTCTGGACGCCCTGAAGGTCGATTTCGACACGCGAGTGGATGTGATCTACGAACTCAGGCGACTTGGCGCCCTGCACGCAGAACTGATTGACGCACCGCAATGACCACGGTTGACCCATCACAATTCCGATCGCCTGCCGCGGGGTTTTTCGACTCGATCGACCTGACGCCGCGCACGAGTCCGCTGGAGCAGCAGGCCAGCCCGGGCGACGTCAATGCGACGCGGACGGTTGGCATCCAGGATTTCTCGCAACTCATCGGCCGGTTGATGAAGTCGAGTGAGACGCCGCAGCAGCGCGAAGCGAAGGCTTTCCGCAACGTCGAAGAGCTCGTCGCCCAGACACTGGTTGTGCCCGTCCTCGAAAAACTCCGCGAGGATCCGCTTGAGAGCGGCCTGTTCAAGAAGTCTGAGGGAGAGAAAGCGCTGCGACCCATGATCGAGGCGGAAGTCGCCAAGGACATTGTGCACAACATGCGAACGGGACTTGTCGAGCAGGTGGCGCGCCGTTTGCTCAATCCGAAGGGTGTGACCGCCGACACGAGCGGACGGCGGCTGGATGTGGTGGAACGGAGACCGGACCATGCCTGAATTGCGCACCGGAACTGGAATTGGCATCTGCGTACAACGCCTTGAGCAGATTCTGCGCGAAGCGACCGCCCTGAACCAGGACCTGCTCCAGTGCATCACCGATTCGCAGCAGTGCCTTCGCACCGCCGACACCACGCGGCTGGTGCAATGTCTGAAAAAAGAACGCGAACTGGTCGACGCCATCGACCGCCTCGAGCAGCGGCGCAAAGTCGTTGCGGCCACTCTCGCCAGCGCGCTTGATGTCGCGTGTGAGAACGAAGTTCGCCTCTCGGATCTGGCCGAAGCGGTTGGCGAACCAGCGCAGAGCCTTCTCATCGAACTTGGTGAATCCCTGCGCGAGAGCATCACGGCGGTGCAGCAGGCCGGCGGGGTATTGCGAGAGAGTTGCGAATCGCTGCTTGGTCACGTATCCGGCCTGATGCAGACGATCCAGGCGGGACTGAGCAAGACCAAGTTGTACGGCCGGGATGGGCGCATCGGCGTCAACGCGGCCATGTGCGGTGGACTGGACCTGAGGACATGAGGAACGCACCATGGGCCTGACCAGCGCCCTGCAAATCGGTCGCACCGCCCTCAACTACGCCCAGGCGGCGCTTCAGATCACGGGCAACAACATGGCCAACGCCACCACGCCGGGCTTTACCCGGCAGACGGCCGTCGCCGCGCCATTGACCGGTGATCGACTCGGGCGCAATTCCTCCACGGGTGGCGGAGTGATGTTGTCCGCCATCCGCCGGCACGTCGATGAAGCCATCAACGCCCGCATTCGCGGAGCCATCGGAAATGAGCAAAGCGCCCTCACGCGGCAGAACCTCTTCAACCAGATCGAAGCCATCCAGAGCGAACTGACTGACTCGGACCTTTCCTCCGCCCTCACCCGGTTCTTCAATTCATGGTCGGAACTGGCCAACAACCCGGGCGATCTTTCGGTCAGAACGCTCGTCGTGCAGGAAGGCGTCAGCCTCTCCGGTCGCCTCCAGGATACGCGCCGCGACTATGTTGACGTGCGCAATCAGATCGATCGGGACATGGCCCTTCAGGTCGGTCGAGCGGATGAATTGCTCACGCAGATCGCCTCGATGAACGTTTCCATCGTCCAGGCGGAGCAGGGGCAGGGGACTGCTTCGTCACTTCGAGATCAGCGCGACCAGCTTGTCGACGAACTGGCCGGGTACATGGATATCTCCGTCGTCCAGCAGCCCGCCGGAACGGTCGACATCTTCGTCGGCTCGACGCCGCTGCTGCTCGGAAGTACCTCGCGCGGTCTGACAGTGGACACCCGCACGACCGCCAGCGGCACCGTCAGGGTCATCGAAACCCGCGCCGACGGCGCCGACCTCAATATCACCAGTGGTTCGCTCGGCGCCCTGACCAGCGCTCGATCCGACATCGTGGACGGGGCGATCAGCGATCTCGACAACCTCGCCTCCACACTGATCTTCGAGGTCAATCGCATCCACTCCCAGGGCCAGGGTGGAACGGGCTTTGAGAACATCGAAGGAACCTATCGCGTAGCCGATCCGAGTGCTGCCCTCAACAGCAGCGCTGCCGGATTGCCATTCCAGATTGTCAACGGCAGTGTGCAACTGCACCTCACGCACGATTCCACCGGCGAGCGCACCTCGTTTCAGATCGATATCGATCTCGACGGCGTCGGCGCGGACACGAGCCTGAATGACCTGGTCGCCGCGATCAACACAAAGATCGGTTCGTCAAACATCACCGCCGCCGTGACACCCGATGGCCGCTTGAGCCTGACGGCCGCCGACGGCTATTCGCTCACGTTCAGCGATGACACCTCCGGTGTACTGGCCGGACTGGGTGTCAACACGTTCTTCACCGGCGAGAATGCGCAGGACATCGGGGTCAATTCGACAATCCTGAACGATGCGTCCTATCTTGCGGCCGGTTCGGATCACATCTTCGGCTCCAACGGCACCGCGCTTCAGATCGCGAGACTGAGCACGCAGGCACTCGATTCGCTTGGCGGGCTCACCCTGCCCGAGTCGTGGAACTCCAGTGTGGAATCGCTGGCCATCCGCTCGCGCACGTCAATCGGCGAGGCCGCCTCCACCAAACTGGTCAAGGAGAGCCTCCAGGCGCAGCGAGCAGCTGTCAGCGGCGTCAGTCTCGACGAGGAAGCCGTGAACCTGCTCAACTTTCAGCGCCAATACGAGGCGGCGGCGAAATACATCAGCGTTGTTGATCAACTCATGCAGACCCTCATGTCCATCATCTAACCATGAGCGCCATACCCAGCAATCTCGCACGCGTACCGATCGCCCTGACCACCCAGGCCATGCTGGGGAACCTGACGCGCACCAGCCAGCAACTGCTCGAAACACAGGTGCAGCTCGCCAGCGGTCTGGCGATTAACAAGCCCAGCGACAATCCGATCGGAGCTTCGCTCATCCAGACGTTGCAGCGCGGCATGGACATCCGCGAGCAGCGCTTCCGCAACTTCGATCAGGCTGAGTCGTTCATGAACATCGCCGACGGCGCGCTCGGCGAAGCCACCGACATCATCCTCCAGGCGAGAGACGTGGCGTCTCAAATGATCGGCATTGGCGGCGACACGCAGACGCGCCGCAATCAGGCCGAAGTCATCAACGCCATGATCAACGAGATGGTGGATCTCGGCAACACGAGATTCACCTCCAACTACATCTTTGGCGGCAGTCAGATTGGCCGCGCGCCCATCGAGCCGTCGCTGGGCGGATACCGCTACACCGGCACGACGTCCGGCCTCCATCTCGACCTTGGCGTCGGCGAGGCACTCGAAGTCACACTGCCGCTGAATCGCGCCTTTGGCGCGCTGTCCGCGCGCGTGCAGGGAGATCGCGACCTCAATCCTGATCTCGTCGGTACGATGCGCATCGCCGATCTCAACGGCGCCCGCGGACTTGGTGTCGATCTTGGAATAGTCAACATCGATGTCGGCGGCGTTGGATCGACCCAGGTCGACCTTTCACGCGCCGATACGGTGCAGGACGTCATCGACCTCATCGACGATGCGATCGCCACCCTCGAGTCGGACACCAGCACGACCATCCTCGGGCCTGGCCGCGTCGGGATCAACTCGACCGCCAACGGGCTGGCCCTCGATGTCGTCGCTCCGCTGACGCTGGCGATCAGCGAAGTGGGCGCCGGGACCACCGCGACCGACCTGGGATTGTCACAATCGGCGTTCACAAACGGAGCGCCAGACGGAGCCGACGTTGATCCTCGCCTGACGATGCTGACGAGTCTCTCCGATGTGCCGGGGCTCAGCCCGCTGAGTGATTTTGTCATCGGCAACGCCGGCCAATCACGCACCGTGGATATGACGGGAGTCGCAACCCTACAGGACCTGGCCAACGCCGTCGCCCGAACGGGCATCGGCGCCCGCCTCGAGATCGCCGAAGACGGTCAGCGCATAAACCTCATCAACGAGCTCTCCGGCAGCGCGATGTCCGTTTCGGAGACCGTCGGCGGGACGACGGCGACCGACCTGGGCGTGCGCTCCTTCACTTCCTCAACGCAATTGTCGGATTTCAACAACGGGCGCGGCGTGGAGATTCGCAGCGGGTCGGTGGACCCGATCACGGGTCTGCCCAATCCAGCACTGGATGTGGACTTCCGGGTGCATCTGAGCGACGGGTCGTTCTTTGACGTCGATCTGGCCGGGGCGGAGACGGTTCAGGATGTCATTGACATCGCCAATGCCGCCGCCCCGCCCGGGACCTTTGACATGAGTCTGACGGACGGGCCCAACGGGCTGACCCTGACGGATCTCTCCGGCGGGGGCGGTACGTTCTTCATCGAAGCGCAGAACGGCTCACGCGCCGCGGCCGACCTCGGCATCGCGGTCAGCGCCTCAGGCGCAACTATTGCCGGCGAGGATCGCGCAACTATCGAGGTGGACAGCATGCTGACCCACCTGGTGAACCTCAGAGACGCCCTGATGAACGATGATTCGCTTGGCATCACGATTGCTGGAGAGAAACTTACAGCCGATGTGGATCGGCTGGCGCAAGCCCGGGCCGTGCTCGGGCAGCGGGCGAACCGGGTCAAGGCGATCCGGACCCGAGAAGAGGACCGACAGTTGCTGGACGTGAGCATGGTGAGCCAGATTCGCGATGTCGACTACAACGAAGCGTCCATTCGATTTGCGACGCTTCAGACACAGTTGCAGGCCGCGATGATCACCACCTCGCAATTGGGGAGCCTGAGTTTGTTTCGTTTCCTGGGTTGAGGGATGAGCTGATAGAAAAATCCGGAGGTGCCTCGGCCGCATCACCGGATGAACATGGACGAGGGGACCCCATTCGCCATCGAATGCAAGTGGGGACCCCGCACGCCGGTCCAAGGAGTGGGCCGGTGCGACCAGGATGGTTCGGCCGAACAATTGGAGCGTTCAAATGAACGTGAAGACGAGTCGTTTTGGCACCGTGGAGATCGATGCCGATCGGATCATCACATTCAAGTCAGGTCTGCTGGGGTTTTCGAGCCAGACACGGTTCGCCCTGCTCCAGCCCAACCCGGAAGGCGTCTTCTACTGGCTTCAGTCAGTGGACGCTCCGGAACTGGCGTTTGTGGTGACGGATCCGAGTCTGTTCGTCACGGGATACGAAGTACCGATTCGTGACGACCAGGCGGCGAATCTCGGGCTCAAGTCGCTCGAAGAGGCGCAGGTGCTGGTCATCGTCAATCGCTACGGCGAGAGCCTGACGGGCAACCTGCAAGGGCCGCTTGTCATCAACGTCGAGCAGCGCATCGGGGAGCAACTCGTGCTCGCCGATCAACGCTGGTCGACGCGGCATCGGCTCGTGGAAGTCGGCCAGACCGCTCACGCGGCCTCGGCCTGATCCACGCCTGCTGCGAGACGCGCGGGTGCGTCCGATCTTCGGATCAGACGCATGTTGTGGGAAGGCTGGCGAAACGGCGCAGGGAGTGCGCCCTGATCAAATGGAGCAACGGAATGCTTGTGCTCTCACGTCAGCGCGATGAAACAATCATGATTGGTGATCACATCGAGGTCACCGTCGTCGATGTCAGGGGTGACAAGGTTCGCATCGGAATCAACGCCCCCACCAGCGTCGCTGTTCACCGCAAAGAAGTTTACGACGCGATCAAGAATGAAAACGAGGAGGCCGCTCGCTTCGACCAGCGCCAACTCGATGGCATCAAGGTGTCCGCCGCGGCATCCGCTCGCGGGCCGACGCCAGGGGGCGCCTCACGCCGGGCCCGAAACCCCATCAGGGGACCGGGGCTCGACGCGCTCAAGTGCAAGACCGCATGATCGAACAGGAGCATTCGACGCGGCCGGAGTTCGCCGCGTTCTGCAGGCTCGACACACAACCAGGCGCCCAACACGCCCGCCGAGCCAGACGACACGACCAGTAGCCTCAATCAAGGAGGATTGCCATGGCTAGGATCAACACAAACATCTCATCCATGATCGCCCAGTCGAGCCTGAACCGGTCCTACAGAGACCTGGACATTCGGCTCGAACGCCTCTCGACCGGTCTGCGCATCAATCGCGGCGCCGACGATCCGGCCGGGCTGATCACCTCCGAACGCCTGCGAAGCGAGATGGCCAGCATCACCAAGGCCGTGTCCAACTCGGAGCGGGCCGGCTCGGTCATCGCGACAACCGAAGGTTCGCTCAGCGAGATCTCCGAGATGCTCAACTCCATCAAGGGGCTCATCATCGAGGCGTCCAATTCCGGCGGCGTCTCTGAGGAGGAACTCGCAGCCAACCAGTTGCAGATCGACTCCGCCATCGATGCGATCACCCGCATCAGCAACACCGCCAGTTTCGCGGGCCTCCAGTTGCTCAACGGCACCCTTGACTATCTCACCTCCGGCGTGCCGACCTCGGCCCTGGCGAACACCAAGATTCTCGGGGCGAGTTTCGGGAATGCTTCCAACATCCCCGTCAACGTGCAGGTGCTCGGCTCCGCCCAGACCGCTGAGATTACTCTCACCGCCGACTATCCCGGTACGGTCAATGATGGCACGTTGCTCAGCAGCCTCACGCTCGAAATCTCGGGTAAGGATGGCGTCCAGGTGCTGCAGTTCGTCTCGGGCCAGTCGATCCAGACCGTTGTCGACGCCGTCAACCGTCTCAAAGACTCAACCGGTGTCGAAGCCAGTCTGGTCAGTGCCGGCGACCTCAGTTCAGGCATGGTCTTTACCAGCATTGAATACGGCTCGGGCGCATTCGTCAGCGTCAAGAAGATCGGAGATTCCGGCGAGTTCTTCGACACCCGCATCAGCGATCAGCGCGATACCGGCCGCGACGTCACCGCAGTGGTCAATGGCATTCTGGCTACCGGCAAGGGGCTGCAGATCGCCGTCAAGACACCCGCGCTCAATGTTGAACTGCTGCTGACCGAAGCGTTCGCCCAGGATACCGCAAACTCGAAGACGTTCTATATCACGGGCGGCGGCGCCCAGTTCCAGCTCGGTCCGAACGTCAATGTCAACCAGCAGATCAGTTTCGGAGTTCGATCGGTTGCCGCCTCGCGTCTGGGCGCCACCTATCTCAATGATGAGCTGCAGTACCTCAATTCCCTCCAGACCGGCGGCGCCAACTCCCTCAGTTCGGGGAACTTCCTCGCCGCGTCCAAGGTGATCGACTCATCCATTGACGAGGTCGCCGTGCTCCGCGGCCAGTTGGGCGCCATCGAGCGTAACACCATTCAGCCCAACATGCGGTCGCTTCAGGTGGCTCTCGAGAACATCACCGCCAGCGAATCGAAGATCCGGGACGCCGACTTCGCGGTTGAGACAAGCCGACTCACCCGGGCGCAGATCCTGGTCCAGGCGGGGACCGCCGTCCTGGCCACCGCGAACTCGACCGCCCAGAATGTGCTGCAACTCCTCGGATAGGCGCGATCCTTAAATAGTGGTGGAGGTGTTGACGGGCCCGGAGACCATCCGGGCCCGTCGGCGTTCCAGGGAAGGTCCGGGTAATCTGGCCGATAACCCTGCACTCACGCGACGCCCCGGGCGGCTCCCGATAATGCGGGAGCCGCCATTCGTTTTGGTGGGTCTTCGCGAGTTGACTGATCAGCCGGAAAGTGACAGAAATCAATGTTCCGAGTAAGCCGGCTTAACTTGGGCAGTATCGCGGACGATATCAATGCGTGGTCGTAATGGATGGGCGTTCATTGGGAACGCAACGCGGCCAGCGCATCTGACCGGTCTCGAAGGAGCGAGGTCGATTAGAGGCCAACAACAGGTCGCCCCCCGAAGGGCAAACTTCCAGTCACGGAGGATGGCATGAGTCGCATCAACACGAATATTCCGTCTCTGATCGGACAGCGCACACTCGGTTTGCAAAACCGATCGCTGAACACAAGCCTCGAACGGTTGAGCACCGGTCTCAGAATCAACCGCGGCGGTGACGATCCCGCCGGTCTGATCGCATCTGAGAATCTTCGCGCCGAAATGAAGGCCATTACAGCCGCCATTGGCAACGGCCAGCGGGCTGAGCAGGTCGTCAACGTCGCTGAGGGTGGTCTGCAGGAAGTCAGCAACCTGCTTCAGGAACTCCAGGGCCTGGTCGGTCAGTCAGCCAATGACGCCGGTCTGAGTCAGGAGGAAAAGGACGCAAACCAGCAGCAGATCGACTCGATCATCTCAACGATCGACCGCATCTCCAATGCGACCTCCTTCCAGGGCAGCAAGCTGCTCAATGGCAACTTCGACTACACGACTTCGGCCGTGTCAGGCTCGCTGTTGTCCGATGTCACGGTCAATTCCGCCAAGTTGCCCTCCACCGCGAATGCCTACCTCACGGTGACCGTGGACACCATTACGTCCGCCCAGACCGCAGAGGTGTACCTCTCAACGGCCGCGAACTTCGATGGCAACGGTGGATCCTACACGATCGAGATCACCGGCAACAAGGGGACGCAGCAGATCACGATCGCCAGCGGTGCCAGTCAGGCCAGCATCATCACCGCGATCAACCAGTTCAAGGATGTCACCGGTGTTTCGGCCGCCCAGAACGCCACGACCACCTCTCGAATCGAGTTCCGTTCCTCCGGCTTCGGCACCAACTCGTTCATTCGGGTCAAGGAACTCACCGGAAGCACATCGAACCTCATCTTCGACGTTGATACCGGAGGTACCGGAGACGACGATGTCACCGACACAGGTCGCGATGCGACACTCCTGATCAACGGTATCCAGGCCACTACGAACGGCCTGCAGGCGAGGGTGAGCAGTGAAGGCTTCGACGTTTCCGTCAGCATCGACGGCAACAGCGCCCTCAACACCACCAATGGAACGACCTCGTTCTACATCACCGGTGGCGGTGCGACGTTCAGCCTCAATCCGACCGTCAATCTCGCCGGCAAGGCCACGCTGGGCATCCAGTCGGTATCCAGCGGCAACCTCGGCACGAGTGCAGACGGCTTCCTGTCCGCCCTCAAGTCCGGTGGTTCTGCCAATGTTCAGACGGGCGACATTGACAACGCCCAGACGATCATCAGCAACGCCATCAAGCAGGTGTCGGGTCTTCGCGGTCGCCTCGGCGCGTTCCAGACGAACGTCGTCGGTGCGGCAGTCCGCTCGCTCGGTATCACCTTCGAGAATACCGCGGCTGCCGAAAGCCAGATCCGCGATACGGACTTCGCCAAGGAGACCGCCGGTCTCACCCGGTCTCAGATCCTCGTGCAGGCGGCAACCACCGTGTTGTCACTGTCGAACCAGCAGCCGCAGAGTGTTCTGGCACTCCTCGGCTAAGGGCTCCTGAAACGGATCCTCCTCTCGTGACTCAAAGCGCGGCGGCCGAAAGGCCGCCGCGCTTGTTCAATGGTCCCTGACTCGATTCGCCGCGAGGCCCGGGGCGATAGAATCGACCCGCCATGCCCGCCCGAACCGATCTTGCCGCACATTATCGAGACCTCCCCGTCGTCGTCACCGGTGGCGCGGGTTTCATCGGCTCGCACCTCACGCGCGGGCTCATCGGCCTCGGCGCCAGGGTCACCGTCATTGACGATCTCTCGGGCGGCTCAGAAGAGAATCTCGCCGACTTGCCGAACTCCGCCGCTTCGCTCCGCTTCGTTCGCGCCTCGATTCTCGATCGCGACGCCCTGGAGCAGTGTTGCACTGGCGCCGCCCTCATCTTCCACGAAGCGGCCCTCGCGTCTGTTCCAGCCAGCATTGAGCAGCCTCGGCGCTATCTCGATGTCAACGTGACCGGGACGCAGCAGGTGCTCGAGATGGCCGTGAAGTGCGGCGTCAAGCGCGTCGTCTTTGCTTCCTCAAGCAGCGTCTATGGCGATCAGCCCGTCCTGCCCAAAGTCGAGAATCAGCTGCCTGATCCCCTCAGTCCCTATGCGCAGGAGAAGCTCACCGGCGAGCATCTCATGCGCGTCTGGGCCCTGTGCTACGGCCTGAGCACCGTTTGTCTGCGCTATTTCAACATCTTCGGCCCTGGCCAGCGGGCCGACTCGGCCTACGCCGCCGTCGTGGCCGCCTTCGCCAACGCGCTGCTCCAGGGCCGCCGGCCCATGATCTTCGGCGACGGGACGGCTTCGCGCGACTTCACCTTCGTCTCCGATGTCGTTGAGGCTAATCTGAGGGCGGGGGCGGTGCAAGGCCGCGACGCCGGCCCCGTGGGTCACGCCCTGCTCCGGGGCGGCGTGATGAACATCGCTCGCGGCGATCGCGTAACGGTCCTCGAACTCGCTCATCTCATGGCCGGAATCGTCGGAGTCGACGCTCCACCCGAGTTCAAGCCGCCTCGGGCCGGTGATGTCCTCCACAGCCAGGCCGACATCTCGCTCGCCCGACGCTGGCTCGGATACGAACCGAAAACGCCCGTCCGCGCCGGCCTCGAAGCAACGCTCGATTGGTATCGCTCGATTCTGGGCTGATCCTCCCGTGCGGCCGCCCGCTTTGTGTACAATCATCAATCATGAACGCAGTGCAATTGCGCAGAACTGTTCGCGTGCGACTCAGCGCCTCGCTGCTGGCGTGCCTGTTGCTTGCGGTCCCTCCCGTCCCATCCATGGCGCAGGAGGGGAACCCGCCACCGGACCCGGCAGCCAATGGCGCTGCCCCAACCCCCGCCATTGCGGAATTCGACCGCAGTATCGAGGGCGTCAATCGCGCCCGCAGCCTCTTCGACAAGGTCGTCGAGACCTACCGCACCGCACCCGCCATCCGCGACAACGCCACCGTCACCATGCAGTTCATTGCGGATCAGGAGTACCCCGAGCAGTCGCACGACGTTTCCATGATCGTCAGCCGCGAAGGCGTTCGCCTCGTCCTCAACGACATCACCATGACGGCGATTGATGGCACCCTCTACGGCGAATACGCCCCTAAGCCCGAGCGCCTGTTCATCGAGGATTTCAACGGGCCGCTGACCGTCGACCTCTTCACCATGCAGAACTCGATCTTCCCCTTCCCGCACTTTGGCCTGTGCCTCTCTGAGAATCCGATCGATAATCTCTTCTTCTTCACCTTTGACGCTCGGCTGGTCGGGCACCGCACCATTAGGGACGAAAAGTGGGGGGACGTCGAGCAGCTGCGCATCGAGTCGAGCACCGACGGCGCGCCGTGCACCCTCACGATCGACCCGAAGACGAATCTCGTCGTGCGATTCGAGTCGCAGATCAGCGATCTCGCCAACGAGGACACCAGGTGGCACGTGACGACGGAAATGCATCCAGAACGGCTCGATCAGTTTCCCGTCGAGGAGTTCGTTGTGCAGACGGATGATCGCAAGGACGTGCAGTCCATCGGCCTGCTGACCGCCGAGCACGTCACGGCCGACCTGATCAATACGCCGGCGCCGGACTTCGCATTCCCCGATCCCGATGGCAGGACCATCACCCTCAAGGACTGTGAAGGCAAAGCAACGGTGCTGACTTTCTGGTGGATTGCCTCCGAGTCCATGTCGCCCGTGCTTGGCTCCCTGCAGGATGTGCAGAAATGGATCGACGAAGAGCACATCGACGCGAGGATCGTGCCCGTGAACTGCGGCAACACCGTCGAGGACCTCGACCTCTACCTCAAGGGGCAGGAGATCGAAATCCCCAGATGGCAGGACGATGGCGGACAGGTTTCCATCGGCACGTTCTTCGCCCCCAGTTGGCCGACCACCGTGATCATTTCGCCGGCAGGGAAGATCGTGCAGGCATTTGTCGGCACCGATCCGGGCGACTCGTTCACCGAGCGCCTCCGCAACGCCGTCAGGAAAGCCCTCGACGAAGATCTTTGACGCTCGCGCGGCTCCGTCGGCCCGACTCGCTTTAATGGGCGTCAATGGCCTCTACTTCCCTCCCCGTCATTCCGACCGATCAGGCCACGATGATGCAGCACGCCGCCGCGCTGCGCGAACTCGTGCGCGGCGAGGTGCGCTTCAGCCGCCACGACCGCATGCTCTACTCGACCGACGCGAGCATCTATCAGGTCGAACCGCTCGGCGTCGTCATCCCCGAGGATGAAGATGATGTCGCTCGTGTCATCGAGTATGCCCGCGAGCATCAATTGCCGATTCTGCCGCGCGGCGGGGGAACAAGCCTCGCCGGCCAGTGCGTCAATCGCGCCATCGTCATTGATACGTCAGTAAACATGCGCGAACTTTCGTGGGTCTCCGCTCCGACCCGGGCTTGCCACGTCAATGTGGGCATGACCATTGACGACCTCAACGACGAGTTGCGCCCCGAAGGACTCTTCTTCGCACCTGATCCCGCCACGGCGCGCCAGGCAAACATCGGTGGCTGCATCGGCAACAACGCCGCAGGCACGCGCTCGATCAAGTATGGTCGCACGATTGAGAATGTCGATGCGGTCTGGGCGCATCTCTCGACTGGAGAACACGTCTATCTCGCCCGCGGTGCCGCGGCGCGCCCGGATTGGAGCGACCTGGATGTCCCGGCCGCAGCCCGGGACCACGTCGAGCAGATTCACGCGCGCACCCGCCACCTCACCGACGGCGTCATCGACGTGGTGCGCCGCCACGAACAGCTTATCCGCGATCGATATCCAAAGACGCTCCGCCGCAATGCGGGATACGCGCTCGACATGGTGCTTGCGGATCTCGACGAAGCGCAGCGCACCGGCAGGCACCCATATGAGATCGTCGATTTGTGCAAACTCATCTGCGGCTCCGAAGGAACGCTCGCCTTCACGACGGCCGCCACGCTGCTGCTGCACCCGATTCCCAAAGCCACCGGGCTTGCCGTTCTGGGTTTCGCTTCACTCGAACAGGCGATTGATGCCGTCGTCCCGTTATTGCAACTCAAGCCCTCCGCCGTCGAACTGCTCGATGACCTCATCCTCAACCTCGCCAGCGAGAACGCAGAGTATCGGCAGTATGTGCAGCTGATGCCCCGCCCAGGAGAGAGGAATCAACCCGATCGTCCGCCGCTCAAGGCCGTGCTCTACGTTGAATTCCAATCGCAGGAGGGGCGTGAGGAGATCGAGCAGTGCTTCACTTCGCTTCGCGAGATGGCTGCCAGGCAGTTCCCCGGCGCCGCCATCGCGTGCTACAGCGATCGCGCTGCCATCATGCAGGCGCTCAAACTCCGAAAGGCCGGCGAGCCGCTGCTGCACGGCATTCCCGGCCGGCGCAAACCCGTCGGCTTCGTCGAGGATAATGCCGTCCCTGTTGAACGTCTCAGCGAGTTCGTCCGCGAATTTCGTCGCATTGTCGAGTCGCGCCACACGATCGCCTCGTTCTACGCGCACGCATCGGTCGGCGTGCTGCACGTGCGGCCGCTGCTCGACCTGCGCGATGAAGATGACCGCAAGCGCATGGAGGCGATTGCCATCGAAACGGCCGACCTGGCCCAGTCGCTCGGCGGAGTCATGTCCGGCGAGCACGGCGACGGCCGCGCCCGCGGCCCGCTGCTCGAACGCTTCTATGGCCCAGAACTGATGAAGGCGTTCCGCGAGATCAAGCACATTTTCGATCCGCACAACCTGTTCAATCCCGGCAACATCGTCTCGCCCGGACCGATCGCATCCATTCACGAATCCACGCGCATCCAGCGAGCGGACTATGCCTGTGGCGAACCTCGTCTTCCCGAGACGTACTTCGATTACTTGCGCGAAGACGGCTTTGAGCACGCTGTCGAACTCTGCAACGGCGCCGGCGTCTGCCGCAAGAAAACCGGCGGCACCATGTGCCCCTCCTATATGGCCACGCTCGACGAGCGTCACTCCACGCGCGGCAGGGGCAACGCCCTGCGACTGGCCATCTCCGGGCAGTTCGGCGAACACGGCTCAGCCGACTGGAACGAACCTGACACCCTCGACACCCTCGACCTCTGCCTCAGTTGCAAGGGCTGCAAGACGGAGTGTCCAAGCAACGTCGATATCGCCAAGTACAAAGCCGAATACCTGGCGCAGTCCTACCGCGTCGCCGGCCACACACCTCTTGCCGCGCGCCTGCTTGGCCGGGTCGATCGATTGAATCGACTCGGCTCGCTTATGCCCGAGTTCGCGAACGCGGCGGCCAACTTCGGCCCGCTTCGCGCCCTGGTCAATCGACTGCTCGGTCTCGCTCCACAGCGCAGCCTGCCACGCTTTGAACACTCGCTCTTTCGCCAGGCGATCGACTTCCGTTCAACGGCTGAAGTGAACGCGCCAGCGGTCATTCTCTACGGCGACTGTTTCACATCCTTCAACGAGCCGCACGTCGGCCTCGCCGCGATGCGCCTGCTTGACGCCTTCGGCTATCGCGTCATCGTCGCCGATGCCGGCTGTTGCGGCCGGGCGATGATCTCCACCGGTCTGCTCGAACAGGCGCAGAAGACGATCGCGTCCACTGCGACCCGTCTGGCCACCCTCGTCAAAACCCATCAGGCTCGCGCTGTGCTGGTCTGCGAGCCCAGTTGCCTCGCGACGCTGCACGATGAGTGGCAATCGCTGCGGCTTGCGGGTGAGTCACGCCGCGATGCCCACTCCATGGCGCAGCACGCATGGCTCGTCGAGGACTACCTCGAGAAGTTCCACGGGGAGCACCCGCGGCAGCCGCAGTACCGGATGTTGGCGACAGACGACGACAGCCGCATCCTCCTGCACGGCCACTGCCACCAGAAAGCCCTGTGGGGCGTCGACACGTCTGCGGCGCTGCTCCGCCGCCTCTACGGTTCACGCCTCGAAGTGCTCGACACCGGCTGCTGCGGCATGGCCGGCTCCTTCGGCTACGCTGCCCATCGCTACGACCTCTCAATGCAGGTGGGTGAACTCTCGCTCTTTCCGGCGGTCCGCAATCGCGGGACCAATGATGTCATCCTCGCTCCCGGCACCAGTTGCCGGCACCAGGTGCATGATGGCACCGGCGCCACCGCCCTGCACCCCGTCGAATTCCTCGCTCGATCGCTGCGCCAATAATCACCGCCGACTGAAAGCTCCGAATCGGCCCATCCACCACAAGGATCCGCATGGACCAGTTCAACTATCGTGAAGGTCGCCTCTTCTGCGAAAATGTTGCGGTTGAGGACATCGCCGCAGCCGCGGGCACGCCGGTGTACATCTACAGCGCTGCGACCATTGCCGACCACTACCGCAAACTTGTAGCGGCGTTCAAAGACGTCTCACCGCTCATCTGCTATTCGATCAAGAGTTGCTCAAACCTGTCGATCCTCAAGTTGCTTGCCGATCTCGGTGCAGGAATGGACGTCGTCAGCGGCGGTGAACTCTTCCGCGCCGGCCTCGCCAAGGTGCCGGGCAACCGCATCGTCTACGCGGGCGTGGGAAAGACCGATGCCGAGATCATCGAAGCGCTTGACTACAACCCAGAGGGTTCGACGCGCCACGGCATTCGCCTCTTCAACATCGAATCCGAAGCCGAGTTCGAAAACATCGCCGCCCTCGCCCGGTCGCGCCATGTGGTGTGTGAGGCGACGCTGCGCGTCAATCCCGATGTCGATCCCAAGACTCACGTCTACACCACGACCGGCAAGAAGGAAACCAAGTTCGGCGTCGATCTCGAACGCGCCCGCGCCTTCTTCCGCAAGTATGGCCGCAATGAGCATTGCCGTCTCACAGCGATCCACCTGCACATCGGCTCGCCCGTCTACACCGTCGGACCGTACATCGAGGCGGTGAAGCGCGCCCTGACGCTCATCGATGAACTCGCCGCCGCTGGCCACAAGATCACCGCGCTGAATCTCGGCGGAGGTTTCGGCGCCGACTACACCTCCGCCCAGTCACCTGTCGCCGCCGACTACGCCTCCGCCATCGTGCCGCTGGTCAAGGAGCATGTGGCGCGCGGCCTGAAGATCATCCTCGAACCCGGCCGCACCATCATCGCCAACGCCGGTATCCTCCTCAACCGCGTGCAGTACCTCAAGAACTCGGGGCAGAAGCACTTTGTCATCATCGATGGCGGGATGCACACCCTTATTCGACCCGCCCTGTACGGCTCATTCCACTTCGTCTGGCCGGCCCGCGTGTCAAAGATGCACGTGCCCAGGACGCGCGAGCAGGAGATGAACCTCCCCGGCCTGGAACTGTGCGACGTCGTCGGACCGATCTGCGAGAGCAGCGACTTTCTCGCCAAAGATCGCCTGCTGCCGCCGATGGTGCGCGGCGACCTGCTCGCCGTCTTCTCCGCAGGAGCCTACGGCATGGTCATGGCCAGCCACTACAATTCGCATCCGCTGCCCGCGGAAGTACTCGTGGTCGGCAGTCGCGCCACGGTAATCCGAACGCGAGAGACGTATGGTGATCTGGTCGCCCGCGAACGGCAAACCGAGCCGCTCATCGGGGGCGCTGGTGAGGATTGAAGAACGTGACTGAGCCTGCGGCTCAAGTTCGCCAGTCGATGGTGCAGGTGCTGCACACTCTGCCCGAATCGCCGCCGCACCCCTGCGCCTACCTGCCGGGCCAGACCGCCCGCGATCGCGGCTTCGCGGTCCATCGCATGGAGCCGGGCACGTGGCAGTCCATGCTCGAATCCGGCTGGCGACGTTCGGGCATGACGATCTACGAACCCGCCTGCCCGTTCTGTACCAGTTGCCGATCGTTGCGGTTGCTCGTCGGCGACTTCACACCCGATCGCTCCATGCGCCGGCTCATCCGCGTCAATGATGATCTGACCGTGCGACTCACGCCCGTGATCGTTGATGACGAGCGCTATGACCTTTATCGCCGTTACATCACGCAGCGGCACGACGGCCTTATGACCGGCTCACGTCGGGAGTTTGAACTCTTTCTCGGTCAGTCGCCCGTTGACACCTGCGAAGTCGAGATCCGCCTCGGCGATCGACTCGTCTGCGTCGGCAGCACCGATCGCACCCCGGCGGCGTGGAGCAGCGTGTACTGCTACTTTGACCCGCAACTGCCGAAACGCTCGCTGGGCACGTACAACATCATCAAGACCATCGAGTTGTGCGCGATGCACTGCCCGACCGGCCCCGAGGCGAGGCTCTACCTCGGCTACTGGGTCGACGGCTCAAAGACCATGGCGTACAAGGCTCGCTTTCGGCCGCACGAAGTGTTGCAGCCCGACGGCCGCTGGCGTCGGGTCGATCATTTCGTGCCGTGGAAAACCCAGCCGCGCGTCGAAATCGGATCATCGCTGCGGATTCACGAAGGTTCGGTCTCGAACGCCTCGTCGTCCTGAAAATCGTCAGGCAACTCAGCGCCGAACTCACTCAACTCAGGCGCGGCATGGCGCGGCCCGTGCTTGAGGTCATGCAGCGCCTTGCGCTTGCGATCGCGGAAGATGAGACGGATCGGCACTTCGCTGTAGGGCAGCTCCTCGCGCAGGCGGTTGAGCAGATAGCTCTCGTATCCCGGATCGAAGAGTTCGCTGTGGTTGACGATCAGCGCGATGGTGGGGGGATGCACCGCCACCTGGCTGACGTAGAGAATCTTGGCCCGACGCCCCAGGTGTGAACTCGGGCCGCGCTTTTCGAGAATGCGCTGAAACACGACGTTGAGCGCGCCGGTCGATTCGCGATGCCCCGCCTGCTGGTACAGGTTGAACGCCATCGCCACCGCGTCGCGCACCCCTTCGCCCGTCGTCGCCGAAGTGAACACGCACGGTGCATAGTCGAGCCCCCCGAGTTCCTTGGTCAGGTAGTCGAGGTAGTCGTCGGGGGTGATCGGCTGGCCTTTGCGGTTGGTCTTTCCTGTCGTGAGATCCCACTTGTTCACCACGATCACGCAAGGCTTGTAGTGGTTCTGGATTTCCTGCGTCAATTGCTTGTCCACCTGGCTGACCGGCACCGTGGCGTCGATCAGCAGCGCGACCACATCGGCTCGCCGCACCGAACGCAAGGCGCGATGCTGCGAATAGAACTCGATGTCGTTCTGCAGGCTCTTGCTCTTGCGCACGCCCGCCGTATCGATGGCGATCATGATCCGGCCATCGATCTCGAAACGAACATCGACAGAGTCGCGCGTGGTGCCGGCGATTTCCGACACGATGACGCGCTGCTCGCCGGCCAGCGCATTGATGAGCGTGCTCTTGCCCGCATTGCGCTTGCCGATGATCGCGAGTTTCATCGCCGGTTCGTGCTCGATCACCGTCTCCGGCAGCAGGTCATAGAGCATGTCAAAAAACCGCCGCCGGTTATACCCGTTCAGCGCCGAGATCGGAACCGCCTCGCCAAAACCCAGCGCCGCCGCCTCCGCCGCATGACTCTCCCACGACTCGGCATCGACCTTGTTGGCAATCAGTCGCACGCGATCCGAGGCGCCCTGCTTGCGAAGCAGTTCCGCGACCGTCCGGTCGAGCGGCGTCAGCCCGCTCTGGGCGTCGATGAGAAAGAAGATGTAGTCGGCCTTCTGAATCGCCTGGCCGATCTGGAACTCGACGTCCTTGATGAGCGCCTTGGAGTCTGCGTCATCTTCTTCGCCCGAGTAGATGCCGTAGCCGCCGGTGTCGATCATCTCGACCTGCTTGCGCGGCAGGCCATCGCGGCGATCGCCGGGCGGCTGCACCTCGACCACCGCGGAAATGCGGTCGCGCGTCACGCCCGGAGTGGGCGCCACGATCGACACCCGGTGCCGGGCAATCATATTGAGCAGACTGCTCTTGCCGACATTCGGTCGGCCGACGATGGCAATACGCGGAATGGACATGTTGACAATCCTAGGCGGCGACCGCCAGAACCCGTTTCGCGGGTGAGAAGTGGCGGTTCAGCGGCTGGTAGACGTGGCCGCGTATTCCTCGCAGATTTCCTGAAGAGCGTCGCAGAGCGCATCGACGTCCGGCTCGGTGTTGAAGGCTCCGAAACTGATGCGAGTCGTGCCGCCAAGCCGGTCGGTGCCGAGCGTCCGGTGGGCGAGCGGGGCGCAATGGAATCCAGCGCGGGTGAGCAGGCCGTATTCGTCTTCCAGGATGGCGGAGAGTTCGTTGGGCTCGATGCCGTCGATCACGATCGAGAACACGCCGCAACGATTCTGAAAGTCCGGTGGCCCGATGAGGCGCAGGCCGGGCATTTCGTCCTCGTCGAGCCGCTGGAGCATGTGGTTCATGATCTCCTGCTCATGCTCCCAGATGTGCTCCACTCCGCGTTCGAGAATCCACTCGATGGCGGCGCTCAGACCGGCAATGCCGATGGCGTTGTGGCTGCCCGCTTCAAATTTGTCCGGCATGTTCGACGGATGAATGTCGCTTTCCGAGAGGCTTCCCGTGCCGCCTTCGCGCATCGTGCGGACGCGATCCTCGATTCCGGGGCGAATGTAGAGACAGCCGGTGCCCAGCGGACCCATCAGTCCCTTGTGACCCGGGCAGGCGAGAATATCAATGTTCATCTCCTGCACGTCGAGCGGCAGATGGCCGGCCGTCTGGGCCGCATCGACGAGGAAAGGCACATCGCGCTCGCGACAGATCGCTCCGATCTCCCGCAGCGGCATGAGCGTCCCCGTGACGTTTGAGCCATGCACAATCGCCACCAGGCGCGTGTGAGGCGTGATGGCCCGGGCGATTTCCTGCGGATCCACCAGGCCCGTCATCGGGTCGCAGGGGATGCGCGTCTGCTCGGTGTCACCCCGCTCCGCCAGCGCATTGAGGGGCCGGAGCACAGAATTGTGGGCCATCCAGGTGGTCACGGCGTGATCGCGCGTCCCAGGGCCGATGAGCCCCTTGATCGCGATATTGAGCGAATCTGAGCCGTTAAGCGTGAAAATCACGTGTTCGGGTGCTTCGCCATTAATCAGGCGGCTGAACCGTTCCCGGCACGCGTGCAAAATGCGGCCGGCCTCGCGGGCTTCCGCATACCCACCGCGCCCCGGCGAGGCGTCGAGTTCGGTCGCGAAGCGCATCATGGCCTGGTAGACGGCAGGCGGCTTGGGATGGCTCGTCGCCGAGTTATCGAGATAGATGCGGGGCCTGGATGGCTCGACAGAATTCACTGCTGATTGTATCACACCCGGCCGCAAAGACCGGTCGGGCGGAGACCTGAACAGCACGCCGCCCTGCCTTGCCAGAATGGAATCAACCCGGATGACCCGATCCCCACCGGCGCTGCCGCTCCGGCGGCGACGGCATCGGACCGGCCGTCACGCTGCACGACTGGGCGCCGACCGTCTCGCGAATAAAGCCCAGCAGCGACTCGCTCGCCGCGACCTTCAGGCGGGACGGCTCAAGAATGACATGCCGACTCTCCGCGTAGAGATGAAGCCGAACAGGAACCGGCCGCCCGGCGGAGCCGTTCAGTCGCGATTGCCGTTGCAGTTCGCCGTTGAGCATCGCCAGCGTCGCCTCCGCCTCTTCCCCGTCCTCAAGACTGATCTCGATCGACCCGGCCAGTTCCGCGGCGGCTTTGGCAATCGGGATGACGCGATCCACCTTGATGCTCGGCGTGCCGCGCGATTTGTCCACCTGCCCGACGATGAAGATCATGGCGTGGTCAACCAGCGCGTCGCCGCACTTGGCAAACGTATCCGAAAAGAGCACCCCGTCGATCTGGCCCTCCAGATCTTCAAGCGTGATCATCGCCATCTTCTGCCCCGCGCTGCGGCCGTTGCGCACGAGCACGGGACGGACGCGCGTGAGCATGCCGCCGAGGATCACCTGGGTGCCGTCGTCCAGGTCCGGCGCGCTGACGCTCGTTGCCGTGCCAAACGTTTCGAGTTGCGTCTTGTAACGCTCCAGCGGGTGGCTGGAAACGAAGAATCCGAGCACTTCCTTTTCGTTCATCAGCGCCAGTTGAAGGTCCCAGGGCTCGACGCGCGGCAATGGCGTTTCTGACTTCACCTCGATCTCCGCCACGGCCGCCGGTGCATCGCCGAAACCAAACAGTGAGCCCTGACCCGAAGCCCGGTCAGCCGCCAGCGCCTGGCCCGCGCGCACCGCGCCCTCGATTGCCTCGACCATCGCCGCTCGCTGTTCCATGCCGTGCACCGAATCAAACGCCCCGGCCTTGATGAGCGCTTCAATCGTGGCCTTGTTTACAACCGCCAGCGGCACGCGCTCGCAGAAGTCAAAGAGCGATCGGAACGGCCCATGCTTGGTGCGCTCCTCGACGACTGCTGCGATTGCTTTTTCCCCTGCGCCCTTGAGCGCCCGCAGGCCGAAGCGCACGTGCCCGTGGTTGTGGTCGCGCACTTCATTGGCGTCGAACACCACCGAGAAATCCGACGCTGACAGGTTGATGTCCGGCGGCTGTACGTCGATGCCCGTATGCCCATCGGGGAAGGTCGCCCGGCGGCAGTCTTCGAGGTACGCAATCCAGTCGGCGACTTTCTGCGCCTGCGACTCGTACGTCAGCGTGGCCGCCATGTACTGGTTCGGGAAGTAGGTTTTGAGATAGGCCGTCTGGTACGCAACGATGGCGTATCCCGTCGAGTGGCTCTTGTTGAATCCGTAGCCCGCGAACTTGAGGATGAGGTCAAACAGTTCCTCGGCCTTGTGCTTCTCCAGCCCCTGCTTGACCGCGCCTTCGATGAACACCGGCCGCTCGGCGTTGATGACCTTCTCCTTCTTCTTGGAGATGGCTTTGATGAGCGAGTATGCGGCGCGGAGCGGAATGCCGCCCAGCTCGTGGCAGATCTGCATGACCTGCTCCTGGTACACCATGACGCCATACGTCTCGGCTGTGAACCGATCAACGATCGGGTGAACCTCAGGCACCTGCTGCTCGCCGTGCTTGCGCCGGTTGTAGTCTGGAATCAGGTCCATCGGCCCGGGCCGATACAGCGCGTTGGCTGCGATGAGGTCTTCGAGCCGGTCTGGCTTCATGTCCAGCAGCAGTTTGCGCATGCCGCCGGATTCAAACTGGAACACGCCCGCCGTATCGCCTCGCTGGAAGAGTTCGAACACGCGCGGGTCGTCGTAGGTCAGCCGTTCAAGATCAAGCGGATCGCGATTCGGATCATCAATCCCCAGTGCCGTGCGAATGGCCGCTTCATCGAGGGAATTGCGAATGAGTTCCTTGGCTCGCTCGATGATCGAAAGCGTGCGCAGGCCGAGGAAGTCCATCTTCAGCAGGCCGAACTTCTCAACCGTCGGCCCGTCCCACTGTGTGATCGCATCGCCCTCGCCGGCCTTGGCGCCCGTCGGCCGCGCGAGCGGGATGATGTTGTCCAGCGGCTGGGTCGCGATGACCACGCCCGCTGCGTGCACGCCGCTGTGCCGCACTTGTCCTTCAAGCGCCTTGGCCGTGTCGATGAGTTCGCGAATCTCGGGCCTCGACTCATATTCGCTGCGAAGATCCGGCTCCTTCTCAAGCGCATCGTCGATCGAGACGTTGAGTCCATCGGGAACCATGTTCGCCAGCCGCTGCGTCTCGCCGGGCAGCAGTCCGAGCACGCGTCCCACATCCTTGATCGCCGCCCGCGCCTTGAGCGTTCCGAACGTGATGATCTGCGCCACGTGGCCGTACTTCTGCCGCACGTATTCAATGACTGCGCCGCGGCCGTCCTGACAGATGTCGATATCGATATCGGGGTACTCACTGCGATCCGGGTCGGTGAATCGCTCGAAGAGCAGGCCGTAACGCACCGGGCAGGCATTCGACAGGCCCAGCACGTAGCCGACCATCGTGCCCACGCCAGAGCCGCGCGCGTTGGCGGGGATCCCGCGCTGCCTTGCCCAGTTGACAAAGTCCCACACGATCAGGAAGTACGCTGAGATGGCCTTGTCGGCGAGGATGCGCAGTTCGCGGTCCAGTCGGGCGCGAATCTCGTCGGTCACGCCGTCGAGGCCGTAACGCCAGACCAGTCCCGCTTCGCTCAGTTCGCGCAGCGCCTTGTCGCAACGCTGCTTGAGTTCGTCGGGCGTCTCTTTGTCGCGTGTCGCGTCAAAGGGCTCGAGGTCGTATCGGGCGCAGAACTCGGTGTACCACTTCGTCCGGTCACCCTTCGTGTACTTGAACTTATCCTTCGGAATGACCGGCTTGACAACCGGCGCGTGATTCTGTCCTGCTGGAAGTTCCACGTTGCACCGCTGGGCAATGCGTACGGTATTCTCCATCGCTTCGGGCAGATCGGGGAACAGTTCGCCCATCTGCTCCGGACTCTTGACGTACAGATCGCGCGGGTAGCGCAGGCGGTTCTCTTCCGTCTTGACCTTGGCCATCGAGATGCAGCACAGCGTGTCGTGCGAGTCGTAGTCCTCGGCGCGCATGAAGTGCGCGTCGTTGTCGCACACCAGCGGCAGGTTGAGTTCCTTCGCCAGGCGAATCAGGTGCGGGTTGATCGCGTCCTGCTCGGGCACGCCGTGACGCTGCACTTCAACAAAGAATCGAGGCTCACCCTTCTCGTTGGGTTTGAACGTCTTGGCGTGCCACTTCGCTTCATCCACCGCCGCCTGCCAGTGCGATTCCGTATCCGGATTCTGCACGTAGCGCAAAAGGTGATGCGCGATGCTGCTGCCAAGGTGGCCGTTGATCGCGATCAATCCATCCGCCCACTGCGCCAGTGTCGTCTTGTCCATGCGCGGCTTGAAGTAGAAGCCGTTGAGATACGAATCGCTCGTCAGTTTGAGAATGTGCTGCCAGCCCTGCTGGTTCTCAGCCAGCAGCACGAGGTGGAACCCGCCATCCGCCACGCCAGTGTACTGCCGGTCGTGCCGATCGCCCGGTGCGACATACGCCTCGATACCCAGGATCGGCTTGATCCCGGCTTCCTTCGCCTTCGTGTAGAACTCGACGGCCCCGAAGACGTTACCGTGGTCCGTCATTGCCACGGTGTCCATCCCCAGCTCGCGCACATGCTTGACGAGCTTGCTGATGCGATTGCCGCCGTCCAGCAGGCTGTATTCGGTGTGCAGGTGGAGATGGGCGAAACGCGGGGTGGCTTGTTCGGTCATTGGTAGGATGGTAGCCGTATGAGTGCCGAGGATGGAGGAGGAGTTGAACTACAAGATATGGCCGCATAACGACCGAGTCACCACTATGACCGGTGTGCCCCCGTTTGGCAACGAATAGACAGGTTTTCCCGAGGCCTTCCCCCGCGATTGGGGCTCCAAATCCCGAAGATCGAGGTCGCGATTCCCTATGATCCTTCATGCGAGTCGAGTTCTCATCTCTCCGCACCGATCGCATCCGCCAGGTGCACCAGCGCATCGCCGCTCAGCCCAACTGGGTCGTTCGGGCCGCCATGATGACCTTTGCGCTGATTATCGTCCTGCCCATTCTGCTGCTGGTGCTCGTCGCTTTCACGCTGGCAGTCGTGGTCTTCGCCGTGCTCGGGTTGATCAACCGCATCGGCAATCTCCTCACCGGTCGCACCGGCACACTCTGGGGTCGCGATGGTCAGGGTCGGCGCAACGTCACCGTCCTGCCTCGTCAGAGTTGATGCCGCGTTGCTCGGCGCTCTGTCCCTACACTGACGGCGCGCATGCCTGATGAAAGTGAATCATCGAACCGGATCAGAGTGCACACGCGCAGCGGTGTGCTGCTTGTGCTCACTGGACTGTTCCTTTTTGTCCTGCCTTTCATTCCGGCGCCGCTTACGCGGCTTGGGCCGATCGACGCCGCCCTCATCAGGCCAAACGGCGGCTACGCCTACACCGTCAGGTCGGCCGACCTCGGCCTGGCCGGCCCGCTGCCGTCAGCCGGCGTCGAACTGACCGAAGACGGCAGGCCGCTGCACATCGACCACATGCACAGCGCCATCCGCAGCGCCGGCGCCGGTCGCTATTCGCCGTGGGGAACGACGCTCTACTTTGCCGCCATCGACAACTCCGACCCGCGCGCCAATGGCCGAGCGTACGTCCTCACAATCCGCGGCTCATTGCTCCGCCGTCTGACGGGCGATGCGTTCTGGCTGAACTACCTCGCCATCGCCACGGCCACTGCGGGCGCGTTTCTGTTCTGCCTCGGCCTGCCGCGCCTCCGTCCGGCATGGGCAGCCAGGACCGGCGCCGGTGTGATGCGATGCTCTGCGTTCGATCTGCGCTGCGTGCTTCGTCTGGCCTTGCTCTACGGCGCCTGGCGCCAGGCGAGTGCAGACTACGGAGCGATTCCTGAATTGGTCAAGGGTGAAAACCTGCACGCCCTCGCGCCGCGCTCGCTTGATCATCTTGCCGACATGCTCCAAGGTATGCTGCTCAACACCTCAGGCAAGCTTGCGGTCGTGCAGATCAGTTCGGTGACATTGCTGATACTGGCCGCTGTTTATCTCCGTCGCTGGACCCTCTGGCTCGCGCTCATCCCCACACTCGTCATCGAGTGGGCGGCGTACCACTTCCGCGGCCAACTGCCCGATATCGATCCCATGCTCGCGCTGCTGCTCATGGCCGCGTGCTGGCCCGCGTCCTGGAAGGCCATCACGCAGGCCGGCCGCGTCGTCACCACGCCCGCCACCGCACTCGGCCTGACGCTTGCTGCGTACATCGGTTCGGTCTACTTTATCTGCGGCTGGTCAAAGGTCATCACCGACGGTCCCTGGTGGAAAGTGGTTCACCTCGAACTGCTCTACGCGGCCATGGTGGTGTGGATGGGGTCATCGCCGCCCACATGGCTTGATGGCGTCGCGCGCGGCTCGCGCGATCTCTTCATGCGCTGGCCGTGGCTCGGTGAAGGCTCGGCTCTGCTCACCATGATCCTCGAACTCGTCTGGCCACTGGCGCTGCTGTCGCGATTCGTGCGCTGGTCGGTGCCGATCATCATGCTCGCCGCGCACGCCGTAATCTTCCTGACCAGCGGCATCCTCTTTCTGCCGCTCGCACTGACGGGCGTCAGTGTCGTCATCCCCTGGAGACTATTTGGCCGACGCGAGAGTGATTCGGTTGCGAAGGACTCCTCACCCCTCCGCGCCTGGATGGTCTGGCCGGTTGGCGTCGCGGCGATGCTTGCGGTCGCCCCGGCGATGCACAGTGTCGACGCATTCCCATTCTCAAACTACCAGCATTTCAACTGGAATCACACCACTCTCTATGAGCCGACGCTTGCCTATCGCCTTGGATACCGCGATCCCGCCACGGGGGAATGGCGACCCATCCCGCCCAACTACAGCGGATTCATGGATTGCTGGGGCGTCACCCTTGCGGGTCGTGAGGTGGGTGCCTTCCTCAATGCATCTTCGGCTGCCGAAAGGAACGCGTCGCTGGCGCGCCTGCGGCAATATGCTCGCGCCCTGCGCCCGCACCGCAGCTCGCGCCGGCTCGGCTGGCTCTCGTGCCCCCCGCACGTACTGGGCCACTCCGAGTCGATCCCTTTTGAGAGCTTCGACGAACTGCACCTGTTGCGCGGCCGCTTCGAGGCGCCCGCTCAGTCGCTCGACGTCGTCTGGGAAGATTGTGGCGTTCTGCCCGGCTGGCCCGAGTCGCCTGTTCCGACTAAGCCCGAGCCTTGACCAGCACCGCCTGACCTGTCGGCAAACGCACGAACCGCTCACCGGTTGCGGTTGCAAACTCCTCAACAGCCTTCCGCGCCCCCGGGCATGTCAGAAACCCATCGTCATCGAGCACGATGATCCCGCCGGGAATCAGTCGCGGATGAAAGAAGGCAAGTGAATCGCGCGTTGGCTCGTACAAATCTACATCGATGTGCACGAACGCGAACCGCGCATCGCGCGCCGCTTCAAAACACGCCGGTATCCAGCCGCGATGGAACTCCAGATCGCTCCAGCGCGACAAGGTCTGCTTCACATCCTCAAGGCTCCACGCCATGTCGCCCGCGTGCCACGGCCGCACGCCCGGCGCTGGTGCATCGCTTGCGGTGGGTGCCGACACGCCCTCAAAGGAATCGAAAAGATGGTGACGATATTCCTCACGCCGCGGTAACTGCTGGGCATAGGAACGGATCAGCCACGAGCCAAGCCCGCGGTAGATCCCGCATTCGGCCGTGTCGCCGTCGAGTCGACCCAGCGAGCGCAGGTATTCCTTGATGACGTAGTACCGATCGCGCGGCCCCGGTCCGCACAACACTTCGCCCTCATCGCATACTCGACGGAACTCCTCTTCCTGCTGCCAGAACAGCAGATCATCGCGCAGTCGCACCTCGCCCGCGCCGGCAGCCGACTGATGTGTATCGATGGGCGATGCGATCGCCGGCGCTTCTTCGCGCTTGCGCGCCGCCAGCACGAGCAACGTGTACTCGCGCAGCGAATCCGCCTGCAATGGCGCATCGAAATCCCTGATCGCTTCGCATCGACCGCTTCGCAACGAACCGGTCTTGGAGAGATGGACAAGCCAAGCGCCGTCGATGTCAAAACCATTGCAGCGATAGAAACGTTCGAGCAGTTTGGGATTGATCGAGTAGAAACCGTGGTTCTCCCATCCCGAGACCGGAGAGACATGAAACGCCGTGCCGCCGACCTTTAGGAGGCTTACGATGCCGCGCATCGCCGCTGCAATGTCAAAGATGTGCTCGATCGTCCCTCCGTCGATGACCAGGTCGAACCGCCCCCGCAGCGCGTGAGGGATCGGTTGCGACAGGTCATGGATGATCGAGGCGCCCTCCGAGCCAAAGAGATCGAGCGACTGGTACTCCTCGAAGCCTATCGCTTTGAAGAATCGCTCTGCGCTCAACGCATCGCGTGGCGCCAGCGATTGGTTGGGTTCCTCAACAACCTGGCCCGCGAGCAGCGCCTCCACCTCACCAGCCGTGGCGCCGATGTCCTGCACTCCAAGCGTGAGCACCGAGTGCCCCAGCGGTCGAGCGCGATGTTGATCAATCAGCAGGCGAACAATCGGCAGCGCCAGTCCCATCACCGCATCTCCTGATTGGCTGCACACAGAATCATCGGATCAGGATGAGCGGGAACTATCGCTGGACACGCGGCACCAGCGCGATGGCGGGTCGTAGATCTGCTTGAACGGCAAGTCTTCCCGATAGAAACCAAACGACTTGACGCGCCACTTCCGAAGCAACTGGTCAGCCGGTGTGAAGTGCTTGGGCTTGGGCGCAATGCCCACGCCGATGTGGTACTTGCCATCGCAGAGAAACAACTGGGGAAACTCCACGCAAAACGACTGCACGCCGCGACGGATGTTGAGTTGCTGTGGAGTCGGCTTGCCGTCTTCATCCAGTTGGGTCAGGTTCGTCGAGGTCAGCACGTGAATATCCGCTTCGTTGAAGATCTGTACGCCGACGGCGACATTGTCCTTGTGCACCCGGCTGTCGACCGTGATCTCCGCCGTCATCGACTCACCCGTGCGGAACAGGTCGCGCTCCTGGCCGTCCGAATCGAAGAGTCGCAGCGATACGAGTCGAACCAGTTCGAGATGGAGGATCGCCGGACAGACATCTTCCGGATCGTCAAGCAGTTCCTGGATTTCGAGAGGTAGTGGGGGATACGTTGGATCATCATCCTCCGGATCCACGTCTGTCGCCGTTACTATTGGTTCGCGAACAACCGACGGTCGATCGAGCGGAAAGGCCGGGGCGTCTGCGTGTGACGACGCGAGAGACGCCGGCTCACTGCCGCGGGTTCGCTCCTGCTCGAGCGCAAACTCGCTGAGCAATTGTTTCTCGTACATCTGCGTGATCTCGCGGCTCGGTCCGTCCGCCACCAGTTCGCCGTCGCGCAGATACAGTGACCGCGAACAGAGCGTCTCGATGAAGAACATGCTGTGCGAGACGACCAAGGCCGTGGACCCGCCGCTGCACAGATCGAGAATCCGATTCGTGCACTTTTGTTGAAATGCGAGATCACCCGTCGAAAGCGCCTCGTCCACGATGAGAATATCCGGCTTGCGGCAGAAGGTAACGGCGAACGTCAGCCGCGACTTCATGCCGCTCGAGTACGTCCGAAAGGGATGATCAATCACATGACGCAGGCCCGAAAAGTCGATGATCCACTCTTCGCTCTGCTGGATTTCCGCCTTGCTGTAGCCCAGGCAGTAGCCGCCCATGTAAATGTTCTCGCGCCCGGTGTACTCATCGTGGAAGCCGGTTCCGAGTTGGAGAATCGCCCGCAACTGCCCGTCGATGTGGAACGAGCCTTCCGTGTGATCCAGGGTCCCCGCGAGGATGCGCAGCAGTGTGCTCTTGCCGGCGCCGTTGGCTCCGACCACGCCGACCAGTTCGCCGCGCCCAACCTCAAACGACACGTCGCGCAGCGCCCAGCGAGGCTGGTACATGGGCTTACGAAGCACCATTTCCTTGAGAATGAGCGATGGCTTGCGGTAGATCTTGTAGAGTTTTGAGAGATTGGAAACGCGAATCGCTGCGCCTCGCGTTGTCGCAGTCGTCGGCCGGGACGCTTCTACAGGCTGCTCAACGCGCGCTGCCACATCGTCCGCCGGCGCTGCGGCGCTGACTTCTACAGGTCGCGATGATGTCGTCAGCACTTTCGTCATGGTGTGGCCGTGCGGGCCGCGTCTTACTTGACCAGTCGTTTCACAAATGATCCGATACCGCTCCGCTTCGGGAACACACCAGCCGGCACGGGCTGATCGGTGCGCCGAACGAAGATGCGGCTGCTGAGCACCAGCAACTGCTCATCGCTCATCGCCGCAAAGCGTGGGATCAGGTGCGGCCGAACTTCGGCCAGCTGCTCGGGCGATGCAAAAAGGTTCTCATCGACGCGGATGACTTCGAAACCCGCCCGGCGGAAGTCCTCAGCCCATTCATGCGAGCGAACGCGGTTGCCATTCTCGTTGCGCGTCTGCAGGAACAGCCGACGATACTCCTCGTCGCCAAGACGGAGGAACTCAAACGGCTGGTCGAAGTTGCGATGGTCGCGATAGTCCACCTGGTGCACGCCCAGCCCGCCCGGTTTCGTGAGACGAGCCAGTTCGCACGCGGTCATGTACGTGTCGCCGACGTGTTCGAGCACCGCGTTGGACATGATGACGTCAAACGACGCATCCGGCAGATCGCTCGGCGGCGTAGCCAGGTCGCAACTGTGCTGCGAAATCGTGCGCCGCTGATGCCGGCCCGCCGCGATCACGGCATCCAGAGCGTCCCACTGCGCTCGCGGAAGTCGCTGCTGCGCCGCCTTGCGAAGTTGGGTGTAAAAGGCGGGGTGGTAAGATGGATCCCACTTGGCGAGATACTTGTCCAGCACCGCAACGTCGGCGCCGAGCGCCTGGCAGATGAGCATGCTGCCGAAGTTGCGCCCGGGTCCGAGCTCAAGCACACTCAGCTCCGAGAGATCGGGAATGTTCTCAAGCACGCGAACCTTGGTGAAATCTGGAATCCCATCCGTCAGACGGCCGAAGTGCTCGCCGATGCAGTAGGCGTAGTCAATTGCGTTGCGCAGGCAGTAGCCGATCTGGTCGTTGATGCACTCCGTAAACTCAGCGTCCTCATCGCGCGCATGCGCCACGTCATCCGCACGCGGCTGGGCGAAGACCCGGTCGAGCGCTTCCGGATCGTCAACCTCATCGCTCTCTTTGCGCACGAACAGGCGAGCGCTGACCGTCATCAACTGTTCATCACTCATCGCAGCAAACCGATCGATGAGATTGGGCCGCATCTCGGCAATGTGTTCGATGGCGGCAAACAGGTTGGCTTCGATTCCCTCAACGTCAAACCCCGCCGCCTTGAAATCCTCAGCCAGTTCGTGCGCCCGCACCCGATTGCCCTGGCTGTTGTGCGAGTTGATGAAGTGCTCCGCAAACTCTTCTTCGGGCACGCAAAGAAATGTCAGCGGCTGATCCTGCTTCTCGTGATCCCGGAAATCGACCTGGTGAATTCCGATGCCCCCCGGCCTGGTCAGTCGCGCCAGTTCACCGGCCATCTTTTCCGTGTCGCCGATGTGCTCCAGCACTGCGTTCGAGACGATCGCGTCAAAGATGCCGTCCTCGTACTCGCTCGGCGGCTCGGCCAGGTCGCCCGATGCGCTGCGGATGATCTCTGGTGCGTGCTGCTGCAGCTCGATGGTTCGCTTCAGCGCCGACCAGTCGGCGTAGGGGAAGTGCGCTTCACAGGCGTCGAGCAGAGCGCGATAGAGCTTCGGGTGGTACTTCGCATCCCACTGGGCAAGGTACTTATCCAGCACCGAAACCTCTGCTCCGCATGCGGCACAGATGAACATTGAGCCGAAGTTCGGGCCCGGCCCGAGTTCCAGAACCGACAACCCGCGGAGATCTGACAGCAATCCATACTCCGCCGCTTCTTCCGGCGCGCCCGGCAGCGTCCCGCGACCGAACTGGCGGGCGATGGCCGAGGCGTAGTACACGCCGTTGACGATCGCATAGCGCACGTGTTCATCAATCGCGCCGGGCACCGCCCAGCGGTCTTCTTCCAAGTCGGTTTCAACGTACTTCTTTTGTGATTGCAGCGTCGGCGCCTCACCCTGCCGCCTGAGGAAGAATCGTCCACTCACGACCGCAAGCACATCATCGGGCAGCACCGCATACTGTGGCTGCAGGCGCGGCCGCACCTGTGCGATGTGCTCCGCCTCGGCCCAGATGTTCGCATCAAATCGCAGGACATCAAAACCGACCGAGCGGAAGTCATCGCCCATCGCCTCAGGCCGCACGCGATTGCCGTTGCCGTTCATCGTCTCGTCGAACAGCTTCTGATACGCGTCATCCGCCATCGTGAGAAACTCGAGCGGCCGTGTGAAATCGCGATGATCGCGAAAATCAACCTGGTGGATATTGATCCCGCCCGGTCGCGTGAGTCGCGCCATCTCCGCCGCCGTCTGCGGCACATCGCCGACGTGTTCGAGTACCGCGTTCGAGACGACTACATCAAACGACGCATCAGGATACCCGCTCGGCGGGTGCGCCAGATCGGTGCGATCCTGCGCCACAATCTCGGGAAGATGATCCTGGGCAGCGATGATGCGATCAACCGCCGACCAGTCGCGGTCCGGCAGCCGCTCGGCCAACGCCTCGCGCATGAAGCGATAGAAGCGGGGGTGGTACACCTCGTCCCAGTCGGCGAGGTACTTATCGAGCACCGCCACCTGCGCCCCAAAGGCATGCAGGACCAGCGGGGTCCCAAAGTGCCGGCCGGGCCCAAGCTCGAGCAGTTTCACACCGGCCAGCGGCATCGCGGCGGTGTGCTCGCGACCCAGTTCGCGGCTGATGAGTTCCACGTATTCCTGCCCGATGCGGATCGCGTAATCAACATCCTCGCGCACCTGCGCATCGGTAATCGCCCGCAGGTAGAAGCGCCCGCTGATGGGCCGCAGGTCTTCATCCGTCATCGCAGCATAGCGGCCCGACAACCGCGGCCGAAGCGCCTTCAGGTACGCCTCATCGGCAAACATGTTCGGCCCGAAATGCTCGACGCGGAATCCGATCTTGCGGAAGATCTGCTGCATCTCCACCGGCCGCAGTCGGTTGCCGCGCGACCAACGCCCGGCTGAACGCTCCGCTTCAACCTCTTGCTCGCTGAGTGTGAGAAACTCAAGTGGTTTGGCGTAATCCGCCGTGTCGCGAAAGTCGATCTGGTGAATGCCAAAGCCGCTCGGTCGCGTCACGCGTCCGAACTCGCGCATCAGCGCCGGCAGATCGACCTGGTTGAGAATCGCATTCGTCACAATGCAGTCAAACGACGCATCCTCGATCGCCAGCGGTCCGGAAAGCGATTCAATCTCGCGCAGCGTCAGTACGGGCGAGTCGTACGAACCGGCGTCGAGAATCTCGTCGATCCACGACCAGTCTGCATCCGGATACTCTTCGCGCCCCACGCGACCCAACGCCCGAAGGAAAGCGGGCGCCTGCTCATCCCATCGCACAAAGTGCGTATTCACCGCGGCCACGCTTGCCCCGAACGCGCGACACACGAGCATCGGGCCGAAGCGATTCGGCGTGCCGAGTTCCGCAATCACCAGTTCCGAAAGGTCTGGATACGGATGCATCCGACGCGCGAGGTGGTTCGCCACCGTCTTGGCGTACTCGTAGCCGTTGTCGATCGCAAAGCGCACGTCAGCCAGGATGGCGGCGTCGATCGGCGCATCAACAGCAACGGGTCGACCGGTCGTGCGAGGGACGGTTTGTGACATCAACGAATCCTTATGTCAAGTTCGAACAGGCGTGCTTCGCACCGTTTGCACCGTGGGAATAGTCTCGTCTTCACAAAGCATGTCGTTGCCCGTTGTTGCATCGACGCTCGGCCGCACTGCCGCCCGCGGCGTTTCAATTCGACCCTCATGTTCAACGCCGCCCAGCGCACGGTCGTACACGCGGCAGGTGAGGTCCACCATCTGGTCGAGGTTGAAACACGCATCGACGTATTTCTGGGCCGCCCAGCCGAATTGTTCGCGCAGTTCAGCGTTCTGCAACAGTCGCTGCAGGCTCACCACCAGTCCGGCCACATCGTCAACCCCGCAGATGTACCCGGTCACGCCGTGCGCCACCGCGTCCGATGTGCCGCCTGCATCCGTCGCCACCACCGGCAACCCGATGTGCTGGGCTTCGAGCGCCACGTTGGGGCAGCCTTCGTACCGGCTCGTGAGGAGCAGCACGTCAGCCGCGCTCATGATCTCGACGACGTCACTCACTCGGCCCAGCAGTGTCACCGTCTGGTCGAGGTGTCGTCTGGCGATGATCTCGCGGACGCGCCCTTCGAGCGGACCGCTGCCGGCGACGATCACCCGGACATCAGGCAGTCGCTCGCGCAGCAGTGTCACCACTTTCAGCATTAGTTCAGGCTGTTTCTCTTCATCGAGTCGATTGACCACCACTACGACAGGCGCGTCAGCCGGCAGGCCCACGCGTTGCCTCGCCTCGCGCCGCTGCGCGGCGCTCGGCCGATCAAAGTGGCCACGGAACAGCCCGTTGAACACAATGTGGAATCGCGATTCGTCAAGACCCACGTACTGGGCATAACTCTCCGCCCCGCGGTGCGAATTCGCCAGCCAGTGCACGCGCTTGCTTTGCGCCACAACGCGATACCAGTCGACAAACGGCGAGTAGAAGCGGGGGAAGTGCGTCGGGTTGTAATTGCGCGTGCTGAGCAGAATGCACGGCACACCCGCCGCGATGCCCGCCAGCCCCGCAATCACATTCGGATGATCCAGCCACGAGTGCAGAACATCGGGTGGATTGGCCGCCAGTTCGATGGCCAGATTCGCCACGTATGACCGAATCGCATCGGGAGCAATCGCAACCAGATCCCAGCGCACCTTGGCGAGGGCAGCGGCATCAATCGCATGGCCGCGCCCGGCTCGCCCGGCGTCGACGCCCGTCTCCGTCAGCAGAGGCAGGTAGTGGGCGTGTTGCCCTTCCAGGTCATGTTGGGTGCGCACGGTGCACTCGTGGCCGCGCTGGTGCAGGCCGATGGCCGTGTTGCACAACTGCCGTTCCGCGCCGCCGGAATAGAGGCAGCCGGTGTATTGCACGATGCGCAGAGGCTCCCCAACGCGCTGTGTCGGTTCGAAAGTGGCATTGTCCGCTTCGATCGCTTCGCGCCAGATGGTCTCGGCATCCCGCCCCTCTGAGCCGGCAAGCGGCTGGACCAGTTGCTGTTCAGCCGGGCCGTCCTCACGCGAGCGGGCGCACAGCCACCGGGCCAGGCCCGAACCTACGGCCGCGCTGTCCACCAGCAGTCCCGGGGCAATCCGTCGCAGCAACGGCTTGATTCGTCGCCGCGCCATGAGATCTGCCAACACTTCCGTCGCATCCGCACTTGCCCAGCCGCGATCGGTCAGTAGCCACAGCCGACGAACTCCCGCTCGCCGCAGCCACATCAACGCCTTGATGGTGACATTCTCGCGCGAGGTTGGAATGAGGACCGTGCAGTTGCCCGCCGGCATGGTCGGGGTTCGGGAGAGTGTTGGGATCGGGCCGTTCGTGTTCAGCGTCCAAAGCGGCGCATCATGGCGAATCTGCCGCGCCCCGCACGCCGCAACCTGGGCGAGGACGAAAGCGTTGAAGATGTCGAGCCACGGACCGACCTCAAGCGAACCCGCAAACACCGCCACCCCGCCCTCATCGTGCCATTGGCGCACCGATACCGAGAGAGCGTCGAGGTCGATCGACGCTCCGGAAGCCGGCTGAGCGGAAGCAGTCTTGACGACCCGGCCGTTGGTCCCGGTCGTCGCGGTGTCGAGCATCACGTGGGAGGGCTCCCGTTGCGGTGGGGACTCACGGCGGGACGATCCAGTTCATCCTCAAGATCGTAGACCTTTCCCTCGACCGTGAGGCATCTCCGGTCCACCTGGTCCAGCGATTGTTCGAGCAGGGCTTCGATCCGGCGCAGCAGCGTTCGACGATCGTCATCCAATCTGGCGGAAAGCCGGTTGATCGTCTGCATCAATTCGGCGTGGGTCCGCTCGCGACTGACTCGTTCCTCTGCGGCGTCGGCGCGAGCCCTCTCCAGTGCGGCTCGGAGCGAATCCCGTTCACCTTGGATCTCGGCGATCATCGACCGGGCGGCAGCCAGCGCCGCCTGCCCCTCGGCCGCCCGCGCAGTCAATTGCCCAATCCGCTCACCGGCGGCTCGAAGTGCGGCGCTGCATTCCCGGGCTTGCTCGCGCGCTGCGTCGAGGTCCCGTTCCAGTTGCGCCAGTCTCTCGCTCTGACCTGCGGCTCGCTCCGTGACCTCGGCCAGCCGCCGATTGGTTTCATTCAATTCCTGGTTCGTCTCGCCGCGCTGGCGTTGCGTCTCGTTGAGCACCCGCGCCTGGTAATGCACTTCATCCAGCCAGCGCTTGCTCTCCTGTTCGCGCTCGCTTCGAGCCGACGCGAGTTCGGCCGTAATCGCCTCGATCGCCTGCTGCGTCTTGTCGAAGCGGTTCTGCAGTGCGGCGATCTGCTCATCGGTCTGAACTCGTCCCTGCCACTGCTCCGATTCCATCCGGGCCCTGATGAGATCGTTCTTCAGCTTGTGCAATTGTCCTTCGAGCGTGTTCGCCCGCGTCCACCAGTCGAATCGCTCCTTGCGCACCGAGATCTGGTAGGCGATGTCCCCCTCGCGAATCCTGGCGATCTGATCGCTCTGACTCGTGTACACATGCAGATCCGAAGCGATCGGCGGAGTGCGACGCCTCGACTTGCCACGCGCTGCCGCCGCCTTCGTGCACAGCGCCATCACGACCTGCGCTCGTGCAGATTTCACGTCCCACGGATCTTCGACGGCGAACTTCCCGCCCTTGGGCGCGCTGCGCGGCCGCTCCTCGAAGACAAACGAACCTGAGACATCGGTCTGCCGCAACCACCGGATCGACTCGAAACTGGCCAGCAGTCCCTCGAATTCATCGCGGGTCGGCACGTGCAGGTGATACGCATTGCCATGCTGATTCAGCCGTTCCCACGTCGATTCATAATCGTGATCCGGCACGGAGATCAGCAGCGATCCACCCGGTTCGAGCACGCGGAAGAACTCAGCCACCGCCTGCCGCTGCTCGTGGATGTGCTCAAGTGCTTCCAGGCAGACGACCAGATCAAACGCCCCATCTTCAAATGGGAGCGGTGCCTGGTTCAGATCCCACTGCACAAACTCGATTCGCTGCTCATCGCCAAGCCGCGACTTGCCAAGTTCCAGCGCCTCGGGCGAGATGTCGAGATTCACGACCCGCTCAGCCCCGGCCTTGAGATAGCGCTGCGCTCCCAGCCCCGCCCAGCCGCCCGCATCGAGAATCTTCTTTCCCTTGGCGAGCGAGGCGGCGACGTCCAGCCGGGCCGAGCAGTGCGCCATGATTGTCGCATCGTCGAGCACCGGATGATCGGACATCGGCCCCGACAACCGCACGAGGCGCAGCCCGCCCGAATCACCGACCGAACCTGGACGCTCTCCAAAACCGATTCCAATGGCCGCCCGGCGTATCTCATCGAGCGTCGCCGCCACGTCCTGATCACCATCGCGCGGCAGAATCTCGATCGACGAGCTCCACTGGGTTCGATCGTGGATGAGTTTCAGCAGCCCCGCCGGATCTCGAGCCATTCGCGACAATCCATCGATCAGCACCACCTCGATCGGCCCCTCGAGTTGCGCAGCGAGGTCTTCGTCGCCCCCCAGAAGATAGGTGAATCCCCAGCGCTGCTGGAAGTTGTCGTGCTGCAGCCCTTCGAGAGGCTGGGTCAGCAGCCGGGGCTCGCGCCGGGTGATCGTCTCAAGCAGCGCCGGCATCAGCGCATCATCGCGCTCCCGCACCCACGGCGAATCATCCGCGCAGCACACCTGCACCTGGGCCCCCGCGCAGGCGAACCAGAGTCCAAGCGCGAGATCCGCAGGCTCATCTTCGATGATGACGACACGTTGCCACAGCGTTCGCCCGTAGCCGCCTGGCCAGCGCGCGACGAATTGCTCCGCCCGACTGATCACGCTCCGAGCCGCTGCGGCAGTGTCTGGCCGAGCAGGCATGTGGGCTTCCTTGCGGCTGTTTCCGCGTTTCCCCGACGAATCTAAGGGTTGGGCCGGCAATGAGTCAACAATTCAGTTGAGCCCCGACCCCGACTGCCAACCTAACCTGCCCGGACCGGGGCGGACGGCCGCGTCGCCACGATCTGAGCCGAAGGTGCTTCAAGCGACTGACGCCGACCTTCCCGCGCCGCCCGGAGCCACAACTCCAGAACCAGCATCGGCCAGAGGCGGTAGATCGAGAAACACTGCGGGTTCTCCTGCTCCACCAGCCACGCATTGAGCTGCCCGTGATCGAGCCAATTCGCCAGGCACGTCGACGGACCCGCCAGCACCTCATGGGCGAACGACCGCAACGCCGGCCCATTCCAGAAGTTCGACGGCAGGCCGAACCCCTTCTTGCGCCGATGCACCCATTCGCGGGGCAACTCGCGCATCAGAAGATCCTTAAGGATGCGCTTGCCTGAGTATCCCGGCCGCCCGTTCGAGCCGGCCGGCGTCTCGACCAGGTCCTCGGCCCCCAGAGCCGCGGCAAACCGGGCCACATCCATATCCAGCAATGGGCAGCGCACTTCCAGCGAGTGCTGCATACTCATGCGATCGACTTTGGCCAGCACCGCCCCGGGCAGATACGTCTGCACATCCATGTTCCGCATGCGATGAATCAGCGGCCGATCCGCGCGATCGAGCCTCGCCGACCAGTCGTCGATGTTCGCCTGCGTCGCCGTCGGCACTGCGCCAAGAAACCGCGCGATGTCCGGCTGCTGGAAGATCGTCAGCCGCGGCCCGAGATACAGAGCGGATGCCCGAGCCCCTCCGTCGCCTGCCATGTCGGCCAGCGTGTCAAAGTACCGTCCGTACCCGCCGAACATCTCATCGCCGCCATCACCCGAAAGCGCGACGGTCACGTACCGCCGCGTGAATTCACTGAGCAGGTAGGTCGGCAGGCAACTCGAGTCGCCGTTGGGTTCATCCAGGCTCTCGGCGATCATTGGCGCCAGTTCGATCGCGTCCGGCTTGAGCACGATGTCGTGATGTTCGCAACCAAGCCGCGCTGCAATCTCTCGCGCCTGCATGTGCTCCGAGTCAGGCGAATCCGCAAAGCCAACGGAGTAGGTCTTCGTGTGCACGCCCAGCCGGCGCATGCGACTGACCACCAGCGCCGAGTCGATCCCCCCCGAAAGAAACGCGCCCAGCGGCACATCCGACATGAGTCGCCGCTCGACCGCCTGGGTGAGCAGTGCATCCAGTTGATCGACGCGATCCTCATAACGCGCACCGAGTTCGACGTCCGGCTCGGCATCCCCTGCCTCAAAGCTGAAGTGCCGTCCCTGCTGCTCGTTCCCATTGCCGTCAACCAGCAGATAACATCCCGGTTCAAGTTTTTCAACTCCGCGATACACCGTCCGCGGGGCGTGGAAGTATTGCAGCAGCAGGTAGTCCGCCAGCGCCTCGGGGCTCACGGTGCGATCGAGATCCTTGATGACTTCCAGCGCCCGCAATTCCGAAGCAAATGCAAACCACCCTTCGCCGCGCGCGATGTACAGCGGCTTCTTGCCAAACGGATCGCGCGCCAGCATGAGTCGCCGCTCCCGCCCGTTCCAAAGCGCCAGCGCATACATGCCGCGCAGCCGGTCGAGTCGATCCGCGTGTTGCTCGCCCAGCAGGTGCAGCACGACTTCAGCGTCGCACTGGCTCTTGAATTGGTGCCCCTGCGAGACGAGTCGCTGGCGCAACTCGCGAAAGTTGTAGATCTCGCCGTTGAATGTCAGGGCGACCTGTCCGGTGGCGTCGACCATCGGCTGACGACCGAGCGGCGAGAGATCGACAATCGACAGCCGTCGCTGCGTCAGGGCGCATCGGCCCGTCGGATCGACCCACACGCCCGAATCATCCGGCCCGCGATGCACCATCGTCTGGTTCATCGCATGCGCCAACTCGGCCAGCCGCTCGCGCCCCAGTCGGCCGGTCAGATCAACAAACCCCGCGATTCCACACATGAATTGCTCTCAGCCTGTGGGGTCCGCCATGCGAACCACGCCTGTGCCTGTAAAGTGGGTGCTGCTCACTGACTCAATCTCGGAACGTGTACGTTCGCCCGTTGCTCCGCGGATCACTGTTGTCCGGCGTCGAGAAGTACAGCCAGCCGCTCCAGTGCGAATAGCGGCCGCCGCCTTGCTCTCGAATATCCGTGTGCGAACCGTGCGCCGGCCCGATGGGTACGCCATCTTCATAAACGATCAGCCGCGAGACCGCTTCCGCATCCGACAGCAGGCCCCGGGGCACGGCGCAGGTGTAGCAGTGCCCCGTCTCCTTGTTGATCGTCTCGAGTTGGCCGTGAATGTGACGCGTCGCCATGCCGCGCGCCATCTTGAGCAGGTTGACGTTCGGGTCGAACCGGCCCAGCGCCAGTTGCACCACGCTGTGCAGCGTGTACCACGCGCCGGCCGCCAGAAAATACATCGTCCCCGGCCGGGATTCACGCGCTCCAGTTGGCTGCATCGGTTCAGCGCTCACGATCCAAACTCCACAATCCCGCTCCCCGCGGTGTAGTGTTTCACGCAGCCGCGGCACGTGTCGATCACCGGCGGCGTTAGGCTGTCGCGCCGCAGTGAAGCCCGGATCGCTTCATATTCCGCGCCAAACCAGCAATCCGCAAACGCTTCCACGCTCATCGCGTTGCCCAGTTTGCGATCCTGCGTGCGGCAGCAGACGCACACGCAGCCGTCGAGGTCGATCTCGACGTTCTGCATTGGCGCCATGCAGGTGTACTCCGGGTGTGCCGATGCTGCGCCAAGCGGCCTGGGAATATTCTCATAACGCATCTGCAGCGGCCGATCTACCGGCGGCAACTGCCCCGGCTTGACAATCTCAAACTCCACCGCAATCTGGATCGGGTGCCTGGCGTCCACCCGCGCTGCATACTGCTTCAGCGCATCAAGCTGCTGCTGCGAAGGCGCCTGCTCGACGCCTGCTTCAATCGGTTCATACACGTGGAAGTCGATCCGATCGACGCCGATCTCCACCGCCCAGTCGATCAGCGCCGCCGCGCCTTCGATCGTCTTGGCCGTGAGCGTCGGATACAACCCGACGCCGAGTCGCTGCGGATCGCGCACCTTCATGAGGTTTCGCGTGCCCTGATCCACCTGCTCCCACTTGCCGCCGGTGCGGGCGTATTCAAACAGATCGCCCGTCGCATCGATCGAGATTGACACATCCCCGCGCGTCTTGGCCAGCAGCGCCAGTTTCCGCGCCACGAACTGCGTGCCGTTCGTCTGGTAGCGGGTGAAGATGTCGTAGTTGAGCATGATCTCCTGCATCTCGGTGAACTGCGGGTGGATCATCGGTTCGCCGCGACTGTTGAGTTCGACAGTCACCAGCAGCGGAAAGAGCGTGTCAGCCACCTTGCGGAAGATGCCGATGTCCATGTGCCGCCGGTTGACCGGCGTGAGCATGTTCTGCGAGCCGCAGATGCCGCACTTGAGATTGCAGATGTCGGTAATGCCCAGGCTCGCGTAGAGCGGCGGGGCGACAAACTGCCCGCCGCGCCGCAAAAAGTACGCTCCGCGCGAGTGGTTCTTCCACGACCGCTCCAGCCAGTGGTTCCAGTCGTTGGCGAATTGCAGCGGCTGGTTGATCACGCCGTACGACCGGCCGTTGGTCCGCGGATCAGAATTGTCCGTCGTCGAAAAGAACAGCGTGACGGCGTTGCTCACCGAGTCGTTCCACAGGCTGTACCGCCCGCCGCCGCGCAATCGAATCAGATCATGCAGTTGTGCCGGCGGGCCGAGCAGTTTGCCGTTCTCCACCACCGACCCCGCCACTTCCCCCGCCGGCACTTCGCCGGGCCCGAACGCGCTCAGCGGCAGATCGACGTTGTAGCAGTTTCCTCCTGCGTGCCGGATCGCCGCCGGATCAATCGGCATCGAACGGATGCCCGGCGTCGGCGGCTCCGGGGCCTCGACGCGCGCCGGCTGCCGCGAACGGGTGCCGAATACGGGCAGGGAAACAGCAAACAGCATCCAGTAACTCCAGCGGGGGGACAGGCGTTCAGTCCGTCAGGCGTGCAACGGCACAGGCCCGCGTCGCCAAGGCAGGGTTCAGGCAATACTAGGGCACGATCCCGCCGAATGAAGGCCCGTCGCAGCCGCGATTGCCCGCCCAATCCTACAGCGCGTTACCAAAATAGGGCTTGAGCTTGCGGAACACCCGGTACCCGATCACCAGCATGAGCACCGACACAATCGGGTACAGCACCCACGTCCAGCCGTAGCGGATCTCCCCGAAGAAGCACGCGTCCCGATACGGCCGCACCGCCATGCTCGCCGGGTTGAACGTCAGCATGAAGTCGATCACCTTCATCGCCGTCGGGTCTTTCAGGTGCAGCGTCTGCTCGGTGTAAAGCACCGGCGTGGCGTAGAACAGGATCATGAACAGCACCTGCAGCACATCGCCCAGATCGCGCAGGTACACCCCGATCGCCGACACCGCCATCACCATCCCGCTCAGCAGCATCACCTCGAACGCAAACATGATCGGCCACAGCGCCCAGGTCCACGGCACCTCGTGGAACCGCACCACGCTGTAGCAGAATAGAAACGCCGTGCCGATCACCTGCGGAACGAGGTTCGCCAGCACCGTCTTGATCGGCAACACCTCGAGCGGAAAGACCACCTGCTTGACCAGCCCGGCCTTGTTGCGGATCGCCTTACATCCCGCCAGCAGGCTGTTGGTCATCGCCATCCACGGCAGGTACGCCGAGATCATCTGCATCGTGTAGTCAAAGCCGTGGACATTCTCCTCCGGTGAACCCCGGAAGATGATCGAAAACACCGTCGCGTACACCGCCATCATCAGCAGCGGGTGCAGCACCGACCACGCCACGCCCAGGAACGAACCGGCAAACGGATCCGCCAGCTCGCGCCACGTCATCTCCAGAAGCAATCGCCGATACCGCACGACATCGCGCCCGATGTCGCGCAGCACCTGCACGGTCGTGAACGGGAGCAGCACGATCGACTTGAACACGTCGATCACATACGACAGCACCGTGTGCGGCGAGGTTTCCCGGGTTGAGGTCATGACGGGATGATCTTAGTCGATGCCGATCGCAACGAGGCGCTACCTCGCGGGAGGTGTGTCCTTGGCTTCGGCCGTCCTCGATTCGTAGAACCGGGCCCGAAACTGCGCCAGTCCCGTTGAGGCAGAGATGAACTCCGTTTCCTCAAACTCGTCCGGCTGGATCGTTGTCGGAATCGTGTCGCGCAAAAGCAGCACCACCGAAGCACGCCGCGACCGATCGTTCCACAGTTGCAGCGCCGCCCGACATGAATGAAACTGGTCGGCCAGTTCGGTGTACGTGATCTTGTCCACCAGCGGGGTGAAGGCCGCATCCTCGCGCCGGTTGTACAGCCGCTGCAGGCTCAGCGCCAGGCTTAACGCATCAGCCCGATCCTTTGCCGCAACGCCAAAGTGCGGGTCGTAATACTCCCACTGGCCCCGCCGGCCATTGAAGATCTCCAGCCCGGTGTGAGCGGCGAACTGCGGATCATCGCCGAGCCAGCCGCAGTAGCGCACCTCCAGTCCCGCTGCCCGACAAAGCATGTCTGCAATCAGCGCCGAGCGGGCGCAGGCGACGTCCAGGCTCCCATCACTTTGAAACAGCCGATCAAAGTGTGAGCGAATCACACCCGACCAGTCGACGGCCTCTGGACCCGTGGGCACTTCATCTTCTCGTCCGCCGGTGGTGTTCGCCGCGACAAAGCCGATGATCTGTCGCGACCGAATCTGTGGATCGTCTTCCAGCACGAGCACGCGCACCGCCCGGCCCGCCGCCCGCACGCCGTATTCACCGGCCGAGTCAAAGATGAGAACTCGTCCCTCCTTGCGCGGCCGCTCCGGATTCACGTCGGGCCGCTTCGCGCCAAACCGAGGCGGAAACAACTCGAACGCGCCGCCCAGCGGCCACCAGACCCGATCGCCCCGCCGCACCATCAGCATCGCTCCCGGTGCGAGAAAGTGGACGCGATGCCACGCGTCATCCATCGACTCCACCAGCACGTACCGGCGCCCATTCGTGCGCGGGTCGCTCCCGTCCGACGACGAGAAGATAACCGAATCGGTCCAGTGCGAATAGCGCCCGCCCCCTTGGGTCTCCACCTCCGAGTGCCGCGCATGCGCCGGGCCCAGCGGCACATCATCTTCGAGCAGCACCCATCGCGAGTGCCGCTGGTCGCCGGTGCTGTCGCCAAAAGCCGCATCAAGTTCGAGCCGGGCGACGTAGGACAGCCCAGCGCGCGGCCTGATCTTCTCGGCAGGAATCGCAATCCACCGGACCGGAGTTGGGTCGGCCGGCGTCTTCGCTCCCGATGCGGGCGGCGAAGCCAAAGCCCCCCCGGAAGCGCGCGGAACCGCAGCCAGCAGCGACATCACCATCAGGATGAGCCAGCGTCGAGCGATAGCCATATCTTCGATCCTATGTCGCCGGGGACGCCGTTGCGGCGTCGGTCTCAAGTCCGAGCATCAGCATCGACCCCGCGCCCGGCGCTTCGGCGACCTCCGGCGGCGAAGGGGGCGTCCAGTCAGGCACGAACAGCGCCGCCGCCGCGTTTACCGCATCCGTCCGCAATCCAAGCCAAGGCAGCGCGTGGAAGATCGTTGTCAGAAACGCATTCCGCGCCGGCGTGCGCCAGTCTGGCGGCGCTGTCGGATCAACCCCGTCGAGACTCGGCGCCTCGTAACCCCACACCTCAGCCTCGCGCCCGCACAGATACCAGATCGCCGGCACCACCCATGCGTCCAGCCGCTCGCGTTCGATCGAGTGGCTCGGCACGCGCGCAGCGCCGAGATCTTCCGATACCGCCCGCAACTCATCATCACTCAACTCAGCCGCTGCACCAATCGCCGCCAGCACTGTCGCATCGCGCTTGCGAAAACGCGCAAAGGCGATCTCCGTCGCCGAACCGGCCGGCATGATCGGCCGCACATAGCGCCGCCACAGGTAGTGCGCTATCGTCCAGCCCGCCGCCGCCTGCGCCACCGCCGCCATCCGCCGTTCCTCGGGCAGGTCATACGGCAACTCGCCGCGCAGTCGCATGATCGACAGCACATTGCTCACCGGTTCGCGGCTGATGAAAAACACATGCCCGCGCGGAAACAGCAATCGAAACAGCGGCGCCATCGGCACACTGTCCCACCCCGGGCACTTGTCCGTCCACGTCCCCTTCGTCCCGCTCGTCGTCGAATACGCCCAGTCGATGTGCGCTGCGAGACGCTGCAGCATCTCCGCGCTCAGGCCGCAATCCTGCAGCAGCCCCGTCCCCCAGAAGTGGCTGTCGGCGTCGCTTCCGAACGGCGAGTAGTGGGGGTGATTCAGAAACGACTTGAGCAGTTGCGTGAGGTAAAAACCCTCAAGCGTGTTATCGAGAAAGCCGCGCAGGTCGCGCGGGGCCTTGAACGACGTGCAGTTGTCCAGCGCCCACTGCAGCGCTGTGCTCCCGCAACGCTGCGGTCCGAGAATGAGCAGAGGCCTTGCCTTGCCCGCAAGGGCCGCGCGCTCCGCGTCGTCGCGCAGCGGCACGTCGACCACCAGGTCAATCGCTTCCTCGCGCGGCTGGCGATTGCCGGGAATCGAGATCCACAGCTTGGTCCCTTCGACAAAACACCGTCCCTCGCCATCCGTCACCACTTCGTCAAGCGTCGCCGTCGGTCGGCTCACTTCCGCGCCGTCGACCCACAGCCGCACCGCAGCGCCGGCGACCAGTCGCTCGCTCATGAATGGATGATCAAGATCGACCCGGTGCGCCCGCCCCACGGTCCCCGAAAAATGTCGCCCCAGCAGTGCGATCTTCATGCATCAACCCCGATCGCCCTCAGGCTGCTTGCCGTCAAACGCCTGCTCGGCCAGATCGATCGCCCGCGCCAGCGCCGCCGCCTTGTTGACGGTCTCTTCGTACTCGGCGCTTGGCTTCGAATCCGCCACGATCCCCGCACCGGCCTGCAGGTGCACCATCCACTTTTCACCGTGATGCGATTGCACCGGCACGACCATCGTCCGCAGCGCCAGTGCAATATCCATCTGATCGTTGAACGACACCACGCCGATGCCGCCGCCATACGGCCCGCGCCGCGTCGGCTCGAGTTCATCGATGATCTGCATCGCCCGAACCTTCGGCGCCCCGCTGATCGTCCCCACCGGCAGAGCCGCCCGCAGCGCCGCCCATGAGTCCAGCCCATCCGCCAGCGTGCCCGTCACCGTCGAAGAGATGTGCATGACGTGGCTGTAGCGCTCGATCTCCATCATCCGGTCGATCGACACACTGCCCTTGATCGCCACCCGGCCCACGTCGTTGCGCCCCAGATCGACGAGCATGATGTGCTCCGCGCGTTCCTTCTCATCCGCAAGCAGTTCGCGCTCCAGCGCCAGATCCTCCTCCTCCGTGGCCCCGCGCTTGCGCGTGCCCGCAAGTGGCCGATTCACCACGCACCGTTCATGCACGCGACAGAGTATCTCAGGACTCGACGCGACCAGGATCGCCCCGCGCGCCTGCAGGTAGATCATGTACGGGCTCGGGTTCACCACCCGCAGCGCCCGGTAGATTTCAAACGGGTCCGCCGTCGTCTCCCGCTCGAATCGCTGGCTCAGCACCACCTGGAAGATGTCGCCTGCAAGGATGTACTCCCTGGCCCGCTCCACCACCGCCTCAAATTGCGCCTGCGTCATGTTCGACTGGATCGCCGCCGCCCCGCGCTGCGCCAGATCCATCGCGATCGACCCGGCCGGCAGCGGCACACTGTGCGTCTGCAACCGCTCAACAAACCGATTCAGCGCCGCCACCCCCGCGTCATACGCCGCATCAATCCGATCCACATTCACCGGAGAGTTCGCAGAGGCCGCAGAGAAAGATCCAGGATCTGAACCCGAATGAAGACCCTTCTCTGCTTCTCTTCCTGCCTTCCTTTGCGCCTTCGTGCCCTCGTGGAAAAAAGATTCCCCTGCCTCTCTCTGCGTCTCGGCGCCTCTGCGGTCATTGCCTTCATGCTCCCCCACCCGCACCCAGTGCACTGCGTACACCATCTTCCGCGCGTGATCGAACACCGCCACGGTCTCATACAGCCCGAGGTGCAGCTCCGGCAGGCCGCGATCATCATCAGGCGCACCCGCGAAAGGCAACTTGCCTTCCTCGACGTAGCGCACGCTGTCGTAGCCCGCGTAGCCGACCCACCCGCCGCAGAACGCGCCCGGCAGCTCGCCGTGCATCACCGGCCGCAGCCCCGCACTGATCGCACGCGGCACATCCAGCGGATCGTCATGCCGCTCGCTGCGCACCGCCCCCGTCAGATGATCCTCAATCGTCACGGCGTGCTGCCGCGCGATGACCTCCACGCTCGGCTGGGCTCCGATGAACGAGTACCGCCCCTGCTTGTCGCCGTTCTCGACCGATTCGAGCAGGAAGCTCGGCGCCGTCCGCTCGTCGGCCGCCACCAGCCGCCGATACCCCAGCACCGGCGTGAGCTGATCAGAAAAAATCCGCCGCACCAGCGGCACCAGATTCCCCCGCCCGGCCAACTCCCGAAATGTCCCCCGATCCGGCAACGTCATCGCGCGGGGAGTCTAGGGAATGCGGGGTGCCGTGGTCTAAGCGACGCTTTGGGAGCGCAGGCCAAGCGAATCCGCAAGAAACCGCCGAATCAATGTCGCGCACGCCGATGGCGCACTTCAAGGCCGCTTTCCCAATATCCGCAGCCCAGACCCGTCAACGATCATGTACAATACAGCGGGAGGCCAAGACCATGTCACCCAACAGCCGTATCTACGCTCTCGGCGTCATTGCTATCTCAACTTGTGTGGCGCCCGCAACGGCGCAACCTGTCCTCACCATTGAAGGATCGTGTCCGGGGTTTCTCCGCGCCGAGGTCACCGACGCGCGTCCGGGTCGATCGCTTAGCCTGCTCTTCGCTCCCGAAGCAGGATCAACAAGGCTGCCGCTCTTTCACTGGTGCGGCGGCGTCACCCTCGGGCTCGACTGGCACGGTCTGCGGATCGTCTCCGGAGTGATCGTTGATGAGAATGGGCACGGCGTCATTGAGGGGGAGGTCGGCGCGCGAGCGTGCGGCGGATACCTGCAAACCCTGAACTGGCCCGACGGCGGCTGCGAGATAAGTAACGTCGTCCAGATTCCGTGAGCGCCCGGGAGTATCACCCATGACCCGATTGCAGCGTGCCATCTCGACGATCGTTGTACTGCTCGCCGCCATCACCAGCGCTCAAGCCCAGAATCCTGTTCTCACCATCGAAGGCGCGTGTCCCGGCAACTTACACGTCCAGGCCGACGGCATACCCACTCCTGGCATTACGGTGCATCTGTACTATTCGCCTCGGCGCGGCTCATACACCTTCCCGCCCTTCACCCCGTGTTATGGCGTGGAGATCGGGCTCGATGTGCGTCACCTCTGGTATCTCGGAGCGACTCGGGCGGATGACTCGGGGACTGCAACATGGGACGGTGCTGCGGGCCCATCAGCCTGTGGCGGGTTCCTTCAGGCGATGAGTCGCCTGTGCAGAATCACCAACGTCGCCCGCGTTCCATAGGAGCCCCGCACCATGAACCGATTCGCACTCGCTCTGTTGTCGCTGGCGGTTCCGATGTTCGTGGCCGGCAGCGCCGCGGCGTGCACCGATCCGGGTCTGACCCTGCAGGGAGGTTGCCCGGCGCGAACCCTGCTGGCGCAAGCCGATGGCATGTTCCCCGGATCCGTCGCCTACCTCTACTTCTCGCCGCGCGAGGGCTCGTACACGTTCTCGCCTCTTCACATGTGCGAAGGTGTGCAGGTTGGTCTCGATGTGCACCGGCCCTGTTTCGTCGGCAGCACTCGGGCGAATGAAGCCGGAACAGCCGTGTGGCGCGGCGAAGCGGGCCCCGGCGCGTGCGGCGGGTTCCTCCAGGTCCTCGACAACCATTGCTCAATCACCAACGTCGCGCAGATTCCGTGATTGAGCGGAGGATCGAACGATGAATCGGATGAATGCAACCGTTGCCCTCTTCTGTGCTGCGATATTCCTCGCCACCTCACCCGTTCAGGCGCAGGATCCGGTACTGACACTGCAAGGCGGTTGTCCCGGCGTGATGCGGGCAGAGATTCGCGGTGCTCGGCCAAATTCGGGCATCGCATTGGTCTACTCCCCGCGGCGGGGCTGGTTCAGGATTCCCTGGTACTACTGGTGCGAAGGCGCTGTGCTCAGACTCAATCCAAGGGGGATTCGAGTGGCGGAGAGTGTCGCTACCGATGAGAACGGCTTTGCGGTGTTCGAAGGTCAGGTCTCAGTGGGAGCATGTGGCGGATATCTGCAGACTCTGAGCTACCCCAGCGGTGGCTGCGAAACGAGCAACGTCGTCCAGATTCCTGAAAACTAGGCCGGTCGCGCTGCCCTGAGCACCGCCCGCACGGGGCAATCGATTTGAAACTTCGCCTCGCATCCGCCGGGCCTGCGCCGAGCCTTGTCCCGACCTACCCGACCTGCTGCCACGAAATATTCCTCGCTTGCGCGCCGATCTGGTTTCGATTCCTACCTGTTCTCCGGCCGCGCGTCGAACGCCACTCGCCCGCGCCCAAAACCCGGTTACACTCACCCATGCCCGACCGCTCCGCCCCGCAAAGCCCACATTCGAACCCCTCATTGCTCGCCCAGTTTGGTGCTCCCGAGGAGACCACCGAGTACTACTCGCCCGTCCCCAAGGGCTATCAGCCGGGCCGGCACCGCTACGTCGCCGTCTTCGGCACCGTCATGTCCGGCCTGGGCAAGGGCATCTTCTCCTCATCCATCGCCAAACTTCTTAAAGACAAGGGCCTGTCAGTCGCCCCCATCAAACTCGAGGGCTACCTCAACATCGACGCCGGCACCCTCAACCCATACCGCCACGGCGAAGTCTTCGTCCTCGACGACGGCACCGAGACGGACATGGACCTGGGCACCTACGAACGCATCCTCGATCAAAACCTCTCCTTCGACAACTTCACCACCGCCGGCCGCATCTACTCGACCATCCTCGAACGCGAGCGCCGTGGCGGCTACCTCGGCCGCGACGTGCAGATGATCCCCCACGTCACCGGCGAGGTGAAACGCATGCTCCGCCAGCTCGCCATGACCGGCTGCGACGGCGGGCCCGCCGACGTCGTCTTCGTCGAAGTGGGCGGCACCGCGGGCGACTTCGAGAACGGCTTCTACATCGAAGCCCTCCGCGAACTCGCCTTCGAAGAAGGGCCCGGCAGCGTCTGCTTCGTCGCCCTCACCTACGTCATCGAGCCCGAGATCCTCGGCGAGCAGAAATCCAAGGCCGCCCAGCTCGGCATCAAGCGCCTCCTCGAAGTCGGCATCCAGCCCCACATCGTCGCCTGCCGCGCCAAGAACCCCGTCACCAACACCGTGCGCCAGAAGATCGCGATGTTCAGCAACGTGCCGCTCAATCGCACCTTCTCCATGCACGATCGCGAGTCGATCTACGTCATCCCCGATGCGCTCCGCGCCCAGGGGCTCGACCGCCAGGTGCTTTCCATCCTCGGCCAGCACGATCGCGTGAACCAGGTGAGCGAAGACGCCGCCCGCGAGAAGTGGGGGGCCTTCGTCCACGCGCTGACGCGCCCCAAGAAGCACAAGGTCACCATCGGCATCACCGGCAAGTACGCCGCGCTGCGCGACGCCTACGCGTCGATCGACAAGGCCCTCGAGCACTGCAGCGCCGAGATCTGCGCTGACATCGACGTCAAGTGGATCGAGACGACCGACCTCAACGACAAAAACGTCGCCGCCGCGATGAAAGGCCTCAACGGCGTCATCGTGCCCGGCGGCTTCGGCGCGCGCGGCGTCGAGGGCAAGATCGCCTGCGTCCGCTACTGCCGCGAGAACAAAGTCCCCTTCATGGGCATCTGCCTCGGCTTCCAGGTCGCCGTCATCGAGTTCGCCCGCAACGTGCTCGGCCTGAAGACCGCCAACTCGACCGAGTTCGAAGCCGACAGCAAGGACGCCGTCATCAGCGAACTGCCCGAGCAGAAGAAAATCGAAGCGCTGGGCGGCACGATGCGCCTCGGCGCCCAGGACATCGACATCAAGCCCGACACGCTCGCCAACTTCCTCTATCAGTCGACGACCATCCACGAGCGCTTCCGCCACCGCTACGAAGTCGAGCCCAAATACATCGATCAACTCGAAGCCGCCGGCATGATCTTCTCAGGTCGCCATCCAAGGCACCCCATCATGCAGGTGCTCGAACTGCGCCACGAGGATCATCCCTATTTCATCGGCGGCCAGTTCCACCCCGAACTCACCAGCCGCCCGCTGCGTCCCAACCCGCTCTTTGCCGGCCTCATCGCCGCCGCCGCCCAGCACGCCAAGCCGAGCCTCAAGGCCGAGGAGGTGTCAGCCCGCTGGCTCCGCCCTTTCGCCCCGAGCACCTCAGTGCCCGGTGATAAGCCGGATCCGCCGACTGTCGTCGTGAATGCCGCGCGACCCGTCTCGGCTCGCTGACCCGGCGCACGCCCACGTTGAGCCCCCGCGATTGTGGGGCGAACTCGACGGCCCCCAGCCACCCACATGCAATTCAAAACCGTTGACCGTCGCCCGATCGCGACTACCATCGCAACTGCCCGGAAACCGGCCCCAAAGCCCCTCCCGGCACACGCCTCGGCGGCATAGCTCAGTTGGTTAGAGCGAGGGATTCATAAGCCCTAGGTCCGTGGTTCGAGTCCACGTGCCGCCATATTCGTAAACCTAGCCGAATCCGCAACTTGCGGATACCTGTCATCGCGACGGCGCGGCGTTTCCAGAGTCCTGAGGCGTATACCGGTATACCCGGACGCCAGAACTGGAGGCCACGCCATGCGTTCCGAGTCGACAACGAAGATCCCAGCCTATCGCCGTCAGAAGAAGCCGAGCGGAAAGTCCCTCGGGTTCGTCGTGCTCGACGGCAAGCGTCACTACCTCGGCGAATGGAACACACCCGAGTCGAAGGAGGCGTACCGTCGCCTCATCGCCGAGTGGCTCACGTCCGATCCATTGGTGCGAACCATGGAGGGCCGCTCGGCGCCCGTGCGAGCAGCCTCCTCCCATAAGCCAACGGTTGCAGAACTCGCTGCCGCCTACCTGCGCTGGTGCGATTCGTACTACCGCACGCCTGACGGCCAACCCACCGGCGAAGCGAGCCAGATTGAACGGGCGCTCAAACCCCTGCTCGATCTCTACGCCTCCCAGCCGGCAGGCGAGTTCGGGCCTCGTGCGCTCAAGGCGGTCATCGGCGAGATGATCAAGGCCGATCGCGTACGAACGGGCATCAATCAAAGCGTCGGACGCATCAAGCGCATGTTCCGGTGGGGTGCGTCGGAGCAGGTCATTCCACCGTCGGTCCACGCCGGGCTGGCCGCGGTCCGCGGTCTGGCGTACGGGCGTTCGGCGGCGCGAGAGGGAGAGCCGGTCCGTCCCGTCTCCGACGAGACAATCGAAGCGACCATTCCGTTTTTGCCAGGACCTGTCGCGGTGATGGTTAGACTTCAACGGCTGACGGGCTGCAGGCCGGGTGAGCTGCTCGACCTTCGACCATGCGACCTCGATACGTCAGGAAAGGTCTGGACGGTGACGCTCGATCGACACAAAACGAGGCATCATGGCCATGATCGCGTGCTCTACTTTGGCCGGCGAGCCCAGGCGCTGCTCAAGCCGCTGATGGGCGATCGTGCACCGCATCAACCGCTGTTCAGCCCTCGCGATGCAGAGCGTGAGCGTCTCGAAAGGCGTCGCGCCGCGCGGAAAACGCCACTCTCCTGCGGAAACAGGCCAGGCTCGAATCGTGTTGCCGAGCCAAAGCGGACTGCAGGTGAGAAGTACACGGTGACCTCCTATGCGCGTGCGATCACCAGAGCAATTGAAAGAGCGAATAGGCACCGAGAGGCGGAAGCAGAGAAACGCAAGACCAAGAAGATCGCTCGCATCGAGCATTGGCACCCGCATCGGATTCGGCACACCGTCGCGACGGAACTGAGGAGGCGGCACGGCCTTGAAGCTGCTCGTGCGCTCCTTGGCCATAAGAGCATTGCCGTGAGCCAGCATTACGCGCAAGCGGATGAGCGCCTCGCGCTGGCGCTGGCGCGTCAGGCGGGGTAGGGTAATTGAGCACGTCATGCCTCGGTCACTAGACAGCGAATGGCGAGGCGAAGCTGACGGCTCGCGAAGTCCGACACAGGAGAAATCCACCATTGGCCAAGCGAAAGAAGAAGACCAAAGCGAGAGCACAGTCCAGGCCACGGGCGCGCAAGCTCGCGGCGTCAGAGGCTGAGCAGGGGATGCTCAACGAATCCGCCATGCCCGGCGAGGCCCAAGGGGCCGGTACACCGCGGATTCTCTATTTCGATGGGAAGGACTTGAATCCGCGTCCACACATGTATGCTGGAGGGAAGTGGCATCTAACCGACTGGAAATGGCACGTCGAGCGAGATCTGAAGGAAGCGCAAGCAATCGTGGCCGGTGAGAATGCGATTCCCGATTCCAAGTGGGCCAATGATGCTCGGGTTCGGTCCGCTCGGAAGGCACTGGAAAAGTTCACCGCCGCTGCGCGCTTCATCGACGCAGGTGATGCGGATGCGGCAGCGATTCAGGCTTACTGTGCGGCGGCAGAGGTCTGGCGATGTCGCATGATGCTCGACGAGGGTGATGCGATGATTACTCGTCATCGGCGCGAAATGGGACAGATGAAGGCGTTGAAAAAAGCAAGATACCTTCAGGAACGAAATGAGAAGATCACGGAGGTGAGCCGAACACTCGATTTGAGTGCGGAGCAGACGCGTCGGCGCTTCAAAGCGGATCGATCCCTGTTCGAGGCCTATCCGGAAGTCTCGGAATTGTGCCGTGAAACGATCTCTCGGATCATTTCGGCTGGCCGGAAATCAAAAAAAAGAGTCTTCCGGCTGTGACATTCCTTAAGCGATGTCACAGCAGGTGATCGCAGACCTGTGGACACGACCACAGCGCAATGTAATCTCGTGCGAACGAACGGAGGTTCGCATGAGATCTGTTGTTTCCAACGAAGAAATGTTGTCGCTCTCCCAGGCCGCCAAACTGCTCCCGGGCCGGCCGCATGCCGCGTCGCTCTGGCGCTGGTCGAGGCTTGGCGTGACCACCCACTCGGGGCAACGTGTTCGACTGCGTGTGGGGAGGCTTGGTCGTCGCCTCTTCACGAAGATCGAATGGCTTGAAGAGTTCGCGCGTCAGTGCGCCGAATTGGATGCGGAGAGATGGAACGATGAGCCGCGATCGGAGTCGCCTGAGCACCGCAAGGCGATGACGGAACTGGAAGAGCGGGGCGTGATTTGAGATCGCATGCGCCCCGATACCGACTCGACAATTCGGATCATTGATGGTGTGCGCAAAGTGCCTCCGTGCCGACTCACGCTTGGCGCCCGAGGTCTCCTCGAAGTAGGACTTTGCGTGCTGCCCGCCGATCGGCTGCGAAAGTACACCACGCTTCCGACGTGGAAGGGATTCCAAACCCGCTGCCCCACCAAAGAGGAAGTCGACAGATGGTTCACGGCCCAGATCGAGGCGATGTGCCTCGTCTGCGGTGCAGTCTCGGGGAATCTGGAAGTGATCGACTTCGATGCCGGCGGCGAGGCGTACGAGGCCTGGCGGAAACTCGTCGAAGAGCACGCACCCGGGCTGCTTGATCGCCTCGTCATCGAGCGCACGCCCTCGGGCGGTTACCACGTCTGGTATCGGTGCGAGACGGCTGTCTCAGGCAACACGGTGCTTGCCAAGCGGCGCATCGATGTCGATGGGCCCGGCGAGTATGAGTACAAAGGGAAACGGTACACCGCAAGGCAAGACTCCTCCGGCCAGTGGTACTACGAAGTCATCCTCATCGAGACGCGCGGTGAAGGCGGCCTGTGCCTGTGCGCGCCATCACCCGGCTATCAACTGCTGCACGGTGAGTTCACGGCCCTGCCCACGATCACTGAGGACGAGCGCGACATCCTGCTTGTTTGTGCTCGTGAACTCAACGAGGCGCCGCCGCAGATCGTCGACGGTCCCCGACCAGCAACATCCCCGCGCCCAGGTGACCTTCGACCCGGCGACGACTTCAACGCACGTGGCGATATCCACGACCACCTGATCAGGCACGGCTGGACGCTCGTTCGCCATGGTGAGAATCAGCACTGGTGCCGACCCGGCAAGACCGGCGGCGTCAGCGCGACGCTCAAGGACGGGGTGTTCTATGTCTTCAGCAGCAACGCCGCGCCGTTCGAGCCGAACAAGGCATATTCGCGGTTCGCCGTGTACACGTTGCTGGAGCGTGGGGGGAACTACAGCGCCGCTGCGTCGGCGTTGCACTCGCTCGGGTTTGGCACCAGGAACGCCTCTCGCGTCCTTCATCGCAATGGCACGTCCCCTTCATCCAACGTCTCCCCTCCCGGCAATCCAGACTGCCCTGAGGAGTCGGAGCGACCCATGGTCCTGCTGTGCAGCGACGAACACCTCGTTATCGACGAAGCGATCGAGGCTCTGCGTTCGGCAGAGAATCTCTATCACCGCGGCTGCAAGCTCGTCCGCGTCGTCCGTGAGGCCGGCCATCGACAGCGGCGATCCCGCGAAAAGAAGGACCTGCACCGGCCAGAGGGAAGCGCGTTCATTCAGCTGCTCCCGGCCGAGAGCCTCCGAGAACTGCTCACACGCCATTCGCTGCTCTCAAAGACCAATGCGAAAGGCGAGATGGTGCCCGCGCATCCCACCTCGTGGCTCGTCAACGGAATCCTCGCCCGCGCCGTGTGGCCCGGCCTGCGATCGCTGAGCGGCATTTCGCACGCACCAGTCTTGCGGCCTGACGGCACCATCCACCAGGAACCGGGATACGACCCGGAGACGGGTGTGCTCTTCCTGCCGGAGCCGGGAATCGAATTCCCCAACATCCACCCGGAGGTCTGCATCGAGGATGCCGAGATTGCCCGAGACGAACTGCTCGAAGTCGTCTGTGACTTCCCCATCGCGTCTAACGCTCACAAGTCGGTCTGGCTCGCATCAGTGCTCACGCCGCTGGCTCGCCATGCGTTTGAGGGTTGTGCTCCGCTGACACTCGTCGACTCCAACATTCGCGGCTCAGGCAAGACGCTGCTCGTCCAGGCAGCCAGCCTCATCGCGCTGGGGCGACCGGTCTCGGTGAGCGCCTACGCCCATGACCAGGTTGAACTGCAGAAGCGCATCACCGCCATTGCCATCGCCGGTGAGCCCGTCGTGCTGCTCGACAACCTCAGCGGGACCTTCGGCAACGGCACGTTGGATCGTGCGCTGACTTCTCTGCGCTGGCAGGATCGGATTCTTGGGCGTAATGAAAACGTCGATCTCCCGCTCCACACGGTGTGGTTCGCGACGGGCAACAACGTCGAAGTCGCCGCCGACACGTCCCGGCGTCTCGTCCACATCCGCCTGGACTGTCTCTCCGAGTCACCCGAGGAGCGATCCGGCTTCCGGCATCCTGATCTGCTGCAGTGGGTTGGTGAAAACCGCCCGCGTCTCGTCGCCGGGGCGCTCACCATTCTCAGGGCGTACTTCAACGCGGGATGTCCCCGGCGGGATGTGCCAGCCTTCGGATCGTTCGAGGGCTGGTCCGGATTGGTGCGGCAGGCGGTGATCTGGGTGGGTTTGCCCGACCCATGCACGACCCGTACCGCGCTGGCTCAGACTTCGGACTCAGTCGTCGGGAATCTGCGCGACTTCATTGCTGCGTGGACCACCTACGACCCGCACCAGCCCGGCACCACTGCTGCAGAGTTGCTCGGTCGCCTGTACCCGCCGCAACGCGAGCAGGTGCAGATGGATGATGCGAGTGTTGAGATGCGAGCCGCGCTGGAGTCGTTTGTGGCGTGCCATCCCGGCAAGCAGCCCACAGCGCGTCTGCTTGGTCGCCACCTCACTGTTGCCCGCCGTCGTGTCGTTGATGGTCGCTACATCGACATGGTTGCGAATACCCCAAAGGGCTCAGCGAAGCGATGGAAGGTCGTTGAGTGCGGCAGCGAAACTGATTGTCATGACTCTCCTGATTCTGTTTCTATACCTTCGCGCGAAAAAGTAGAGGTGAAGAGTGAAAATAAATAGTGGGCGCTGGGATCACAATCAGGACAACCATGTGAATCAGCGCGGCGCGGTTGATGCGCCCTCCCCTTTCGTCACCGACGAGTGCGTGGGCGCGTCGGCGCAGTTGGCCTGTGTCGTACCGCCCCGATTGGTGGCCCAACGCTTCGCCGCTGACCAACAGGACGCCACAGGGGCCAACGTCGTGGCCCACAGGGCCAGCAGGCGGCAGGAGGGACCGGTGGCCGGTCAGTTTCCTACGGGGTCTGCGAGCCGTTTACCAACGCGTGGCGTATGCGCTTTTTTCCGCAGGTCGCGCTATGGGGGGGGTAGCGACCTCGTGCACGTTGATGGAGATTTGAATTAGGAGATTCGATGATGGGAAACTACGGACCGAGACCCGACCCAGTCGCCCTGAAGCGGCTCAGAGGCAACCCCGGCAAACGCCGCATCAGCGACTGCCCACAGCCCGAGGCGACTGGCGACGTTCCCGAGCCGCCCGAGTGGCTCGACGAGGCCGCGCGCGAGAAGTGGGAGGAGTTGCTGCCGCTGCTCGATCGCATGGGCATCCTCGCCCGGATCGATGGCGACGCGCTCGCTCGCTACTGCGACACATGGTCGTGGTGGAGGCGCACGCGTGAGTTCCTCGCGCAGAGCCAGGACACCTTTGTGATCAAGGACGACGAGGGCAAGGTCAAATACATACAGCAACTGCCGCAGGTCGCCATCGCCCACAAGTTGGCGAGCCAACTCGGGCGGCTCGCTGCTGAACTGGGCATGACGCCGTCGTCGCGTTCGAGTATCCACCTCGCGGGCTCAGGCAACGGTGAACCCGATGCGTTCCAGCAGATGCGTCGCGATGCGCCGGTGATCGGCAGAATAGGAAGTGCCTCGTGATCATGAATGACCTCCATGTCGAACTGCGGCCCATCGACTCGATTCATCCGTATGAGAAGAACCCGAGGCTCAATGCCGCTGCGGTTGATGCCGTCGCGACCTCCATCGAGCAGTTCGGCTGGCGACAGCCTCTGGTCGTCGATGGCGATGGGGTCGTGGTGGTCGGCCATACGCGATTGCTCGCGGCCCAGAAACTCGGCATCTCGCAGGTGCCCGTACACGTGGCCACCGACCTCACGCCAGAGCAGGCCAGGGCGTACCGCATCGCCGACAACCAGACGAGCAACCTGTCGACGTGGGACCCCGCGCTGCTGCCCCTGGAACTGCGCGACCTGCAATCGATGGGCGTCGACCTGTCGATGCTCGGCTTCACGCTCGATGACTTGGCGGGACTGCTCGACCCGGACGGGAGGGCAGGCGAGTGCGATCCGGACGACATTCCCGAGCCGCCGGACACGCCGATCACGCAGCCCGGCGATCTATGGGTCTTGGGGGATCACCGACTGCTCTGTGGTGATAGCGCGAAGACTGAGGACGTCGATCGACTGCTCGATGGTCAGCCGATCCATCTCGTGAACAGCGACCCCCCTTATAACGTCAAAGTTGAACCGAGGTCGAACAACGCGATTGCGGCGGGCAACAGTTCCTTCTCGGCATCGAAGAAGAAACGCACGCACCACCAGTCGTTCGACGTAGCCCGTCAGGGCGAGAAGCGCAGAACCACGACGAAGATGCGCGCGAAAGACCGGCCGCTCGAGAACGACTTTGTAAGCGACGAAGCGTTCGACGCGATGCTGCTTGCGTGGTTTGGAAACCTCGCGCGCGTGCTGCTGCCCGGCAGAGCGTTTTTCGTTTGGGGCGGTTACGCGAACGTCGCGAACTATCCGCCCGCGCTCAAGGCCAGCGGTTTGTACTTCTCGCAGTCGATCATCTGGCACAAGCAACACCCGGTCCTGACGAGGAAAGACTTCATGGGCGATCACGAGTGGTGCCAGCCCGCTGATACGGCTGTGCTAACGCCTGACGGCGAGGTTCCGATTTCAACTCTGCGCGATGGCGACCGGGTCGTGGGCTACGCAACCCGCCAGCACCGCCTCGCGGGCAAGCGAGAGGGTCAGTCCGTGCGCCGCGCGGTCCGGCCATATATGGGCGAGATGCTCGGAGTGCGAGTCGGCCGGCACCAGACATGGGTCACGCCGGAGCACCTGTGGACGGCAAAACTCGTGGGCGATGCGGACCGGTGGTGGTGCGTTTACCTGATGCGCCGCGGGAAGTGGTGGCGCATTGGAAAGTCTCGCTTGATCAACTCGTGGGGCTTTGGCCTCAAGCACCGCGTGTATTCAGAGGGCGCAGACAGCGCATGGATTCTGTGTGTGCACCGCACGAATGCCGAGGCGCTCGTCGCCGAACAGTCGGTTGCCGCGAATTACGGAATTCCTCAAACCGTGTGGTGGCGCAACTCCGGCCTCAAAGAGACCATGGGAGACGTGCATGCGCTCTATGACCGTCTGGACCTGGAAGGAATGCAGGTGTGCGCCATGCGGGCGCTCGCGGACCACGGGCGGTCCATCGAACATCCGTGCGTCACATCGGAGCGGCTGCACGAGAAGATTAGCCGTCGCGTTCCATTCCGCGTGAGGTCGTGCAACCTCATTCCCGACGTGATGGTCGTTCCCGTGCCCGGGTGTTCAGGCGCAGCCGAGTGGAGCCGAATCGAAGCCATCGAGCGGACAGCGTATCGAGGGACCGTTCACTCGCTCGAGGTCGAGCCGTCGGGCCACTACGTCGCCGACGGAATCGTTACGCACAACTGCTTCTATGGATGGCGAGAAGGCGCTGCGCACCAGTTCTACGGCCCCAACAACGTACCCGATGTGTGGTCGGTCAAGAAGGTCAATCCCGCGTCGATGATCCACTTGACGGAAAAACCTGTCGAGTTGGCGGTGCGCGCTCTGCAGTACTCATCACGCGCCGGCGAGAACGTCATCGACTTATTCGGCGGATCAGGTTCGACTCTGATCGCCGCCGAGCAGACGCAGCGCCGCGCGTTCCTGATGGAACTGGACCCAGCGTATTGCGATGTGATCGTCGATCGATATCAGCGATTCACCGGCAAACCCGGCGTTCTCGATCTCACCGGCGAGTCGCCAATTCCGATCAGAATGTCCGAGGACATCAAACGGTGATCCACCGCATGATCACGCCATGCAACTGCACCTAACCCCATTACAGCAGGAGATCAACTATGCGTTTCAGACTTCGCGGGACTCAAAGGGAATTCCGTTTCGAGGACTGGCAGTGGCCAAATCTGCTCCGCATCGCCACACGATTCGGATGGATTCCAGCGGGCACAATTCCACCACCCAGAGCCAGGGCCAACCAGATGCGAGGGGGAGTCGGATACGACGTCCGCTTGGGTCAACGCGTCAGCGACGACGATGCGTCCAACCTCGCAGTGGCGCTTCAAACCGCACTGTCTCAGTTGTCGGACGAGGAGTTACTCGCCATTGAGTGCCCCGAGTCCACCAATTGGGGAATGGCTTCCTACCAGCCTGATCTCGAAGGGCTTTCGGAGTCGAAACAGATCGACTTTCGCTGGCTCGATCGGTCGTCGCCATGCAAGGAGTTAGTGGGTTGGCGCGCGTGCCTGCAGGAGTTCATCACTTTTTGCCGCGATGGTGCCTTCACGATCCACTAGGCACTGGAGCACCGTTCAGCGGATTCGCGCGGCCGTGAGGCCGCGTCCAGAGCAGTGGCGTGCGGTACGCCACACATCGAATCAAGGAGTCTCAGATGGCGGTCATACTGCTCGGAACGCGACAGGACATCTACATGTCCCAGTGGAAATGGGTGAACACGCTTTCGCTGGCCAGACACTTTGGCTGGGAGCCGCGAGGCGCCACACCGCGCCGAAACCTGGGCTTCGCCGACGATGATTACGAATTCAGTGCCTACCAGCAGGTCGCTGAGGATGACGCCGCGGACTTCGCAGACGCGATCGAGCGTGCCACGGTCGAGTTCGCCAATCGGGGCTGGGACACAGCGGAGGCGGAAACAGTTCAAACGTGCGACGTGGCGGTCCCAGCGACGTTCGGCCTCAAGTGCGTCCACACGTGGCCCGCTCCACAGGGCGACTTCGCGATGTGCTCAAGGCAGATGCTCGCTGAATGGTGCGAGGCTCTAAAGAGGCTTGTCTCGCTCTGCCGTGACGGTGGCTTTGTGATCTCGTAACTCACGGGTGCGAGCGGCGGGTGTTCCTGTCGTTTGCAGTGCAGTAAGGAAAGTGATATGGCAGTACAACTCACCGGGGACTCCCGAACCGTCTACATGCCGCAATGGGAGTGGCTGAACACGCTCTCGCTGGCGAAATGCTTTGGATGGACGCCCCGCGGCACCAGCCCCAACCGCGAGATGGGCCACACGGATGAAGGCTATGTGTTCAGCGCCTACCAGGAGGTGTCAGGCGGCGATGCGCACCATCTCGCCAACGCGCTGGAACAGGCCGTGGCTGAACTGGTGGATCGGGGGTGGAGCGCCGTCGATGCCGATGCGGTCTGCCCGGGCGATCTGGTGAGGGTGCCGCACACGTTCGGCGTGAAGTGCATCTTCGCATATCCCGCACCGCAGGATGAACCCGTGCTGTGCTCGCGCGAGATGCTGGCCACCTGGTGTCACGACTTGAAATCACTCGTTGCCCTCTGCCGTGAGGGTTCATTCCGGATTTGGTAGCGCATGGAAACGCACCGCGCCATCTCGGATCGACTATGCCAGCACCTCGCCGCACTCGGTGCAGACGGGCGAGGTGCCGCGCGGGTAACCGCATGCGGGACACTGATTTCGCGCGCGGCGACTGGACCGCCTGAAAGCGATCGTCCCTCTTTGAAGCAAGCCGATGATCAACGCATAGAAGAGCGTGTTGATGGCGAAGCCAGGCCACATCGGTCGGTAAGGGAAGATCTGCGGGATCACTTGCGATTCGTTCCACGAGGGAGTCGATCCACTTCGGGGAAATCCTGTTGCCACCTCGCGCTTGAGCGGCAGCGTTGGATTGTGGACGTCGAGGGTTGTGAGGCGCGCGTAAAGGGCTCGTGCCGGCCACCCTCGAGCCATGTGTGTGACATAGCTAGGTTGCGGAACTGGCGTCTGGGGCCACCACACGGCATAGTCATACAAATGACGAACACGGACGGCATACGCGTCGTCACTCATTGGCGAACCAGCTGCCCGGGCAATGGTGACGTTCTGGTATCCAAACTGCGAACGGGCGAAAAGGCTGGAGTAGCGGTCGATCGGCAGTGCATACTGCGTGGAGGTGGTCTCGGCATCTCCGTGTACAAGGACGATCGCCCATGCAACGGCAATATTGACAATCATCCCGAGCGCCATCAGGCCGACAATCCAACGCACTCGCCTTTCCATGCAACGAATTGTATCGGATGGCAGGTGATGATTCATCCCCGCAGACACAGCCGCGACCTGGGCCACGGCTGTGGATGCTCACCGAGATGGAGCCGGCTACTCGGTTGCGGTCGGCTCCGGCCCCTTCTCGCGAAGCGCGTGGTACTCGATCAGCGCATCTTCGTAGACGAAGTCGCTCGCCGCGACATGCTTGCGTTCGCGAGCGGGCACGATGCACGATCGTTCTTTCAGGAAGGCGATGGCAACGGCCACCTGCGACCATGGTGGCATCTTCGATTCATCGCCACCGCCCGCCTTAGCGCGAACGTCTTCCATGGTGAACGCGGCGTTGCCCATCTGCTCAATCGCGTACGCCACATCGTCGTAGGTCTGCTTCGTACACATGTGCTCGTAGGGCTTGCCGCGCTGCGGTACGACGCGGCGCAGCATCGCGCCGCTGGCGGCGTCGACGATGAACGATTCATCAAGTTGCCTTGGCATGGGCTTCACCTCCTTCCGCGGCGGGGTCATAGTGGCGGCCGCACGTCTGGCATTCGACGCGGTCGTCCTCGACCCAGACCAGCATGTCCATGCGGCGCTCGCCGCAATGCGGGCAGGCGAAGCCCGGTTCGACACGTTCGTCATTGGCGTTGGCGATCATGGGCTCACCTCCCCGCGCGATTCGCTCAGGTCGAAGATGGCGACCACCGCGAGCAGGCCGACGAGCAGCGCGGTGCGTTCGTCGAGGCCGGCGAGATCGCCCGCAGCGCAGGTGCGGATCAACGCCGCCTTGTCGCTTGCGGGCATGGCGGCGAGTGTGTCGCGCATCGTGGCGCGAGCCTGATCGGCATGGGCGAGCAGTCGTTGGACTTCGCGGTCCATGGTTCACCCGACCTTTCCGGCCGCGGTGAAGCGGCCCTTGTCAACCTTGGCGAAACGTGCTTCCTTGCCCTTGGCTTTGATCTCGCGGATCATCGCGGCGTAGAGCGTCGCGTGCGGCGTGGCACCGTTCGTTTTCCAGCCCGCCGCGATGGCGCGCTCGGCGATGGTCTTGGCGTCGAGCGGCTCCTTGGCTCGGCCCAGAACCTGCGCGGCGGCATCGAGCCCGCTGAGCCCCTCGCGCTTCTTTCGCGGCTTGGCGTCGGCCTTGCCGTCGGTCGTCTTCGCGCTAGTCGTGCGTGCTTTGGATGCGCCGCGATCCGGTGGCATGGTGATGCCGAGTTGCGCCGGCGTCTTGCCGGTCAATTGCTTGATGCTCTGCTTGATGTGGAACACGCCGGTGACGGTGCCGACGGCGTCCTTCTCGCGACAGCCGGTCTTCTCGTCGATGGGCGAGGTCGCGGGCACGCGGTAGAGCAGCGGTGTGCGGCCATCGACGCGGAAGTACAACTCGTAGAGTTTCCCGTTCTTCTTCCAGCAGACGTGATTCTTGCTGGTGGGCAGGTCCTGCACCTGCTTGGCGATCACTGCGAAGTCGTCCTTGTTGACCAAGGCGATGCGCGGCGGCGTCCGTCGGCCCTTGCGTTTTGGCGTCGCTGGCATCGTGCCCTGCTGGGCCGCCGCCTCCTCGGCCTTCTTCACCCACCTCGCTCGTTCCTTGCCGTTCACGATCTCCGTCTTCATGACCAGGCCCTTGGCCGCCGCCTTGGCGTCGCGCTCGGCGATCTTCCCATCAACAACGCGGCCCCCGGGTTTCACGCCGGAGGCCTGCTTGGCATCCTTGTTGTCGGTCGCCTTCGGCGGCGGCCCGGCTTCGGCTCGAAGCCGTTGGGCGGACTTGATCCTCACCTTCTTCTTGGTGGCGAGGTTGGTGGCGTCCCAGCCGCCGTTCTTGTTCTCGGCATCGATGCGCACCTTGGCGATGTTGCCGCTCACCTTGGCGGTGTACGTGCTCCCGATCTTGATGTCGTTCTTCTTCATGGTGCTGCTCCTTTCGTTGATGCAGCGGTTGGTAATCGCGGGGCGATGAACGTCACCGCCGGGCGTGATTGGTCAGTTCGTCCTCGGCACCGGCGTGATCTCGATCTTGCGGCCGCAGGCCGGACACACGGCCTTGGTCGGCCGCGCCGACTGGCGACCGGCTTCGTACGCCCGCTCCAAGGCTTCCTTGATGCACCACACCGCGGTGTCGTGGAAGTCGAGGCTGTCGCTGCTGCGGGTTTCGAGCGTCTCAAGGCCGAGGGCCTCGCGGGCGATCGTGTTCAAGGCGTTGTCGCGTGTATTGCTCATGGCGTCTCCGTTTCGTTTGGCGGTGGTCGTTCAGCAGCCCGCGACGCGTTGCATCTCGCGCCAGACCTCGTGGATCATGCTGTTCGTGGCGTTGACCTTGCCGCGGCTGACGCCGCAGATGGCCTTGGTCACTTCAATCGCGGCAGCGAACTGCTCCTCGTCGCTCTGTTTGGCTTCCATCATGCAGATCGTGCGGTTGGCGCGCCGTGTCGTTTGATCGCGGCGTTTCGATTCGGTCAGTTCCATGACCAGCACGCCCGCGCCTCGGCCGCTTGGCGTCTCGTCGACATGGACCATCTCGATGTCGCCGTCTACGCCATCGATGATGATGCTTTTGATGAACATGGTCTGAGTCCTTCCCGGCGCGTCGATCGCGCCTCGCGTTCATTTCGTGAAGATGCCTTCGGGCAGCAGGTGAAAGAGCACCTTGGCGGTGTCCACCGCGTGCTGCCTTCGCGCTGCGTCCTCGGCGATGTGCTGTACGTCGGAGAGCAGCCAGGCCGCGTCGCATCGGATGCCGCTGCTGGCCTGCTGCTCGCCTTCCTCGGCATGGCGCTTGGCGTTGCCGAAGTCCCGTACGAGGTACTTGGATTGCGTCTGATACTCGTCGATGGCGAAGTACAGCGCCTTGAGCGCCTTCTCGTGTTCGGGCGTTGCCGCAGCCAAGTCTTTGATGCGGTTGAACAGGTCGTTGCTGGGAAGGGCGAGCAGGTCGTCGAGGCTCATCGTCGTGGTGGTGCGTTCGGTCTCGCTGGCGTTTGGCGTGGTCATGTGGATGCGTCCTTTCGCGTTGGTTGGCGAGCGGCGTATTCCGCTCGCGTTGTGACACATGAAGCCATGGAAACGCCGAACATGCAAGGCCATTTGCCGAGGATTCGAGCAGAATCAGCAGAATGTGCACAACCGGCCGCGACATGTGGGCAAGTCGCTAGGTATGTGCTAGGTAAGGCCCAACATGGCGCCGTGTTGGCCCACGTGGGGCCCGCCCACCGCCGTACCCAACGCCTCGGCCATGGCGCGCCCGACGCCACGTGGGCCACCGTCGCCGCCCACGCGCCGTGGTGGCGAACGTCGAAGAACCGATTCAAAAGGAGACCAATCGATGCCACGCACCACGCTGGCCCAACTCGCCAAGGCGCGCTTCGCCGAACTGCGTCGCAGGGTGAAGTCGTCCATTCCCGATCGACCAACGGCGCAGCAGCGCGGTTACGACGCCCGCTGGCGCAGACGCCGTCTCATTCAGTTGCGCCGCGAACCGCTCTGTCGCATCTGCAGGGCTGCCGGGCGGCTCACGCACGCGACCGAGGTCGATCACATCATCCCGCTCAACGCCGGCGGCCCCGACACCTTCGCCAATTACCAGAGCACCTGCGGCACGTGTCACCGCCGCAAGACCGTCTCGGAAGATGGCGGCCTGGGCCATCCACGCCGCGCGAGATCAGCGCAGGAAGCACCGCACGATGACGCATCCGATCTTCCTGGCTGAGCCCCAAGTCGATATCGCCGTCGAGCCGGAGATCATCTGCGCCGCCGATGAGGTTGCGATCGAACAGGGCTGTTCCTACGAGCCGATTCGCGGCCTGCACGTCGTGGACTTCATCCAGCGGTTCTGTCGCCACTCCAAGGGGCAGTTTGCCGGGCAGCCGTTCGTCCTGCTCCCGTGGCAGTACCGGTTCGTGATGCGGCTTTATTCCTGGCTCCGCACCGACGGGAGCCGGCGCTTCCGGCGGGCGTATGTCGAAGCCCCCAAGAAGGCCGGCAAAAGTCTCTGGGCCAGTGCGCTATCGCTCTATCACCTCAGCATGGACGGCGAAGAGGGCGCTGAGGTCTACAACGCCGCCTGCGACCGGGCGCAGGCCAGCATCGTCTGGAATGAAGCCGCCAACATGGTCAACCAGTCGCCGGAGTTGTCGCGGCATCTCAACCCCATCCGCTCGACCAAGCGGATCACCTACGAGGCGACGCATTCGGTCTATCAGGCGCTCTCGGCCGATGCGCCGACCAAGGAGGGCCTGAATGCCTCATTTACCCTGTTCGATGAACTGCACGCTCAACGGGATCGGGACCTGTGGGACCGCCTCTACTACGCCGGTCGCATGCGACGACAGCCGCTGCTCATGGTCATCACCACGGCGGGAACGGACCGGGAATCGCTGTGCTGGCAGCAGCACGAGGCGGCGCAGGCGGTCATCGATGGCACGTCGAATGACACCAGCCTGTGCACCGTCATCTACAACGCGGACGACGAGGACGACTTCACCGATCCGAATGTCTGGGCGGGGGCGAATCCTTCATATGGCGATCTGATCACTGAAGAGGCGATGCGCGAAGAGTGCGAGGAGGCCCTGCGATCGCCCGCCAGCGAATCACGCTTCAAGCGGTACTGCCTGAACATCTGGACCCGGCCCGAGACCAAGGCGATCCGGGATGCCGACTGGCGCGCCTGCCGGGTCGATCTCGATCCGGAATCGCTCAAGGGCAAACGCTGCTTCGTGGGACTCGATCTGGCGTCCGTGAGCGACATGGCGGCGATGACGTTCGTGTTCCCGGAGTCAGGCGGGTCGTACCTGATCTGGCCGCACCTGTTCACACCCCAGGTCGGGCTGGAACAGAAGGAGCGGCATGACCGCGTGCCGTACCGCCAGTGGAAACGCGATGGGCATCTGCTCACAACACCGGGCAAGACGCTGGACTACGCGTTCATCCGTCAGCGCCTGATCGACCTGCGTGGGGATGGCTACAAGGTGCAGTCAGTGGGTTACGACCCGTGGAGTGCCGAGGAGACGGCGCACATTCTCTCGGGTGAAGGCTTCGAGATGGTCGAGGTGCGGCAGGGATATCGCAGCATGTCCGAGCCGAGCAAGACGTTCGAGCGTCTCGTCATCGAGCACAAGATTCGCCACGGCGGCAACCCGACGATGGACTGGATGGTCGGCAACCTCATGTGGATGACGGATCCCAAGGCCAATCGCTACCCGACCAAGGAGAACGAGCACGCGAAGATCGACGGACCGGTTGCGGCGATCATCGCGCTGGCGGTGGCGCTGGTGACCGATCCGCCGAGCGAGAAGATCTATGGGAGGCCGTGGTAGGGTGAGGCACGGTATCTAGTCGATCCATCGAGCCAACACGTATGACGGCCCCGTGCCCACAATCATTGTGCTGGCGGCGACACCGGTGGCCGATGCGGTGAAAGAGGACGATCTGACGAAGTGGATGCGATTTCGGTAATGAAGGCTCGCCGTCCACGGTCGTATCAAGCGCGATTGAATGCAGCAGTTCAGTAGCGCGGAGATTGTGGCACGCGCGGTTGTTCAGAACCGACGATTCTGGGCTCTTCGGTTCAGAATACGGCTCATACAATGGCTGCGCGCGTGACATCTCGCTGCGCGAATTCGGACGCCATCAAGTAAAGGAACTGTCGGGGCGCATCGTCCAGCACGGCCCGTACAACAGGTCCGTAACTCCCTCGTAAAATGACGTCGAACTGTTCAGGTTGGTATCGAGTCACGGATCCCAGATAGAACATCACTGCGTACATTGACGCCAGTTGCGGAAGAACGACGGAGTATTCTTGTGGAGGAGCCAAGTACGCATAGTACCGTCGGTATGGTGTGGTACTCGACACCACCGACCAAATATGGGGGGTCACCTCGCGAACGACATCCAGAATCTCATCGACTGGTCGATCAGAGTATCCACGTGCATCCACCTGTTCGAAACACAGGAGTCGATGCAAATCAGAGTTCACCAATTCCCATTCGGTGCCCTCATCCGGGATGACTTCATGAAAGGCGGGCGCGAATCTCGATTCAGCCAAGAATTGGCGATGCGAAATGCCCAATCGGGAGAGTGATTCTGCCTCGATGTAGAGACGGAGCCAAACTTGCTTGGATATGGGATCGTGAAACAACCGGAGCAGCTTGATGGCCACAAATCGCTCGCGTCTTCCAGTGGCCATCGTCCAGAGACGATGGCCAGTCACAACTTGCGAGAGCAAGAGCGCAACATCCCATTCGACCGCCTTTGCCGACAATCGGAATCCGAAGGCACGAAGCAACTCGTCCATCAGATTAATCCGCGCGCCTGCGGATCGATATACCTTGAGCGCGGCATCAGTTGGATGTGTGCCGTTGCCGCGCAAGGATTCCGTCATTCCATGGTACACGTTCTGCTTTAGTTCAGCGTGCTGTCCCATCGTCAGCAGGTAGGATTTGACGAGGTTCATGAAGCAGTAATAGAGCAAAACTGGTCGGGCTGCAGTTACGCCTGCGTCCGTCGACGCACGGTAGAACGCTTCAGCCTGTTCAAGGAATGCGAGTGCGGCAGGCTGAGATTGGCGCTGGCAACGATCTAGGATGCTTCGGTGTATTAATGGCCAAGGATTGGATGCGAACACATGTGGCCGGAGGCCATGGCGGCGCGTGGTCTTTCCGGTCGGCCAAAGACTAAACGGTACAGGTCGGCCGCGCACTACAACTTGGCGGCCATCTCGAGTTGTAGAAAGTCGCGGCATCGATTATCGTATGCTACAGTCGCATAAGGGCGACACTTCTGCCCGAATGCGAAGTGTGCGGCTGAACACTCCAACCGGGGACGGGCGGACCCATCAGAGGGCCGTTCAGGTGTCTCATCGGGATGGACGCAGACCGGCTGTAGCCGCTACAACAGGAACCACCTCACTCAAAGAGGAACTCGATCACATTGCTCATTCGGCATGACGCTGGGTCCACAACCTGAAAGAGAATAGTCCGGCCTCTCGCTGAACCCGGCACAAACTGGCTGAGTGTTATCCTTCCACTGTCGTGCGCTCGTCCGCTTCCAAAGACTATGGCGTGTGCGATTGGAGCGGTCAGACTGCCGCACCCCGGAATGAATGTCTGGCCGCTCCGGATTCCATAGATGAAATACACTCGATTACCAGCAGGGATTCCATCGACAACCCACCGGTTGATTCTGCCAGCGCGCCCCGGCGTGGGTTCGGCAAGAGAGAATGGTGGGCAATCACTCAGGGCAAACTCATAGGCCGCCCCTAAGCCCGCGCCGTCCTTGGAACCAACCAGCGAGCGATTACCGGATATCGCGGCGGATAGTCCGAACTCCGCCGCACCGTCAGAGGGGATCAATGTGTCCGCGAGGACCCACTCGGTGCCGCTCTTGGTGAACGTGTAGGCCGCAGCGGTCCCCTGTGCTCCGATCACCAACGTCTCGCCAGAAATGGCCACAGCACTCCCAAAGAGTCCTCCGTTTTCGGGTTGAGGAGGTGCGATTCGTTGCACCTCGGTCCACTGCGATCCACCCCCCTCAAAAACAAATGCGGACCCGGATTGGTCGTTGGAGAAGGTACTGTCGTAAGGTGCGCCCACAACGATTCTGTCTCCAGCGATCGCGATGGCCGCTCCAAAGTTTGCGTTCAGCGTGACCTCGCTTGGCACCAGCACCGTCTGCTCAACCCAAGCACCGCCGCTTCCCTCGAACACATAGACGGCTCCCCTCGCGGAATTGGAATCAGGGTGACTTGGTGCACCTACTGCGAGGCGGCTTCGATCAAGTGCCAGAGACCAACCAAAGCGTGCGCCCCCGGGCCTGTCGCTTGGCGTCATGCGTTGGGAATGAACCCACGATTGCCCATCCCAAACGAACGCGTGTACTGCCCCAAAGCCCTGTTCTGAGTTTTCACCTTCCTGAGGTGAGCCAACCAGAATCACGGTGCCGTCGGTTCTGACATCATGGCCAAACTGTGAACTGCTGTGAATGTACCCCGGGGCTCTGATCCAACCATTCTCCAGCCAATCAAAGCCATCCCATGCAAATACAAGTGCGCCTCCGCCTCCGTGGATGGGTCGCCCTGTCGCGCCAGCAACGAGAGTGTTGCCGCTAACCGCCACGGATGTCCCAAGGCGATCACCACTCATGCCATCCGATGCCGTATGAACCGATTGCTCTATCCAGCGTTGTCCATCGTGATTGAACAAATAGATTGCCCCATTGGATTGGCGGTCGGGATCGCCGAACACTGCCCAGCCGCCGTCCGTTGCGATGGACCAAGCAAAACTCCACTGCCGCGATCCGTCCGATGCGGTGAGTTTCTGCGTCTGGCATTGCCCTCGCGCCGTCGTCCCTGATACTGCTACCAGCATCCCAGCGAGCAGTACTACCCGAACCCAGGTCTGTGATCGAACGGTCTCACTTCGTGTTGTCATTGATCCCTCCAGTCAACCGTGCCTCGAACTCCAGCACCTGGGAGACCGACGCAGCGATTTCAATCACCATAACGGAATTCAGTCTACTACGCAAGGGAAACTCGCCTGTAATCTGGTTGTTTCCCAGCCAGCCTTAGCCAGACCCCCGCGGAATAACAGGTAGGATTTTCCCCCGTCAGTCCGTTTCCCTCTTGCATTGACCACCCGATTCCCGGATAATGCCCCCGCAGCACTCACGGGCCGGGCCGTGGCCTCTTCTCGTCCGTGGCGTCCTGCGAGGAGGAAAAGAGATGCGTCAATTCACCACGTCGTCCGCGATTCTTGTCGGTCTTGTCTGCTGCGCCCGCTGCGCGATGTCGCAGACATGCGGTGAATGGACGCGAGTCTCGACCTCCGGTCCCCAATCGCGATTCGATCATGCTACGGCATATGACAGCGGTCGGGCTGTTACGGTTCTTTATGGGGGTTCGTACGGCGACGCTTTTGCTTGGGAGTGGGACGGCGTCCGTTGGACAAACAATCGAGAGAGTGGTTTGCCTGGGGCCCGCAATCGGCACGCCTTGGTCTACGACGACGATAGAGGCGTGACGATTCTCTTCGGTGGATGGGGGTTGTCGTCGTACAAACGTGACACATGGAACTGGGACGGTGTTCAGTGGCGCGAAGTTGCGACGACCGGCCCTGTTGGCAGGTACAGTCACGCTATGGCGTTTGATGGCGCTCGTAGCGTTGCCGTTCTATTTGGTGGCTGGAATGGTTCCTACTTGGGCGATACTTGGGAATGGGACGGCAGTGAATGGGTCAACGTCGCCAATGTTGGACCATCACCGCGTACGGAGCATGCGATGGTGTATGACAGCGCGCGAGGTGTAACCGTGCTCTTTGGCGGTCGCGACGCCACGGGGCAATTGGGCGACACTTGGGAATGGGATGGTTTTGAGTGGTCCCTTGTGGCAACCACTGGGCCACACAGGCGCTACGGTCACGCAATGGCCTTCGACAGCAATCGCAGAAGGACTGTCCTCTTTGGTGGTTTCGACGGCGAGTACAAAGGCGATACTTGGGAATGGGACGGACGACAGTGGACGCAGACTGCATCCTTCGGTCCAAGCGCGCGTCGAGATCATGCTGTGGCTTACGAGAGTGCGCGAGGTGTGACGATTCTGTTCGGAGGCTATGACGGTAACGAGCAAGGTGACACGTGGACGTATTCGTGCACCGCACCAATTCTAACTGTCGATGCGACATGCCCGACTGGCGGTCCGATCCTGATCCAATGGCTCGGAGCCACCCCAAGCGGGCAAGCAGCACTGCTCTTTGCGCTGGGCGAGGGCAACTTTGTGATTCCCAACAACCGCCCCTGTGCGGGGACGATTCTCGGCTTGGGATCAAACCAACTTCGCATCGCATGGCAAGGCGCATCGAACTCAAGCGGAGAGAAGGCGCTCAACGCCAACGCTGGATCCGGTGCCTGCGGCGGCTATCTGCAACTGCTCGATCTGCCGACGTGCGGGACGAGCAACGTGGCGAGGATTGAGTAGCAAACGAGTCGCAGGAGAGACGTTTCCGAAGTCTACTTCGCCGTGTACTGTCCGCGCCCCTTCTTCCTGAACAGGTCTTTGCGCTTGAGCAGCGTCAGGTTGACGATCGTGCGGAAACTTCCCGCGTTCGTCTTGTACCCTGCCTTCTGCACCGCCTCGGCAACTTCCGCCACGCCCATCGTCTTGCCATTGAGCAGGCTGTGAAGTGCCGCATGGAGGGGCACCTTGTTCGCCGCGCGGGTGCGGGCGGCACTTGATACGCCGCGTCGCTTGGTGGTGCGGGAACGGCGGATCCCTGTGGGCGCGGCGATGGACAGCACCTGACCGCCCAGCGCCGCGATCTCGGCGTCGATTCGCGCCAGTTCATTCGTCAACTCGACACGCTTCACTTCGAGCGTAACGGCGCTCGCGGCGCGGCGATCGAGTTCCCGGCGGAGGTCGACGGTCGAGATTCGAGTGAGTTTGGGCTTGGGCACGAAAGAATTCCTCCCTCTTTGCACGGCCAACGTATGGCATTTCTAAACACCTGTCGCGAACCGCCCATGCTAGAAGGGACCGCCGCGGTCGGCAACAGGCTTAGCCGCTCTTCTCACGCTCCACGACCGACTTCAATTCCTCGATCGTGAAAGGGGGAGTCTGTCGGTGCAACATGGAGTGGCAATTGGGGCATACCGGCCTGAGGTCGCGCACTGGATCAACCTGGTACGATTCGCAGATCTCGCTGAGCGGAATCAAGTGATGCACATGGATGAACCCTGCGCCAAGTTTGCCGTAGCGATCCTCAAAGTTGAATCCGCAGACTTGGCAGTAACACCCGTAGTGTGCGACGCAGGCACTGCGGGCAGCGGGATTTCGCTCGTACACGTTCACCCACGCCTGACGAAGAGTGCCCTCCGCATAGTCAGTCGGATCATCAATTCCATCGGGCGACGGGCTAATACCTGCGCCGTCCACCTTGGGGGCTATCTGAAAGCCGGCATCCTCGAGGAGTCGAAAGCATGGCGTTCCGAAACCGCCTCTGAATTCGTCGGAGAACATGAACCGCCCGCGAAGACGCCGCGCTGCCAGTGAGGCGAGCACCTTCGGGGGATACCGACCCCCCTCATGAAGCACGTCGTAGTCAGTGGAGTCCTTGAAGGTCAGAGGATAACCGTGGCTGCGGAACCATTCGATGGCGCCGAGAACGTCTTCTCGCGTGATGCCTGCCGGGAATGCGTCGTCGCGCTTGAGGTAGATGCGTCGCGTGGGTTGCCACATTTGCTCCACCGCGAGGGCAATGTCTTCACTGATGCGCGTGCCCGACTGCTGGACGTTTGTGTTGAGGCCGGGAATCAGTGTGTTCAACGTGCTCACCGGCAGGACGCTGCCAGGACTCGCGGTGCCATCCACCAGCCGATCGAAGCGGACGATTGCATAAGTAGTTCGTTCACCGGCAGCCGCACGTTCAGGCAGGAAGTGAGCGTCTGCAAACCAGTCCCCGACGGCGCTCCCTGACCCAACGATACCCTTTGGCTCGACGCCTTGGCGAAGGAGGAAGAGTCGATCCCCCGCCTTGACCTGCTTGCCTCCGCCCAGACTCCAGCGGAACTCCTGCGGCCCCTCCATGGCTATCTCTCTCGCGGTACTCTCGTATTCGGGCCATGACCAGACCGCGGGATTCCAAGTGATCAAGTACGTCGCCATGCCGCCTCCTCGCCGTGAGCCTCACGTCAGTGACTTTTGAGACTATCGTAGAGTCCAGCCGGGATCGACTTCAATGGAGGATGCCGAGCATGCGCCAACGAATGGCAATCCGCGTCGCCGTTCTCCTGGCGGCCTTTTCTGCAGGTTGTTGCTTTGGCCAGCCTCCCGGGCCTTACGACCACAACCGCTTCGGCACATCACCTGTTGACATTCAGCGAGACTTCATCGCCTTCACCGTGAGTTTCGACGGCGACGACAACGGCGTGAGGCTCGCGGTGCCGGAGTGGGTCGCATACGAGTTGCGGGCGACGCCCGACGACTTGGGCGACGCGCCGCCACGACCGGGTACCTGGTCAACCGATGACGACTTGTTCATCGAGGGCATTGCACCCGATGACAACTCCTACAAGAACTCAGGATACTCGCGCGGCCATATGTGCATGAAGTCTCATGCGCACCGCATCAGTGACGAGGCGGACACCGAGACGCACACGGTCCTCAACGCCTGCCCACAGTTGCAGAGCATGAACGCTGGTGTATGGCTGGGCATCGAGAATCTGACGGGTGCGTGGGCGGATGAGTTCGGCGCGGTCTGGATCATCTGCGGCCCGATCTTCTACTCGAACATGCCGATTGCGTTCATCGGTGATCCTGGCGAAGTGCCGGTGGCGCTGCCTGATGCGTTCTACAAGATCGTGGTCAAGGACGACGACGACGGCGGCGTGGATGTGTTGGCGTTCCTCGTGCCGATGGAAGGCGATGAGAACCACACCAAGCAGAGTGGACCGTTCGAGCCGTACCTGACGAGCGTGGACGCGATAGAGGCTCTGACGGGACTGGATTTCCTCACTGTGCTCCCGGATGATGAAGAGAACAGCATCGAGAAGCGGGTGTGGACGGTGTTGTGGGAGTGAGTGGTTTCGTTCAGCGCGGCAGGTCTTAGGCAACTCGGGTACCGCAAGGAAATGGACGCCGTCATCATGACTACATCGGGCGACAAGGCTCTCAATCCGATCAACTGGACTCTCTCTGAGATCGATCGTGTTTTTCGATACATCGCATCAGGGTTTGTCGCCTTACTCATTGCTGAGTTCATTGACCCCCCATGGCCACCTGATCCATTGACTGTTCTCACTAACGCCGCTGGACAGTCATGGGCAGTCGTAGGGGTCTTTGCCACGATTCTTGGGATGTTCATTTATGCATTCAACGCTGCGATACTGTTGCCATGCCTGGAGTGGGGTATCAAGCGGCGAATCAATCGGTCGCGATCGAGAGAGAGATTACGAAACGAGCGGTCGCAGCCGAAGAAGGGAGCAGTCGATCATCAGTTGCGAGCAATGACAGAAGACGTTGATTGGGACGTGTTCTACGAGCGCAGATGGACTCGTCGGCATGCTGGCAAGCGCGATGGAGACTGGTGGCGCCATGTTGCGTTTCAGATTGAGAGTGACAAGTGGGCGCACACGCTGCACTTTGCATACGCCTGTACGGTAGTAGCGTTGCTCATGCCTGCAGTGCTCGTGGTAATGGGATTCGGGTGTGCGCCCTGGCCATGGATTCTCGACTACTTCTTGGCCATATTTGCCATGCTATACCTAGTGTTTGTTGCATCGGTGCGACACATGAACCAACAGATTAGGTTCGATGAACGGCATCCAGAGCCTACCGATATTCTCCCGGGTGTCTAGGTGAGAATAACGGGTCTTGCGGACGAGGGAACATGCGCGGTCTCATTATCCGATCCCCGTGGATCGACCACATCCTCGCCGGTCACAAGACGTGGGAGATTCGCAGCAAGGCGACGAAGATTCGCGGACCAATCGCGCTGATTCGCGGTGGCTCGGGACTGATCGTCGGCAAGTGCGAACTGGTGGACTCGCTCGGGCCGTTCACGTTTGCGCAACTCCGCGACCGGCAGGACACGCACTGCGTTCCTGTGGACAAGTTGAGGCCGTTCTTGACGAAGTACAAGGATCAGGCGCACGCGTGGGTGCTGGAGCGCGTGGTCGCGTTCAACCGGCCCATCCCGTACAGTCATCCGTCGGGTGCCGTCATCTGGGTGATGCTGCCGGACGACTTTCTCGATGCAGCGAGTCCGTGAACCGCAGAACAGCAGGGCGCGATGCGACAGCCATGGCCCAGACGGGTTCGCGGCGTTTGCAAGTGGAGCGGGACGGTGGCGACGCTGTTCCTGTCCCTTGTCTCTATTGTGAGCGCACGGGGGTCACGTTACGGTGTAGTTGTTTCGCCATCGCTTGACCTCTCCATCGTTGCGGGACGGTTGTGCATTGAGACCTACGCGAGCCCGAGGACGAAGAACGAATTGCCACCTTACGTGCCCGACGTTTTCGTCGAACGACGTATTCCTCCCCAGACGTTCGAGTGGTGGTTCGAGATGAGACAGTGGTCAGATGTGCGCCTGTATTCCACCGAGGTATTCATTCCTCTTTGGGCAATTGTGCTGCTCGCCGGCTTGCCAACGATCTGGCTTTGGTGTCACGACCGCAAGCAGCCTGGCGTATGCACCTCCTGCGGCTATGACCTCCGCGGTGCCGATCACGCCGCCTGTCCTGAGTGCGGTGCGGTCATCACATCACGCGCCACGACGTAGAATCAACCGATGCAACAGCCTCCGCAATCCTCGGCTCAGCGCAGGTGGATCAAACGGATCGCCATCTGCGTGATCCTCGGGGCGGTGTTGCAGTATCTCGTGGCAGCCACGTTTGGTTTGCGTACTTCTTGGGGCGACTCCGATCAAACATGGATGCTTCGTGTGTCAGATCATGGGCGCACGTCTGCGCTCTTGGTTACGCGACATCCAGCGATCGGAAGGACAATTCTTGCAGGATATCTCGCGGCCGAAAACACCGGCTACGGCGGCTCAAGGCAGGTAGACGGTACGGCAGACTGGAGTCAAGGTGAGTGGGTTGATGAACCTCAATTGCTCTCAGGGCTGAAGATCCGCGGGAACGGTGTGTCGGGGACGCCTTCTGGCTGGTCGCGATTCGCGCGCGCTACCAAGGATCCGAGTTTTCGCGATTTTGCACCAACACACTTCGGCACCAGTATTGAGGTTGGTTGTGGCTGGCCCATGTGCAGCGCGTCATATTCGGCGAAAGAAGAATACCTGGAGCGGCCGTACGTCGTGATCAACGGTGTGGAAATCGCCAGCAGCACGGCCACGGTTGATTCGACACCGCGCGTTATCCCACTGGAGATCTATTGGCCTGGCGCGCTGGCGAACACGGGCGTGTACGGCTCGGTTTGCCTCCTCTTCTGGCTGCTCATCGCCACGGCCCGGACCGCAGAGCGAAAGCGGTGCGGCCGCTGCCCCGCCTGCAACTACGACCTCCGAGCCACCACCACCGGCGCCTGCCCCGAATGCGGCGCGACGTTGAAAACAGGTAGCGCAGAGAGTGCGGTCACGTGAACATCCTTCGATCTCGATCTCGATCTCGGTGGATTGTGGCGACCTTTGTCTGGTCGCTGCCGCTGCTGCTTGTGACGAATGCGTACTGGTCCTGGCGTTTCTCGCAGTCCTTTCCAACGTCCTACGACGAACAGCTGTGGGAAGACATCATCACCTATCCATCCGATCCGTTCGGATATCTCGCCACAGACGACCAGTACACGATCTCCTACAGCATTCCGATGAAGACGACGGCGGATTATCTGTGGATTTCGCGCTTTGACACCCAGACCGGGCCGGATCGAACCCCGCCCGAATACCGCGGGCAAGTCCCCTGGATCTTTCAACCGCAACCGGATGCTGTCCCGGGTTGGGTCAAGCCCGAGCGGCTCCGCAACGCGCAACGACTGGCCGAAGGCGAGTTCGAAGTCGAGATGTTCACGGCAACAGGCTGGCCCGTGAGGCTGCTCTGGTGCAGGTGGAAGCGGGACCAGACAACGCAGGCGCCCAACCGTTGGACGGCGATCGTCTTGAAGGAACCCGGCGCCCGGGAGACCTATTCGGTCGCCGGCGTGCTGCCGTTCCGACCCGTCTGGACTGGCCAGTTGATCTGCGGCTCATTCTGGTTCACCGTCGTGGCGCTGCTCCGCACGTCCTGGTGGGTGCTCCGTCGCGGCTGGCGCGACCATCGCGCACAGCGCGACCGATGCACCGCCTGCAACTACGATCTGCGCGGCAACGCGAGCGGCGTGTGTCCAGAATGCGGTGTGGAGTGCCAAGCATGATCCCACCAAGAACCGAGCCAGAGTTCCATCGCCTCGCCGACCCCCTCATCGACCACATCGGCTGGCTCGGCCTGCACGTCGAGGTCTACCGTGATCGCGCCGATGCGGAACGGTGCGAGATGATCGTGGTGGACATGGGGACGCGCGAGAACTGGACTGTCCGTGGAAACGGAATCTACCACTGCGCGTGCGTGCTGGCGGATGCGGTAGGCATTGAGTTGGAAGACGGATGATGGTGTAGTATGAATGGTCCATCGACTCGCCTGATCTGTACAACTGTGGGCGAGAGTGTTTGGAGAGGGTGCATGGCAATCTACCGCGTGAACAAGAACGCGATCTCCGCTGTCCGTGAAACCTCCTTCGCCGCGGCGGGCTTAAGCGAACGCGATGACATGCAACGGCTGTTGCGAGATCACATCGAGATCCTCGCTCCTGATGTGCTGATCATCGCGGAGGAGTTTCAGCAGTGGGCCGACAGCAACCGCCGAATTGACCTGTTGGGCGTCAGCAGCGACGCTGATCTTGTCGTTATTGAACTGAAAAGAACAGATGACGGTGGTCACATGGAATTGCAGGCCATCCGCTATGCGGCCATGGTCTCCGCGATGACGTTCGACCAGGCCGTGGAGGTGTTTGGCGACTACTTGGAACGAGGTGGCGACACCTCTGATCCCAAAGACCGACTCCTCCAGTTCCTGGGATGGGACGAACCGAAAGAGGATCAGTTTGCACAGGACATGCGCATTGTCCTTGCGTCCGCGGACTTCAGCCGAGAGATCACGACCGCAGTCATGTGGCTGAATGAGCGAGACTTGGACATACGGTGTGTACGACTCCGCCCCTACCAAGATAGTGAGGGTGGCGTGCTTCTTGACATCCAGCAGGTCATCCCTCTTCCAGAGGCTGCGGAGTACCAGGTGCAACTGAAGACCAAGGCGCAAAAGGTACGCCACGCTGCCGCTCGGGTTTGGGATGAAGCGTCATTCTTCGCCGATGCGAGCAAGCGTCTCGAACCTCCGCAGGTGGAGTGTCTGCGAGACCTGCTGACATGGATTGGCGACTATGCGCAGAGTATCTGGTGGGGGCGCGGTCAAACCGTTGGGAGTTTCGTTCCCACACTTGAGTTTGGCGAAGGCATGCAGATCAAGAACCACTGGTATCAGTTGTTTGCGGCCTACTCGAATGGGGATGTCACTGTTGAGTTCGCGTACTTGCGAAAAAAGACCGCGCTCCGCGATGGCGACATCCGGCGGCGGTTCGCGGATCACCTGAGCAGGATTCCGGGCTGTCGGTCGGATGGTTCGGCAGAGAGGCGTGTTTCCATCCCGGTCGCATCACTGACGAATCCGGAGTTCTATGAGTTGTTCAAAGGGTCCGTGATGCAGTTCATTGCGGAGATCAAGCGATACTATGATGCACCGGATGCCTTTGATGGGCAGTAGTCGCACCTTCGATCTAGGGGTGGGGTGCTCCGTAGCGCGTGTGTCGGTATTGGCACATTCAGAATGGCGGCTGGATCAAGAATGACAGATAACGGTCTGCAGTCCGCCCTCTGGGAAGCCGCCAACGTCCTCCGCGGCTCCGCCGTCGATCGCACCGACTGGAAGGGCTACATCCTGCCGCTGCTGTTCTTCAAGCGGATCTGCGACGTGTGGGACGAGGAAACGACCGAGGCCACCGAGACGTTCGGCGATGCTGACCCGACGCTCTTCCCCGAGGTGCACCGCTTCCGCGTCCCGGATGGCTGCCACTGGAACGACATCCGTGAGACGCCGGCCAACGTCGGCACGGCGCTCTTCCGCGCAATGCAGGAGATCGAGCGGGCCAACCCCGAGACGCTCTACCGCGTCTTCGGCACCGCCGACTGGAGCAACCGCGAGAAGTTTACGGACGAACTGATCAAGGATCTCATCGAGGGATTCTCGGCGATTCCACTGGGCAACAAGTCGATCAGTACCGATGTTCTCGGCGATGCCTACGAGTACCTCGTCGGCAAGTTCGCTGACGTGAACCGCCGCAACAAGGCCGGCGAGTTCTACACGCCTCGCAGCGTAGTGCGGATGATGATCGAGGTCCTCGATCCACAGGAGGGCGAATCAATCTATGACCCGGCATGCGGAACGGGTGGCATGTTGCTCGGTGCGATCGATCACGTCTCTCGGAAGGGCGGCGATCCACGCACCTTCTTCGGCAAGATCTATGGCCAGGAGAAGAACCTCACCACCTCTTCAATCGCTCGGATGAACCTCGTGCTCCACGGCATCGAGGACTTCCAGATCGCCCGCGAGGATACCCTGCGCAGTCCAGCGTTCTCTGATTCGAGCACGGGAGGATTATTAACGTTTGATTGCGTCATCGCCAATCCACCCTTCTCGCTCAAGGAGTGGGGCCGCGAACTCTGGGAGGCTGACCCGTGGGGTCGCGCCCCCTACGGCTTGCCACCAGAGAGTTATGGCGACTACGCCTTCGTTCAGCACATGATCGCGTCGATGGCGTCGACCGGCAACGGTCGCATGGCGGTCGTGCTTCCGCAGGGCGCGCTCTTCCGCAAGGCGGCCGAAGGCAAGATCCGCACCGCTCTGCTCAAGGAAGATCTTATCGAGGCGGTCATCGGCCTCGCGCCAAACCTTTTCTACGGCACACAACTCGCCGGCTGCATCGTCGTGCTCCGCCGCAAGAAACCCACCGCCCGCAAGAAGAAGGTCCTCATCATCGATGCGTCCAGCCTCTTTCGCAAGGGCCGTGCCCAAAACTTCCTCGATCCCGAACACGCCGAGCAGATCGTGAAGTGGTATCAGTCCTTCGAAGACGTCGAGGATCGCGCGAAGGTCGTTTCGCTCGACGAGATCAAGAAGGAAGGCTGGACGCTCAACATCTCCCGCTATGTGCTGCCACCCATTGGCCAGGTCATTCTTCCATTGCCCGAAGCCGTCGAGGCGTTCAAACTCGCCCTCGCCGGGGCACGGGCCGCCGAGGATCACCTTCGCTCGGTGCTGATAGAAGGGGGGTGGCTTGAATGACATCGCACCTGTCGCAGAAGGAACTCGAGTCGCACCTCTGGGGGGCCGCCACGCTGCTCCGTGGCCTCATCGACGCGAGTGACTACAAACAGTACATCTTCCCGTTGCTCTTCTTCAAACGCCTCAGCGATGTCTGGAACGAGGACTACCAACAGGCCCTCGCCGAGACCAAAGACTCGAAGTATGCGACCGCCACCGCCAACGATCGATTCGCGATTCCACAGGGTTCGCACTGGAATGACATCCGCACCGCGGCTAAGGACGTTGGGCGGGCGCTACTGAATGCGTTTCAGGCCATTGAAACGGCTAATCCTCAGCGGCTGCAGGGCGTGTTTGGCAACGCGCCGTGGACCGACAAGGCCCAGTTGCCTGACGCCACGCTCAAGAATCTCATCGAGCACTTCTCCAAGCACGCGCTCAGCCTTGCCAACGTCCCCGAGGACGAACTCGGCAACGGGTATGAGTATCTCATCAAGCAGTTCGCCGATGACTCGGGCCACACCGCCCAAGAGTTCTACACCAACCGCACGCTCGTCCACCTCATGGCCCAGATGCTCGAACCGAAGTCGGGCGAGACCATCTACGACCCGACGTGCGGTACAGGTGGCATGCTCATCTCCTGCCTTGCCGAGGTAAAGCGTCGCGGTGGCGATACCCGCACTATCGGCCTCTACGGCCAGGAACTGATCAGCATCACCGCGGCCATCGCCCGCATGAATCTCGTTCTGCACGGCGTGTCGGACTTCCATGTTGCGAGCGGCAATACGCTGCAGTCACCCGCCTTCGTCGAGGGCGACCGTCTTCGCACATTTGATGTGGTTCTCGCCAATCCACCCTACTCCATCAAGAAGTGGAACCGTTCGGCGTGGGAGAGCGATGCATGGGGCCGGAACTTCCTCGGCACGCCGCCGCAGGGTCGCGCCGACTACGCGTTCTTCCAGCACATCTTGCGGAGCATGGACCAGAGGACTGGTCGGTGTGCCATCCTCTTCCCGCACGGCGTGCTCTTCCGCAACGAGGAAGCAGAGATGCGGCGGAAGCTCGTCAAGTCCGATCTCGTCGAGTGCGTGCTCGGGCTCGGGCCGGGCCTTTTCTACAACTCGCCGATGGAGGCATGCGTCGTCATATGTCGGTCGAAGAAGCGGAAAGACATCAAGGGCATGATCCTGTTCATCGACGCGGTCAACGCGGTGGCTCGCGAACGGGCACAGAGCTTCCTCCGGACCGAACACCAGGATCGCATCCTCGCCGCATACCAGGTGTTCGAGGACGACCCCGGCTTCGCGGCCGTCGTCTCGATTGAGGATGTGCTCGCCAAGGACGGCAGTCTCTCCATCCCGCTATACGTCAAGAAGCCCAAGCTAGAGGTCGAGGCGGGGCAGGAGACCACGCTCGCCGAGGCATGGGTCGCGTTCGATGAGGGCGGGCGGGAGTTCTGGACGCAGATGGACGCGCTCGTGGACATGCTAGATGGCGTCGTCGCCGAGGAGGTGAACGATGCCTGAAGTCGCAACCAAGATGAAGACCTACCGGTTCGATCAAATGGCTGTTCAGGTCAAATGCAAAGTAGAGCCGGCTGAAGCCGACGTGGATCGTTATGTCGGACTTGAGCACATCGACCCCGAGTCGCTGAAGATCCGCCGCTGGGGTGTGCCAAGCGACGTCGAGTCAAGCAAGATTGTGTTCAGATCCGGAGACGTTATTTTTGGCAAACGGCGGGCTTATCAACGGAAACTTGCTGTGGCCGACTTCGACGGAATCTGCTCAGCGCACGCGATGGTTCTGCGACCCAAGACTGATGTGGTTTTGAAGGACTTCCTGCCGTTTTTCATGCAGACTGATGCGTTTATGGAACGAGCAGTGAAGGTCTCCGTCGGCGGACTTTCTCCGACCATTAACTGGGACGATTTGGCGAAAGAGGAGTTCGCTCTGCCGCCGATCGAGGAGCAGCACCGAATGGTGGCGGCACTCAAAGCATTTCAATCGTTTGACGATGCTTGCGCGGGTCTTTGCAATGCAATTGAACAGTCGATCAGTGCCATTCGAGAGCATGTGTTCGGGATTCAGGCGAATAGTGTTCCTCTTGCAGATCTCTGCAGCGGTGGTAAGGGGATTCAAATCGGACCATTTGGTGCCCAACTGCACAAGTCGGACTACACGGCAGCGGGGATTCCCGTTGTCATGCCTACAGAACTCGTCGACGACCGAATATGCGACGATTCAATCGCCCGTGTCCCAGAGTCTAAAGCCAATTCACTGAAAAGGCATCGCCTCGACGCTTGCGACATCGTTCTGCCGCGCCGTGGCGACTTTGATCGTCGAGCGCTGGTAGGGAGACGGGAAGAGGGGTGGCTATGCGGTACAGGATGCCTTCGGATCCGATTGGATGATCCCAATCTCGCACCGTTTGTGACTCAGTCCCTGGCGTCTCAATCCGTGTTGCGATGGCTGGACTCTCGCTCCGTGGGGACGGTCATGCCGAATCTCAATCTGCAGATAGTTGGTGCGATACCTGTCCGCATCCCACCCAAGCGATTGGCGGATGAGTCATCGCGAACTTTGTCTGAGTTGCGAGAGCGATGGTGTGATCTTCGATCACGCATGGCTCTAGCTTCTGGCCAACGACGGATGATCATCGGGGGTATTGAATGACCTTCAACGAATCTAACACCGTCGAAGCGTTTATCCGAGACCGCCTCAAGTCGATCGGCTGGGAGTTCATTGACCACGCGACGCTGCCTCGGCAACCGCAGGATGTCCTCGTCGAGGACCACCTCCGCGATGCCCTCGTCCGCCTGAACCCGACCGTCGCCGAGCGTCCCGAGCGGGCCGATGAGGTGCTCTACCGCCTCCGGGCAGCGATCATGACCGTCCGCGACACGGGGCTCGTCAAGGCCAACGAGGAATTCGCCGCGTGGCTGCTCGGCGAGCGGTCGATGCCCTTCGGCAAGAACGGGGAGCACGTCACTATCAGCCTGATCGACTTCGACGACTTCAAGCAGAATCGCTTCGTCGTCACCCAGCAGTACACCATCCGAGCGGGCAAGACCGAGAAGCGGGCCGACCTTGTTCTGCTCGTTAATGGCATGCCGCTGGTGGTCATCGAGGCCAAGACACCGGTGCGATCCAGCCAGAGTTGGCTGGATGGGGCGATGCAAGTCCACGATGACTACGAGAAGAATGTACCCGAACTCTTCGTCCCAAATCTGTTTTCAGTTGCCACCGAGGGGAAGGAATACCGCTACGGCTCAATCGCCATGCCGGTTGAGGTTTGGGGGCCGTGGCGACTCGAGAAGGACGACTCTCTCGCGTCGATGGAACAGGTCGAGAAGGCTGTGTCGTCGATGCTCCGGCCGAACGTGGTGCTTGACTTGCTGTGCAACTTCACCGCCTACGCGACGCACAAAGGTAAGCAGCGGATCAAGATCATTGCCCGTTACCAACAGGTTGACGGTGTCAACAAGATCGTTCAGCGCGTTGTCGCTGGGCAGCCTCGCAAGGGCTTGATCTGGCACTTCCAGGGATCAGGCAAGTCCCTGCTCATGCTCTTCGCCGCCCGCAAACTCCGCCTCGACCCGGCGCTGAAGAATCCGACGGTTCTCGTGGTCGTGGATCGAATTGATCTCGACAGCCAGATCTCCGGCACCTTCTACGCGGCGGACATGCCCAATCTCGTTCGGGCTGACAGTCGCAGCGACCTGCAGGATCTGCTCGCGAAGGACGTGCGCAAGGTCATCATCACGACGATCCACAAGTTCGGCGAGGCTGACGGACTTCTGAACGATCGCAGCAACATCATCGTGATGGTTGATGAGGCTCACCGCACGCAGGAGGGCGACCTCGGCCGCACGATGCGCGATGCACTGCCCAACGCGTTCCTCTTCGGCCTCACCGGCACACCGATCAATCGCGCGGACAAGAACACGTTCTACGCCTTCGGTGCGGAGGAGGACCAAGGCGGCTACATGAGCCGTTACGGATTTGAAGAATCGATTCGCGACGGCGCGACAAAGAAGTTGCACTTCGAGCCGCGACTTGTGGAACTGCACATTGACCAGAAGGCGATTGATGAGGCGTACGCCGAACTCACCGCGAGTCTGACAGATGAGCAGCGTGACAAACTCGGGAAGGCCGCCGCGAAGATGGCCGTGCTCGTGAAGTCGCCCGAGCGGATTAGCGCCATCTGCTCGGACATCGCCAAGCACTACGCCGAAAAGGTTGCTCCCAACGGATTCGGTGCGCAGGTGGTAACCTTCGATCGCGAGTGCTGCTCGCTCTACAAGCAGGCGCTCGACGCACTGCTGCCACCTGAGGTGTCCGATGTGGTCATCTCGGTCAACAGCGGCGAGGAGCAGTACGCAGCCTACCGACGGGACCGGGACGCCGAGGAGAAACTGCTGGATCGTTTCCGCGATCCCAAGGACCCGCTGAAGATTCTCATCGTCACCTCGAAACTGCTCACCGGATTCGACGCGCCGATTCTCCAGGCGATGTACCTCGACAAGCCGCTGCGTGACCACACCCTGCTGCAGGCGATCTGCCGGACGAATCGCCCCTATGGCGAGGAGAAGACGCACGGCCTCATTGTGGACTACCTCGGCGTCTTCGACGATGTGGCGCTGGCATTGCAGTTTGATGAGACCGGGATCCGCAAGATCGTGTCGAACATCGCAGAACTCCTCTCCAAATTGCCCGGGGCGATGCAGAAGTGCCTGGGGTATTTCGGCGGAGTCGATCGAACGGTTCAGGGCTACGAGGGATTGATCGCCGCCCAGGAGTGCCTGCCGAACAACGCGAATCGAGATGCGTTTGCGGCCGACTTCAGTGTGCTCAGTCGGATCTGGGAGGCGATCTCGCCCGACCCGGTGCTTACGCCTCACGAGCGAGACTACCGCTGGCTCGTACAGGTCTACGAGTCACTCAAGCCTTCTACGGGCACAGGGCGGCTGCTCTGGCACCGGCTGGGAGCCAAGACGATTGAGTTGATCCACGAGAATGTTCATGTGGATGCGGTTCGGGATGATCTCGATACGCTCGTACTCGATGCCGATCTGCTTGAGGCTGTAATGGGGAGTAGCGATCCCGAGAAGAAGGCCAAAGAGATCTCGATCAAGTTGGTCGCTCGATTGCGAAAGCACGCAGGCAATCCAAAGTACAAGGCGCTCGCTGAGAGGCTCGAGGACTTGAAGAACCGGCATCAGCAGGGGCTGCTGGTCAGCATCGATTTCCTCAAGGAACTGCTTCAACTCGCCAAGGACGTGGTCAAGATCGAGCGCGAAACTCCGATCGAGGAGGAGATCGATCGTGGGAAGGCTGCGCTTACTGAACTCTTCGAGCAGGCCAAGAACGAGGAGACGCCCATCATGGTCAAGCGCGTCGTCGACGACATAGACGAGATCGTCCGCGCGGTGCGATTCGATGGGTGGCAGAACACGCACGCTGGCGAACGCGAAGTGAAGTTCGCGCTGCGAAAGACGCTCTTTAAGTACAAACTCCACCAGGACACGGAGTTGTTCGACCGGGCGTATGGATATGTCAAGGAGTACTACTGAAGTGTTCTAGCCCGAGCGGAGCGGCTGTTCGGATTGGTCTTCGACGAGAATGGAGTTGTCTGGCCTAGAGCAAACGTACCGCCAACGGTTTGAAACGGTTCGCTCTGCAGAGCGACACGCTCAACTGACCACTTGCAGATAAGCGCAAGGACGACGCAGCCACCGTCGCCGCCAAGCAGGCCGCAGTTGACGGGCGAAAGATTGTCGATGAGGCGATTCTGACCAACCTGGTTCGATTGAATCAGCGGCGAGCGGCCGGAGAATGAACTCGTAGGCTGACTCCGTGTCCTGGCTACCACGAATCGAGAGCCAGCCGACGCGGTCGGAGTGTCGATCGCCAACGGTGTGAAACTGTTCGAACCGGGGAGTTCACGGCTCACGCCTAGTCTCGGCGCGGACTATGCGATTTACGGCCCAAGCCACACAATAGATCAGAGATAGTTTTGGTGATTAGCCCTTTGGTGCATCGGGGCTGAGAATGAGAAAACCGGCCGCTCGGCGGGTCTTATCTCACTCTTCGGATTGCTCATCTATCGACCGTTCGAGTTTCCGCTTCAACAGATCGAACCAGTCGCTCAATTCCTCAAAACTGGCTCGGCTAAGTTTCGCTGGACGCTTCAACTCAACCGGCCCCTCATCAAGATCGTATACATCTTGCCGCATGTTCGCGGACGGCTTCTGCGGCGTGATCTTTGGGGCAGGAAGAGGTCGCTCGGCTTCTCGTTCTGAGGCATCCTCTTCTACAACTGTTGCCTCTGCCATTGGAATCCATCCTGTCTCGCCGTTCTCATCCTCGACTTCAAGGTACGTCTGTCCGTCGTTATGCTCCTGAAGGCTCTTGACCTTTCGAGGCTTCTGGAACTGCATGATCCCTTGAGACGTCCACTGCACCGAAGCACCAACAACACCATTTTTGTGTTCGGTAAGTTCATCTGTCGGCGGGGACAGTATAGCAGACTCGTGGGACGCGAGCAATTCCTTTGTCTCAAAAAACGCCTTGGAAAACGTCCGCGCACCGCTGCGGGTAAAGTTCTCTTCGGTCACCAAGTGACTCTCAATCGTTTCCTTGGTTGCCTTCCCGTGGGTACTCAGCAGCGACTGAAGCAAATCGACACCGTAAACCGCTTCGCGGATCGCATCTCGATACTCAGGAGAAGAGTTTGGCTTCAGTAGTATCTGAATCGCCCGGTCCGACACTTTCCATCCGTTGCCAGACTTCACGACAAGACCGTACTTTTTTGCTGCTGAAATGTGGGTGCGCGCCGTTCCGCTCAAGGTGTCAAAGCCCATTGCGGCCGCCAGGCGCTCCGGAGTTAGCGATGTTCGCTCCTCGGCATCCCAAACGCGCTTTACCCGCGAGATTGACTCAGGAAGGCTAGCACCGGGGTATCGTGGGCTTAATGTCTCTGCCATGTGTGTTCTCCTTTAGATCGCAGGCTATTGTCGCTTGTTACGGAACAATGTCAAGGACGGATGCTAGGGAACATACTATGAAAAGTCCCAATCGTCCCCAAAAACGTCCTCAGGCGACATTGATCCGCGGAACCGACGCGAATATGATGGATATCCGCGTCGCGGGTGGAGGTGTTTTATGAGGAGAGTTCAAGGGCCGACTCAGCAGCCCAGCCAAATCACAACCCGACCCCGCTTTCGGGCCTAATCGTCGGCGGACGTGGATTGTGAACTGAGAACCTCTGGGGACGGGCGGAAACGCTCGTCCCCGGCTTCAAAGCCCTGACGGTGCTGGTCAGACCATCAGGGCGGAACCAAGGCGAGTAAGCGCCATGGCCCCAGCAGCCAAGTATAGCGCGCTCGCCGCATCAGCGGAGACGCGCCATCATTCCCGAGCGCAAGAGCCCCCAAACTCTGCTCGCAGCCATTCGCCATTTTGACCCGGAAACGGCCGAGCAATACATCGCCAGCATCAAGTGGCCTGACGGTGAGCCGTGCTGCCCGTGCTGTGGCTCCGTCAATGTCGGACGGATCAAGAGCCGTCGTCGCTACCAGTGCTGAGAAAAGGGCTGTCGCAAGCAGTTCAGCCTGCTCGCGGAAACGATCATGGCGGCGACTCACCTGCGGCTGGATCAATGGGTGGCCGCAGTGTCGCAACTCGTCAACTGCCGCAACGGGATTAGCAGTTGCAAACTCGCCCGGTCCATCGGCTGCAAGCAGCAGTCCGCTTGGCACTTGATCCGCCGAGTTCGTCACATCCTCCAGCAAGAGGCCCAAGAGCCATTCGGCGGCTCGTGCGAGACGGACGCGACGTACATCGGTGGCCTGTTCAAGTTGCCGCCTACGTCGTTGAGGCGGCATTCCGATTTGATGTCCGCCACCTGACGGAGTGGGAGCGGTTCGATGCGGCGATGCAGTTGATCGTTGGGAAGCGGCTGACGTATTCGGACCTGACCGACGGCGCGGTGCGGTGAGGCAAGATGCCGAATAGAATGGGCTATGCCGGAGTGGTTCAAAGACTTACTGACGATGGCGATGGCGGAAGGTCATGGGTCACGATCTACGGTCATGCAATCATTGCTTTGGATGATCGGGCTCTTGGTGGTGGCCGACTGTGGGCTTGCCACAGCGAACGCTCCAACTTGGATGCTCATCCTGTTTTCTTGCCTCATGGTGTTAGCGATTGTGGTGGCAATCGTTGTGTTCTGTATTTTAGTAGTTCGTAGTCCAGACCTGCTCAGGAGTGAAAAGTACCACATCCGCAGAATGGAAATCGAACAATCATCTATTGGAGACAGTGTTCAGGGCGTAATCGATAGACCATCTCGACAACCGCTCGGGCTCCCAAAGCCAACTGGGGATGAGGTGCGGGATGCGTAAAAGATTCATCATATTAACGAACGGTGCGAATGCTGAGCAGCAGGACATTATTTGCAAGTCGTTTCCCGGCTTCGGATGGTGGCACCGGATGCCCCAGGCGTGGCTGTTGATTGACCCGAAAGGGCAGTCGACTGCCAAAGCAATACGCGAAACGATCACCTCGAAATGCCCAGGTCTATATGTATATGTTTTCAGTGCACCGTTTGGAGAAGATGGCCATTCTGGATTTGGGCCATCAGAATGGAACAAGTGGATTGACACTGAATGGGTAAAACAATAATTCCCGATGCACCAAAGGGCTAATCACCATCGCTTTGGCCTTTTAAGGAATGCCGCGACGCTGCCATAGGTATCGCTGTCCAACGCATCAAGTCTGTGTTCAATATCCACACTCTCGCCGATTTTGCTCATCGCCCATCCGTCGCGATGTGGTATCAAGATTGCCATGTGAGACACTTTGCGGTTGTGTCGTTCCCAGATTGCCAACTTCTGGTATCCTCGCTCGGTTTCATGATTGTCGCATTCGGCATAGCCAAGAGCAATTGAGAACGTTTGAATGAAGTCACCAACCGAAAAGCCGAGTGGGCATCCTTTTGGCCAGTACGCCTCATTTCCATTCGGCGCGATCTCCCCGCGCTGTGGCCACCACCATCTGGTCTTGTCGCCAGCAGCGTACGCAATGCAGTTGTAATCATCAGTTTCGCGGCTGCGACGAGTGAAATTCTTTATCGGACCGCGCTCCACCAAGTTCGGGAACGTCTCAAAAAAACTCGTTTCATCCTGAATGGTGAACACGATCTCGACCCCAAGACAGCCAGGCGTTCTTTACGGCCAGCATATTACCACTATCTTGTGTCGAGATCTCCGGTCCATCGCCAAGAATGTACCGCAGTGGAAGGTACATATGTGATGAACCATTCTCGTAGGCATCAAGCAGAGCCGGTACAGCAGGCTCTCCAAGAGCAACAAGTCTCTCGAATGATTCCAGTTCCATCATATGGTGAAGTGAAGAGATGTACCTTGTCTGCTTTGTCCACTCTCTAACGCGACGGAGTACAAGTGAAGCGAACTGATCCGATGGGGCGTCGGATGGGGTGGCGTCCTCGTTTGCGAACGTGATGTACCTATGGTCGAATTCCATTCGCTGGATTATTTCTTGATCCATGCGCATGGCAAGCACCGCCGACAAAACAACGGCGGGTGCGGCCGAAACAAAATCCAAATGGCTATTCTGGTTGTGAGTCACTCTGATTGGCTTTCTGAATCTCGGCGGTCATCTTGGCGTACAATTCCAGCCGCTTTCCGAGCCAAGTGTGCAGTCTGTATGCTGCCTCAATGTCCATGATCGCGCAGATTTCTACTTCGCGGAATACATCGTCATCTCTGAATTCCGTGTGTTCAGGATCGCCAAGCGTCTGGGCAGGATCGCCGCCAATTTTGAAAGTCTGGCGACGCGGGATTGGGCGACGATCATTGAATAGATTCATCGTGAGGTATTTTCCGGAAGGGACAATCCCTCCGTGCGCCCCATCTACATGGACAACTCGGAAGTGCTTTGACTTCTCATATGCGAAACTGATGGTGTCTTTCTTTTCGGACATTGATCCGCCTCGTCTTTCAGCAGAGAACCGACCATCAGGCCCGGTTGCCTTCAGGCGCTCGCCGGATCTCGGTAGAAAAGCCGCGCTCCGACCGCGCCTTGAATCGCGGGAACTGTACGCTTGCGGTTGTCCAGTTTCCGATCCTCGTACCGGAACTCGGATTTATTGAGTTGCCGCTGCGAGTGCATGCGACTGGCGTTTTTGATCGACACGCAGATGCGATGCTCCAGTACACTCCGCCACTCCTTCCACGTGACTGATCGTCGTGCGTTCGGGTATACGGTATACGCGATCTACCACGACGAGGCGTGATGGCGCTTGAACTCCGCAACCTCAATCGCTACCGTGGCTAGCGGAAACGCCGATTCGGTCGGCTAGGCCGAATTCATAAGCCCTAGGTCCGTGGTTCGAGTCCACGTGCCGCCACTTTCCCGCTTCCCGGTCGCACTCCTGGGCCCGCTCACGGTCCAGACGCCCAGCCGGCCAGCGCCTCCCCACACTCCGTACACACCGGCGACGTCCCGCGCGGATAGCCGCAGGCGGGGCATTGGCCGCGCCGGAGGCGCCTCGCCCGCCTGACGTAGCGAGCACACCACGCGATCGCCGCGAGTACGGCGCCATAGAGCAGCGTGTTGGCGGCGAAGCCCGCCCAGACCGGGCGGTAGGGGAAGATCATCGGGATCCTGTCCTGGAACAGCGAGTCTGGCAACTGCGTCATTTCAGGCATGTAGCCATAGTCAAGACGCGTGTGGACCTTTCGGCCGCCGGGTTCACCGATCGGACCCCACTCCTGAGTGACCGTCGCGCACAGCGCCGGCGCCGGCCAGCCGACGCCGATGTGCCCGCCCTCCCAGGTTCGGACTTTCGGCCACCACATCCAGCCTGTGTACGGCTCCGGCTTGTCTCCCGCGAGACCAAAGAGAAGGGTGTACATCGGAGCGTCGACATCGTTGTCTGAGACAATTTGATAGCCGATCAGCGAGAAGCTGTAGATCCGGCTTGCAGGCTTTCCCGGATGGCAGTAGATCTCAAAGTCGTTACTCACCTCGCCGTGCGCGACTACACACCCCCAAGCCACCGCAACGTTCACGATCGCGCCCAGCACCAGAAACACGAAAATGCGCCGCGCCCACTTCAGCATGGCAGCGCCTCCCCGCACTCCGTACACACCGGCGACGTGCCGCGCGGGTAGCCGCAGTGAGCACAGTCGCCTCGCCTCCTGCGCATGATCCCGCGCGTTGCCCGCGCCGAATACTCGAGCAGGAACAGGTAGACGCCATAGAACGCGGTGTTGAACGCGGATCCGCTCCAAATCGGCGTCGCTGGGATCAGGCGAAAACTTCTTCCATCTCCGAACTCCCAACCGCCGTACGTGGCAGAATCTTCATCCGTATCGGATCTTCGGACGGGGTCCGGATTCCAGTCTTGCCAAGCAGTCAGTGTGTACATTGGCCAGCCATGGGCCTGGCCCCAGGGCAAAGTCCCAACGGCCCCGAATCGTCTGTGCCAATCGAGCCACCACGGTGTTGTGGGATACGTTCGAAGTGTCGTCAGATCAACCGCATCGGACAGACGATCGCAGACGTGAACTTCCTCGCTTCCGAATGCTCGTTGGACGCAGATCAACTCCCAATCCCCGCTCGTAACTCGTTCGTAGCGGACTTCTAGTCCCCTCAGGTGGTTTCGTAGAGCACACCCCCAAGCCACCGCAACATTCATCATCGCGCCCAGCAACAAAAACACGAAGATGCGCCGCACCCACTTCCACATCACCCTGATTCTACAGCCCCGGCCAACTCCCGATTCGCCCCGCAAACCAACCGACCCGCCAACCTGAACCCCGTACGATCCTCTGCACGCGCCGAGGATCGCCCCATGCCCGTTCCCGTTGATGCATCGCCAACTGCCACCGCCGCCGTCTTCCAGGCGCGCGGCATCACCAAGACCTACCACGTCGGCGAAGTCGATGTTCAGGCCCTGCGCGGCGTCGATCTCGTCCTCTTCGAAAACGAATTCATCGTCCTCCTTGGCCCATCGGGCAGCGGCAAGTCCACGCTCCTCAACATCCTCGGCGGACTCGATGTCCCCACCTCGGGTACCGTGCGCTACAAAGACCACGACCTCACCCGCTACGACGAAGCCGCCCTCACGCGCTATCGCCGCGATCACGTCGGCTTCGTCTTCCAGTTCTACAACCTCATTCCAAGCCTGACCGCGCGCGAGAACGTCGCGCTCGTCACCGACATCGCGCGCGATCCCATGCCCCCGGCCGAGGCGCTCAAGCTCGTCAACCTCGGCGACCGCATGGATCACTTTCCCTCGCAACTCTCAGGCGGCGAGCAGCAGCGCGTCGCCATCGCCCGCGCCGTCGCCAAGCGGCCCCAGGTCCTGCTCTGCGATGAACCGACCGGCGCGCTCGACGTCCACACCGGCATCGTCGTCCTCGAAGCCATTGAGCGCGTCAACCGCGAACTCGGCACCGCGACCACCGTCATCACCCACAACGCCGTCATCGCCAGCATGGCCGATCGCGTCATTGCCCTCTCCGACGGCCGCATCGCTTCCGAACATCGCAACGAAACCAAGACTCAGGCCAGCGAACTGGAGTGGTAGACCGGCCATGATCCTCGCATCGCTCCATCGCAAACTCGTCCGCGATCTGATGGGCATGAAAGGTCAGGCCGCGGCGATCGCGCTTGTCATGGCCAGCGGCATCGCCACCTTCATCTTGTCGGCCGCGACGATGTCCTCGCTCCAGCAGACGATGAATACCTACTACGACCGCCACGCCTTCGCCGACGTCTTCGCCCAGCTCAAGCGCGCGCCCAATCACCTCGCCGACCAGATCGCCGCCATCCCCGGCGTGGCGCAACTCGACACGCGCGTTGTCGTCAACGTCAACCTCGATGTCGAAGATCTCGCCGAACCCGCGCTGGGTCGCATCATCTCCGTGCCCGAATCCCACGAGCCGTGGATCAACGGCATCTACCTCCGCGAAGGACGCTACATCGAGCCCAACCGGCGCGGCGAGGTGCTCGTCTGCGAGTCCTTCGCCAAGGTGCATCACCTCCACCCCGGCGACACCGTCAGGGCCATCATCAACGGCCGGCGCGATGTCCTGCGCATCGTCGGCATCGCGCTGAGCCCCGAATACGTCTACCAGATTCGCCCCGGCGACATCCTCCCCGATGACAAGCGCTTCGCCGTCTTCTGGATGAGCGAGCGCGAGCTCGCCCCCGCCTTCGACATGGATGGCGCCTTCAACGACGTCAGCCTCATCCTCATGCCCGGCGCGAGCGAAGCCGAAGTCATCCGCCGCCTCGACGCACTGCTCGATCCCTACGGCGGCCTCGGCGCCTACGGCCGCGCCGACCACCCGTCCCACCAGTTCGTCTCCAACGAATTGCGCGAGCTGCGCGGCATGACGATCGTCGCGCCGCTCATCTTCCTCCTCGTTGCCGCGTTCCTGCTCAACGTCGTCTTCACTCGCCTCATCTCAACCCAGCGCGAGCAGATCGCCGCCCTCAAAGCCTTCGGCTACTCCAATTGGCAGGTCGGCTGGCACTACATGCAGATGGTCCTCGTCATCGCCGTCATCGGCGCCCTCATCGGCACGGGCCTTGGCGTGTGGATGGGTCGCGGCCTCGCGGTCATGTACACCCGCTTCTTCCATTTCCCGATTCTCACCTTCTCTTTGCCGCCGCGCGTCGTCGTCATCGCCCTGAGCATCTCGCTGGGTTCGGGCGTCTTCGGCACACTCAGCGCCGTCCGCAAGGCGTCGTCGCTGCCGCCCGCCCAGGCCATGCGCCCCGAGCCGCCGGCGAACTTCCGGCCCACCATTCTCGAGCGCCTCGGCCTGCAGCGCCTCGCCTCGCCCGCCGCGCGCACCATCCTCCGCGAACTCGAGCGCCGCCCGCTCAAGGCCGCGATCTCCTGCTTTGGCATTGCCATGGCCGCATCGGTCCTCGTCGTCGGCAGCTTCATGAAAGACGCCGTCGACTACGTCCTCGATCTCCAGTTCCGCCGCGCCCAGCGCGAGTCCATGACCGTCACCCTCAACGAACCGACCAACGGCCGCGCCGTCCGCGAGATGATGCACCTGCCCGGCGTCGTCGATGCCGAATCATTCCGCGCCGTGCCCGGCCGCCTGCGCCACGGCCACTACTCGCGCCGCGTCGGCGTCACCGCCATCGAGCCCGACGCCCAGCTCTTCCGCATCATGGATATCCACGGCGAACTCGTTCCCATGACCGGCGACGGCCTCTACCTCTCGGCTAAGCTTGGCGAGATCCTCAACGCACGCCCCGGCGAGATGGTCACCCTCGAAGTCCTCGAGGGTCAACGGCCCGTTGTCGAGCTGCCCGTCGCCGGCCTCATCGACGACTTCGCCGGCTTGTCCGCCTACATGAACCTCGACGCGCTGCACCGACTCATGCGCGAACAGGATCGCGTCAGCGGCGCCTACCTCCTCGCCGATCAGACGCAGATCGATCGCCTCTACACCGAACTCAAGAACATGCCCGCCGTCGCCGGCGTCGCCCTCAAGCAGGCCACCGTCGAGAGCTTCAACAACATCATCGCCGAAAACCTCATGCGCATGCGCCTGGCCAACGTCATCTTCGCCGTGGTCATCGCCTTCGGCGTCGTCTACAACAGCGCCCGCATCAGCCTCGCCGAACGCAGCCGCGAACTCGCCACCCTGCGCGTCATCGGCTTCACGCAGGGGGAAGTCTCCTCCATCCTCATGGGAGAACTCGCCCTGCTGACGCTCGTCGCTATTCCGATCGGCCTGCTGCTCGGATACACTCTCTCGAGCCTGGTGATCGCATCCGTCGATTCGGAGTTGTTCCGCATCCCCGTGATCGTCAACCGCTCGACCTACGGCTTTGCCGCCCTCGTTGTCATCGTCGCCGCCGTCTTCTCCGGGTTCGTCGTCATTCGCCGCATTGCTCATCTCGACCTGATCGAAGTGCTCAAGACCCGCGCCTGATTCATTATGAGAAAGATCATCAACAGAATCGTGCTCGTGGTCGTCGCCCTCGCCGTGGTCGGCGGCATCCTCTGGGCCTTTCGGCCTCAGCCCGTCGCGGTCGATGTGCAGCAGATCGTGCGCGGCCCGCTCGAAGTCACCGTCGACGAAGACGGCCGCACGCGCATTCGCGATCGCTACATCGTCTCCGCCCCCCTCAGCGCCCAGTTGCAGCGGATCAGCCTTGACGCAGGCGATCCCGTCGTGGCCGGGCAGACCGTCCTCGCCGTGCTCCAGCCCGTCGATCCCTCGCTGCTCGACGCCCGCGCTGCGCTCGAGGCCGAGGCCCGCGTCCGCCGCGCCCAGGCCGCCGTCCAGCAGACCGAGGCAGAGCTGCAGGCCGCCACCGCGCGCCAGCAGTTCGCCTCCGTCGAGTACGATCGCGTCAAGACCGCCTTCAACCAGAATGCCGCCAATCAGAGCGAAGTGGATGCCGCCTCGATGGCCGACCGCACCGCCCGCGCCGACTTCGACGCCGCCACCTTCGCGCGCAAGATCGCGGAATTCGAACTCGAACTCGCCCAGGCCGCGCTCCTCCGCACGCAACCGTCCGGCGAAGAAAACAGCACGAGCGAAACTCTCGTCATCAAGTCGCCCATCAACGGCCGCGTCCTCCGCCTCATCCAGGAGAGCGCCGCCGTCGTCACGCCCGGCTCGCCGCTCATGGAACTGGGCAACCCCGCCGATCTCGAGATGGAAGTCGATGTCCTCTCCACCGACGCCGTGCAGATCCAGCCCGGCGCGCCCGTCCACATCGAACGCTGGGGCGGACCCGAGACGCTCAGCGGCATCGTCCGCCTCGTCGAACCCCAGGCCTTCACCAAGATCTCAGCCCTCGGCGTCGAAGAGCAGCGCGTCTACGTCATCATCGATTTCGCCGACCCGTTCGACAAGTGGAAATCACTCGGCGATGGCTACCGCATTGAGGCCCGCATCGTCACCTGGCGCGACGACAATGTTCTCAAAGCGCCCGCCGGCGCCCTCTTCCGCCGCGGCGATCAGTGGTGCGTCTTCACCATCCGCGACGGCAAAGCCGCCCTCCAGCCCGTCACCATCGGCAAGCGCACCACCCTCGAAGTCCAGATCATCGGCGGCCTCGAAGAGAATCAAACAGTCATCGTCCACCCCAGCGACGAAGTCAGCCAGGGCGTCCCCGTCGCCCCGCGAACGTAGGTCACGTCAAACGCCTCACAACGCCGCCCGTGCTTAGCCGCGACGCAAGCGTCGCAGAGCACTTCCGCCACTCGCAACCAGCGTTCCCGACCACCCGCTGATGGCTTGTCCAGGATCCTGAGCAACGTCGAAGGGCGCCATCGCTTCCACGCGCGTTCGACGTCTAGGTACCACGCGCGCGTCGCCGCCAAACCATCAAATGACTGATCGCACACTCCCCCGGCACTACGGCCCGGAACAGCGAATAGCGTGCGTCGTGAGGTAGGGTGCTGTTGAGGCTTTGCGAAACGCACCGGGTTGGACGTGCGCCACGGCAGACGGCCCGCGACCCCTCGAGCCATACTCCACGCCTTCCTGACGTTCAGTCGAATCGCCCCGTGTTCGCCCACGCCACCAACATACCAGAAAACCCGCCAGACTGCAAGCCAATTCCGGGGAATCTCACAATGGAATCCGTCGCGTCGTCTCGCGCGGCTGGCATCGAACGCCGCGGCCCTCGGCGGAGTTCGATGTCGGGGGCGATAAGAGTTCCGGCGACCCCTGCCCGTCGACACTGAACCCGTGCCCAAAGCGACAAGCGTTCAGCGCCACTCGAATCCCGCCGCTTCACGTCGCGGGGTGCCATGCTTCATCGGCTCCCTGGCCTGAGCCGCGTCGAAGGCTGCGTGAAGCATGACGAGCGGGCAACGGCTCTCAAACGCTCTGCTCTTTCGATGGTCCATCGCGCCATCGCATGCTTCGCCCGAAGCGGGTCAAGGCATGGCACCCCTAAACCCGCCGGGCCTGCGCCCCGATCCAACCGCCTCTCTCCGCGTCCTCCGGCGCTTCGCCGCCCTGTCGAAGATCCTGAGCAGAGTCGAAGGGAGCGAGGCTCTGCGAGCCGAAGGGTCGCGATCTCCCCGAAGGGGCCTGAGCGATGAGTCGAACGGCTGCGTTAAGTTACTTTTCTCCTGCCTTTCCACCCAATCCCAGCATTTCTTCGTGCCCTCTTCGTGTCTTGGTGTCCTTCGTGGTGAAAAACTTCGCCGCCCGCACACACGCGCCACACACGAAGTGCATCCCGTGCGCCGACTTTTTGAAAACGCAAAAAAGTTGACCAAAACTCCAAATCACCCCCCTCAGAAAAATGAAAATCGACGAAAATTCCTGATTCGTCCCGCACAGAAGCGCTCATTTACACGGAAGCGCTCGCAAGCGCGCACCAGCGCTCAAAAATCGCGCACAGGAGCGCTCCGGCGCGCATGAAAAGTTCCCAACCCGGTGCATCTCCGTGTTGGCACGCATTTTGCGTTGCACATTTTTCAGAATCGCGCCTGACGCTGCGCCGGCTGCGAAAAAACTTGTCCGTCTCCGCGCAGCTCGCTCACGACCGACCTCGTTCTCACATCCTCACGCGGCCCCGCCGCGCACGCCAGCGCACCGCTGCACAGAGTATGGACCCCGCATTTTTCCGACTGCACTGGTTGACTGATGACATCATGATCGATTCACAACGCTCAACCGCACCCGATACTGCTGCCCCGCTGCATCGTCTGCCAATGGCAGCGCGACCGTCAATCGACGGCCGCGCGCGGGAGGAAAGAGAGATGAAAGGCGCGACGGCCCCTTTCGAGACCGTGCGCCACCGAGTGAAGAACAGTCGGGAGGATGCGGGCGGCGGCTTCATGGCACACCGCACGCATCTCCCCGTGTCGTTACAGGCCGGCCACGTTGCTCGTAGTGCACGAGCCGCCCTGGATGAGTTGCAGGAATCCGCCGCACGCGCCCTGGCTCGCGTTGCCCGCGATCGAACCGGCGCCGTTGCCAGTCGAGAAGAATCCCGGAGGCGTGACGAGTCGAAGTTGGTTGGAACTCAGTCCCAGCGTCGTTCCCGCACAGGGCTGGCCCTGCGGAATCACGAAGCTGCCCTGACTGCGAGCATAGAGCAGGCCCTGCTGGCCATTGGGCTGCGCGCCGGACCAGGTGATTCGCACAGTGCCGGGGCAGGCTCCGGAAACGCTCAGCGTGTAGCCGCCGCCGCCACAGGTCGTGTTCATGTGTGCGGTGATGTTGTTGCTGTCACGGTTGGCGACGACAACATCATTGGAACCGTCGCCGTTGAGAGCCGCGGCCCGCGCGGTCTCTGGGCCGGCGCCGCTCGAGACGACGGTCGCCGCGCCGAACGCGCCGGCGCCGTTATTCTGCAGCACGGAGAACGTGCCCGAAGTCTGAGCGGTCGTGATCAGGTCAGGCGAACCATTGCAGTCCATGTCCGCAGCGCTGATGCCGCTGGTGTCCACGCCGCCGGCCGGGTAGTGGACCGGCCCGCTGAAGGCCATGCCGCCCGTGGCGAGGAAAACCGTTGCACTCTCAAAGCCGTTGCCATTGGTGGCGGCAGCCAGGTCCATCGGGCCCGTGGCGTTGAGTTGTGCCGCGACGATGCCCTCCGGCCGGCGCTGTCCGCCGACCGAAAGTGTTCCGGCGGCGCTGAAGACGCCGCTGCCGTTGTTGGCAAACAGCGAAATGCTGCGATCGTCATGGTTCGACACGGCGAGATCCGCATCGCCATCGCCATCCAGATCGCCCAGCGCCGTACCGCGCGGCTCAGCGCCGGCGGCCAGCGTCGACACCGTGAACGAGCCGCTTCCATTATTGATGAGAACACTCGCCGTATTGCTGTCACGGTTGGCGACGGCGAGGTCGGCGATCAGATCGCCGTTGAGATCCGCCGCGCACAGGCCCCGAGGATTGCTTCCGACGTTGAAGGTGCCGGCGGTGGTGAAGACACCCGCGCCGTTGTTGAGGAGGATGATGACCCGCCCCGAGTTCTGCAGGGCCACGGCCAGGTCCATGTCGGTGTCGCCGTCAAAGTCGGCGGTGACGATCGCGCCGGCGCCGCTGCCGTTGGGCAGATTCACCGTACCACCCTGAGAGAGCGCGCCGGATCCGTTGTTGAAAAGGATCACCACGCGGTCGGGGTTGTCCACCGTGACGGCCACATCCTTGCCGGTCGTGCCGTTGAAATCGGCGATCGCCGAATCCGACGGCCGCTGGCCGACCGCATAGGGCACGGCGGGATCAAAGCTGACCTGACCAAACGCGCTGGCGCCGACGAGCAGTGTCGGTGCGAGCAAAAAGAATCTTCGAAGTGTCATCCTGGCTCTCCTTTCGAGACCAAACTGATTCTGAGAGCGGAACCCCAAACAACTGACCTCGGGATCCGCAGCGCTTCGCGTCACGTTGCGAAGTGCGTTCGACTGCACCTTGCAGCCGCTCTGTTGACCGCGCCCCACGGGGGTCGGACGGTCTTGAAATGCCCGTGTGCGGCTGTTCACCGCACACGGGACAGGAAGGAGGAACGAGTCGAGTCTTACTGGATGCGTTCGAAGGGAGCCGAGATGCCCTGCCCGCCTCGGCCGACTCGGATGACGTCGCCGGTGTTGATGCGCGGGCCGGTGGGGCGGCCATCGGGGCCGGGTCGCACGCCGAAGATGTCGCGACGGAACACGCCGCGGCCGAAGCCGTCAGTCGTCATCGTGCCGACGGGGCGGCCGTTGATGGTGATCTGCAGCGTCGTGTTCTGCGGGGCGTCCTCGATCTGAACTTCGAGGGTCTGATCGAGCAGGCCGTTCTCAGGCGACTCCTTGTACTTGGCCTTGAGAACCACGCCGTTCTGGCTGGCGTTGGCTTCCCAGATCTTGTCGTCGGGGTTCGCCTGGGCCGTCGCGGTGTTGAATGCCATGAGGGCGAGAACAAGGACCGAGAGGAGCGAAGCGAACTTGCGAGTGGAAAACATGATGAACTCTCCTGTGGATGCTGAAAGCAAGGGTTGTGGTTAGGACAAACAAACGAACTCGAATCACGTGGTGAGTTGCAAGTCTCACCGCTGCAGCGAAGGACCCATATGCAATGGCCGTGCCAGAGGATTCCAACAGGCGCGAACCGACCCCCTTCGGGCACGGCGCAAAGGCGCAAAACCCTGTCTCATTACGGCATTTAGCGGAACGGCCTGGTTTTTTTGGAACTGACGCAAACGGGCTGCCGAGCCGGTCAGGCGGGTGGCTCGCTGGCCCCAGCGGGCCATTGGCGGACAACCGGGTGCAAAAATTTGGCCACTGGAGCCGCGCTGGCGGTGCTGCGAGCGAAAACAGGAAAGCGAATGTCGCCAAAATCAGAAACACCGGTTGCAAGGCGGCCTGAATTCGATAACATATGCATCTATGGCGGGCTCGCCGGCTGGCCCGGCCTGCGCGTGGAGTCTTGGATTAACGGCCGACGTGGAAGCGAAGAAGTGAGAGAATCGCCCACAGTTCAGTTGCGCTGCACTCGCCCTCGGCGAGCCTTTACCCTCATTGAACTGCTGGTCACGATCTCCATCATCGCGATTCTGCTGTCGCTGCTGCTTCCGGGAGTGCGGTCGGTTCGGTCTCGCTCTCGCGCTTACGCCTGCCAGGTCAATCTCCGCAGCGTCTCGTTCGACTTCAACATCTTCGCCGACTCTTCGCTGCACGGCAGTCGCGGCAACGATACGGACAACTCGAAGTTCCACCTCGAGACGTTTCAGGAGTCGCAGTACGGCATTGACGAGTTTTGGAAGCGTCCGGGCTCGGTGTTCAGCGGCTCGGTTCGCGACCTTGGCGTGATGGCCTGTGCCGAAGTCAGCGGCGACGTGACGCTTCGCTCGCAGACGCCTTGCCGCTCCGGCGCAGTTCAGCCGGCCCGCAACGTCTCGTACGCATTCAACCTGCAACTCGATCGTCCCGAGAGGTATGTTGACGGTTTCTGGATCACGCGACAGATCTGGCTGAACGATCGGATGCTTCAGGAGCCGCGACCGGATCAGATTCCGCTGCTTTGGGATATCGACGGCGCGGTTGCCGCCGAGCGTCAGGTCACACCGCACTACTCCACGGCTCCAAGCGATCCCGGCCGACCGTACAGCGATGGAACGGTGTGGTTCCCCGGGCTGCGTCATGGCGGCCGGATGCAGATCGCCGCTCTGGATGGATCGGTCCGGGACACGGCGACTCCCCTGTCTGACGATCAGGGCTGGCGCTGGGACTACGCGCCGGTTCGGTAGCCGCTGCCCATCTGAAGGCTTGCGGGCCGTGACTACACTCCGCTGCCGTGAAACTCCTCCAGAAATTCGCTCTGCTTTTGTCGCTGCTCGGAGTGAGTGTCGTGCTCAGCCTTGGTTTTGCAGCGTGGAGTGTGCAGACCGTCAGCGAGGAGGTCAGCAGCGCTTACAGCGATCTCACCTTCGTTCTCGAGCAACTCGATCGCATCAAGCAGGCGTTTGAACACGATCTGGCCGCGATCAACCGGGCGAACGATGAGGGCGACACCGGCTTTGTCCCAATCCCTCTGAGCGATCAGATCGATCCGGTGCTCGCGGAACTGGAGAACACGCCGGGCTTCAGCCGTCGAGCGGGAGAAGGTACGTCTCGGTTGCTCCTCTCACTCGTGCATGAGTGCGAGGGGATGGTGGAGAGGTACCAGGCCGCAACAAAAGACTCGCCGAACCTGAGCCCCGGCCACGAACTGAGAAGCAGTGCGCAGGCGCAGTTCGAAGCCATGCACAGTCTGATTGAGCGTGTGCAGGCCCAGTTGCTGCGTGATGTTGAACTCTCGTTGGACTATGGCCGGGACCTGCGCGACATGCTGCTTCGCATCATCGTGGCTTCGCTCGCGTTGTCGGTTCTGGTAGCGCTGCTGGCGCTGATTCTTGTCCGGCGCTGGGTGCTGGCGCCCATCGGCGAGTTGCGCCAGGCCACTGGGGAGATCGCCGCGGGCAATCTTGACTACCGCCTGCAGGTCCGCAGCGCCGACGAGTTCGGCCAACTGTCGGGCGAAGTGAATCACATGGCCGAGATGGTCGTCGCCGCCCAGCAACGCCTCGTGGAGCGCGAGCGGCTGGCGGCGATTGGCGAACTCGTTCGGCGACTGGCACACAACCTGCGCAACCCCCTGGCGGGCATACGCGGTCTGGCGGAACTGACGCTCAGCGAACTCCCCTCGGGCTCCGACCTTTCGGAGAACCAGTCGCGGATTGTCAAGGCGGTGGATCGGTTTGAGAAGTGGTTGGCGGACTTGCTGCGTTCCACGACGCCGATGCACGTGCACCCCGAGTCAATCCGGTCCGCTGAGTTGTGCTCGAGCCTGGAGGCTTCGCACGCTCCGATGGCTCGGACGCGGAAGATCACGCTCCAGATTGACGGGGCGGCCCTTCCCGAGACGCTTCATGTTGACCCGGTCCAGATGGAGCATGCCCTCGTCGCTCTGATCAGCAACGCCATCGAGGCCACGCCCGAGGGTGGAACGGTGCGAATGTTCGCTCGGGTCGAATCGGCGGTGGGTGTGACTCCGGTGATCGAAATTCGGGTGGAGGACTCCGGCCCTGGAGTTCCGCCGGAAGTGGCCAGTCGCGTCTTCATCCCGCATTTCACAACAAAACGGGAGGGGACTGGCATCGGCCTTGCAGTAGCGCACAATGTCATTACTTCCCACGGGGGTCGGATCCGAGTGGAACGATCTTCTGACCTCGGTGGAGCCGCTTTTATTGTGACGTTGCCGGCCGGTGCTGGTAAGTAGGAGCCCGAGGTGGCCAAAATTCTCGTCATCGAGGACGAAGAGAACCTGCGGTACTCGATCAAGAAGACGCTCGCCAAGGCGGAGCACATTGTTTTTGACACGAACCGCATTGCTCCAGCGCTGGAAATCGTTCAGGCGCAGGAGCCTGATGTCGTCATCACCGATCTCAATCTGGCCGGCGGAGATCATGGTCTGGATCTCGTCAAACGGCTGCGAGTCGATGGGCATTCCGCGGCGATCATCGTCATTACCGCCTACGGCACGGTCGAGAGCGCCGTTGAAGCCGTCAAGCAGGGAGCGGACGAGTTTCTTCAGAAGCCGCTGTCGATGGAGGAACTCAAGGTCATCGTGGCCCGCTCCCTCGAAAACCGAAAGGTCCGCAGCCGGCTTGACCTTTATGAGCGAATCGAAAAGCACAGTCGCGGCGGCAAAGAAATGCTCGGGCAGAGCCCCGGGTGGCTCAAAACGGTTGAACTGGCGCATCGCCTCGCCAAGCTGCCGGTGAAATCCGGCAGTGAACCAACGACCATCCTGCTGCTGGGCGAGACGGGTGTGGGCAAGGGCCTGCTTGCCCGCGCCATCCACGACTCGTCAGCCGAATCGGCTGAGCCGTTCGTGCACGTCAATTGCTCGGCGTTGCCCGCCAACCTCATCGAGGGTGAACTGTTCGGCCACGAGAAGGGCGCCTTCACCGACGCCCGCGAGTCGCGCCAGGGTCTCTTCGAACTGGCCGACGGCGGAACGATCTTCCTCGACGAGATTGGCGACATGCCCCTCGAACTGCAGAGCAAGCTGCTCATCGTTGTTGAACAGGGTACGTTCCGACGACTGGGCGGATCGAAGGAACGGCGCGTCAACGTCCGCATTCTCGCGGCGACCAATCATGATCTCAAGGAGCGGGCGGAGCGCGATGAGTTTCGTCGCGATCTGTACTATCGACTCAGCGGTCTGACGATTCCAATCCCGGCGCTGCGCGACCGGCGGGGCGATGCACTGCTCATCGCCGAGTCGCTGCTGGCCGCCGGGGCGCGCAAGTTCCACCGCAAGGGGTTGCACTTCAGTCGTGAAGCGAAAGAGGCTATCGCCTCCCACACCTGGCCCGGCAACGTGCGCGAGCTGGCCAACGCCATCCAGCGAGCCGCCCTGCTGGCGGAAAGCGAGACCATCGGTCCGGGCGAACTGGCGCTGGGGAGTTCGGCCATCGCCGCTGAGTCTGCGCATGGACGCAGCGGGCGCGAGCACGCAGCCGCCGCGAGTGTGGACGACCTGACCTTCGACTTTGCCCACGGCTCGTTCACCGCCGAAGCCGTGGAAGAAAGGCTCATCCGCGAAGCCCTGCGGCATGAGCGCGGCAACGTCTCCCGCGCCGCCAAACTGCTCGACATGAATCGCAGTTCACTCAGGTACCGCATCGAGCGATACAAACTCGACGCCTTTATTCAGGAGCTTGCAGCGTCATGAGCCGGCTCTCCGGTCACCAACCCGTCGTTGTTTCCATCGGTCTGGTCACGCTTGTCATCGCGACAGGCCTGACTGCTGCCTGTTTTGCCGATGACGATCCGCGCATCTACACCGATCCGCCGCAGGATGCAGTGGTTCGTCGCACTGACCTCGGCGCGGATGGAGCGATGAACCCGCAGGCGGGGCTGCCTGATCTGATTCAGATGGCCTATGGCGGGTGGACCACGAACTCGCCAACGTCCAATCCTTACAATGGCTCGTGGAAAGACCCGCGCGACACGAACCTCTTTCGCATCGATCTGGTGTTCAAGGGTCTGGTCAATCCACCCGGACCGCTCAACCTTCAGGGTGAAGGGTACGACCCGTTCCGTTACGGCCTGAATCCACTGTACGGCTATGTCGAATTCGATCTCGACTCAAGACCCGACACGGGCGGCGAGATCGACAACGTGCGCAATCGTCCCCTTGGCAATGTCTCGCGATTCGGCGGCCGATTCGAAGACTCCATCGGAGAGCGGGCCGCCATCACCGCCGATGATTTTGACGGCGACCTTCGTTCGGAGCCGCTGGTGGAGCGCTCTGGCGAAGAGATGCACCTGGCTTTTTGCGCCTGCTTTGCGCTGACGATCACGCCCATCAACGATCCGACGCCGGGTACGTTTGACGCGGGCGATACCTGGATCGTGTCGGGCCGATTCCTCGCGCGAACGCACGCGTTCAGCGCTTACAGCGGCGCGTTCGGCGGATCGCGCTCGGGTGAGTATGACCCGATCGTCAAACTCCGCTTCAAGCACGACGTGCAGAGCGATCGGACGACGATCACGTTGATTCACGGATTGGACAATTCAGGCACCGCCGCGCTGCTGGGTCAGGCGCCTCAGTCCATCGACTTCAACGCGGGCAATCAGACGAGTATTCTCGAGATGCTCACCGAAATTCGCTTTTCGGCGCAGCACACGAACGATCCGGGGCCGGGCACAGCGTTCGATCTCCTTCGAGACTGGCGCGACAATAACCATGCCGAACTCGACGACTACCTGCGCGTGCAGCAGTGGTCGGTGCTGGCGATTTTCGGCACAACTTACTCGCAACCACAGGCCGATGCGCTCTTCGTGTGGACCGATGTCGGGCCGGATTTCAAGGAAGGCGACTGCAACGGCGACGGGCGCGTCACGTCGCAGGATCAGCAGATCGTGATGGCCGCGATCGCCCAGACGGACGGCACCTCGTTTGACGCCGACGGTCAGCCCAATGGCCAGACGCGTTTGCGCGACTTCGGGCTCAACTTCGCTCTCTACGACATTGACTACGACGGCGTGATCGGCTCGCTCGATCTGGCCGTGATCGGGTACGAACAGCCCGGCGACGTCAACAGCGACGGTCGTGTGAGTCAGGCCGACCTCGCGCTGGTTCGCGCCCTGCGTGGATTGACCTCGAACAGTCCGCTGTTCAACCCGGCGGCTGATCTGAATCACGATCTGCGCATTGACGCAGCCGATGAGACGATCATGATCTCGTTCTTCGTGCGCGGTGTGCGGCGCTAGGAGCGTTGCCGCACACCGGAGCGGTCGGGATCAGGGTCGATCCTCCACGTTGACGCGAACCTCATTGCTGTTGCAACGGATCTCGGGCACGTACATGGCGTGGCCGAGCAGCGGCAGGGCGTGGAATCGTCCGGGCACTTCGGCCCGCGCTTCGTAGCGAATCTGCCAGATTCCCTCGGGCAGTCGATCGGCGAAGAAGGCGACCTTTCGGTCGCGCAGTTCCTGGTGGATCCAGCGCGTCCGGCCGGTGAGATTGCTCTGGTCTCCGGTGATCTGGCCCGGAGCGAAGCGTCGGCGGCCGTCCTGCTCAGTCACTTCGCCCTCGTCGTACTTGCGCTGTGCGGCTGATCGCTTCAACTCGTAGATGTACATCGGTTCGCCGCTGCGGATCTGCGTCGCCTCGAAGCCGGCTGGCTTGAGGTCTTCAAAGACGAGGTATTCGTAGTCGTTCTTGGCTTCGACGGTCAGGACGACTTCGATGCGATCGCCGCTGGTCACGGTGTCATCATCCTTGAGCGGCAGGCGCTGGTACACCACGCCGCTGAGCAGCGTGGGCATGGGAACGAGTCGGTAGTAGTCGCGGCGCACGAAGATCTCGTTGCCCGCTTCGGTGACCGGCTCTTCGGTGGAGAAGAACGTTGCCTCCACGGCAAAATAGAGGGCCGTATCGCCGCTCATCCGGCGAATGCGTACGGTGTTGGCGCCGGACTGGATGCTCGCATCGGGGACGGCAAAGACGGTCGGTGCGGAGAGAATGTTTTCGCGCGTGACTTCGCCCTTGCCCACGAGGCGGCCGTTGACCATGACTTCGAAGTTGCCGGTGGCTTCGAGTTCACCGCTGGTCCGGAGGTAATCGCAGAGCGTGAGGACGGCCATGGCGGTGTCGCGGGTGTTGGTCCACTGCGCGCCGCGACGGTTGCGGACGAGCCAGTTCGTCGCCGGCTCGATGAGGGGGTGCTTCGGATCAATGGTCAGCAGGGCGCGGAGGCAGAGGGTGGTGGATTCGATCCCGCCGTCCCACCAGTAGCGATAGCCGCCCGCCGAGCCCCAGTGCGCGGTGCCGAGCAGAGTCGGTGCGGAGCCATCGGTGTTGCGAACGAGGATGGACTGATCGGGTCGGTCGTCGCGAATGACGCCGTTCTCAAGATTGCGCACCAGCGTCCGGGCCTGGTCCGCCTTGTTGAGGAAGTGGGCGCTGAGCGCGAGCAGGGCCCGGCCGGTGTCGCTGAGCTGGTCGCGCTTGTCCCAGAGATTGTTGAACGCGGTATCGACCGCGGGGTGTGAAGCGAGTGGTTTGCTCGTAGACCTGCTCGCGGCGACGGCGTGGAGCATCCATGCCTGCAGTTCAGGCTCATCGCGCGCTGTCGAGAGGCGTTCGACGAGGTAGTCAGCGCCGGGGGTGATCATGTCGCCGGCGATGTCAATCTCGGCGTCGCGGGCCATGCCCAGCCCCCAGACGACGTAGGCGGTCATGTAGCGATCGCTGTCGCCGCCCTTCCACCAGCCCCATCCGCCGTCGTCATGCTGCATGTCGTCGAGTCGCTTGAGGCCCGAGGCGACGATGTTGTTGAGTTGTTCGAGGCTGCGGGCGTCGCCGCGTGGCTGCGCGGGCCGGCCGTTGACCATTTCGATGCCGCCGAAGGCGCGGTCGGCGACGTCCTGGGCGGCGAGGCCGAGCTTGGTGAGCGTGCGGTTGACGATCACCGCCGGGAGAAAGCGGCTCATGGTCTGCTCGACGCAGCCGTATGGATAGTCGAGCAGATAGGGCAGGGCGTCGAGCATGGTGACGGCCATGCTCGGCGTGACGGTGACGGACATCTGCGTCGTTCCTGGACGGCGCTCTTCGGGGAGTTCGAGGGAGACGATGGCCTGATCGCCGCGCGCCTTGCCGGAGACGGCGAGGAACTTCTCGATGCCGTGATCGTAAATGGGATAAGTGGCGGTGACGGCGTCGGCGTAGTCCGTCTTTTCGACGGTCATGCGAACGGTGATCTTTGCAGTGCCGGTCTTGTCGGCGATGAAGAGCAGGTCGTAGCGCGTTTCGCCGTGCGCTGCGACGACGCGGCCCGCTCCCGGCGCCATGCGGCGGTGGAACTTTCCGTCGGAGGCGCGAATCCCCTGGTAGATTACCCCTTCCATGTCGACGAAGGGAAGCTGCATGATCCTTTCATCGGTGTTGTTCCTGACGATGTAGGAGATGACGACGCTGTCGCCGACGGTGATGAAGCGCGGCCCCTGAATGCGGACGGTGACGGGCTTGTTGGTGCGTGCGGCGGTCTCGCCGATGCCGAATTGCGCAGCGGTGGTGTTTGCGCGTGCCTGGGCTTTCCATCGCGTGAGTGTTTCGGGGTAAGGGACTTTGACGGCAGCGGTGCCGTCAGCGCCGGTGATGACGCTGGCCATCCAGAGGGCGGTGGCGCGGAAGTCGGTGCGGACCTTGATCTGTTCCGCCGGCTGCCCGGGGTCTTCGGCTGGTGGCGCTCCGGAGGCGCCGCCCTGGGGCGACGCCGACGGCGCGAATCCGGCGTCCTTCTCATCGGCGGCGCGGCCGCGCGAGGCGGGGCTGTAACGGGCGCCGCCTTCGAATCCGGACTTGCCCAGTCCCTTGGCGCTTTCCATCTTGTCTGCGAAGAAGTTCTCGGCGCTGGAAGACGGTACACCCAGCGACTCGCCCAGCGCCAGCGCGGTGCGGGCGTCTTCGAAGCGACCGGACCTGGCTTTGACGAGGCGCAGCAGCGGGCGGTCGCTGAGGCTGCCTGCGGTGGCGACACGGTTGTTCTGCTTGCGGTCGTAGAAGAACTGGCGGGGGTCGTTGGCGTATTCACTCTGAATGTAGAGTACCGACTCGTCGAATACGGAGACGGCGATCTCGGCGGAGATGGGGTTGCCCTTGTGGTCGAGGGTTCTGACGTTGAGCGTTCCTTCGGCGCCGGGCTCGTAGAGTTCCTTGTCGGCGGTGACGCTCACATCGATGAACTGTCTGGTGGGGGGAACGACGATTTCCTGGCTGGCGGTCATCATCTCTGCGCCGCTGACCATCGCTGCGGCGAGGTTGACATTGGGCACGTACGCATCGCGCACGTCGATGTTGAGCAGTTTGATCGAGCCGGGGATGTGGATGAGTTGCCACTCGTACAACTCCTCGCCTTCGATGGTGAAGAGTACGTAGCGGTTGCTCGAAGACGTGGAGATCATGATGGGCGCGGCTGTGCCGGCCTCAAAGGTGTCTTTGTCGACAACGATCTCGACGCCTTCGCTGCGATAGCCGAGGTCGGCGCTCTGTTGCGTACTGACCCAGGCGGCGGTCTGCGCGGTAACGGGAGCGAGCGGGGGGTCGGGACTGACCCATTCGATGACGTAGTAGCCTTCGCGCGTCGGGGTGAAGACAAAGGTCGCCTCGCCGCTGTCGTCGGTGGTGACTTTTTCAGTCATGACTTTTTCGGAGCGGTAGCCGCGGAAGGTCGGGCGCCAGGGATGGCGTTCGTCGGCGCGGGGCGGCGGGGGGAAGATGCCGTACTTCTGGCGAATGGTCCGCACATCGTCGAACTGCACTTCACGGCCGGCGGGATCGACCCAGACTTCATCCCACCACTGGCGCGTGACGGTGACCGTGCCCTCGATGGAGATGGGCGTGCTGTTGGCGTCAATCGCTTTGATGGTCGTTTCGACTCTGTCGCCGGGCTTGTGAATCTTGTGGGTGACTTCGGGATAGACGAAGTGGCCCTGTCGGGTGACGCGCACGGCGCCTGAGCCGGTGATCTCGCGGCGTGATGAGTCGGTGACGCGGGCTTCGATGGTGTACTCGTAGTCCTGATCGGAGGAGAAGGGCGTTTCGAAGGTGATGCTGGCGCGACCATCGGCGTCGGTCTTGATGGTCTCGCGCTTGATCGTTTCGCCGCGCCACCAGCCATAGTAATTCCAGCGGTTCGAGTCGTTGTAGAACCACGGGTATTGGCGCGGGCGCTGGTAGGACTGCCAGAAAGGTCGCTGGTTGACGACGACTTCAACGTCGGCGCTGGCGACTGGGCCGCCGAAGTAGTACTCGGCCACGATATCGGCGGTGACGACCTCACCCATGCGGAAGAGGTGCGGTTTGCCGTCTTCATCTTTGAGCGGTTCGACGGTGACGGTGAATTCTGGAAGTTTGTATTCCTCGAGTCGGAAGAGCGTGGCGCCGCCGACCTGGTTCGAGCCGCCCGGGGCGTCGGTGACGCTGAAGCGAATCGTGTACTCGCCGAGCGGCCAGTCGGGTTTGAGTTCGATGGAGTTGAAGGCGCTGCCGAATTCGCTGAGAGCGGTGTCTTCTTCGAAGACGACTGAGCCGCGCGCATCGACGATCTGATAGTGGAGCGTGCGGCCGGCGGGATTGGTCCAGCCGTCTTTCCCCCAGGTGCGTGCGACAAAGCGGTAGTTGGCGGTATCGCCGGGTCGGTAGGCGGGGCGATCGGTGTGGGCGTAGATGCGCCACTGGCCGATGCTGTCTGAGGACGAGCCCCAGTAGCCCGCGTAGGAAGTCAGAAAGGTCTGGCGATTGCCGTCGCCGGCCAGGATGAGAATGGGGTTGTTCGGCGAGCCGTTGAAATCGGATTTGAGATCAAGATGGGCGATCCCCTGATCATCGGCGGTTGCGTCGTAGCTGCGACCGAGCCATTTCTGCTCGCCGGTGATGGATGAATCCCACGCGCGGAACTTGATGCCCGGCGCCGGCGCACCGGTCAGCGCGTCACAGGCATAGAGCAGCACTTCCTTGCCGCGCCGTTTGGCGACGACGGCGAGGTCGGAGACGACCATCAGTTCGTAGGCGGTGACGTCTTCAGCCTTGGCCACCAGCACGTACGCGCCGACTTCAAGCGTCTTGTCGAGTTGAATCTGGTCCGACATCGGAATGTGCTCGCCGGTGTCGCCCGTGTCGCGGGTCCACTGGCGGGCCACTTCCGCGCCGGCGAGATCGACGTGGCGGATCCACTGGTCAACCGAGCCGCCGTAGTAGCGCCGACGGTCCTGTTCGCGATCACGCCTGACGGCGCCAGCGAGGGCGGTGCGCTCGCGCAGGTCGACGCGGTAGAGGGTGAAATGGACCTGCTTGACGTTGCGCCACTGGGCGTCGAATGCGATTTCGGAGCCGGGCAGGAACGCCTGGCTGGCGTAGACGCTGACCGAAGGGAGGATGATGTCGCCATAACGGCGCATCACTTCATCGCGGTCGATTTCTTCGGGCTTGAATTCGTCGAGCAGTCGTTTGTAGAGCGAGGCGGCGCGGACGTAGTCGGGTTCCCACTGCCACTGGCCGTTTTCAAGGACTTTGACCTTGCCATACGACTCGGACCAGTCGGCGTAGGCCATGAGCGCGTCGACATAGCGCGAGCCGCGATCCTTGCTTTCGAGCGCGGCGTCAAAGTGGTTGCTCACATCCTGCATGACGCGCGGGTTGCCGTTGCCGACGTAGCGGAGCTTCATGGCGATTTCGAAGTGGGCGCGGCAGCGGTCTTCCTCATTGACCGCGATCTTCAACACATTGCGAACAACTTCGAGCGGCACGACACCCGAGCGGCCGCGCCACTGCCAGTTGCCGGCTTCGGCGTCGAGCGTGCGCCAGACGATGGAGATGTACCGATCGCGGGCGAGGTCGATGTCGCTGCTCTGGGCCCACCACTGGGCCGCCTCGGAGTAGAACTGCCACGCGGCGCTCGCATTGGCCCGGCGCGAGCCGTAGATCCACGAATCGCCCATGGACTCGTTTGCCTCAGCCCAGGTGCGATCGCGATCTTCCGGCCGCTGAATCTCGTTGATGACCGCGGTGAGGTTCTTGCGCGCGGTCTGAAGGGTGGTGTCGTCGGACGTGTCTCTGGGGGCTTTGCGCCAGAGCGTGTCGGCGAGGCGGAAGCGGATCCAGCGCTGGTCCGAGTCGGCGGTCTTCATCTTCTGCGCCTGCTCGTAGAGGTCGTACGCCCGCGCGTAGGACTTCTCGGCGTAGAACTGCTCAGCCTGCGTCTTGAGTTCGGCATAAGCCGGGTCCTGCGCGAGCGAGGCGCGGGCACCCAGGGACCAACCAGCAACCAACGTGAGCAGCAGGGCGACGAGGCGGACAGCGCGAGTTCGACTGGCGGTGGCGGACTCGGAGACGAGCGTTCGAGTGTGCAACCAGAGCATGAGTGGATCTCCATCCGAAAAAGGCAGGTGCGTCGACCATCACGACGCTTGAACCCGACGAATCTTACCCGATCCCTGCGCTGTGCCCGAACGCTCCGGGGGGCTTGTCCGACTGAAAGGTCCGCGAACTCGTCGATGCACGCTGCACAATCGCTACAGGCCGCACGGATGCTCCGGCTCGCGGCAGCCCGGCCTCGCCTCGTCTCGAATCGGTGGCACCCTTGATGAGGTGAGTGAGGGCGCATTGCGCCCCGCTCCCTTGCTCGATCGCGACGGCGCGAATCATCAGATGCGGAAGGATGCAACCATGCGCTTTGCAGCAGCAGCGGCACTCTGTGTTGGATTGACCTGCCTGGGCACGACTCAGGCCCGCGCCCAGGTGTCCGAATACTCCAGCGATGTCTCCAACTGGCTCTACAACGCGGATGGGGCCCAGGCCTTTGCGTTTGATTCCTATTACCCCGGCATTGATGGCAAGGGAGATCTCACGCCCCAAACGGTGACGCTCGATCTTGGCGTGACGCGGGTGACGATCACCCGCAACGACGGCGGCGGGGCGCTTCGCGACGCGAGCATTCCCTTTGGCTGGGTCTCCGACGCCCCGCTCTACGCGACCAGTGGACCGGGTTCGACGTGGCAGTTTTCGCGACCGATCTATTCCTTCTATGTCTACTACGGCTCGCTCTCGATCACCTCACGGGCCGCGATGAAGCTCTATTCGGGCAATCAGCTCGTGGCGACGGTGACGCGGTTCAGCGGCAGCCTCGACGGCGTCTTCGCGGTCGGGCAGGGATTCGTCTCGCAGACCCCGATCGACAAGATCGAGTTCTGGAAGGCCGGTGAGGGCGACTCGGTGCTGATCGGCGCGTTTGTCGGCCTGGCGGATGGGGAGCCGTCGCTGGGCACGGTTCGGATTCCCGGCTACCAGGGGCCGCACGGCGAGGTGGTGGACTACGACTTTGCGCTCACGACGATCCGGCCCAATCCGTTCAAACTGACGGTCAGCGAACTCGTCGGCGGGCAGAATGGTGACTTTTCAGCGGTTGGCGGGGCGCCCTCGACCCGCTCGTACCTGATCTACAGCCTGGTCGGTCTGGGCCAGGTCTATATTCCCCAGCTCAATGTTACAGCGGGGATTCGCAGCCCGATCCAGGCTGGACCGCCCCGAAACACCGACGCGAACGGCTCGGTCTCGTGGAGGCTGCCGATCCCTGCGAACTCGCGCGGCAGGGACGTCTGGTTCCAGGTGCTTCAGCAGGGGAAGGCGAGTACGGTGGCGGCGACCTGGATCAACTGAGCCGAGTTTGCCAAGACGCATGGCGCCTCCGACGAGTCGACGGGACTCGGCGGAGGTGTTTCTTTTTCTCGCAGTTTCGGACAAAGACCGGAAAATCTCATGGTTCATGGTGAAACGGAGGGATTCGTCTTGCCGCTGGGCCGCGCTGGGCGATACTGTTGGGATTAGGGCGCGGTCGCGCGTGGCGCACGCGGTCTTCCGACCTCGTGAGGCGCTCGGGCCCGATACGCGTTCTCCAGCAACCGAAGGGATCACCATCCATGTCGTTTGAAGCAGCCGTCCATGCCAAGGCCATCCACCTCGACAAACTCTCCCTGGACATGACGGCCGCGGCCGGCAGCGGGCACCCGACCAGCGCGATGAGCATCGGCCACCTCGTCACGGTCCTGATGTACCACACGATGCGCTGGGATCCCAAGAACCCGGGCGACCCGCGCTCCGATCGGCTGATTCTCAGCGAGGGCCACGCGGTTCCGATCATTTACGCGGCGTTTGCCGACCTCGGCGGGTACTACGGCAAGCCGGACAACCTTCGTCCCGTTACTCTCGAGGACCTCAAACTCTTTCGTGCGACGGCATCGGAGCTGGATGGGCACCCCAATCCGATGGAGGGCTTCCCGTTCTTTGACGCCGCCACCGGTTCGCTCGGCCAGGGCCTGAGCGTCGCGGCCGGCATGGGGCTTGCGGCCATCAACGACGGGCTGGATCGGCGTTTCTATTGCCTCATTGGTGACGGCGAGTCGCGCGAGGGTCAGATCTGGGAAGCCATCGACTTCATCGCTGACCACAAGCTCTCAAACGTCCTGCCGATCTTCAACTGCAACGGCAACGGCCAATCGGACAAGGTTTCGGCCCAGCAGTCGGCCGAGTGCCTGACAAAGAAGCTGGAGGCCGCGGGCTATGAGGTGGGGCTCATCAATGGGCACGATCCGGAGGCGATCCGCAAGAGCCTTGAGTTCTTCATCGAGCGTGCTGAGACCGGCAAGCCCATGGCGATCGTCGCCCGAACCGTCAAAGGTTGGGGTTCGGCGACGATGCAGATGGGGAACTGGCACGGCAAGCCAGCCACCGGCGAGACGCTTAATAAGGCCAAGTCAGAACTCGACGAGCGTCGGATCGAGTTGGTCAAGAGCATCGGAGTGCCGGAGAACTTCTTCCGGATCGCCGCTCCGTCGGGCGCCGAGCCGGTGATGGCCGAGCCGGGCGACACGCCCTCGTTCACCGACGCCATGCGGCGCTACGACATGCTGTCGATTGTGCAGAAGGGTTCATGGGCCACGCGCCGCGCGTATGGCGTGGCGCTGCGCACGCTGGGCCACGCCAACTCCAACGTGGTGGTGCTGGACGCCGACGTGAAGAACTCGACTTTTGCCGAGACGTTTGCCAAGGACAGTGAACTGGCGAATCGCTTCTACGAGTGCCGCATTGCCGAGCAGAACATGTTCTCCGTCGCCTCGGGACTGAGTGCGGCGGGCAAGATCCCCTTCTGTTCGACCTTTGCGAAGTTCGTCACCCGCGGGTATGACCAGATTGAAATGGCCATGAATTCCGGGGCGAATCTGAAGATCGTCGGCTCTCATGCGGGCATTTCCCTTGCGGCCGACGGCCCGAGCCAGATGTCATTGCCCGACGTGGCGTGGTTCCGCAGCCTCACGACGATGAAGGATCACCGCGGTAATCCAGGCTGTTACCTGCTGCAGCCTTCGGATGCCTATGCCGCATATGCCCTGACGATGGTTATGGCGGAGTACGAGGGACTGTGCTACATGCGAACGCTGCGCAATGACACCGAGTTCCTCTATGACGACAGCACGGTCTTCAACCTGGGCGGGTTTGAAGTGCTGACCGAGGGTCGCGACCTGCTGATCGTGGCCAGCGGCTACATGGTGCATGAAGCGAACAAGTGCCTGGACGCCCTGGACAAGGCCGGGATCGACGCCACGCTGGTCGACCTGTATTCGCTGCCGTTCGATACCGACAAGCTGCTGGACCTGGCAAACGCCAACAACGGGATGATCCTGACCATCGAGGACAACTACGGCGGCGGGATCGGCTCGGCGGTTGCGGATGCCCTGACGGAAGACGGCGGGTCGTTTACGCTTGAGCAGCTGTGTGTGCGGCGGATCCCGAAGTCAGCGCGGACGGCGGACGACGAGCTGAAACTGTGCGGTCTGCACGCGACGGACATTGTGCAGAAGGCGTGTCGGATGCTGCAGGTTGTTGAATTGTGAGTCCGTATGGCAGTTATCGACTAGGTGCAAACGCTGATATGTGCGGGCTCAACTCGTTGTAGTGCAAGAGTTTATGATAATTGTTGCGTGTTTTTGGCCAGAAAAACAACAGGCGTGCGTCTGCATGAGTCGAAAATAGTGTGAGTTACCGGGTTTGGAAATGTTTGGCCGGTTTGACTTGACGGCCCGATAGAGGTGGCCAGAATATACGCAAGTTACGGAACAGTTTGAGTTCTGCGAACGTCTTCACAAGGGTGAATCGAACCGACTGCACGCATGGGTGCGATGTGTCGGCTTGAGGATGGACTCCGATCTCGAAGTGACAACCCAGACAGGAACCGCGACGCACGGGTACCAGGCGGCAGGCCAGAGTTCTTGATTCGCCTGCCATTCTCAAGGCAATGCCGTGCGTTTGAATTTGAGTTTTGAACGCATTTCGTATCGGCCGGTTGTGGTCTGCGAAACAGCGAATGGTTGGATTGATTGGTTGGAATGATTTGAAAAGTACACGTCCGGCTGGACCTTGTTGGTTTCAGCGCCGTCGGACGGGTGGATGACCAAGGGGCACTCTCTAAACCAGCCCCGAATCGTTGAAGGAGAAGACATGAGTCTCAACATGAAGGTTGGAGTGCTTGCGGGTGCTGCGTCAGCCATGGTGGCCGGCGTGTGCTACGGCGGTTCCACCCCAGGCGACACCGATGCACGAATCGCCGCGCTCGAAGCCCAGATCGCACAGCTCAAGAACGACAGCTCGTCGTGGCTCAACTCTGAGCAGACCCGCGCTCTCGTCCGCGAGACGATGGCTGACAGCGAAACCCGCGCCAGCCTGCTCCGCGATGGCGGCACCGCCGGCTACCGCGAAGGTCGTGGATTCTTCCTCAGCAATGAGGATGGCTCCTTCGATGTCAACATCGGCATCAAGAGCCAGTTCCGCGGCATCTACAATGACAAGGACTCGGCGGACCAGAGCACGTTCGGCTGGGAAAACAGCCGCACGCGTCTCACCTTTGACGGCCATGCCGGCAACCCGGATCTGACCTACATGATCCAGGCCGACTTCGACGTCAACGGCGGAGCTTTCGTCCTCCTCGATGCCTACGCCAACTGGGCGCTGGGCAACGGCTGGGACTGGGGCTGGGGACAGGCCAAGGCGCCGTTCCTCCACGAGACGCTCGTCAACGAGTTCAAGCAGCTCGCGGTCGACACCTCCTACGTCCAGAACTGGTTCGGCACTGGCTACACCCAGGGCACGTGGCTGCACTACGCCAATGACACACTCGACTTCTGGGTGTCGTTCAATGACGGTGGCGGCGTCTCCCCCACGGGGCTCAACACCGGCAATGCCAACACGCCTTTCGCGGCTGACGGCACCGAGTGGGCGTTTACCGCTCGCGTCGAGGCAGTCCTCGCCGGCAACAAGGCTCAGTTTAACGACTACACCTCGTGGTCGAGCGACGAGACCGGCCTTCTGCTCGGTGGTGCCATCCACTGGCAGGACGGCGAGTACGGCACGGGCGGCGAAGAAGTTCAGTCCTTCTCATGGACCATTGACGCCTCCGCCGAATTCGGCCAGGCGAACCTCGCGGCCTACGTGGTCGGTCTGAGCACCGATCCCAATGCCACTGCCGCGACCAGCTACGATCAGTACGGCATCGTCGTTCAGGGCGGCTACCACATCGTCCCCGACAAGTTCGAACTCTTCGGCCGCTGGGAGTGGATGGATCTTGACAACGCTGTCGCCAGCGACAACCTCAACATCCTCACCTTCGGTGTCAACTACTACTTCGGCCGTCAGCACGGCTGGAAGTGGACCACGGACCTCGTCTACGCTCTCGACGCCGTGCCGGTTTCCGCGAGCAACATCGGTCTGCTCGCCGACGCCCTCAACGACTCGGATCAGTGGGCGCTCCGCAGCCAGATGCAGGTCTCGATTCCGTAATCGATCTTGCACTGACTCTGTGTGAATTCTTCAATCGGCCGGCTCTTCGGAGCCGGCCGATTGTCTTTTTCCCGCGAGCAGGGGTGCATTCCCTGATTCGCTGCTGATCGGGCCGACGCACGGGGTCGGCCGTCTCCGCGACTTGACTTTCGGAGTGCTGCGGGCCGATAATGAATAGAAGTGGATGGACAACTCTGGTTTAGAGTGTGCGTATTCACTGACGGATCTGGAACCAGCACGGGTTGGGTTCAGGGTTGGATCGGCTGGACAAGATCGCATGGGCCTCGGCGATCGCATTCAAGAGAGAACACTCATGAATTACAGAATCTGGGCGGGTGGTGTGGCGGTCGTTGCGTCACTGTCTCAAGCGAGCCTTTTGGTCGCGGGCTCGGACCCGGCCAACCTTGACGCTCGCATTGCCGCGCTTGAAGCACAAATCGCGCAACTCAAGAGCGAGTCGTCTTCGTGGCTCGGCGCCGAGCAGACGCGTGCGATCGTTCGGGAAGCCATGGCGGACAGCGAAACTCGAGCGAGCCTGTTGCGCGAGGGTGGCACGGCTGGTTTCCGCGAAGGAAAAGGTTTCTTCATCAGCAACGAGGATGGCACCTTTGATGTGAACCTCTCGGGCTACTCAATGTTCCGCGGGATCTACAACGACAAGGACGGTCCGGACAAGAGCACCGGCGGCTTTGAGAACAGCGTGACGAAACTGGTTCTTCGCGGACACGCCGGATCCCAGGATCTCACGTACAAACTTCAAATGGCGTTTGATCCCAATGGGGGAACGCTCGTTTTGGATGACATGTTTGTGACCTATGCCCTGGGCAGCGGATGGGGATGGTCATGGGGGCAGGTGAAGGCGCCGTTCATTCGTGAACAAGTCATGGGCGACGAGCAGCAACTGGCTGTCGAACGGTCGTATGTCAACGCCCTCACGTCACTCGGTCGCGTGCAGGGCACCTGGCTGTCATATGAGAATGAGACGATTCGCGGCTGGCTGGTGTTCAGTGACGGCAACCGGATTCCATCCCTGGCCGCGCCGCACACGCAGAGCAAAAACACGCCGTTCAACACCGACGGCACGGAGTGGGCGGTGACGGCGCGCATCGAGGCGATCCTGGCGGGTTCGGACTGGAAGCAGTTCAACGACTACGAATCATGGAGTACGGATGAGTTTGGCGCGCTCTTCGGTGCGGCAATCCACTGGCAAGATGGCGAGTACGGCACGGCGGCGGAGGAGACGCAGGTCTTCACGTGGACGGTTGACGGGATGCTCGAATTCGGCCAGGCAAATCTCTCCGCCTGGGTCGTTGGCGTTCATACTAACCCGAACGCGACGTCCGCCATGGCGTATGACCAATTCGGATTTGTGGTGCAGGGCGGCGTCCATCTCGTCCCCGACAAGTTTGAGTTGTTTGGCCGCTACGAGTGGTTCGACTTTGACAACTTCGGGTCACTCGACAATCTCAGCATCGTGACGGCGGGCTTCAACTACTACTTCCGTCGAAACAGCTGGAAGTGGACGACGGATATCGTCTATGCGCTGGACCAGATTCCCACAAGCGTGGGCGCGACCGGACTGCTGGCGGATGGCGCCGGCGAGGATGGCCAACTCGCGCTGCGCACGCAGATGCAGGTCGTGATTCCGTAACGGTTGATTGACCGAAGGAGACTCTCCAGACCGGCCGGCCACCCTATTGGCCGGCCGGTCTTTCGTCGGGGGTCACGTCGCGTCGGGCGCCGTTGGGCGAACTCGACGGAACAGCAGGATGGCTACGAGCAGCGCGATGGTGATGCCGACGACGTCGGCGGCGTAGTCATCCCAGCCGGGAAAGCGGTCTTCGCCCGGAATGGCCTGCGTGATTTCGTCGATGGCGGCAAGCGCCAGCGTCAACCCGGTGCATCGCCAGATGTTTCGTGGGACGAATGCGCGGGCGGAACGGCGATCGAGCAGGCGCGTGAGCATGAGCAGGCCGGAGAGGCCACAGAACGCGACGGTATGGAGGATCTTGTCCAGCGGGATGGGCCCCGGTGCCCCGACGCGCAGCTTGGGCCAGTGGGTTCCGGTTGTGAGCGCCACGAAGTAGAGCAGCGCGATCCAGCGCCAGGCGACGGGACTGATCCCTTCCATCCAGCGCACCGCCCACTGGATCATGGTCGTCCGGCGGAGCCGCTCGCGCAGGATTCAGCCGATTTCACGTCAGAGGGCTTGCGATCGGTGACCACGACTTCGGGCAACTCGACTTTCGAGTTCGTATTGCCGCTGGGCTTGTCATCGCTGGTTGGATTTTCGCTCTGGCTCACGAGGCAGGCGGCGAGCTGCTGATAGTCTTCCGCGCCGGGGCAATGCGCATCGTATTCGAAGATCGACGTGCCGAAGCTGGGACTTTCGGCAAGCTTGATGTTTCGGCGAACCGGAGGCTTGAGCACCTGGCAGTCGCGCCAGGGCACCGGCTGATCGCGGCACGACTCGAAGAAGGCTTCGAGATCGCTGACAACCTCAGCCGCCAGGCGCGTCTGGCTTTCGAACATGCACAGCATCACGCCCGAGACGCGCAGGGCGGGGTTGACCTCGGCGCTGATGAGCGACACGGTCTCGAGCAGTTTGCTCAAGCCCTGGAGCGCGAGGAAATGCGCCTGCATCGGCACCATGACCTCGCGAGCCAGCACGAGGGCGTTGAGCGTCAGCAGGCCGAGGCTCGGCGGACAGTCGATGAGCAGAAAATCAAGGTGCCGCATCGTCGCGCAGGCGGCGCACTTGCGGGCCAGTCTTGCGGTGCGGTCGGGTTGTTCGGCGAGTTCGACTTCTGCCGCGGCCAGATCGGTCACGGCGGGCAGGACGAACACGTCGTTGGCGGCCTTCACCAGCGCATCCTCGACCCGAACGTCGTTGTCGACGAGCACGTCGTAGACCGACACGCCATCCGGGGCGACTTCAACGCCCAGGTGCAGCGTGAGGTGGGCCTGCGGATCGAGATCGATGACGCCGACCGTTCGACCCAGACGGGCGAGCGCTGCCGCGAGGTTGACGGCGGTGGTCGTCTTGCCCACGCCGCCTTTCTGGTTCATGAATGCAATCGTTCGTGTCGAAGCCATGTCGCCTCGCGGTGGTCTCGTCAACGGGCCGGGGAGTCGTTCGTGTCGCAGATCATATCGGCCGAGTTCCACCCGTGCGATTATCTCTCTGGTGGGGGGCGGTTCACTCCGACTCGGGCTCGCCCTCGGTGAGCGAGTGCGGTCCCGCATCGGGTTGCGCGCCGGGGCCGGCGATCATGAAGGGGCGCTGGCAGATGATCTCACCGTCGACGCGCAAGGTGACCCAGTATTTGCCGGGTTCGGGGAACTCGAGGTTGCGCAGTTCGACGTTGACATCGGTGATGTTCAACGGGTTGTCCAGCCGCATCGGGCCCTTGATTTCGGTGAGCGAGGCGCCGGTGCTGCCGTTCTCGATGGCCAGCGCCACTTCGTAGGTTCGCCGCCCGCTGGTGAGCGAAAAGAGCACGTTCATGTGCTCGTGGCGGTGGGGAAAAGTCTGCGCGTGGATGGTGTTAAACGTGCCGACGATGATGAGTTTCTTGGTGATCTCATCGCGATACACCGCGTCGCTGATGATGATGGACAGGCAGGAGGGGCGCTCGATCGTTTCGTTCATGGCCAACGGTACGACCAGGCGCTGTGAAAGGCTATCGATGTGCGAGGGTCGAAGGCGGTGCATGGCGGGCGCCGACAGTCCTACGCTGTGGGGCTGTGCCGAACCTGCGCGACGAGGCTGTGTGCATTCGCCGATGGGACTTCTCGGAAACGAGTCAGACCGTCTCGCTGTTCTGCCGTGAGCACGGCCTGCTCCGCGGCATCGCCAAAGGCGCCAAGCGCGAGAAATCACAGTTCTCGGGCGGGATCGAGCTGTTGACGCGTGGCGAGGTTCTCGCCCTCGTTCGCAAGGGCCGCGATCTTGCCACCCTGACGGACTGGAACCTCCTCGAGGTGTTTCCGGCGCTGTCTGCTCGCCTGGACGCCCATCGGGCGGGTTTGTACATGGTTGACCTCATCCAGCATCTGCTTCATGAAGGCGATCCGCACACTCGGCTGTTTGATGAGCTGGTCGAGGCGCTTCGCGGGCTGGCGGAGCCGCGAATGAGTTCCCGGGCGGTGCTGCGATTTCAGTGGGCGCTTCTCGTCGAGGCGGGCTACAAGCCGATTCTCGACCGCGATGCACACTCCGGAGCCGTTCTGCCTCAACAGGAGGGGTCGCTCGCCTTCAGCGCTGAGGCAGGGGGGACCGTGGAGGCTGGAGCCGACGCCGGCGCCTGGCGGGTGCGACTGGCGACGGTAGATCTCCTGCGCAAGCTGGAGGAAGGAGCCGAGTCCGGCCCTCCCGCCGTGATTGACGCGGTCGAGGAGCGGTCCGGCGACGATGAATCTGTCCAGCGGGCGAGTCGGCTGCTGGCGGCTTACTTGCGGCACCTCATGGGGCAGGAGCTGGCGACGATGCGCCACCTGTTCGGTCCGATTCAGGGGCGATGAACGGCCCGGCAGGCGTGCATCCCCGAGTCAGCGAGGGTCGAATCGAGCTGGGTCACGAAGGCCGCGCTTGGTCCAATAACAGAGCCAACGGGCGGATCCTGCCGACATTTTTGATCGTTTTTTACAATTGCGCGCGATTCGGGTTGTGCTCCGGGTATTCCCGAGGTATGGTGTGAACCTGTGCCTGGTGCGCAAGAATTGCCAGCCTGCGGCCCTTGGAGGCAGCGGGCCGGTGATGTGGGGGTGGAGTGGGGCTGCTCAATCTGTTCGTGAGAAGCCAAGAGTCGTGGCGAATCCTTCTCAAGAAGTGGTTTCTTGAGTTTCTGTCGACGGAAATCGAGTTTGGAGGAGAAAAGATGAAGAAAGCTTTACTAGCAGGAGCCGCCGTGCTCGCCTTGTCTGGGGCGGCGTTCGGCGACGTGTGGGGTGAACAGGGCGATGCCGGGCAGCTGCTTGGTGACGCGCAGATCACCGTCGGAACCGGATCTCTCGACGAGATTCAGGGCCATCACACCGCGAATGACATTGACCTTTATTGCATTCGCATCACGGACGTCGGTGCATTCAGCGCCACGACCACCGGCGGAACCAGCCTGGACACCCAGCTGTTCCTGTTCGATGCCAACGGCTACGGCGTGACGCATGACGATGATGATCCGAATGGCGGACTTCAGTCGCGCATCACCGGTCAGTTCGTTCAGGCCCCCGGCCTCTACTACCTGGCGATCAGCGCGTACAACGCAGACCCCCAGTCGATCTCCGGCGCGATCTGGGCGAACAGCCCGTTCAACGTCGAGCGCGCTCCCGATGGCCCCGGCGCAGGTGATCCGCTCAGCTCATGGAGCACGGGCGGCGCATCCGATGGCGGCTACAGCATCTTCCTGACCGGTGCTGGCTTCTGCGAAGTTCCGGCTCCCGGCGCTCTGGCGCTGCTCGGCCTCGGCGGTTTCGCCGCGGCGGGTCGCCGTCGCCGTCAGGCGTGAGAATGATTCGAACGCCAAGCGCGGCATGACGCCGCGTGTCCACGTGCACGAATGTCAATCGCCCGAACCCCCGCGGCTCGGGCGATTGTCTTTTTCTACTTTTTGGCCTGGAACCGCTCGGCTCGATCCTGATCGCGGTTCTCCTTGGCCTGGTAGAGCCGCTCGGTGCCTTCCTCCGCTTCGAGGTGGCCGACCTGGGTGTAGTAGGTGTGGCCGCGCTGCATGTTCCAGTGTTCGCCCTTGAGGCCGAGGTCACCCAGGTTGGGCTGAACGTGCTTGACGGAGATGCACTGCGAGGTCGGCCGCCGGACGAATCCTCTGGCCGTCATCGCGCGTCCGAGCGGCGTCTGCTCCTGCGACCACGTCGCCATCTGGTCGCACTTGTTGCCGGCGGCTTGATGGAGCGCGAAATCCAGCAGGAGATCGACGACGTCCTGTCGACCCGGCACTGTCCACAGAACGTCGACGTAGCAGACGCGCACGTCCAACCGGGTGATGTTGAGCACGAGGTAGCCGATCACCTGCCCGGCTTCGCGGTAGGCAAAGCACTTGAAGGGGACGGCGGCGTCGGTTCGGAACTTGTAGTTGAGCCATTCCGACCCACCCCAGCCGAAGATGCGGCCGTTCTCGCCGGGCGCCTTGGCGTGCTGCCAGAAGGCGTCAAACTCGGGGCCGAAGTGTTCGATCGGAGTGATGTCGCCGGTCATCGAGGCGGGGGTCTTCCACGAGCGGCTCAGGGGCCCGGGGAGGATGGAAGCCAGCGCCGCCGACTTGGTGGCTTTGCTGACCATTCCGCGCAGCGAGATGAGTTTGACGAGCTTGAGGTTCTCCCACACGATCGTGTACTTCATGCGCTTGGTGACCAGCGCTCTCATGTGGGGTGTCGTGATGCTGTAGGTGAAGCGGACGGTGGGGAGACTGAAGGCCTTTTCGACACCCTCGGTCATCGTGCGCAGGAGCGCCAGACTTCTGCAGTCTTCCCGAATCGCGGTGTCCTGGTGCTGATAGATGAGCGAGAGTTCGCCGTCGACGGCGTAGGGGACGGGGTTGGCGCCGATGAAGCCGACAATCTCTCCTTCGTGCAGCGCGATGAAGAAGCCCTGGTCCTTGTTGTAGGGTCCGCCGAAGAACTTCCACTCGATGTAGGACGCGTCGACGGTGCGCCCGAGACACTCCTTGAGGAGTTTTGGAAGTCTGGGTACATCGCCGTGCTCGAAGCGCCTGATCTCAAGATCGCTGACCTTCAGCCGCGTTTCGCCGGCCGTCGCCTGCTCCGATTCACTCGCCACGCTGTCGCTCCTGTGCCTTGGGCATCCACTGCACGCACTCGATCGTTGGAAAGGCGACCGGGCGATTGACCAGCAGATCATATCGGCCGGAACTTCGGGGCTGTGTGCGATTGTTGTGAATTGCTGATGGAGGGGGGTGGTTTTTTCAGGATTCCGCGAGCGTTTGCAGCGGCGCTGAACCCTCTTGCGATTGGTGCGTATAGTTCGGCTCCGGCGAACCGGGGATGGTGAATCCGTCCACGCCGGGCCTCAATCGGCCGGTCGTTCTGGACGATAATGGCCCATGTGGAACCCCGCCCGCGCACTGGCTGCAGCAGAATTGCTGAGTACGACTGGAGAGCGGTCTCGTGACAGCCGGCAACGCACAACGCAACCGAGTCGTCGTGACCGGCGTCGGCGCGATCACCTGCCTTGGCCTCTCGGCCGAGCAGACGTGGTGTGGTCTGCTCGAAGGAAAGTCCGGCATTCGCAAGATGTCCCAGCCCGACTGCCAGGGGTTTGACATCTCTGTGGCGGGAGAGATTCTTGGTTTTGATCCCCTGGAAGTACTCGGCCATGAATGGGCCTACCTCGGCGATCGGTTCACCCAGATCGCCCTGGCGGCCAGCCTGCAGGCGATCCAGGCGGCGGGTCTGGACCTCAGTCGCGGCCAGGCGAGCCACGCGGGCGTCGTGCTCGCCAACGCCCATTACAACTGCGGCCGCGACTCCTGGGGCGGCCGCGCGTTGCAGCACTTCCCGACCGGCGGCGTCGATGCAGATCGGTTCTGTGAACTGGTGGGCATCGTCCGCGAGGGGTTCAACGAACGCCACAAGGGCTATCCGGTCGAGCAGAACATCGTCTATCGCCAGAACCCCGACTACCCGACGCATCTCGTCGCGCGATATCTCAAGACCTCGGGGCCGCTGTTTACCGTCAGCAGCGCCTGCGTGAGTGGGGCCAAGACGATCGAGCGCGGCGTGCGCTGGCTCCGTCGCGGGCAATGCGAGGTGGCGGTGTGCGGCGGGTCGGAATCCGTCGTCGATCCGTGGGGCATCTGGTTCCTCAACGCCATGCGGGCGCTGACGTCATTCAGCGCGGATCCGCAACATGCGAGCAAGCCCTTCGACCGCGACCGTTCCGGCTTTGTGCTGGCGGAAGGCGCCGGCGTGCTCATCCTTGAGACGCTCGACCATGCAATGCGGCGCGATGCGCCGATCCTGGCTGAAGTGATCGGCGTCGGCGGATCGGCCAACGCGAACAGTCTGTATGCGCCAGAGCCGGTTGGCGATGGCGTGGCCGGCGCGATGCGCGCTGCGTTGTCCGATGCGCAGATTGAGCCCGACCTGATTGACGTAGTCTTTGCACACGCGACTTCGACGGGCATCGGCGACCCGGCTGAGGCGGACGGCATCCGCCTTACCTTCGGCGAGCACGCGTCCAAGGTGGCCGTGACTGCCACCAAATCCATGATGGGGCACGCGATCGCGGCGGCGGGGGCGCTGGGGGCGATCCAGTGTGTTCAGTCCATCCGTGATAACGTCATTCCGCCGATCATCAACCTCGAAAACGTGGATGAAGCGTGCCAGGGGCTGAATTACATTCGCGGCGAGGCAGCGGAGTGTCGCACGGACTACGCCTTGAACAACGCCTTCGGCTTCGGTGGCGCCAACGCGTCCAATATCTTCAAACGCTTCACGGGCTAAGGGCGCCGCGCCACTACAATCCGGACAGATTCGAGGCAACGACGCCGTTGCGGCGGCAATAGGCTCCGCTGAGGCTCGTTGTGCCGATAGCCAGTCGGTCTCGCGACTTCGTGGAGGAACAGCCATGCGCACCATGCTTTTTAACCTGACGATCGTGGGTCTTCTGTCCGCAGCGCCGGTGCTGGCGCAACAGAATCCTGAGCCGCCTGCAGCCACGCAGCCGGAGCCGGCGCATCGTGCCCGGCAGAATCGGCAATCGCCGCCGCTGAGCGGACCGAAGGTGGAAGTGACTGAAGCGCCTGGAGCCGCGATGTCGTTCGGTGGGGAGGCAGGGCAGGTGGCGCGAGTGAACAAGTCCAACCTGCGCCAGTACGCCACGATTCTCAAGGCGATGGAACTCAGTGAGGCGCAGCGCCGGCAGGCGGAGGCCATCATTCGTGAGTACGGCGAAGCGGTTCGCGCTTACCAGGAAGAGCACGCCGCCGAGTTGCGCCAATTGCGCGAAGTCATGATTCGCGAGAGCCGGGGGACCAATCCACGCGCGGCCGGAGCGGCGGTGAGCGATCAAGCGCCACCGCGCCGACCTGGCGCCACGGATGCACGACCCGCGCGTCCGACCGATCGCGCCACCGATCGTCCGGCGACTCGGACGGCGCCGCCAACCGATGCCCGCCCGGACGCACCTGCGGATGCGCCGCGTCGACCACTCGCGGGGCAGCGGCCGGGCGCTGGCCAGGCCGATTGGCCCGTGCAAAGCAAGGAAGCGCGCGAGGCGATGGAACGCTTGATGGAGATCCGCAAGGCCACGCCGCCTCAGGAGCCGTATATGAAGCGGCTCTACGAATTGCTTACGGGCGAGCAGAAGGCGGAGTTTGATCGGCGAATCGAGGAGCTGTATCAGGCGCAGATGGAGCAGCAGATGCAACGCCGACTGGCAGCGGCCGGGGTCAACCCTGAAGCGATGCAGCAGATGGACGGCATGCAGCGCGGCGAAGACGGGCGGCCCATCGTCGACGAGTCCCAGTTCACGCCACAGATGCGTGAGCGACTGCGCCGAATGCGGCTGGAGCGTCGCAAGATGCTCGAGAATCGAGAGCGGCAGAACCCGACGCCGCCGAGCCCGGACGACATCGAATTCGAGAAGCCCCATCGCTGATTCTGAGAGGCGTTGCTATTTCTCGTGCGGGGCAAAGAGGTCGTCGAGGACCATCTCGCGGTACTTGACCATCTGCCCGCGCGTGCCGCCGGGATTCGGACCCGAGGTATCGGCGGGCTGGGCGATGACGACGTCGAAGAGCTTCATGCGGATGGCCCTGGTCTTTTCATCAACGCTGATGGTGGCTCGTTCGGCGTAAAGCAGGCCCTGCTTGCCATTGACGCGCACGCCCCGAAGTTCCTGGGCGTCGGCGTCGTAGCGTTGGGCGGAGATGGTCAGTTCCAGACCCGGCTGTTTGACGCCTTTGAGCATCGACGCGACGAGGTCGGCCTTGATCTCGGCAGCGGTGCGGGTGTCGCTGCGACTGCAGCCTGAGACAAACATCACGGCCGAAAGCAGCGCCGAAACCACGAATACCCGGCGGATCATTGTGTGAACGGAGCGTGTCATCGGTCGTGCCTCCAGGCCCGGCGCTTCGCGCCTCATCTGCAGATATCGGTCGCTTTTGCAGGCGAGTTTGGCGAATCCCGGGGTTCATTTCCCGGTTTGGCGCGCCTGCGAAAACGAGGCGGGCACCGACGCGCCGACGAAGCGGACCGGCAACGGGCGTCGTGTGGCGCGCGAGGTGAATTGTCCGATGTCGATTCCGACGGCTCGCTCGGCGAAACGAACCCAGCGCGCCGCCAAACTGACGGCGCGACGAATACTGAAATCACTTCGCCTTGACTGTTGACGCGACATGATGTACGGGTGTATCGTTTGTCATGAATCCGTTGATCGGCCATCTCGCAGGAGACACCGATCGAAGGACGGAGAGACACAGGGCGCGCGTTGGTATTGCAAGTGGTTTGAAGCTCCGCACACTTGCCCCGGCCGTGCCTGAACTACAAAACGTGTGCGTCGTCCCTTGCGGCGGCGCACACGTTTGTGCTTTTGGATGAGTTGCCCTCTGGAGCGTGTGCTTTTGTGTGGAGCCTGGTGATGAGCGAGACGACGTTGACGGATGACCTCCTCGCCGCCGCTGCCGTCGAACCGGTGCGGCGTGGGATGGTGGTGGGGCTCGGCACCGGCCGCGCCGCCAGCCGCGGCATCCACGCCCTGGCCGCGAAGGTGAAGCGAGACCAACTTGAGATTACGTGCGTGGCGACGAGCCGGCGTTCGGCAGAGTTGGCGCTTTCACTCGGCTTGGAAGTCGCACCGATGCGAGATGTGCCGCGCGTCGATGTGCTCTTCGACGGCGTCGATGAACTCGAGCCGGGGCTGGCGATGACCAAGGGCGCCGGCGGGGCGATGACGCGAGAGCGCATTGTCGCCGATGCCGCCGACCTGCGAATCTATCTCATGGATGAGAGCAAAGTCGTGCAGCACCTCGGTGAGCGATTTGCCCTGCCCGTTGAAGTGCTCGAATTCGGCCTCGCTTCCACCCGCGCAGGGCTCGAACAACTCGGACTGACTCCAAACCTGCGTCTGGCTGGCGATGAGTCGTCGGATCTCTACCTGACGGATGAGGCCAATCTCGTGCTGGACTGCGCCTATGGGGAGACCTCGCGCGGCGATCTGCTCGAACTGTCCAGAGCCATCGACTCGATCGCGGGTGTCGTCGGCCACGGCCTTTTTGCCACACAGGCGGACGTGGTGCTGATCGAGAGTGCCGATCGCCGGCGGCTGGAGCGACGCGAACGCGGCTGAGTTGTTGCGCTGTTGTTGCGCATTGGATCCGGGCTGGGCGGTATGCTGAGAGCAGCCGGTCTTTCCGGAAGGAGACTCTCATGCGCCGTTCGCTCAATACTCTGACCGCCGCAATTGCCGCCTCACTGGTGGCGTGTTCGTCGTTGGTCGCCCAGCAGCAGACGGGGGCGCAGGCGGCCGGCCCCTGGTGGATCGAAGTCGGCGTGAAGGCGCACTCGATCCTTGTCGATCCGAAGTTGCTCGAAGTGCACGAGGTCATCGAAGCCGAGCAGCGCCCGATGGGCATTCTCTCGCCGGATGGAAGCAAGGTCGCGTTTCTCGGCACACAGCCCGGCTCGGCTCGACCGTTTGACCTGTTTGTCGCCGACGTCGATCTGACGCAGCCCTCGGGCAAGGCGAACATCCGCCGACTGACAACGGATCAGGATCGTCCGATCGCGCCCAAGTGGCTGCCCGGCAGCGATGCGGTGGTGTTCATGGCGGGTGAGAACACCGCGCAGCAGGTGTGGTACGTTGAGGTGGCGCCAGGGCACGAGCCGGAGCGCGTCAGTCGCACGCCGCTGCGTTGTTACGACGTTTCGATTCACGGCGGCCAGATCTACTTCCTCGTTCACAAGGGCAGCAAGCAGAAGCAGGTGTTCAAGGATCTGATGGTGGCGCGATCTCCGGGTCTTCCCGTTTCCGCTTCGAATCGCGGCCCGCGGGCAATCCTCGAAGATCAGAGCGTTTTCAGTTACGCCGTGTCTCCAGATGGGCAGACCATCGCGTGGGGCGGGGCCGGCTCGTTGCATTTCTACGATCTCGTGACGAAGCAGACTCGGGAGATTCCGCTGCAGGGCGTGCACCCGCAACTGCTCAACCACGGGGCGTATCACATGGCGTGGCGACCGGACAAGAAGGTGCTGGCGATCTATTGCAGCTTCCTCGGCGGTATTGCGATGGCTCCCGATGCGCCGCCCGATACGCCCTGGCCGCGCATGTTTGCCGAGGACAAGATCTTCTTCGTGCCCGTCGACTGGACGCCGACGGCCGAGGCGCTCAAGGTCGGCACGACGCAGGAGAACTTCCCCTCGCCGACCGCTGATGATCCCAAGGCGGAAGTTTCGCCGCCGGCGGGAGATGAGTCGCAGCCGTGGTGGGTGCGCGGCATTTCGCAGCATCTTCTCGCGATGAAGTGGATCGATGCAGATGAGGGGAAGCGGCGCGTCAAGGCGGCGGATCGTTGAAGTGAGAAGCGTCGGACTGGTTGAGTAGGACGAAGTCAGTCGTGCGCCAGGAGAATCGCCGGCCGGCCGGTCGCTTCATCCAGCGGCCAGTGGCGCATCGTGGTGATGTTCTCACACGCTTCCCCGGGATTGTTTGCATCGGGCGTGAGGATGGTGTCCTCGCTCTTGGTGCCGGTGATGGATGGGTTCCAGCCGACGAGTTGGCGCGGCTGGACGGTGCGCGTTTCCTCGGGCGTCGCCTTTAAGTCGCGCAGGTCATAACCCATCGGACCGCCCTGGTGGTGTTTGTGCCATTCGTCCTTGTAGCCGCATTGTTCATACATCGCGATGCCGTGGGCAAGGCACTCGGACCACGAGCGCCCGATGCGCGTGGCGTCATGCAGGGCGCGATCGACTTTGCACACGGCCTCGTGTCGGCGCTTGAGATCGTCGGGCAGCGACCGGCCGAAGTGCACGAGACGGGAGATGGAGACGGTCAGGCCGCGGCGTTGGGCGCAGAGGGCGACCATGACGGTTTTCTCGACACGGTTGCTCGTCGGAATCGGATGGCGGTAGCGCTGCAGGCGATCGTCGGCGGCGATGAGCACGACCGGAGCGAGAATGTTGAGCGTGCGCAGTTCGCCCGTCAGATGGCCGGCGATCTCCAGTTCGCTCACGCCGAGCTTGACAAAACGCATCAGCGCCTCGGTCATGACCAGGGCGGCATCGCAGCCCAGCGATCGGGCAACTTCGATTTCACGGTTGGTCAGCGGGGTGCGGATGGATTGAATCGGGTCCGGCCCGAGGTGATCCAAACCACATCGGGAGATGTCCGTGCCGGCATCGTTGAACGCGGAGTTGAGCATCGAATCCATCGAGGCTTCGTGCGACCACCAGTCCGGCGCTGCGACGTCCCAGTGCGTCGGATCAAATCGCTCTTCTTCGAGCAGGCGGTCGCGTTCGATGTTGTCGGTGAGCAGCACGGGCTTGCGCTTGAACGACTCGGCGAACCACAGGATGGAGCCGACGCCGGTCGCGCTGCCGAGATCGACATGGACATCCGCGCCGTCCGTGAGCCAGGCGATGTTGGCGCGTTTGCGCAGCAGCAGAGCGTGCAAGTTGAGTCGCTCGCGCAATGCGTTGAGGCGGTCGCGCTTGACGGGATCGATGCCGGCGGGGTGTGCGTCTGTCATGGCGAGCGCATTGTATAGGCCGACAAATGAACAGCCCGGCGCTCCTGCGCCGGGCTGGTGGAGTTGAAACGGGTGATGGGCTGATCAGTCGGCGCACGCCTTGCGGAGGGCGTCGGCCATGTCGGTCTTCTCCCACGTGAAGCCGCCGTCGGCGTCAGGCGTGCGGCCGAAGTGGCCGTGTGCTGCGGTCTTCAGGTAGATCGGGCGACGGAGGTTGAGGTGCTTGATCAGGCCGCGCGGCGTGAGGGGGAAGAGTTCGCGCACGGCTTCTTCGATGCGGTGCGGCGCGACCTTGGCGGTGCCGAATGAGTTGACGTGCACGCTGGTCGGCTCGGCAACGCCGATGGCGTAGCTCAACTGGATTTCGACCTTGTCGGCCAGGCCGGCCGCGACGATGTTCTTGGCGATGTAGCGAGCCATGTAGGCGGCGCTGCGGTCGACCTTCGTCGGATCCTTGCCTGAGAACGCGCCGCCGCCGTGGCGGCCCATGCCGCCGTAGGTGTCGACGATGATCTTGCGGCCGGTGAGGCCGACGTCGCCGTGCGGACCGCCAATCTCAAAGCGGCCGGTCGGGTTGATGTGCACCTGGATCTCGTCGTTCCACCACTTGTCGCCGAGTGTGGGCTTGATGATGTGCTGCTTGACGAGCTGGCGGAGTTCTTCCTGCGTGCTGTCTTTGCTGTAGTAGGGCGAGTGCTGCGTGGAGAGGACGACCGTCTGCACGCGGACGGGCATGTTGTGGCGATCATACTCGACGGTGACCTGGCTTTTGGCATCCGGGCGCAGGCCGTCGATGAGGCCCTGCTGGCGCACGTCGGCGTGGCGATGGACGAGGCGGTGGGCGAGATGGATCGGCAGGGGCATGTAGGTGCCCGGATCGAGTTCTTCGGTTTCCCGGCAGGCGTAGCCGAACATCATGCCCTGGTCGCCGGCGCCTTCGCGATCGACGCCCATGGCGATGTCGGGCGACTGCTTCTTGAGGCTGACGAGCACGGCACAGCTCTTGTCGTCAAAGCAGAGGTCGGCGTCGGTGTAGCCGATGTTGCGGATCGTCTCGCGGACGAGGTCGGGCACTTCGACGTAGCCGTCGCAGGTCACTTCGCCGGCGACGACGGCCATGCCGGTGCTGACCATCGTCTCGCACGCCACGCGCGAATTGGGGTCGACGGCGAGCATCGCGTCGAGCACGGCATCGGAGATCTGGTCAGCGACCTTGTCCGGGTGGCCCATGCTCACCGATTCGGAGGTGAAGAAGTAGTTGGTGCCGGTGGGGGTGGCGTCGGGGCTGGCGGGCTTGGTGCTCGACTTGGTGCTTGGCATGGTGCTCATGGTACCGGGGCTGGGCATGGGGGACTGGCCTTTCTCGAACTGGGCTGAGGCTGAACTGGGGCGGCCCGGGTCGGAACCGCCGGTATTCATCCGTTCATCCGGATATTTGGATTGAATCAAAGTGGATGATAGGGCGCGTTGGTGGTGAGGTACACCATCCCGGGCCACGGAGCCGCCGCCGTGGCTCCGGGGGAATGAACGGGGTTTGGCGATCACTGGCCAAGACTCGGACAGGGCGAGGGGAAAATCTGTTATACTGGGCCGGCGAACCCACGCGGCGACCGAAGCCCCCGGCCGCGTAGAGAGGAGCCGAGCATGAGAAACACGTCCGTTCCGCCCCGCCTCGCCGCTTTTCCGGCGCTGTCTGGGGTGCTCCTTGCGCTGCTCGCGATCTTGATGCCGGCGCGGAAATCGGTGGCGCAATGCGGTGAGTGGCAAGCGATGGACCACGGATTGTTTTCTCGCGCCTGGGTAAAGGCGCTGGTCGAGTACAACGGAGAGTTGATCGCGGGTGGTTCGTTCACCCGCGCGGGCGAAGAGGATGCGCTGCGCCTCGCTCGCTGGAACGGGGAGGAATGGCTGCCCTTGGGCGAAGGCGCGGGTGGCGAGTGGTTCTCATCTGTCAATGCACTGGCTGTTTACGACGGAGATCTCATCGTCGGAGGGAGCTTCACAGAAGTCGGTGGGCAGCCCGCAAACTACATCGCGCGGTGGGATGGACTGATGTGGCACCCGCTGGGCGAGGGCACGGACGATGAGGTCGATGCTCTTTTCGTCTATCAAGGCCATCTGTACGTCGGCGGAGCGTTCACACATGCTGGGGGAGCCAGCGCGAACCGGATGGCTCGATGGGATGGCGATTCCTGGTATGCCATGTCCTCGGGAGTCTTCTTCGAATTGGAAGGATCTGCTGGGGTCGGTGCGATGACCGAGTACCATGGAAAGCTAATCGTGGGTGGCGCGTTCGATCGCGCGGGACCCACTCGGTCTCACAACGTTGCTGCATGGGATGGCCAACAGTGGTCAGCCATCGGTGATGGCACGGATGCCGGGGTAGGCTGTTTGACGGTGTATGAAGACAACCTCATTGCTGGAGGCAGTTTCACCGAAGCTGGTGGCCAGTCTGCACTGCGCGTGGCGCGGTGGAACGGATCCGTGTGGGCTCCAATGGGCGATGGTCTCGGATCTGAAGGGGGCGGGGTTCAGTCACTAACCGTCGCCAACGACACGCTCGTAGCTGGTGGAAGTTTCGAAGGGTCGGGTGGCCAGAGTGTCCCGCGCGTAGCGCAATGGGACGGGGTGAGTTGGACTTCCATCGGCGGTGGAACAGACTCATGGGTCACCTCGATGCTTGAGTATCAAAATGAACTTGTCGTCGGAGGTCGATTCGGCCACGCCGGGAGTACTGCGGTCGAATGCATGGCGCGATGGGACGGGCTCGTGTGGAATCCTCTCGGGGCAGGCATTCGAGACAGCGGCGATATCGAGTCCGTGGTGGAATACGACGGCGACCTCTACGCAGCCGGTTCTTTCTCTCCATTCGGCGAAGGAGCGGTTTCTTCGATTGCCCGCTGGGACGGCGATCACTGGCAGGGTGTTTCCGCTGATGAGACTGTTTTTGGAGCGAGGTCGGAGGTCCTGTGCGTTTTCGATGGCCAGTTGATCGTCGGCGGGCCCGTCTGGGAGGTGGAGGGCGGACCATCCGTTGGACGAATCGCGCGCTGGGACGGTAGTCAATGGTCGCTCATGGGGGATGACATGAGTTCTCCGCCGCATTGCCTGCTCGTGTACAACTCTGAACTGGTGGCGGGTGGCGGCTTTCCAACCGCTGGCGGCCAGAGAGTGAATGGGATTGCGCATTGGGATGGCGTAGCCTGGCGTGGGTATGGTGGCGGTTTTGATCAGTACAGTGTTGAAGCGCTGGAAGAGTATGGTGGTGATCTGGTCGCGGGAGGCAACTTCTGGAGGCAGGGCCACATTGCAAAATGGGATGGCCAAGAGTGGACGACACTCGGTACGGGAGTGGATGATCGGGTCTATGGGATGACGACTTTTCGAGGCGATTTGATTGTGGTCGGGAGATTCGAACACGCAGGGGGGTATCTCGCTCCTCACGTTGCCCGATGGGACGGAGATCGCTGGTATCCACTTGCCGAAGGTACGAACGGGTTTGTATGGGATGCGCAGACGTACAACGGTTCCCTGTATGTGACCGGCTCGTTTACGATGGCAGGCGATGTGGAAGTGCGCGACATCGCACGTTGGGATGGACAGCAGTGGTACGCCGTGGACAGTGGCCTTGATCGTCGTGGACTGTCACTTGCGGAGTATGGCGACTCGTTGGTTGTTGCCGGAACCTTTGCCAAGGCAGGCGACCAGGTCGTCAACGGCATCGCCCAGTGGCGCGACTGTCAGGGGGCGATTGAGTTGACCGTCGACGCTTCATGCCCGGGTGGGGGACCGATCACGGTTTCGTGGTCGGGCGCGACACCCAGCGGGGCAGGGGCAATTGTGTTTGCTCGCAACACCGGCGCGTTTGTTGTTCCGACAGGTCGTTGTGCCGGCACGTCGCTCGGGCTGGGTGCGCAGAGCATCCAGGTTGGCTGGCACGGCCGATCGCAACCCGACGGCGGCGGTACGGTGTTGGCCTCGATTCCGCCGGCAGCGTGCGGCGGCTACCTGCAACTGCTCGATCTCACGACGTGCCAGACGAGCAACGTCGCTCGCATCGAATAGCCGAATCGACTTGCGCTCGCTACCGTCCGCTCTCATGACTGCTGACGCACAATCAACCGTTCGCACCCGATTTGCCCCGTCACCTTCCGGCCATCTGCACGTCGGCGGGGCCCGCACGGCCCTGTTCTGCTGGGCGTATGCGCGGCAGAAGGGTGGGAAGTTCATCCTGCGCATCGAGGACACCGATCAGAAGCGCAGCAGCGACGCCGCGAGCCTGGGGTTTCTGCGCGATCTCAAGTGGCTGGGGATCGACTGGGATGAGGGGCCGGAGTTTGAGGATTGCGGTGGGGGAGAGTTTGGGCCGTACTTCCAGAGCCAGCGCGTCGAGACGTACGCGAAGTATCTCGATCAACTCGTGGCCGAGGGCAAGGCGTATTACGCGTTTGACACGGCCGAGGAACTTGACGCCAAACGCAAGGCGGCGCGGGCGGCGAATCAGAACTATCGCTACGACGGCAGTGCGGCGATGGCGCTGTCTTCTGATGAGGTGCAGCGACGCCTGGACGCCGGCGAGGCGGCGGTCATCCGCTTCAAGTTGCCCGATGGGCCGATTGTGATTCGCGATGCCATCCTCGGCGAGGCGACGATCGCGCCAGAGCAACTGGATGACTTTGTCATTCGCAAGGCCGATGGGTTTCCGACCTATCACTTCGCCGTGGTGGTGGATGATGAGTTGATGCAGGTGTCGCACGTGCTCCGGGCGCAGGAGCACTTTATGAACACGGCCCGGCACATGGTCTTGCAGGATGCGCTGGGGTTCCGCCGGCCGACCTATGCGCATCTCCCGCTGATCTTCAATCCGGACGGTTCGAAGATGTCCAAGCGCGACAAGGACAAGGCGCTGCGGGCGGCGGTGAAGGCCAAGGGCATCGACAACCTGAACGTCGTCTTCCGCCAGACGGCGGGGATCGACGCGTGGCTGAAGGACAAGGATTCGCAACTGGAGTTCGACAGCGCGATCATGCTCGCTGACGACCTTGGCGTGCAACTGCCTGAGATCAACGTTGATGACTTTCGACGAAGTGGCTACCTGCCGGATGTGCTGATCAACTACCTGGCGCTGCTCGGCTGGAATCCGGGCGGCGATGTTGAGAAGTTCGATCGGGATTTCCTAGTCGAGAAGTTCGGCTTTGATCGCGTGCTCAAGAGTCCGGCGAAGTTCGACCGCGCCAAGTTGCTGGCGTTCAGTCATGATGCAATCCAGACCCTGCCGACGGAGGAGTTCGTGCGGTTGTTCCGCGCTCACTGCGACGAGTTTCACCCGGAGTTCATCGAGAAGCTGTCGCCCGAGCACTTTGACCTGCTGGCGGCGGCGAACCACAAGCGATCCAAGACGCTTGAAGACCAGGTGCGGTCGAGTCTGTTCTTTGTGCTTGAAGATGGGCAGATCGAGTACAACGCCGAGGACAAGAACGCGCGCAAGGCGATCCAGAATGGTGATCCGTCGGGGCGGGCGCATCTCGAAGCCCTGCTGCCGATTCTCGAAGAGCAGCACGACTGGGACGTCGCATCGCTGGAGAAGGCGATCGGGTCATACGTCGAGCAGCACGCGGGCGGCAACCTCGGCAAGGTCGCCCAGCCGCTGCGCGTGGCGGTGACGGGGACGACGATCAGCCCGGCGATCTACGAAACGCTGGCCATTCTGGGTAAGGTGTCGACGGTGAATCGCATTAAGCGGTGCCTGGAGGCGTTTGCGTGATGCAGCAAAGGCGGGATGCGAAGACGCAAGCGTGGTGCGGACACTATTGCTGCGTTGATTGCTTCTTGTGAAGCGGCCAGCTGTTGTAAGGCGTAACGAAGTTGTAGTGCTGTGCGGGGAGCCTCTCGCGAGGAGGATTGCGCTCGACGTAGGCGATTCGCGTGCGCACGTCCTGGGGCGTGTAGAGGAACACGTCGTATGGACGAGCGGAGATGACGGGATGCGCTGCGTTCCAGTCGTTGGGGAAGCGAAGCCGCAAGCGTTCTTGAATGCCATTGGCAAAGTGTTCCCACATGGTGCGGCCATCGTCGCGGTGAATGCGGATCACGAGATGCGCGTGGTTTCGCAGCACCGCGCAGGCCCAGCAGGTGTAACCTCGTTCGCGGATCGTCTCACGGATCGACTCCGCCACGACTCGTCGCTTTATCTGATCCATCCAGACGATGGAGAAGTTCAGAAGTGGCTCGGCTTCCTGGTGGAAGTGTCGCAGTTCATCGCGCGTCGGCTGCAGTCGTTCGGGCTTTCGCCCCTGGTGGATGTCTCCAAGCGGGGCGAACTTGTCGTCGTAGAAGTCTTCGGACCCCGACCCTCGCGGGTCGTTGGGAAGCCAGTGCCCGTAGAGCATCAGGATCAAGTGGTGTCCGATGACTTTCTTCGCCACGACGTCGCATTGTACCCGGATGCCGCTTGCGTCTTCGCTTTTTCCCGAGCCTGACACCTACCATTCCCGCCTATGGAATCGACACGAACACTCGACTTTATTCGCGCGATGGTGCTTGAAGACTTGCAGAGCGACCGGCACGGCGGCCGAGTCACCACGCGCTTTCCTCCTGAGCCCAATGGCTACCTGCACATCGGGCACGCCAAGAGCATCTGCCTGAACTTCGGCATTCCGCAGGAGTTCAAGGATCAGGCGCCGGCGGGGGCGCGGTGCAACCTGCGCTTCGATGACACGAATCCGACCAGGGAGGAGCAGGAGTACATCGACGCGATCAAGCGCGACATCCGGTGGCTCGGCTTCGACTGGGGCAAGGATGAGTATTACGCCAGCGACTACTTCGAGCAGTTGTACGAATGGGCGATCAAACTCATCAAGGATGGCAAGGCCTACGTCTGCGATCTGAACGCCGAGCAGATCCGCACGACGCGCGGCAATCTCACGCAGCCGGGCACGCCGAGCCCCTATCGCGATCGGAGCGTCGAGGAGAATCTCGATCTCTTTGCGCGGATGCGCCAGGGCGAGTTTCCCGATGGCTCGCGCGTGCTCCGCGCCAGGATCGACATGGCTTCGCCAAACCTGAACATGCGCGATCCGGTCATGTACCGCATCCTGCACGCGAAACATCCGCGCACGGGCGGCGCGTGGTGCATCTACCCGATGTACGACTACGCCCACGGTCAGAGCGACTCGATCGAGCGCATCACGCACTCGCTGTGCACGCTCGAGTTTGAAGATCACCGGCCTCTTTACGACTGGTTCATCGAGCAACTGGGCATCTTTCCGAGCCGGCAGACGGAGTTCAATCGACTCAATCTCACCCACACGGTGGTGACGAAGCGCAAGCTGCGCACTCTTGTTGAGGACAGGCACGTGGCGGGATGGGATGATCCGCGCATGCCGACGCTTTCGGCTCTGCGGCGTCGCGGCTATCCGCCGACGGCGATCCGCGGGTTCTGCGATGCGGTCGGCCTGAGCAAGCGCGAGCAGTTGATCGACCTGTCGCGCCTCGAATTCCACGTGCGCGAGGAACTCAATCGCACCGCCAATCGCGTGATGGCGGTGCTCGATCCGCTGCGCGTGGTGATTACGAATTACCCGGCCGATCAGGTCGAGGAGATGGACGCGGTCAACAATCCGGAGAATCCGGCGGCGGGCAAGCGCACGGTGCCCTTCTCGCAGGTGCTCTACATCGAGCGAGACGATTTCATGGAAAACCCGCCCGGCAAGTTCTTCCGCCTTGCGCCGGGACGCGAGGTGCGCTTGCGCTACGGCTACTGGGTGACGTGTATGGATGTGATCAAGGACGGTGACGGGAACATCGTTGAGTTGCGATGCACTTACGACCCGCAGACGCGCGGCGGCGACAGCCCGCCCGACGGCCGCAAAGTCAAAGGAACGATTCACTGGGTCAGCGCGGCTCACGCGCTCGACGCCGAGGTGCGGCTGTATGACACGCTGTTTGCCAAGGAAGATCCCAACGACGTTCCCGAAGGCGGCGACTGGCTCGACAATCTCAATCCGGATTCACTCAAGGTGGTGCAGGGCGCGAAGGTCGAGCCGTCGCTGAAGAGTGCCGGGGCCGGGGACACATTTCAGTTCGAGCGCATCGGGTACTTCTGCGTTGATCTCGATACCGACAAGTCGAGCGGGCTCGTCTTCAACCGCACGGTGACGCTGAAGGACTCGTGGGGCAGGTCGCAGAAGGGGTAGCGAGATGCCCCGGGGGGGCGGCGTTGATCCGGCCACCGATGTTCGTACAATGTTTGGATGCCAACTGACGGGAACGAATACGAGTATCCCGACGCGCTTGCTGACGGCGAGGTGCGCGGCCGGGGCGCTGCGCTCAACCCGGGCAATCGGTTCGTTGGCGATCCGAAGCGCGGCATCGTTCGACGCCTTCATGTGCTGGGTGAACATCTCGATGATCTGCATCGAGCCCGGCAGGAGGAGGGTGCCGCGCACCACGGCTGCCAGGTGGAGACTGAAGTCCGCCCCGACGCGACGCGGCGGATACTCAATCATGTCAACTCGCCGGACATCTCGTTCAGCTGGTCCGTCAATCCCTACCGGGGCTGCGAGCACGGCTGTGTCTACTGCTACGCCCGCCCCGATCATGAGCGGCTGGGGTACTCCAGCGGTCTGGACTTCGAGACCAAACTCGTGGCCAAGGTCGATGCCCCGCGACTGCTCCGCCGCGAGCTGGCGCATCCGAAGTGGAAGGGCGAGACGATCGTCTTTTCCGGCGTGACGGATTGCTACCAGCCCATCGAGCGCGAGTATCGCATCACGCGCGGCTGCCTGGAAGTGATCGCCGACTGCCGCCAGCCCGTTGGCATTATCACCAAGAACAGCCTGGTGCTGCGCGATCTGGACCTGCTGCGGGAACTCGCCAGGCACCACGCGGTCCGCGTCGGATTGAGTGTGACGACGCTGGACAACCGACTTGCCGCGAAGATGGAGCCGCGTGCGTCAAGTCCCGCCGAGCGTCTTGAAACGCTCGCCGCTCTGCGCGACGCCGGGATTCAGACCTTTGCGATGATCGCGCCCGTTATTCCCGGACTCAATGACCGTGAGATTCCGGCGCTGCTCAAGGCCGTGGCCGAGGCCGGCGCTTCGACAGCGGGGTACATCCTGCTGCGATTGCCGCATCAGATCAAGGCGCTCTTTCTCGACTGGCTGGCGCGCCACTATGCGGACCGCGCGGCGCACGTGGAATCGCTGCTGCGCGAAGTGCGCGGGGGCGAGTTGTACGATCCTGCCTTTGGCGTGCGGCAGCGTGGCCAGGGGCCGATAGCAGCGCAAATCAATAACCTGTTCGAGACGTTCAGCCGGCGTTACGGGGTGGACCGATCGCTGGAGCCGCTCAGCAGTCGGGCTTTTCGTCGGCCCGTGATTTGCGATGATTCGGACCTGCCAGCCGGTGGAATGAAGCAGTTTGCACTGTTCGGACCGGCCTCTGCGGAGCAGGTTTCGGGGCGCGACTAGCGCGGGAAACTGCCTGGGCGTCAGGACCGGCACATCTTCCGCCTATCCGCAGCACTTACTGTTTTCACCCCCGTTTACGGACGAAGTTAATTGTAGAGTTCTGTACTGGAGGGCTCGCACAACAGCGGGCATGAACGACCATGCGATTGATTCTCGACAGCCTGATGGCCGTAGTCCTTGCGGCGCTGTTGGCGGGAATCCTGCTCCACCAGCGTCACGAGCAGCAGCACCTGCGCGATGTGGAGACGGTCCGCGCCAACGTTCGCCTGATTCAGCAGCAGATCATGCTGCAGGCGGCGCTCGAGCGCGTTCCGCGCAATGAGTACGGGTTCCCGATCACGATCGACCCCGAGTGGTTCGGCGACATGGTGCCGCGCAACCCGCTCGTAGACGTCGATCACCCGTGGATGGAAGTAGCCGGCTCGGATGAGGCGCGTCTGGCCCATCCGGCGATCCGCACGGCCGATGAGGCGTCCGTCGCCTGCTTCTGGTACAACCCGATCACCGGCATCGTCCGGGCCCGCGTGCCGCACGAAGTGAGTGATGAAGGCACGCTCGAGATGTACAACTTCGTGAACGGCTGCAATCTGCCGAGCCTGTTCGCCAGCGGCGAGCAGGTCTCAGCCGACGGGGCGATCATCGCGCCGCGCCCGATCCGAACGCGGGCCGCGGTCGAAGCGAAGAAGGACGAAGCGCTCGCTCTGGCGCGACCTTGATCTGATCGCACCTTCCATTGGATTGAGTTGGCCCGACGCCCCGGCGATCAGCGATCGCACGGGTCGTAGTAGTGGTAGTGTCGCTCGTAGTACTCGCGGTACTGGTAGTCGTTGCGATACCGGTAGTCGTCGCGATAGCGATCGTTCTCGCGGTATCGACCATTGTCGCGGTATCGATCGTCGGGATAGAGGCGTTCGTTGCGGGCCTTGTTCTTGTCGCTCTCGTTGCCGATGACATAGCCGGCGCCGGCGCCGACGGCGGTGCCGATGAGGGTGCCGGTGGTGTTGCGGCCGATGGCCTGGCCGGCGAGGGCGCCCAGGCCGGCGCCGACGAGTCCGCCCGTTTGGGCGTCGCTCTGGCAGCCGGAGCCTAGAAGTGCGGTGAGGCCCAGCGCACCAGCCAGGGCGGTGTTGCGAAGGACCTGTGTCAAGCTATTGGAATGGAGTTTCATGGGTTGTCCCCTCCGGAAGTCTGCGTGCACACACCTATGCGCGGGAAACGACGCACCGGTTCCCGGTCGAAATAATGATGCGCCTGATCGAACCGATATTCCCCTGCCCGCCGATTGATTTTGTGAAATTGAGACGAGTTCCCGGCACGCCTCGGGGTGGGCAGGGGGCATTCGAGCCGAAGGAGGCTGAAAGCCACCCGCCGCTGAACTAGGATCGATCTGGGCCGGGGTGGACTCGTTTGTAGCCGGCTGAACTCTGGAGACTGAATGCAATGGCCATACAGAGCAGACTCGCCACCGGCTACTGGATGCGCAAAGCCATCCTCACCGTGCTTTTCGTGAGTTTCGGTTGCTGGGCGGCATACGACGGCTGGATTCTCTTCCCGTCTGAGGCAGCCAAGTGGCGCGAGTACAACGATGTCTATCTTCCGCTGGAAAGTCGGGTCCGGGAGGGCGGCACACTGGTCGGCGACGACGCCCGCACCTGGAATGAACTCAAGGCGAAGTATCCTCAGGCGCCCAAGGAGCGCACGGAGCTGGACGTCTGGATTCAGCGCTGGCTGATTCTTCCGGTGTGCTTCGGAGTCGGAACGCTCTTTTTGATCACCTGGTTTCTCTCCGCCCGCCGGGTGTACACCTACAACGACGATGGCAGCCTGGTGGCGCCTGAGGGCACGTTCCGGGCCGACGAGATGACCGACATCGACATGACCCGGTGGATGTCCAAGTCCATTGCGATGCTGGAGATCGGCGGAGGACCCAAGGGCGGGGGCCGGGCAGTCAAACTCGACGCCTGGATCTACGCCGAACTTGAGGATGTCATCGAAGCGCTCAATCGCCGGTTCCATCCCGAGGAGTACAAGTCTGAAGGCGGCAACGGCGATGATGATGTCGCTGTGGTCGATCCGGTGGCCGGATTCCTCGAGGAGTCCGAGTCGCTCGAAGCATTTGATGCCGAAGCCGACGCCGATGAAGATCGCTCCGAAGACGACTTTGATGAATCCGCGCGGAACGCCTGACCATGACGGGTGGTCGCGCGGCACCGGCTAGAATCGGCGCATGACCAGCAGGCCAGTTGCAACTCCAGTTCCCGACACGAGCGGGCGGTTTGGCCGCTTTGGCGGTCGTTATGTGCCCGAGACTCTCGTCGCGGCGCTCGACGCGCTCGTGACGGAATACGAGCGGGCCCGGGCGGATGCTTCGTTTGAGGACGAGCTCAACGAGTTGCTGCGCTGCTACGTCGGGCGTCCCACGCCGCTCTATTTTGCGCGGCGCCTGACCGAGCGTGCCGGCGGGGCGCGCATCTGGCTCAAGCGCGAGGATCTCGCCCACACCGGCGCGCACAAAATCAACAACACCATCGGCCAGGCGCTGCTCACGCGGCGCATGGGCAAAAAGCGCGTCATCGCCGAAACCGGCGCGGGGCAGCACGGCGTCGCCACCGCGACGGCCGCCGCGCACTTTGGCCTGTCCTGCGACGTCTACATGGGTGTCGAGGACATGCGTCGCCAGCGCCTCAATGTGGTTCGAATGGAGTTGCTCGGCGCGCGGGTTGTCGGCGTAGACAGCGGTTCGAAAACGCTCAAGGATGCAACGAATGAGGCGATGCGCGATTGGATGGCCTCCGTCGAATCGACGCACTACATCCTCGGCTCGGTGGTCGGGCCGCACCCGTTTCCGCGCATCGTGCGCGACTTTCAGTCGGTCATCGGGCGCGAGTGCCGCGCCCAGTGCATGGGGCAGATCGGCGCCCTGCCGGACATGGTCGTCGCCTGCGTCGGAGGCGGGAGCAATGCCGCGGGGATTTTCCATCCATTCGTTGATGACGCTTCGGTGCGACTGGTCGGAGTCGAAGCGGGGGGGCGCGGGGCGCATGAGGGCCAGCACGCCGCTCCACTCTCGTACGGCTCTCCGGGCGTGCTGCATGGTTCGCTGAGCTACGTGCTTCAGAGCGAGGATGGACAGACGAGTCTGGTGCACTCGATCTCAGCGGGCCTGGACTACCCCGGCGTCGGACCCGAGCACAGTTACTGGCGCGACCTGGCCCGGGTCGAGTACGTGACGGCAAGCGATGCGCAGGCTCTGGAGGCCTTTTCGCTGCTCGCCCGGCTTGAGGGCATCATCCCCGCCCTGGAAAGCGCTCACGCGATCGCACGGGCGCTGGATCTGGCCGCCCAACTCGGCTCCAAGGCCAATCTGGTGGTCAACCTCTCCGGTCGGGGGGATAAGGATGTGGATGAGGCGGCGCGGCTGATGGGCATAGGGAAATAACCCACCTTATTGAGGGGCGTCGTGCCCGCTCGCACCAGATGTAGTGGCTATATGCTTGATTGCTGCTATGGGGCACAACATTTTGTGTTCACTCTCCAGTCTCCAGGTAGATTCACTGTTGGCGGAGGCCGTGGATGGCCGATAAGTAGAGTGCCAGACGATGGAACGTCGGGCGCTCTATCGGCAGATGGAGATCAGGGGCGGGCCTGAAGTCAGGTCGACAGCCTGCAACGCTGGTAGAGCCGGTCGGACGCATCCGCAAGTGCGTCGACCACTGCCTCGCAACAGCCAGGAAGGGAATGCGGGAGAGTTTTGCGCGCTGACGTTGCGCGCTGCGAAGGCAGGCACGCGCAGGACAACGGAGTTCCGCTCCGAAAGGGGAAATCACATGCATAGCCACCGCTCCATCCACCATCCGTGCCGATCACACGGTCTATTGACGCATGATCGGCGAATCGATCCGCGTCGAGCGTGCCGGGCCACCGTCTGGTTGCTCGACGACGAGCTGCTGCGAGCCGTGGAGTTTGGCCGGGCGATCGACATCTCGCGCGGCGGGATCAGTCTGGGTGCCTGCGACTCGCTTGCGCTGGGCGACGACTCGCTCCGACCCGGCCGTGAGTGGCTGGTCATGCTTGATGACCCGACGGCTGTCGAGCCACTGGCTGACCAGAGGACTGCAATCATCAAACTCCTGCGAGCGACCCGCAATGCGGAAGGCCGTCTGGTGCTCGCTTGTGCGTTCGCATCGCGCAGCGTGTCGCGTTGTCTGCCCGCACGAAAGAGTGATCGCGGGCCTGACCTGGACGCGAACTCGCAGGTGGTGGCCGGCGATCTGCTTGACGAGCTGGCCGATCGGCTCAGTCGCGAGATCGCGGCGATCCATCGCGCGGAAGGGCTGTAGACCCGCCTCGGCGGCGGCCCATCTGAATCCGCAAACGTCCGCATAACCCCGCGCCGGGGGCCGCGGCGTCTTCGCGCGCCAAATGCGATGGACTGAACACCCCGCACGAACGTGTCGATAATTCCGACAAGGTCCACCCGGTTCGGCGGTGTCGTTGTGCCGAGGGACCACTCGCAGCGCGTACGTTGTGCGGATGGACCGCACGCGTGCTGCCGGACCGGTTTCTCTCGTCTCGCGTTGTGAACGGTGGTCAACCGGTGGTTGATCACACTGCGATGGAGGGGGCAGGGGGTCGTGCGATGGCTCAGCAATCAGCCCGAGCAGAACTCCAGGTCATCGTCGCCAAAGATGCGCAGACGGCCGTGCTCTCCATTCCCGCCAACGTCTTCGCCGATCAGTTCACCGTCGATGGATTAGTCGCCGCACTCAAATCGGCGCAGGTCGAGATCACCGATTCGGTCCTCGAACGTCTCAATCAACTTGTGGCCGAACCGCCTGCGGCGGAGACGGCGCATCGCGTCACGGTTGCCGAGGCGACTGCCCCAGTCCACGGGAAAGACGGCTACGTGCAGTGGCTCATCGAGGAAGAACACAAGCCTCCGATCAAGGAGGACGGCAGCATTTCGTTCTACGAACAGAGCGCCTACACGATGGTCAGCGCCGGCCAGGTGATCGGCCAGGTCATCCCCCCCGAGCCGGGACAGGACGGCCGAGATGTGCTGGGCAAGACCATTGCCTCCAAGAGTGGCCAGGAAGCAGACCTGCGCCTGGATGAAACGATCGTGGTCAACGAGGCGGCGGAAGTCGTGGCCCAACTCGACGGCGTGTTCATGCGCGTCTCGGGCCGGCCGACGATCAGGCAGGTGCTCGAAGTACCGGGATATGTCGACTTCTCCACCGGCAATATTGACTTTCACGGCGACGTGATCGTCCGCAAGGGCGTGCGCGACCTATTCGTCGTCCGCGCAACGGGGCGCATCGAAACGCGAGGGCTGGTTGAAGCCGCCACGCTAGATGCCGACGGCGACATCATCCTCGCGGGCGGGATGGCGGGGCGCGACCACGGCCTGATCCGATCGCAGAGCAACGTCATCGCGCGACATCTCAGCGGCACCCGCCTGGAAGTCAAAGGTGATCTGCTCTTCGAAAAGGAAATGATGGGCTGCGATGCGACGGTGCGCGGCCGGGTTGTCTCGCAACAAGGCTCGATTATCGGCGGTACGCTCTCGGGTGCGCATGAAATCGAGGTCGCAGTGCTGGGCAGTCCTGCGGGTGTCGAGACCACCATCCAGCTCGGCTCGCTGCCGCTCCTGCGGGCGCGCGTGAGAAAGCTCGAGGAGGTGGTGTCGCAACTCGGCAATCTCCTCAAGGCGCTGGTCCAGCAGCGCGATCAGTTGGTGGCGACTGAAAAGCGCCTGCCGCGAAGCGTGCGCGACCGGCTCATCAAGATCACGGAGGACATTCGCACCGCCGACGAGCAGCGAAAGGAAGCCCAGCGAAAGCACGACGAAGCCGCAGAGCTGATCAAAGTTCTGCTGAGTTTCAAAGCGACGATCAGTAAGATGCTCCACGTTGGCGTGATCTTCGGCATCAGCCGCCAACCGATGCGCGTCCACATGGATGTGCTTGGTCCGTTGGAGATCCGGGTCGCCGAGAGCGGCCAGGTGCTCGTGTGCCCGGAGGGCGCAGCGCCGATCCCGATCGAGAAGATCACAAGGCCGTACAGTCCGTCGGCGGCGGCATAGCGCCGGTTCAACACTGGCCCTCAGTCGTGCGGGCGTCACGTTCGTGCAATGTAGCCCCGCCTGGATTCGAACCAGGGACCAAGGGATTATGAGTCCCCTGCTCTAACCGCTGAGCTACGGGGCCGGTCGAGCGCTGGACGATACCGCCGCCAGTGTGGTGGGCAAGCGCCGGAAGTTTCCGTGCCCCTCAGTTGCCGTCTTCGCGCTGCGCCGCGGCCCGCTTTGATTTCAGTATGTTCTCGAGTCGCTCCACCATCGCGTCAAACGACGTGCCCGGAATGGACTCCGGCGGTGCGCTGTTGGCATGTTTGTCGCTGGTGAGCAGTCCGCTGGCCATGGCGCGGAACGCGGTCTCGAGGTCGTAGCCGTCGCGGATGAGCGGTACGAACTCCGTGCTGCGGCGACTCTTGATGAACTCGGCGGCGAGCAAGCGCGTCGTCGTGCGCACCATGGGGCTGGGCGTCTTGCTGAAACCGTTGAGCCAGGCCCGCTCAGTGAGCGGATCAAGCGTCTCGCGCAATTCGATGTACTCGCTCCACGCCTCGTCAGCAAGGCCGGGCATCAGGGCGACGGCCATCATGTCTGACACGAGCCACGCGTAGGGTTCGGAGACGAGGCGCAGGCGCTCTTCGAGTTTCTGTTCGAGCAGGGTGCGGCCGATGAGATGCGCCACTTCGCCGGCCTGCTGTTCGATGGTCAGCGTCTCACGAGGACGCGCGTCATAGAGAACGAACGTGGACCGCCCGATGCCGCGCTCGTCTGGCGAGCGATCATCGCGCGAGAAGATCTGGATCCAGACCTGCTTCATCTCCACTGGATCGGGGAGCAAGGCGATTTCGATCGGTTGGGCTGGCTCAGGGAAGACGGCCTGCTCGGACGCTTCATAGCCGGCAAGCATGGACGCGACGGCTGCGGTGAGTTCGGCGTCTTTCGGTCCATACAGCGTGATCAGAGGCGTGCCGCCGGCCTTGGGAGGGAACAGATCGCGAGCGGTGTTGTTGACGGTCGGGATCGGCCTGGTGAGCAGGCGGTCAATGACGGGCGTGGCGGCGCAGATGGCGACGATGCCGAGGAGGACGAGCAGGGTGATGCGGTTGCGTCGGCGGACCTCGGGGGGGAAGTTCCTGGCAGCAGGCATGACATCAATTCCAGTTGCGGCGGGTCGGGCCACGCAAAAAGAACGCCGGCCCGAGGAACCATCTCGGGCCGCGAATCAGGAATGCGGATGAGAGGACTTGAACCTCCACGGGATTTTACTCCCACCAGAACCTGAATCTGGCGCGTCTGCCAATTCCGCCACATCCGCTCAGGTCGCGCCGAACGCGCGCCGCCCACAATAGCCCCACCACCGATCATATCAAGCGTCGCGCCGCGGCGGCGGGAGCCTCTCTCGGTTCGAACTTTGTCATCCGGATCGGGTAACCGCCCGAATCGAATCGGCCGCGACTCGGGCGCCACTCCTTCCCGGGCAGCGGCCTGCCGCGGGCCGGCCTGACGGCGTCGGGCTCAAGACGGCTTCATTGCGGCTCGTTCGCCTGCCTCCGGCGCGGCGGACGGGCCGAAGGGGGAACGGGAATGTGATCCAGCGGGCCAAAACGTCCGATGTTTCCAACTGGCGGGCCAGTGCAACCCCACGACGGCTGCCTACGAACAGGCTATTATCGAGCGACAATTGCAGTGGGGTTCGCCCGCTGTCATTCTGGCCCGGCTCAAGGGGACCGGGTCATCCATGTTGGCCGAAGGGAGTCTTCCTTTGAACGACGAAGACGACTAACGGTTCACACAGGGGCCCAGAGCCGCCTTGGTGTGAACCGAGGCGGTTGAGAATCTGACGACGGGGCCCGACTGACCCTTTCATCATCCGATGGCACTCACGCACAGCAGCGATGTGCCGCGGCGACCGCAAGACAACATGACCCACGCCCGCATCCGCCGAACTGGCGAGTGCCGGTATTCGTAGAAGCCGACCCCGCTGTCGGCGACGGATCCATAGACAAGCGGCTGCACCGCCATCGTGAGGCGGCGCAGGCCGAAGCAGATTTGATATCAAAGGACGTGATGACCATGGCTTCCTCCGACCTCCATATGACCCGCAACATCGGCATTTGCGCGCACATCGATGCGGGCAAGACCACGGTGACCGAACGCATTCTGTTCTACACCGGCAAGAACTACAAGATGGGCGAGGTCCACGAAGGCACGGCCACGATGGACTTCCTCGTCGAGGAGCAGGAGCGCGGCATCACCATTCAGTCGGCGGCCACCACGTGCCCGTGGATCGTCAACGACCAGGAATACAAGATCAATCTCATCGACACGCCCGGCCACGTCGACTTCACCATCGAAGTCGAACGCAGCCTGCGCGTGCTTGACGGCGCTGTGGCGGTCTTCGACGGCAAGGAGGGCGTTGAAGCCCAGAGCGAGACGGTCTGGCGTCAGGCCGACCGCTACCGCGTGCCGCGCCTGTGCTTCATCAACAAGATGGACAAGCTCGGCGCCGACTTCGAATTCAGCTTCAAGACGATCGGCGAGCGCCTCGGCGCCAACGCGATCGCGGTGCAGATCCCCATCGGCCAGGCGGACACCTTCGAGGGTCTCATCGATCTGATGATGATGAAGGCGTACTACTTTGACAGCAACGAACTCGGCGCGGTGGTCGAAGAGCGCGAGATTCCCGACGACATGAAGGACATGGCCGAACTGTGGCGCCATGACATGATCGAGAAGGCGGCCGAACTCGACGATGAGCTTGCCGAGGTCTTCCTCAGCGACGGAGAGCCGACGGTGGCTCAACTCAAGGCGGCCATTCGCAAAGGCACGATCAACCGCCAGTGCTACCCCGTGTATTGCGGCTCGGCCCTGAAGTACATCGGCGTGCAGCGCCTGCTCAATGGCGTCATCGATTACCTGCCCAGCCCGCCGGAAGCCGGCGAAGTGCATGGCGTTGATCCTCAGGATCGCAAGGTGGATCTCACCCGTCCGCCCAAGGCCGATGCGCCCTTCTCCGCGCTCGTGTTCAAGGTCGTGGCGGACTCGCACGGCGATCTGACCTATCTCCGCATTTACTCGGGCACGCTCAAGCGCGGCTCGCGCGTGCTCAACCCCGGCAACAACCGCAAGGAAAACGTCGCACGCATCTTCGAGATGCACGCCAAGGACCGCATCGCTCTGGATGAAGCCTCGGCCGGCAGCATCGTCGGCGTCATCGGTATCAAGAACTCGATCACGGGTGAGACGCTCTGCGACCCCGATGATCCCATCCTCCTTGAAACGATGTCTTTCCCCGAGCCGGTCATCTCGATGTCCATCGAGCCCAAGACCGCCGAGGACAAGCGCAAGCTCGGCGAGGCGCTCGTGACCATTCGCCGCGAGGATCCCTCCTTCCGCTCGCACTTTGATGACGAAACCGGCCAAACCATCATCGCCGGCATGGGCGAGCTGCACCTGGAAATCATCAAGCACAAGCTCATTCGCGACATGAAGATCGGCGTCGAAGTCGGCAAGCCGCGCGTGACCTATCGCGAGGCCATCATCGGCAGCGCCGAGCACGTGCGCGGCAAGTTCGTCAAGCAGACCGGCGGTCGCGGCCAGTTCGGCGACTGCACCATCAATGTCTACCCCTGCACGCCCGAGGAGGCTGAAGCGCTCGACATCGATTTCAAGGACTCGGTCGGGTTCGAGAACAAGATCGTCGGCGGCAAGATTCCCAAGGAATACGTGCCCTCCGTCGAGCACGGCTGCCGCCAGGCGGCGCAGTCAGGCATTCTGGGCGGCTATCAGCTGCTCAACGTTCGCATCGAACTCGTGGACGGCTCGACGCACCCCGTCGACTCGTCGCAGATCGCCTTCGAACAGGCCGGCGCCCTGGCGATGCGCGACGCCTGCACCAAGGCGGGCCTGTGTCTGCTCGAACCGATCATGAAGGTCATCGTCATCACCCCCGAGGATTACGTCGGCCAGGTGACCGGCGACATCAACTCGCGACGCGGCCACATCATCAACATGGAACAGCGCGGCAACACCCGCGTGCTGACGACCGAAGTGCCGCTGAGCGAGATGTTCGGCTACACAACGGCGCTGCGGTCACTGACCCAGGGCCGCGCGACAAGCACCATGGAGCCCTGCACCTACCGCCGCATCCCCGAGAGCCTGACGAAGGAGATTCTCGCGGAGGTCTGATGGCGGCTTGACGGCCCGAAACCGAAGTTCCCCCAGAGCCCCCGGCAATCTGCCGGGGGCTTTTTGCTTGTCCAATTTGTGTAAACCCTGCAGATTGCCCATTGACAGGGCATCGGGTTTCTGGTAACTTGTCCATGCAGACGCCTCGGCTCGGCTTCCGCCGCGGCCGGCGTTCCCGCCAACCGGCCGCGCGCCGCGGCCCCAGCCAGGAGGATTGACCATGCAGCCACTGCCAGGTCGCCTGTTCGTTTGTGCGCTTGCAATGAGCGCCAGTCTGACGATCACGAATGCGGTTCAGAGCCAGACGACGTATTACGTGAATGGCTCGTGCGGCGACGACTCGTGGACGGGGCTGTCGCCGGTCTGCGAAGCGCCCGATGGACCGAAGGCCACGGTTCAGGCGGGGATTGACGCGGCGGGCCACTTTGACACGATTGTCGTTGCGGATGGTGTATACACGGGAAAGGGCAATCGTGGGATTCAGTTCTTCGAGAAGGAGTTGTACCTGCACTCTGCAGGGGGACCACAGCGGTGCATCATCGATTGTGAACAGACTGATGTCGCCTTCGATTTCTGTCACTCTCCCAACGATCGACCGGTGACCATTGAGGGGTTCACGATTCGACGGGGAGTTGGATTGTGGACTGGAGGCATCTGCATCGCCAACGCCGACGTCCAGATACGACATTGCGTCATCGAAGAGTGCAGGCCGAATCAGCGGTTCTACCCGTCAGCAGGCGGTGTGGCGATCTTCGGCGAGTCCGTGACTGTCATCGAGAATACAACCATACGTGGAAACACGAACACCTCACTCGGAGGCGGAGTGGGGATTTACGATGGAGCTATCGCCTCTATCGACTCCTCGTTGATTGAGGGTAATGAAGCAGCCAACGCTGGCGCGGGCATCCATGTTGACCGATACAGCGGTGTTCACATCACACGATCTGTGGTTTCACGGAACATCACGCACAGTTCGTTCAGCGCACAGGGTGGAGGCATTACCAAGATGAGCAGCGGGGATCCGAGCGAGCCGCTCAGCACGATTCAAAGCACGCTTTTTCTGGGCAATGAAGTAGTGCTCGACGAAGGGGCGCGATTCGCCATGGGCGGCGGAGCGTACCTCATGGGTCGATTCATCGTGTTGGACTGTGAGTTTGTGGACAACTACGCGGTTTCGGGAGGCGCCCTGGCGGTTACCGGCGATTCGTTCCAGGTCGTTGACGCATTCATCCACGACAATGAGGCTGCGGAGAATGGCGGAGGTATCCTGGTCGGGGGAGGCAGCGGCGGGCTCTTTGAGCGCGTCCGACTGGTCGCCAATGCAGCCGGTCTGGACGGCGGCGGTGCCTACGGAAGCAGCGGTGCCGGCGAGTGGTCGGCGTGCGAGTTTATCGGCAACGTTTCAGCACGCAACGGCGGTGGACTGCATGGCGGCTCCCTGACTGGCAACTGGCTCGCCTTCAGCGGCAACCACGCCGGCGAGAGGGGTGGCGCTGCCCATCTACTCCATGATTCGATCTTGAGCAACTCGCTTCTCTCGCGCAATGAAGCGCAGGGAGAGGGTGGTGCAGTGTACGTCGAGTCGTCGTCAGTCAAGTTGACCGGCGCCACGGTGGCGTTCAACTCAGCCCCTTCGGGCGGCGGGCTGTTCATTGGTGCTGAAGGCGGCGGCGCACCGAGTCTTGTCGTCAACTCGATTTTGCATGCGAATGAGCCAGATGCAATCATTGATAGTTCCGGCCGCCTCGTCGTGCAGCGCAGCGTCGTCAGTGGGGGCTGGCGCGGCGTCGGCAATCTCGATGCGGACCCCATGTTCGTGGACGCAGGCGCCGACAACTTTGCTTTACTTCCGGCCTCGCCATGCATCGACGCCGGCGACAATCGACAGGTCGTGTCCAATTACGATCTTGCCGGCGACCCGCGCCGGGTCGACGATCGAGGAATGCCCGACTCCGGCTACGGCGTTGAGAAGATGGTCGACATCGGATGCTACGAGTTTCAGGACGCAACGGAGGCGTTCGTCACGGTCCATCCCCAGCCGGGAGTGGCCGGCGAGGACAACCGATTCCAGGTTGCCGGGGCGGTTGCCGAATCGAGAGTCTTTTTCGTGTACGGATTCAGTAGTGGCATGACACCCGTACCGGGCTGCCCAGAACTGCACGTCGATACTGCGCAGCCGCGTCTGGTCGGGCAAACCCTGGCGGACCGTCATGGTGACGCAGAGCTCACGGTTCTCGTACCGGCCGAGGCATCCCGTCGCACGATTCTGATCCAGGCCGTCGACCGGCAGGCTTGCGCCGTGACAAACGCCGTGCGCTACCGGTTCCCGTAATCATCCGCAGCGTGGCAGGCCGGGAAATCCAGGCAGGACCCTCTACCATAGGGCGCTTCATAAGAACCCGTGGGAGGGACTGTTATGAGTCATGGAACTGGCGCGATTGATCTGCGCAGCGATACGGTGACGACACCAACGGCAGCCATGCGCCAGGTCATGGCCGGCGCCGAAGTCGGCGACGACGTCCTCGGAGACGAGCCGACCGTCATGCGGCTGCAGGAAAAAGCAGCAGATCTGCTTGGCAAGGAGGCGTCTGTGTACGTGCCTTCGGGCACGATGGCGAATTTGTGCGGCATCTGCTCGCAGACGCAGCACGGCGATGAGATCATCGCCCACAACGAGAGTCACTTCTACTTCTACGAGACTGGCGGATTCGCCGCCGTGGCCGGTTGCTCGGTGCGCTTCGTGCCCGGCAGGCGCGGCATCTTCGGCCCCGAAGTGATCGAACCCAATCTGCGCCCCCGGCAGATTCATTACCCGCGCACCAGCCTGCTCATCATCGAGAACACGCACAACCGCGGCGGTGGAGCCGTCTGGTCGGTTGAGCAGGTTCGGGCCGTGTGCGATCAGGCGCACCATCTCGGGCTTCGCGTGCACATGGACGGCGCGCGACTTCTCAACGCGTGCACGGCCGCGGGGGTCGAACCCTCCGCCTACACGAAACACGTCGACTCGGTTTCAATGTGCTTTTCCAAAGGGCTTGGTGCGCCGGTTGGCTCGGTGCTGGCCAGCGATGAAGAGACCGTTCAGACCGCGCATCACTTCCGCAAGATGCTCGGCGGCACCATGCGGCAATCAGGCGTCATCGCCGCCGCCGCGATCTACGCGCTTGACAATCACGTCAAGCGACTGGCTGACGATCACGCGAACGCAAAAGAATTCGCGCGCCGGATTGCCGGTGTGCCGGGCATCACGCTCGATCTCAACGAAGTCGAGACCAACATGGTGTTCTTCGACGTTGATCCCAAGTGGGGACCGGCCAAGAAGTTCAGTAAGCGCCTTGAGCGCGAGGGCGTGCGAATGTTCGCGACCGGTCCGCAGCGGCTCCGGGCGGTGTTTCACCTGCAGGTTTCGGCCGAACAGGCCGTGCGGGCGGCGGAGATCATCGGCCAGGTGCTGGCGCACGCGCCCGTTTGAGAGTCCACAAAGGAGCAAGCGTGTTCGATCCACTTTCTTCGCTTGGTCTGGGTGGCATCGCGATGCTGCGAAACGCCGAGACGCGGTCGATCTCAGCGGAGAACCCCGACGGCGCCAAGGCCGGGGGAGCCAAGGCGTCACCCAGCACGGCTGATCCCATCTCGGGCGCTGCGTCTGAGCTGGGTCACGGCTGGAAAGTGCGGCCGTGTATCCGCGTCAAGTCGGGCGAAACAGTCGTGCTCGCCGACATCGAGGGACCTGGCGTGGTTCAGCATATCTGGATGACGGTGCTGCATGAACGCCTGCGCATGATCGCGCTGCGCGTGTATTACGATGATCAGAAGAACCCGAGCATCGAGACGCCGCTTGGTGACTTTTTTGCCAACGGAATCGATGGCTGTGCGCTCGTGAGCTCGATCCCGATCGCCGTCAATCCGCGCGGTGGGATGAACTCCTACTGGCCGATGCCCTTTGCCAGGCGCATCCGAATTGAGATCACTAACGACGGGCCGCAGGATCTGACTGAGTTCTTCTACCAGATCACCTATGCGCTGACCGAAGTGCCCAAAGACGCGGCGTACCTGCATGCGCAGTGGCGGCGCTCGATGACCACGCGTGACCATCCCGAGCACATCATCCTCGACGGCGTGAAGGGTCGCGGACATTACGTCGGCACTTACCTCGTGTGGAACCAGTTCTCCAACATGTGGTGGGGCGAGGGCGAGTTGAAGTTCTACCTCGACGGCGACAAGAAGAACCCGACGATCTGCGGCACCGGAACCGAAGACTACTTCGGCGGGGCGTGGGGCTTCCGTGCCGCGATCAATCCCGAGACCAGTGGACCGGTGACGTACTCGACGCCGTATCTTGGTTACCCGCAGGCGCTCATCGGCGGCGAGCGCGTGCCCTGCCACGGCCTCTATCGATGGCACATACCCGATCCGATCTGTTTTGCCAGGGATCTGCGCGTGACGGTGCAGGCGCTGGGGTGGTACCAGACGCGCAAGTTCCAGCCGCTGACCGATGACATCGCCTCGGTGGCGTACTGGTACCAGACGCTGCCCAGCGCCGCCGGGCCGGGTTTGCCTTCGATGAATGAGCGCCTGCCGCGCTGATCGGCGCCATCGGGCGGGGAACAATCGACATGCGAATTGCACTCGTGACCGATGCGTGGCTGCCGCAGGTCAATGGCGTGGTGACCACGCTGGGCCACGTCGTGCGTCAACTTGAAGCGATGGGTGATGAAGTTCTCGTCATCAACCCGCAGCTTTTTTCGACCTATCCGCTGCCTCGCTATCCGGAAATCCGTCTGGCGTGGTTTCCGGGTCGCAAAGTGCGGCGGATGCTGCGCGAGTTTGAGCCGGATGCGATTCACATCGCCACCGAAGGTCCGCTGGGGATCGCCGCGCGACTGCACTGCGGCTGGCGCGGCATTCCCTTCAACACCTCGTACCACACGCAGTTCCCGCAATACCTCGAGAAGTATGCGTGGATTCCCGCCGGCTGGACCTATCGGGTGATGCGCTGGTTTCACGGCCGGGCCAACGCGACACTCGTGCCGACCGCCCGAGTGAAGGACGAACTCGACGAACGCGGCTTTACCAACGTGCTCGTCTGGACGCGCGGCGTGCAGACCGATCTCTTCAAACCGGGCGAAAAGAGTTTCCTGCAAGGCGAGCGACCCATCAGCCTCTACGTCGGTCGCGTGGCGACAGAGAAGAACATCGAGGCCTTCCTCGAAGCGGATGTGCCGGGCACGAAGTACATCGTCGGCGATGGTCCGGCACGCAACGGGTTGGAGAAAAAGTATCCGAACGCCCACTTCGTCGGCGTGAAGAAGGGCGAGGAACTCGCGAAGCATTATGCCGCAGCGGATGTGTTCGTGTTTCCCAGTCGCACCGATACCTTCGGCGTGGTCATGCTCGAAGCGATGGCCTGCGGCGTGCCCGTCGCGGCGTACCCGGTCACGGGGCCGATTGATGTGGTGTCGCCGGGCGTGTCGGGCGTGCTGAATGAGGATCTTGCCACAGCGATTCGCGATGCGCTGAAGATCAGCCCGGAGTCGTGCCTGAAGTACGCGCACGGATTCTCGTGGAGACGATGTGCGGAGATGTTCCGCGAGGCATTGAAGCCAATACGGCGCGATGAACAGACTGTCTAGCGGCGACGCATGCGTCGTCGCTAAACGGCGTTCGTGGTCGATGTCGCAGGGACCATCGCATCGCGCAGGGATTCGGGCACATGATCGGGCATGAGCAGATCGGTCCCGTGGATGATTGCGACCCCGCCGTGCTCGAATTCGACCAGCGCCGAGCAATGCTCGATCCAGTCGCCGCAGTTGTAGTAGGAGACAGCGCCTTCAATGGCGCATGGTTTGTGGATGTGGCCGCAGATCACGCCGTCGGCGCTGCGTCGGGCGGCTTCGTGCATCAGCGTCTCTTCGAAGGCGCTGATGAACTTGCAGGCGCTCTTGACCTTCATCTTGATCGTCTGCGAGAACGACGACTTACCCAAACCAAAGACCGTGCGCAGGTGGTTGTACCATCGGTTCGTGATGATGAGCCACTCATACGCCTTGGATCCCAGCAGAGAGATGAGGCGAGAGTGTTTGACGACGAGGTCGTACTCATCGCCGTGCGCGACGAAGAGTTGCTTCCCATCCGTGCACTCGTGCACCGCGTGTCGGACGATTCGCACACCGCCGATTTCCAGGCCGATGTACTGCCGGGCGGCCTCGTCGTGATTGCCGGGGATGAAAATGATCTCGGTCCCGATCTCATGCAATGCCAGGATCTGTTGCAAGGCGTCGTTGTGCGGCTGGGGCCAGTAAGGACGATCCCGCAGCCGCCAGAAGTCGATGATGTCGCCCACGAGGTAGAGTCGATCGCAGGTGATGCGCTCGAGGAAACGGCAGAGTTCCACCGCCTGGCAGCCCCGGCTGCCCAGGTGGGTATCGCTGATCCAGATCGTGCGGAAGGCAAAGCGTCTCATCGCTGACCTCGCCGTATGTGTTCTGGTCTGACATCATGCATCGACCAGATGAAAGCAGCGGCAGCGGTTGAGTACTGTCAATGTTTCGCGATGAAATCGTGAGGCGAGGACCGGTAACGGCGGTTACTTCCGCAGTTTGATGGGCAGCTGTGTTGAGGTGAGTTCATCTCCCTGACCCCGCCAGAGCACGAAGTCGGAGTCGACCATCCACACGCCGCGGTCTGTGATGCCGGATCCGAAGGGCTTTGCGACGCGGTGGCTCTGCCCGGTTTCGACGCATCGAATGGTGGAGTCGGCAATGATCCAAGTACGACCGCCATGCGAACGGGCATGGATAGCAATGGTGTTGGCGCCAGTTTCCATCCACTGACCCGCCATCCAGACGGCATGCGGATCTCTCCAAGTCGGCAAGTGTTCGTCGTCGCTGAACACATACAGGATGGGCCCCTGATCACCCGCACCGACAATCGTGAGGCGCGCGTTCTCGGTTGACCGGGGCGGCTGCTTCGAATCTCCGCCCGAAATGTGGTACCGTTCCCAGATTCCGGTGCCGAACGTGTTAATCTCGTACACCATGACTTGGCCGTGATTGATCGTGTAGGCGGTGTCGCCGGAAATCCAGACGATGTCATCAAACCCGTCGGGCACAGATCGATGGAGCGTAAGAAGCGACTGGCCACTTTCGGAAAACCTGCAACTGAGAATCCCTGCAGACTCGTCGTTGAGGTTGTATGCGGTGGTTGTGATGAGTGTGCCGTCGTCATTTGTCGTGACCCCGGCACGCCCGAGCATGAATCCAACATTTGACCAGATTCGTTTTGTGGCCCCGCTCCTGATGCTGTGAGCGCACATCTCCGAGCGATGGATCGTGAAGATCTGTTCGGTCGCCTTTGAGTAGACAGGCATGATGAACTCGTCATCTTCGATCGGGAATGATCCCGACCGATCGCCGATGATCCAGAGAATCGAACGATCATCCGAAAGCCATTGCCCCAATTCGGTGATGGTCATGTCGTCGCGGCGGGGTGTGGGTCGACCGATGCCAACAAAGTCACTTCCGGAATCGCCAACCCATGTGATCTGCACGTCGCCAAACTGGTCGAGCGTGACGCTTGGCGCGGCCGGGGATGGATGGAGACCGGGCGCACTCGCGCAGCCGGTCCAGACTGCCGCGACCATCGGCAGTACGGCAAGCACGCGAGTATGTCGGGCGACCAACCTCGACCAGTTCACGGATTGCTGACCTCCGCGCCCATGCTACCGCGAATCGGTTACAGGAACAGCACGGACTGATTCCAAGACCCTTGCTGAGCAACGACGGCACGGCAGTTGTACCGACGCCAAAAACGAAACCGCCATCGGACGCGATGGCGGTTTCTGTTCGGTTTCTGACATCGACGCGTTCAATCCTCGTCCTTCTTGGCCTTCTTCTTTGTCGACGTCTTCTTCTTGGTGGTCTTTTTCTTCGATGAATCAGACGCGTCGCCAGCCTCGGCCTGGGCGGCGGCCTTCTCGGCTTCCATTTCCTTGTTCCACTCCTCGGCGGTGATGGCGGCCACGTCGGCCATCTCGATCACGCGGTCCGCCGCCTTCTCGTGGCGGATCTGATTGACGAGCATCGGGCCGCGACCTGAGCGGACCAGTTCCTGCCGGAGCTTCTCGGGGCGCGTGTTCTGCCGCATGGCGATTTGCGCGATGCGGCCGTTGACCTCGTCTTCGGTGACGTCGATCTCAAAGACCTCGCAGAGGCGCTCCATGATGAACATGAGCTTGAGATCCTTGGCGGCCCGCTCGGCGCCGGCCTCGCGGATCTCGGCCATGCGCTCTTCGACAAGGTACGCCGGCATGCCCTGGTTGAGCATGCGCAGGCGGAAGGACTCGATCGTCTGGGCGGTCTGGGCGGCGCTGGCGCGTTCGGGCAGATCGACTTCGGTGTTCTCGATCAGATACTTGGCAACCTGGCGGCGGAGGATGTCCTGCTGCTCGCCGGCGATCTGCGCCTGCAGGGCCCGTTCGAGGCGCTCGCGCAACTGGCCTTCGATCTCCAGCCCCGCCATCTGCAGCAGTTGCTCCATGGTGGCGGGAATGAGGCGGCCGACGTTGGCGATGTTGAACTCGATCGAGACAGGCTTGCCGCGAACCGCTTCGAGTTCGTGGTTTTCGGGGCCGGTGGTCTGGACCGTGACGACTTCGCCGGCTGTCTTGCCGCCGAGCAGTGCCTTGATGCCATCGACCTGGATGCCGCCGATCGGGCCGCGATCCGGATCGTCGGCCAGCGGAAGGCGGCTGACGGTTTCGGCGACGTTGCCGATGACGGTGCCTTCGGCGTCGCTGATCTTGGCGCTGCCGAAGAAGTAGTCGCCCGGCTCGGGCGCGCCTTCGACGGGCACAACCGTGCCTCGCCGCTCCTGCTGGGTCTTGATTTCCTTGTCGACCATCTCGCGGGTGATTTCGAGCGTCGGGCGACGGAGCGCGACGCCATCGTACTTGGGCAGGTCGAACTCGGGCAGCACTTCGACTTCGAAGGTGAAGGTGAAGGGCTTGCCGGGCTGCAGGTCGGCGATGGTGTCGTCGGCGGTAATCGGGTTGCCGATGATCTTGAAGTTGTTGTCGCGCATGACCTTCTCATAGGCCTCGCGCATCAGCTTGCTGCGGGTCTCCTCGGCCACGCCCTTGGCGAAGCGGCGTTCGACAAGTTTGCGCGGCGCTTTGCCGGGACGGAACCCGGGCAGGCGCACTTCGGAAACGAGCGCGGAGAACCCGTCGCCGATCCGCCCGTCAATGACGGAAGCGGGAATCTCGACGGTGATCTTCTTGCACGCCGAGCCTGCGTCCTCGATGTTGACGCTGGTAAGGGTGAGTTCTTCGGTGCTCTCGGTGGTAGTGGCCATGGTCAGTGGGGTTCCTGATTCGTCGGTGCGCGGGGCGCAAGTGCTGGATGTACGGCGGTATTCGGTTAAGTCTGTGAGGGTAGCGCGCGGGGGCGAACGGACCAAACGAAGGGCGTTGTCCGCCCGCGGAAGGGGGGTGCGGAAACGACCCTAATTGACGCCGACACTCCTGCCATCCGCTTTATAAAGGATACGATTATCCAGATAAAGAAACCGGGCATTATCGAAGATGCCTGTAGCCATAAGGAGAAGGTCAATGCAGCGTCGTCACTCATGGGCAGAGCCGTACAAGATCAAGATGGTCGAGCACTTGCGCATGACCACCCGCGCCGAGCGCGAAGCGGCGATTGCCGAGGCGGGGTTCAATACCTTTCTGCTCCGCAGCGATGATGTCTACATCGACCTGCTCACCGATTCGGGCACCTCGGCCATGAGCGACCGTCAGTGGGCGGGGCTGATGCTGGGTGACGAGGCCTACGCCGGCAGCCGCAACTTCTATCACCTCGAATCCGCAGTGCGGCAGTTCTACGGCTATCGCCACGTCATCCCCACCCACCAGGGCCGCGGAGCCGAGCACATTCTCAGCATCATGTGCATCAAGGATGGCGACTTTGTTCCCGGCAACATGTACTTCACGACCACCAAAGCGCACCAGGAACTCGCCGGCGCAACGTTCGTCGATGTGATTGTTGACCAGGCCCACGATCCTCAGGACGAATCGCCCTTCAAGGGCAACGTCGATCTCGCCAAACTCGAAGCGCTCATCGTGCGCGTCGGGGCGGAGCGCATTCCCTACCTGTGCATGCAGACAAACGTCAACATGGCCGGCGGGCAGCCCATCAGCCTGGAGAACATCAAGGCGACGAGTCGCCTCTGCCGCAGGCACGGCATCAAGATCATGCTCGACGCCACCCGCGCGGTCGAAAATGCCTATTTCATCAAGATGCGCGAGAAGGGCTATCAGAACCACAGCATCGCCCACATCCTCCTCGAGATGTGTTCATACACCGATGGCTGCACATGCTCGGCCAAGAAGGACAGCCTGGTCAACATCGGCGGGTGGCTGGCCGTGAATGACGACGAACTGGCCGAGCAGGCGCGCAACCTCGTCGTCGTGTACGAAGGACTGCACACCTACGGCGGACTGGCCGGTCGGGACATGGAGGCCATGGCCATCGGCATCGAGGAATCGGTCCAGTACGACCACATTCACGCCCGCATCGGCCAGGTCGAGTATCTTGGCGATGCGCTGATCCGCAGCGGCGTGCCGGTCGTGCGGCCCATCGGCGGGCATGGCATCTTCATCGACGCCGCACGCTTCCTGCCGCACATTCCGCGCGAAGAGTTCCCAAGCCAGGCTCTGGCGGCAGCGCTGTACGTGCAATCCGGCGTGCGGGCGATGGAGCGCGGGGCCGTGTCCTCCGGCCGCCATCATGACACCGGCGAGAACATCTTCCCCAAACTTGAACTCGTCCGCCTCACGATTCCGCGACGCGTCTACACGCAGGCGCATATGGATGTCACGGCTGAGGCAGTCATCGAACTCTACGAAAACGCCAGGGATATCGTCGGCCTGCGCTTCACCTTTGAACCCAAGTACCTGCGCTTCTTCCAGGCGCGATTCGAACCTGTTGTGGGCAACAAGGTGCTGCGCGATGTTCCGGTCGAAGAGCAGATCGCCGTTTCACTGGGAGATGGGATCTGACGCGAGGGTCAGTCCGACGCATTAACTGCCCAGTCCGACGCGCGAGCGGGGTTCAAGTTTACCAGACTGAAGCGCCAGCGAAGAGTTGGATCAGTTCCTATCCGATGATCGTTCTCCTCGCTGGCGCGTCGGTCTGGTTGGGTTTATCGAATCTGTGCCGCGTTGCTTGTTGCGCACGTTGACAGGTCGAGCAACTGGAGCCAGCCTCCGCAGACGCCCGGACCGATGTTGCTCTGGAGCATGCGTGACCCCCCCTGGCCTGCGCTGCCGGTGTAGGCGATCTGCAACTGGTTGCTTGATAGGCCGAGCACGGTCCCCGGGCAGGGGCGGTTGTTGGGAATGACAAACGAGCCCGTGCCGCGCGCAAAGAGCAGGGCGATCTGGCCGCCCGGCGTCGCGCCACCCCATTCGACAACGATTCCGCCGCCCGAGGGGCACTGGGATGCGACCCCGAGCGTGATGCCGCCGCCTGATGATCGCGCGACGACCTTAGCCATGAAGTCGACGGACCGGCCGTTGGGGTCGGTGAGTTTGGTCCAGTTCGTTCCGTTGCCGAACCACGCGTAGGTCGGGCTGGAGCCGCGGCTCGGCGGGCCGTAGTGGGGCAGGCCCACGGCGACGGGACGGGTGTCGGAGATCTGGATCGTCCACGTGAAGGTGTCAGGGACCTCGATGCCCGGCACGTCAAACCGGACGAGATCGTCACCGCCCGTCATGGGCACGTCGTTCTGCAGCGCGCCTTCCCAGAGCATCGTTCCCGGCGCTCCGTTCAGCCCGTCGTTGGCGTAGAGGCGCGGCTGGAGGTCGGCGGTGCCGACAAAGCCCTGCATGGTCAGGCCGATGTGCAGTTCGGTGACGATGCGGGCGCTGCCGGCGGCCTGGATTTCATCGCCGATCTGCAACTGGGTAAAGGACCGCGAGCCGAGGTAGGCGGTGGTGTTCTCGTAAATGACATCGCCCAGCGCGGGTTGAATGACGGCAAAGGCGATGACGGCTGGAACGGCGAAGCGGACGGCAGACTTGAATGACATGGTGGGCTCCTCTCCCGTGGTGATGCAGCATACACGAAATCGCCCCTCGCGCCAAGAGTGTTTTGAGGAAAACAGACCCGTTTGGACGCCGCGCCGGCCTTCGCGATCGCCGCGCACCCGACCTACCCTTGCCCCATGACCAACGAAAGCAATGCGAATTCGGCTCCGCCCGCCGCGACGCGCAGCATGGACGACATCGTCGCTCTCTGTCGCCGCCGTGGCTTCATCTGGCAGTCCTCCGAGATCTACGGCGGCATCAACGGCTTCTGGGATTACGGCCCGCTCGGCGTCGAACTCAAGCGGAACCTGAAAGAAGCGTGGTGGCACGACATCGTCCGCTGCCCCGGCAAAGGACCGGACGGCGAATTGCTGAGCATGGTCGGGCTTGATTCGACCATCATTCAGAACGCCAGAGTCTGGGAAGCCTCCGGGCACGTCGGTGGCTTCAACGATCCGATGGTGGATGACAAGGAGACGAAGCAGCGGTTTCGGGCCGATCAATTGGTCGGACTGTGGCATCAAGAGGCAGGCGGTGAAGACGAAGCAAGCCTTATGGCGGCTGCGGAAGTTGTTAGCCACCGCGTTCTCTCTGATCCGCCTGATGCGACAATCATTCCCGAATCGTCCGAGGACTTGCGCTCTCGTATGGGGAAGCTCCTGAACATTAAACAGGTGGCGTCTGTTTTGAACTTGGGACATGGTGGAGATGAGCGACGAACTCATGCCCACCAGCTCGTTACCCGGGACGGCAAGAGCTTTGTCGTCTATGTGTGCGACATTCTGTGGAATGAGCTTGCGTATTCCGTGAGTCGAATACCAAGCCCCTTCACAGGAAAGGCTGGTGCGTTAACCGAACCGCGCCAGTTCAACCTCATGTTCGAAACCTACACCGGCGCCATTCGCGATGAGGAGAGCAAGACATACCTCCGCCCCGAGACGGCACAGGGCATCTTCACGCAGTTCTGGAACGTCGTGGACACCTCGCGCGTCAAGGTGCCCTTCGGCATTGCGCAGGTCGGCAAGGCCTTTCGCAACGAAGTCACGCCGCGCAACTTCACCTTCCGCAGCCGCGAGTTCGAGCAGATGGAGATCGAGTTCTTCATCCGTCCCGACCAGGCCGACGAGTGGTACAAGTACTGGCGCGATGCGCGGTACAACTGGTGGAAGTCGATCGGCCTGGCCGGCGACAACCTGCAACTCCGCGAGCACGAAAAGGAAGAACTCGCCCACTACGCCAAGGAAGGCGCCGGCGTGTGCGACATCGAGTATCGCTTCCCCTTCACTGCGCCGGGATTCGGCGAACTTGAAGGCGTCGCCCACCGCGCCGACTTCGACCTCAAGGCCCACGCCAACGCGTGCGGCAAGGGCGACAAACTGCGCTACTTCGACCAGGAGCGCAACGAGCGCTACTTCCCGCACGTCATCGAGCCCTCAGCCGGCGCCGATCGCGGCACGCTCGCGCTGCTCTGCGAGGCGTACACGCCCGATAGCAATCGCCCCAGCGGCGTGTACATGAAGTTCCACCCGCGCCTGGCGCCGATCAAGGCGGCCATCTTCCCGCTGGTGAACAAGGACGGCATGCCCGAGGTCGCCGAGAAGTTGTACATGCAGCTGCGGCAGAAGTGGAACGTGCAGATCGACGTCAAGCAGAACATCGGCAAGCGCTACGCCCGCATGGACGAGGCCGGCACGCCGTACTGCTTCACGATTGACTCCGACACGCTCAACGATCAGACTGTCACGGTGCGCCACCGCGACACACTCCAGCAGGAGCGCATCGGTCTGGACAAGGTCGCCGCGTTTTTGGCGGAGAAGATCGGCGGCTGACGACGTCCCATATGGCCGGACGAGAAAATGCCGTGGCGGGTCGCGCTCCTCGCCGGGACTGCATCTGGTGCTCATCGCCAGCGCTGACGCAGTTCCATCCAAAAACAAACGCAGCCCACACGCGATTCTTAAGGAACGACCCCATTGTTAAGTGGTCCAATCCACCACTTGGAGTATCGGGGTCATGGGATTCCTCCTCGAGAATCAGCAGCGCATCGCGAACAAGACGACGAAGTTCATTGGGGTCTACTGGGGTGAGTCGTTTCCCTTCTGGTACGTCAGCGAGTATCCCAAGGCCGGGGGGACCTGGTTCAGCCGCATGGTTGCCGACTACCTCGACATCCCCATGCCGCAGTACACGATCATGCCGCTGGGCTGCCAGTGCGTCATTCACAATCACTGGATGTTCAGCCCTCGCCTGCGCCGCGTGTTCTATCTCTATCGCGACGGCCGGGACGTGATGGTCTCGTTCTACTTTTATCGAATGCGCAACGTTCAGCAGCATCCCAATTCTCCATTTAACCGTCGAGTGAGGGCTCGATATGAGCAGACATTCGGCGTCAATTTCGACCCGGATGACATCTGGTCGCACCTGCCGGCATTCATCGAACTCGAAATGCGCAAGCCGATGAATGCGCGCATCAACTGGCCGACGCACATCGCCCAGTGGTGCTTCCCACGGCGCGACAACATCGCCTATGTCTCCTACGAGGAGTTGCTTGCCGAACCCTTTGAGGCCATGACGCGGTGCATCTCGAAGTTCATTGATGAGCCGATCGATGAACAGCGGCTGCAGGCCACCATCGACCGCTACTCGTTCGATCGCATGGCCGGCCGTTCGCGGGGCGTCGAAGATCGCAGCTCGTTCCTGCGCAAGGGTGTGGCCGGTGACTGGCGCAACCACTTTTCGCGCCAGGCCGCTGAGGTCTTTGACCGATTCGCGGGACAGACGCTCATCGACCTCGGCTACGAGCGCGACCGGTCGTGGGTGGCCGGATGCCCCGGCTAGCGCCGGCGCCGACCGGCGGAAATCGTCACCTCTGCGAGACTGGTCGCAGTTGTTCTGTCTCTGGCAATCCCTACGATTGCCCCTTATGACCGACCAACCGCAACGCACGAGCACCGAAGAAACCGCCTACGCCGAGCAACTCATTGCCGACCGGCAGGCGAAGGTGAAGCGGCTGCGCGATGAAGTCGGCGTGAGCCCCTACGGCCGGCGCGTGGATGGATTGATTTCGCTCGCCGAGGCGCGCGAAAAGTTTGTCGAAGGCGCCGAAGGCGATGCCCGACCCGTCGTGCGCGCGGCCGGACGCGTGATGCTCCACCGCGACGGCGGCAAGCTGCACTGGCTCAACATCCGCGACCTCACCGCCGACCTGCAGATCGCCGTCTCCAAAAAGGACGCCGACGAACAGAGCTTCAATGTGACGCAGCTGACCGACCTGGGCGACATCATCGTCGTGACCGGACCGGTCATGAAGACGCGCACCGGCGAGATTACCATCTGGGCTCAATCAATTGAAATGGCGTGCAAGAGCGTCGCTCTGCCGCCGGACAAGTTCCACGGCCTCGAAGATCCCGAGATGCGCTACCGCCAGCGCTACGTCGACATGTACGTCCATCCCGAAGTGGCGCGGACCTTTGAGACGCGCTCGCGCCTGATGACCGCGATTCGCCTCTTCATGGATGAACGCGGCTACCTCGAAGTCGAGACGCCCATGCTCCAGACGCAAGCGGGCGGCGCCGCGGCGCGGCCGTTCATCACGCACCTCAACGCGATGGACATGGATGTCTACCTCCGCATCGCGCCGGAACTCTACCTCAAGCGCCTGCTCGTGGGCGGCCTGCCGAAGGTCTACGAAGTCAATCGCAATTTCCGCAACGAAGGCGTCGATCGCAGCCACAACCCCGAGTTCACCTCGATGGAGGTCTACCAGGCCTTTGGCAACTACGAAACCATGCGCGAACTCACCGAGTCGCTCATTCGCCACGTCGCGCTGATGGTCTCGCCCGACGGCGTCATCGAATGGTCGGGACACCAGATCGACTACAAGTCGCCCTTCCGAGTCGTGACCTACGCCGAACTCTTCGAGCAGGCCAACGGCTTTGCGATGACCGATGTCCCGGCGGTGAAGGCCAAGGCAAAGGAACTGCACATCGCCAAGGCCGACCAGCTTGACCACTGGTTCCTCGTCAACGAAGTCTTCGAACAGACGGCCGAGCACGGCCTGATCCAGCCGACATTCGTGCTCGATTATCCGAGCGTGATTTCGCCCCTCACCCGGCCGCGCGAAGACAACCCCGACCTGTGCGAGCGCTGGGACCTGTTCATCGGCGAGATGGAAATCGGCCCGGCGTACACCGAACTCAATGACCCGGAGATTCAGCGGCAGCGCTTTACCGAGCAGATTGCCGGGGCCGACGATGAGGAGACGACCTTCCGCACGCTCGATCACGATTTCCTCAACGCGCTGTGCGTCGGCATGCCTCCCGCAGGCGGCATGGGCATGGGAATCGATCGCGTGATGATGCTGCTCACCGGTAACCGCTCGATCCGCGACGTGATTCCCTTCCCGTTCATGCGGCCGGAGGGCAGCGGCGCCGCGCAGCCGGCAGAGGCTGAGTCATGATGGGCGTGTTGGCAGCGCGGCGGGCGCGACGGCGCAGCACCAAGCGCTACCTCGCCTCAATCGGTCACCCCGTCGATCGCCAGACCCTCAAAAAGATGACGCGCGCAGCGGACAAGCGCGTCGCGTGGTATGTCCGTTTTGGCGTGGCGCTGCCGGGCATTGCGGTAATCCTCGCCTGGCTGTGGTTCTTCCGTAATGTGCGCTTCGCCGGCGGGTCCATCTGGTGGATCATGTTCCTCCTGCTGCTCTACGTCGGCCTGCCGGTCTTCCTGGTCGTTTACGCCATTCGCTGGCTCATGGACAGCATCCGTCAGAAGGCGCTGCTCCACGCCCTGCGCGAGGATTTCCACATCGCCGTCTGCTCCGAATGCGGCTACGACCTGCGCGGCAGCGGGGGGATGGCCGCCAAACGCTGCCCGGAATGCGGCACAGCGTTCGATTCCCTGCCCCAGGCCCACAAATCCTGATCCCTTGCCGCCACGCCCGGGCGGCCCTAAACTCACCGCTGTCGAAGTGTCGCCCCGGGCTCAACCCCGGGGCTTGCTCGGCGGGGTTCATTCGCGGCACCGGTCGCGGCTCGCCGGAATCCACGACACGAGAGGATTGCTATTTATGGCTCGGAATTTCGAACAGGCTCCCCAGATCCGCGGCGGCAAGATCGCCAAAAAGTCCGCCAAGGGCAAGATGTACGTCGACTACAAGGATGTCGATGAACTCCGCCGCCTCATGAGCCCCAACGGCAAGATGTACAGCCGCAAGCGCATCGGCGTCGGCGCCCGCGAGCAGCGGATGATCGCCCAGGCGATCAAGCGGGCCCGCTTCCTTGGCCTGTTGCCGTACACCGACGCCACGCTCTGAGTCGCCCGGCTCTGGCCGCGAAGAATCTCAATTGGAACGAACAATCGTTTAGCCGCGACACATGCGTCGCCGCTAAACGTTGCGCGCCCTCCACTTTTGCTCCGACTTGACGCGGTTCGTCGAAGATTCGCGCCTCGCCCCATCCACCCCCATACCCTCTCGCCAACATGGGTGGACGTGGCGATCAACCCCGCAAGGCTCGGAACGGCCGGAAACTGCTTGGCCGGGGCTTTTCGTCCCTGCTGCTCACCCAGTCGCTCGGGGCCGCCAACGACAACATCCTCAAGCAGGTGCTCATTTTCATGGTCACCGAGGGGCTTTGGAAAAACGCGCTCGGCACCGGCGGGCAATCGTTCATCGCGCTGTGCCTCACCTTGCCGTTTGTGCTCCTCTCGGGCTACGCCGGACAGCTCAACGACCGCATCAGCAAGCAGCGCGTCGCCGTGTGGATGAAGATCGCCGAGATCCCCATCGTGGCCGTCGCCGGCATCGGCCTGTGGATGGGGGAACTGTACATCACGCTGTTCGCGTTCATCGCCATGTCGATCCAGAGCACGGTCTTCAGCCCGGCCAAGTACGGCATGATTCCCGAACTCGTCAAGAGCACCGAGCTCAGCCGCGCCAACGGCATGATCAACATGCTCACCAACATCGCGATCATCGTCGGCACGATGATCGCCGGCCCGGTGAGTGATCGCTACTACCCGACCAAGATCGGTGCGGGCGGCGTAAAGCCGCCGCCCGTGCTCTGGTTGCCGTTTGCGGTGCTGGTGGCGTTCGCCATCGCGGGAGTTGTGGCGGTTCTGTTCCTGCCCAAGCTCAAGTCGCAGAATGAGAAGCTCAAGTTCGAGATCAACCCCTTCGCGACCTACTGGCACTCGATCCGCGAGATGAGTCGCGGCCCGATCCTGCTCGTGGCGGTGTCGTGGTCGTACTTCTATCTCATCGGGATGATGTCGATCCTGCTCGTGCCCGAATACAAGGGGCTGCTCAACATTACCTACACCGAAGCGTCGTACCTGCTGGGTGTGCTGGCGGTGTCGATCGGCGTGGGCAGCGCGCTGGCGGGACTCCTGTCGGGCGATCACATCGAGCCGCGCCTCGTGCCGGCTGGCGCCGTGGGGCTGACGCTGTTTCTGCTGCTGCTGGGCGTGGTGCCGCCGAACAAGTCGAACGTGGCGTTCTTCCTGGGCGGGGCGGGCATCTCGGCGGGGTTGTATCTCGTGCCGCTCCAGGCTCTGCTTCAGGAGCTTTCGCCCGACGCCGCGCGCGGCCGGTATCTCGGCGCCGCCAACGCCATGTCGTCGATTTTCATGAGCGTCGGCGCCGGAGTGGTCTGGCTGGCGCGCAGGCCGCTGCATCTCGAGGCGAACCGGGCGTTTCTCGTGTGTGCGGGCTTCAGCGCCATCAGCGCCGTCGTCATGTTCTGGCGCCTGCGCGTCATGACGCGCCGCTTCCACGCCGCCGGGGCCGAGACGGTGGAAGTGGAGGACGAGTCCTGACGAGCCGTGTCCGTCGGCAAGCAACGCTCGCGCCCGAATGCGATTGCACGTCGACACACCGCATTCGAAGCGACGTGCGGTGTGGCCCCCGGTTCTCTACGCCATCCGCACCCAGCGCATCAGCGTCATGAAGTTCGGCGCCTTGCCGGTCATCAGAATGCCGATGCGGAAGATCTTGGCGGTCACCCAGAGGAAGACGAAGACAGCGGCAAAGCCGATCACCATCGTCGCGGCAATCTGCCACGCCGGGATCGGTTGATTGGTTCCCAGTCTCAACGCCATCACGAATGGCGTCATTGGCGGGATAAAACTGGCGACGGTTGCAAACGGGTCATTTGGTCCCTTGACGATCGGCAGCCAGGCCAGCAGCGGCAGCATGACGACCATCATCACCGGCCCCATCAGCGCCTGCGCCTCGCGCATCTCATTCACCGCGGAGCCGACCGCGGCCATCATGCAGGCGATAAAGAAGAAGGCCATGAGGAAGTACGGGAAGACGAGGGCGAGTTTGGCTGGTTCGATGAGATAGCCGGCGTCAAACTTCTGCAGCGCGCCGACTCCCATCGCGACGTACATGACCAGCATGGTCAGCGCGACGGCTCCCTGGCCGAGGATCTTGCCGGTCATCAGTTGCATCGGCGAGGTGCCGCTGAGCACGACCTCGATGATCTTGTTCTGCTTTTCTTCGACGGTGGAGGTCAGCAGGTACTGCCCGCCGGTAAACGTACTGATCCACAGGAGCATCATGAAGCCCAACGGCAGGAGGATGTCCGCAGCCTCGCTGGACTTGACGTTGCCTTCCGCCTTGGCCTTCATCGTCTCGATCCTGGGTGGAATGAGCAGGACCACCACGCTCTGGAGATTCATGCCCGCCTGCACGAACCGCTCGTTTGTAATCGTCTGCCTGAGGACGGACGACAGGCGATCGGCGTTGTCTGAGTGCATGTGGTCGGCGGTGAGCATGGTCACCGGGCTGCTCTTGATCGCGTCGACTTCCTTGTCCGGACCATTGACAGCGCCTTGTGGCAGCCACGCCATCGGGTCAAGCGCCCTCTTGTCGATATGGATCCATGCGATGATGTCGCCGTTGAGCACTTGCTGCCTCAGTTGCTCTTCGTTTTCCTCTTCGGGTGTGATGTCGATGTACTTGAGATCGGGAATGGGTTGGCTCTTGAACTGCTCGATCTGTCGCTTTGCCGCGACCTTCGCCATGGCATTGTCCGCCATTCCCATGGAGTCCAGCGTCTTCTCGGCCTGTTCCGCAGCGTCAGTCGATTCGATCGCCGCCAGTTGGGCCTTGATGGTTTCCGGATCGAGGGCCTTCTTGAATTCATCCGCCACCACGCCCGTCCCATCCATGATGGCGATCGTGCCCTTGAGTTGCGGTGTTTCGGTCTTGACAAGCATGGGTATCAGGATGGCCGCGCCCCAGATCACCATGGGGAAGATGATGGCGCCGAAAATGAACGCCTTGGTCATGACGGTGGACTTGTATTCGCGACCGGCGACGAGCAGTGTCTTGTTGCTGGACATGAAAGGGCACCTTCTGCGGGCAATGAGAGTCGGCTGCGCATGCGAGCCGATGCAGGGATCAGTCAGAATCAATCAGTGGGCGTGTTCCACGAGTTCCACGGCTCCGGTGTCGGAGATGCGTGCATCCTCGACGAGCCGCACGAAGACATCTTCGAGCGTCGGCTGGCGCAGTTCGATCTTCTCCAGATCAGTCATGTTCATCATCGTGCGCATGATCTCGATCGGATCGGCATCTTCGTCGAGATAGACCTCCAGATCGCCTTTTCGCTGCTCGACCTTGTGCACCCCCGCCACGCCGCGCGGGTCGAAACCGTTGCTCGTCTCGGCACGCGTCCGGAGCAGAATCGTCCGCGGGTCAAATCGTTCGCGGATGTTCTCCAGTGTATCGTCGAGCACCTTCCTGCCGCGATTGATGAGGAAGATGCGGCTGCAGATCTGCTCGGCCTGGAACAACACGTGCGTCGAAAAGATGATTGTCTTGCCGGACTCATTCAGGTCGTGAATGAGCCGCTGGAGCAGCATCGAATTGACGGGATCAAGACCTGAGAAAGGTTCATCGAGGATGATCAAATCCGGGTCGTGAATGATCGCCGCGACGATCTGCACCTTCTGCTGCATGCCCTTGCTGAGTTCCTCGCACTTCTTCTTGATGACGTCAGGCAGCGCCACGCGGTCGAGCCACTCAGCCGCCCGCTTGCGCGCGGCGCCGCTGTCGACGCCTTTCAGCCGGGCCATGTAGGTGAGGAAGTCGCCAACCTTCATCTTGCGATAAATGCCGCGCTCTTCGGGCAGGTAGCCGATGCGGTCCTTGCTCTCGATGGCGGACTTCTTGCCAAGCACCGAGATGTCGCCCTTGTCGGGGAAATAGATCGACATGATCATGCGGATCGTCGTCGACTTGCCCGCTCCGTTTGGCCCGAGGAACCCGCACAGGCTGCCGGTGGGCACGACGAGGTCGAGTTCATCAACCGCCGTCTTCTCGCCGAACGTCTTGGTCACACCGCGGATATCAATGGCTGCATCCAATGGAATCGCTCCTTGCCGAACTGTCTTTCACCACGCGACCCGGAACCGGGCCGATTTGGCCACGATAGGGTATACCGGCGAAGCGGCCCCTTGGCCTGTCCTCGATGCACCCGAATCTGGACACGCTGCAGCAAGGCAAAACAAACAACGCCCAGGCGAGCCTTTGCCTGGGCGTTGGGGAGTGAGCGCCAATCGAAGGCGATTCAATCGCGAATGACCACCGTGCTCTTCTCGGGGACCAGCATGCCAAAGAGCAGTTCGATATCCGCGTCGTAGAGACGGACGCAGCCCATCGACATCTGTCGGCCAATCGAGGTCTGGTCGATCGTGCCGTGAATGCCGTAGCCGTCAAGCAGTTTCGTCTGCTCGTCGGTTCCTTCCAGGCCGATCCAGAACTTGCCGATCGGGTTCTTCGGATCATTGCTCTTGAAGTGTTCGCCCGTGCGCGGATTGGTCCACGCCGGGTTCTCGAGTTTGCTGTTGGGCCGCACCCGGAAATGGCCGGTCGGTGTCGAGCCCAGTTCACCGAGCCCGATGAAGAACGAACGGACGTAGGTGCGATCGCTCGATCCCGCTTCGCCGAGGAACACATCGAGGCGATAGTCACTCTTGTCGATCTCGACGTGGAACGGTCCGTTGATGACTTTCAAACTCTGGCCAAGCCGGATCTGGTCCGGGTTGCTCATGCCGTTGATGTGCGCCAGGAAGCGGTAGTCGATCGCATGATCGCGCGCGATGAACACGAGCCGGTCGCCGGATTTGATGACGTGAGTGGTGGCGAATGGATCGCCCTTGACGACCGTCTTGCCGAAGACCATCATCGCGTTGAGCTCGGCCAGCCGCGTGCGGATCTGCTCGGCCGCGGCGCCGACGCGGGGGCTCACAAGCGCTTCGTTGAGCATCCGCCGACCCTGCACCAGTTGGCCTGCGTTGATGGCGCGATCGGCCCGATCGAGCAGCGCCGCCACTTCGGCGTTAATGTCGTTGGAGACGAATGCACGATTCGGTGCGGCCTGTTCGCGCTCGGGTTGGACCGTCGGCGCCTCGGTTTCCCGCGGCTTGCTGAACGAGCCGGTGTCGCTGGGCTGGCCGGGCTTCTCACCCATCGTGAGCGGCGGGGCGCCGCCACCCGGTGTCTCGCCCGCCCCGTTGGTGTCACTGTCGGGCGACTCGATCGGTGCGCTCCCGGGGTCAATGCCCCTGGGCAGGAGCGCTTCGACTTCCTGGTGCCTGGCAGGCTCGACGGCCGGCTGCTGGCGACTGGGCTTGCTGTCGGAGCCGAGAGTCGTGCCGCCTGGCGTGTTGCGGCCGCCCTCCGATCCGCCGAGTGCCGCCTGTAGTTTCGTGTTGGCGGTGTTTGACTGCCCCTGACCCTCGGCGCCGGCAGATGACTCCGGCCAGAACCACCAGGCGGCAACCAGCAGGACCGCGCCCCCGCCGACAATGGCGACAAGGCGGTTGCGTTTCGCGCGGCCGCGCGCGTACATATTCGATCGAGTCGTGCCCGGTCGGGCCATCTGGGACGAGAGAACCATGTCCTGCTCCGTCAATGCGGGGTGTGCGGGTCTTCGAATGGATGGTACGTCACCGCGGGCGTCGTCCGGCCGCAAACCGAGCGTGACTTGAAGCGGGGCGGCGATCGCGGATCAGGACCGTTGTCCTCGGACCGCCGGGTCGACGGAGATCAGCCGGCGATCGGTCGCGACGTGGTCCATCACGACATCGTGACCGGCGCGGGGAACGGCGTCGACGATCTGGCAGTCAAAGCACAGACCTATACATCGGCCGATGAACCCGCTCTGGCCCAGAAAGCGGTCGTAGTACCCGCCGCCGCGGCCCAGGCGATGTCCGTCCGTGTCGAACGCCACGCCGGGCACAATGACCAGATCGATCAGTTCGACGGGCATGGGACAACCCCGCTCGGGGCAGCGCAGGCCGTAGCGGTCTTCGACGAGCGAACGATCGTCAAAACTGTTGACCGGCACCGGCCACATGCGGTGGTGGTCCCAATCGATCTTGGGCAGGCACACCGTCCGATTGTCCTGATAACACCGCAGGGCGATGTGAGAGACATCGACCTCCTGCGGCAGCGGGGCATACATCATGATCGTCCGCGCGTGCTGGAACGCCTCGCAGGCGAGCAGATTCTCGCAGGCTTGGATGGACAGGCTGTACAGCTCAACCGGGTCTGACTCAGCCAGCCGGGCCTTGATCTGGTCCCGCATGACCTGCTTCGCCTGAAGAAGAGTGCGATCCTGACCGCCCATACGCCTGGTCTCCATGTCCGCCATCAGGGCGGAAAACCGGCTCGGCTCATCGGAATCCGCGAGCAACCCGCCGGTCCGACCCCTTGAACATCGGGCGTTGGACGGGCGGGTTGAATCATTTCGGGCAGGTTTGTCGGGATTCTGCACGTTTTCATCTTTCGCAGGCCGACTCGCGCCGGTTGCGAACGGAAGGCGAATTGGAGTGTTTTCGAGATGGTTTCAGGCTCTTTCCCGATCAGGGTGGTCTCCGTTCAGCCCCGAATGGCAACTCCCTCACTGAGGTTCGGTGGCTGTCCACCCAGAATACAGCCGGCTGACTCACAACCCATCACAAGGGCCACGCGGATGAATCATCAATCCGCAGTCATCGCGCTCGCAACCCTTCTGGCGCTCTCGCTTGTCGGAACATCCCCATCGGCGCGGGGCGTCATTGCGTCACGCACATGAAGTCGGCGATCATGGGCTACTGAGGCGATGTCGTCATCACCGTCGCGCCGGATGACATCCACCGGCAACTCGGCGGCTACGGCAAACAGCCGCGATAGCATCGCATTACGCGATCGTCACACCCTTGTCGAGATACACATCCTGGATCGCGTTCAGCAGTTTTACGCCTTCGCTCATCGGGCGCTGGAATGCCTTGCGGCCTGAGATCAGACCCATGCCGCCGGCGCGCTTGTTGATCACGGCCGTGCGCACCGCGTCGGCGAAGTCGCTGCCGCCCTTGCTCTCGCCGCCTGAGTTGATCAGGCCCGATCGTCCCATGAAACAGTTGGCGAGCTGGTAGCGGCACAGTTCAATCGGATGATCTCCGGGCGTGAGCTCGTCGTAGACCTTTTTGTTGGTCTTCGCGAACTTGATGGCGTTGAAGATGCCGTTGTTCTCCGCCTGCTTCTGCTTGATGATGTCCGCCTGAATCGTGACGCCGAGGTGATTCGCCTGGCCCGTGCCGTCCGCCGAGACGTGATAATCCTTGCCGTCGACCTTGAACGCGTTGTTGCGCAGATAGCACCACAGCACCGTCACCATACCCAGCGCGTGCGCTTCTTCGAACCACTCGGTCACTTCCTGGATCTGCCGTGTCGATTCGTCGGAGCCGAAGTAGATCGTCGCGCCGACGGCCACGGCGCCCATCTCGTACGCCATCCGCACCGAGCCAAACGCAATCTGGTCGTACTTGTTCGGGTACGACAGCAGTTCGTTGTGATTGAGCTTGACAAGGAAGGGAATCTTGTGGGCGTACTTGCGCGCCACCGAGCCCAGCACGCCGAACGTCGAAGCGACGGCATTGCAGCCACCCTCGATGGCGAGGCGGACGATGTTCTCGGGGTCGAAGTAGAGCGGATTCGGGGCAAACGAGGCGCCGGCCGTGTGTTCGATGCCCTGGTCGACAGGGAGAATGGAGACAAACCCGCTGCCCTTCAACCTCCCGTGGTTCAGGATGGTCTGATAATTCCGAAGGACAGCAGGATTGCGATCGGAAGCCGCCAGAACGCGATCGACGAAGTCAGGTCCGGGCAGATGCAGGTGGTCGGCGCTGACGCCCTTGCACTTATAGGACAGAAGTGACTGATCCTCGGCGGACAGGTATTCCTTCACGGCGGACATGTCTGGGCTCCTTTTCGACACTCCAAGCGGGTTTGTCGGACCTCTGGCGACTTCGGCGGCTCATTGTACCGAAGTGGGCACCGGCGGCCAGACGGGGGAACTCCCCCATGAAAGGCGATGCCATACGAGAGAAGGTATCGGCACGATGCGGCGATTGGCGCGGACTGGGCCGCCTTGACGATGTCGTTTTGAGGTCGTTTCCTCCAAAATGCTTTGCAAAGTTCGCAATGTCGCAGTATTGTCATAGGCGGGTACAACCGTCGGAATCTCCCGAAACGTCGCCGCAGCGTGAAGCCACGCTCCCGCGGGTAGGGGAATCCTGCAGAAAGAGCCGAGCCGAGAGGTTCAGCAGCGAGAGAGAGAGACATCAAATGACGTTGAATCGTTGCATTCTGGTAGCGTGTGCTGTGGCATGCTCGACCGCGTCGTTCACCGCCGCCGCGCCGCCGGACTGGGCCGCCGCCGCCGCGGATGAGATCTTCACCGGCCAGGGAGAACTCACCTGGTTCGGGGCTCGCGCCCTGGCGATCGGCGATTGTGATGGCGATCAGATCGAAGATCTGCTCATCGCTGCGCGATTCGACAGTCAAGGCTTCTACCACAACGGTCGGTGCACGGTCTACTCCGGCGCGACCAAGGAAGTCCTTCACATCTTCGATGGCGAAGGCGACGATGATGAACTCGGCCATCGCCTCGATCGCATCGGCGATCTCGACGGCGACGGGCGCGCGGACATCCTGCTCGGCGCCTATCAGCACGCCAACAGTCGCGGCCGCGTCTACGCCTACTCCGGACGCACGGGTGAGTTGCTGCACGTCTGGACCGGCGAGCAGGACTTCAGCCTCTTCGGCTGGGGACTGTCGAATGCCGGCGATACCAACGGCGACGGCGTCAATGACATCATCATCTCCAGCGTCACCTACAACGGGCCAGGACCCAGTTCCGGCGCCGCGTACCTCTACGACGGCCGAACGGGCAACCTCCGCTTCCGATGGGTGGGCGAAACGGCGGGAGAGCAATTCGGCTTTCGCGTCGCCGCCGTCGGAGACGTCGACGGCGACGGCCGTTCCGATGTTGCCATCGGAGCGCCCTACAACAGCCAGAATGGCGCCTATGCCGGCAAAGTGTCGGTGTACTCGGGACGAACGGGACAACTGATCCGCGCCTACGTCGGCGAAAACCCCGGCGACCGGCTGGGTGAGCGGTTCTGCGGCGAATTCGACCTCAACGGCGACAACCGCTCTGAACTGCTCATCGCTTCGGTGTACTACAACTCGCGCGGCCCCAACACCGGTCGCGTCTATCTCTATTCCGGCATCGACGGCTCCCTGATGCGCACCTTCGACGGCGAGCGTCGAGGCGATCAGTTGGGCTATCGGATTCGCACCTTCGAGGACCTCGATGGCGATCGGGTGCCGGAGGTGGTCGCCAGCGCGATCTATGCCGATGGCAACGGGGTAGATTCCGGCAGCGTCTACATCTATTCCGGACGCACTCTGAACCTGCTGTATCGTTACGACGGCGAACGCGCCGGCGACCGGCTCGGTCGCGTCATCCAGGATATCGGCGACGTCAACAACGACGGGAACAACGACTTCGCCATCGGATCGCCCTTCGTCTCCACGCCGGAGAACGGCGCTGAGGTCGGCCGGGTATACGTCCACTCCGGTCGCACCGGCAAGTTGCTGCTTCGAATCACCGGAGAAGCCGCGGGAGACCAGTTCGGCTACTCGATCAAGCCCGGCGGTGATGTGAACGGCGACGGGATCCCGGACTTCACGGTTGGAGCCGTCTACAACGACGCCGGGGGGCCGGATGCCGGACGCGCGTACGTCTTTCTCGGCCGTCCGATCTACGCGAGCCACTCTCGCTTCAAGGCCGGCGCACCCGCAACGGTCACCATCACGGGCGCCGAGCCGCGCGAGATCATCCACCTCCTGCTGAGCCTGCGCGGCATCGGGCAGGGGCCCCGAGCCGCCGTTCTGGGCGGAGCCCGACTCAGCCTGCTTCCTCCGGTGAGCGAAGTGGGCAGCCTGCGCGCAGATGAGTTTGGAAACCGCGATTTTCCGGTGGTCGTGCCGCCCCAGTTGGCCGGCCGAACGCTCTACCTGCAGGCCGCCATTCGTCGCGGGCCCGACGGCCGGGATTCCGTGCTCAGCAATCCGATCTCACCCTACGTCAACCCGTAGTGCCGAGCGACGAATCCGGCTGGATCAGCCTCACGTTGGTGTACCCGGCCCGCAAGCAGGCGTTGAGCGCCTCGACCGTGTGCTCCCAGCGCGATGAGGGTGTCGGCACGATGTGGATCGGGTTGTCCGTCATGAACAGCCCCGTCGTGTTGCCCGGTCGCACCTGGTGATCCGCCAGGCGGCGATACAGCGCTTCAAAAGTCGGCGTGGGCTCGAGGCCGGGAAGGTCGATCTGAATCGCGCAATCCGATTCTCCAGGGCCGATCGTGGCGACGCGGATGATCAGCGGACGATCGGGAAGTTCGAATGGATCATCAACGCCCGCCTGCTGGGTCTGCGGCACATCGATGAGAAAGACTTCCTCTCCCAGCGTGAAGTTCGCCGTCAGCAGGAAGTACATGAATAGCAGAAAGACGACGTCGATCATCGAGACGAGGTTGAGCCGCAAGTCCGACTCAACACGATGCCGGCGTGAGAGCGGCCGGTGGTAGCCGCCTTCGGCAGCCGTCGCCGGCGTGATCTCGCGAAGTGCGGTTGGTTTAGCGCTGGAAGCCTCGCTCATGGCCGACGGTCCCCGCCCGATTGAGCCTCATCCAGAGTGGCCGCCACGACCAGGTCGACCCGCCTCGCCCCACTGGCTGAAGCCAGGCGCAGAATCGGATAGACCTCGCTGTAGGCGGCCTGGCGATCAGCGCGAATGTCGACTTTGAGCGTCGGATCGGCCGCGACCGCCGCGAGCAATTCGTCGCGCAGCGCCGTTCGGCCGGAAGCGTCAAATGCAAGCGTACGAAAACCAAGTCGCATCGAGGCGATGCGCGCGCGATCAACCGCGTCGGGTATGAGGTTAATCACCACGCGGTGATCCTCATCCGGTTCGACGGAGACCGCATCCTGCGGCGCTGGTAGATTGATCTCTTCCGCGACCTCGACGTTGCTGATCTGTGAGGTGAGAATGAAAAACACGATCAACAGAAACGTCATGTCGATCATCGGCGTGAGGTTCATGCGAACCTTGGCGGCACCGGGTTGGATAGCGCGAGCGCGGGGCATGCAGGTGCTCTGATCAGCCGGTCGGTCCGGCTGGGCTCGATGGCCCGGCGCCGGGCGTGGAGGGACGATTGGGCCGCGCCGGGGCAGGTGCGGGCGCACTCGCAGCAGCAGTCGCCGCCGCCTGTGTGGGGCGGAAGCGGTTCACGAGATCCTGCGCTTCGAGCATCGCCTCGCTGGTGATCGCATCGACGTTGTTGCGGATCAGCGCGTACACCGCAACGGAAGGGATCGCGATAATTAAACCCCAGAACGTGGTCACCAGAGCCGTGCCGATGCCCGCGGCCAACTCGACCGGGCTGGGCCGGCCGCCGGCGGCGACGATGCTCTGGAACGCCAGGATCATGCCGTACACCGTGCCGAACAAACCGATCATCGGGGCGACGTTGCCGATCACGTTGAGAATCTCGATCTGCCGCAGCCGCCTGGTTGTGTACTCGTCGGCCGCCTGTTCGAGCGCGCGGATCATCGCTCCAAAACCGTGCGACGATTCGTGCAGGGCCGAGGAGAGCACCTGGCCGAAGTAACTCACATCCGCCGAAAGCAGGCCAAGCAGTTCGCGGTACTGCTGCGTCTGGATGAGTTGGCGTGAGCGCTCGGCGAGCCCATCAGGCAGGATGTGCACGCGGCGATTGATGACCCACATGTAGCCCATGAGACCGACGCTGAAAACGGAAAGCGCCAGCAGGAACCAGATGATCGCCGTGCCAAAGAACGAGCCGCGCGAAATGAAGAACGCCGCGGCAAAGGATGTCTCGGCAGACTTGGCGGCGGCGTTACCCTGGGCGAAGGCCGTGGCCGTGAACAGGCCGCAGCAGGTGATGGCGATGAGTGTCGTCCGCATCAACCGTGGCATGTGAACTCCTTGTGAACTCGCCACGTCCACGATGAGGCTCGGCGAATCGTGGGTGGTCTTCCTGGCATCCTACTGCGTTCGACGCGCGGCTCAACAGTATCGCTCGATTACCGCCGACCAAACTGTCGCTCAAGATCGCGCAAGGTCATGCGGATGGTGGTGGGGCGGCCGTGGGGGCAGCTTCCGCCGCGCTCGATCGCGTCGCGGCGACGGAGCAGTTCGAGCAGTTCCTCCTCGCTCAGCCGGTCGCCGGCCTTCACCGCCGCCTTGCAACTCATCATGTCCAGCACTTCATGCAGGGCCGCCTCGTGTTCCGGCGTGAATCCCTCCTCGGCCGCGCGGTCGAACAACTCCCTCATAAACACGACGGGATCCACCCGCCTTTCAAACAGAAAACTCGGGAATGCGTGCACGGCGATCGAGCGCGGGCCGATGGGTTCGGCTTCGACGCCGATCTTCTCGAGCAGCCCCGCCAGCGTTTCCAGCAGCGTCATCTGCTCGGCCCGCACCTCGACCACCGCCGGCATGAGCAGTCGCTGCGATTCGAGCGATCCGACCAGCACGCGGGCCTTGAGTTCCTCGAACATGACCCGCTCATGCAGTGCATGCTGATCGATGATGCTCAGGCCCTCGGAGTCTTCGACCACGAGGTAACTCTGGTGCACCTGCAGGATGCGCACCGAGGTGTGTGCCGCTACGCCGTTGGCCTGTTTCGGCACGTCGGCAAAGATGTCCGGTTCATCGACGCCGTCTTCCTTGAGCGCATCGCGAATCCCCTGGTAGGCAAACCCCCGCTGCACGGGATCGAGCTGTTTGAAGTGCTCGACGAAGGCCCGCGTCGCGCTCGGCTCCGTGGAGACGATCGGCGCGTCACCCGTGGGCCATGCGAAACCGGATCGGGTCGGAGCGAGTGTCGCATTCGGCGTCAGGTCCGCCAGCAGCAACCGTTGACGCACCGCCGTCAGCACCAGGCCGTGAATGGATTGCGTTTCACGGAAGCGCACTTCGGCCTTGGTCGGATGCACATTCACATCCACCTGCGACGGGTCCATCTCAATGTAGAGCACCGCGAGGGGCAGCCGCGTGGGATCGAGCAGGCCGCGATAGCCTTCCTTGAGTGCGTGCGCGATCGTCTTGTCGCGCACGAATCGACCATTGATGAAGAAATGCTGAAACCGGGCGCTGCTGCGCGCGACAGACGGCGTGCCGACGCATCCCCAAACCGTCATCGGCCGCTCCGTGACGGCGTTGTCGAGGCTCACTTCGAGCAGCTCACGCTCCAGCTCCTGGCCGAGCACCTCCACGATGCGCTGTCGCGGCGACTGGCGCGGCGGCAGATCGAGCACCGTGCGATCATCATGCACCAGCACGAACCCAATGGCCGGGTGACTCATCGCCAGCCGGCCGACAAGATCTGAAATGTGGCCGAACTCCGTCTGCACCGTGCGGAGAAACTTTCGCCGGGCCGGCGTGTTGAAGAACAGGTTGCGGATGACGATCGTCGTTCCCGGAGGGCAGCCGCAAGGCGCCGGCCGATCGAAGGACACTCCCTCGCCATCGAGTCGCGCGCCCGTCGGCTGGTCCGCCGCTCGACTGACGATCGAAAAGCGGCTCACCGAGGTGATTGCCGCCAGGGCCTCGCCGCGGAATCCCATCGTGGCGATCGAGTGCAGGTCATTTGCGTGACGGAGCTTGCTCGTCGCGTGTGGGGCGACGGCTAGCGTGAGCTGCCCCGCCTCGATGCCGCAGCCGTCATCGATGATCTCGATGCGCTCAATACCGCCCTGTTCGAGTTCGATCCGAATGCGATTGGCGCCCGCGTCGATGGCGTTTTCGACGAGTTCCTTCACGACGGAGGCGGGGCGCTCGACGACCTCGCCGGCCGCGATCTGGTTCACCAGCAGTGGATCAAGTGGGCGGATCTCAGGCATTGGTGGCATTGTATCGAAGCGGCTCGAGGCAATCCCGAGCGATCACCGGTCGATGCAAGCACGTCGGCCAGCCAGCGTACGCTTATATCGATGCCGGAATCCGCAAACGTCAGTCAGTTGCATCAGCAGGCCGCTCGCGCTTTTGCTTCCCGCTTCGGCGCCCCGCCGCGCTGGTGCGCCGCGGCCCCGGGGCGCGTCAATCTCATCGGTGAGCACACCGACTACAACCAGGGTCACGTTCTGCCCATCGCCATCGAGCGCTGGTGCCTCATTGTGGCCGGGCCGTCGAACTCCGATCAGTCGACGGTTGTCAGTGCGGCGCAGGATGATGTCCTGCGGGTTGATCTCGCGCCGGTCGTGCAGCGACGCGAGTCCGGCTGGGCGAACTACGTGCTCGGCACCGCTCGCCAGTTCCAGGATCGCCGCGGCGCGCTGCCCAACATCAACGCCCTCATCGTCAGTTCAGTTCCGGTCGGCTCCGGTTTGAGCAGCAGCGCAGCGTTATGCGTGGCCATCGCGACGCTGCTTGAGCAGATCACCGGCCAGTCACTCGAGCCGCGCCAGAAGGCCCTGCTGTGCCAGCGCGTCGAACATGATTTCGCCGGCGTCCCTTGCGGCCTCATGGACCAGACCGCCTCGATCATGGCCAGAGCCGGGCACGCGATCCATCTCGATTGTCGTGATGGATCAATCGAGCACGTACCCATGCCCGATCGCGAACGAGCCGTGCTTCTGGTCGTCGACACCGGTGTGCATCACGATCTGGCGACCAACGAGTACGGCCTGCGCCGACGCCAGTGTGAGCAGGCTGCGGCCGCCCTGGCCGCCCTGTCCGGCCGGAAGATCGAGTCGCTGCGCGATGTTGATCCATCGCTGCTGAAGCAACTCGGCCCCCGACTGGATCCCGTCCTGCTTCAGCGCGCCCGGCACGTCGTGAGCGAAAACGCCCGTGTGCTCCAGGCCATCGCGGCACTGCGCTCCGGCGACCTGAAGACCTTGGGCGAACTCATGTACACCTCTCACGAATCGCTGCGCGACGACTATGCAGTCTCATGCAGAGAACTCGATCAGATCGTCGAGTCGGCGCGAGCCATCGGCCAAGATGGCGGTGTCTTCGGCGCACGCATGACCGGCGGCGGCTTCGGCGGATGCGCCATCGTCCTGTGCGAACCGCAGGCGGCTCAGCACTGTGCGGATCGTCTGTCCTGCGCGCTGGAAAGCGCATCCGGACGGGGTGCCACGATCTTCGCCACGTCGGCCGCAAGCGGGGCCAGTGCGGTCTGCGAATCATCGTGAGAGACCGGGTTTATCGATCCGACTCGTCGCTCGGACCTGCGGCGAGACTCGACAGGTCGTAGAGATGTACGACCTTGTTGGCGAGGTGCTCGTTGTACCCCCACAGCGCCACGGTCGTGCCGTCCGAAAGGACTTCAGTGCCGCGCGTTCGCGGCGGCGCCTCGGCCAGTTGAGCCAACACCGCTCGCGCGCGGGTGTCGATGATCCACACGGTCGATTCGGTATCCAGCATCGTGACGATCAGTCGTGGATGGGCCGACGTCCATGCCGTCACCAAAGCGACGGAGGTGGGCAGAGAGATGCGCTGAACCATCCGCTCGGTCTGGAGGTTCCACGCCTCAAGCGTCTGGAAGTTGCTCGCCCAAAGGAGATTCCCAAAGCCGTTGCGCGCCAGTCGCGGCCCAAGCACGTAGGCCGACGTATCAAAATGGCGGATGCGGACGGGCATGTCGCCCTCCACGTACCACTCGGAAAGGACCGTCTGCCCGGTCGCCTGCACGTCGCCGGCAATCAGGAATCGGCGGAAGTCACCCTGGTGCAGTACGCGAATCGAGGCGAGGTCTTCGCCGGCAAAATCTTCAATGCGCCACAGCGTCTTGCCGGACTGAACGTCGAGCAGCAGCGCCACGTGCGCGATGCCGCCTGACTTACGCTCGTCCCAGCCGCGACCGAGGATGAGTACGCGCTGCCCGTCCGCGCTGCTTGCGATCTCGTCGCAGGCAACGAGTCGTTCGGCTGCAAATACCGTGGCGAGGTCGATCGACTTCTCGATGCGCCACTCCGGCAATCGCCAGATCTCCAGCGCTGCGTTCCGCCACACGGTGAGCCGCTGGCCGTCGTCGGAAAGAAACAACGCGGTGATGTGATCGGTCTCCGGGTGCGATGCCGTAACGATCGTGCGCGTCGCTCCGTCGCCTGCCAGATCGATTTCAACCAGCCGCGACAGCACGCGGCTGTGCTGGATGAGCCAGGGGTATTTCGCGTTTGCCTCGGCTACGTCGTCGAGGCTGCGCGACCACCAGGCCGGCCACCGGGCCGGCCAGACCAGGCGCGGCGCCCGGCGACAGGATACCGCGTAGCCCGCAATCACGACCACGAGCAGAGCGGAAGTCAGCGCCACGCGCGGCCAGCGCCGCCGTCCTCTCATCCGACCCGGACCAGCCACAGGCGCCCCGCACTCCGGGCAGATCTCGCCGACCAGGTTGGTGAGTTCGTAATTGCAACGCCGGCAGTAGAACTTGCCGACCTGTTGCGGACGCCTGATCGCGCGGCGCAGCCAGACCAGCAGAACCACGCTGCTCAACAGCGCGATGACTTCAAGCCAGCCCGCCGCGAGCAGCGAGAAGATGTTCACCGCCATGAACTCCGTCGAGGCGTACGTCTTACTTCGCGGCAGGTCGACGACCACTGCATCGGGGAACTCTTCGGACGGCAGCGCGTAGGTGGCGAACGGGGCAATCGTCTGCGCCGGCTGCGCCGCGGAGAGATCGATCTGCTCCACGCCATCTTCCGGTGGAGTTTGCGTCGCCGCTGCATTCGCCGGCGCACCGCTCAGGCACAGGAAGCAGCAGAGAACCGCGAGCGTCAGGGCTGGTCGAGAATGCGGTATCGGTCGCATGCCAATGCTCATACGAGGCGGCCTCAACCGGGTTTCATCGCGGACGCTCTCAATCGGCCGGCTTGTTCCTGCCGTTGCGGCGCGGCTTGCGGTGGTGGTGCTTATCCACCCCCACGCGCGTGCCCTCGGCCGAGGTCTCGCCCGCGGCCCCCGAGAATTGCGGCAACCCGGCTGCCGTATCGCCCTTGCCGGCGATGTGCGCCTGGACGATCTGCACCGCCTCTTCAGCCGTGTCCGTCACTTTGAACAGATCGATGTCTTCCGGGCTGATGGTCTTGAACTTCTCGCTCAAGGTGTGGCGCATCCACTTCACGAGGTCGCTCCAGAATTCAATGCCGACGCACACGATTGGAAAGGGCTCGATCTTGAAGGTCTGGATGAGTGTGAGTGCCTCAAAGAACTCGTCGAACGTGCCGTAGCCGCCCGGAAAGATGATGAATCCCTTGGCGTACTTGACGAACATGACTTTGCGGCAGAAGAAGTAATTGAACGTGAGTTCATGCGTCTGGTAGGGGTTCGGGTCCTGCTCCATGGGCAGGGCGATGTTCAGGCCGACGCTGACGCCACCCGCGTCGCACGCGCCCTTGTTGGCGGCTTCCATGATTCCCGGCCCGCCGCCGGTGATGACGGCCGTCCCGCTCTGAGCCAGCAGGCGGCCGCACTTCTCGGCCTCCTGGTACCATCGATCTTCGGGCGGCGTCCGGGCCGAGCCGAAGATCGACACCGCCGGCCCGATGCTCTCGAGTGTTTCGAAGCCTTCGACGAATTCTCCAACGATGCGGAGCACCCGCCAGGCTTCGTAGCCGAAACTGCTGTGGTGCCTGATCTCTTCAACGGTCATGGGACGAATCGCCTTTCCTGAGCGCCGGGGGGCAACGGGGGGATCGATCGTACGCGCGGCCGCGGGGGTTGGTTGGTGAATCGACCCAGCCACGTCTGAGGGACTTCAACGCACCCGGCGGTCCCTTGACCGCCTCAGCAGCGTCAGTACCATGCGCACCGTGCCAACCGGGGGAGAATCGAAATCGCGTCAGCCCCAGGAATCACGCGTGCCGCCGGGTTCATTCGATACCTACTCCGGCGCCATGCGGTGGCTCTATGAGCACATCGATCTCGAACGCACCCACCGCATCAGCCAGCCCGAGCAGGCATTCCGACTCGATCGAACCCGCGCCATTCTCAAAGAGCTCGGCGATCCGCATGACCACCTTCGCGCGGTCCACGTGGCGGGGACCAAGGGCAAAGGCTCGACCGTCGCGATGCTCGCCGCGGCATTGGGTGGCTGCGGTCGGACGGTGGGGCAGTACACCTCGCCGCACCTGATTGATGTGCGCGAGCGCATTCGTGTCGACCGGAGCGATATCTCGGAAGACCAGCTCCGCCTGGCGCTGGCGGAAGTCGCGCAAGCGGCCGCGTCCGCCAGGGTCGAGCGGTTGCACTTCTTCGAGATTCTGACCGCCGCCGCACTCTATCACTTTGCGCTCCAGGCCGTGGATCTCGCCGTCATGGAAGTGGGGTTGGGCGGCCGACTCGACGCCACGAATGTGATCATGCCGGAGGTGTGCGCCATTACGCAGATCAGCTACGACCACGTGGAGATCCTCGGCCACACCCTTGATCTTATCGCGCGCGAGAAGGCGGGGATCTTCAAGCCGGGGGTTCCAGCGGTGAGCACGCCGCAGGATCCCGAGGCCGAGGCAGCCCTGCGCGCCGTGGCGGCGAAAGTCGGCGCCCCACTGCGGTTTCTCGAACAGGAGATCGAGTTCTCCAGCCGCTTTGAGAGTTCCGCCAAGACCGGATCGCCCTGCCGCATCTGTCTCGAGACGCCCCGCACTGTTTTCGATCATGTGCTCGTGCCTCTCAAAGGCGAACACCAGGCGCTCAATTGCGGCCTGGCCCTGGCCGTGATCGACGTGCTGCGCGAGCGAGGCGATGCCCTGCCCGAAGAGGCCGTCGCCGAGGGGCTTTCGCAGACCGTCCTGGCCGGCCGGTTCGAGCAGGTGAGTCAGAATCCGCGCATCATCATCGACGGCGCCCACAACCCCCTCTCAGTTGCAGCCCTCGTCCGCACGTTGCCCGCGAACGTGCGCTACGACTCGCTTGTCGTGATCTTCGGCTGCGGGCGCGACAAGGACATCGACGGCATGCTCAAGGCCATCGCGATGGGCGCCGACAAGATCATCTTTACCCGCACGCGGCTCAATCCCCGGGCGAGCGATCCGACCGATCTCGCCCAGCGCTTTGCCGAACTCTCAGGCAAGATGACGCAGGTGGCCGAGACGCTCGGCGAGGCGATTGATTTGGCGCAGCGGGCGGTCAACCGCGAGGACCTCATCTGCATCACGGGGAGCTTTTATCTCGTGGGCGAGGCGCGGAAGATGTATGTGAGCCCGGAGTCTGTCGGGAACTGATTTTGCGGCCCTTTCGTCCCCCGCGGCGTATCCTGACAGGACTTGTGTGCCCTATTTTTGAGACTTTGATTCCCTCTGGTCCGGGCGATTGGCCGCCCCGCGAGCCGGAAAGGTCGCCTTCATGACCACCAACACGCCATCGCAGTCGGCGGCAACCAGCGAATCGGCCGGCGAGCGCTACGACGCCGCTGCCGCCAACGCCATCGAATCCAAGTGGCAGCAGCGCTGGGAGCAGCGCCGCAGCTTCGTCACGCCCAATCCCGGCGAGCCCGGCTTCGAACGGTTCCAGGGCCGGGCCAAGCAGTACATCCTCGACATGTTTCCGTATCCCAGCGGCGTCGGCCTGCACGTCGGTCACCCCCTCGGCTACATCGCCACTGACATCTACGCCCGCTACCTTCGCGCCAAGGGCTATCACGTCCTCCACGCCATGGGCTACGACGCCTTCGGCCTGCCCGCCGAACAGTTTGCCGTCGAGCACGGCGTCCATCCGCGCATCACGACCGAACGCAACGTCGCCACCATGCGCGCCCAACTCAAACGCCTCGGTCTGGCCCATGATCCCACCCGATCGGTCTCAACGACCGACGTGTCCTTCTACCGCTGGACGCAGTGGATCTTCCTGCAGATCTACAACTCGTGGTACGACCCGCAGGCGACCAATCCCGCGGGAACAAGCGGCAAAGCGCGTCCAATCGATGATCTGATTGCCGAGTTCGCCAGCGGCAAGCGCGCGCTGCCGCAGGGTTGCAGCGGAACCTGGCAACAACTGAGCGACGATGATCGACATTCGATCATCGACGGCTATCGCCTCGCGTATCTTGCCGAAGTGCCCGTCAACTGGTGCCCCGCCTTGGGCACGGTACTTGCCAACGAAGAAGTCACCGCCGACGGCCGCAGCGAGCGCGGCAACCACCCCGTCTACAAGCGGCCGATGAAGCAGTGGATGATGCGCATCACCGCCTACGCCGAGCGCCTGCTCGACGATCTCGAGCCGCTCTCCTGGCCTGAGTCAACGAAACTGATGCAGCGCAACTGGATCGGCCGAAGCGAAGGCGCCTACATCGACTTTCCCGCCAACGGCGAGACCATTCGCGTCTTCACCACCCGGCCCGACACGCTCTTTGGTGCGACGTACATGGTTCTCGCGCCCGAGCATCCGCTGGTGGCGAAGCTGACCGCGGAGGCATGGCCCGATGGCACGCCGGACGCATGGAAAGGCGGTGGAACGGGCGTCTCGCCCGTTGCCTCGCCGCGCGAGGCGGTCGCCGCCTACCGCCGCTTCGCGGAATCCAAGTCCGAAGTGCAGCGCCAGGCAGACGCCAAGGAAAAGACCGGCGTCTTCATCGGCGCCTACGCGACCAACCCGGCGACCGGCAAACCAATTCCCATCTTTGTCGCCGACTACGTGCTCATGGGCTACGGCACCGGCGCCATCATGGCCGTGCCGGCTCAGGATGAACGCGACTGGGATTTCGCCAAGGCATTTGAACTACCCATCGTCCGCACCGTGCGTCCGCCCGATGGCTTTGGCGACGAAGCGTTCGTTGGCGACGGTCCAGCCATGAACAGCGGTTTCCTCGACGGCCTGTTTGTTGCCGACGCCAAAAAGAAGATGATCGACTGGCTCGAACAAAACGGCCATGGCCAGGGCACGACCAACTACAAACTCCGTGACTGGCTCTTCTCGCGCCAGCGCTACTGGGGCGAGCCTTTCCCGATTGTCTACGACACCGACGGCCATCCCATCGCGCTGCCCGAGAGCGCCTTGCCCGTCGAGTTGCCGCCGCTTGATGACTTCACGCCCGCCGCCAGCGACGATCCCAAGGCCCCGCCGCAGCCGCCTTTGGGTCGCGCCAAGGAATGGATCGACGTCGAGATCGACGGCAAGACCTATCGCCGCGAACTGAACACCATGCCCCAGTGGGCCGGGTCGTGCTGGTATTACCTGCGCTACCTCGATCCGAACGACGATCAGTGCTTTGTCGATCCAACCATCGAGCGCTACTGGATGCTCAGTGCGCGCGGCGGAGCGACCACCACTTCAACGCACTTTAATCCCGCACTGCACCACATCGGCGGCGTCGATCTCTACGTCGGCGGTGTCGAGCACGCCGTGCTCCACCTGCTCTACGCGCGCTTCTGGCACAAGGTCCTCTTCGATCTCGGCCACGTCAGCACGCCCGAGCCCTTCGGCCGCCTGTTCAACCAGGGCTACATCCAAGCCTTCGCCTACACCGACGAGCGCGGCGTCTACGTGCCGGCCGAAGAGGTTGAAGAACGCGACGGCCAGTATTACTACAAGGGCAAGCCAGTCAGCCGCTCGTACGGCAAAATGGGCAAGAGCCTCAAGAACGCGCTGACGCCCGACGACATCTTCGCTGAATACGGCTGCGACACGTTGCGCCTCTACGAGATGTACATGGGCCCGCTCGAGCAGAGCAAACCGTGGAACACGCGCGACATCATCGGCTCGCACCGCTTCCTGCAGCGCGTCTGGCGCAACTTCGTCGATGCCGAAACAGGGCAGTGGAAGGTCGTCGACGAGCCGCCTTCCGATGAAATCCGCCGCGCCATGCACAAAACGATCGCCAAGGTCGATGAAGACATGCACGCCCTGCGATTCAACACGTCGATTGCAGCGCTCATCGAATTCAACAACGCGCTGGTGCCCTTGACAAACTTGCCGCGAGAGGTGGCTGAAGCACTGGTGAAAATGCTCGCGCCCTTCGTGCCACACCTCGCGGCCGAGTTGTGGGAGCGCCTTGGCTCTGACAGCGATGTGATGTACGAACCCTTCCCCGTGGCCGATCCGAAGTGGCTCGTCGATGACGAGATCGAAATGCCGGTGCAGATCATGGGCAAGCTGCGCGCCACCGTCATGGTCCCCAACGGCGCCGATGAAGCCACCGCCAGAGCCGCCGCGCTCGCCAACGATCGCATCGCCGAACTCCTCGACGGCAAGACGATCCGCAAGGTGATCTACGTCCCCAATCGCCTGCTCAATTTTGTCGCGAATTGAGTAGGCCGAGTCGAGGCTCTGCACCCACCCGGCGTGTCCGCCGATCACGCCGAGACGCAGAGAATCTCAAAGATGATGTGCGCTGCCAGCAGCGCCGTGATCCCCGTCGGATCCATCGCGGGCAGCACCTCGACGACATCGGCCCCGACGAGATTTACGCCGCGACAGGCGCGCACCAGTTCCAGCGCCTCGGCTGAAGTGAACCCGCCGATTGACGGCGTGCCCGTCCCCGGCGCGTACGCGGGGTCGATCGCGTCGATGTCAAAGGTGAGGTACACAGGTTCGCCCGATTGGCGCAGGCGCTCGATGAACGAGTTGATGCGCGCCACTCCGTTGCGATGCCGCCAGTCCGAATAGGTGACCAGTTCAATCCCATGGTTCCGGCCATAGTCGAGATCGGTCGCCGTGTTCAGCGGCCCTTTGATGCCGACGGAAAGCATGCGCTTCGGGTCGATGAGGTTCTCCTCAACCGCCCGGATGAACGGTGAGGCGTGCGTGTACTTTTCACCCCAGGCGACATCGACGGTGTCCAGGTGCGAGTCGAAGTGAAGCACCGCCAGGGGTCGATCCTCTCCGTGCCTTTTCTGGGACGCACGCATGTTGGCCAGCGCGATCGAGTGATCCCCTCCGACCGCCAGCAACTTCGTGTGGCCGTCTCCGAGACCCAGCGCAAAGGTACAGGCTGAATCCTGAGTTTCTTTCGTGGAGTAGGGTCGCACCGGGGCGTCGCCGGCGTCGCACAGGCTCAGCCGCTCGGCCAGGTTGAGATCGTGCTCAAGGTGGTACGGCTTGACGTAGGCGGACTGCTCGCGGATGGCTCGCGGGCCGAACCGGGCGCCCGGGCGGTAGGTCACGCCGCCGTCGAAGGGGATGCCATACAAGGCCCAATCGGGTGGCGAAATCAGGCTATCCAGCAGCGGAAAACGGCAGAATGTGGAAATCCCGGCAAAGCGGGGAAACTGGCGAGCGTTCGGCAGGCGCGTTTTGGGGGTGTCGGGCATGAGAAAGATTAGCGCGTCATAGAGTGGGAAAAGCCTCGATGTCTCGTTGGGTTTATTGGGGCGTGGTTTGAGCCATCCGGAGAAATCCCCCGAACTGCATTTTCAACGGACATTTTCATCCGATTAATGCAGATTTTCTTGACTTCTGGAAATGCAGATGCACACTTTGATGTTGATATTGCACAATCTTGCGCTTCCACAGAGTATTTGCGGCCCGCTCACCGCTGCCGCTTCGAGCCGGTTCTTTGCCCGGTCAGCTTGGGAAAAAAAAGAGCACGACCGGCGACACGACAAACAGAGAGAGGGAGATAGATCATGAAGAGGATGCTTTTCTGCTTCGCCACGGCTGTGGGACTTGCGGCACCGTGCTTCGCCGGAACCGATCTGGTCCTGCGGTGGAACCAGGTGGCGATTGACACCATTCGTGAGACAAGCACGAATCCTCCCATGGCCACGCGTGCTCTGGCGATGATGCACATTGCCATCTACGACAGTGTGAACGCGATCGACCGGGCGCATGCTCCGTACTACGTCGAGATTGATCCGCCCGCAAACACTTCGCGCGAGGCGGCTGTTGCGACCGCGGCGTATCACGTTCTTGCGAGTCTCTATCCCGACCAGATCGAGTACTTCGACTTCCAGCTCTACGAGTCCCTCAAGACCGTTCCGACGAGCCAGGCCAAGATCGACGGCATTGCGCTGGGCGAGTATGTCGCAGACCAGATCATCGCTCTGCGCGCCAGTGACGGCTGGGATCGTCACGTTGAGTACACCCCCGGGACCAACCCCGGCGAGTGGCGGCCCACTCCCCCCAACTATGGCCCGGCGCTGCTGCCTCAGTGGCCGCAGGTGACTCCCTGGACCATGACCAGCGGCTCGCAGTTCCGCGCTCCCGCGCCCCCGCAGCTCACCAGTCTTGAGTACGCCACGGATGTGAATGAGGTCAAGGATCTCGGACGCGTCGACAGCCAGAGCCGAACGGCGGATCAGTCCGAGATCGCTCTGTTCTGGTCCGACAACCCGGGCACCTGCACGCCTCCGGGACACTGGAACATGATCGCGGAGAACTGCTCCGAAGCCCTTGGCTACGGCATGGGCAAGAACGCGCTGCTCTTTGCCAAGCTCAACGTCGCCCTCGCGGACGCCGCGATTCTCTGCTGGGACAACAAGTACAACTACAGCCTCTGGCGTCCCTATCACGCCATCACCCTCGCCGATCAGGACGGTAACGAACTCACCGAGCCGGATCCCACTTGGACCAGTTTCGTCGTGACACCGCCTTTCCCCGAGTACACCTCCGGCCACAGCACCTTCAGCGCTGCCGCCGCCAAGGTGCTCGCCTACGAGTTCGGCACCGACAACATGAGCTTCGCCGACGTCTCTGACACACTGCCCGGCGTGCCGCGGTACTACACCTCCTTCTCCGAAGCAGCGGCGGAAGCCGGTCGCAGCCGGATCTACGGCGGCATTCACTACGAGTTCTCCAATGAGGCGGGCCAGCAGACCGGCCGGGCTCTGGCGGACTTCGTCCAGCAGAACTTCTTCCTCCCGACCAACACCGGGCCCATTCTCGCCCTTCCGACCTACTACCGCACCGAGTACATCAACGTCTTCGAGGCGTTCGGTTTCACCCCCGGATCGCTGGTGAAGTTCGTGTGGAGCACCGATCTCGGCGTGCGGCGCTTGAAGGGCTGCCCCGGCGTGTACATCGAGCTGGCCCACCCCAAGGGCTTCGGCCGTCGCATGGCTGACGCCAACGGCTACGCCGTCTGCGATCGTCGCGTGCCCAGAAGCTTCCGGGACACGACCCGATTCGGGCAGGCCTACCAGAAGGCCACCTGCACCACCTCGAATGTGGTTGAAGGATACTTCCCGCGGTAACACGCGACATGACAACGAGGCCTGTGCCTCAGACCCCGGCGTTCATCGCCGGGGTCTTTCTTTGCGCGATACTGCGACAGTCTGCTACTTGATCCACGCGTCGTCGAACTGCATGCCCGCCGGGATCGCGACATCGCTCGATGCTTCGACCATCGCCGCGACTGGATAGGCGCAGTAGTCCACGCTGAAGGCGCCTGCGGGGCGGTGGTTGCCGCTGTGGCCCAGCCCGCCAAAGGCGAGTTTGCTCGACGCTCCCGCCGTGCCCGTGTTCCAGTTGATGCAGCCCGCCCGCACTTCCCGAAAGAACCGCGCGGCGTCGTCGGCACGCTGCGTGAAGATCGCGGCGGCCAGACCGTACTGAGTTCCGTTGGCCTGCGCGATGCCGTCGCTCAGATCCCGGCACGTGCTTAGTTGCACGATCGGGCCGAAGACTTCGCAATCATGCTCGCCGTCGCCCCGCCGGAAGTTGGCGCCTTTCACTTCGACGATACCCGGCGAGACGAAGTGCCCCGCCAGATCCGCTTTGCGCGCTTCGAGGAGCACCTTGCCGCCTCGCTTCTCCAGCCGGGCCTGGAAGTCGAGCACCGCCTGCACCGTCTGCCCGTTGATCACCGGCCCCATGAATACGCCCGGCTCCGCGCGCCCCGGCCCGAAGCTCAGACTCCGTGCCGCTTCGACAAACGCCCTGCGGAAGCGATCGGCGACCTTCTCATGCACAATCACCCGGCGCGTACACGTGCAGCGCTGGCCCGTGGTCGCAAAACCGGCGCGCGTGCACTCAACCACGGCCTGGCGCAGGTCGGCGTCATCCATCACCACGGCCGGGTTGTTGCCGCCCATCTCCAGCGCGATGATGCGGCCCGGGCGATCGAGATTCGCTTCCAGGATCCGCCGCCCCACACCCCACGAACCCGTGAACAGAATGCCGTCGAGATCATCGTGGTTGACCAGTCGCGCCGCGACGTCCGCGGCTCCCTGTACAAGGTTGAACACGCCCGGCGGCAGGCCGACCTCATCCCACACCTCCGCAAGCACCTGGCCCACGGCCGGCGTCTTGTCGCTCGGCTTGAACACGATCGTATTGCCCGCCGCCAGTGCGGGAATGAAATGCCCGTTGGGCAGATGAGCCGGGAAGTTGAACGGGCCGACGACCGCCATCACGCCGTGCGGTTTGAAGCGGTTGAACCCTTTGCGCGTTGCGCTGACGGGCACCTCAAATTCGGTGATGCGCGACCATGCGCCGGCCGGATCGAGCGTGATATCCACCTTGCCGATGAGCGCGTTGGCTTCGAAGGTCGACTCCGCCATCGTCTTGCCGCTCTCGTCGCAGATGAGCCCGGCGATTCGCTCGACATTGGCTTTGACGACCTGCTGGTACCGCCGCAGGTACTCGTGCCGCTCGCCTGCCGGCAATGCCGCCCACGCGGAAAGGGCCTTCCGAGCTGCGGCGACGGCTTGATCGACATGCTCAATACTCGACTGCGCCTGCCAGATGATCGCATCGGGCTCCGCAGGATTGGTCGAGGTGATTGCGGTGGAACGGGCATCTCGCCCGTCGTCTGCCGCAAGTTCGATCCACTGTCCATTGATCCAGTCTGACGGGGTGCATTTGAGCAATGATGAATGAGGCATGCGTCATCGTATGGCGCGTCGCTGCAAGCGGTGCAGCCGCGTGGATCGATCCCGACGCAGCGGGCGGCGGATATGCTCAGGCATGGCCACGCCGTCGGATCATCCTGAACTGGTTTTTGCCGCAAGGGATCAGCGGCGCGAAATCTATCTGTTGACGCTCGACGACCCGACCGAGTTGCCTGCGCGTTTTGTCAGCATCGAACCGCGCTTCGCCGCGCTGCTTGTCTGGAACGCCGACGGCCTTCCGGCGGCCACGATTTCAACCGGGCTGGAGTTTCTCTACCGAGCCGGCTGCGTTTCCCTGAGCACCTGGGGCCGCGACTGCGAGCGCGTGCACGACATCATGGACGAGATCGTCGTCGGGTTGGAAATCGACGAAGGCCCCAACCCGTTTTTGGTTGGCCCAGATGACCTGGTGATGACAACATGGCACACGAAGTCATTTCGAGAGGCGTTGTTCTACCTCGTGTGCTGCGCCCACCCGCACGGCTCGTACGAGAGGTTCGAACAATCCATCGTCATCACCATCGGAGTGAGTGAAGCGACGCTCGCACAGGTTCGTGCGGCACTCGAAGACCCCTTCGGACTGCCCTCAGACTAGCCGGGCCGCAGGGATCGCCTTTCGATCCGTGCCGCTCACGTGTTCTTTCATTCAAGGTTCATCCCTCCACGAAAAACGGCGCGGCGTCGACATAGAGCCAACGCACGTCGACTCGCTTGGCCATTGACGCGTCCCAGCCGGCCGCATCGGCACGCTGGACCAGCATCTCCACCAGAGCCGCCGGCACCCCGGCAGCGTAGACCTTCTCGATCTGCTCATCGTCCAGACCGCACAGCACTACGGGATCGATGTACTGTGGAAAACCGAGTTTGTCCGGCGCTGCGATCTGCAATTGCATCATCGGTTGACCATCGAGTGGAGGAGCGCAAAACGCAATGACCAGCACCATGTCCGTGCGGCCAGCAACAGGGCGCTTGACGCAGAATGCAGCACCGCTCAGGGGAGCGCCATCGGTCATTGTCATGATCGCACCGGCAAACCACGGATCCTGGTCATCACCCGCAAAGATCTGCAGGAACCGCGCGTTGGCGGGGTCGGCCATGTCCTTGGCGGAGAGTTGCGAGCGTTTCGCCGCGGGCTTGCACGAGGCGAGCGCCAGGATAATGACCAGAACTGGAAGTCGCTTCAGCATCGAGCGGTCTCCACGAGTGGGAGTCAATGCTCTGATGTTACACTCGCTTACCCGCCTTGCGCTTTGATTTCGCGCGATCCGTCTTACTCAGCAGTGTGAACCCGACCCGCTCGCCGGCTGCGGCGCCGATGGCCTTCATGTGCTCGCGCGTGATGCGGACCGACTTGCCGTCCGTGCTCAGCGCGATCGGCGCCGAGACGGCTCGGAAGCCGTCGTCGCCCTGGAAGCTGACCAGCGCCTCGCCCTTGGCCTGCGCCTTGGTGCATGCGGGACCAAGTTTCAACCGCTTCGTCTCGCGCACGATCGAAACGTCCGACGTTCTCGCGTGCAAGTGCGGCCCGCCGTCGAACGGGTCGATGTGATCCTCGTACTTGAAGCCCATGCGCTCGAGCATCGCCTTGGCCGGTTCGGTGTCCTTGCCGACCTTGCCGATGAGCATCCGCGCCTCGGGCGGCAGGATCGTGACGTAAATCTCCTCGTGCGGCATGAGCTTCAGAATGAATGCCTTGGACCGGGACGAGAGGCGGTCGGCCTCCGTGTAGGTCAGGTTGATGAACCGCCGCCCCAGATGCTCCCAGAACGCGTTGGTGCCCTCAGGCGTGAGCCGGGCCATCATCTCGGCCAGCAGCTCGTCGCGGAATCGATCGCGATGCAGCCCCATGTAGTGAAAGCGGATGAGCGAGAGCGTCTTGCCGAGTTTGGCCGGGTGGCCGCGATAGCTCGGCGCCAGAATGAGTCCGCCGACCTCGGTCGGACCATCCGTGATCGAGCCGAGCTGCAGCGTGGTGTGCGTCATGCCCTGCTGCAGGTCGTCGGCGTACATCGTGCGGCTGCGCACCTTGAAGTAGGTGTTCGGCGCTTCGGGCGTACCGATCTGCGGGATGATCTGCGATGTGCCCAGCAGGTTGCCGGTCGTGTCATCCTCGATGGCGAACATGTAGATGGCCCGCGTCAGGTCCGTGATCGACCCTTCGAAACTCAGTTGCGAGCGTCGAATCTTGTCGCCGATGATCTCGGGGTCAGCCGGCAGGTTGATGAAGTGCACCATCCGCGCCAGTTTGAGCAGAATGGACGCATCATCGGGTCGGGCTTGACGAATGACGTACATGGTCGGGTAATCCTGTGCTGCGGACGGCCGCTAAGTCTAGCAGCGTCGCATGCGACGCCATCACGGGTTGCGGCGCTAGGCCTTCATCTCTTTGGCCGTGCGCGCCAGCGCCCGCTCCACAACTTCAAATGCCGCATCCCACTGCTCGAGTTTCATCACGCCCAGCGGCGGCAGGAAACGAATGTGAAACGGCCCATGCCCGCAATAGAACGACAGCACGCCCTCGTCGTAGAGGTTGAACATGAACTTGTTCACCGGTTCCTTGCGGCCCCCAAAGGGCGTAAAGCGCATCATTCCGCCAAGTCCACCGGCGACCTTGATGCGTTTCATTTCGCTGCCGTTGTGGTCGAGAATCGGTCCAAACCACTCCGGGTGTCGAGATGCAATGTCTTCGATCCCTGCGACGAATCGCTTGTGATGATGCGCGATCGCCCCATCTGAGCCGTAATACTTGCCCCGCCGCAGCGTGTCGAGCATGTAGTGCCCGGCCTGAATCGCCACGGTCGAGCCGACAAACGTCCCGCTGAGCAAACCCGGCTTGGGGTTGTAGTCCTTCGAATACAGACACGCGCACACCTGGCTGAGCTTGCCGATTGTGCACACGTCCACATACTCGCCGAGCTTGAGCAGATCGAACGCGAACATGGCGCCGGTGCGGCCGAATGTCTGCACTTCATCGCACCACACCGCGATGCCGGCCTTCTTGCACCGCTCCATGAGCGCCACAAAGAACTCCCGCGGCGCCGGGTTGAAGCCGCCTTCGCCCTGCACAAGTTCAAAGATAAAGCATGCGTGCTGCCCAGGGTAGCGGGCAATGAGCTTGTCGAGTTGGCCGAGAATCTCGCACGTCGATTCCGCGCCCCGTTCGGCGTCGTAGAAGGGCAGGTAATCGACCAGCGTTGAAAGTGGGATGCCGGCTCGGTTGCCCGCGTTGTCGCCGATCTGCGACATGGTGACGCTGCGACCCATGAAGCAATTCTCAAATGCGATCACCCGGCTGGCCGGCGCGTGCTTCTGGTAGCAGATCTTGATCGCCGACTCATTGGCCATGCAGCCCGAATTCGTCAGGAAGACGTGGGCCAGCTTGCTGCTGCGCGACGCCTCTTCAACCAGCAGATTCGACAGGTCGGTCGAATCCTCATTCATCTGCAGATTGCCCTGCAGGATGATGTCACTCATCGCGGCGCGCATGGTAATCCGCGTAAGTTCAGGATTGCTGTGGCCAAAGAACATCGGTCCGATGCCGCAGATGAGATCCATCTTGACCGAGCCGTCGGCCAGTTCAACGAACGGACCGTTGCCCAGCCCCGAGCCGTGGTAGTCAAAGAAGAGTTTGCTCTTGCCGCGCACCTCGCTCGCCTGCGCGAGCAGCTCGCGGTAACGAGCGGCCAACTCCTCGTTGAGCGCCGGGCGCACGGCGTTTATCCCCGCCTGCACCTTGCGCATCTCGTCGATCGCCCGGTCAATCGCCTGTTCGACGATCGGACTGGCGTGCAATTGGGCGGATTTCGTGGCGGGAGCGGCGGTGGTGGTGCTGGCGTTCATGGCAGGACTGTATCCGGCTCAAAGGGTGGGGCAGAGCAAACCGCGGATGCGGTTGACACCCGAAAACATCGGCGTTTTCACCCCGCCGCTTGTGCGATCCCGCCCGGCGCCAACTCCGGTCCAGAAGCCCCGCGATCGCTTGCGCCATCGTCTCAGGCCCGAGCCAGATCCAGCATCAGGCACGCCAGCAACTGACTCCGCTCGACCAGGCTCGCCACTTCGACCCACTCGTCGGTGGTGTGCAGCCCACCGCCGCGCACGCCCAGCGTGTCGATCGTCGGTAGCCCCGCGTGCTGAAGAATGTTCCCATCGCACACGCCGCCTGTCTTCGTGAAGGGCAACTTCTGCCCCAGCGATTCCGCGACGCTCCCCGCGCGATCCGCCAGCCGCCGCGTCGCTTCGATCAGCGGTTTGGCGGGCCGGTTCCATCGGTGGTGCACGACGACGCGCGGCAGCACATCCACCGGCGTGACCAGCGCGAGCAGCTTCTCTGCGAGTTCGGCGGCAAGCGTCTCGTTGCCGAATCGCACATTACCCCAGCACGCGGCATAATCCGCCACGGCATTCGTCACGCTCCCGCCCTTGAGTGGGCCGACGTTGATGATGAGCCCTTCCTCCGGCCGCGGCCACTTCCCGATTTCCGCAATGATCTCGCCCAGTCGCGTAACAGCCGAGATACCCGACGCAAAGTCACGGCCGACGTGCGCCGACCGTCCGTGCACTTCGATCTTGAATTGCCCACTGCCCATGCGTTCGATCGCCAGCGCTCCGCCGGGCAAAGCTGGTTCGAGCGCCAGGCCGAAGTCATGCCGCTTTGCCTCCGCTTCGAGCGCCGGGTCAGAATGAAACGATCCCGTCTCTTCATCGCTGTTGAGCAGGAACGTCCAGTTGATGGTGGCGCCGCAGCGGTGCAGCGCTTCGAGTGCGTGCACCGCCAGCAGGATGCCGCCTTTCATGTCCGCCGCGCCGGGGCCCAGCGCCGTCTTGCCGTCGGGCGCGACCGTCAGTGTACGGAATGACCCATCCGGATCGTGCACGGTGTCGATATGTCCGGCGAGCAACAGGCGAGGCAGCTCATCGCTCACATGATGCCGCGCGACGATGGTTACCGGCGGCTGCGCCTTCTGCGGTCGCGACACAACGTCAATCCACCCCGGTCGCGGTACACCCGGCACACGATCAATCGTCCCCGTCAGCGCGCTGAGCCTCTTGACGAGTGCCTCCCGATACTGATTCAGTCCCGGCTCATAGCCCTTGCCGGTGGGGATCGCCACGTGCGCAGCCAGCTCAGCGAGCATCGCCTCGCCGCGCGAAGCAAGATCATCGCAGACCCGTTGTTGTATCTTAGTGAGTGACATCGAGTGACAGTGTAGCGTGCGTAGAGGTTCTGCGAAACGCACCATGTTGGACCCAACACCCACTACATCCTCGAGTCATCCCACGTCCCGCTGAACACTTCCTCAGCCGGGCCGGTCTTGTAGACGTGGTGATTGCTGGCGCGCCACTCCATGCGCAGATCGCCTCCAGGCAGGTGCATCAGCATGTCGCGCTCAGTCCGGCCGCGCAAGACGCACGCCACGCACACCGCCGCCGCCCCGGTGCCGCACGCCAGTGTGATTCCCGAGCCGCGCTCCCAGGTGCGCATGCGCACTTCGGTTCGCGAGATGCACTGCACAAAGTGCACGTTCACGCGATCGGGAAACGCCGCGTGCGTCTCGACCAGCGGTCCGATTGCTTCAAGGTTGATCGCGTTGACATCCGGATGAAAGAAGATCGCGTGCGGGTTGCCCATGCTCACAAACGTGCCCTCGAGTGACTTGGGCGGATCAGTCGCGCGGCGGCCCTGCGATTGGATGCTCAGTTTGTGCTGGCCGCCCGCCTCGCCCGCCTCGTCTAGATGCTCCACGTTGACGGGGATGCGCGGCAGATCCAGGATCGGCTCGCCCATGTCAACCGTGGCGCTGATGATCCGACCGTTGTCCAGGGTGTAGTCAATCGACTTCACGCCGGACTTCGTCTCGATCAACAGCGGTCTCGCGTTGACGGATACGAGGGCATGCTCGACCGCGAACTTGGCGACGCAGCGGATGCCGTTGCCGCACATCGCCCCTTCCGAGCCGTCCGCATTGAACATGATCATTCGCACCGCGTCCTTGAGACCGCTTTCTTTGCTCGGCCTGGCGATCAGAATCAGCCCGTCCGAACCAATACCCTTGTGGCGATCACTCACCCGGCGGGCCAGTTCGGGCAGATCCTTGCGCTCCGCGAGTCTCGGCTCAGTGACGGCGTCGAGGTAGACGTAGTCGTTGCCGATGCCGTGCATCTTCGTGAACTTCAACACAGGTGGCTTTCCTTTACTCCCCCGGTTCAGGCGGCAGTCGGGCCGTTCAGATCAGTTTCAGGCGCGTCAGCAGCGAGCGCACCGCGGTCGCGGTCTGCTCGGTGCCCTCTGTCATCGGCAATCGCAGCGAACCACTGTCGCGGCCGAGCAGGCGCATCGCCGTTTTGATCGGAATCGGGTTCGTCTCCAGTGAGAGCAGTCCCCGACACACGTCAAAAAGTTCAAAGTGGATCGTGCGAGCCTTGTTCCAGTCGCCGCCGTTGCACGCAGCGCACAGGTCCTGCACTTTGCGCGGCAGAATGTTCGACACCACACTCACCACGCCCGTGGCCCCGACACTGCAGAACGGCAACGTCATCGAATCATCGCCCGACAGGATCGTGATGTCGCACAACGATGCAATCGCGCTGGCCGAGTCCATCGAGCCCGTCGCTTCCTTGACGGCCGCGATGTTCGGATGCTCACACAGCCGGGCGATCGTCTCCGGCGCGAGCGCCACGCCCGTCCGCCCCGGGATGTTGTAGAGCACGACCGGCAGTTCCGTCGCATCCGCCACGGCCAGGAAGTGGCGACGCATGCCCTCCTGCGTCGGCTTGGTGTAGTAGGGGTTCACGCTCAACCCGGCGCTCGCGCCCAGCGCCGCCGCCCGCTCCTGCAACGTCACAGCGTGATGCGTGTTGTTCGATCCCGTCCCCGCGATGACGGTCAGCCCCAATGGGCGAGCGATCTCGACGGTCGCGCCAATGACGCGCTCCCACTCGGCCTCGCTGAGCGTGGGCGATTCCCCCGTCGTGCCGCACGGCACGACGCCGGCCACACCGCCGGCCGCCTGAAACTCAATCTGCTTGCGCAGCGTCGCAAGATCAACCTGCCCGTCGCTGCCAAAAGGCGTCACGATCGCTGTGTAGCATCCTGCAAACTTCATGGCTTCACTCCGGAAGAAGATTTACCGCAGAGATCGCGGAGATCGCAGAGAAAGGCAAACTCGGTGGTCTCAGTCTTCACACAGTTCGTTGACGAGGCGGTGAACGCCATCTTTCAACACGCGTACATTGAAGTTAATGATCAGACCCACCCGGCAATCCATAAGCCTCAAATACGACAGCAACTGGGCCTTATGAATCGGGGCAATCTGGTCAACAGACTTGATTTCGACTATGACACACCCATCCACAACCATGTCCAAACGGTAACCGCAATCCAGCCTGACTCCACGATAGACGACCGGCAACGGTTTTTGCTGTTCAAATTGAATCCCAGACTGAGCCAGCTCGTATGCCAGACACGCTTCGTAGGCACTCTCCAGCAATCCGGGCCCAAGCGCCCGGTGAACTCGGATTGCCGACCCGATGATCGTATCAGTAATTGCGTTGGCTTGGTTCATTAATCCAAATGCATCTCTCTGCGGTCTCTGCGATCTCTGCGGTGAGATTCCTCATCCCACCGCCTCGTTGATCGATCGTTTCATCTCCCGCACCGCCGCGCGCATCCCGTCGAAGATCGCCCGGCTCACAATGCTGTGGCCGATGTGCAGTTCGCTCACGCCCGGGAGTGCCGCGATCGGTTGCACGTTGCGGTAATTCAGTCCGTGGCCCGCGTTGAACTGCATCCCCGCGGCCTGAATCAATCGACCAGCCTCGGCCACGCGCTGCAGTTCCCGACTCACCTCCGGCAGCGTCACATCATGCAGCGCGTTGAAGGCGATGGCGTACGGCCCCGTATGCACCTCGCACACCTCAAAGCCGCACTCACGAGCGGCCTCAATCTGCTTGGCGTCGGCGTCAATAAACGCGCTGGCCCGAATGCCGTGCGAACTGAACTGGCTTACAACATCGCGCATGCGGCTCTTCTGGCCGGCGACGTCCAAGCCGCCTTCAGTGGTGACTTCGGCGCGCCGCTCGGGCACCAGCATCGCCATCGCCGGCTTGATCGTGCAGGCAAAAGCGATAATCGCATCGACCGCGGCCAGTTCGAAGTTCAGCGGGCCCTGCACCACACCCTTGAGCCGCTCGATGTCGCGATCCTGCATGTGCCGCCGGTCTTCACGCAGGTGGAACGTAATGCCGTCCGCCCCGCCCAGTTCGGCCTGCACGGCGGCCCAGACGGGGTCCGGCTCGACGCCCCGCCGCGCCTGGCGGACCGTGGCCACGTGATCGATATTGACGCCCAGTTCAACCATGCCGTCCAACGGTATTCGACCGCGGCGGGGAGCACCAGTGATTCGCCCTGATTGCCGCGCGGATTCGTGGAGCCCCTGCGCGCGACGAGCCTATCGTGAAGGGCGGCCGGTTCCCGTCGCCGGAGAGTCGGCTCGCGGGCGGCCGAGCGGGGCAGCACGTTTCGCGGGGAGCAACCGGGCCATGGCTGAAGAATTCCGTCAGCGACTCGACCGACTCCATCACGACATCGTCCAGCAGGGCCAGCGCGTCGAGGCGATGGTCGAGCGCGCTTTCGAGTCCGTCTTTGACGCCGACCGCGCCAAGGCGGAGCAGGTCATCAAGGACGACGATCTCATCGACCGCGTTGACATCGAGATCGAAAAGGCAGCCGTCGAGCTGCTGAGCCTCAGCGGCAGCAACCCCGCCCAGCTCCGTATGGTGCTCACCATCGTCAAGGTCAACAACGAACTGGAGCGCATCGCCGACCTCGGCGCCGGCGTGGCCGAACTGGTCGTGCTCGTCTCAAAGTGCCAGGAGTGTTTCCCGCCGACGCTGCGCGTCACCGTCAACAGCGTCATCGGCATGATCCGCGACGCCAACGTATCCATGCGCGATCTCGATACCGCCCGGGCCCGGCAGGTGCTCGCCAGCGATGACCTGGTTGAAAAGTTCAGCCGCACGCTGCTGCGCGAAGTGCAGGAGCAGCTGGCGCAGGGGGGCTGCACCGTCGACTTTGCCTCCGCCTTCTGGACCATCGGCAACGCCATCGAACGCATGGCCGACCACACCACCAACATCGCCGAGCAGGTCATCTACGTCGAATCCGGCCAGATCGTCCGCCACTTCAGCGAGGGTTGGTCCGACCCGATGCCCGCCTGAGCCGCCTGCGGCCTGGCCTACCTCCATTCGGCCGCTCGCGCGGCTCTTTCCGGCCAATTCCCCGTCTTGCCGCAGCCCGTCGCTCCGCATTGAATGCCGACCAACCCGCAGTCGTGTGGGCGCAGCACAAAAACGGAGTGGGTGAGGCATCATGGACATTTCCGCACTGCGAGAGCAACTCAAAGCCATCGGGCAGGAGCACCTGCTCACCTTCTGGGGCGACCTCGATAGCCACCAGCGGGATCTGCTAGCCGGCCAGATCGCCGCTCTCGAGTTTGATCGCCTGCCGCAGTGGATCGAGCAGTATGTCCGCACCAAACCAAAGTTCGAGTTGCCCGAGAAGATCGATCCGCCAATCTGGTATCCGCGCGATCCCACCAGTCCGCGCCGTTCCTACGACGCCGCCCGCTTCCGCAAGATCGGCGAAGGCCTCGTCCGCGCCGGGAAGGTCGCCGCCTTCTGCGTCGCAGGGGGTCAGGGCACCCGCCTCGGCTGGGACGGCCCCAAGGGAACCTACCCCGCCACGCCCATCACCCGCAAGCCGCTGTTTCAGGTCTTCGCCGAGCAGTTGCTCGCGGCCGGCAAGCGGTGGGGGCGGTCCATCCCGTTCTACCTCATGACCAGCCCGCTCAACCACGAGCCGACCGTCGCGTTCTTCGAGCAGCACAACGACTTCGGGCTCAAGCGCGAAGACATCATGTTCTTCCAGCAGGGTGTGATGCCGAGTTTCGATTCCGCCACCGGCCGGATCCTCCTGGCCGGCAAGGGTGAACTCGCTCTGAATCCCGACGGGCACGGCGGCTCGCTCCGCGCGCTCTATCGCAGCGGCGCCATCGACGACATGATCCAGCGTGGCGTCGAACACATCAGCTACATCCAGGTCGACAACCCCCACGTCCGCGCCATCGACCCGCTCTTCATCGGCCTCCACGCCGCGGCTGAAGATTCATCAGGCGAGATGTCCAGCAAGATGCTCCCCAAGACCGGCCCGTTCGAGAAACTCGGCAACTTTTGCCGCGTCGACGGCCGCACGACGATCATCGAATACTCCGACCTGCCCGACGCACTCGCCGAGCAGCGCGATGAAAACGGCGAACTCCGCTTCGGCGCGGGCTCGCTGGCCATTCACTGCATCGGCGTCGAATTCGTCAAGCGTCTCAATACCGATCCGGCCGGTTTCGCGCTGCCCTTCCATCGCGCCGACAAGAAAGTCGCGCACATCGACCTCAACACGGGCCAACTCGTCGAGCCAACCCAGCCCAATGGCGTCAAACTCGAAACCTTCGTCTTCGACGCCCTGCCCCTGTGCGAGCAATCGATCATCCTCGAAACCGACCGCGTCGAAGAGTTCGCCCCGATCAAGAACCTCAGCGGCGTCGACTCAGCCGAGTCGAGCAAAGCCCTGCAGATCGAGCGAGCCGCGCGTTGGCTGGAATCGGTTGGAGTTGAAATCCCGCGCGACGCACAGGGGAACTGCACCGCCGTGATCGAAATCAGCCCCCTAACGGCGCTCGAAGCTGCTGATCTCCGTGGCCGCGCCAACGTACCTGCCTCCATCGCGCCTGGCAACAGCGTACTGCTGTAAGCCATCAACAAAAAACGCCGCGCACGGAAGTCGTGCACGGCGCGCATGCGATGATATTCACTTATCGATCAGTTAATCTGCACCACGTTGGTCGTGCCGCACGTTCCGCCGTCGACCGCCTGCAGGTACTTGCCGCAGACCGGAGCGCGGGCCTCGTGGATTGACAGCAGGTGACCGTCGCGATCGGCTCGCGCCATCCCGGCTACACGCAAACCCCGGGAGCCCAGTCCGAGTGTGGTCCCCTGGCACGGACCGGCGGGGATGCGGGTGCTCCCCGTCTGAAACCCGATAAGGATGGCAATGATGCCATTGAGCGTCGCGCCGGTGACTTCCATCCGGATGGTGCCGGGACACGTCCCCGTCACCCGCATGACCGGATCCTGCCCGAGAGCAGTGGACGCCATCAGGATTGAACCGAGAAGAACGCATAGAACACGTCGGGTTGATGTCATGATGAGTCTCCTTCTGTCAGAACCTCGCGGTCGGCGCGCGACTTGGACAGGAAAAAAGTCAGTATGACGGATCAATAGAGATCTGTCAATACTCTTCTGCCCGGTTGGGCTAATTCAGCGTGATTTGCCCGTTCCGGTGGTACAATTACAGCATGGCCGATGCGCCGACACCTCTGGGCTCATCAAATCCCCATGCCTGCCCGCCCTCCCTCCGACCGGCGCGGTGCGTGGTCCTGCACGATGCGCGGCGGCCAACCCCGGATTCGCTCGTTCGCACCTTTGAGTCCCGCGGCGTCAACGTCTGCGTCCATTCCGAGCCGTTGCTCGCCCTCGCTGCACTGGGCAGCCAGCTCGTCGAGCACCGCCAGCAAGCCGCCCGGCAGGCCACCTTCCATGACAAAGGCGCTCCGGCCCACCCCTCGCTCATTCTCGTTATTATCGAGCCGGCCGACTTCGACGACCTGGATGAACTCATCGGCTGCGTGGCGCATTCCATGCCTCTCGTGACCATCTCGGCCTACCAGGGCGACGTCAACCCGAGTCTGCGCGTCCTCCAGCGCGGCCAGGCGCCGGCTGCCGCATCATCGCACCAGCGCAGCGGCGCCCCAACGCCTGCCCCTCCGCCGCGTCGCGGCCTGCGACTTACCGAGAGCCAGCGCGAAGCGCCGCACGCACCGACTCGCCCTCCCGCCGACTGGCTCAGCGGCGCTATGGATGAAATCGAAGAAAGCGAAGATCAACCCGAGGCCGCAGAAGCGCTCATCAGCCAGGCCGAACTCGCCATGCTGCTCGGCGATGACTACGGCTTCGGCGCCGATGACGAGAGTCAGGAGCGCGGCACATGAATACCCCTCGCCTGGCCAATGGCGCTGCCGCTTCCAGTCGCGGAGCAGACCGAGAAAACGCGCGCGCCAAGCGCGGCCGCATCATCGTCCTCGGCGATGAACGACTCATCGAGTCCGTCGCGCGAGTTACGCTCCGCCCCACGACACTCGCGCATCATCTCTACGACGTCATCGGCGATCTCGTGCAGACGGGCATCCTCGATGCGCCCGACGCCATCGTCGCCTCCGTCGAAGCGCTTGGCGTGAAGACCGAGCCGTTCGTGCAGGCTGTACGCCGCATCGATCCCGGCGTTGAGTTGATCGCCATCACCAGTAATGGCTCAACGACCCGCGAATCGACCGCCGGCTTTGACGCCTGCCTCACCGCGCCGCTCGACGCCGACGCGCTGGAACGCGCCATTCAGGGCGAGTCGATCTCCCACGCGCCGGCCCAGTCGCCAGCGCCGCCCCAGGTGCAAGTCGTGCCCCAATCCGCGCCACCGCCCCAATCGGCACGCGAAACTGCCAGCGCACCACTGGGTGACGTCGATCTCGTTGCGGCTCTGCTCCGCCATCCCGGCGAAGTTGAACCACTCGCCCTGCGCCTCATCGAACAGGAAACCGGCTGGCGCGGCCTGCGCATCGACGCCAACCCCTCGCACACCGTCGCCTGTGCCGAAATCCGTTGCGGCCTCGACGGCGGCGGGGCGGCCGTCGCCTACGGCTACCTCATCGCGCCCGCAAACGAGCGCGGCTCGTCGGCTCGACCCACCCTCGAGCAACTCAAACCCTGGGCCGACTGGATCGCCCACTGGCTCCACCTCGCCCGCTCCATGGGCGACCTGCGCGAGAAGGCGTACACCGATCAACTCACCGGCGCCTACAACCGCCGCTTCTTCGAGCACTACATGTCCAAGGCCCTCGATGACGCCCGCAACCAGCGCCAGTGCGTCAGCCTGCTGCTCTTCGACATCGACGACTTCAAGCATTACAACGACGCCTACGGCCACGCGGCCGGCGATGAAATCCTCGTCGAGACCGTCAAACTCCTCCGCAGCGTGATCCGCCCCAACGACCGCGTCTGCCGCATCGGTGGCGACGAGTTCGTCGTCATCTTCCACGACCCGCAGGGCCAGCGCGAGCGCGGCTCCAGCCACCCCGATGACATCCAGCAGATCGCCCGCCGCTTCCAGCAGCAGATCTGCCGGCACCGTTTCCCCAAACTCTCCGCCGAAGCGCGCGGCACGCTGACCATCTCCGGCGGTCTGTCCACCTACCCCTGGGACGGCGCGGACGTCACCACCCTCCTCGAACAGGCCGACCGCAACGCCATGGCCTCCAAACGCAGCGGCAAAAACGCCATCACCTTCGGCCCGGGCGCGGGCGAGGTGTGCAAGACGGACCAGGATCACAGTGCCGGACCGCCCGCCGCTCCATGAATACCCCCTCACGCCGAGGCGCAGGGTTCGCGAAGTTGAAGCGCGCGTTTGGTTTCAGTCTCCGCGAACTCCGCGACTCTGCGTGAGATGATCCTGTCGAGCCGCGTGAGTTGCTACCATCCGCCCCATGCCCGAAACGACTTCACCAGACACGCCCCACGTCGAACTCTTCACCGACGGCGCCTGCTCGGGCAATCCCGGGCCCGGCGGCTGGGCGTACATCCTCCGCCATCCCGCCAGCGGCACCGAGCGCGAAGCGAGCGGTGGCGAGAAGGCCACGACCAACAATCGCATGGAACTCACCGCCGCCATCGAGGGCCTGCGCGGCATCAGGAAACCCAGCGTCGTCGATCTCTACTCCGACAGCCAGTACGTCATCAACGGCCTCAAGGAATGGGTCGCCGGCTGGAAGCGCCAGGGCTGGACGCGCGGCAAGAAACGCGAACCCGTCCAAAACGTCGATCTCTGGAAAACTCTCGACGAACTCCGCAACGTCCACACCGTCCGCCTGCACTGGGTGCGCGGCCACAACGATCATCCGGAAAACGAACGCTGCGACAAACTCGCCGTCGCCGCAATCCAGCAGTTCAAGTAATCGGCGCAGATCGGGATCGGGCCCGGCGGTTTGAGATGGCATGCTTCGACCCGCTTGGGCCGAAGCGCGCGAAGGCTGGGTGGCGTGGTCTGCAGAGAGGCTCCGCGACCGGAAGGCCACGCGAGCGCGCGTTAGACAGGCAGTTACGGTTGCACGTTGACCGCGCCTTCACGTGGCCTTCCCTCCCAAGGGCTCGGTCAGACCACGGCACCCGCAAGCTTCCACGTCGCTCGCGAAAACCCATCGTCCGGGCTACTGATCAGTCTGCGGCGGGAGATTCACACGGTACACGTACAGCCGGGAGCCGAACCCGACGATGGCGGTCCACTTGCCATCCTGCTCGAGCAGGGCTGATCCGCCCGGGACGCGGGTCAGGCCATTTTCGCCGGGGTCGATCCAGGCCGACGAGATTGATTCGAGATTGCGATACACCGAGAGATGCAGGCGGTTGGTTTCGATTCCGACGACTTGCCCGCCTTGGCTGGCGGTTTCCTGAGTGCGGAAGTAATAGCCGCTCTGACCAAATTCGGTCGCCGGTCGATAGAGATCTGGGCTGTTGAGTGAACCGAGCAACTTGCCGCTGGAATTGAATACCTCGTATCTTTGTCGGTCAGCGTTGTTGTCAAAGTAGCCGATGCACACCGCCTTGCCGCCATGTCGGTCGGGATAGTGCGTCGGGAACACATCATTGATGTATCCAGGCTGCGTCGGCGCAATCGTGGTGACCACGGCGCCATCAAGTTGACGAACGGCAAGGTTCCTTGCCGTGGGATAGGCAATCTCCTCGGTGCCGTCTCCATCTACATCCCACGCAAACGCCTCGCTTCCGATGCGCTTCCAACTGTATCGAACGGGCTCGTGACTCCCCGGCAGGACCATCGCAATAGCGTCAGTGCCGTTGAACCCGATCGCGAAGGCGAGGCCACCGGGAGTCCGAAGCGGCAACGCAAACTCGACACCTGACACGCCCTTCCAGTCCGGTGACTTTGGATCAGATGGAATCTGCCACACGAGTTGACCGCTCTCATCAAAAAGCCCAACAGGACTTGTCCAGTGTTCGTACCCTCGAAGGAACCAGAGTCGTTCACCGTCCTCGACGATTCGCCCGTTCTGCGTTGTGGTGAACATGGTCGGTTCGCTGAACTCAATAACCGGTAGACGATCGAGTTGACACGTGGTGAAGCCGCGCATGCCGAGCACGACAATGACAGGATTGTCTTCGGATCCCCCGTTCTTGACGGCCACATCGCAAATGTCGCCTATCTGTTCGACTGGCCGAACGGCCAGCCGGGACAGTATCGGCGTTTGCTCAGGAGCCGGAGGTTGCATGAGCGCCAGCGACATCGCGAGTCCGCAGCGAATGAGCATGACGTTGCCTCCTTTGGTTGGCACCGCAGCCGCGAACGCGTCTGCTGAACGTCATTTCACTGTAGCCTGCAATGCAGTCAAATCCGTCAATGCATGACACTTGCGCGAAGTGGCGATTGTGATGGGGGGTTTCCCCGGCACACTTCGACTGGCTCAGTGCTCTGTGCGGAGTGCCGGGGCTTTGGGGGCGTCGGTGGGCCGTGAAAGATTGGGTGCGGGTGATGCGCTTTGTGCGTCGAAAACCCGCTTCTTCACAGGCGCGGCGCGTTGGGGTGCTTGACGACGGGCGGCTTACGCCGTTGCTCCTTGTTGAGGTCGCTCCACATCGCGCCTTGGTGAGTCGCCGAACTGTCGCTTGTCGTCTCGATTGGAATAGGAGGCATCTTCGTCGCCGACGCAGCGGCCGGCCCGCGTGGCGGATCAGATCGTCGTGCATGGTGAGCGTTACGCGGACAGGCAGCAGCAGATGGTGAATCGCTGATGTTCCGGGTCGGTCGCAGACGGCTCCATAACGCCCGGGCATGGCCATGCCCGGGCTTTGGGGTTCTTACCCACGAGTCTCGTCGCCGACCCGGCGCGCTATCCTTGGCTCATGTCGCGTGCGGTTGGAATCACGGGTCTTGGGGTCGTTACGGGCCTTGGAATCGGCGGCGAGGCGCTCTGGGAGGGGTTGCTCGCCGGTCGGTCGGCGATCGGGCCGATTCGGCAGTTCGACGCCACGGCGTTTCCGGTGAATTTCGCGGCCGAGGTGGATGCGGCCGTGACGGTCCGGGATTTCGTGCCCAAGAACTACCGCAAGGCGGTCAAGGTCATGTGCCGCGACGTGGAACTGGCGGTGATCGGGGCGGCCAAGGCGATCGCCGACGCGAAGATGATCACCAAGGGCATCACCGACGGCGGCGAGCCGACCTTTGCCCCCAACCGCGTGGGGTGCCAGATCGGTTCGGGGCTGATCGTCGCTGAGATCAACGAGCTGACCACGGCGTTCGCCAAGGCGCGCGATGAGAGCGGCACGTTCAGCATGAAGCGCTGGGGCGTGGAGGGGATGAACGAACTGACGCCGCTGTGGCTGCTGAAGTACCTGCCGAACATGCTGGCGTGCCACGTGACGATCATCCACGACTGCCGCGGGCCGAGCAACACGATCACCTGCGGCGAGGCGTCGGGTGCGCTGAGCATCGGCGAGTCGCGGCGCGTCATCGAGCGCGGCGACGCGGATGTGTGCTTCTCGGGCGGGGCGGAGAGCAAGATCAACATGCTGGCGCTGTTGCGCCAGTACTACACCGACATGATGGCGACGACGACGCCTGACATGGATCCCCACGCGGTCGTGCGGCCGTTTGGCGTGGATGCGAGCGGCTCGCTGCCCGGCGAGGGCGCGGCGATTCTCATGGTCGAGTCGATTGAGACGGCCCAGCAGCGCGGAGCGAGGGTGTACGCCGAGATCGCCGGCTTTGGCGCGACGCAGTCGGCTGATCTGAGCACCTGCCCGCCGAAGCCTGACGCGAGCGGCGACGGACTGGCGGACGCGATCGAGCAGGCGCTGAAAGACGCGGGCATCAAGGCGGATGCGATCGATGCGATCGTGCCGATGGGCTGCGGCCAAGGGCAGTATGACGCAGCAGAAGTGGCGGCGCTGCAGACGGTGTTCGGATTGCACCTGGCGAAAAAACCGCTCGTGACCACCAAGCCGAACATCGGGTTGTGCGCGGCGGCGACGTCGGCGCTGGACGTGGCGGCCGGGGCGCTGTGCGTCTATCACCAGGCGCTGCCGGCGCGGATCGCGCCGGGCGCGGTGCTCGACGGGCTGGATGCGGGCGCGACAAAGCAGCGCGATGCGCGGCTGGAGTACGTGCTCGTGTGCGGCAGCGGATTCGGCGGACAGAACACGGCGGTGGTTTTGAAGAGACACAAGCAGAGCGCATGAGCAAGACACGAGTCGTCATCACGGGTATGGGCTGGGTTACGCCGCTGGGGCATTCCATCGATGCGGTGTGGTCGCGGCTGGTGAACGGCGAGTCGGGGGTCGATCGGATCACGCGCTTTGACGCCGAGACGTTTCCAACGGACTTTGCAGCGCAGGTGCGCGACTACGACTACCGCCAGTTCTTGCGGAACCCGAAGATGCACGAGCACGCGCGGCTCAACAGCCAGTTTGCGCTGGGGGCGGCTGTGCAGGCGTGGCGCATGTCGGGGCTGGATCAGTACCCGGAGTTGAATCGCAAGCGCGTGGGGATCTACTTCGGCGCCGGCGAGGGACCGCCTGCTTTTGAGAATTCCGTGGCGTCGAACCTGGCGGGTTGGGAATCGGGCGGCGGGACGAGCGTGGACCCGACGGCGTGGATCGCTGCGGCCAGGCAGCACATCGTGATGCACGAAGAGGTGGAGCAGGAGGCGAACTTCCCGCTGCTGCACGTCTCGCAGGAACTCGGCGTGCGCGGGCCGGCGTACAACTGCCTGACGGCGTGCGCGGCTTCGACGCAGGCGGTCGGCGAGGGAATGGAAATCATCCGCCGCGGCGACGCCGATGTCATGGTCGCTGGCGGGACGCACACCATGCTGCATCCGCTCGGGGTGACGGGGTTCAATCGACTGACAGCGCTGAGCACGCGCAAGGATTCGCCGCAGAGTGCTTCGCGGCCGTTTGATCTGACGCGCGACGGGTTTGTCATGGGCGAAGGCTCGGGGATGATCATCATCGAGACGCTCGAACACGCCATGCAGCGCGGCGCGACGATCATTGCGGAGATCATCGGATTCGGCTCATCGGCGGACGCGTTTCGCATTACCGACATTCAGCCCGAGGGGCTCGGCGCGCAGGCGGCGATGCGCGAAGCGCTGGATGATGCCGGGATCGATCCACACAAGCGATTGCCGGACGGGCGGCCGCCGATTCATTACATCTCGGCGCACGGTACGGGCACGCAGGAGAACGACTCGATCGAATCGCTGGCGGTCAAGGGTGTGTTTGGAGAACTATCGCCGGAGATCCCGGTGAGTTCGATCAAGTCGATGATGGGGCACCTGATTGCGGCGGCGGGCGCGGTGGAACTGATCACCTGCGTGCAGGCGATTCGCACAGGAGCCCTGCCGCCGACGATGAACCTGAAGACACCCGACCCGGCGTGCGATCTGGATTATGTGCCCAACAAATCGCGGCAGGCGAAGATCGACGTGGCGCTGTCGAACAGTTTCGGCTTCGGCGGCCAGAACGACACGCTGGTGGTCAAGCGGTTTGCCGGCGCATGAGCCGGCCACGATCACGTGTGAAGCGGGCGGTGCTGTGGTCGCTGGGCGCCGCGATGGCCATCGTCGTGCTCGTATCGCTGATCGTGTGGCGGCTGCTGGCGGCGGAGCCTTCGTGGTGGAACCCGGCTGAGCCGCAACTCGCTGAGAACCTCAGTCGCGGCGAGTACCTTGAAAACCAGGTGGTGACGGCGTTCCACAAGGTGCGGCCGATCGAGGCCCGGCAGTGGACGCTGGAACTCGATGCGGTGTGGATCAACGCGTGGTTTGCGACGCGGCTGCCGCTCTGGGCGGCGAATCGAGATCTGAACTGGGCGCACTCGGTCAGCGAAGTGAATGTCAGCATCGAGGGGGATCACATCCGCCTTGGCGTGCGGTATGGCTCGGCGGATGCGGGGCAGGCCTACAGCGTGGAGTGTCGGCCGGTGCTGGGCGAGGACGGGCGCCTGACGCTGCGCGATCTGCGCCTCCGGGCGGGGCGGCTGCCGATCCCGCTGGGGCTGGCGTCGGGAACGCTGGGGGCGATTGCGCACTCGATTCCGCAGTTGCAATCGGTGCTCAGCGGCGGGTCGATCGATCCGGTGGCGAGGCTGAGCGATGGGCGGAGGGTGGTCATCCGCCAACTGACGGTTGCGGATGGGAAGATCATGCTGACGCTCGAGACGCTGCCGGAACACTGAATCGAGGCTGGCGCGGCGGGAATCGGCGGGATTTACGGACGTTCCCACTTGCGAAGGCCCGGCCAAGTGCCGATGATGATCCCATGCGAATTATCCTCGACGATCACGAACTGGATGCGGTACACAGCGGTGCGGCGGACGCCCTTGAGGCCGTGCGCGGCATTTGCGAGGCGCAGGGGCGGATTATCACGGACGTCTTTCTGGATGATCGGCATCTGGACGGAGCGGATTTCGAGCACCTCGCCGCGGAAAACCCCGGCGGTCAGGTGCTGCGGTGCGTGAGTACCGATCCGTGCAACCTCGTCTGCGAGACGCTTGAGTGCGTGTCCGAGGCCCTCGATGAAATCGGCGCGGTCCACGAGTCGATCGCGGCACAGTTCCAGGGCGGGAACATGGCCGAAGGACTCAGCGAGTTGAAGGATGCGCTGGCGCTGTGGAACAGCGTGCGGCAGGGCGTCGACCAGGGCTGCATGCTCGTGAACATTGACCTCGAGCAGATGCGCACCGAGACCGCGGAGATTGACGAGGCGCTCAACTCACTGGCCGGCCGCCTGGGCGACATTCGCAACGCAGTTTCCAATCAGGACTGGTCGAGCGTGGCGGATACGGTGGGCTATGAGATGGAGCCGGTTGTTGGCCACTGGCAGACGCTGGTGAGAGTGCTGACCGAACGGGTCGAATCGATGCGCGATGCCGGGGGTGCGGCATGAGCCCGGCCACCAGGCAACTGGAAGCGACGATGGAAGCAGCGTCGGCGGCGCTGGCTGCGGGCGATTACTTCGAGTGCGAGCGGCTGGCGGCCGAGACGATGCAGTCAGCGTTTGCCCGCGAGGAATGGGAACTTGTCGCGCGGATTGCGATGCCGTTGCAGGAAGCGAGGCGCCAGCGAAGGCTGATGGCGATCGAGGCCGACCGCGTGTTTGTGTTCGAGAAAGACCCGCCCTCGGGTGAGACGCCGCTTGAATCGGGTTGCTATGTCATCGTCGCGCCATGCGTGGCGGCGGACGCCAGGCGCATCAATGAAGCGGCGCTGGACCAGCATGTGGCGGTGATGGCGCTGGCGTGCGAACCCAGGACTCAGCTCGGGCTGCTGCCCATCGCGGTGGTCGGGCCGACGACGATTCGCGCCATGTTGAAACCGACGAAGCATTACACACCGCGCTGGTGTCTGCAGGCGATCGATGCGCTGACGCAATCGGCGCTTGAGACGTTCGACCCCGGCCGCGCGGTGCACCGCCAGGTCGAGGATCTCGTCGAGAAGGTGATGACGCTTCCCGAGAGCGAACTGCTGCATCAAAAACTGGCCGAGGTGGCCCACAATGCGGCCCGCGTGACGCAGGAAGCGGCCCGGCCGGCACGTGCGGCCGCACCCCGGACCAAACCGCGGCGAGGCAAGGCGGGGCACAAAGGGCCACGACGAAACAAGCGCAGCTCGTGACCCCACGTTTTTGAGCGGAAAAACGACATCGACCATGTTGAGACAACACGGCCGAAGTCGGAAGGAGAGAAAGCAAGTTGGGTGGGCTCGCTGACTCGCATCCGGCGATCGGGCTGCGATTGACGGAGGCGCGTCTTCGGACCATCCTGTAATACGCACGCCGCAACCCGCAGGTTCCGAGAACTTCTTGTCGGCCGGTCGGCCCGGCTGGTATCATCTCGCCTTCGCGCAGCGGCGCAGGCAATGGAGGAGCGTCACCATGCGTTTGCAAGCCGGAATCGTGTCTGTCATCGTCGGGCTCTGTCTGCCGGGTTTGCTTCTGCGGGGTCTTGAACAGCAGGCGGCGGCGCAGCCCGCGCTGAGCGCCGTGGCCCGGCCCGACCCGACGAACACGATCTGGACGCCGGACATCGTGTACGGCCAGACCGGCGACGTGGAGTTACAACTCAACCTCGCCCAGCCGCCTGATTCACCGGACGTCGTACATCCCTGCATCGTCATCATTCATGGCGGAGCATGGCGCGCCGGCAGCCGCACCATGCACGATGACCTCGCGCGCGAACTGGCGGCGCGCGGCTACGTGGCGGCGACGATCAGTTACCGCTTCTGCCCGCAGTATGTCTTCCCGGCGCAGGTCGAGGACGCGAAGTGTGCAGTTCGATTCCTCCGCGCTCATGCCGACGAGTATGGCATCGATGCCGATCACATCGGCGCGATCGGCTTTTCCGCCGGAGCGCATCTGGCGATGATGCTCGGCACGCTGGATCCAGGCGACGGCATGGAAGGCGACGGCGGATGGGGCGATCACTCCAGCAAAGTGCAGGCCGTCGTCTCGTTCTTTGGCCCGACCGACTTTGGGCTTGAGTATCCGCCTGAGAGCGTCCGCCTCGTCAACGACTTCATCGGCGGCACGATCGAGCAGATGCCCGGGCAGTACCAGCGAGCGTCGCCGGCAGCGCACGTTGATGCGGGCGATGCGCCGATGATGCTCTTTCAGGGAACAAGGGACAATCTGGTGCCCTGGGAGCAGGCGACGCATATGGCTGGAATGCTGACCAGGGCCGGGGTGCCCGGTCGCGTTGAACTGCTGCTGGGCAAAGGCCACGGCTGGATGGGGCCGGAACTGATCCGCAGCCTCGAAGAGGGTGTCGTGTTCTTTGATGAGAAGCTCAAGGTCGCGCCGAAACCGGTTCCATGAGCGAGCCGTCCACGTCTGCAAAACCTGTGTTGACGTGGCGCGTGCATCCGGCAGCGCGCCGTCCGCAGGCGGCCGTGCTGGCGGGGTTGTTTATCGTGGTTTTTTCGGTGCTCGCCGCGGCCACCTTCGGGCACTACGGCTGGGGGATGCTCAGCGCCGTGGTGCTCTCGTGCTCGCTCAATCGCTTTTTCCTTCCGAGCACGTTTGCGATCGACGAGGCGGGCATCTCGGCGGGGTTTCCGCTCGGCTCGCGCCGCATTGAGTGGAAAACGGTGCGACGATTCGAGCCCAGCAAACACGAGGTCGTGCTGTCCATGAACATCCGCCGCACGTGGCTCAACGCAGGGCGCGAACTGCACGTGCCCTTGGGCGAAGACAGGACGCGGGTGCTGGAACTCATTCGCGAGCGGTTGCCTGAAGGCGTCGTTTGAACAAGGCGCTTCGCCTCCCTGAGCGAGGCTTCCTGGCCCGAGGGACTTCGAAGGCCACGAGCCGAACGACGGAGGTAACTTGCCTTTCCCCTGCATTCCCACCCAATCCCCTGCCTTTCTTTGTGCCTTCTTTGTGTCTTGGTTTCCTTCGTGGTGAAAGAATTCGCCTCCCGCACACACGCGCCGCATACGAAGTGCATCCCGTGCGCCGACTTTTTGAAAACGCAAGAAAGTTGAGCAAGACTCGAAATCACCCCCCTCAGAAAAATGAAAATCGACGAGAATTCCTGATTCGTCCCGCACAGAGGCGCTCATTTGCACGGACGCGCTCCGCAGCGCGCAGCCGCGCTCAAAAATCGCGCACAAGAGCGCTCTGGCGCGCATGAAAAACCCCCAACATGGTGCATCTCTGTGTTGGCACGCATTTTGCGTTGCACATTTTTCAATATCGCGCCTGGCGCTGCGCCGTCCGCGAAAAAAGTCGGCCCGCCGTCGCGCCGCGCATTGAAGCGAGTCGTGATTCTGATGCTCCAGCGATTGGCGTCGCGCACGCCGGTGCACGCCATTCTCTATAGGTAGACGCACTTTTCAATCGCCGGCAACCCGCTTCGCCATGCACGACTCAACCAGACCGACGCGCCAGCGAGGACGAACCTGCACACCAAATCACTCCATCACCTCTACACTCCAACATGGACCCCAATGAAGAAGTCTGCCTCTGCTACCACGTCACCCAGCGCAAGATCGTCGCGTATCTCAAGCGCGAGAACCCGCCCGTGGCGTCACTCATCAGCGAGTGCCTCGGCGCCGGCACCGGTTGCGGCTGGTGCATCCCTTATCTCAAACGTCTCTATGCCATGCACGAAGCCGGCCTTGAGCCCGATTTGCTCATCTCACCCGAGCAGTACGCCAAACAGCGACTCGACTACCACGCGACCGGGCAGCGGCCAACTGGCGGCGAAGATGAGCAGCGCAACCCCGAAGCCCCCGTTCCATAATCGCGGGTTTCCCGAGGATGTGACCTCACGACCCCAGCCACGGCTGCACCTTCCACAGCCACAGCACGCGACTGATCGAGCCGACCTTCTCCGCCGCGACGGCGTCGAGCAGCACGGCAAAGGCGATCCACATCGCGATCATGATCCACCGTCGCCACCCCGCCAGACGCCACAGGACCAGCGACAGCACGGGCCCGGCGGCCAGCAGGGCCAGAAACGCCATGACCAGCCCCGGCCGCCGCTGCAGCCACATCGCTTCGAGCAGCCCACCCTTGAGCGGCGCCCCGCCCGGGTCGGCCGCGAACACCGCCAGGCAGACGCTCTGAAGCATGAACAGGCCGATAAGGCTCAGCGAGGCGATCTGCCGCCTGCCCGCCTCCAGGCACCGCTTGTGTCGTCGTTTGCGTGTCAGCATCACTCTGAAGAAATCGGCGTGAATCGCTCCCCATCAGTCCGGACGCATCATCAATCCGCCGCCGCGCTTCAGCGTAGCGCGGTTACCGAGAATCTGACGATGGTCCGATCCGTCGCCCTGGTGCAACAGGCCCATAATCCATCCGGCCAGACCTCACAGCGTCAGCACGGTGATGTTCGTGTTGGTGTAGACGCAGATCTCGCCGGCGATCTTCAGGCTCTCTTCAGCGACCTGCGCCGCGGGCAGCGATGTATGGGCCAGCAGCGCCCGCGCCGCGGCCTGCGCGAAAGAGCCGCCACTGCCGATGGCGATGATGCCGTCGGATGGCTCGATCACATCGCCCTGGCCGGAGATCATCAGGCTCTGCTTCGCGTCCGCGACGGCGAGCAGACTCTCAAGGCGGCGCATGACGCGGTCGGTCCGCCACTGCTTGGCGAGTTCGATCGCCGCCTTCATAAGGTTCTGTGGCGAACTCTTCAGATGAGCCTCGAATCGATCGAGCAGCGCGAAGGCGTCCGCGGCCGAGCCGGCGAAGCCGACAAGCACGCCGCGACCGTCGACGCCAAGACTGTCGAGTTTGCGAACCTTGACGGCGTTGGCTTTGGCGACGGTCTGGCCGAGTGTGACCTGTCCGTCGCCGGCGATGGCGACCCGGTTGTCGCGACGCACGCAGATGATGGTGGTCGCGTGGAAGATGCCGTGGCCGTGCTCATTGACGTTGCCGTGCATGACTGCTTACTCCATCAGAGCACGAATCGGCTCAGGTCTTCATCAGCGACGATCGATTCGAGTTGCTCGCGGACCATCGCGGCAGAGATGCGGACCGACGTCTCGCCTCGGCCGGGCATGTCGGGCGCGTCGAAGCTGATGTTCTCGAAGAGTCGTTCGACGATGGTCATGAGGCGCCGGGCGCCGATGTTCTCCATCGTTGAATTGGCGCGGGCGGCGATGTCTGCCATCGCATCGATCGATTCATCGTCGATCTCGATCGTCAGTCCCTCCGTCGCGAGCAGTGCCTGCTGCTGCTTGAGCAGCGAGTGCTCCGGCTCGCGGAGAATGCGAACGAAATCATCGCGCGTCAGGCCCGCGAGTTCAACGCGTATGGGAAAGCGGCCTTGAAGTTCGGGCATCAGATCGCTGACCGTGGCGGAGTGGAAAGCGCCGGCGGCAATGAAGAGGATGTGGTCCGTCTGCACCATGCCGTGGCGCGTCGCCACGCTGGAGCCCTCGACGATGGGCAACAGGTCGCGCTGTACGCCCTGGCGCGAGACGTCGGCGCTGCCGCCGGAGACCTTGGAGCCCGCGGCGATTTTGTCGATCTCATCCAGAAAGACAATGCCGGATTGCTCAGTTCGCGCGATGGCCTTGGCGATCATCTTGTCGCGGTCGATGAGTTTGTCGGTTTCTTCTTCGAGGAGGATGCGCTTGGCTTCGGTGACGGTGACCTTGCGCGTCTTGTGTTTGGTGGGCATGAGTTGTTCGAGCATGCTCGACACGCCGGGGTCGAGCTGGTCCGGGCCCATGCCGCCGATGAGCGGAACCGAAGCCGACTCGCGGACGGTCAGTTCGATCTCGCGATCATCAAAGACGCCCTGTCGCAGACGCTCGAGCATCCGATCGCGCGTGGTGCGGTTGGTTTCTTCGCCGCCCATTTCGGATTCTTCGGCTCTCACATAGCCGCCCGCAGAGGGCTCATGGCCGAGCAGAATCGAAACCAGTCGCTGCTCGACGGCTTCCTGCGCTTTGACCTTGACCGTTTCGGCCTGCTCGTTTCGAACCATCTTGATGGCGAGATCGAGCAGGTCGCGGATCATCGAGTCGACATCGCGGCCGTGGTAGCCGACTTCGGTGAACTTCGTCGCCTCAATCTTGATGAAGGGGGCATCGACGAGTCGGGCGAGGCGGCGGGCGATCTCGGTTTTGCCTACGCCGGTCGGGCCGACCATGATGATGTTGCGGGGGGCGACTTCGTGGGCGAGTTCGCCTTGCAGGCGCTGTCGCCGCCAGCGGTTGCGGACCGCGATGGCGACGGCCCTTTTCGCGTCGGCCTGGCCGATGATGTACTTGTCGAGTTCCGCGACGATTTCGCGCGGGGTGAGTTCTCGTGGCGTCATGGAAACTGATCTTAGGCGCGTGGCTCAGCCCTCCGGGAGCAGGTCAGCGCCGCTACGATCCGGGGCCATGGCGGATTCGGATGTCGACCACTTCTACCGCGCCCGCGGCTTCGCTGATCCGGATGTGATCACGGACGATCGCCGGTGCATTCAATGCGGCTATCAACTGCGCGGACTGAAGATTGGCAACGCGTGTCCGGAGTGCGGTCGGAGAGTGCTGCGCGACCGTTTCTCGGGTCTCAATGAAGTGCCGATTCGCATCCTCCTGCAACTGCGCACCGCGCTCTCGCTGGCGCTGCTGAGCTGGATCGTGGGCATGGCGCTGTGGCTCTGGTGCTACTACGGGCTGTTGCGGTTCGAGTTCGCCGGCCCGGTGCTTGGGTGCCTGATGGCCGTGCTGCTGCTTCCCGCGGTTGTCATCGCCACTGCCGCGTGGAACGAGGTCGAGCAGCCGCCGGCTGAGATCTGGAAGTCGATTACTTCAATGATGCGGCTGGTCGTGGCGCTGGCTCTGGTCGGGCTGGCACTTCTGGTGTTTCTGCGCAGTCCGTGGGCGCCGCGGGCGTCGCTGGGGACGATGATCGCGGTCGTCACTGCCACCTCGCTGATGTGGGTGGGGTTGCAGGCGATGGGGTGTCTGCTCTTTCGACGGATCGCCGCAGAGGGTGGAGACAGCCACCTCGCCGATCGATACTGGAACCTGTCGTGGGGACTGGGCCTGTGCATCGCATTCATCAGTCCGTTCATTGCGTTCACCCAGAACGTCGGCGGGACGCCGATGTGTTGCAACAGCGGGTACCTCGTGGTCATCGGATTCTTTGTCGTCCAGATCTTTTTCGCGGTGTCGACACTGCGCCTGCGCAGCATTGTGAAATGGGCGATCCGATACCGCGGCCAGTACGAGGGCAAGACGGCCGAAATGATCGAGCGCATCGAGGCGGCCCGCCGCATCGGGGATGCGGAGAGTACCGCTCTGACGCGCGAGTAGCGGAAAAGGCGGCTGATGTGTTTGCGGGAACGACTCCACTTGGACCGCGATTGTTCTACGATCCTCTCACATGACTGAACGAACCGAAAATCTGCGCGTTGGGGTCGTTGGCGTCGGGCGGATGGGGCGGCACCACGCCCGGATCTACGGGCAGATGGCCGAGGTGCAACTTGTCGGCGTGGTCGACGCCGACGCGAAGCGCTGCGCCGCCGTCGCGAGCGAGTACGGCGGCCAGGCGTTCGCCGACGTGGGGGCGCTTATCGCGGCTGGGGTCGATGCGGTGACGGTGGCGGTGCCGACGAAGGATCATCGCCGGATTGCCGAGCCGCTGCTGCGGGCCGGCGTGGCGTGCCTGGTCGAGAAGCCGCTGGCGCCGGACGTGGCGGAGGCGAAGCTGTTAGCCGAGCTGGCGGATTCGACTGGTACGACGTTGCAGGTCGGCCACATTGAGCGATACAACCCGGCGGTGCGGGCCCTGGCCGGCCACAAGGACCTCGTGCCGCGCTTCATCGAGGTGCATCGCGTCAGTCCGATGACGTTTCGCAGCATTGATGTCGGGGTGGTGCTGGACATGATGATTCACGACCTCGATGTGCTGCTCATGCTGACGGGTTGCGAGCCCGACCGGGTGCAGGCCAGCGCCGTGGCGGTGCTGGGCGCAGCCGAGGACGTGTGCAACGCTCGGCTTGAGTTCCCCATCGGATGCGTGGCCAACGTAACGGCCAGCCGGCTTGCGTTCAAGACCGAGCGAAAGATCCGTATCGTGGCGGACGATGCGTACGTCAGCATCGATTTTGCGAAGAAGAACGGATTGATGATCCGGCGCACCGCCAATGCGGAGCAGTTGGCTCGCGTGCGAACCGAGTTGGCCGCCGGCCGCGATCTGTCTGATCTGGATTACACCGACCTGGTTAACATCGAGCCGCTCGATGTGGATGACGCCGACCAGTTGCAGATGCAGTTGCGCGACTTCGTGGAGGTGGTGCAGCGGGGTGGGCGGCCGAAGGTGGATGTGCATGCCGGGTTTGCCGCGGTGCGGACGGCGGAGCGCATCGTGGCCGCGGCGCGGGAGTACGCGACGAGCATCAACCGATGGTGAGACGCGTGGAGTCGGTTACCCAAATCCATCGAGCCACCAGGTCAGGCCCAGCGAACCGATGAGCGCGAAGGCCGCGACGATCTGAATCAGACGCATCTGGCGGTCGATCGGTACGGCGTTGCAGCGCTTGCCGATGATCGAGTGCAGGTAGTCGCGGCGCCACTGGATTGAGCCGTGTCGCCAACTGCGGCGCTGAAGCGGGATGTGATTCAGTTCGGCGACGAGCAACAGCGCTTCGCTCATGGCGTGAGCGGCCTCGGGCGTGATGGGGGTCTCGCCTCCGGCGTCGCGTGTCAGCCCGCTGAGATGCTGCACGGCAAAGGTGTCCGCCTGACGTTCGAAACGACGGCTCGTCCAGCCAAAGGCGCCAAGCGCCATGATCACGGTGGCGAGCAGGCCGATGGGTTCAAGCCAGTCTTTCGCAATGGACGAACTCGCAGATCGCGGTGGGGGGAGCGTTTCTCCGCGCGGCACATCGATCCGGGCTCCCAACGACGGCGTCAATTCGATATTCGCAGTCTGGTCCGTGATGTATGGCTCGACGGCGCGCAGGGTCAGCGTGGTGATGAGGGCGGCGGAACTGAGAATCGCAACGAGGCAGACCGCGAGCCACGGCAGATGGTGCCGCCGGGCATGGCCGACTTCGTGGGCCATGACGGCCTCGACCTGTGTGGTGGTCATGGTGTCGAGGAGAGCATCAGTGAGCAGGATGTAGCGCAGTCTGCCGATGAGCCCCATGACGGCGCCGTTGATCATCCCGCCGTGCGTGTTCCAGACGAGCAGTTTGCGGATCCGCACCCGGTGAGCCGAGCAGAGCCGTTCGAGGCGGTCTCGCAGCTCGCCGTGACCCAGTGGCGTGGTGTCCCAGATGCGCGTCATGAGGGCGGGGGCCAGGAGAAAGATCGCGCCGACGCCTGCAGCCAGCGCGGCCGTTTCCATCCATGGCGGCGTATTGGCGCCCTGCTGGTTCCAGAGCATCTCGATCGCCTCGGCCCAGCCCATGATGAGCAGGGCCGGCAGCAGCACGAGTCCGAAGTGCAGTCGCGCCTGCGCCAGCACGTACTGCTTGCGGGTCCAGATCGGGTAGATGGGCTTTCCGGTGTCGAGGTGGCGCATCAGCGCCGCTTCGCGCAGGCGCCGGTTGATCGGGTAGTAGCACCACCACGCGCCGATGATGGTAAGTACGGGCGGCAGAACGGCCAGCGCTTCGTCCACGGCGATCCAGTTGCCGATGGCGCTGCGGATGCCGCCGAGCAAGTCGAGGACGACGATGTTAAAAAAGTGAATCGCCAGCGCCAGCCACGTCGCCGACATCAGCGTGCGATCGGCGGTCAGCACGGCGGCCCAGGATCCGCGCTTTTCGATGCGCTTGCGACAGAAGTGGAAGATGGCCCAGCATCCCGCGACAACGATTGCGGGTCCGAGCAGGCTCAGCAGTACGCGCTGGTTGCTGGTGAGGCCGAGTTGCCACGGCGACCACTTCACCGCATCTTCCGAAAGGTACACCATCGCCACGATAAGAAGCGTGATGACCTGCACGTGAGCAATACTCCCCTTGATGCGAATCGTTGCAGAAGCCCGGCCTTGAGGCTGCCGCTATCCCTCGTTGAGTCGCGCGAGCAGTTCTTCGGCCGAGGTGGTCAACCAGAGCACCTTGCGATCGACGATCTGCAGGAACTCGAGGCCTCCCCACCGGCCGAACCGACCGGTCTGGGCAATGACCGGAAACGCCTCGGCGATGAGCGCTTCGGCCATGAGCGAGCAGAGCGCGTGCATCTCCGCGATGCTGAGCATGAAGGATGGATCGAAGGCGTCGTACCCGCTGAGAAAGGCGAGCATGATCGATTCGTTCAGGCCATCCGGGTGGCTGAACGGATCGTCCGAGGTGATCTTCATGGCGAACTGGAGGGCGCCGTTGGCGACGTCGGCAATGCGCGGCTCGACCCGGACGGTGTCGAAATCAAAGACGCCCGCGACGTTGGCATCTTCGGCAAAGAGCAGGTTGCCGGGATGCCAGTCGCCATGCACGACAAACTTGGGCCATTGGGCAAAGCCCATGACATCGGTCTTGCGAACAAGTTGTTCGTAGGTGGTGAAGAGGGTTCGGGAGAGTTCAGCCGCGGCCTTGCGGGTGGGGTCATCGTTGGTGACAATGCGGATGGCGCGGGGGATGTGATCGACGATCGTGGCCAGGTCGCCGCGCCGGTGGAATGAGGTGGAGGTCATCAGCGCGGGAACTTCCATGCCCTGGAGGACGGAATGGAACCAGGCGAGGGTGCGGCCGGCCTCGCGGGCCTGTTCGGCGCCACGGTCGAAGGAATTGCCCCGCACGAGTCGGGTCAGTTCGTAGATGCGCTCGTTGCCCTGGTAGAGGGATCGATTGCTGTCCCGTGTTCCGATGATGGCCGCGACGGGAAATCCGGATTCCTCGAGGCGCAATTGCACTTCGTGGGCGAAGGCGACCTGTTCGACGGTGGCGAGTTGTTCGGAGCGTTCCTTGAGGACGAAGTCGCCGCGCTTGGCGCGGATGACCCACTTGCGGCTGCGGCGCGAACCGACCACGGCCTCGACGATGTTCTGAATCGGGCCGAGGTCGTACTGGCTGCAGGCGATCGCGAGCGCAGCGTCGTTGCGGACGTCCTGGGTGGTGGCTTCGGCCATGGGGTGTTCGACCTACTCTACGTTCTGAACCTGTTCCTTGATGCGGTCGATTGCCCCTTTTACCTCAACAATGTCGCGGCTGATCTGGGAGTCGTTGGACTTGCTGGCGATTGTGTTCGCCTCTCGGAGCAATTCCTGTGCGAGGAAATCCAGGGTGCGGCCGACCGGTTCACGGTCGTCAGAGTCGATGAGATCGCGAAACTGGCTCAGGTGTGCGTTGAGCCGGGTGATCTCTTCGGCGATATCGCTGCGTTCGGCGTAGATGGCGACCTCGCGGACGAGATCGGTTTCGTTGACGTGGACCGGGGCTTCCTTGAGCATTGACTCGATGCGCTGGCGGAGGCGCTGGTGGTACTCTTCGACGACCAGCGGCGTGCGTTTGGCGATGTCCTCAAGCCGCTCGCCGATCGAGGTGTAGTGGCGGTGGAGATCTTCGTGGAGCATGGCGCCTTCGCGCTCGCGCATTTCGATGAGCTTGGTGCATGCCTCTTCGATCAGATGGTGCACAATGGGTTTGGCGGTGTCGAGGCGCGACTCGAAGTCTGACGGAGGCTGGAGCACGCCGGGGAGGTGGATGAGCGCCGCCACGTCGATCTGTACCGGGTGGCCGACTTCATGGGGAAGCCGACTGAGATACTCGATGTAGGACTGGAGCGCCTCAGTGTTGATGCGGTAGGCGGCGCGGGCGGTCGGGTCGGAGAGCCGCACTTTGAGCGTGATCGAGCCGCGCACGAGGCGCCGCCGCAGGCGCGAGTCGATCTCGGCCTCCATGCCCTCGAGTTCTTCGGGCAGGCGGATGGCGGCCTTGTAAAACTTGTTGTTAATGGAGCGCAACTCGACCGCGTAGTGGACGGACTGAACCTCCGTCGTCGCATCGCCGAAACCGGTCATCGAACGAATCACGTGGCGGAGATCCTCGTTGGTTCAGTTGCCGCCTTCGCCGACGGGCTGGTCGGGCGGAGTGTCGCCACCTGAGTCACCCGCTCCGGCAGGCTGAGTTCCACTGTCGGCGCCACCATCTTCGGGCTCGGCTTTCACTTCGGGCAAGGTGATGTTGATCGCCTCGGTCGCCGTCGATGGTCCGATGGTGTTGCGCGCTGAAACGCGATAGAAGTAGGTCGCGGTGGGGGTGAGGTTCTGATCGGTGAAGGAGTTGACGTCCTGATCGACGCTGCCGACCTCGGTCCAGCCGGTGAGGCCGTCGGCGGATCGCTCGACAAAGAAGCCGGTCTCATTCTTGGAATTGTCTTTCCACGTGAGGCGAGCCTCGGTGGGGGAGAGGATGGTGACGGCGAGGTTGGTGGGCGGCTGAGGCGCCGTGGGCGCGCCACCGGTGAACTGGGACTGATTCATCCAGACCATGCCCATGGAAGTGAGCAGGAAGAGGACGAACATGGCGACGGTGGCGAAGGTGAGCATGTCGCCGGTCTTGGCTCCGAAGGCCGACTGGCTGCTGGCGCCGCCCGAGCCGCCAAAGGCGCCGGCGAGGCCGCCACCTTGCGGCCGCTGGACGAGGATCACGAGGATCAGCGCGACGGCGACGATGATGAACAGGAGTGAAAGTACGACGGAGAAAACAGCCATGATCAAAACTACCTCTATGTGCCGACCCTCCCGAGGGAGAACCGGCCCGTCATTGGTTGCCGTTCAGGGCCGAACGGCAGCCTGAACAATAGCGCCGAAATCGTCGGCGTTGAGCGATGCCCCGCCGATTAATCCGCCATCAATGTCTGACATTTTCATCAGGCCGGCTGCATTTGCGGGTTTCATCGAGCCGCCATACTGGATGCGCGTGGCCTGTGCCGTTTTCGACTCAAAAATCTCTCCCAGGGCGCTACGGATGGCGGCGTGGGCGGCTTGAGCGTCGTCGGGAGTGGCGGTAAGGCCGGTGCCGATGGCCCAGACGGGTTCGTAGGCGATGACGACCTGGCTCATCTGGGAGGCTGAGACTCCTTCGAGTCCCGTGGTCAACTGACGGACATTGACTTCATCGGTCTGTCCGGCCTGCCGCTGCTGGCGGGTCTCGCCGACGCAGAGAATGACCTTCAGCCCCGCTCCAAGTGCCGCGTGGGTCTTTCGATTGACGAGTTCGTCGCCCTCGCCGAGGACGTGACGGCGTTCGCTGTGGCCGGCGAGCACCCATGAGCAGCCGCAATCGCGGAGCATGGCCGCACTCACCTCGCCGGTGAACGCCCCATCCGGCTCGTGGTAGAGGTCCTGGGCTCCGAGCATCACTGCCGATCCCCGGAGCGCGTCGCGGACCTCCAACAGGTACGGGAATGGGGGAAAGACGACGACTTCGACCCCGGACCGGGTGGAATGGGCGGACGCCACAGCGGCAGCGAGTGCCTTGGCGGTGGCGCGATTCGTGTTCATCTTCCAGTTTCCGCCGACGATGGGGACGCGTCGATCCACGGGTGGCCTCCTCGAGCGGTCGAGTTCGCGCCGGGGGGCGCGGAGTGGTCGGTTACCGATGCGGTTGTGCCTGAACCGGGATTCTAGCCGTCAAGACGGGCTGCTTCAGCCGGTTGGGACGCGATCTTGCCTCATCCTTTGGATTCCGTCCATTCACCGCTCAATCGAGGTCAGAACCGGGCCGATTTCGGGGTGTCGATATGGAGTCTGCCCCCTGCGGCAGGCTGGTTCTCGGACCCTGAATCGGACGGAGCCGCGCCGCGTGCCACCAGACGGACGCGAACAACCTGACGCAGCTCAGACCCGCGAGGCGATTGGGCTGCTCGATGAGCTGCCGGAGGATCCCGCAGCGCAGCCGCAGCGGCTGGCCGGCGTCGGCGCGGCACTGGGCAGTTGCTTCAGCGTCATGCTGGTGGTGCTGGCGATCGGAAGCGCGGGCTCGCTCTCCGGACCGAGATCGGGTCTGGCAGGCGAGCCTCAGCCGGACGATGCGGTCCTGAGTCAGCCGAGACGAATCGACGAGAAGCCTCTGATGCCGTATTCGGATGTGGTTCGGCTCCAGTCGCTGGAACGAGCGGCGATGCTCGCGCGAGTCGAGATGGAGGCGGCTGAGTCGAGACTGGCCAGGGTTCGCTCCCAGATTCAGCAGCGAGCGTTGCAGCAGGCCCAGCGGGCCCGCGAGCAGGCTCAGCAGGTGGAGACGCAAGGAAGCCCGTACGACTGGATGAGTTCCGAGCACCTGGCGACGCGGACGCTGAATCGCGCCCAGGCCCAACTGAAAGACGATCTCGCCGCACTCGGGCACATGCAGGAACTCGCCAGAGCGGAACTGGAGCGACTGCGAGTCGCGGCCGAGACGGCTGAAGCGGCGCTGGCCCGGGCGCGCGAGGAAGTGATGCCTCAGCCGGCAGTACCCGCATCAGCGTCGACTTCGTCGGGCCCAGCCCCCGATGGGAGTCCGAACTCTCTCAAGCGTACAGCAGGCGTGGATGGGGATCTTCGTCCGCTGCTTGACCGCCATCACGCCAGCCTGATTGAGGCTGCGGCGGCGGCCACCGTACGCGACTGACCGACCCTGCTCGCCCCTGTGGTTCTCCATGTGGCGACGATGGCACCAACGCCTTCCCGGCCCGTACAATGTCCCGGACGCGGCAGTTCTCGACTTGGCTCGCGTCAGGCAGGAGAGAGCGTGGCGAAGGTGAGCCGAAACTGGCTGATGGCGGTGTTGCTCGGTGCTTTGACGTCGGTGAGCGCTCTGGCGATTCCGCAGGTCGGCAGCGTCGAGCGTATCGCTTCTCCGGACGGCGCGGAGTCGTCACTGCAGCAATACGCGGGCGAGCTCAATGATGCCCGGCTGGACGTTCGCGAAGCGGCGACGGCCCGGCTGGTGCGTGACGAGACGATCGAAACCGAAGACATCGTGACGTATGTGGGCGCGCAGTGGGAGACGCTGCCACCGGAAGCGACCGAGCGGTTCCTGATCGCCGCGCGGCAGCGCTTCATTGCCAACCCGGGTGCGATCGGGATTCAGTTTGGCGATTCGCCGATCGCGATCATTCAGACGGTGATCGACGGTACGCCGGCCTCGAGAGTGCTTCAGCGCGGTGACCAGTTTCTGACGCTTAATGGGGAACCCCTTCCCGATTCGCGGGCGATGCAGCAACCTGAATTGCTCAAGCGAATGGCGGAGTACAAGGCGGGAGACAAGGTCAAGGCGCGCATCCGTCGGGGCTCCGAGGAACTTGATGTCGAGTTCGCGCTGGCCGACCCGAAGACGCTTCCACGGTTTGAGGATTTCATCGTGCAGATGCAGCGCGAGATGAGCCAGCAGTGGGACGCGATGTGCCAGCAGCGCTTTCCGCCTGCTCCGCGCATCATGATCGACATGGGGTTGGTACAGCTGAATCCGAAGCAGGAATCTCCCTCCGCGGCTGTGGGGGCTGGAGAAGGCGCCCAGTTGATTGACGCCCTGAGTCGCCGGCGGGTCGAGGTCTCACAGAGCATTGCCCGCGTGATGGAGCGAAGCTCCAATACCGACAGTCCGGAGCGCCGCCGCGAGCTGGAAGCGGAGTACCTTCCGTTGATCAACGAGTTCGCTCGGCTTAACGCCCGGTTGCGCCTGGCGGAAGCGGTCGTCTCCGGCCGACGGCGTCGTTAGGCGGTCGCGTCGTTCGCCGCGGCGCGGCTTGTTCGTTCCCGCACCGATTCCTAGTCTGTAGCAGTCGATCAGGGGACGCCATGCCGGGCATTGCACCAATTCAGGATGCATTAATGTACGATGGTGTGGTCGGTGCGCCCTGCGATGACGTGTCCAGTCGACTGGCCCCGCCGTACGACGTCGTCTCCAGAAGGATGCGTGATCGGCTTCTGCACGCCGACGCGACCAACAGCGCCGCGATCGACGTGCCGCGACTGCCGATCGATCGCACTGGCCCGGATGCGGCGTACGCGCGAGCCCGGCAGACCTTTGATTCGTGGGTGGAACAGCGAGTGATTCGCCGACTTGATCGCCCCGTTTTCGGGCTGATGCGGCAGACGTTCAAGGATCGAAGATACCTGGTGCGGCGTCACGCGATCATGGCCGATCTGCCGCTGGTTGCGCTGGATCGGGGCGAAGGGCTGTACGCGCATGAACAGACCGACTCCGGTCCTCGGGGTGATCGACTCGCGCTGCTGGAGTCGTTGCGGGTGCAGACGTCACCGGTCTTTGGGATCTACAGCGACGACGAAGGGGTGATGGAGGAGATTATTCGCGCGCGACTGATTCATTCGGAGCCGCGCCTCGTCGGGGTCGCGCCGGACGGGACGCTTTCCGAGCTCTGGTTGATGGAGGACGAAGCGTTCATCGAGCGGCTTGCCGGCGCGTTCGGCACTCGCGATGTGATTATCGCTGACGGGCACCATCGCTACGCGTCGCAATTCGCCTACCTGCAATCGCTGGGCGCGCACGCCACGGAGGCAGCGCGGTCGTGCATGATGGCGCTGGTCGCCCAGGAAGATGCGGGGATGACCATTCGCGCCGTTCACCACGTTTTCGGGGACATGGAGGCGTACTCGATCGAGGCGATCCAGGACGAACTCGGCGACGTGTTTCGCTTCGAGGAAGTCTCCGGTGGTGCGGTGGAACTCGAATCGCACGTGGCTCGCGCGTGGTTCGAACGGTCGATTCCGATGGGGCTGATCGATTTTGCCCGGCAGCGAAGTTTCGTGATGAGCGCGATCGCGGTGGATCCGCTGGCGGCGACAGCGCCCGAAGCGCCGGAGGCGTGGCGCCGCGCCGCGCCGGTGGTGTGCCAGCAGTTCATCGTCGATCGTTGCTTGCGCGATCGCTGCAATGCCGGTCGCGAGCCCGCACGCCGGCCGGTCTTTGATCTTGCGGAAATGGACGAACCCGGCTCGCGGCCTGATGGGGCGCAACTTGGAGTCGTCCTGCTGCCCGTTCGGCTCGCGGATGTCCTCTTGATCGCATCGAGCGGGTACCTGCTTCCATCCGATTCGACCTTTTTCTGGCCCAAGATGCCCACCGGGCTGCTTTTCAAGTCACTTGAATAGGGAGTTCACATGTACGACCGGCGTTCATTCACGGGAGTTCTCTGGCTTGTCGCAGTGCTGTCGCTGATGGCACTTGGCTCAGGCGGGTGTTGCGGGAGCAAGTGTTGCGGGATCGCGGGGGCTCCGCCGCGGCCGGCGCGAATCAACCATCTGGCGTTTTTCAAACTCAAGGACGCGGCGGTCGCGTCTGAACTGATTGCGGATTGCGATGCGCAGCTTTCCGTGATCCCCGGGGTGCGGTCGTACTACTGCGGCACGCATCTGGATGTCGGCCGGGGCAACGTGGACGGGGATTACGACGTGGGTTTCTACGTTGGTTTTGAGAATGAGGATGACTACCGCAGTTACGTGAATCACCCGAATCACATCGCCCTGGTTGAGAAGTGGAAGCCGCGCTGGGAGTGGATTCGTGTGCACGATGTGCTGGATGAGACCCCCTGAGGCCCTTATGGTGGCCCGGGAATTCCCAACAAGAATAGTGATGCCCAGACACTGATTGAAGGAAACCGACTATGAGCCAGTATGACGCGGGCGGATTCAACCCTTACCAGGAGCAACTGGCCGAGCCGCCTCGCACGAGCCTGCTGGCGGTCTCCGGGTTTGTTTCGAGCGTGATTTTCTGCTGCCCGCTGACGTCCCTGATCGGATTGCTCCTGGGGGTGGGTGGGCTGGTGTCGGTTTCGGCGTCGAATGGTCGCCGCAAGGGCACGGGTCTGGCGGCGGCGGCGGTTCTCATTTCGCTGCTTTCTCTGGCGGGCCAGGCAATTGTGCTCAAGGCGTTCTGGCCGCGTATCGAGTCCTACATCGGCGCCGGCATGCTCCTCGCCACCGGTCCGACCGAGTTCATTCACGATCTTGAGACGGGCGATCTTGCCTCGGCGCGGAGCCACCTGTATCCGTCGTTTGAGACCAGTATCAGTGATGCACAACTGCAGTACTTCAGCGAGCAGATCAACGACCGCTATGGCAGCTTTGTCGGTTGGATGCCACCACAAGGCCAGGCGCTCAACGTCACCGGTCCCGGCGAGAATTCCACCGACGTCATCGGTACCGCGAAGTTCAGCAAGGGAGATCAGTCCGTCACGATGCGTATTACCGTGATGCTCGGCCAGGACGCGATGTTCGAGGAATACGGCATCGCGGGACTGACGATTCGAGACAGCAAACTCGGCGATCTGGTGCTCGACGCCACGACGCCAGGCGCTGAGCCCTCTGGTGAAGGCGAGCCGACGCAGGTCGAGCCGCCACCGAGCAGCGAGGAAGGCGGAGGCTGAGCCTGTGCGTCAGAGGCGCATCTCTTCGCCGGTGGAGGCGAGGCGGATCGTCTTGCTGTCGATGTTGTGGAACGCCTCGATGCGCCGCACGGTGCGGAAGCGCGCCCGCATGAGTATGGATTCGGTGATGCAGTGCTGCTGATCGTAGCGGACGCCGCGCAACATGGGTGAATCGCTGATGCCGGTGGCGACGAAGATGATGTGATCGCCCTTGGCCATCTCGTCGACGGTCCAGATCTTGGCAAAGTCGGCGTCGGTGCAGCCATGCTCTTTGATCAGCGACTCGCGTTCGGCCTCATCGCGCGGCCACATGCGTGAGAGGTGCTCGCCGCCGAGGCACTTGATGGCGGCCGAGGCGATGACGGCTTCGGGGCTGCCGCCGATGCCGATGTAGAGATCGACGCCGGAGTTGGGCAGGCTCGGCGCGATAGCCGCGGCTACATCACCATCGGAAATGAGACGAATGCCGCAGCCCGCCTTGCGAATCGCATCGATCATGTGCTGATGTCGGGGGCGATCGAGCAGAACGGCGACGAGGTCTTTGACGCGTTTCTTGAGTTTGAAGGCGATGATGTCGAGGTTCTCATCGATCGGCGCGTCCATGCGGATCTTGCCCGGACCGTCGGCGACCTTGGGGCCGTAGGCGATCTTTTCCATGTAGTAGGAGGGGATGACGGGGAAGAGTTCCGCGGGATCGTCCTGCGGGTCTTCGCACGCCGCGACGGCCAAGACGGAGACGGCTCCGGGGAGGCCCTTGGCCGTCAGCGTGGTGCCGTCGATGGGATCGACGGCGATGGCCAGGGGGATGCTGCCTTCCTGCCAGGTGCCGAGTTTCTCGTCCGTAAAGATGCCGGGTGCGTCGTCCTTGCGGCCTTCGCCGATGCGCACGAGGGCTTTGCAGTGGATGAGTTGGAACATGCCGCGCATGGCGTCGGAGGCGGCGCCGTCGGCGATGTTCTTGTCGCCCTTGCCGAACCACTTCCACGCGGCGAGTGCGGCGTTCTCGGTGGCGCGGACGAGGTCGAGATCGATCTGTCGCTCGGGGTCGGGCAGCGCTTTCTTGGGCATCTCTCTTCTCTCAATCTGGATCAGGGACGGTCCGGCGGAAATCGCACCGGCAGGTCAGAATACGCCAGGGAAGTCGATGCGGCGAGTCTGTCGGACATGATCAGGGGACTGCCCCCGCGCGAGATGAACCGCTCAGCCCGCTGCGTTTCGAGCAGCTTCGAGCCGCCGAGTTGGGTCGCCCGTTAGCTGGGCTGGGGTTCCGCCGGTGACACCTGAGCTGATCTCGGGCGGCGCAGGACGTATGCCAGCGCGCCCAAGCCGGCGACCACCATCGCCACGCTGAGCCACTGGCCGCGACTGAGCCCCATCACGCGGTCGATGCCCTCATCGGGCACGCGCCAGATTTCGGTGATGATGCGCAGAATGCCGTAGACGATCAGGAACCAGCATCCGATGATGCCGTGTCGCTTCGGGCGGAGGACGAAGAAGATGAAGAACAGGACAGCGCCGAGCACGATGCCTTCGGCGAAGGCCTGGTAGAGTTGCGAGGGATGCCGGGCGATGAGCAGCGGTTCGACGATGGAGATGACCTGCTGATTGCCGGCCCGCACCGCCACGAGCAGATCCTGCTGGTATTGAGTGAAACGGATGATCGCGTCGCGGGAGCCGCTTTCGACGGCGTTGAGAAACTCCTCCCAGCGCAGGGGCGGGATGTTGAAGTAGGTGTTGAGGCCGTGCGCTTCGCGAAACTGCGCGACGCCCCAGTCTTCGACGATCTCCTGCGGGAACTTGACGGCCAGCGGAAAGGACGGATCGCAGGGCTGGCCGCGCAACTCGCCGTTGACGAAGTTGGCCAGGCGTCCGAAGAAGAGTCCAAAGGGAACGAGCAGGGAACTGACGTCGAGCAGGGCGAACGGATCAATCCTGTTGCGGCGCGAGAAGATGTACATGGCGACGATGACGCCGAGCATTCCGCCGTGGCTCGCCATGCCGCCACGATTGATCGCGAGCACTTCCCACCACGGCAGCGTCGAAGTGAAGGTCCACAGCGCCGCGGGGTGGTAGAAGAGCACCCAGCCGAGGCGACCGCCGATGAGCACGCCTGCGACGGCGTACATGACGAAGTCGCCGACCTGCTCGGTGGTCATGGCGATGCGGCGGCGTCTGGCGAGCATCATCGCAAAGACGTAGAGACACACGAACCCGGCCGCGTACGCCAGTCCGTACCAGCGGATTCCGAAGTCGCCGGAGATCCGCCATGCGAAGGGGTCGAGGCGATGCAGATACGCGGCCAGATCAAGCATGAGCGATGAACCTCCGGCCCGGCGTGTCGATCAGTTGGCCCGGGATCCGCCTCACCTTCGCGCCGGCGCCGGGCCGCGACCCTGTGAACTGACCTGCGGCATGAGTTTGCCCTTGAGAATGACATCGGCGATCTTCTCGCGAATGCTCCCGGTCATCTGATCGTACAGTCGACGACCTTCGCGGCGATACTCGACGCGCGGATCCTGCTGGGCGAAGCTGCGGAAGCCGATGGCGGTGCGCAGCTGGTCCATCGAATAGAGATGGTCCTTCCACGAGCCATCGAGCACCTGCAGCAGCACGTAGCACTCGAACTGCATGAGTTCGGAGCGGCTGAAGTTCTCGAACTTGTTTTCGATCATCTCGCGCCGGGCGTCGCCGGTGAGGCCTCGCTCGTCCTCCCTGAGCGCGAGCCGGTATCGCTCCTGGAGGTGGGCGTTGAGGGACTCGTCGTCGGGGAAGTCGCGGATGGCAGTTTCGATGGCGGCTTGCTTTCCGCCGGCGATCCATTTCTCGTTGGCTTCGAGGATTTCCTTGTGGTATTCGCGCGGCGTCATGGCCAGCAGGCGCTTTTCGTCGAGTTCGATTCCGAAGCGAACTTTGGCGAACTGGGCGAGGTTGGACAGAGCCGCACGCGGATCCTGCGCCATGATCGCCATGGTCATGTCCACGGCGTAGTCGACGGGGTAGCGCAGTTCGCGCTGGGCGTAGATCTCCTCCACTTTTCGCATGACCAGGCTGCTGGCGGCAGCGATGCTGAGCTCGGCGAGTTCTTCGGCCTTGAGTTCGATGCCGAATCGGTTGCCCGCCCAGTCGGCGAGCATGTTCTGCGCGTAATTGGGCGCGAGGTACTTCTCGATTTCGGAGTAGTCGACTGCGGCGATCTGCCCGCGAGCCGCGTCGCAAAGTTGATCGGCGATGTCGCGCTGCGGCATGTCGCGCACCTGGTCGATGGTGAGTTCGACGCCGTAGCGGTTCTTGGCCCAATTCACGAGTCCGCGAAGATCCCAGTCTTCGGGATCGGCTTCGTCGTTCTTGAACTCGCCGATGCTCACGCCGATGAGGTTGCGTGCATCCTCGAAGGCATCGCGCTGAATACGGCTGAGCATGTCTTCGCGGTCGAGTTTGAGCAGACGATCGGGCGGCATGGAGATGTCCAGCGTGTTCTGAGCCCATTCCGCGATGCAGATCGGCACGTAATCGGGGGAGAGGAAGCGATCGCAGGCGTCGTCGATCGCTTCGCCGAGGTACTCGAGGACGAGAGCGCGGAGTTGGCGGCCTTCGAGGACCCGCTGACGCTTGGAGTAAAAGTCGTGGCGCTGATGGTCCATGACTTCGTCGTACTCCAGGATGTTCTTGCGAATCTCGAAGTTGCGTTCTTCGACCTTGCGCTGGGCGCGTTCGACGGCCTTGGTGAGCATGGGGGCTTCGATGGCGTCGCCTTCCTTCATGCCCAGGCGGGAGAGGACGCGCTGGGTCGTGTCGCCGGCGAACATTTTCATCAGATCGTCTTCGAGGCTGATGAAGAAGCGGCTCGAGCCGTTGTCGCCCTGGCGACCCGAACGGCCGCGCAACTGATTGTCGATGCGGCGTGACTCGTGGCGTTCGGTGCCGATGACGTGGAGTCCGCCGAGTTCTTCGGTGGTGTTCCACACCTTGAGATGGTGGAGCAGGAAGTTGCCGTTTTCGTCAAGGGCGGCGCGCAATTCGTCGTCGGTCATCCTGGCGATGCGCTTCTCGTCGTGCATGGAGAACTCGGTTGCCCAATGCACGAGGAGTCGGTGAATGATGTCGTCATCGTTCATCGCTTCGACTTCGTTTTTCTTGAGGCCGAGGGTTCGCTCCGCCAGGAAGCGATGGATGCGGCTGATGATTTCTTCATCGCTCATCGAGGCGTCGACCTGGCGCGGGCAGATCTGGCGGCGCTTCCAGTGGTCGAGCAGGGCCTGGCGCTCGATCTTCTGGAGTTTGATGTCGGTGCCGCGGCCGGCCATGTTGGTGGCGATCATGACCGCGCCGAGCGAACCGGCGTTCTCGATCATGTGGGCTTCGCGCTCGTGCTGCTTGGCGTTGAGCACCTCATGCTGAATGTTGTACTTCTTGCTGAGGCGCTGGCTGAGCATCTCGCTCTTTTCGACGCTCGTCGTGCCGACGAGGACGGGACGGCCGAGGTCGTGGAAGGTCTTGATCTCTTCGACGATCGCGCCCCACTTGTCCTTGCCTGTCAGGTAGATGCGGTCGTTGTAGTCATTGCGGACGACGGGCACGTTGGTGGGAATGACGACGACGTCCATGTTGTAAATGTCGTGGAATTCCTGGGCCTCGGTGTCGGCGGTGCCGGTCATGCCGGCGAGTCGCTCGTACAACTTGAAGAAGTTCTGGATGGTGATGGTGGCCATCGTCTGTGTTTCGGGCTTGATTTCGACGCGTTCCTTGGCCTCGATGGCCTGGTGGAGGCCGTCGGACCACTGGCGCCCGACCATGAGGCGGCCGGTGAACTGGTCGACGATGACGATGGCGCCGTCCTTGACGACGTAGTCCTTGTCGCGCTCGTACACGGCGCGGGCCCGCAGCGACTGTTCGAGCAGGTGGGGCATGTCGATGTTGTCGCCGACGTAGAACGAGCCGATGTCGGCGACGCGCTGGGCTTCGGTGACGCCTTCATGCTCGAGGTGGACGCTCTTCTTGTCCATCTCAACCTCGTAGTACTTGCGATTGACATCGCGCAGCTGCTCGAGTCGCGGCAGTTCTTTCTTGAGGCGTTCGATCTCCGCCTTCATCTCGGGGACTTTGGTCTTGTCGCGCGTGTTGCGGATGTCGCCTTCGAGCCCCTTGATCTTGTTGCGGCAGGCCTCGACCGCGCGGTCGGCTTCCTGCCAGGGTTTTTGCTTCTCGACGAGGTGGGCGGCGAGTTTGTCCGCAAGGTGGTAGCGCGGCGAATCCTCGTGCGCGGGGCCGGAGATGATCAACGGCGTGCGAGCCTCGTCGATCAGCGTTGAGTCGACTTCGTCCACGACGGCGAAGACGCGCTGGCGCTGCACCTGGTCTTCGAGGCGCAGTTTCATGTTGTCGCGCAGGTAGTCAAAGCCGAATTCGCTCGTCGTGCCGTATACCACGTCGCACCCGTAGGCGATCTTCTTGAACGTCTCGGGCAGTTCGTGGTAGGGGGCAATGTAGCCGACCGTGAGGCCGAGGTGGTAGAAGAATGGGAAGGTCCAGTAGCGGTCGCGGCGGACGAGGTAGGTGTTCACGGTGACGACATGGATCTGGCGCTTGGCGATTGCGTGCAGGTAGCACGCCAGCGGGGCGACGATGGTCTTGCCTTCGCCGGTCTTCATTTCGGCGATGTTGCCGAAGTAGACGTCCCGGGCTCGCGCGGCGGAGCGGATGCGGTCGAAGCGGTGTTCGGCGAGCACCATGCCGCCGACGAGCTGCACATCAAAGGGCCGGGCGCGGAAGGGTGGCTTGCTCTGCGGGTAGGCCTCGCGCACGGCGTCGTAGATTTCGTTGGGGATCGGCAGGACTTTCCAGGCGGGAACGGGTTCGACGTTGCCGATCAGTTCGCCGGTCGGCTCCATGTCGGGCGTTTCGACCATCGTGGCCTTGACGTCCGCGTACAACTTCCTTGCGCGCTCGTTGAGTACGGACGGGTCGAAGTTCAGATTCGGATCAAAGATGTTGCGAATGCCGACGGCGCGATCCATCACCTCGCGGGCGATGGCGAAGGACTCGATGAGCAGGTCCTGTTCGGTTTCGCCTTTGGCGTAGCGCTGACGAAGCTCAGTCGTCTTGGCGCGAAGCTGGGCATCGGTGAGTTTGCTGAATTCGGAATCCATCGCGTTGATCTGCTCAACGCGGTGGAGGTAACGACGGACGAATCGCTCGTTGCGGGTGCCGAAAATCTTGGCCATCATGGGGCCGATGACGGGAACGCCTGGCATGGAATGAATCCTTCTCTGACTGTCTGGCTTTGCGAAGTGATGAAGCGCTCGTGGCGCACAGGTCGCACCATCGCTGAGTAATGCGCAAACGCGCCCGTGGGGCGCGGCCGGCGACTCAGCGAGGCGTTATCACGCCATCGGAGGAGGCAATGCCAGATGCGAGACCACCACCCATTGAGCGGGCGGCCAGGAAGGATTCTCGGGGATGCGGACCACCGGCAGGGTGGTCTGGCTTGTGTGAAGCGAGTGCAGCGGCGCGATCGCGGCTGTCATGGGGCTGTGGCCACCGAGCAGGTGACGCGCCGCCTGGGCGAGACAGTCTGTCAGGGAGCGGCCGGAGATCGGACCGGTGTCGTCGCCGTCGATGGGCCGGATGATCCAGCCTCGCGATCGCTCGATCACGGCCCCGTTGGGGAGGTTCGAAGCGGCCGCCAGAATGGCCACGAGCGCCGCCAGCGTGGCCAGCGACATGGGCAGTTGGCGGGATGTTCGTTCGGTTCGGGTCATGGACGTGGTGCAGATAGTATCGGCCGCACGGGCCGGTTCGGCAAGGTGGATTGTAGGTTCGCCTCGGCGTCGGGCGTCCCGACCCTGTTATTGGGCAAAACCCTTGGGAATGGCGGCATCCGACGCGTCGGAGGACAACTCCCGAGACTGCTCGACGAGGTCATCCGCCCGCCAGCGGTCGTCGTGATCCTGCGCATCCAGGCCTCGGTCGGCCCTCGCGGCGGCCTGGCGGGCGACGAGGTCGGCATGGGTGGTGAAGTACTCGAGGCTGCGTCCACGGAACTCGTCGATCGTCTCGAAGCGGTGCTCTTCCATGAAGGCTCGCAAGTCGTCGAGCATGGGCTGGATCATCCGGTAGCCGAACTTCATGACCCCGGTGCAGACCTGGACGGTGCTCGCGCCGAGGAGGATGAACTGGACGGCATCGTCACCGCTCTCGACTCCACCGGCCGCGCTGATGGTTGCCTGCGGGAACTCCGCATGCGCCATTCGAGCGCATTCCATGACCATGCGCAGGGCGATGGGGCGGATGGCTTTGGATGAGTAGCCGCCCGCTTCGGAGTAGCCCTCGACCGTGGGGACGGGTCGCAATGTCTGGAGGTCGACGCCCATGACACAGAGAATCGTGTTGATGGCGGTGATGCCGTCGCAGCCGCCTTGCAGCGCCGCGCGCGCCGGGTCGGCGATGTGGGTGATGTTGGGCGTCATCTTGGCCCAGATCGGTTTGCGCGTTGCGCTGCGAGCCCAGCGGGACACCTCGCGGACGATCTCCGGATCCTGGCCCATGGCCTGACCCATGCGCCGTTCGGGCAGGCCGTGCGGGCAGGAGAGATTCAACTCGAACCCATCGACTCCCGCGTCGTCGCAGCGCTGGATGATCTCGAGCCAGCGGTCGCGCTGGCACTCTTCCATCACGGAGGCGATCAGCGGGCGCTCGGGGTAACGGTCCTTGAGGCTCTTGAACTCATCGAGCCAGGTCGTGAAGGGCCGATCGGTGATGAGTTCGATGTTCTCCCAGCCGACGATCTCGTCGGTGTCGGCGGCGCGGAGGTGTGCGTATCGCGGGCTGACGTTGATGATCGAATCGGCGTCGAGGCAGACGGTCTTGCAGACGACGGCGCCCCAGCCTTCGTCGTAGGCGCGGGCGATGACATTTGCATTGGTCCCCGGCGGACCGGAGGCGATGACGAAGGGATTGGGCAGTCGCAGGCCGTTAACGTGGACGCTCAGATCGGGCATGAGCCGCGCTCTCGCAGAAATGCTGTCGGAATTCCCACCGGATCAATGATAGAGCGCCGGCGGGGGCCATCGCGATCAGTCCGTCGGGCCCTACTTGCGCTCGATGGGAACGGAAGGTCCTTCGGGGCCGTTCTGGCTCTCGAGTTGCTTCTGTTTGCGGTAGGCCTCGATGCCCGGCGGCGGAGCGAAGGCCTGATCGAGGGTCAAGTCGCGCAGGCCGCTGCGCTGGAGGTTGTCGGCCAGCGAGGTGAGAATGGTGTCGTAGCACTTGAGTTTGAGATCGTTGTCGGCACGCTCCCAGAGGGCCATCTTCTCGCCCATGGTCGAGATGTCATCGGTCATCGCCATCTGGAAGGCCTGGAGCATGAACGAGCTCCACTCGAACGGCAGGCGACCGGTCTCGGGGGTGACGGCGGTCTTGGCGTTGCCGATTTCGCCGAGGAAGTTGTCAAAGATTGCGCGGGCCATGCGAACGTTGGAATCGAAGACCTTCTGATCGCCGCGGCCCAGACCAAGTCGGAAGGCCGTCGAGAGCAAGGCGATGCAGTCATTCGTGGCGACGTTGATTGATGACCAGCGGTCCGCCGTTTCGTTGATAATGAACTCTTCGAGGGGGAAGGTGAATCGGAGCGGCTTGTCTTCCTGATAGAACTTCTGGTCGGTGCGGAGGCGGTCGTAAACCTCTTGCGCCTTCTCATACTCGCCGAACATGTAGTACTCGCGGACGCTGTCGATGAGGAAGTTGCGATAGCCATCGAGGAAGGTGACGGGGTTGCCGAGGTCGAATGCATCAGCGGCCCGCTGGTACATCATCACGTAGGTCTGTTCGTAGTAGGGGATGAATCGCAGGTCGGGGCCGTAGGAAATCTCCTTGGAGACGAAGTCGTAGTAAATGCGTCCGCCGCGCTTGAGCGACTGCTCGGAGTGGAAGAGGATGCGGTCGGTGTTGACGCGGTCGAACTTGTTCTGCTCGCGCCGGCTCAGGCCGCGCTCGACGCCGACGGCGGCCCAGTAGAGGGAGTGTGCGGAAGGCGATCGCCAGTCGAGGGGTCCGAATTCACCCATGAACTGCAGCATGTACGCCGGGTCCATGTTGTAGGTGTCCATGAGAACGCGCTTGCGTGCGTAGGCGAGTACCAGCGGCCACGCGTCTCTGTAGGCTTCATTCGTCAGGACGGGCTGGAGTTGACGGACGGCCAGGCCCTGCGGCGAGAGGCGGCTGTTATCGGTGACTTTGGAAAACTGTTCGGCCATGCCCGAGCGGATCGCCACGGGGCTGGCGGTGAGCGAGCGAGTGGATTCGATGGTGCGGAGCAGTCTTTCGTCGAGCTCGAAGCCGGCCTTGTAGAGATCCTTGAGCAGGTCCGCGGCGGCCGGCTGCATCTCGACGACGCGGTCCCAGCGCTCGGGGGCCTCGGCGACCTTCTTCATCGCGGCCGCCCGCCCGTCGGCGGAGTAGGGCGGTTCGCCGAGCAGCCCCTGCCATTCGTCCGCCAGTTGCTGCTTGTAGTACTTGTTCGCGTCGTCCGTGAAGCCCGCGATCTTGTGCAGGAAGAACCAGGCGAGCTCGCGGTAGAGCATCATCTCGTTGGGGTTGTAGCGGATGCCGTAGTTGCGCAGCAGCTGGATTCCGTCGCGCACCCACTGCCATCGCTCTTCGCGCGTGTGTGTGGCGACGGAGATGTTGTAGGCCATGTTCCAGGCCTGGAAATGCCAGACGGAGGCGTAGCGCGGCTGGAGCTGGGTGATCCAGCGGCTGAGTTGATAGGCCTCGAAGAACTTGCCGTCTTCCTTGAGCTTGTCGGCGCGGATCCAGAGGTAATTGGCGATGATGCCGCGCACGACCCCGATGCTCTGAGCGACGACGACTGGAGCGGGTGCGCCGGCTGCGGCCTCGTCGGTGTACTTCAACTGGTAATTCGAAGCCGAGGCATTGATAGCCGGCATGAGCCAGCCGGCGCCCACCAGTGAGGCGATCATGACGACGGCGGCGATGATCTGAATCCAGCGATCGCGTCTCATGCGTGCCCCGAGTAGATGGCCAGTTGGCGAGCGCGGAAGACGACCCAGCCCACCAGCGCGGTCAGCCCCGTCCATAAGATGGAAATCCAGAAGAAAGTCTGCGACACGACGGCCCAGGAGACGTTGCGACCTTCGATGAGGTCCTGCGTCGGTCGGACCGCGCCGTATTGCCGCAACAGCAATTGCATACCCGAGGCGATCTCCCAGATCACGGTGTTGAAGTAGTACCTCTCCTTGGTTACGGGATCGACCTTGTCAAAGTTCTCCAGCGATGCGGCGAGGAACGGCGCCGACTCGGCGCCGAAGAAGATCGTGAACGCGAGCAAGCACGCCACCGGGAAACTGGCAAAGGTGGCCGCGGCGATGCCGAGCATGGCGAGGAACCCGAGTTTGAGCCAGATGATGAGCATCGCGCGGAAGTAGTTCCACTCGAATGTGTCCACCTTGTACATCAGTTCCAGACCGTCCCACGGGATGCTGATGGTGGCGTCGTAGCCGGTCTGCGTCTGCATGTCGCCGTTGAAGATGCGCAGCATCACGCGATGATCGTCGCCGACGAAGCCGGCGGGGATGAGCACGCTCTGCGTCTGCACGAGCACGACTTTCTGCGGGATCATGAGGTCGCCGGGCAGCCAGATGGTGATCGGCAGCGAGACATCAGGCATGTCCTGGCCGGAGTTGATCTTGAAGCGCAGGGTCAGAGCGTTCTCCGGGAAGTACTCGATGTAGACCGGTTGCCCGTCCGTGAGCGGGTTGGGAAACGTCTGCTGGGAGTCGGGAGGAACGAAGTAGACGAGCGTCGAGTCCTCGGTGAAGTCGAGTTTGAACTGCCCGCCGGGTACGTAGTAGACTGAGCCGTCTTCGTTGCGCACGCTCAGGTCGATGGTTGACTGGAGGCGGCTGGGCACGATGACCGGTTCGCCGTTGAAGTGGACGGTGGCGCGGAGCCGCTTGGAGATCGGCCGCACGTTGTCAAAGACAAACTCGCGCCACTCGCCGGGGGGGATGGAGAGCAGCTCGGCTTGCAGTTCGCTGAGCATTTCGTTGGCGAGGTTGGCGATCGCGGTGGGGTTGCCCTTGAGATCCGGATCCTGGTCGGCCCGCTTGATGGCGCGCTGCCTGGCTTCTTCGCGGAAGTCCGGCACGGTGGGCCGCACTCCGATGCGCGAGGTGAGGACCTGCTCGGTGACGGCCATCTGGTCGTATGAGTCCATTGCGGGCTGGGTTCGAAGATACTGCGTGAACCAGAATGTGGCGCCGCCGGTCATGAGCAGCAGCACGCCGTTGAGCACGACGATGCCGATCCACTTTCCCATGAGATACTGGAAGCGGCCCAGCGGCTTGCTGACGATCTGGTAGATCTGTTTGTCCCGCTGTTCGAAGGCGACGGTGGCGGTGGAGATAAAGACCGTCATCACTGCAAGCAGTGCGTAGCTGACTCCGGTGCCGTAACTCAAAAAGGTCTGCAGGCGATACTGCAGCCGTTCCTGCTCGTCGAGCTGGGTCGCGAGGAAGGGAATGTAGATAATGAGCAGAACGATGAAGACGAGCGCGAGCTTCATGCGGATCGCTTCATCGAGCACAAGCCGAGCCACCGCCAGCGGGCCGACCGGGGCCGAGAGCATGAGCCGTGCGATCTGGATGAGCAGCAGGAAGAGCGTGAGCAGAGAGCCGATGCCCAGGGCGATCTGGGCCCAGAGCTCCATGTCGGCGGCGCGAAAGATGAGCCACAGCGGCACAGAGATGATCGCAATCCCCAGAGCCGAGAGCGTCATGCCCAGCCAGATCATGCCGATGACGGCGAGTGAGGCGATGACGGTGCTGCTGACGAGGTTCTCGCGAAAGGTCTCGGGGAGCCATGCGAAGTCGGTGCGGGCGGCGAGAATCGACATCGCGGCAACGACGATCAGCCCGATCACGGTGGCGGCGATCTTGAAGACCAGCCGCTGCTGAAGCCGGTTGAATCGTGCTGCGATCTCGAAGATGTGATTGATCACGACTGATCACCCACCCTGACTGCGCTTGTTCGCATCGTCCGTCGAATCGTCTGATGAGCCGAGGAGCGAATCGAGCACGGATCGATCGACGTCGTCTCTATTGCCGGACGCCGGTCTGGCCGGTGTGGGGCGATCGCCGGTTGCGTCCGGTTTTCGTGCGGCGGGTGCACTCGTGTCCACCAGCGATTCGAGCACCGAGCGATCGGTTTTGTCTGATGGCGCGGCGGGCGTGGAGGGTTTCTCGTCGGGTTGAGACGCGGTCGGCGCCTGCGGCTCTTTCATGAGGTCCGCAATCACCTGCGCGCCGCTGGCTTGTTCATCTGAATCCAGGCCGCGCAGGAACGCAGCGGTCGGTCCGCCGCGGCTGGCGCCGGAGGTGGAGACGCGTTCGCTCTGGGCCTTTTCGACGATGGACATGAAGAGCGATTCGAGGCTCTGGCGCGCGGGAGCGATGCGAATGATGCGCCGGCCTTCCTTTTGTTCGATGAACTCCGCGATGTCGTCGGACTCCTGCTGCGAGAGGGCCTCGGTCTCGATAATGGTGCGGTCGCCGGTGGTGAGCAGGTCTTCGCGCGATCCCTCGGCGCGTTTCTTGCCGCCGTAGAGAATCGTCATCGCGTCGCAGACGTCTTCGACCTCAGAGAGCAGGTGGGAACTGAGCAGAATGGTCTTGCCGCGCTTGCCCAGATCGAGAATGAGATCCTTCACCTGACGTATGCCCAGCGGATCGAGTCCGGAGGTGGGTTCGTCGAGGATGAGGAATTCGGGATCGTTGATCAGCGCCTGGGCAATGCCGACGCGCCGCTGCATGCCCTTGGAGAACTGGCCGACGGGGCGGTAGGCCACGGCGTCAAGGCCGACCATTTCAAGAAGCTCATCGATGCGGCGGCGGCGAACGGCGCGCGGGTAGCCAAACAGTTTGGCATAGAAGTCGAGCGTTTCGCGCGAGTTGAGGAACTGGTAGAGGTACGACTCTTCCGGCAGGTAGCCGATGCGTCTCTTGACGGCGATGTCGGAAGGCTGCTTGCCAAGGACGGACAGGCGGCCGGCCGACTTGTGCAGCAGGCCGAGGATCATTTTGATCGTCGTGCTCTTGCCCGAGCCGTTGGGCCCGATGAGGCCGAAGATCTGGCTTTGCTCGATGCGCAGGTCGAGGTTGTCGACCGCCCGCACCTGGGCGCGGAGCCAGAAATCGGAGAAGACCTTGGTCAGTCCCTGCGCGAGGACGACGGGCGTTCGTGATGTGGAGTCGGCAGGGGTCATGAGGTCACTTCTGTTGCGGCGTGATTGCGAGGGGGCGTGGTCAGGGCTGTCTTTGTTGATCCTGCTTGATGTACTCGTCCCGTTTCATGCGGCGGGCGCGGGCCGGGTCTGCATTCGTTTCGATGTCGATGGTCGTCGTGCCCGGCGGAATGCTGAACCACTCGAGATTTGACTTGGAAATGTTGATGATCGACTCCGACCAGAGCAGCGCTGTGGCGAGACGCGGGTTCTCCTCGTAGCGATCGATCCATGCGTTGAATCGGGCGAGATCGCTGCGGAAGGAGGAGACCAGTTCGCCGCGATCGCTCTTGGCGTTGCCGATGATCGTGGCGATCCTGCCGCCGACGGCGTCGCTGACGAGCAGGTCGTTGATTTCCGCGAGCTTGGCGGCTGCCGCCGGGGACTTAGCGGGATCGGCCTTGGCTTCCGTCAGCAACTGGTCGTACTCGCTGATGAGGGTGCGCAGTTTCTGGTACGCCGGGCCGGCCATGGCGTTGAGGATTTCAGCGGCTTTGCGTTCGGCCTCGACTTTGCCCTGCGCTGCTTCGACGTGGGCCTGGTTGACGCGTTCGTAGCTGCCCTGGGCGGGTACGGGTGGATAGGCGTCGTAGGTGGCGGTCGAGACTTCGATGCCGCACTCGATGCGATCGAGAAACTCCTGTGAATACGCCTTCACCTTGCCGCTGAGCCGTTCCCGCGACTGGATGATTTCGTCAAGCGTTGTTTCGGCAGCGCTGAGCACGACCGCCCGCTCGACGGCGCGGCGGACGAGGGTTTCGTTCATTGTCAGTGGGACGGTCTTCTGATTCTGCTGCGCGTCGACGATGCGATACTGCACGTTCCACTTGGTGTGGGCGAGGTTGTGGTCAGCGGTGATGACCGAGCCGTCCTTGCCGGGCACGAGTGAGAACTTCTCCGTCTCGGTCAGACTCGTGAAGGGCCTGGCTTTCTGGATTTCACTCAACTGCGGCCAGAACTCGTCGGCCAGACTGACGCTCTGCTGCGAACTGGGCACGAGCACGAACTGGCCGATGGGATAGGGCCACACGAAGTAGCCTCCCGCTTCGAGAGGTTCGGCATCCTGGAGGCGGCCGAAGAGCAGGCGCAGGCCGCGCGACTGTTCGGGGACCTGGCGCAGGCCGGAAAAGAAGTACATCGCCACGAGCACCACCATCACGACCTGGAGTGCGATGAAACTGATGCGCAGCGCGCTGGCCAGCGATCGGTTGGCGGGGTCGAACTCGTCATCCCCGCCGCCGACGGGCGCGAAGGGTTGCGGCGTCATTTGAGGCCGCTCGAGCGGCGCGGGCTGTTCGCCGGGGAGATTCGGGTTGGTCTGATCTTCTGCCATGGATCAGTTGCCACTTTCCAGTTTGACCGGAGCCGCGATCTTGATCGGCTGGCCATCGGGTCCGACGAGCATGTCAAAGGGCCACTGCGACGTGGGCAGGATCACCTTGGTGTCCTTGCTGATGATCGCTTCGAGCGCCTGGAGTTTCTGCATGAAAATGGCAAAGCGCTCGTTGCGGGCGAGCTGGGCTGCCAGGCTCGCGGCTTCGCGGTCGCCTTCGGCCCGGATGTCGGCGGCGCGCGCTTTGGCAAAGGACTCGATGGTGCTGGCGTCGCTGTTGGCCCGCGCGGTGATGCGTTCGGCTTCAGCCTGTCCGGAGGCGGAGGTGTTGGCGGCGATGGTTTCGCGCGTCTTCTTCATTCGTTCGAAGACCGCCTTGCTTGTATTTTCGGGCAGGATGAATCGGCTGATTCCCACCGCGACGGGCTCGATGCCGTAGGCCGCCTCCACGCCTGCGGCCTGGTCCGTCGGATTGCGGAGCAGTTCGATGATGCGATCTTCGAGCCCGGAGAGATTGCTGTGCTCGGTGCCGCCCTGCTCCGTGCTGGCCGCGAGCAGATCGTGGAAGTCGTAGTCGGCAAAGAGGCCCAGAGCGGATCGCAGGCGTTCGTTGAGGCGCTTATCGGCGCTGGATTCGGATGTAATGACGCGAAAGAACGTGCTGGGCTCTTTGATCTTCCAGGCGAGGAAGAGTTGAGCGATGACCAGTTGGCTGTCCTTGGTCATGACGTTTTCGAGGCGAGTCTCAAGGACGCGGACGCGCGAGTCGTAGTGCTTGACGGACTGGATGGGATAGGGCCACTTGAAGTGGAGCCCCGGTTCTTCGACGACGCGACCGATCTTGCGAAACGTGGTCACGATCGCGGTTTCGTTGAACCTCACCTGGAAGGTGCAGGTGAACAGCAGCAGCGTCACAGCGACGATGACCGCGATAATGTACAGTGCGATTCGATTCATTGAGCCAGAGCCTCCGCCAGACCCGAATTCAGTGGGTCGGTGTCATTCGTTCATCATCTTGTCAACCGCGTCCTTGGAAGCGCCGATTTCGTTGAGGTTGATCATCGTCGGATCCTGCTTGAGATCGATCCTGGTTCGAATCTGCGGGCCGACGGGGACGATGATCAGTTGGCGACCCTTCAACGCGCGCTGAAGCGTGTTGAGGTACTCGCGGATTTCGTAATACTCGGGCGCCTGCTCGTAGGGCATGAGGCGGCTGTTGTGCCGGATCGCCGTGGCGAGCCGCTCATTCTGCGTGGTCCAGCGATTGGCCTTGGCTTCGAGGATCCTGGTCGCCGCCGATCCACCGGCTCCGAGCAGGGCGCGCTCGACGACCAGCGACTGGGCGGTGTACCCGCTGTCGCTGCTGCTCATGTTGCGAAGTTTTTCGATCTCGCCGGCGATGGTCTGGGCCTTGTCCACCGAGCCGGCGGCCTTGGAGAGCCGCTCGGTCGCGACGCGCAGAGCGTCCTGAATGGTTGATTCACGTGTTTCGCGCGCCTCGAGCACTTTCTCAAAACTCTCGGCGACGTCCTTGGGTGGGTGGATTCCGGCCACGCCGACGAAGACGACCTGGATTCCCGAGTTCCAGCGATCGAGTTCGGCCTGGATGCGCGTTCGGAGGTCATCCGAGAGCGCCGACCGGGCCGGGCCAAGCACCTGTTCGATGGACATGGCGGCCAGTCGTCGGTTGACGACACGGGTGGCGATCTGACGAATCAGCGCCTCGCGCTGGCGGTCGTCGCCGCCGACGAAATTGATGAAATTGAGCAGTTCCCAGTTGCCCTGGGCGTCCTGTCCTTCCTTGATGCGGAACTGGACGGGGACTTCGGCGTTGACGACTGCGATGCTTCGCGCCAGGCTGCTTTCGCCGTCGTTGCCGACGTCGATGCCGGCGTCGATCCGGCCGGGACCGACGATAATCAGCTCTTCCTTGCCCAGCGTGTGCGCGTTATCCCAGAGGATCGGGCCGGATTCGTCGACCTTGGCGTGCTCGCCTTCCGCCTCGGTGCCGACGAGCACCTGGTGGATCTGCGAGACGGGGTAGCGCTCAACGCGCTCCCACGGCCACTTGAGAACGGCGCCGGAATCGAACACCTGGCTGCCGCGCTGAAGGCGGCCGAACGAGGTGACGACGGCCTGTTCGTCGGGCTGGACGATGGAGATGCAATTGAGCAGGACGATGAGCACCACCATGAACCCGATGATGGGCAGGATCTGGCGGCTGAGCAGTTGGTAGAACCAGGTCGAGGTGACGGAGAAGCCAAACTGGTAGTTGATCGCGTCGTTGATCGACTTGACGACCGACTCGGGGGCGGCGAGCAGGCCGAGGACGCGCGAATCAAAGGCGGGCTGGGGGTATTCGCCGGGTTTGCGCGGCGTGTAGAGATTGAGGATGAAGGCAACGATCACCTCAAGGCCGAGGGCGATCATGTAGATCGGGAAGACGTGGGCCAGAGCCGAGAGGACTTCCGGGTTGCCATTGAGTTGGAAGCCGTAGCCGACGGCGAGGGCGGCGTTGAGCAGGGCGGCGCCGATGGTCACGGTCGCGCCGGCCCGGAGCAGTCGCCAGGCGGGCTGTCGGCTCATTCCGCCGAGGAACCAGGACACGACAAAGCAGACGAGCGCGATGGCGGAAGTGATGCCGACGCCGTATCCAGCCGAGCCGGGATCGGCGACGTTTACGCCGGGCATACCCGGCAGGCTCCGCGTTGAGACAGCGCCACGCTGCCACCAGCCAATGCCGATGAGCAATGCCGCGATGAGCAGGCTGACGGCTGGGACGAGGAAGCCGTGCATCCACTTGAGACGGCTTGCGTTGGCGGGGACTTCGTTCTCGTCGAATTCAAAGATGCTGCCGGTTACGTCGGCGCGGGCTCGCAACTGCTCGTGCTCGAGCGCTTCGAGCCGCTCCAGCCGATGCTGGTGGAAGAGGAGGATGAGGATGACCCAGACGGGAATGCCACACAGCATCGAGTAGGCGGCGATCCTGGTAGCGTCGTCTTTGAGGACGAAGCCGAGCAGGAAGATGACGGCTGTGAGCACGAGATGAAAAATGGAGGCGAAGATAGCCGCCATCGCGGCTCGCCTGTATGTCTCGTGGTTGATCCGCATGATGTGGCGTAGCCCTCAAACCCGCACGAAAGTGTCGGGGAGAGTCCCCCGGCGAAAGAGCGAACGATACCCTAAGCCCGCAATTCAAGCAACCTTCAGCCGTATTCGGTTCACCGGCCGTCGAAGATACCCCGAGGCGGAGGTGCGATTTGGAGGATCGCGCAAGCCGCCTCAAGACTCGGCTACGACCCCCAATTGGGTCCGGTTCGAACGGAGTGCTCGATTTTCTCGCTCTGAGTCAAACCGGCCTACGATAGCCGGCGTACCAGAAAGTCGCGGCCGCGCCCGGTGCGAGGCCCGTTGTCGTCGCGCGGATGGATTCATGCTCCAACAGTTCTTCGCCATAGCCCGCAACACGTTTGTCGAGAGTATCCGCCAGCCCATTTACCTTGTGATGCTGGGGATCGGCATCATTGCGCTGCTTATTACGCCGGGTCTGAGCACGTTTACCCTCTCTGACGACAACCTGTTCATGGTGGACATGGGTCTGGCGACGATCTTTCTGTGCGGCCTGGTGATTGCCGCCTTCGTCGCCACGAGCGTGGTCACACGTGAGATCGAGAACAAGACGGTTCTCACGCTCGTGTCCAAGCCGGTGGGTCGGCCGGTGTTTGTGCTGGGGAAGTATGTCGGCGTGGCCGCCGCCATCGGGGTGTCGGCGATCATCATGTCCTGTGCGTTTCTGCTCATCAAGCGCTACGGGGTCATGCAGACCGCCCGCGACACGGCTGATATTCCCGTGATCGTTTTTGGGTTGATCGCGCTGTTCACCTCGCTGATCGTCGGCGTCTGGTGCAACTTCTTTTACGGCTGGGTCTTCACGAGCACGACTGTCGGCACGATGCTGCCGATGTCGATTCTCGCCTGGGCCGGCATTCTCGTCTTCGACAAGGACTGGAACTTCCAGATGTTCCCGCGCGTCGAGACGCCCTTTGGTTCGATGGTTGTGCTTTCGGGCAGTTTCGATCCGCAGATCGTTCTGGCTCTCGTCGGCGTGTTCCTGGCCCTGATGATCATCGCGTCGGTCGCGCTGGCCGCTTCGACGCGGCTCGGGCAGGTGATGACGGTGGTCGTCTGCCTGATCGTCTTCGTGGCCGGCCTTCTCACCGACACGCTCTTTGGCCATCGGGCGTTCGAGTCCAAGGCCCGCGGCCGCATTCTTGAGATCAATGTCATTGACGATCACAATGACAACTTCAGCGACAACGGCGACACGTACCACATCCGCCTCGATCGCGGCATCGACATTTCCGAAGGCGAAGAGGTGTATCTCTCGTCGGACAACGTCGGATTCGGACTGCTGGGGATGGGCAAAGCCGTCCTCAAGAACGTCGCGTACAGCACCGCGGATCTGGTCAAGGAGGGCAACGATCCGATGGAGCGGCCGCCGCGCGTCGACGATTACCTCATCGACGGTCCGCAGCGCGTGCACTCGCTTTGGCGCATCGCGTGGTCGGTGCCGCCCAATCTCCAGGCGATGTCGTTTGGTGACGCTCTCAACCAGGGGCACATCATCCCGCCCTCGCACATCGGGCTGGTGGGGATGTACAGCATCTTCTATATCACGGGGATGCTCTCGCTGGCCGTGATTCTCTTCCAGACTCGCGAAGTGGGTTGAGCGGTCGGATCAGTCGTCGGCGGAGATGATGTTGGGACCCTTGCCGGCCTTTTTTTCATAGAAGCCGCCACCCGCTCGTTCGTACTTGGTGAATCCGAGCCGATCGAGGTTTTTGTTGCTGATCCGGTTCGATTCGGCTTTGTCGGTGTGTTTGAGAGGGATGTTCGCCGCCTGAATGACCCGCCGCACGGGCTGACCCGTCTCGGGGTGCGTGGCCAGCGGTTTGTCGGCCATCTTCTGGAAGATCTCGAAGATCTCTCCCTCGCTGCCATCTTCGGTGATGACCTGATAGACGTATGTCGGCATGGTCGGCACGTCCTCCATCGGCCCGCCGCCGGACGCAGGCGCGGCCCGGGGGGTGATGGACAATCGTAGGGGCGTGAAAGCGTGGCCGAATCGCGCAGCCGCGTCGAACCCGTCGTCGTGGCGGGGCGTATCACGAAGACGAGTCTGATTCAGTCGCGACGCCGGTCGTCCGAATATCGCGTTTCTGCGTTGGCAATCGCACTCGCGGCGGTCGGCGGCGGATTCGAGCCGGTGTTCCGCCTAGGGTTTTGGACTCGACACACCGGGCACTGACGCCCCTCTGGAGATGCCGCAGATGTCTCAAGCCGGTTCCTCACCCGCCTCGCAGCCTCATGATCACGACCATGACCACGCGCACGGTCATGACCACGACCACGGCGGCCCCGGCCACAAGCATCACAATCACATCCAAAGCGCCAGTTGCTGCGAGATGCACAACACCAGCTCGTCGGAGGGTTCGATCGTCTTTGCGCTGGTCGGCGGGGCGATGGTCCTGACGACAGTGCTGGCCGGCTGGTTTGGGCTGGATGAGGAGGTCCGTGTGATTCCCGCGGCCATCGGCGCGGTGCTCCTGTGGATTCCGCTGCTCATGGCGGCCGGCCGCGAAATCAAGAAGGGCCGGCCGTCCAGTTCGGTTCTTGTTGCGTTGGCCATCGGCGCCGCGCTGGCCACGGGTGAATACGCCACCGCGGGCGGACTGGCGTTTATCCTGTTCCTGATGGACGCCGTGCTTCGCCGCACGGCATGGGGCGCGCACCGGGCGATTGAGCAACTCGTCGGCCTGACTCCAGATGTGGCCCGGATTGTCATCGACGACGTCGAACGCGAAATCGATCTCGACAAGGTCGAAGTCGGCACGATCATCCGTGTCCGTGCGGGTGAGAACTTCCCGGCTGACGGTCGTGTCATCAAGGGCCGCACCACCATCAACCAAGCCAGCCTCACCGGCGAATCGGCTCCCGTCGAAGTCGAGAACGGCTCCATGGTCTACGCGGGCACAACGAACCTCACGGGCGCGATCGACGTGGAGGTGACCCGCATCGGCGAGGACACGACGATCGGCAAGGTCGTCAACCTCATCAACGAGGCTGAACAATCCAAGACGCCTCGCCAGCAGATCATCGAACTTGTTGCCGGGCACTACGTCTGGATCGTTCTGTTCGTGGCGCTGGCGGTGTTCATCCTTTCCAACACACCCGGCGATGAGACCGGCTCGAAGACCGCCATCGAGAAGGCCATCTCCGTGCTTGTCGTAACGTGCCCCGGCGCGCTGCTGCTCGCTTCGCCGACCGCGATGGTCGCTGCGTTTGCCGCGGCGGCCCGGCTTGGCATCATGATCAAGAGCACCGCGGTCTTCGACACGGCGGCGGGTATCGATACCGTGGTGCTGGATAAGACCGGCACGATCACAACCGGCAAGTTTGCCGTCAGCCGCCTTGCTCCATCAGAAGGTGTGGATGGGGCTGATCTGCTCGGCGCTGCCGCTACGGCTGAACAACATTCCAATCACCCGCTGGCCGCCGCGATTATTGAAACGGCTCGCGCGGCGCGCATCAGCCCATCGCGCGAAGGGGACGCTGAGGAAGTGCATGGCCTGGGGGTCAAGGTGACCCGCGGCAGTGACGTGCTCTACGTCGGCCGCGCCAAGTGGCTCCAGCGCATCGACTCATCCATCGAATCGCAGATCGCCGCGGTCGAGGGCCGCATCGAGGGCATGACCGGCGTGCACGTGATGCGCAACGGCAAGTATCTCGGGGCGGTCGGCCTGGAGGACAAGGTTCGCCAGCAGGCGCCTGGCGCGGTCGCCCGTCTGCGCGAACTGGGTGTGCGCCTGGTGTGCATGTTCACGGGTGATCGTCTGCCGGTCGCCAAGCGCGTCGGGCAGGTGGTGGGCATTGATCACATCGAGGCGGAGTGCCACCCGGAAGAGAAGCACGCCCGCATCGTTGAACTCACTCGCACGGGCCGCCGCGTGATGATGGTTGGCGACGGCATCAACGACGGGCCTTCCCTGGCTGCGGCCGATGTCGGCGTGGCGATGGGGCTGGGCGGCACCGACATTGCCGCGAACTCGGCGGGCATCGCGCTGATGAATGACGACCTGACACGACTGCCGTACCTGCTCGAACTGGCGCGGAAGACGCGGGTTGTCATCACGCAGAACATTGTCGCTTCGATTGTCATCGCGATCATCGGCCTGACGCTCGCCGCCAGCGGGCAGCTTGGTGAGAACATGATCTTCATCGCCGCGATCTATCACTTCACCGGCGACATCTTCGTGATCGCCAACTCGTTCCGTCTGGTGCGGTATGGCGAGGAGCACGAGCGGCACGAACCTGTGGCCGCGTCGACGGGCTACGGGCACTACACAGTGCAGCCGGCCGGGGCCTGAGCCCGGGATCCAATGAAATAACCCTGTGCCGAGCGCCCGCTGCCATGCAGCGGGCGTTTCGCTTTTTGGCCACGCCACAGAAGATTTAGGAACTGGCAGACTCTCGACGGCGCCTTGGCGAGCCTACTAATGCTGTGTTCAAGTCGCATTGAGAGGTCGCTTGTATGCCAGCAAATCGGCCGACACCCTCGCCTTACGATCCTGACGCGCAGCCTCGCTGTATTGACTGCTACTACCCGCTGATGGGGCTCGAGAGCAACAAGTGTCCCGAATGCTCGCGGCCGTTTGATTTTCGCGATCCAACCTCGTTCACGCTCAAGCCGCCATTCGTGTTCTGGACGTTCTGGCTGCCGGGGTTGCTGCTGGCGATGGGCGGCGGGTTTGTCATCGGCGCACTTCTGATTTACTACGGCAACTGGGGTGCGGCGCTTTGGTTCGCCTTGCCGTTTGCGTGTGGTGTGATTCTCGGCTACCGCGTGATGGTGCGCTGGTATCTGCTGGTGCTGTTCTCGGTCGTGCTGCTGCTTTCGTGGGTGCTCGGTCTCATGTCCATTGGCATGGCTGGGGCGTACTGCGGCGTCGTGCTGGCGGTCATTGTGGCGGTGCCGATCTGCGTGGGGGTGATTGCGGGCCTCGTTCTTCGCTTGCGCCTCAAATCCAGTCGCTTCAGTCAGCGTGCCCACCTGCCTGTCTGGGTGATCCTCGCCTTTCCGCTGGCCTGCGGCTTCTTCGAGGGTCGCCCGCTACCGAGTGACGGCATCGAAGCGATTTCCACCGAGGGCATCGTCGCGTACCCGGCCCAGTTGTGCTGGGATTCGCTCATGTTCTACGAAGATGTGCAGCACAAGGCGCCGTGGCTCATTCGCACCGGACTGGCCACGCCCGTTTCGACGAGCGGCGCCATCACCGGCGTGGGCGACCAGCGGACGTGCAACTACACCTATGGCCGGCTCGTGAAACAGGTCACGCGGTACGATGCCGCGCAGCAACTGGACTTTGATGTGGTCGAGCAGTTTCGCGTCTATGAACACGATGCTCAGTTGCTGTCTGGTTCGTTCCAGTTTGTGGCTGTGGATGAGGACACGACCAGAATCACTCTGACCACGACGTACCGTCCGAAACTTGGTCCGCGGTTCGCCTGGCGGCCCTTCGAACGCTATGCCGTGCATGGCCTGCACGCGCACGTGATCGAGGGCATTCGCCTCGAAGCCGAGAGGCGATCGAGGGAGGGCAAAGACCGAATTGGCGGCAGGGGAGGTGTTGATGCGCATCTCGGTGGATGATCGCTGGCGGGTCATAGCGCGCATGCGGGTCGAGTGTGATGTTCCGCTCGAAACGGCGCAGAGTCTGCTGCGCGACTTTCGCACATTTCTGACGACCGATCCGCTCCATCAGCGCATTACGTTTGATCATGGGGAGCCGGATGATCCTGAGACGATCCGCGGCGAGGCGATCACGATTCGCCACGCGATGCTTGGAGTGCACATTGATCGGGCGGGGCGCATCCTGCGCTGGCGGCCCGGTTTTGAGCTGGCGGTGAGCGACCTCTCGCGGCGCGGCCGGTCGGTGGGGTTTCCGCACATGTGTCGCTACGTGCTGAGCGAACGCCGGCCAGGCGGCCACAGCCTGCTCTATGAAGTGCGCGGCGTGTGGACGGCGCGGTGGGTGCCGCGCTGGATCGTAAGGCTGTGGCTGGCGTGGGTGATGGCGGCGACGCGCGGTCGAATGCTGGCGCATCTGGCGGCGCCGGCCTCGAGCCGCGGCAAGGGCACGAGTGGATCCGCAGGAGGCAACTATGAATTTTGACGAACTTCCAGTCAAAGACGGCTTCCGGCAGCGCGGCTGCGAGATGACGCGCATCGAGACTTTTACCGATGCAGCGTTTGCGTTTGCGCTGACGATGCTCGTGATCTCCGTCGACCAGGTGCCCGGTTCGTACAAGGAGATGATGGCGCTGCTGCGCGACATTCCTGCGTTCATCTTCGCGGGCGCCATCATGCTCAACTTCTGGTACGCCCACCATACCTGGAGCCGACGCTACGGGCTGGATGATGTGCCGACCGCGCTGATCAGCTTCGCACTTGTGCTCACGACGCTGGTCTACGTCTTCCCCCTGCGCTTCATGGCGATCACCTTCGCGTGGGTGGCGAGCGGAGGCTATCTCGCGTCGACTCCACCGGAGATTCTGTCGGGCGAAGTGAACACACTGATCCTGACCTATTCCGTCGGGTTCGTTATCATGAATCTGTGTCTTGTCCTGCTCAGTCTGCACGCGATCCGATGCCGCACTACCCTGCAACTTAGTGACCTGGAGCAATTCGACACACATTGTGATGCGCTGGCGTGGACGATTGTGGGTTGCAGCGGCCTGCTGGCGATCGGACTGGCCGTTGTGCTCGGTCCCAAATGGCCCGGCATTCCGGCGTTCTCCTTTATGCTCCTGCCCATCGTCATGCCGATTTTCGGCGTCGTGACGAGCCGGAAGCGGCGCGCAAGGTTTGGAGTCGAGAAGCAAGCGCGCTGATCATGTTTCCAATGGCGCCGATGGATCGACAACCAGTGCCTCGCCGCACTCGGGGCAGCGGGATGACCCGATCAATCGAATGTCGTAGTTGCAGCGCGGGCAGCAATAGGCAGCAAGTTGGATAGCTCGTTTGCGCCGCGGGTCGCGCCAGTTGCGGATGGAGAACGTGATCCATGAAGAGGACCACAGGCTGCACAGAAGCAAGGCCAGGAATGCAGTGTTGAGTGGAATGCCCGACCAGACAAAGCGAGATTGAATGGGCTTGAAACGAAAACGCAGTTCGCCATCGCTCAGCGAGGTGACGCCAAGTGGTGGGTCAAAGGTGTAGTGCTGCAGCGTGTCCCGGGCGGAGGTGGCCAGCTTCAAAGCATCTTCCGGAGAGATCTGGCGATTGCGCTCGGGGATCAGTATCACATTCGGGTGCCGCCTCCGCAGCACCGTGAATGGGCCGAAGTATCCTCGGGCCACTTGCCGGGAGCCCCAGGCGAACGTGGCGACTTCGGCGCCCGCGGGCCAGAGGTCTGCGGGAGTTTGATTGTCAACGAGAACATAACCATTCGTGGTTTCGATGACTCTTGCGCGGAGAAAGAGCAAGTCGGAAGTTTGAAAGAGGGTGTCCGCCGCGACGAGCAGGACTCCGATCAGTCCCGCGATGATACAAAAAGTGATCGACGAGAGCGTAAGCGCATCGCCGGCATCCATGTGCGGAAACCACTTCGAGCGGCGCTGCCACGAGGGCGGCGGCGGCTTGTCGTGGATCCGGATCGGTTTGTTTGCGTCATAGGGCATCGACCGCTCCGCTACCCTCACTCATTCGGACCGGGACCGATTCTGGTTGCAGCGGTTCGCGCGGAAACGTCCGTACCTCGCCGCATTCCGGGCACTGGACGATCGTGCGCGGCAGACCGCGGAGCCGATAGCCGCACACGGGGCAGAGGTCGTCGATGCCGAGTTCGCGGAGGGCTTGCCAGACATACGGCCGCATCCACTGCCGCGACAGCATCGGCATCGCCACAAGGTCGATGGCCATGGCGAGCACGTTGACGACGAAGCCCTGCCAGCCGACGAACGCAACGGTGATCAACAGCATCAACGCCGTCACGATGACGTACAGCGCCAGTATCCACGCATTGGCCGCGCGCGGCCGGCGAAAGGTGCGATGCCGTGACAGCGCCATCGCGAAGACGAGCGTCGGCAGGGCGATGAGTGGAGCGAGCGTGCCGGTCCAGTAGTAGAACACCACGATGGCGATCCCGGCCAAGGCCAGAGTTGTGAGGTGCAGTGTGATGACCGGCCAGGGATCGTGATCGCGATGGAATGTCCGGTCGGCCTCCTCGGCCACGCGCTGCCGCTGCTCGGCGGTCAGTTCGACAACGGGGTTGATGCGGTGAGGCAGCATGGCGTCCTCGGTGCGTATGACCGGCAATCGCGCGTGACGGTCCTCGCGCCGGTTGCGAAGCGCCGGGTCCGCGCTGCGCCTTGACCCGGCCTACGTTCAGACGCTTGTGAGGAAGCGCAGGTCGTTTTCGTAGAGCCAGCGGATGTCGGGGATGCCGTACTTGCGCATGGCGATGCGTTCGATGCCCAGGCCGAAGGCGAAGCCGGACCACACTTCGGGGTCGTAGCCGACGGCTTCGAAGACGTTGGGATCGACCATGCCACAGCCACCCAGTTCAACCCAGCGCCACTGGCCGCGCACATTCATCTTGATGTGCATCTCGGCGCTCGGTTCGGTGAAGGGGAAGAACGAGGGCGTGAGTTTCACTTCCGCCTCGGCGCCGAAGTAGGCGTGCGCGAACTGCAGCAGCGTGGTCTTGAGATCGACCATCGATACGTTTCTGTCGACGTAGAGCCCTTCGATCTGGTGGAACATGAACGAGTGCGTCGCATCGACTTCGTCGGGGCGATACACGCGGCCGCACGAGACGATGCGCAGCGGCGGCTTGCGATTCTCCATCGCGCGGATCTGCACCGTGCTCGTCTGGGTGCGCAGCAGGTGCTTGCCGTCGATGAAGAAGTTGTCCAGCGGATCGCGGGCCGGGTGGTCGTCGGGGATGTTCAGTGCGGTGAAGTTGTGGTACTCGTCTTCAACTTCGGGGCCCGTCGCGACGGTGAAACCCATGCGGGCGTAGATCTCGATGAGTTCGTCGATGGTGCGCGTCAGGACGTGTTTGCGACCGATGGTGAGGTCGAGGCCCGGCTCGGTGACGTCGAGCATCGGGCCGGCGGCCCTGGGCCTGGCGGTTCCGATGGACGACTTGCTGGTTTCGAACGCGCCTTCGAGGGCGACTTTGACTTCGTTCATGCGCTTGCCGACGGCGGGGCGGTCGGCAGGGGCGACGTCCTTCATCGAGCCGAGCAGGCCCTTGAGGCGCCCCTTGGGGCCGATCCAGGCGAGGCGCCACTGCTCGAGGGCGGCAGGGTCGGAGACTTCGCCCAGCGCGGCGAGGGCCTGCGATTCGATCGTGTTGAGTTCGTCAAGGAAAGCGCTCATGGGAGGGGAGTATAAGCAAGCGGGCGGCGTCCGAGGACGCCGCCCGCTGAGATATCGGATGATCAAAGTCGTTGAGCCAAAGAGACGTTTTGCGGCGACGCATGCGTCGCCGCGAAACGATGTGATTGATCAACCTTCCGAAGCAGCGGCTGCTGCCGGCGCTTTGCTCTGCGCCTTGCTGGCGAAGTCGCGACGGCGCTGCTTGGCAACGCGACGCGGGGATCGGCGGCCGCCGATCTCCGGGCCCGACTCGTCGCCGACCAGTTGCAGCACGACGAGTTGCGACCCGTCGCCGATGCGGTTCTTGGCGAGTTTGATGATGCGGGTGTAGCCGCCCTGGCGATCGGTGTAGCGGGGTCCGACGTTTTCGAAGATGTGCCGGACCAGCTTGGGCCCCTTGCTCACTTCGCCGTAGCGGTCGCGCTCGATCTTGCTCTCGTCATCGCACATGATGCGATCGCGGAGCAGTTGGATCGTGCGCCGTCGGGCGTGCAGGTCGCCGCGCTTCGCGAGCGTGATGATCTTCTCGACGAATGGTTGCACGGCCTTGGCCTTGGGCAGGGTCGTCGTGATCTGGCCGTGCTCAAAGAAACCGGCCGCCAGGTTGCGGAACATCGCGCGGCGATGTTCCGTATCCATCGAGAACTTTCTTCCATACATACGGTGACGCATGACCGGTCACTCCTTCGTCAAGAGGCGTAGCGCCTTTTAGCGCACGCTCATCGTTTCAAGGTCAAAGCCCTCGGGCAGTTCAGCGCCGAGCGACAGTTCCATTTCTTCCAGTTTCTTCTTCACTTCGCGCAGCGAGGTCTTGCCGAAGGATCGCACCTTGAGCAGGTCGCTTTCGCCCTTGCTGATCAATTCCGCCACGGTGCGGATGCGGGCCGCCTCGAGGCAGTTGCTGGCCCGGACGGAGAGGTCAAGTTCGTTGATGGGCATGCGCAGTTTGCGGAGCAGTTTTTCCTCGACGCCGGCGGCCGCAGAGGCTTCGGGCGAAACGCGGACGGTGCCGATCTCGGTGTACTGCACAAAGGGGTTGAGGTGCTTGCGGAGGATCTTGGCCGCTTCGACGAGCGACGTCTCCGGGCCGACAGTTCCGTTCGTCCAGACTTCGATGACGAGTTTGTCGTAGTTGGTCTTCTGGCCGACGCGGGTGTCTTCGACCTTGTAGCGCACGCGGCGCACGGGAGAGTAAATCGCATCAAGCGGAATGACGCCGATTTCCTGCTCCTCCATTGCCTCGTACTGCTCGGCGGCGGGGACGTAGCCGCGACCCTTGGAGACGACGAAGTGCATTTCGAAATCGACTTCTTCGGTGAGGGTGGCGATGACGAGGTTCTTGTTGTGAATGGTAATCGCCGCGTCGGCCTCAATGAGGTCGGCGGTGACTTCGCCCGGGCCGGTGGCGGCGAGGCTCATGGTCTTGGGTTCATCGCCTTCGAGTTCGACGACGAGGTTCTTCACGTTGAGGATGATGTCGGTGACGTCCTCGAGGACGCCTTTGAGCGTTGAGAACTCGTGCTCGGCTCCGACGATCTTCACGCTGCTGACGGCCGATCCCTCGATGCTCGAGAGCAGGATGCGGCGGAGGCTGTTGCCGACGGTGGTGCCGAAACCGCGTTCGAACGGTTCGACGGAGAAACGGCCGAATGTGGGACTGGCCATCGCGGCGTCCTGGACCACACGTCCGGGCAGTTCAAGCCCTCTCCAACGTACTCTTCTGGTGCTCATGATCTTCGTTCCTTGGGCAGATCCCGTTGTGGGAAATCCGTCGGCTGATCGGAGACATTCACCTCTGCCCGAAGTGAAGCTCCTGCTGAGACCGGCGGAGCAGACAATCAGATGCAAGGGCTCGTCGAGACCGTTGGGCCGCGGCGAGCGAAGACTTAGACGCGGCGCTTCTTGGGAGGGCGGCAGCCGTTGTGCGGCACCGGCGTGTGGTCCTCAATCGCCGTTACTTTCAGTCCGGAGTGCGACAGGGCGGTGACGGCCGACTCGCGTCCGCCGCCGGGCCCCTTGACGCGGATTTCGATTTCCTTCATGCCGACTTTGCGGGCCTTTGAGGCGGCCGATTCAGCGGCGCGGGTCGCCGCAAAGGGCGTGCTCTTGCGAGCGCCCTTGAAGCCGACTGTGCCGGCCGAATCCCAGGCGATGGTTTCGCCGTTGACGTCGGTGATGGTGATCTGGGTGTTGTTGAACGTCGCGCGGATGTGCGCGATACCCCGGATGACGTTCTTGCGGACCTTGGCGGTCTTCTTGGCCATGGATGAGCCCTTTCAGTTCCTGGCGTTGCCTTTTCCGCCGATGGCGGCAGGCAACTGGCTGATGCGCTTCGGCCTCGGCCATGAGGGGATCGGAGCGCGCTTGAGTTGTGGTCACAAGGCGCTTTAGGCCTTGATGCTCTTCTTTCCTGCGACGGTCTTCTTGCGGCCCTTGCGGGTGCGGGCGTTGGTGCGGGTGCGCTGTCCGCGAACGGGCAGGCCGCGACGATGGCGCTCGCCGCGGTAGCAGCGAATGTCGCGCAGACGCTGAATGTTCTGTGACACCTGGCGACGCAACGTACCTTCGACGAGGTAACTCGAGTCGATGATGCTGTTGATGCGGCTTGCCTCTTCGCCCGACAAATCCTTGGCCCGCTTGGTCGGGTCAATGGTCGCTTCGGCAAGGATGTCGTCGGCGAACTTGGGGCCGATGCCATAGATGTACCGAAGCGCGTAGCGGATCGGCTTGTTGTCCGGGATATCAACACCAGCGATACGTGGCATGTCTCATTCCTCAACGAACTCCGCACTCCGGCGGAGCGAACTCGTCTCACTCAACCCTGGCGCTGTTTCATCCGCGGGTTCTTCTTGTTGATCACATACAGTTTGCCGCGGCGACGGACGATCTGGCAGTCCAGCGTGCGGCGCTTGACACTCGATTTGACTTTCATGACAGAATCCCTTCAGCCCGGCATTTCGCCGGTCGTTTCGCGAACTCAATAGTAGCCTTGTCCCTGCCGCTGCCAAGCCGATTCAAGCCCAATCCTCAGTAGCGGTAGGTGATGCGTCCCCGCGTGAGGTCGTAGGGGCTGAGTTCGACCGACACCTGGTCGCCGGGGAGAATGCGAATAAAGAACTTGCGCATCTTTCCGGAGACGTAGGCCAGGATCTCGTGGCCGTTTTCGAGCCGAACCTTGAACATCGCGTTCGGCATTGCGTCAACCACCTCAGCCTGGAGAACTATTTTTTCATCTTTCGCCATACGTACTCCGCGGCAAGGCGGGTTTTCCCACTTTGCCAATCCTCAAAATTCGGAACGCGATTGTAGCCCACCCCCATTCACCTGGACCAGCCGGGCCAAAACCCTTGGTTCTCAGCGGCTTGGGGTGCGTCAGGGCAAAGTCAGGATATCCGCCCCGCTGGCGGTAATCGCGACGGTGTGCTCCTGGTGGGCGGCGGGCAGGCGATCGCGGGTGACCACGGTCCACCCGTCGCGAAGCGTGACCGTCTGGCCTTTGCCCAGCGTGAGCATGGGCTCGATCGCGATGACGAGGCCGGGGCGGAGCACGAAGTCCTCGGGGCTGCCGGGTTTGACGCGGTAATTCGGCACTTTGGGTGCCTCGTGCATTGCTCGACCGATGCCGTGCCCGACGTATTCGCGGATGATGCCCAGTCCTTCGGCCTCGGCGGAATCCTGCATCAGGCCGCCGATCTCGCTCCAGCGTTTTCCGGGCCGCAGGGCGAGGATGGCGTCATGGAGCGTGCGTTTGGTGACTTCGACGAGGCGACGGGTCTCGGGTGCGACTTTTCCGACGAGAATGGATCGGGCGCTGTCGCCGCACCAGCCGCTGAGTTTGACGCCGCAGTCGATGGAGACGAGGTCGCCCGAGCGGATGATCCGATCCCCTGGGATTCCGTGAACGATTTCTTCATTGACGGAGATGCAGGTGTGGCGGGGATAGCCGCTGCCCGGCTGGTAGTCTGGATAGCCGTAGAAGAGCCCGGTTGCGCCCAGCCCGGTAAAGGTCTCGAAGGCGATGTCATCGAGTTGGCGAGTTGTGATGCCGGGCACGCACGCCTTCTCGCACGCTTCGAGCGTGGCGGCGACGACGCGGCCGGCGGCGCGCATGCGCTCGATCTCGGCGCTGCTCTTGAGGATGATGGCGTCGCGGTTCTGTTTCATGCCTGGTTGATCATGCGGGCATGAGCGAGCCGGGTCCGTGGCGTTCGATGAATTGCCCCTGGCCCTTCCTGCCGACGTATTTGTATCCGTCGACGATCACCGTGCCGCGCAGCAGCGTGGTCCGGGCGAATCCGCCGAGTTTCATTCCCTGATAGGGTGACCAGTCACAGCGGCTGTGCATCTGTTTCCAGTCGATTTCTTTCGTGCGGCTCGGATCGATGATGGCGATGTCAGCGTCGAACCCCGGAGCGATGTGGCCCTTGCGATCTCCCATTCCCATCATGCGAGCCGGGTTGGTGCTGCACAGTTCGACGAGTCGATTCAATGAGATGCGCCCGGGCTTGACGCCCAGCGAGTAGACGAGCGGCACCATTGTTTCGAGACCGGGCAGACCCATGGGGATTCTGGTCCAATCGCCATAGCCTTCGCGCTGACCGGCCGGGGCGTCTTCTTCGCCCTCTTTCTTTCGGCGCTTCGCTTCGGCATCCACCCACCACATGCCTTTTTGTTCTCGCGTGAAACTACATGTGTCGGTCGAGACGACGCAGACGTCGTCGCCGCCTCGCTCGAGCGCCTGCCAGAGCCGGTCGATGTCGCGCTGTTTCTTGACTTGTGGGCAGCAGGCGAACAGGTGGCCATCTTCACCTTCAAAGACAGTGTCATCGAGGGTGAGATACTGCGTGCACGTTTCCGCCCAGACGCGAACGCCGCGCCGGCGGGCTCTGCGGACGAGTTCGACGCCTTCGGCCGTGGACATGTGGACGATGTAGAGCGTTCCGCCGGTGACGCTGGCCCAGTGGATCGCCCGTTCGATCGCTTCGGCCTCGACGAAGTTGGGGCGGGTCATCGGATGCAGCAGGGCGCCAAACTTTCGCATTTGCGCCGGCGTGTGGTGTCGTTCGATGAGCAGATCGAGGACGCGGCTGGACTCGGCGTGGACGAGGAGCATCCCGCCGTGTTCGCGTACTTCCTGCAGGGTGGCGTACATCATCGCATCATCGCTGCTCCAGCCTTCCGACTCGTAGATCATGAACTCCTTGAATGTGGGGAGTCCCATGTCGACCATGGTCGGGATTTCACTGATGTGCCGTCGGTCGGTCAGCGCCATGTGCCATGTGTAGTCGACTCCGGAGATGCCCTCCGCCTTGGTCCGCCAGGCTTCGTGGGCTTCGAGCAGTGATTGTTTGGATTCGGGTATGGCAAAGTCGATGACGGTTGTCACGCCTCCACTGGCTGCGGCGCGGCTGCCAGACTCGAAATCATCACAGGACACCGTGCCGCAGAACGGCAGGGCGAGATGGACGTGGACGTCGATACATCCAGGCAGAATGTCCATGCCGCCCGCTTCGATGATCCTGGTCTGGGGGTCGACGGGCAGCGCGATGCCGACGGCATCGATTTTCTCATCGACAATGGCGATGTCGCTTCGAAACGAGTGAGTGGCGGTATGGATCATTCCGCCGCGAATGACGGTTCTGGCGGGCTTGGCTTTGAGCATCGTCCGATGCGGGCCTCCTGGCGAGTCGGTGCGAACTGAAGTGTAGGGGCCTCAATCGCTCATTCAGACGTCTGAAGGCCATGCAGGACGCAAGTGAGGCCAGTCGCCTAGGGCTGGCGAAGTTCGCGGGAGTTGGGCAGATCCTTGAGCGAGGCGAGGCCGAACGCCTCGAGAAACTCGCGGCCGGTGCCGTAGAGCATCGGCCGGCCAAGTTCTTCGGCCCGGCCGACGATTTTGATGAGGCGTCGTTCGAGCAGGCCGCGGAGGAGGTCGCCACACGCGACGCCGCGAATCGCTTCGATATCCGCCCGGGTGATGGGTTGGCGATAGGCGACGATGGCGAGTGTTTCGAGGCCGGCCTGGCTGAGGCGACCAGCGTCCCGCGCCTTCATCGACGCCGAGACCAATGTGCCGAACTCCGGCCGGGTCATCATCCGCAGCCCGCCGGCCACGCGTTCGATGCGAAAGGACCGGCCGCCCTGGTCGTACTGTTCGTTGAGCCAGGCCACGGCGGACTCCACGGCGGCTTCTTCGGTGATGCCGCTGCCAGATGCGGCGATCGCCTCGGCGATTCGCCGGGGCGAGAGCGGCTTGTCGGAGGTCAGCAAAACCGCTTCAACCCTTGCCGCGAGCATGTCATCCACGGAGGCGGTCTCCGCCGGATCGCGCGATTCTCCGTCCACCGAGACGATCTCCATGGGGATGTCGATCTGAGACTCTGTCAACGTGGGCATTCGATTCATCCCTCATCTGCCGCCAATCCGGCCGCTTGAATGAACTCATCGGCAGTGACGATTTGATTTGTACACATTCGACGGCAGGGAGGATGCCGATCCTGAAGGCTCGCTGTGGACTCAATCATGCACCATGAGGGCGTCGTAGTCGCCCTCGGAGGAGTCCCGCCGAAACAGGTCATCCGTCGTGTCCGGCTTGTTGGGTGTGTTGCGGGCAATCTTGGTCGAACCATCGCCCATGAGCACGTGCCACCAGTCGCCGTTGATGGAGTGGTACTCGGGGACCACGCGGTCCTCGTACCAGCGGTCTGAGAGGATCACAAATCGCGAACCTGCCGAGTTGTTCCAATGTCGATAGCGGAGCCAGTTGTCAGCGTCGTAGTCCTCCAGCGCGTAGCTCGTGTTGTTCACGCCAAACGAATTGGGGGAACCAACGTGGATGGTGTCGATGTCCATTTCGTTGGGGCTGACAAGTTGCTGCGGCACGACCGATTGATAGTCGACCAGCGCGCCGAAGACTTCATGCGTCGTGTCGGACGACATGACCCCGCTGCTGTTCTTTGTTGAAGGGAAGTTGTCATTGTGCTCAGAGCCAAATGCGAAGAATCCGACGTAGAGGTTGTGCAGATCCATCTGCTGGATCTGGCGCTCCATGCGATCCTTCGCGCCTTCCACGCCTCCGGGGCTCCCGGGTCCGCCCGGTCCGCTGGTGCCGGTGATGGCGCTGCCAACGATGGCGATGAGGGCGATCATGATGCCGACCACGATCAGTAGTTCGATCAATGAGGCTCCGTGACGCTGCGGCTGGTGATGAGGTGTAGGCATACAAGGAGTGTAACGCCCTCGGCCGCCGCACCAAGCCCAGGTGCCGTGATCCTGGAACCAGAATATCAGTTTTTCTGAGGATTCGAACGAGTAACCTGGATCATTGCGCCATCAGGCGGCGTCCAGGGCCTGGACATTCAGCCCCTGGCCACCCCGGGGCACGATCTCCTCGGGCAGGCGGAACTGGCACTCGCTCACATCGACGCCCTCGGAGTGAGTAATGCTGACGTCGGAGGTGATGGCCAGGTCAACGAACCGGTGCGAGGGCGTCTCGCCTCGGCTCAGGGGACTCAGGTCGTCGATGACGACCACTTTCGGGCGGCACGGGTCCGTCGGGCGCCAGGTCACGACGAACGCATCCTCTCCCGTCGAGAGCGTCACCTTGCGACCGGGGGTGTATGCGGGGACGATCTCGAGCAGGGCTCGAAGGAGGACGGGATCAAACCGGCGGCGCATGCGGCCGCAGATCAGATTGGCCAGCACCTCGACCAGCGGGCGTGGGCGCGAGGAGTAGAACGTGCGCAGCTCATCGAACTGGTCCGCGATGGTGACGATCCGCGCAAAGACATGAATCGCGTCACCCTTGAGCCCCAGCTTGCGGCCGCCATCCCAGGTCGGCTTCTGCGGGAAGCCTGAGCCGTCAAAGTACTGATGGTGGTGGAGCACGATGGCGGCGGAGGTGGGGTCAACCTTTCCGCTCAGGCATTCGTATCCCAATTGAACATGTTTCTGCCACGCGGGATCGGTCTCGTCATGATGCTCCTGCCACTTGACGAGAACGGACTCGCTCAGCCGCGAAAGGCCGACGTCGTGCAGCATGGCGCCCAGCGAGAGTGTCACCAGGTTCGTGGCGTGCTTGGCGTCGAGCCTCTTGCGCTGCCGCATGAGGTAGCCCTGCAGTTTCATTCCGATGAGAGTGGAGAGGTACGCCACGTTGGCGGCGTGGCTGATCATGCGGTACTCGATCGGATCATCGTCTTCGAGGAAGAGGGCCGCGGCGGGTTCGGCCATCATGGTTTCGGTGAGAGCGGAGATTGTTTCACCGAATTCGCTCCACATCTGCCGTTTGCCGCGCGGCTCGTGGACATCGTTGAGCGCTTGCGTGGCCACCTGCAACAGCTTGCGGCGTCCCAACTCCACGGGGCTGCTGTGGCATGCATCGATCGACTCAAAGCCCGGGGCGGTGATCCACACGGCCCGCTGGTTCAACTCATTGAGACGGCGGATCGTCGTGTCGTCGATCTGGTAGCCGGCTTTGAGCAGGACGGAGTCGGGGCGCTGCGGATGCAGGATCGGCATCGCGATGGTCATTCCCGGCATGGTCTGCTTGATGTCAATGTGCAGCATGATTGCGATTCGTCCGAAGACCTGCCGGCCTCAATGCGGCGGCGTCTGTTCAAGACCGTCTCCTCTCAGATCGGCCCGATTGACGCCCGCTTTCTGCCGAGGTGGGCATAATCTCCGTCCAAGACGCGGATAACCAATCCCGGACGCGCGGCAACTCTCGCGAGGGACCAGAATCGGCCGCTCAGCCGCGGCGCGAAGGCGCGGAGCGGAAGGCGTCGAAACTGATATCGCTACCGGTCCAGGCTCGAAACTGGTGGTAGGCCTGCCGCCACAGCAGATCGATGCCACCGAGCGTGACCGCGCCGTGGGATCGGGCGAGGTTGAGCAGGGGAGTGTTCGTGGGCACATAGACCGTATCGACCACCAGCGGGGGATTGTCCCAGAGCGTGGCATCCGCGGTGATCGGGAATGGAACCCCGTCCGGCTCGGGACCGTCCTTCATTCCCACCGGTGTGGCGTTGATGATCACATCACAACAGGTGCGACACAACTTCTCGAGCCGAGCCGGGACGATCTGGCCCGCGCCGCTGCCCGCCTGTGACTTCGCCTTGACTGCGAACTCCTCCGCCAGTCGCGCGGCTTTCGCCAGGTCGCGGTGGTAGAGGACGACTGCCGCGCCGCGCCCGGCAAAGCCGGCGATGGCCGCCCGCGCCATGCCGCCGGCGCCGATTACGGCAATGCGTTGATTCTGCAGCTCACTTTCGGCGATGCCCAGCGCCGTTGTGACCGATTCGACAATGCCTGTTGCATCGGTGTTGCGCGCCTCGAGCGATCCGTCGTCATGGACGATCAGCGTGTTGGCCGCGCCGGCCGCAGCGGCCGCATCATCGATTGCGCCGCCGCGCTGCTGGACGAAGTTGAGCAGATGCACTTTGTGGGGAATGGTCACACTCGCGCCGCGAAGCGTCAGTGCGCTCTCTTCAATGAGCGCTTCGAGCGTCGTGTGGAACGCGAGTTCATCGGGGGCTACGGGCAGTGGGACATACACGCCATCAAAGCCGATTCGATCGAAAGCCGCGTTGTGAATGGCCGGACTGCGCGAGTGTTCGACGGGCCAGCCGATGACGCCGTACACCTTTGTTTCCGGCCCGATACTGCGAAACCGGTACGTCTGCACCAGGTCGCGAATCGTCGGCTGCCCCGGCGCTGTCGCGCTCGTGTCGCGCAGGGTGGCGAAGGTGAGCAATGCGCCGAACTTGGGCGCGAGCACGCGGCTCATCAGGCCGAGCGAACCCATGCAAAGAGCGATCGTCGGCTTGTGTCTGGCTCGCAATATCTCGAACACTTCCAGGTTGTCGCGCAGCGATCGCGCCATCCACGCAATTTTGATGACCCCGCACGCCGGCTCGCCGGCCATGCGTGACACCTGTCGCAGCAGGTCGCTGGGGCGACCCCTGAAGTCGTGGCACGAAAGGATGAGTGTTGAATCCAGTTCGCGCAACTGTTCGGGGTGCTGGATGGCAAGTTTGATCTTTTGCCGCAGATTGGCGGACTTCTCGAAGGATGCGAGTTCAACATCGAGGTAGCGCGGACGGGCGTGGAGGCCGACATGTTCGAGCAGGCTGACGCGCTGCTGTTCATCGCCGCCGAATTCGCCGCCTTCGTCGCGACTGCGGCAGGTGATGATGCAGGGCAGGGGAGAGTCCTGGGCCAGGCGCTCCACAAGGGCGATGTCATCCGCCACCGCATCGACACGCCACTCGATCAGGTCGGCGCCCGCTTCGCGCGCGGCCTGGCCGTCCTGGGTGGCGGAAACCACGTCTTCGACGAAGATGGGGATGCAGATAAAGGTCATGCGGCTCCGCTGGTGTAGTATCGGACGCCCTTGGCGGCGGGCTTGCGATCCTTCGCGGGCCAATGATAAGTTGTCGCGAACTGGCACGTCGCCAAGGTCGTACTGAATCGCATGCCCCTGTTTGTTCCCGAGGAGATGCCATCGTGCCCATTGGAAAAACCGCCCTGCTCATCGCCGCCGTGCCAGTTGTTGTCGTGTCCTACATTGGCATTGCCGGCACCACCGGCTTCTGCCCCATGTGCACGGGCATCATGGACAGCGTGCTGGGTCGTGAGTCGACTTCGGGCCTGTTGAGCCGACCCGAGACACTCGCGGGACTCACCGCCACAACCCTCGACGGCGAAACAGTGGCGCTGGACTCCTTTGTCGGCCAGCCGGTGATCCTCGACTTCTGGGCGACTTGGTGCGGACCGTGCAAGACGCAGCGCGGCATTTTGGCTGAACTGGAAGGCGAACTCAAGGGCAAGGTCCACGTCGTGGCGCTCTCCGTCGACAGCAAGGGGCCTTCGGTTGTGCAGGAGCACATCGCCAGGACGGGCCACTCCGCCGAGAACGAACTCATGGCCCCCAACAGCCTCGCCCAGGCATTCGGTGTCTCTTCGATACCCACGCTTGTCTTCGTCGATGCGACGGGCAAGGTCCGGAAGGTTGTCGAGGGCGTTCAAAACGCCGACAACCTGCGCCGCGAAATCGCGTCGCTCAAGTAGATCCTGTCTCGATGTGGCGCGCTGGACGATCGGCGCGCATCCATCACATCACCAGTCCGTCCAGCGAGGTCAGCCCGATCGGTTCCTGCGTGAAGAACGGCTCTGCCGTGCTCGTTCCCAGCCGGGAGCCGAAGTAGGTCACCATCGCGCGGATGCCGAGCAACACCTTGCGGTTCTTCTCTGACATCACAAACTGCGTGTGATAGGCCTCGATTGAGGCGAACTTGCGATCTTCGTAGCCGCTGGTGTCGAAGAGAAACGTCGGGTTGTGCACCTTGCGCAGGTGCATCGCGTAGTAGAAGAAGAGCCACTTCGGATTGATTGGTTCGCCCGTCTGTCCCCACGGCTCCTCGATCTTTGTCAATCGGGCGGCAAAGCGAGCGCCGATCACCGCCTGTGTGACGGCGAGATGATCGGGGTGCGCATCTTCAAAGTATGTGGTGAAAATCATTTGCGCCTGGTGCTCGCGGATGACGGCGGCGATTGCGTGTCGCAGTTCCAGAGTGTTCTCGACGTATCGGTTGGGAAACCCCAGCAGCCGGCGCTGCACGCCGAGAATCTTTGCGGCGTCTGCGGCCTCTTTGGCGCGGATTTCCGGCGATCCGTGCGGCGTGGGTTCGCCGTTGGTGATATCCAGCAGGAGTACGTTGTGCCCCTGCTCGGCGAGGCGCGCAATCGTGCCGCCCATGCCGATTTCCTGATCATCCGGATGCGGACCGACAACGAGTATGTTCATGGTGGATCTTACATCCGTTCGAGCGTGCGGATTCCCAGCAGGCCCAGGCCATCGGCGAGGACGCGTTCAGTCATCCGCGCCAGGCGAATCCGAGCGTCGCGCAGTTCGGCCGTCTCCGCCCTGAGAACGGGGCACTGGGTGTAAAACGCCGAGAAGGCGCCAGCGAGATCGTACAGGTACTGGCACAACCGATGCGGCTCGAGCGCCTGCGCCACGCTCGTAAGCGTGCCGGGATAGCGCAGCAGCGTGAGGGCGAGTGTCTTTTCTTCGGGAGCTTCAATACGGAAAGCCGCATCACCGCGCACGTCCGCAGGCGCCTTGCGGCCGATGGAGCGAATGCGAACGTACTGATTCTGCAAGTACGCACCGGTGTTGCCCTCAAAGGCGAGCATGCGATCCCAGGCAAAGACATAGTCCTTGCCCAGATGCGTCGAGAGGTCGGCGTACTTGACGGAGCCGATGCCCACAGCGCGAGCCACCTGATCTTGCTCCTGAGCGGGCAGATCGGGGTTCTTCTCGCGCACGATCGCTCCGGCCCGCTGGATCGCCTCGAGCAACAGGTCCTTGAGTTTGATGTTTTCGCCGCTGCGGGTCTTGAGTGGCTTGCCGTCTTCGCCGCAGACGGCCCCAAACGGGACGTGTCTGAGTTCCGCGCGCGTGCCGTCGGGCAGTTTGTCCCAGCCGATCATTCGCACGGCCTCGAAGACCTTGCGGAAGTGGTCTCGCTGCCGGGCGTCCACGACGTAGATGACGCGCTGAGCGCCAAGTTCCTGCACGCGGTATCGAATGGCGGCAAGGTCGGTGGTGGCGTAGAGGAATCCGCCGTCGGATTTGCGGATGAGCAGGGGGGTATCGTCGCCCTCGATCTCGACGACGATCGCGCCCTGCGACTCTTTGGCAATCCCGCTGGAGATGAACTCTTCAACAACCGGTCGGAGCCGCTCGCGATAGAACGACTCGCCGCGGTTGTGCTCCTCGGTCACATTAAGATCGAGCAGGTCGTAGATTTCGTAGCAGCCCGCGAGCGTGATCGCGGTGATCTTCTCCCACGCGGCGACGATCTCGGCGTCGCCACTCTGCAGGCGCACGAGCGTGCTCTTGGCCTCTTCGAGTCTTTGCTCGGCGCCGGCGACCTGCGCTTCCCACTCGGCGATGCGATGGGCTCCGGCGTTGATGCGTCTGGCCGTTTCCAGCGCGGTCCGGTCCGCCTTGCACTCAAGATTGGCGTCGCGATAGGCGATTTCCAGCGCATCGAGATCGAGCGAATCGAGATCGATCTGCCGCCGCCGAAGCGAGGCGATCACCATGGCGATCTGCAGTCCCCAATCGCCGAGGTGATTCTGCGGGATGACGTCATTGCCGACTCGGCTGAGCACCCGGCAGAGACTGTCGCCAATGATCGATGATCGCAGGTGGCCGACATGCATCTGCTTGGCGATGTTGACACCGACGAGATCGACAACGACGCGCGGCATCGCCGGCTGCGGGGTTGCGCGGGGCGCCACGGCATCGGCCTCGGGCAACTCTTGTTCAAGTTGCGTGAGCAATCGCGGCAACGCATCGGCCCGCAGGCGCAGGTTGATGAACCCCGGCCCTGCGATCTCCGGCTTCTCGCATATATCCTCGAGCGTCGCACTGGCGATGATCGCCTGGGCCACCTCGCGCGGCGACTTACCGACTCGCTTGGCCAATCCCATCGCGACATTTGACTGAAAATCGCCGAACTGGGGGTTCTGAGCGGGGCGCACCAGCGGGTCGGCGTTGGCGAATTCGTCGCCGAAAGCCGCAACGATGGCGTCAACAAACCGCCGACCGAGAAAATCAACCGGGTCAGTATCCATGCGGCCCGCAGTGTAGACCGCGGTGCACGGCCGAGCCAAACCGCGGGCGTTGCCGTAATCCCGGACAGAGCATCGACTTCTTCGCATCCAGTGTCGGAGGGCCGTATCCTTTCGGGGCCGCGAGTTGCGGCCCGCGACCCCCTTCGGAGGCAAGAAGTTCATGCGTAATCGATTCCCATTCGCACTGGCGGCGCTGCTGTGCCTGTCGTTCTTTGGCTGGTGCGGCGGCCCCGTTGCCGCGATGCAGGAGGGTCTCGAGCCCGCCGCCGGTGATGAGCCGCCAGTTGAAACCACCGAAGACAGCCAGACGCCTCCTTCGCCTCAGATCATTGAAGAGCGACACCTTGCCAACGGCGTGCGCGTGATCACTCAACCGATCGATGGAGTGAATTACGCGGCAATCGTCGTCGTTTTCGAAGTCGGTTCGTCCAACGATCCATCGGATGCGCCCGGCATGGCTCGTCTGTTTGACCGGTTGCTTATGACCTGCCCCTCGCAGGGGATCGAAAGGCGGAGCGTCAAAGACCTTAACGAGACGTATCCAAAGGGCTGGAACATTCGCTCGTATGACGCCATGAGTGTCTACGGCGTTGTCGTGCCGACTGAGAATCTCAGCGAGGAAGTCGAGGGACTGGCGAAGCGCTTGCGCACGCTGGAGATTGGCCCCGATGACATCGCCCGCGAAACCGGCTCAATCGAAGCGGAGATGAAGGTTCTCTTTGATGACCAGCCGCTGATCAAACCCATGTCTTGGCTCGTCGCGAAGTCATTTCGCCACGACTCGGGTGCGGCGCGCGGCGTCGACCCGGTTCGTCTGGCGCGACTCCGCCCTGATCGCATCATCCAGGAATGGCAGCAACGAACCGTGGGAGGAAACGTCACGGTCATCCTTGTCGGCAATGTCGGCGGCATCGGCCTCGACGCCACGACCGATCGAGCGTTTGGCTCGCTGGCCTCCGGCGATCGCCCGCCGTTTCCCGTCACGGTGCATCCCGTCGGCGAAGTCGTTCGCGACATTCTCGATTCGAGCGGACTGCCCGGCAATCGTCTTCACGGCGTCGCGGCGTTTTTCGCTCCGCCCGTGACGAGTCCCGATCACCCGGCGTTCCTGACGGTCTGCCGGGCGCTGATGCGCGATGCAGCCGGCCTGGCGGGTTCGCAGGGTCGGATGGAATTCCAGTATGACATGCTTCTCGATCCGCGCGCTGCCTACGTCACGCCGCACGCGTGGCGCTACCCCAAGGGCCCGCTCCAGGCGCTGGGCTACTGGGACGCCAAAATCAAGAACCGCAGATACACCCACGCGGACGCGCTGCGAACGCTGGGCGCGCTTGACTGGCAGCTCGGTGCGCCGCTGCGCGGCGGGGTGGTGGATCAACTGGCGAGGGAGCCGGGCCTGCTCTATACCATCGGCTTCGCCACCGCCTACCGCGCGAATTACGGTGACACGGCATTCTGGGATGGCTACCGGCAGAAGCTCGAACGCATGGATCCAAAGGACCTCGTCGAAGCGCGCAACAAGTACTTTGCCGACAGCAACCGCGCGCTGTTTGTCCTCAAGGGCGATTGAGTGACCGCCACGCGCCCCATCATTCTGTCGACGTGGTCGTTCGGCCAGCGAGCCAACGCTGCGGGCTGGAGCGTGCTGAGCAACCGCGGCTGCGCGCTCGACGCCGTCGAGCAGGCGTGCAACAACGTCGAGGCTGATCCGAATGTGGATTCCATCGGAGTGGGCGGCCTGCCCGACGCGGCTGGCCGGGTGAGTCTGGACGCCTGCATCATGGCCTCGCCGAGGCAGTGCGGCGGGGTGTGCTTTCTACGTCACCACAACTACCCGACCTCGATCGCGCGCCGGGTCATGGAGCAGACGCACCATCTCCTGCTTGCAGGCGAGGGCGCGGATGACTTCGCCAACGCGCATGGCTTCGAGCCGACCGAACTGCTCACCGACGACGCCCGCAAAGTCTGGGAAACGTGGAAAAACGACCCTGCCCAGTTGACCGGTGAACGCTATCGAGGCTGGCTTCCGCCGCGCAATGTCGAGGAACTGCCGGGCGTGTCGGACGATCGCCAGCGGATCGCCGCAGACGAATCGCTTCCCCACAACCGCACTCATGACACCATCGGCGTGCTGGCGATTGATTCGAGCGGTGGGATGGCGGGCGCCTGCACTACGAGTGGCATGGCGTTCAAAGTCCCCGGCCGGGTCGGTGATGCGCCGATCGTTGGTCATGCTCTCTATGTCGATCCAAAATTCGGCGCTGCCGTCGCGACGGGCACGGGCGAACTGGTGATGCGCACGTGCACCTCATTTCTGGCTGTTGAGCTGATGCGATCAGGCCAGTCGGCCACAGAGGCGGCGGTTGCCGTGCTCGAGCGGATTGTCGAGACCTGCGCGATTCTCACAGACCATCAGGTTGGCATCATTGCGCTGACGCCCGACGGGACATGGGCCTCCGCCGCCCTGCGGCCGGGCTTTCGTGTGGCGGTGCGATCAGCGGAGACAGACGAACTGGTCCCCTCATCGAGGGTGATCATTCCAGATGCGTCACCGTCTGGAGGAGCCGAATCTCTGCTTTAAGTTGCTCTCAGCCCATCCTGGTCGATCCCGTGGGACCAAAAACCGATAAATACACGGGGTCGCGCTCCCGTTTGGGTTTCTGCACCGCTTTGCCGGCCTACAAGTGCTCCTGAAGGCCCCTACGATTGCGCGATTCCGATAATTTAGAACCATTCCAAGGAATGGAACGTATTGAAGGCCAGGTGCAGATGCACCAGTGAGGAGAAACAATGTTTGAACGCTTCACGGACCGTGCCCGCAAGGTGATGGCCCTCGCCAATCAGGAGGCGCAGCGGTTCAATCACGAATACATCGGCACCGAGCACATCCTCCTCGGCCTGGTCAAGGAAGGATCCGGTGTTGGCGCCAATGTCCTCAAGAATCTTGGCGTCGATCTCCGCAAGGTGCGGCTCGAGGTCGAGAAGCTCGTCAAATCGGGCCCCGATATCGTGACCATGGGCAAGCTGCCCCAGACGCCCCGCGCCAAGAAGGTCATCGAATTCGCCATTGAAGAGGCCCGCAACCTCAACCATAACTACGTCGGAACTGAGCACCTTCTGCTCGGCCTGCTGCGTGAACACGACGGTGTAGCCGCCCAGGTTCTGATGAACCTTGGCCTGAAGCTCGAAGAGGTCCGCGAGGAAGTACTCAACCTCCTCGGCGCCGGCGTCGAACCCCAGGAGCAGGATGGCGGCGAACCGTCCAGCGTTGGCTCGTCGGCCCCCTCCAAGGGCAAGAGCAAGACCCCGGCTCTCGACTCCTTTGGCCGCGACCTGACGGAACTCGCCCGCGAAAACGCGCTCGATCCGGTCATCGGCCGGCAGAACGAGATCGAACGACTCATCCAGGTGCTCTGCCGCCGCACGAAGAACAATCCCGTGCTGCTGGGCGAAGCCGGCGTGGGCAAGACCGCCATCGTCGAAGGTCTTGCGCAGCGGATTATCAGCAAAGACATTCCCGATCTGCTTTTCGATCGGCGGCTCGTCGTACTCGACCTGGCGCTGATGGTTGCGGGCACCAAGTACCGCGGTCAGTTTGAAGAGCGCATCAAGGCGGTGATGAACGAAGTCCGCCGCGCGGGCAACGTTATTCTGTTCATCGACGAACTGCACACCCTGGTCGGCGCCGGCGGCGCGGAAGGCGCGATCGACGCGTCCAATGTGCTCAAGCCCGCACTGAGCCGCGGCGAGATCCAGTGCATCGGCGCTACGACCTTTGACGAGTACCGCAAGTACATCGAGAAGGACAACGCGCTGGCGCGGCGATTCCAGTCCATTACCGTCGAGCCGCCCGGCAAGACGCAGACCATCGAGATTCTCAAGGGGCTGCGCGAGCGCTACGAGACGCACCATCGCGTGCGCATCACCGACGAAGCGATCGAGCAGGCTGTTGAATTGTCGGATCGCTACATCACCGGCCGCGTTCAGCCTGACAAGTCGATCGACGTGATCGACGAGGCGGGCGCCCGCGTTCGCCTGCAGAGCATGACCAAGCCGCCGAACCTCGCCGAGATCGAGGAGAAGATCGAGCGCCTGAGCGTGTCCAAGGACGAGGCGGTGAAGGAAGCCGACTACGAGCGCGCTGCCAAGCTGCGCGACGAGGCTGAGAAGCTCCGCCGCGACAAGGAGGACATCCAGAAGCAGTGGCGCGAGAAGCAGAGCGAAACGCTCGGCACCGTCGATGAGGAGATCATCGCCGAGGTCGTCAGCAAGATGACCGGCGTGCCGCTGACCCGTCTCGAAGCCGAGGAGGCCAAGCGCCTGCTCCAGCTCGAAGAGGAGCTGCACCGCAAGGTGGTCAGCCAGCACGACGCGATTACGTCGATCGCCAAGGCGATCCGCCGGGCCCGCGCCGGATTGAAGGATCCCAAGCGGCCGATGGGTTCGTTTATCTTCGTCGGCCCGTCGGGCGTCGGCAAGACGCTGCTTTCCAAGGCCCTGGCCGAGTTCATGTTCGGCGACGAAGAAGCCCTCGTCATGCTCGACATGAGCGAGTACATGGAGAAGCACAACGTCAGCCGCCTGATTGGCGCGCCTCCCGGATACGTCGGCTATGAAGAGGGCGGCCAGCTTACCGAGCGCGTCCGCCGTCGGCCGTACTCCGTCATCCTCCTCGACGAAATCGAGAAGGCGCACCCTGACGTGTACAACATGCTTCTCCAGATCATGGAAGAAGGCCGCCTGACCGACTCGTTCGGCCGCAACGTCGACTTCAAGAACACGATTCTGATCATGACGAGCAACATCGGCGCGGATCTCATCAAGGGCGGCGTGCAGTTCGGCTTCGGCAAGAAGACCGAAGTGCAGGACTACGACAAGATGAAGTCCACTCTGCTCAAGGAGATCGAGCGCTACTTCCGACCTGAGTTCATCAACCGCCTCGATGAAGTCATCGTCTTCCATCCGCTGACGCGAGAAGATCTCGTGCAGATCGTGGACTACGAAACCAAGAAGGTGCGCGACCGCCTCGAGAGCCACGGCCTGGTGCTCGAGATTGATCAGAGCGCCAAGGACTTCCTCATCGAGAAGGGCTACAACCCCGACTTCGGCGCCCGGCCGCTGCGTCGCGCTATCGGCACGTACATCGAGGACGCATTGAGCGAGTCGATTCTCCGAGGCGAGTTCGAGGGCAAGAACCTGCTCCGCGTGCTTCACGCCGAGGAAGCCGAGCACCTGACCTTTACCGCCGAGTACCGCGAGGAACTCGACGAGGCCAAGAAGAAGGCCGACGCCAAGGAAGCCGCCAAGAAGGAAGGCAAGGAGCCCGTTGGCTCCGGCTCAGGCGGCGGAGGCGAAGGCGGCAATGGCGAGTCGTCGAACTGACCTTGCCTGAGCACAGACAGTCTTCTCACACGCAACCGCCGGCCCTGGGCCGGCGGTTGTTTTTTTTTGGTCTCGGTGTCAGGTCCGCTCGTCTTGTGGTATTGGAAAAACGGTCAGCGGCGGTAGCGCTCCGGTGAGTGGTTTTCGCCGTGGCATCTGAGGAAGCACTGGCCGGCAAAGCGGCCGTCGTCGATGAACTCCAGGCGGTTCGTCGATGGATCGGGGAAGACGATCGAGAGATCGAAATTGATCAGGTTGCTGTTGTTTCGCGTGCTGCCCTGCGACGAGACGCCGTGTGCGTCGTGGCACGTGGAGCACGCGGTGCGCTCTTCGACGATGTGTTTGCGGTGTTCCTTGAACGATTCGTCGCCGAGGATGCTGTTGCGATTGTGGCACGAGTAGCAGAGGGCGTACTTGGCGGCGCTCTCGCTCGTGTAATCGAGCATGGAGTACTGCTTGATGAGCAGAGGTGGCTGGTTGGAGCCGTGTACGCCATCGGGTCCGCCGCCGCCGGACTTGGAGCCGGTGTCGGAGTTGTGGCAGTCGTTGCAGTAGATGACGCTGGCGGTTGTCCAGCCGGGCAGCAGGCTCGGTACGTCGCTGTTGCGTCCGGGTGAGGCAACCGGGTGATACGACACAGCCGTCGTGTCGAATTTGAGGCGCAGGTTGTCGGTGGTGATCTGCCGTGTGACGGTGGGCGGCACGGCGCTCTTGTCGGCGTGGCACTTGAAGCAGACTTCGTACTCGAACTGCGCCACCGGGATGTCGCCGCCGGAGACCGTGACGCCACTGACCTGTCCGAAGTTTAACGGCACCTGCGGGGGGGTGGTGGCCCCGTGGCGCATGGTGTGCGGTTCGTGGCAGTCGCTGCAGGTGACGTCGAAGGGCAATGGATCGGGCGGATCGATCTCGCGATCGGTGTCGTGCACGCTGAGTTTGTGCAGATCGGGATTGATGTTGGGTGCATTGGGCGTGGTACCGTCGTGGCAGCTCATGCAGGCGTTCGTGATGTTGATGCCGCGCAGCAGGTACGGCCCACTTGGCGCGGTGTGGGGCGAGTGACAGGCATTGCATTCGCTATGGCCGGCGACATCGGTCGAATCGATCGCGTGACACGCGCGGCAAAGATTGGAGTTCTCGTTGTGCATGACGAGGAAACTGCCCAGCGCGTTGCTGTGCGGGTTGTGGCACGTCGTGCATTGCAGTTCCTGATTGCTGTCAAGACGCAATTCGGCCGGCAGGCTCGCAGGCTGGCGCAGGTGCAGGTCCTTCGCGGCCAGCGCGGAGGTGTACCGGAACGAAACCGGATGGTCATCGCTCAGGTCGGTGCCGAGGTTGGATCGGCCCGGCGGCATGGTCGTGATGCCGCTGCGCATGAGGATCGGGTTGGGGCGCGACAGCACGGCGCCCAGGGCGATGGTTCCATCGTGACAGGAGAGGCACATCTTCGATGCGCCCGTCGGCTGGCCGGGATCGGCGTCGAGCGCGCGACTGGTGTACGGCGTGTACGCATCCAGCGGCATGGCGCGGTTCCACAGCGGCACGATCGGCGCCGCGTGGTGCGGCGTGTGGCAGAAGATGCAGACCTGCTCTTCCGCCGCGGCTCGCACCTCGCCCGGGCCGCCGGCCGATAGGTTGTGCAGCGAGTCGACGACGCTTGTCTCCTGCGCCAGCACCGGCGGCGCGAGCAGGAGCGTGATGAAGATGGCCATTGACTTGTTCATGGGCTCACCTCGTTGGAGGCGTTTGACCGGTTCGCCTGTTGCGCGGGCGGTCGATAGTCGAAGACCTGCACCCGCCGATTGTACGTGTCCGCAATCCAGAGACGGTCGGCGGCGTCGATGCAGATGCCCACGGGCAGCCAGAACTCGCCCGGGCCGCGCCCCTCACGCCCGAAGGCCATGAGCAGATCGCCGTTGCTGGAGTAGACCTGTACGGCTTCGAAGTTGGCGTCGATAACGTAGAGCTGGTCCTCGCTGTCTACGGCGATTCCCTTGGGACGAGCGAAGTACCCCGGCATGTCGCCGCGGCTGCCGATCTGAAGTCGGGGCATGAGGTCGGGGCCGAATTGCTGGATGCGGCAGTTAAGCGAGTCACTGACATAGAGACGGTTGTGATGGTCGATTGCCACGTCGGTTGGAAAGTTGAACGAGCCGAGGGCTGTGCCACGCGCACCGAGGCGCGCGGTCGCCTGACCTTCGAGGTTGAAGATGACGACCTGGTGCGCGCCGGCGTCGGCGACGAAGAGTCGCTGGCCCACATTGTCAAACGCCAGACCGCAGGGGCGGATGAGTTCATCCTGCCCCCATGTGTCGATGGTGGCGCCGCCGCCGTCGAAGACCCAGACCACGCCCGCCGTCGAGTCGGCCACAAAGAGTCGTCCGTCGTTGGCGAGCGCAAGTCCAACGGGAGTAATAAAGGCGCTCGGCGGGGCGGGGGCCAGTTGTTCGTATTTGCGCTTTTCGAGATCGAAAACGTGTACAACGCGCCCACCGCTGTCCGCTACGTAGAGTCGTTGCTGATCGTCAACCTCAACAGCAAAAGGACTGACGACTCCCATGACGGGGGCCTTGCCGGCGAAGAGTTCGCGCAGCGCTTCGCCAAAGGGCTTGGCTGCCTTGAGGTCCGCCGTGGTTGAGATCTGCCCGACGTAGTAGATGCGAGGTTCATCCGGCGGACCAGGCCAACTCAGCGGCGCGGGCAGGGGTTCAAAGATCACGCCGGCCGGCTTGGCGCAGCCGGCGCCCATCATGGAACTGAACAGCGCAACGGCCGCCAATGCGGACCAACGGATCGAGTCGCCTTGAGATCGTGAAGGTGTTTGCGGTGTCGTGGATGCCATGATTGTCTCAGAAACTCCTGCGGAAGCCGACTTCTACCGACTGGGCGAGTCGATCTTCAGCGGGTGTGTTGAAGATCGAGTTTCGGCCGGAGAGGTAGACTTCCGTCTGTCGGTACCTCCAGTTCAAGTTTACTCGCTGTTCAAAGCCCTGTGTGTGTCCATCGCGATCATTTCGCTCATCGCGCCAGATGACCTGGGCATTGAGTCGGAGTTCGTTGCTGAGCTGCTGGTTCCATGAACCCGTGATCACGGCGAGATTGATGTGATTGTCCAGTGTGGGATAGTCCACCATCTGGTAGGTCCCAACGAGGCTCAGTGACGAGAATCGTCCAAGCGTGTGGATGTAGCGCGCTTCAAAGCGCGTGGCGTCGAAGGGCGAAGTGGCACTGTCGTAGGTCTCGTATTCGCCGTTGAGTGTGAGGTTCCCGATGACATAATCAGCGCCGAGGATCAGGTCGCGTGAATCATTGAGAACAAAGAGGGTCGGCTGCGGGCTGTCGATGCTGGCGTCGCGCTGGAGGTAGCGCATGTACAGGCCCAGCCCCGAGAGAAAGCCCTCGTTGATGTCGTATCGCGCACTGAAGCCCAGGCCGGTGGTCGTGATGGTGTTGGCGGGTTCGGGGCCGATGGTGTAGTCGATGAGCACCGCCTGGCCGTCCACGATGTTGCCGCCGATGACGCGGCGGATTTCGACGCGATCGGGAAAGGTGCTCAGGGTGTAGTCGAGCCCTTCGTCGTAGAAGATGAGGCCCGAGAGATCCGTGATTCGAATCGATCCGGGAAGAATGCTCTGCCTGGCGAGAATGATCGGCGCTGGATCATTGAAGGTTCTGTTCTCATCAAAGATGCGCAAGGGCGCGCCGCGCGGGCCATTGGCACGTGCATTCTCGCTGAACGAGGCGGACGCTGAAAAGACGCCGTAGGGTACATCCTTGACATAGTCGAACGTGATGTCGCCGAAGTACTCGTCGCTCGTGAATCCGTCGGTGCTGAGGGTTGAGGCGCCGATGTTGACCGTTGTGACCAGACTTTCATAGAGACGATGCTGAACGTTGAAGTTGCCGCGCAGGTAATCCTGCGTCGAGTCGGTCCGTTGCTGGGTTTCGTAGAACAAGTCGTAGCGGGTCTTCAGTGTGTCGCTGTGACGCAACCGCAGTGATTCATCAAGGCTGAGGCGACTGACTTCAGACGTGCCGGTCTGTTCGTACCAGTGCAGCCGCGATCGCAGGCTGTCCCAGTATCCGTCTCCGAATTCGAGGACATGAAGGGCGGCGGCGTCGTGGCGAATGAAATCCTGGGCGCGCCGGTTCGCGCCCGATTGCTGGATGGAGTCCAGCGTGTAATCAATCGCCAGACTCTGGTGATCCGCGACGGCGATGTTGCTGTGCAATTCAAATGAATCTTGTGCAACACCGAGGTCCGTCACTCCGCCGGCGTCTGTTTGCTGCTCGTCGCGATGGAAGTACTGAATCGAGGTGGGCGCCCAGTCGTTCACGAATTGGACGATTCCGCCATGCTCAGTGACGGTCGAGTCCAGCGAGGGGCCGAAGAGACGATCGATATTCGTCTGGGTGCGGCGTGAGTAGAGCGTTACGGGCATGGCGGATTTGCCGAGGATGAACGCCTGAAAATCGTAATTGGTGTCGAGCGTCGTGGTGTCTTCGTTCAGGCCGAGCACGTCGCTGTCGAGCGTCGTGTGATCGAGTCGCAAGCCACCAAGAAGCGAGAGTTGAATAAAATTGGGGTGGATGATGTATGCGTCGGCTGAAATCTGCACGCTTGGGCGGGAGATTTCCTCGACTTCGCGCGACGTGCGTTCGCCGGGGCGCTTGCGCTCATCCGTTCGATAGCGGTACATGTACTCGAGGGTGGCCCGAATGCGCTCGATGACGAACGACTCGAACTGTTCATTGCGCTCGCCCACGACGATCGGTCCGCCCTCTTCCGGTGGGGCCGGGTCCTGGGCGCGGGCGAGTTGGCCCATTCCAACGACGGCCGCGGTCGCCGCGGCGAATGCTCCCGTTCTTCGCTGGGCGGCGAGCGAATTCACGGCCTGGCCTCACTCCCCGGCTCGGTGGTCTCGGAGTCGGCCGGGCCGCATTCGGATGCCGAGTTCTTGGGGGGATCGCTTTGGGGGGGCGCGGCGTCCGCCGGGGCGGGGGGACTGAGATCCATGCGCAGAAAGGAGGGGTCGTTTCCACCGTGGCCGAGGTGGCAGTTCAGGCAGTCGGTGGTCAGGTCCGCGTGCTCCGCCGATCCCGATGCCTGGAGATCTTCACCCATATGGCAGTCGAGGCAGAGCTTGGGGGCCCGCGCTGAGAGCAGGTGTTCGTAGCGCGACTCGTGCGGTTCATGGCAGGCGAGGCACTGGATGGAGGCGACCGGGCCATGCATGTGCTGAAACTCGGTCTGCGTTCCCTCGTGGCACTTGAGGCAGACGCTTGCTTTCACCCCGGAGTAGCCGGCGAGGGACATCGAGAACTGGCCGATCTCACCGTGGCACTCGCTGCATCGTTCTGCGGCATAGGGTGCGTGGGTGACGACGACCAGCGCGACGCTGTTGTTGCCGTCACCTTCAACTTCGGGCCGCATCGACTCTGGAAGCGGAACGCCGTCGAAGAAGAAACTGAGCGTCTTGTAACGCTCCTCAGGAGTACCACAACTCCACAAAGCCAGAATGGCCAGCGCAAGCGCCCAGCCCAGAGGGCGGTATCCGTGATCGGTTGACCGATCGCTCATCGATCACGATCTCGCTTTCATTTCTCTTTCAGATCAGATGGAACCTCATCGGGCGATATTTCGCCGCCAACCCCTCGAGGGCTGACCTTGTCCGCGTCTTCCACGCCCAGCTTGATATCGGCCTGACTGGCCCGGATGTCCTCAACAGTGACTCCCGGCCGCAGATTTCCAAAGGCGTACACCGAGACCTTGTTATCACTGAACTGGTTGGTGACCAAGACCAGGTACTGGGCTTCAAACCCAGGATAAATGTACTTCTGAAACAAGTCGAGGTCTCCGTAGTGGACCGCCACACCGACGGGCAGGTACATGGCCCCCGGGTGCATACCGACCGCGCCAAAGAAGGTCAGAATGTAGCCTTCGGGGCTGAAGACCTGGGTGTTCTGGAAAGACGAGTCAACGATGTAGATCAGCCCCTCGTGGTCCACGGCGACATGCTTGGGCCGCACGAGCGAGCCGATGTTGTTGGTGATCGTTCCGAACGACAGCAGAAACGTGCCGTCGGGGCTGAACTTCTGGAGTTTGCAGCGGATCACGTCGGTGACGTACACGTTTCCTTGCGTGTCGACTTCGACGCCGAGGGGCCGGACGAACTTGCCGTCTTCATCGCCTTTTTCACCGATGGAGCCGATGGGCTTTCCGGTGAGGCGATCGATGATCTCAATGCGCTGGTTGACAAAGTTGCTGACGTAGAGGCGGTCTTTGAAGACGGCCACGCCCGCGGGCTGAAAGTCTTTCATCCCGATCGTTCTGACGAGGCGCTCGTTGGGGTCGAAGACAAAAACGAGATTGCGTCCGATGTCCGCGACGTACTTGGTGCCGTCTTCGGCAATGGCGATGTCGGTGGGCCGGACGAGGATTTCGGTTCCGGTGGTTCCCATGACGCGCGTCTGCTTTTTGCGCAGGTCGAAAACCATGATGCCGCCACCGCGGATGTCGCAGATGTAGATGCGTCCATTCCACATCTCGACGCCGTACGGCTTGTTGACGGCGGTGTCTATCTTCTGATCTTTGCCATAGACGATGTCTGCCAGTGCGTTGGGCTTGCGCTCGGCCACTTGGCCGCTGTTCTCGAATGAGGCCAGGAACTGGATGCGAGGCTCATCGGGGTAGGGGGGCCAGAACGCATACTTCTGAGCCACGTTTGAGGGAGCCTCGCTGGTCTTGGGGGACGAAGAGCATCCCACAGACAGCAGAAGTCCTATCACCAGGAGGAGCACGCCGAACGAGTTTCGGCTAGGCAGGATGTGTCGGTGAGAGGTCATCGGAGTGCCTTTCCGTTCTACGACTCGGCTGCGGTTTTCAGAGGACTGGGCGAGGACGATGACGGCTGCGGGCGGGCGGCTCGGTAGCATCATCAGGTCCATCAAGCCATTCCCCCCCTCGGGTCGCGCCGATCAAAGCCCGAGAGGGGGAAGGGTAGGTATTCAGAATCCGGTCACATCATCGTCTTACTTGTTGTGGCAGGCAAGGCACATCACGCTTCCGGTGTTGTCGATTCGCATCAGGTAGTCATTACCACCGCGGCGGTGCGGCTCATGGCAGGTGACGCATGAGATCACTGGCTTGGGCGATCCGCCGATCAGCATTTCTCCCAGGCGACCCATGCGGTCACCGTTGAACGTCATGTTTTCCCACAGTGTGCGGTCCTTGAAATAGGACGGTGTGGGTTCTGGCCACTCGCCGGCGAGGCCGACGGGGTGGTCGTTGGTCAGATCAGTGCCAATCAGCGCGTCGCCGAAGATGAAGGTGCCGCCGTTTACGCCGCCGAAGGAGTCGAGGGCCACGGTTCCGTCATGGCAACCCATGCACAAAAGGCTCTTGGCATCCAAGGCGTCGTTTCGGGTGTAGTCGCCTTCGTGCGTGTTGTAGACCTGGCTCTCGGCCGGAAGGGAGTGGTTCCACAGCCGATCCGTGCCGTAGCCGTTGATGTCCACGACCATCGCATTGTGCGGTGTATGGCATGGCTTGCAGATCTGGTTATCAGCCCAGCCGGCATTCGTGAAGTCGTGGGCACTTCCGACGATCTGTCCGTTGACGCTGGCTGCGCCGCAGGCAAGTGCTGCGATTCCTGTGAGGTTGATCAGATGGCGCCGTTTCATTGTTCATCTCCTTTTTGTCTTTGCGGCCGTCTTTCTGATCGACCGCGTGTTTCAAAGCCGCCCGCCCGCATCCGTTCGTTGTGTGCGAGCCACTGAGCATGGAACAACTGCCGTGCCAGCGTGTGCGGGGTGGTTTCCCCGACTCTGAAACGCCAAGGGGCCCATAATTACCTCCAGAATAGCCATTCCCGTTCTCTGGCGAGATTTCTCGAATTCCTGCTCCCACCGCCAAGAAAGAGGTTGCGCGCCCGTTCCCAGCACTGAGAATCAACACCCTGTCTTTCCTCACCCTGCGGCGGGGCTGCTCCGATCGACTCGCTAGACCGCAAAGACGGGATTGAAGTGCTTCGATCCCCAAACACGGCCTGCCATCGCCAGAATTAGACTGCTGTTGCGGTTTTGTGGCCGCCATCGCTCGTTCCGACTAGGGAATTGGCCCCACATGGGGGCCGCCGGGGACCGCTCCACATGCTCTGGCACAAGTGTTGTTACTGCTCTGCGGGAGCACCCCCCCGGAGGACAGACATGACACGCATACGAACCAAACTCATCATCGCCCTGCTGGTCATCGGCGGAGCCGTGACGTATCTCGTTCAGGCTGGCGTTCGGACGGGGTGGGTCTACTCCATGGACGCGGACGCCTTCCTTGAGAAGACCGAGTTTCACTCTCGGCGGGTGCGCCTGACCGGAAGCGTGGGACTGGAGAACGTTGATTCGAATCCGGCGATGCTCTTTGCGAAGTTTGATCTTGTCAAGAACGGCAAGGCCGTGCCAGTCGACTACCGCGGCGCTGTCCCCGACATGTTCAAGCCCGGCCACGAGGTCGTCGTCGAAGGCGAACTGGACGCGAACGGCGTCTTCCAGGCGGACGTCCTGCTGACCAAGTGTGCCAGCAAGTACGACGAAGCCTCGCCGCACAGTCAGGAGATGATGGAGCAAGGTGAAGACGCCTACGGGGAGAGCGATCAATGATCCCGACGCTTGGCACATTGGTGTTGGCCGCTGCGGCGGTGGTCACGATTGTCGTGATGATCTTCAGCCTCGCTTCGGCGCGGTTTGCCTCGGCGCGGGCGCTAAGCGTGGCGCGCTGGGGAATTGGCGTCTTCGCCGGGCTCATCACGGTGGCGAGCGTGCTGCTGCTGATCGCCCTGATGCAGAGCGACTTCCGACTTGAGTACGTGGCCTCCTATACGGAGCGCGCACTTCCGACCGGCTACAAGTTCGCCGCCTTCTGGGCCGGCCAACAGGGCAGTCTGCTGCTCTGGGGCGGGATGATCGCCTGGATGAGCGCCATTGCCGTGGCGAGCCGCCGCGCCAATCGCGGGGTGGGCGAAGCGGTGACCGTCGGCGTGCTGGCGACTATCTGCGGCTTCTTCGCCGCACTGCTGCTGTTTGCAGCCAATCCATTTGAGGTGATCAGCGGGATCGTGCCGGCCGACGGGCGTGGCCTCAACCCACAGTTGCAGGATCTGGCGATGATTATTCATCCGCCGACTCTCTTCCTCGGGTACGCAGCCTGTGCCGTGCCATTCGCTGCGATGATCGGTGCTATGGCCGAACGCCGCACGGACTACAGGTGGCTGACGGACATTCGGCGCTGGGTGCTTTTTGCCTGGCTGACGTTGGGACTGGGAATCATGATCGGCGCCTGGTGGGCGTACATCGAACTTGGCTGGGGCGGCTACTGGGGCTGGGATCCGGTTGAGAACGCATCGCTGCTGCCGTGGCTCACTGCCACCGCGCTGCTGCACTCGATGATCATGCAGGAGCATCGAGGCGTCTTCAAGCGATGGAATGTCGGCCTGCTCGCCACCACGTTCATCCTGTGCATCTTCGGCACGTACATCACGCGCAGCGGCATCGTGTCTTCGGTGCACGGCTTCGGCGAATCGCTCGTCGGCACGTTCTTCTTCTATTTCATTGTTACGCTGACGGTCGTCAGCGTGGCGGTCTTCGCCTGGCGTTGGCGGAGCCTTGAGCCGCAGCATCGACTGTCGAGCATGCTCGAGCGCGAAGGGGTCGTGCTGATTGCCAACGTCCTGCTGGTGCTGATGATGCTCATCACGCTGGTCGGCACGATGTACCCCGTGATCAGCCGCACATTCGGGGACGAAGTGACGGTCGGTGCGTCCTTCTACAACCGCACCGTCGCGCCGATCGGGCTGCTGCTGGTCGGACTGATGGCGACGGCGCCGGCGCTGGTGTACGGTCAGCAGGCGGGCAAGCGCCTTGGCCGCAGTCTGATAGGACCGGGCATCGGAGGCGCCGCACTGACGGCGATTGCCGCGATCTTCGGCCTGCACAATATCTGGGCGTTGATCGTGACCCTCTTTGCATCCGTGACCTTCATCGCTATTCTGGCGAACTTCCTCCATCTGGTTCGTATGGAACGCTCGCACACGGGCGCGGGCGTGCTGCCCGTCGCTTGGCGGCTGCTGGATGCGAACCACCGCCGCTGGGGCGGGTTCGTCGTGCATCTGGGCATGGCGCTGTTGATCGTCGGATTCGCGGGCTCGAGCCTTTTTCCTGAGAAGACAACGCATCAGGTCGGTCCGGGCGCGTCTTTCGAAGTGGGGCGCTACACGCTGACGTTCAATGGCCTGAAGGAAGAGCAGCGCGGAAACTACACGGCGGTGGTCGCATCCATCGATGCGACACTGCCCGGCGGCAAGGTGATCGACGTCTCTCCTGAACGCCGATTCTACGACAAGCGTCCCGATGAGCCGTCGGCTCAGGTCGCGATTCGCTCCAACTGGCGCGAAGACCTGTATCTCATCCTCGCGGGCTGGGAAGCCAACGGCAAGGTCACGGCGATCCAGGCAATCATCAATCCTCTGACAATGTGGATCTGGATCGGTACGACTGTGCTGGCGATCGGCTCGATCATTTGTATGCTCCCGAGAATTGGAAGAGCGGCGGGAATCGCCGTGAACGGTGGATCCAGAAGAGTGGAGGGTTTCACGAAGGGCATGACGACCCCGGCCACCAATGGTTCGTCGATGCGACCAGGCGACAGTGAGGACAGCAGTCAATCGCCACAGCGACCGCGGCGGCCGGCACTTGAGCCGGTCCACGCGGCCATGCTTACCACGGCTGATTCCTCCAAGGCCGACCTCCGCACCGGACCGGCTGCGGCCGCATCGTGTCCTTCGTGATCTCTCCCCCGAATGCAATCTCAGACAGGAATCCTGTGGAAGGTTCGCTCATGAAACGTCTCCTTCTTGTGTCAACGATGATCGCCTGCTGCTCGACGAGTGTTGCGATGGCGCAGATCGCCCCCGGCGAGAATCCAGACGCCGGCACCGAGAGTGTCGCGCCCGGACAGCCGGCTCCGCTCGACGAATCGCAATTGCGTGAACGCATGGCGGCGTCGGCGGTCGGTCGCGTGGCGGTCCGAGCCGTGCAGGGCACACCCAACGGCCCCGCGATCGGCGTGGCGCCGGTCGAGATCCTCCTGTACCACCGAGGACAGGTCGTGCATTCGCAAAAAGCCGAACTCGATGAGCACGGCGTGGTTGTGCTTGAGGGCTTGCCCGTCGCCATGGAGGTTACTCCGGTCGTGCAGGTGGCCTACGGCGGGGTGTTCTACCAGGAAACGGGGAGCAACCTCTCGCCAAAGGCGGCCGAAGCCACTATCGAAGTGACGGTCTACGAGACGACTGACGAGCGGCCGGAGTGGCACATCCTCATGCGGCACGTGCAGATCGAGCGCAGCGAAGCCGGCCTGCTCGTGAGCGAGATGATCCAGGCGGAGAATCCCGGCAACCGCACCTGGCTAGGTGACCCGGTGGATGATTCGGAGGATGCGAAGCGCGATGCGGCTCAGTTCAGACTTCCCAAGGGAGCAACGGAAGTGCAGTTGATTGCCGGCTTTCACGGCTGGTGCTGCACCACCCTTGACGAGACAGGGTTGATGAGCGTCCAGATGCCGATGATGCCCGGCAAGGCGCAGTACCGCTTCGCCTACATCCTTCCACCGACGAAGTCCAAGGCTGACCTGCTTCTCTCTGCGCCGGTGTCGACGGATCACATTATCGCGTTCTTCGCTGATGACGGATCTGAAATCACGCTCAGTGGCATGAAGGATGCCGGGTCGGAGGCCATGGGATCGACCAACGTGCGCATGTTCCAGGCTGACTCGCTGCTGCCCGGGCAGGTGGCGGGACTGTCGTTCGCGGGCGTGCCTGGCGCCACCGACCTTGCGGCAGTCAGCGATGCGAACTCTCAAATCAAGGTCTATGCGGCCATCGGCGGCGGCTTGGTGCTGCTGGCGGGAATTGTCGCGATCTTCCTCAAGTCGCCCAAACCGGCGCAGGCAACCACCTGATCCTCGAAGGAATCCTCGCCGCGCATGTGAAGCGGCGGAGCCAAATCATGACCGGGCGACTCACCATCCAGGACTACGAGACGCAAGGCGCCGCTCGCACGCTGCGGCTGGCCACAGGCGCGGAGAGTGCTGGCTCGTCGCCTGCGGTGCGGGCGATACGCGTTCACAAGGTGCTTGACGATCGGCCCATCCTGCGCGATCTCACCTTCGATCTTCCGGCAGGCTGTTACGCGACACTGCTTGGCGCGAACGGTGCGGGAAAGACCACCCTGCTGCGGCTGCTTTCGACGCTCACCACCCCGACTCGCGGCGAACTGGAGATTTTCGGTCGCAGCGCGCGAAAGCAGGGCGCGATGATCCGCGCCGGCATCGGGTTGATCGGCCACCAGTCCATGCTCTATCGGGATCTTTCGGCGCTGGAGAACCTGATCTTCTTCGGCCGCCTGCATGACCTGCCCGAACCAGGTGTCCGGGCGATGGACCTGCTCGAGTTCGTGGGCCTTGTGGATCGAGCGCACGACCCTGTCAAGACATTCAGTCGAGGCATGGTTCAACGGGTATCCATCGCCCGGGCCCTTCTCCATGAGCCGCGCCTGCTTCTCGCCGACGAACCCTTCGCCGGCCTCGATGCGCCTTCGGCGGACACGGTTGAGAAGCTCATGGCTCGACTCAACGAACAGGGGATGGCGGTGATTCTGGCGAATCATGACGTGCGGCAGAGTCTGCGGCTGGCCGAGCGCGTCATCGTGCTGCGCAAGGGTCGGTTGATGCTCGACGTGCCCTCGAGTGAAGTGAGCGCTGAAGACGTTCTGGCGGAGATCGACAAGCGATGAACCGCGCTATCCGACATATCGCGCTACTCACCCTCAAAGATCTGCGCATCGAAGCGCGCGGTCGGCAGACGATCGGCCTGGTCGTGGTGCTCGCGATCCTCATCGTTGTCGTGCTGGCCCTCGGGCTCGGGCCGGGGTCGGGTTCCAGCGGGCTGAGCGCTACGGCGATCCTCTGGGTGGCGTATCTCTTCGGCGGCGTGTTGATCTTCGAGAAGACCATGGCCGTCGAGCGCTATGACGACGCTCTGGCCGGCCTGCTGCTCGCGCCGATCGATCGCGGTTCGATCTTTGCCGCAAAGCTGATCGCGAATCTGGTGCTCATGTTTACGCTGGCGCTGGTGGTGACGCCCGTGGGCATCATGTTCTTCCAGTTCGATCTTTCGGTTGCGCCGGGCGGTTTTGCCCTGGTGATGGCGATCAGCATGATCGGCTATGCCGCAATCGGCACGCTCTTTGCCGCGCTGACGAGTTCGACGCGTCTGGCGGGCGGGCTGCTGGCGATGCTCGTCTTTCCGGTGACTCTGCCGGTGGTTCTCGTTTCGACCCGTGTGCTCGCCAACCTGTTCGAGCACAACGTGTCGATCGGCGGCAGCGGGCTGGCGATTCTCATTGCTTTTGACGTGATGTTCCTGACTGCTTCGTGGCTCGTGTTCGAAATCGTGCTCGAGGCGTGAAGAGGAGTATGCCGCAATGGATTCCGCAACTTCCAAACTGATCTTCCGACTGTACTGGCTGCTGACCTTCGGCCTGCTGGTCGCGGTTACGGCGATGATGGCGTTCTGGACGCCGCGCGAAGAGACCATGGGTGATGTGCAGAAGATCTTCTACATTCACCTGCCCACTGCGATCAGCACGTTCGTCGTCTGCTTCGTGGTGTTCGTCGCCAGTGTCATGTACCTGCTCCAGCGCAGGTCGTGGTGGGATGACGTCGCGCTTGCGGCGGCGAAAGTGGCGGTGCTGCTCGCCAGCATCGTGCTGCTCACCGGGATGATCTGGGGTCGCAGTGCGTGGGGTCACTGGTGGACGTGGAGCCCGCGCTTGACCTTCAGCCTCATTCTCTGGCTGCTGTACGTCGTGTACCTGATGATCCGACCTTCGATCGAGTCGAGCCAGCGGCGGGCGCTGATTTGTGCGGTGTATGGCGTGATCGCGTTCATGGATGTGCCGCTGGTTTATCTGTCTGTCAAACTGCTGCCTGACATTCACCCGAGTTCGATCCAGTTGTCGCCGGACATGCGAACGACCCTGCTGGCCTGGTTCGTGCCGATGACGATGCTCGTGGTCGGGCTGACATTCACCTCGTTCAAGATCAACCGCCTGCACCGGGCGATTTCAGAGCCAATGGAAGAAGAAGTCGAAGAGCCGCGCCTTGTGCCGGCAGGAGGCAGCGCATGAATCCGACGCAGTATGCCATTCTGGGATATGTCGTGAGCTTTGGATTGCTTGGCGGTTTTGCGCTGTGGTCATGGGTCGAATACGCCCGCCTGTCGCGCCGCCGAAATCGTCGATCTCAATCCTGATTCCGTTGCCTGCCGGGCCTCTGCCGCCCAGGGAGCACACCATGCAACACCTTCCCACCCTTGAAGTCATGAAGCGATCGGTCCGCGCGGCGGTGTGCCCCCAGTGCACCCAGCGTGAACCCCCGGGTGAGTGGCCGCACCTCGAACAACCTCGCCCGTGCGAGCCGACCTGCACGATCTTCCAGAATCTGCCGAGGCTGCGACTGATCGTTCATCGCATCCACTCCGACTCCATGGCGCCGTACGAAGAAGCGATGCGCGAGATGATCTGTCAGAGCTGCCACAACAACGCGACGGCCGGAGACTACTGTGCGCCTCGCACCACTCGAGACTGCCCGCTGAGCCGGTATGCCGACCTCGTTGTTGACGCCCTTGAGCGCATCGAACAGGTGCGTTAAACGCCAAGGCGAGATCGCGCGTCACGTTCGGGGAGCCGCTTGAGCACTCGGGGCCACCGAGTCGCCTGCGCGGGAATGAGTCCTTTGATGCGGAGAGGGCGCTGGCCCCACCCGCGGCCCCACCTCCGCGCTGCGCCTTGCGTCGCCTCGATCGGTCGCCGGACCTTATCGCCGCTGTGCCTCTGAAACTCCGGTGTATTCGAGCACGTATTTTGGAACAGCGCCTCGCTGTTCGTAGTGGCGACGGGTCGCGTCTTCGAGCTCCCAGTAGGTTCCGACCCTTCCGCGGCAGCGGCTCGATCCACAAGTGCAGAACTGGAGCGTGGGTCCCACGGGAATGCACGTTGCGTAATCAAACGTGATCTCTTCGCCGGGCTCGATCACGCGGTCCGCCACCAGCCAGAGGCGCGGCGGGGTGGACCCTAGGACGCAGTTCGGGTCACAGGAGTGGTTGACGAAATCATCGAGTTCGCCGGAGGATCCGACAAACAGGCCGTGATCGACTTGTATGGTGTGGGTGAAGTTTTCGATATCCCGCTCGTCCACCAGCGGGCCGCGAAAGTGAAGTACGATTTCGTCGCGTTCATATCGGCGCGTCGCAAAAACCCCATGGCCGGCTCGCTCTGACTTTCGGACCGCGAGTCCGTTGCTGTGTTCTTGATTCAATGCTTGCACTCCCTGCGCGAGAAACACGAGTAAAAAGCGCAGCCCGCTCGGAGCGATGCGGCGGGCCATCACGCGTGCCCCGCGAGCGCCACAGAAAAACGAGCTATCGAAGTCCGCCTGAATTCTCGGCAGCGGCCAACCTATTCGGCTTTTGTGTCCTATAATACTATCTCGATGGACCGACTTCGCGTTGCCACTCTTCAATATTTCGTCCGCCCCATTCACGACTTCTCTGATTTTCGCGATCAAGTGCGCGGACTCATCAGGACGGCGGCGGGGTATGAGTGTCGGCTCGTGGTCTTTCCTGAGTACTTCACGATCCAGCTTCTGACGCTCGACGACGTGAACCGCCCGATGGTCGAGCAGATTCGCGTGTTGGCCGACCGAGCCGCCGAATTCACCGACCTGATGGGAACGCTCGCTCGCGAGAGCGGCATCTATGTGTCGGCGGGCACCATACCGGTCCGCGATCCCCATCACCCCGACCGGCTTTACAACGAGTGCCAGCTCTTCGCGCCCGACGGTTCGCACGGCTCCCAAGCCAAGCTCCACATGACGCGCTTCGAGAAAGAGGAGTGGAAGGTCAGCCCCGGCAAGGGGCTGCGGCTGTTCGAGACCGAATTCGGCCGCCTTGCCATCGCCATCTGCTATGACGCGGAGTTTCCAGAGATCGCCCGGGCGGCGGCGCGCCAGGATGCGGTCGTGCTCCTCGTGCCCAGCTACACCGACGACCGACAAGGCTTCCTCCGGGTGCGGTACTGTGCGCACGCGCGGGCGATTGAGAACCAGATGTTCGTGATTCATTCCGCGACGGTCGGCTCCCTGCCGATGGTGCCTGCGGTTTCTCTCAACTATGGCCAGGCCGCGATCCTGACGCCGAGCGATTTTGAGTTCGCGCGCGATGGGATCCTCGCGGAAGGGATCCCCAATCAGGAGATGATGGTCATCGGGGAGTTGAATCTCAGGGTGCTGCGGTCAAGCCGTTTGCGGGGCACGGTCTTGCCGTTGCGCGACAGCCGAAACAGCGCCGAACTCGTCGCCGAGACTTCCCTGGTCCAGTTGACGCCGACAAAGGCGCGCGGCTCGACGCAGCGGGGCGTCGTCGTTCGGAACACTCGCGCTGAGGATTTTCCCGGCATCCGCGACCTTGCTCAGCTCATCTATCCCGACCTCGCGCCGTGGAGCGACGAACAACTCCACCAGCACCTCGAGGCCTTTCCTCAGGGGCAGTTTGTCGCCGTCGATCGGGCGACGGGCCACATCGTCGGCATGTGCTCTGGCCTCATCATCGATTGGGATCGATACGAGCCCGATATGGACTGGTCGCAGTTCACAAATGGTGGCACGTTTACGAACCACGACCCCGTCTATGGCGCCACCCTCTTTGCCGCGGACGTGATGGTGCGACCGGGCGTGCAGGGTCAGGGTGTCGGCAAGCGGCTCTACAAGAAGGGCCGATTTGATCTCGCGCGCCAGATCGGCCTCCGCCGAATACTCGCCGGTTCGCGCCTGCGTGGCTATCACCGTTACGCTGATCGGATGTCGGCGGCCGACTACGTCGTGGAAGTCGTGGCGGGGCGGCTTAACGATCCGACGCTGTCGTTCCAGCTCAAGCAGGGGTTTCACGTGATCGCGGTGGTCGGCGGGTACTTCCGCGGCGACCCCGAGAGTGAGGGATGGGCCGCCGTAATCGAGTGGCTGAATCCTGACGTGGCCGATCCACAAGACTACGGGCAGGGCGATCCGCGATTCGCCTCCGGGCGGCAGGCCGCGCCGCCTGATGCGGGTCGGTAAGGCAACCCGCTCTGGGCTGGCGCTCCAGGGGGATCGTTGATCATCCGGTCAGCACGCCGATACACGAGGAATGGCAGATGTTCCGGTGAGCGGCAGCCTACGGGTGATCCTGCGCTGCGACGAGAAGTGACTCGATCCGCGCATCAGGCTCAGACTTGGGCATTAACGGCGGCCCACGTCTGTCTGTTGTCGAGTCGTCTGGCAAACCTGACTCGCGGGCACCGATGCCGCAGGGGTCTGTGGGCATTTCCACTAAGCCGCCTGAGCGGCTGCAGTTGCAGCCGAATCCGCAATGGGCCTGGGAGGACTCGAACCTCCGACCTCACCGTTATCAGCGGTGCGCTCTAACCAACTGAGCTACAAGCCCGCTCGCCGCTTTGGGCTGCGGCGGGGGAAGGCAAGTATCGGCGCGTCGCGCCGTGCCGTCAAGACGGATGCTTTGCTTATGATTGCCCATGCCCGCTTCCCAACCGGCCCTCACCCCATCCCGATCTGCTCCCATAGCCGTGGAAGCAGCGGCTCCCGCGGGATCTCCGGCGGGCGGCGTGCAACTGCTCTGGCCCGGGAAGTTTGACGCCGCGGGAGTTCGGCGGCGCCCTGAGCCGGTCCCCGCGGTGCGATGCCAGGTCGCGCGGATGATTGGTGAAGCGGATGGCAACCGGCTGGTGCATGGCGATTTCCGCGCGGTGCTGGGGACCGTACCGGAGGATTCGGTGGATTTCATCTATGTCGATCCGCCGTTTCGAACCGAACGCGATCACTACGTGAAGCAGTCTAACGGGAAACGCAACAGTGCGACACCGCAACCGGCCTATTCAGACCGATGGACCGAAGCGGACTATCTCAACTTCCTCGATGATCTGATCGCGCTGGCTCGCCCGGCGCTGCGGGCGACCGGCTCGATTGCGATGCACGTCGATCATCGTGCTTCGGCTCATGTGCGTTGCCTGCTCGATGAGCACTTCGGCTCAGAACGGTTTATCAACGAACTCATCTGGAAATACGGCCTGGGCAATGCCACGGCTTCGCGACACTTCCTGCGCAAGCACGATTGCATCCTGGTCTACGGCCGGACGGGCCAACACTACTTCAAGAAGCAACGTGGCGAACTGACCGCCGCCCAGCAGCGCAAGTACTGCCACGAAGATGAGCGCGGCCGCTACATGATGAGCTACGGCAAGCGCTACGACCTGAAAGGCGGAAAGCCGCTCGAATCGGTTCTCGACATTCCCGCACTGGCCGCGACCGATGCGCAGCGTTGCGGCTATCCGACGCAGAAGCCGCTGCGCCTGCTCAAGGTGCTCATCGAGTCGTTGTGCCCCCCGGCTGGAGTGGTCATGGACCCGTGCTGCGGTAGCGGGACGACGGCGGTCGCGGCGCAGCGGTTGGGACGCGGTTGGATCGCGTGCGATCAATCCGAAACGGCAATCGAACTGGCGACGCAACGGCTTGAGGCCGAGGAGGGCTGTGCTTTTGTGGTGGCACGAGCGGGATGAATGTGTCGCGAATGCGGCCGGTCCGGGCGCCGGTGTGTTGAGCCGCGACGAAATCGGAACGTTGTCATTTTCGCCTGTGCCGTCTACCCTTGAAATCGACCGGCCGGATACCCAAGTGGTCCAAGGGGACGGATTGCAAATTCGTTATTCGCGGGTTCGAATCCCGCTCCGGCCTTTGAATCAACACCCCTCCGCGGGTCGCTCGCTCTGGCGAGATGATCCGCTCCTCACCAACACGGGAGAACACCATGTCCACGCCCACGGCGCCGACTGCGGCCGGCCATCTGCATCAACTGCGTTTCGCTCGCGGCGCGACTGAACTGCTGATCAAGGACATTCCCGAGGGCAAGCTGTGCGCTCAGCCGGGTTCGGGCCGAAACCATGTCATGTACGTGGTCGGCCACCTGGCGTGCACGGACGACTTCTTCCTCAAGGAGTTTGGCGGCAAACCCTTCGCGTTGCCGGAGGCGTTCCACAAGATGTTCGGCGACACTCCGACGAGCGATGCTTCCAAGTACCCACCCTTTGCCGAGGTGAAGAAGGCGTTCAATGAACGGCGCGAAGCGGTAATCAAGTGGTTCGAGGGGATGAGCGAGGAGCAGTTGAACGCGCCGACCCCAGAGAAGTGGCAGAAGTACGCCCCCACGATGCGAGATGTGGCGTTCTTCGCCGCCTGGCACGAGGGATACCACGGCGGGCAGATCTCGGCGGCGCGCCCGGCGTTTGGCCTCGGCCCGGCACTCGGCTGAACCTGAATGACTGACTGATTGACTGACAACCATCGGCGACCGGCAGCGGGAATCCCCGGCGCCGGTCGCTGTGCTTTCGGGAATTTCGCCTTGTATGCCTTCGATGCCTGGGGCTCGATAATCAGAAAGGTCAGGGACTGATCGCCCGGATCGGCGGGCCGCGACATCTGTGGGGAGATCTTCATCGGCCGCTGTGATCTCGGGTTCGTGTTTCTGACATGAAACGCCCGGGAGGTACCCGATGATTGAGATTCGAATCCACGGCCGGGGCGGTCAGGGCGGGGTAACGCTCGCCAAGATCATCGCGACGACGCGCTACCTTCACGGGTTCTCGGTGCAGGCGTTCGGCCTCTATGCCGCCGAGCGATCCGGGGCGCCGCTGCAGGCGTTCTGCCGCTTTGATGAGCAGCCGATTACGAATCGAAATCTCATCTACGAACCGGACCACGTGATCGTGCTCGACGCCACGCTTGTCGGCCCGGCGATTACAGGCGGACTCAAGCCCAATGGCTGGATTCTGATCAACGATCCGCGATTACCGTATGAGTTTGCCGAGCAATTCCCCGGCTTCCGTGTCGCCACTGTTGACGCCACCTCCATCGCGCGAAGCAACGAGCTTGGCACGCGCAGCGTACCGATCGTGAATACGGCGCTGGCCGGAGCGGTGGCGCGTGTTCTCGAGTTTGAGCCCGAGAGTGTGCGTGAGGCGCTCGAACATCTGGGATTCCGCGGGAAGAACTTCGATGCAGCATCGGAGGCGTACGAACGCGTGATCATCGTTGATGATGTCGATCGCCACGGCGCGAAGGTGACTCACCCGGTGACGCCGACGCATCGTGTGCCCGGCATCGTCGATGGCGGGGGCGCGGAGCGGCCCGTGATCCGGACCGGACAATGGGCGACCGAGCAGCCGCACCGCAGGGAGTGGACGCCACCTTGCAATCACGTGTGTCCGGCGGGCAATGATGTGCAGGGCTTTCTGCAGGCGCTGGCTCGCAAGGAAACAGATTTGGCGCTTGAGACGCTTCTGCGCACGTCGCCGTTTCCTTCGGTATGCGGACGTGTGTGTCCGGCGCCGTGCATGGATTCGTGCAACCGGCTCAGTCTCGACGAAGCGGTGAATGTGCGCGATCTGGAGCGCTACGCGGGTGATCACGGCCGCGTAGATGTGAAGCCTCTCGCAAAGCGTGAGCAGCGCATCGCGATCATCGGCTCAGGCCCGGCGGGGCTCGCAGCCAGCTATCACCTCGCTCGGCTTGGATACCGGGTCACGGTGATCGAGGGTGGATCGAGTCTTGGTGGCCTGCTGCGAACCGGCATTCCGCCCTATCGCTTGCCGCGCGAGGTGCTCGATCGGGAGATTGATCGAATTCTCGATCTGGGTGTGGAGGTGCGACTGGACACGCGCATCGAGCGGCGCGATCTCTATCGACTCACACTCGAGTTCGATGCGGTGCTCGTCGCCACGGGGTTGCAGGAGCTGCGCAGTCTCGATCTGGGCGGTGGAGGCGATGGGGAGTCGATCATGCAGGGCATCGACTTTCTCGATCGCGCCAACCGCGAGGTCGTTCGCGTGGATGGTGAAGATGTCGTAGTCGTCGGAGGCGGCAACACCGCATTCGATGCCGCGCGCTCCGCCCTGCGCCTTGGGGCAAGGAGCGTGCGCATCGTCTATCGGCGTACGCGTGAGGAGATGCCCGCGATCGCCGAAGAGATCGAGGAGGCGATCGAAGAGGGAATCGACTGTGAATACCTGACCCTGCCGATTCGCATCGAGCCGGGCAATGGAGACGCGCGGCTGACGATGATCTGCCGGCGGATGCAACTCGGTGAGCCGGATGACTCAGGTCGGCGGCGGCCGGTGGAGATCGAGGGGTCGGATTTCCCCATTGAATGCGATCGCGTGCTGCTCGCGCTGGGCCAATCGGCGGATCTTTCGGTCTTTCCAGAGGGAAGCGAAGTGCGCGACGGGGCCGATGTGCTGGGCCTGCTCGAGACGCCGGTCTACGCCATCGGTGATCTCGCGTCCAACGACGGCACGGTGGCGGGAGCGATCGGGAGCGGTCGGCGCGCGGCGCTCAGCATTCACTACGTCTTCGCGGGCGAAGAGCTGCCGGGGCTGGTGCCGACGGCGGACGAAGTGATTCGTGCCGGCTCGTTGAAGATGCATCTATTCGAATCCGCGCCATCGCATCACGGGATGTCGCGGCCCGCCGAAGAAAGACGTTTGGACTATGGAGAGGTTCACGCAGGGATCGCAGACCCGAGCGAGGCGGAACGCTGCCTGAGTTGCGGCGTGTGCAACGAGTGCGACCGGTGCGTGACATACTGCCCGGAGGGCGTGCTCAAGCGCGTCGGCCATGAGTTCATCTTCGACTACGAGTACTGCAAGGGATGCGGCGTGTGCGCCGCCGAATGTCCGAGAAACGTCGTCTTCATGACGCGACTTTGAAGCGGGATGAACCGCTGTGCAAGGAGTGATTCATGACCCTGGAACTCGTCACGGGCAATCACGCAGCCGGGTATGCCTTGAGCGTCGCCGGCGAAGCGAATCGCGGCGCACGGGGCGCGGCGTGCGGCATCTACCCCATCACACCGCAGACCGAGATCGTTGAATTTGTCGCCAGGTTTCCATTCAGCAAAGGCCGAGTCATCGCCGTTGAAAGCGAACACAGCGCGATGGGCGTTTCCATCGGCGCCTCGATGGCCGGGGCGCGAGCGTTTACCGCCAGTTCGTCCAACGGTCTGGCGTACATGACTGAGAACATCATGGTCGCGGGGTTCTATCGACTGCCAATCGTGCTCACTGCGGTGAATCGCACGCTCGGACCGCCGTGGAACATCTGGGCCGACCAGGGTGACACGCTCTACCTGCGCGACTTCCCTTGGATTCAGTTGTATTGCGAGACGAATCAGGAAGTGCTTGATTCAACGCTGCTGGCTTTTCGCCTCGCCGAAGATCGGCGCATTCTCTTGCCCGTGATGGTCATTATGGATGCGTTCATACTGTCGCACACTCAGATGGAGACGGAACTGCCCGAGCAGGATCTGGTTGATCGGTATCTGCCGCCGCTTTTGCTGCCACACGAGCTGAATCTCAATCGTCCCACGACGGTTGGGGGCCTGACTTGGCCACGCGAGACGATGTCGCAGCGAATCGAGGTGGATGAAGCGATGGAGCGCGTGCCCGCGGCGTACGAAGAGCATCGCGCCACGTTCAGGCAGATCTTTGGGCGCGATCCCGGGGGGGCGCTGAGTCCGTTCGAGACAGAGGATGCCGAAACGGTGCTCGTCACTTCGGGGACGATCGCCTCGACGGCGCGCGAGGTGGTGCGCGAGCGGCGAGCCGCTGGCGAGAAACTCGGCATGGTCAAGATGAAGATGTTCCGACCCTTCCCGGGAGACAGGCTGCTCGACGCCTGCCCGCACGCCAGGAAGTTTGGTGTGCTTGACCGTGACTACGCCGCAGGATCGGGTGGTGTGTGGTGGCACGATCTGCGAGCGGCGCTGCAGGGCCCGCGCGACGGGGCGATGGTGCAGAATTACCTCACGGGGGTCTGTGGCGGCGACGTCACGCCGGCGATGCTCAACGAAGTAATCGACGATCTTCTCGCGCGGCGCAGCGCCGGCAAGCCGGTATGGAAGGGGATCGACAAATGACCACCTCGATCGAACTTGAGAAATCCCCGATCGCCTGCTGTGAAGAGTGTCTCATCCGACCGGGCAACACCAACTGCGGCGGGTGCGGCATGAGTGTGGGGCTCAACTTTCTCAGCCGGGCGCTGGCGAAAGCCGGCCAGACGTGTGAACTGGTCATCCCCGCGTGCTGCGGGATCGTGACGGCAGGTGGATACCCCACGACGGGCTACAGCGTGCCGGTGCTGGCTTCAACCTTCGCGGCCAGCCCGGCGTTTGCCTCCGGCGTGGCCGCCGTGCGCGATCTGAACAAGGAGTCGCATCACGTCATTTGCTGGGCTGGTGACGGCGGCACCTATGACATCGGCATGGCCACGCTCAGCGCCGCCGCCGAGCGCAACGAGAACATCATCTACATCTGTTACGACAATGAGATCTACGGCAACACAGGCGGCCAGCGCAGTTCGGCCACGCCGGTTGGCGCCAAGACGACGACGACGCCGTCAGGCAAGATCGAAGGCAAGAAAGACATCATGGCCATCATGGCGGCGCATCGCATTCCATACGCCGCCACTCTCTCCGTCGCGCACCCGGAAGATTTCATGCGCAAACTCGATACTGGACTGCACTTGAAGGGTTTTCGCTTCTTCCTGATTCACTCACCCTGTCCGACGGGATGGAAATCGGAGCCCGCCGAATCGATCGAGCTCGTGCGCCTCGCAGTGAGCAGCGGGCTCTTTCCGGTGTATGAAGTGTTTGACGGCTGGAAGTACCGCGTCAACATCAAACCAACCGGAGCAGACCCGGTCGAGTATTACCGGCGACAGAATCGTTTCCCGATCGACGCGATGGACCTCAATGCCATTCGTCAGCACGTGACGGCAACGAACGAGCGTCTGGCGAAGTTGGCCGAGGTCTTTCCATCGACCCGCTGAGCGATGTCATATCGCGAATGACCGAGTGAGGCGCTGCCCCGGTCGGGTGCGTGAGAGCACGGGTAGTCCCAGCGTGTGTTGGGGAATTGCGGCGTTTTTCTTGAAGTTTTGGCGAGAACCCCTTGCGTTGCGGGGTGGCTTTCGGTTAGAGTACGAGAATAAAGGCGTCGTGGCTGACGTCGACGCAAATCGTGGATTTCCGGCTGGTCCGGAGAGAGGAAGGCTGAGATGAATCGTGGACAGGTGTTTGTTTCACTGGCGGCGCTTGCCGCATCGAGCGCGTTTGGTCAGGGGATCTTCCAGCCGTCGTACAACCAGACGACGTCGTTTGACGGGAGCCCGGGCCAGTTGCTTCAGCATCCAATGGGGATCACATATGACGGCAATCACTACTGGACCTGTGGCGGAGGGAGTCCCGGAGGCATTCGCCTGGCTGAGTTTGATGGCGGCGGCAGCTGGGTGGCTTCCTATGAGCCCGGCATCGACTTCCGCGCCATCTTCACTGTCGGTGGCAACGGCTCTCAGGTGTATGGCCGCGGCTACAGCAGCAGCGACATCGTGCGAATGACGAGCCCCGGTGTGTTCACAACACATGTGACGCTCTCGGGTGGCATACCCGACGCACAGTCAAACGTCGTCTTCAACTCGACCGGAGACGAATACGTGGCGCACAGCAACGGTACGATCTCGCGCTGGGACCTGTCAGGCAACAGCGCGGGCACCGTATCGCTCTCCGGTTACGGCTCGATGTTCAGTGAAGGCTCGTATCCCAATAACCGAGGTGTCATTTGCGCGGGAGGCTATTACCTCACCTACTCCAACGGCAATCTCTCCGCATGGGATGGCTCGGGTACTCGCGTCGGCAACACCGTGCTCAACGGCGCTGGATCGTCATTTGACTCGCATTTCAGTTTCGGGTGGGGCAATGGCATGGTCTGGGTCTGCGATGGTCTGAACTCGACCTGGCGTGGATACCAGATTCCCGAACTGGAAGGCGGCTACCTCTGTTCGGTGAGCGGTCAGTGCCCGGGCACGGTCACGGTCCGATGGGATGGCGCCACGCCCAATCGCCAGCAGGGCATTGTGTTCGGCAACAACCAGGGCCAGACGACCATACCCAGTGGCGTGTGCCAGGGAACATCGCTGGGCATTTCCGGCAGTGTGCGCCTCGTGAACATCATCGGGACCGGCGGCGGTTCAGGCTCGGTTAACGGTCGGGCCGGTACCGCTGCATGTGGTCACTACCTGCAGCTTGTTGAGTCTGGCACGTGCAATACGAGCAATGTGGCGCGGATTCCGTGATCGCCGTTGATCGATAACCGTCGAAACAACGGTCAGGCAAACCGACCGGTACCCAGGCACATGCGGTCTGGGTGCCGGTTTTTTTGACGCATGCTCTCGGGATCAGCTTTCGCCGTTCCGGCTACACTTGACCGCATGCCCGCCGTACTCAACTGGCTTCTACGACTCGTCATCACCAATCCGATTGGAGTCCGCCTGGTCTCGAACGGCTCGAAGCGCACGCGCCATCTGTTCATCCGTTCAGGTTATCTCGCGGCGATCACTATCACACTGCTTGCGGCTCTGCTCGGTCAGCAGGGCGTGTCGCTGAGGGAGATGGCTTCGGCGGGAGCGACGGCTTTCCAGTTTGTCGCCTATCTGCAACTGGGAATGATCTGCCTGCTGGCGCCCGTGTTCATGGCCGGGGCAATCGCGCAGGAGGCCAATCCGCGCACCTGGGACATTCTGCTGACGACGCCGCTCAACTCGCTTCAGATCGTGCTGGGCAATCTGTTCGGCCGGTTGTTCTTTATTCTCGCCATGCTCGTGAGCAGCCTGCCGCTGTTCGCGGTCACGCAGTACTTCGGCGGGGTGCCGGGCAAGTCGATCTTCCTTTCGTATGCGATCGGCGCCGCCGCGGCGATTCTGGTCGGTTCGATCGCGATAGCTCTGAGCGTGAGTCGGCAGGCGGGCCGGCGCGCCGTATTCCTGTTCTACATCACGGTTGTGATCTACGTCGGCGTGACGTGGTCGCTCGACCTGTCGTTTCGCGGTGCAGGCGAAACGACATGGGTCACGCCGCTCAACCCCTTCCTGGCCCAGCAGGTGCTGCTGGACAGTGAGAACTACCACCCCTTTGCCGCGGCGGACCTGATTGGTCATTCGTGGCTGTACCGCGCGTGGTTCGGAGCGCCGGTGGCGACCTACTGCTGGTTGTGCGGTCTGGTCAGTCTGGCGCTCATCGGCTGGTCCACGGTTTTCCTGCGCGTGATTGGCGCGCGGCAGGGAGGTACGACGTGGGTGAAGCGGCTCCTGCGATTCGGCTCGCGACGCGCCCGCATCGCGGGCGTTCGCGATGTCTGGCAGAATCCCATCGCCTGGCGCGAGGCGTCGGGCAAGCGCAACACAGTCGGCACGATCATCGCACGCTACGGCTTCATTGCGCTCGGGCTGATCATCGCCATCGGCGCTATCTGCTTTTACCACTTCGGCAGCATCGGCCTCGCCTCGCTGCGCCAGGCGGCGCTCACGATTATCTCGACGGAAGTTGCCATCATCACCTTGACGGCAATCAACGTTTCCGCGACCGCGATCAGCCGCGAACGCGAGGACGGCACGCTGGACATTCTGCTCACCACACCCATCACGCCCGCGTACTACGTGAGCGGCAAGTTGCGGGGGATCGTGAGTTTCATGATCCCCATGATGGCTGTGCCCATCGGCACCCTGCTCATCTTTGCGATCTACGTGCTCGTGAACGGCCTGGGCGCGACGGGCGGCGTGACGCTGAGCGTGACGGCCAACACGATGTCGCGCAGCGTGCCGTTCATTCTCCCCGAAGGAGCACTGCTGCTGCCCTTTACCCTTGTGCCATTCATCGCGTTTTGCGTCATGGTTGGGTTGAGCTGGAGTCTTAAGAGCCGCGGAACGATTGGTTCGGTGATCGCGGCCGTCGGCGTCATCGTCGCCGTGGTAGGCATGCTGAGCCTTTGCACGATGCAGGCGGGCAAGAACGTCAGTGTTATCGGGCCGGTGTTCTCATCACTTTCCCCCGCCTCGGCGATTCTCAGCATCGTCTATCCGGAGGTCGGGATGACCGACGCCCTCGCGGACGACATTTCCAGCGCCCGCATCGCGCTGGTTGTCGGATCGATTATCGCCACGGCCGCGTACGCGGCGGTGGTCTACGCCATTCACCGCGCCATGCTCGGGCCAAACGGCCGGTCATTCGATATGACGGTCCGCCGCCTGGCGGGCACGAACTAGCGAATCGGACCGATCCGCAAGATTCCACTATTCCGCGCGAGATTTGTGAGCGGCGAGGTCAATCGCCGGACCGCTGCAGCCGACGATCCTAAGGCCTCCTGTCGGGGTGAGAAGGGAGCGGCCTGATGCCACATGGGCGTATCGGACGAGGCTTTACGCTCGTCGAACTCATGATCGTGGTTCTCATTCTGGCGATCCTTGCCGCCATTCTCATTCCGACCTACGCCAACGCGAGCGGAACAGCGGTGGTGTCGGCCGTGGCGACGGATCTGCGGAGTTTCGAGCGGGCAACGGGAATGTTCGCGCTGGAGGTCAATGGCGACCTGCCTCTGACGAACGAAGAATTTCGGATCGGGCTCGATCCGTATCTCGAACCGGGCGCCACCACCCGTACGCCGGCCATCGGCGGGAACTACGGGTTTCACGTCTGGGCGACGCAGAATGTCGCGGGCATCGGCGTGTGGGGCGTGGAGCATCCGGAGCTGCTTGTGGATATCGATGCCCGTATCGACGATGCAAACCTTGCTTCCGGTGCGGTGCATGGGGTGACGTCGACTGGACTGCTCTTCGTCGTCTACGGCGACGCGTCCAAATTCAACTGGCCGTAGCGTGCGGGAGGCGCCGGGCTGGGCTACTGCGCCGAGCCGGCAGGCCACATGAGCCAGAGGTAAGCGCCATAGCCTGCAAGCAGGACGGCGCCTTCCCATCGCTTGATGGCAAAACCGGTGCGTGCCAGCGGGAGCAGCAGCATTGCAAAAATGAGCATTGCGCCGAGGTCAATGTTCGAAAGATCTGGCGCGTCCATCGGCTTAACGAGTCCGGCGATTCCGAGGATGCCGAGAATGTTGAAGATGTTCGAGCCGACGATATTGCCGATGGCGATGTCAGGTTGCTTGCGAAATGCGGCGACCACTGACGTAGCGAGTTCGGGCAGACTCGTGCCGGCCGCGACGATGGTCAGGCCGATGACGGTTTCACTTACATGGATGGCGCGAGCGACGGATACGGCGCCGGTGACCAGCGCTCTCGATCCCAGGATCAGCGCTCCCAGACCGCCGAGAAACAGCACGACATCCAGGCCGAGGTGTCGGTGCGGCGGCGGATTGCCCCGTTCGAACTCCTTTTCGACTTCGGCCGATGGGGAGACCCCTGCGGTGCGGAAGGAGAACGCCGTGTAGGCGATCATCCCAACGAAGAAGATGCCCGCATTGAGCCGCGAGAGTTCAGCATCGCTCAGGAGCCAGACGAGCAGAACGGACAGGCCGATCATGATCGGAATGTCGATGCGGATGAGCTGCACATGCACCCGGATGGGGTACACGAGTGCGGCCAGTCCGACGATGGCGGCGATGTTGAAGATGTTGGAGCCGACGACGTTGCCCAGCGCGATGCCGCCCTGGTTGTTGAGCGCGGCAATCGTCGAGACGACCAGTTCCGGTGCGCTCGTGCCCCACGCGACAACCGTCAGGCCGATGACCAGCGGGGAGACGCCGAGGCGGGCCGCGATGGATGCCGCAGCGCGAACGAACGCCTCCGCACCCCCAAAGGTGAGCACGAGTCCCAGCGCGATCCAACCCCACGCGGCAAGCATCGTTGTGCAACTCCATCCGACTGCGAGCGAGTCGGTCGGGGCCAATGGTAGTGGATGAAACCCGACTTGCGAAACCGTCCACGTCTAAGTGCTAGTTTTCTGTGCCGGAACGCTCGGATCGCATCCGGGCGATCTGAAGTTCGAGGCGCTTGATCTCGCGCGTGACCGTGTTCTTCTGCATGTCCATCCAGGTCCAGAGTTTGAGCATGGCCACGCACAGGCTGGCGTACAGGAACACCACGGCCCAGAGAATGAGGTCCTTGACCTCAGCGGCGCCGAAGAAGCGGTAACCCGAGTAGATCATCAGGCCGAGGAACGCGAAGGTGACAGCCATCACGATGATCGTGATGTGCAGGGCCCGGCCGCGAAACAACTGGGCGGTCATCTGGAGCAGATTCTCTTCTTCGATGGGGCCCACTTCGGCCTCGAAGATTCGGTCGAATTCTTTGCCTTGCAGTGACATGGTTCAGTCCTTTCCTGGTGTCGGCTCCAGGAGCGCCAGCAGTTGTCGCCGCGCTTCGTGGAGCCGTGATTTGACGGTTCCGCTCGGGCAATCCATGACGATCGCGATCGCGGCGAGCGGAAAGTTTTCGCGATAGCGAAGTGAAACGATGGCGCGCAGATCGGCGGGCAGTTGGGTCAGGGCCCGGCTGAGGTGGCCGAGCTCTTCGATCTGCTGGGCGTCGTGCAACGGTGTCGGGCGCGGGTCGGGGGTTTCCGGTGCGCCCCCGGCCTGCTTCGAGGGGGTGCCGGTGCGCTGGCGCTCGCGCTGCGTTCGCCTGATGTGGTCGGCGCACTTGCGCGACAGGATGCGGTACATCCAGACGCGGTACGCGGCGGGGTCCGCCAGTTTGCGGATGCTGCGGATGATGTCATGCCAGGCGTCCTGCGTGGCGTCGGCGGCCGCGGCATCATCGCGCAGCAGGCAAAGGGCGTGGGCGCGGAGGCGGCGATTCCATCGCCTGACCAGTTCGTTCATGGCTGCGATCTCCCCATCCTGGGCTCGCAGAACGAGCCATTCGTCGAAGATGTGGTCGGGAGAGCGATTCATAGGAGCGGCCTCACTGTAAGGTCGTCCGCCGGAGCGGGGTGGTTCGAGAATCCGGAAGGCTTCCGACTACATTTCTGCGAGGGTGCCGGCATTGACCCAGGCGGGATGCAGCGTGACGCCTGCCGGTGGGTCGCGGCCAACCGGGAAACCTACGATCGTGGCCTATGAAATGGTCGCAAACGCTTATTCCGACATCGCGTCAGGTTCCGGCCGATGCCGTGGTTCCGTCACACCAGTTGATGCTTCGCGCGGGGCTGATCCGCCAGGTCGGCGCCGGGCTGTATGACTACCTCCCGCTGGGCTTTCGGGTGCTCCAGCGCGTCATGGCGATCGTGCGCGAGGAGATGAACGCCGCCGGCGCGAGCGAACTGCTCATGCCGGCGCTCATCCCCATGGAGTTCTACGCCGACACGAAGCGCGACATCGACTACGGCGACAACCTTTTTAAGCTGACCGATCGGCACGGGCGAGCTACCGCCCTCGGACCCACGCACGAGGAAGTCATCACCGAACTGATGATGGCCTCGGTGACGTCCTACCGGCAACTGCCGCTTAATCTCTATCAGATCCAGACGAAGTATCGCGATGAATTTCGGCCGCGCTTCGGCGTGCTGCGCAGCCGCGAGTTTCTTATGAAGGATGCGTACTCGTTCCACGTTGATGTGGACGGGCCGGGCGGGCTGAACGAGACGTACGACAAGATGTACCAGGCGTACTGCAACATCTTCGATCGTTGCGGATTGGACTACTCAATCGTGGAAGCCGAGAGCGGCCCGATCGGCGGCAGCGCCAGCCACGAGTTCATGTGCAACTCGCCGGTGGGCGAGGACACGATCCTCAAGAGCGATAAGGGCAACTACGCGGCAAATGTCGAGAAGGCCGGCATCGGTATGCGGGCGCACGACCTCGACGGCGCGCCGACCGGTGAACTGAGCAAAGTGCACACGCCAAACCTGCCGGGCATCGAAGGCGTGTCCGAGTTCCTCAAGGTCAAGCCGAGTCGCATGCTCAAGACGATCGTCTGGCCGTGGTCGGCGGGCGATCGCAGCGGCTGGGTCATGGCGATCGTGTGCGGCCACCATGATGTGAACGAAGGCAAGGTGCGCGACCTGCTCAAGGAACAGATCGGTGGGGCGCTGACGCTTCAGACCGAAGGCAGCGAGGCCGCGGCCCGCGGGGCCGGATTCGCAATCGGCTACGTTTCACCCGCCGGTGCTGCGGGCAAGAATGATTGCACGGTCTTTGCCGACCCTGATGCGGCGCAAGGCGGCTTCTGGGCCACGGGCGCCGATGAGAGTGACCATCACGTCAAGCACTTCAACTGGAAGCGCGACGTCCTTGACAAGGGCGTCGAGGTGCATGTCGCTGACATCCGCAACGCGATGGACGGCGACCCTTCTCCGCTCAATGACGGCGGCACCCTCCGCGCCAGCAAGGGCATCGAAGTCGGTCACGTCTTCAAACTCGGCGCGAAGTACTCCGACGCCATGGGCTTTGCCGTCTCGGATGAAAAGCAGCAGAAGCGATCCGTCATTATGGGTTGCTACGGCATCGGAATCGGTCGCATCATCGCCTCGGCCATCGAGATGAACAACGACGAGAATGGCATCAAGTGGCCGGCGGCCATTGCCCCGTTTGACGTCATCATCACGCCGATCAAGTATGAAGGCGAAGCCCGCGACGTGACGGATCGACTCGAACGCGACCTGACCGAGGCCGGGCTGGATGTGCTGGTGGACGATCGCGACGAGCGGCCGGGGCCGAAGTTCAAGGATGCGGATCTCATCGGCATCCCGATTCGCCTCACCATCGGCGACAAGGCGCTGGCTCAGGGCTGCGTCGAAGTGGTCAAGCGCGACGGGTCGTTGGGCAAGGGGGAGATGGTGAAGATCGAGGAAGTCGTGCAGCGCTGCACCTGATTTCGCCGATCAGACGGTCAGAGGAGGATCCTCCGTATGGTCGATATCAATGATCTGCTGGCCCAGTGGCGGGAGCGCACGGGCCGGATCGAGCACCTGAACAAGCTCTTCATCATCGGCTGCGGCAAGTCGGGCACAACCTGGCTTCGCAACATGCTCAATGGCCATCCGCAGATCGTGGTGCAGGGGGAGGGGTCATTCGCCTGGCGCTTGCTGCCGCACTTCTTCCAGGCGCTCGAGGCGTTCAACAAGCACCAGCAGCAGGGCCAGCCGCCCGTCACGCACGTTGATTCCAACGATGCGCTGGTCATGGCCCGACTGATGATCGACACCCAGTTCGCCAAATATGTCGAGCACGCCCGGCAAGCCGGCCGTGACGTCACGCCCCTGCGCTATGTCGCCGACAAGACGCCGCAGCACACGATCGCGATCCCGCTGCTCAGCATGCTCTACCCGCAAGGTAAGTTCATCCACATCATGCGCGACCCGCGTGATGTCGCGGTGAGCGGCTGGTTTCATGACGGCCAGACATCCGGCCGCACCTTCGAACAGTTCATCCACCACTACATGAACGAGGTCTGGCCGCTCCAGGTTGGCTCGGCGCGGCGTGATGGTCCGGGACTAGGGCCGAATCGCTATTTTGAACTGCGCTACCGTGATCTGCTCGAGAATGAAGGAGACTGGTTGCTGCAATTGCTGCAGTTCCTGGAGGTGGAGACGAACCCCGAGACCATCGCTCGCTGCCGGACGGCCGGGTCGTTCAAGCGGCTCTCGGGCGGGCGCGAGCGTGGCGAGGAAGATCAGGCCAGCTTTTATCGCAAGGGGGTGGCGGGAGACTGGCGCAATCATCTGCCGCTTGAACTGGTCCAACCATGCTGCGATCGCATCGCCGATCTGATGCGTGATGTGGGATACGACCCTGACTGCGGTGCGGCACTGGAGGCGGCGGCGAACGCCAACTAACCGTCGGTCCAAGCGGAACGTCCGGCCCTCCGTAAATGGGGCATTGCCCTGAGTGTGAGGGTCAATCAAAGGCGGCATCGCCCGATTGGGGCGATTCCGCAACATTGGGGCCGTCCGCGTGTACACTACGCTGCAATGTCGTCTCCCTTGCGCCGAATTCCGGTTGTTTTCTTCGTGCTGCCATTGTGCATCGGTGCGGCTCTGCTGTCGGTGCTCGGGGGTTGCCACCAGGGATTGACGGAGATCGATCGTAAGGCCTCAAAGCTCATCGCGGACCGCACGGAGGCGCTGGCCGGCAACTCAGTGGCTCCGACGTTCGAGTATCTGGACGCTGTCCGCGCCGAGGCCGATCAGATTCGTCACGATTCTGACAACACCCGGCCGTTTCCGCCGACGCGCAACCCGGCCGCCGCGGAGCTGACCGTCCAGCGAGCCGATGTGCAGGGCGAGGTCGATGCGCTCCTCAAGCGATACAGCGATGCGGGCGCCGACGTCGAGCGATTCACTCTCCAGGAGACTCTCAAGTATGCGGTTGAGCACTCACGCGAGTACAAGACGGCCAAGGAAGAGTTGCTCCTGGCCGCACTGCGGTTGCTCATCCAGCGACACCAGTTTGGTCCGCGGTTTTTCGACGAGGTGACGGCCTCGTTCGACGGCAATCCTGAAGATGGCGACTACGAAATCGCCGCCCAGTTGATCAACGAGTTTCGCATCACCCAGCGCCTCACCTCCGGTGGCGACGTGTCGATCCGTGCGCTGGTCAACGCGACCGAGCAGCTGCGCCGCCGCGTTGGCGATCCGAATTCCGAGTCGCAGTCGGCCAGCGTGATTCTCTCCGCCAACATTCCGCTGCTGCGCGGGGCGGGCGATGTGGCCCAGGAATCCCTGATCAGTGCTGAACGCCAGATGGTGTACGCGACGCGGACCTTCGAACGCTTTCGCCAGCAGTTCCTCTTCAACATCTCCACGGACTACTTCGATCTCGTCCGAGCACAAGCGCAGATTGAGAACGCGAAGCGAGTGCTGGCCAGTCGCGAGGCGCTGTACAAAGAGACTGAAGCGCTGTACAAGTCCGGCCGCAAGCCGCAGTTCGAGTTGAGCGAGACGCGAGCCCGAGTGTTGAGCAGCCAGAACAGCCTGGCGGACCAGCGGGATCGCTACACGGTGCAACTCGAGCGCTTCCGCATTCGTCTTGGCCTGCCGCCTGCCAACCCGTATCTGATCGACACGGTGGCGTCTTGCAACCTGCCCGTGCCGGCACTCGACGTAGCCGAGAGTGTTCGGCGTGGATTGCTGTATCGCCTCGACCTGCAGACGACACGCGATCAACTCGATGACTCGCGCCGAGGGGTCGCCAATGCCCGCAACGACCTGCTCCCCGATCTGAACCTCAACGCTTCTGCGAGCATCCCCACCGATTCGGGCCTGAGGCGATCCGGTCTGCAACTCGACGGCACAAACGTCGACTACAGCGCCTCCATCACCTTTGGACTGCCTTTGGACCGCGAAACCGAGCGGATCGGCCTGCGCCAGGCGACGATCGATCTCGAACGCGCCCGGCGCGATCTGCGCGAGTCGGAAGACAACGTGGAGTTGAGCGTTCGGTCTGCGATGCGCGACATTCAGCTGGCCCTGTTCAGTCTGCAGATTCAAAACGAGAGCATCCGGATCATCCAGCGGCGTCTCGAAGGATTGAAACTCCGGCGAGCCGACGTGACTACACGAACGATCATCGATGCGCAGGATGAGCTTTCGGCGGCCCTGGACGCACGCGACGCCGCGATTCGCGACCTGCGCGTGGCGATCATGCGTTACCTGCTGGAAACCGGTCAGTTCCGCGTGGATGCCGACGGTCAATTCATCGCCCCGCCGGGAATGGAACAGTTGACGCCGCAGGAAGCCGAAATGCTCTACAACATGGGAACGACTGGAGAATCGACGTACCAGAAGGCCGAGACTCCGCCCGAGCAGGATCTGCCCGGCGACGCGTCCAATGGGGAAGTGGCCCCGAAGCCGGATGAGAAGACTCCTCCGGGAGGGCCGAATTGAACCGATCCGTTTACGCTTTCATCGGTATCATTGACTGATGAGCAGAATTGCACCGCACATGAACCGAAAACCGCCGATTCGCCACGCCTTGCTCCTGAAAGTGCTCCTCGGCCTCGTCGTCATCGGCGGGCTGGGGGGAACCGCCATAGTCTACACCTTGAGCCGGGGTTCCGCGGGTGACAACGTTCCCGTGGACGATCGGTACAAGGTCAAAGTTACGACTTTTGATATGGCGATACCGGCCACGGGTGAGTTGGAGGCCCTCAACTCCGTTGAGATCCGAAACCAGGTCGACGGCAAGACCGTGATCAAGTGGATCATCGACGAGGGTAGCCGCGTCAAGGAAGGTGACTTGCTCGTCCAGCTGTCGAGCGATGACATTGTCAACCGGATCGAAGAGGAAACGCTCAGCGTCGAGGCGGCGCGGAACGAGCTGTTCTCGGCGCAGCAGGCGGTGGAGCTTCAGGTCAGCCAAAACGAGTCGACCAAGGGGAAGGCCCAACTGGCCGTCGATCTGGCGGAGTTGGAGCTGAAGCGATGGCAGGAAGGCGAAGTGGCGACGAAGCGGAAGGACATTGAAGTCCGCCTCCAACTGGCGAAGCGAAACGCAGAGCAGCGGAAAGAGGATTACGAGAACTCGGAGATGCTCTTCAAGGAAGGGTTTATCAGCAAGAGTGAACTGGTGACGGACGAGAACCGCCTCGACGAGGCCAAGGCCGAGCTCGAAAAAGCGCTGCTCGCCAAGCGCATCTATGAGGAGTACGAGTACCCGAAAGACGAAAAGTCCAAGACGAGCGATGTCGATGAGGCCAAGGTCGAACTCGATCGGGTGGTGTCGGCCAACGAGCGCACGCTTCAGCAGAAGAAGGCGGACCTGACCAATCGCGAGCGGCAACTGTCGATTCGCGAAACTCGTCTGCAGAAGTTTCAGGATCAATTCGCCGCCTGCACGATCAAGGCCCCCAGTGACGGGCTGGTTGTCTACGGTTCAAGCGTTGGACGCAATCCGTGGCGGAGGGATCCGCCGCTGCAGATCGGCCAGGAGGTCTATTCCAACCAGTTGCTGATCATCCTGCCCGACACGAGCGCGATGGTCGCTTCGGTGCGCGTGCATGAAACGCAATCAAGCCGCGTGAAGGTTGGCATGCCGGCGACGGTGAAGATTGACGCCGTTTCGAAACTGCAGCTCAAAGCCGCCGTTCGCAGCGTGGGCGTGATGGCTGAGCAAACGGGCATGGGCAGCCAGGTGCGCGAGTTTACCATTCGCCTTCTTATCGAGGGGGCCAACGAGTGGGATCTCAAACCCTCGATGCGGTGCAAGGCCGACATTATTCTTGGCCGGGTTGAGGACGCGCTGGCGGTGCCGATCCAGGCGGTCTACGTCGAGCGGGGCAAGGCGTACGTCTGGGTGCCCAGCGGGACGATGTGGAAAAAAGAGCCCGTCTCCACCGGCCGCAACAGCGAAACGATGATCGAAATCAAGTCTGGACTCAACGCGGGCGACATGGTTCTGCTCCGCCCGCCGACCCCGGGTGAAATCGCGGGTTGAGTACAGCTCACAGCCGCGTTCAGCCTCGGGCGGCAACCGTGGCGCGGTGCGATGACCCGCTTCAGAGTTAAGGAATAACAGCGCAACACCTCAGAAGAGTGTTGCGCTGTGGTTGCCGTTGACGACGGAGCCGCCGCTCACGTTAGTTCGATACGCTTCGCTTGCGCCGACCACCGACAAAGATGAGTGTCCCTGTCGCAAGCAGCACCATGCTGCCCGGCGAGGGCACCCCATAAATCCGACTGAGGCGGAAGTCGACGGCGACACCCGGATCGAGAAACACGCTGATGCTCTGGACATTCGCCAGGTCCACCGAGCCGATCCCGACGAAATCCGCCAGGCAGAAGATCATGGTCTGCGGGCCGGAGCTGTTCAGCGAATGGCTGAGTGCCGCGACATTGACGGTGTCGGCAATGCTGACGACGATCGGCAACGGCTGGCCGTTCGCGTAGTCGAATCGTGCAAAGTCCAGCATGATGTCGGTGATTGCGCCAAAGTCGGCGCTGAGGCCGGCGCCGTTGTTGTCGTAGAGCAGGCTCCAGTCGCCCCGTGCACCAGCGGTGGAGGAGTAATCCAGGATCATTCCAAAGTTCGGAACAATCGCCGCCTGCACAAAATCGAGCCCCAACTCCTCGAGAAACGTGGCGCGAATCGTCGAGTGGCGCGATGCGCCAATAACGTTGGTCAGTCCGCTCTCGTACACGTCAACAGACGTGAGTGTGCTGATCACGACCGGCCAGGGCGTCGGATCATCGACCGATGAGAAATCATCGATGATTACGTCTGCGGAGACCGTTCCTGCAGTCATCGCGCCCGCAAGCAGCGACGTCAAGACGTACTTGTACTTCAAGCTCATTTCTCTCTCCCTTCCGAAGCGACGGTTGCCGTTTCTCCAGCCTGGCTGCCCTGCGCGGACACTCCGCGCGTTTCAAAGTATGAACGTGGGGCAGCGCCTGTCCAGGCTGTCAGCAGAGAACAGGGTGATTTGATGCGTCCAGAGAACGAACGCGAAACAGGCATCATCAAAGCCTGTTTTGAGTACGGGGTGTTCAGTTGCGGCATGCTCAAGCCAAAAACGAACTGCGCAGCCTCCCAATTGGAAGGCTGCGCAGCGGTTGGCCATTTGGTTGGCGAGTCGCGTCAGTTGGACGAGTATCGCATGCGGCGTCGGCCGGCGAACGCCAGAGTACCAAGGCTGAGAAGCGCGATGCTGCCCGGCGTGGGCACGGCGTAAATGCTGCTGAGGCGGAAATCTGCAGCCAGGCCCGGCTCAAGGAAGACGTTGATGCTCTGGAGATGAGCGAAATCGAGCAGGCCGATGTTGCTGAAGTCCGCGGTTGCGAAGTTCATGATCTGTGCGCCCGGCGCGGTCAGAGAGCGCGTCAGTTCCGCAAAGTTCACGCCGTCGGAGAGCGTGAGGGTCACCGGGAGCGGCTCGCCGTTGGCAAAGTCAAATCGTCCAAAGTCGAGCAGGATGTTGTTCTGCTGACTGAAGTCAATATTCAACCCGTTGCCGTCGTTGTCGTACAGCAAGTTCCAGTCGCCGCGGGCTCCGGCGGTTGACGAATAGTCCAGGAGCATGCCGAAGTTCGGCACGATCGCCGCCTGCACGAAGTCCAGACCCAGATTCTCAAGATACGTGGCGCGGATCGTCGAGTACCGCGAGCCGCCGATCACGTTCGTGAGGTTGACCTCAAGGACATTGACCGACGACAACGTGTTGACTGTGACGGGCCACGGGACCGGATTCCCAACGGACGAAAAATCGTCGATCAGGAGTTGGGCGGATGCGGTACCCGCCGCCACCGTCCCGGTCAGGAACACAGCCAGAACAAGCCGATGCGCAATTCTCATGTCGTTTTCTCTCTCTCCCCGCCCCAGCGGTGCTTTGCACCCCGAACCGGTTTTGGCTCATGTGTCGGGTGCGTCCGATAGACGGAACATTCTGCGCCCAAATCGAGACTTGTCCACACAAATCAATCGCAATTGGCGCAAATCGGCCCGTTCATAGACCGAACAGAGGGGTCTTCGAGCGGTTTTTTCGGCAATTGTCATCCGTAGGATTGGTCCGTGGCTCACACCATCCCAGCCAGCGATCCGCCCGTCACCCCGGTCTGCATCGGCTGCGGCTATGACCTGCGCGCTCAGCCGGCGGATGGCAAGTGCCCGGAATGCGGTACCGACGTTGATCGCTCCATGCATGGATTCTGGTTGCGATACTCCGATCAGCAATGGGTCGCGGCGGTGCTGCGCGGCTTGAACTGGGTTTGGGCGAACCTGGCGGTGTTCGTCGGGGCGGGGATCGCGACGGCGCTGCTTCTGGCAATCGTCTTTCTGGTTGCTGCGCCGACCAGCAGTGCGATGCTGAACTGGTTGGTGTTTGCACTGGTGGTCTTGATTGCCATCGGGTTCACCGCGTCGGCCGTTGGCTTTGTCTCGGGCCTGTGGTTGGCGACCGCCTCCGAGCCCGTCCCGCAGAACGCCCCTCCTCTGAGGGCGTGGAGCCTGCGCATCTTGAGCTTGGCGCTGATCCCGGCTCTTGCCGCGGCCGTCACGGGAACACGATGGCTGACCGCACCGGTTGTGATCCCAGCGTGGGTTGAGAGCGTTACTGCGATAGCAGCGGTATCGTGCATTGGTGTGCAGTCCTACCAGATGTTGGGTCATCTGCGTTCGCTTGAGCATCGATGCTCGGGATTCGAAGCGTTTCGGGAGAGTCTGCTGCAAAGGTACCGGCGCAATGTGGCTCTATTCTCCACTCTCCTGATCATCCTGGTTCTGGTGACGAGTCTCGGCCGCAGCACGTTTGGCGCGGGCCTGATGTTCTTTGTCTGGCTTGCCGCGGTGGGGCAAGTCGGAGAAACACGAAAGCGAATTCAGGCGGAACTGTCGATATTGTCAGCCAGAGAAGAGATCGAGGCGCACAAGTCGAACTGAAGGATCACACTGGCTCATGTCTGATCTCATTTACTGGTATGCGCCATGGAGCGGGCGGCTTCTCGTGGGAGCGATCGTGCTGCTGGCCCTCGTCGGCAGCGGCTGGGCTCTGCTCTGGCGGAGGCGGCTCAAGTCGCCGCACTGTCCGCATTGCGGATACTCCATGACGGCGGCCACTTCGACGCGCTGTCCCGAGTGTGGCGGCAGTTCGACGCTCGTCCAGCAACTTCGTGGCCGGCGCCGGTGGCGGCTGGCGCTGGGCTTCATGGCGATCGCCATTGTCGTGCCGGGGCTGGTCGCGGCGCGAAGGATCCGCCAGTACGGCTGGGACTACTACCTCACTTTTGGCCCGGGACACTACTTCTTTGGCCACTACACGCTTGACCGAGTGGCGGTGAATGGCGTCAACGTGAGAGTGATTGGAGATCGCTCACGGCTTGTACGCGATCAGCAGCTGGAGATCCGGTCGAGCCAGTCGACGAATACGACCAATGGGGTGCACTGGTTTATTGGAGATTCCGCCGTCAACGGGTCGCCCGTCGGTCGCGGCGAAGACATCACGGGTGATGGCCGGCCCAACATTGTCATCCGCGAGTACTCCGGCGGGGCTCATTGCTGCACCACCTACGTGCTCTACGAAGTCTGGCCCACGGGCGTCATCTCCGAGCTGACGCGCCTCGACGCCCAGAACGGCGGCGGATTCGAGGATCGCGACGGCGACGGCTTCCCCGAGTTCATTCTTCCCGACTGGACCTGGGCCTACGAACTGACCTGCTATGCGTGCTTGCGCTATCCGCAGGTGATACTCAAGTTTGATGGTAAGAACTATGCGCCCAGCGCGGATCTCATGCTCGAACCGGAGCCCGCGGCCGACTACATCTCCACCTGGTTGCAGCAGGCGGAGCGCGATCAGGCAACGCTGGGCAACGACGTGTCGAGCTCGATGATGCGCGACCAGATCTGGGGCGAGATGCTTCGTCTCATCTATGTCGGCCACGCCAACACTGCGTGGGCGCTGCTCGATGCAGCGTGGAACGATGCGTGGGGTGACAAAGATGCCAATCTGGCCAGGTTTACTTCGATCATGCACAAGAGCCAATTCTGGCCGCTGCTCAAGGCATTGAACGGCGGGGCGCTGGAATAGTCCTCCCTGAGACGCGGCAAGCATGCTCACCAAATTGTCCAATGATTTCCTCGACAGGCGATTCGCATGAGTTGGCGGTGGTGGCTGGGACTGGGAATCAGCGTGGTCGCGGCGCTCTTCGTCGTGGGGGTAATCGGGTACATTCTGTTCCTGATGGTCGTTGGCTTCTGGGCATCGCGTCGGGGCAAGTCAAACCAGATGACTCTCCTCGTGCCTGGCCTCGGCGAACTGAAATCGACAGATGGGTGCGACTGGTCTTGTCAGATGGACGGCATCTCTGTCTCTGTTCAGACGGCGAGCGGATATCCGTCTTCGGCTGAAATCGAAAACGTTCGCGCGCTCGTTGGCAATCTGCCGCGTCTGGTCGATCTTGCGCGTGGATTCATCGAACGGGAAGACTTCTCTGAGTACCTTGATCCGAAGGGGCCCGGCGGCTTCGAGCTGTTTGGATTGAGTGTCCGGTCGGTTGGGGAGTTTACGATTGAGTTGCAACACGCCGCCGATCCCGACGGGTGGTACTACGTCGCGTTCGAGAGAGGGGAGCCATCCTGGGCGGGACGGGATGACTGAGCGACTGCGTCAGAGGTTTCGCGGTTGCGAGGGCCGAATATGACGGCTGGACTGAACAGCGCCGATCGAATCTGCCTCGATTGCGGGTACCCGCTCAAGCGGTTGCGCGAGAATCGATGCCCCGAGTGCGGGTGCCAGTTCAATCCGCAAGACCCGATGACGTTTGCCGTCGGCCGACGGATGACGCGCGGCTGGATGATTGCGACGTGGTTTGTCTGGCTATATCCGGCGCTCTGGTTCGTCTACGCCCATCTCGTCTGGATGGTGGCGTGGGCGTTCATCGGCCACATGCCCCGTTGGAGTCTGGATGATCCCAAACAGATTTCGCCGATCGTTTCGCTGTTGTACGGAGTCGCGATGTTCACACTCGTCGGCGTTCCCATCGCTCCGCTGATAGGCGTTATCGCAACAGTCTGGTACTGCAGGCTGCGGCGCACTGGGGTGGGACTGGGGATACTCATCCAGTCGGGCGTTATCACCATCTGGTTCGGCGTGATCGTGCTGGCGCGAGTCGATCCACTTGGAGCGGTCGACTGGCTGTTCGATTGAGATCAGGCGGCTGCCGGAGCGGGCCAAGTCAAGTTCACGTTTTCGGAGACCCATCATGGGATGGTTTCAGCGCAAGCCGAAGTTCCTCGATGATGAGTTCACTGGCGTGGCAGGGTTTCTCATCTCGTGTCCGGAGAAGCCGACTCCCGGTGCGGAACTCTTATCTGGCGTTGATCTCGATTTCAGTGTCGACAGCCTCAAAGAAGTGGATGCGTTTCTCGAGCAGATGAGAGGACGCGATCTCACGCCGGAAGAGGAGTTCACGCTGGTTGTCCGTGTCGGGGCGTATGTGGGAGAAGTGATTCGCGACAACGCCCCGGCGACGGGTTGGCACTGGATAGATTACAACGCCGCGATTCGCGCGGTGCCCGAACTTGCATCGATTGGTGAGGTGGATACCGGTTCGGCCGTGCTCCTGTGGAGCCAGTCGAGAGGTCACTGTTTCCCGATGGGCAAGGTCATCAAGTACCTGATCAACGGATCTGAAGACAGCGTCTACTTCTTTGCCCTGGTGGCGGTCGATCGGGGTTGACGCCATACCACGAATTTCAGGCAAATCTCCCGTCTCGCGTACCCGGCTGGCCGCCCATATACTGATTGGCTCGTACGCTTCTCGTTCACGGCCACACCAGCAAGACACGGAGAAAACCATGCCTTCCGCCATCACCATGACCCCCAAGGGTCTGAATGTTCCTGACCAGCCCATCCTCCCGTTCATTGAAGGTGACGGCACCGGACCGGACATCTGGCGCTCCAGCGTCCGCGTCTTCGACGCCGCGGTGGAGAAGGCATACGGCGGAAAGCGGAAGATCACCTGGCACGAGGTGCTGGCCGGCGAGAAAGCGTTTAACGCGACGGGCAACTGGCTTCCCGAGGCGACGCTCGATGCGTTCAAGCAGTACCTTGTGGGCATCAAAGGTCCGCTGACCACGCCGGTGGGCGGTGGCATTCGCAGCCTCAACGTCGCGCTGCGGCAGATTCTCGACCTGTACGTGTGCCTGCGCCCGGTCCGCTGGTTCACGGGCGTGCCTTCGCCCGTCAAGAAGCCGCAGGATGTGGACATGGTTATCTTCCGCGAAAACACGGAAGACATCTATGCCGGTATCGAGTACGCAGGCGGTACGGCGGAGTGTCAGAAGATTCTCGACTTCATGGCCGAGCACTTCCCCAAGGAGTTCAACAAGATTCGGTTCGGCAGCCAGGAGAAGGCAAACGCCTGGCAGAAAGTGCTTGAAGGCATCGGCTCGCCGCATCGCGATGCGAAGGTGGAAGTCGGCATTGGATTCAAGCCGGTGTCCTATCTTGGCACCGAACGCCTCGTGCACAGCGCCATTGGCTACGCGCTCAAGAACAAGCGAAAGAGCGTCACGCTCGTGCACAAGGGCAACATCATGAAGTTCACCGAAGGCGCTTTCCGCGAATGGGGCTACAAGGTCGCCGCGACGTTCTACCGCGGCCAGACCGTGACCGAGCGAGAGACGTGGATCTTCGGCAACAAGGAATCGAATCCGGATCTCTCGAATGAGGCGAACGCGAAGATGATCGAGCCCGGCTACGAGATGATGACGCCGGATCAGCAGCGAAAAGTTGTCGCCGAGGTTGAGACAGCGCTCAAGCTGTGGCCCTCGCACGGCGGCGGCAAGTGGAAGAGCATGCTGCTCATCAAGGACACGATCGCCGACATCACGCTCCAGCAGGTGCTGACCCGCGCCAAGGAGTTTGATGTCATCGCCACGATGAATCTCAACGGCGACTACATCAGCGACGCGCTCGCCGCTCAGGTGGGTGGAATCGGCATAGCGCCCGGCGCCAACATCAACTACATCACCGGCCACGCGATTTTCGAAGCCACGCACGGCACCGCGCCCAAGTACGCCAACAAGGACCAGGTGAACCCCGGATCGGTCATCCTCTCAGGTGAGATGATGCTCCGCTACATGGGCTGGACCGAGGCGGCGGATCTGATCATCAAGGGCATTGATGGCGCGATCTCCGCCAAGACGGTGACGTACGACTTCCACCGGATGATGGAAGGCGCGACGAAACTCAAGTGCAGCGAGTTCGGCCAGGCGATCATCAAGCACATGGGATGATGGGGATGCGTGGGCCGAGGGTGATGGGGTTCACCCTCGGCCGCATATTCCCCGCGCGCGCCGGTGCAGCCGGACGATCTCAATGGACTCAGCGCCAACGGTTTGCCGTTGACCCTCGGCAAACCCCAACTCCGCGTAGAGCGCGAGCGCGGGCATGTTGCGCACGGCTGTGGAAACGGTGATGTCGCGCCGCCCATGCGCGGCGATGACAGATTGTACGAGCTGCCGACCAACGCCGCGGCGCAGGTGCGTGGGTGCGACCACCAGAGATGCGATATGAACCACATCGGGCGAGGCATCAGGTTGGCGCTCGATACTGATGGCGGCTACAAGTGCTCCCTTATCGAATGCACCAATGAACTGCTCAGCTGACTCTCGGATGTCGGCAACCGACCGATCCAGCGGTTCGAATCGCGTCACGCTCAGCAGCCGGGCTTCCAGCGCATAGGCCGCCATTTGCAAGGCGTGGATCTGCCTCGCCAGTTCCGGTTCACGGTGATTGATGGGTAGAATGCGAATTCCGGACACGCTTCCACTTCTCCGGCAATTGTCGAGGATCGTAGTGCGGTCAACAAGCGATCGTTGACCGGTGGAGTGGTGTAGTCGGCCCGACAGGGGACCAGCCATGCGAATCGAGTTTCTCGCAGAGGGTTCGAGAGACTGCCCGCTCATCAGGCTGTATGACTGGCACCCTGAAGAGCAGGGCATGCTTCGCCGTGCTGCCCTTAATCTCGCCGACGGGCGCATTACGGAGTTCAGATTTTACGACCAGCCGTGGGCCAAGCCTGTTGATGGCTGTCAATTCCTGTGGCGCATCGATCGCAAGAATGTCGGCGTCCGGCTGCCTGATAGCGGGAGACAATTCGTGCTGCGCTACTCCGAGGAGGCGTGGCGCGAGGTTGCCGACAAGATCGCGGCGACTGGCGGCGGATTCAATTGGCTGACCAACGAAGGTGACGTAGCTGTGCTGCTTTCGTGGGATGGACACTGGTAGTGTTCGCAGGCGATACGATGTCTCATGCTCACCGGTCCACGCATTACCTTGCGCGAGCTCGTTGATGATGATCTCGACTTCCTCGCACGCCTGCTTGGTGACAAGCAAGTGATGCGCTACTGGCCAAAGCCGATGGACCGCGAGGAGTCGCAGGTCTGGCTGCAACGCCAGCAGCAGCGCTACGCCGAGTTTGGTTGCGGCTATTGGCTGGCGTTCGATCATGTCAATGACCAGCCCGTTGGCCAGGCCGGGGTGCTCATGACCGACGTGGATGGGGAGCAACTACCGGCACTGGGCTACATGGTCCACCGGCCGTTCTGGCGCCAAGGCTACGGCATTGAAGCGGCGCAACTCTGCGTTCAGTACATTTTTTCAGTGATCGGTGCACCGACGGCCTACACGCTTGTTCGGCCAGAGAATGCGCCATCGATGCAACTCGCTCTCCACCTGGGGATGCAGCCGGTGCGGAGAACTCGCTACGCGGGGTATGAGCACGTCGTGCTGAGACTGCGGCGCGACTCGAATGAAGCTGCTGCGGGTTGAGGGGCCGGCAACGGTTGGATGCTCGCCCGATTGGACTCACCTCGATGGTGCGCTTTCCATGTCCTGAATCCGCACGGCTCTGACAAGTCCACTCCCTTTCATCGGCCATAATTCGCTCGATGGCCGATTCTCCTGATACTGCCCGACCGACCGTAGTCGTCCGCTGCTACTCGCCATGGGCCAAGTGGGGTTTGGGGGCGGTGTCCGCTCTGTTGTTCGTCGTGTCGGTCGCCGTGACGTGGGGGTTTGCCGCCTCGGGATGGAACGTGCCGATGGTGATCATCGCGGTCTTTCTGGTGAGTATGTCGGTGCTTGCTGGTTGCCTGACCGCCGCGAGTATCTGGAATACGGTGCGCGTCGATGTGATCGCAGGCGATGTGGTGATCGAAAACGGTCCGGTTCCCTGGAAGAAGCGCCGGTCGATTCCCGGCGGTTCGATCGAGCAGTTGTATGTCCAGCAGGCGCCGCTCGAAAAACCATTCTGGCCGAGCGTCGGCGGGCCGATTGATGTTAAAGCAAGGCTGCGCAATGGCAGGTGGGTCACGATTGTCTCCGGCTGCATGACGGAACGCGATGCGCGACGAATCGAGCGCCGAGTGGAATACGCTCTGAATCGTCAGGACGAGTATGGCGAGATTGATGACGATGAGCGCTCCGAGGTCTTTGCCGACTGGCGCGAATCGCTCGGCCCGGCGCCGTGGTGGCTTGATGTTCAACAGCAGGGCGATCTGGTCAACATTCGCTATCGTGATCCAGTGGTGTGGCAGCTCATTCACGTCGTGATCGGAGCGGTCGTTATTGCGGCCGGCGTGTGGCTGCTTACTCGACTCTCGACGTTCGGTTTCGATGCCGTATTGTGCAGCGTTGTCGTACTCTGCGGCGCAGCGCACATGCTTGGTGCGATCATCAGGCGCAGGACGATCATTGTGAATGCGACGCAGATTGCGCGTCGCGCGAATTGGCCTGTGTGGAATTGGCGGCAAATCGCCGTCGAGCGCGATCGGGTCAAGTCGCTGGACTGCCGAAGCCGCACGGTCACAAGGCGCGGGTCAAAGGGGTCGCGTTGGCGCTATCGACGATACTGGGTCGTCGCCGTTCACCCGGTGCGGGGTCACTTCCGCCTCACGGAGGATGTGCGAACGCGCGTGACGGCGCTTCAGCTCATGAACGCGATTGGAGGGGCGCTGCGAGTTGGAGCCGAGCCCACACCATGGGCGGATGGGGTCGGGGCCGAAGCGGGTGACGGAGTGCCAGCCCGGCAGACTGCGGCTGAAGATGACGCCTGAGAAACTTGCTGCTTTCGCTGGCAATACGCTCCTTGTTGACGCGTTGATTCCGGTGGATGCGTCGTTATGTATGAAATGGATGCAGCGAATCGCGCTGCTTCCCGGACCAGAACTCAGCGGAGGATGACATGAACAGCAAAGTGACAATCCGCATGATCGCCGCGATGGCCGGCTCACTCATGCTCAGTATCCCGATGGCCGTTTCAGCCCAACAGCCCGTGGACCAGCCACCGCCCAACGACCACGCGCCCGCGCGTCCGGAGCGACAGTTGCGACGCCAGCGCGAGATGCAGCGCGACCAGCAGGCTCCGCCGCCGCGAGAGGCGCAGCCCCGAAACGACGGTCCGCAGGAGCAGACGGATCGACCGATGCCGCCCAGGGCACCGCGCGCCGATCAACCTCGTGCGATGCCGACGCCACCCTCTGTGCCCGGTGGTCAGGGTGAGTGGGGAGGGCCGTTCGATCAAGAGGGTGGACCTCAGGGACAGCCGCAGATGGATGGCCGCCGCCGCGGGCTTCGAGGCAACATGCAAGCGCCTCCAGAGGGACAACCGGGCCGCAACGCATGGCGCCAGCAGCGCCGACAGTTGCGGCGAGAGCACCAGCCGCAGCGCCGCATGCAAAGGCTCGACAACCGTGGCCAGCGCGGCCCGGGGGCAGGACAAATGCAGCAGGGCCCGATGCAACAAGGCCCGATGGGCGGACCCGGCTTCGGTGGGCCCCTAGGAATGCAACAGCGTGGCCCAATGCAACAGGGACCGATGAATGGCCCAACATTTGGTGGACCGCAAGGCATGCAGCAGCGCGGCCGGATGCAGCAGGGGCCGATGGGTGGCCCGGGCTTCGGTGGACCGCAAGGCATGCAGCAACGCGGCCGGATGCAGCAGGGGCCGATGGGTGGCCCGGGCTTCGGTGAACCGCAAGGCATGCAGCAGCGCGGCCGGATGCAGCAGGGGCCGATGGGTGGCCCG
>JBDZVA010000001.1:1169985-1246556 GCA_040255465.1 Planctomycetaceae bacterium
GACTTCGGCGGACCGCAAGGCATGCAGCAGCGCCGCGGGATGCAGCAAGGCCCGATGGACGGCCCCCAGCAGGGACCGGCGCAGCGCGGCCCCAGACAGCGCGGCCTCGGCGGCCCGCAAGCCCCGCCGCCTGGCGTGGGTGGCCCCGGTGAGGAACAGGACATCGACTGGTAAGCCGTGCCAGACAACAACGCAGTGACGGGCGAAGCGCTCAGGACCTACTCCGGAGCGCTTCGTTCATTTGCACGGCGCCATTGTGAGCGATGAGCGTCGATGCGCCGGAAGCGATCTGGTACACTACCCACATGGTTCAGCCGCCGCCCATCGTTGAGGACTCCGGCTATGCCTGTGTCGAGTGCGGTTACGACCTGTCCGCGTCTCCCATTGGCAGCAAGTGTCCCGAATGTGGCCGGCCAATCGTGGAATCACTCAAAGCGCGCGAGCCGGGCAAGAAGAAAACGTTGATGGCGACTCTGTCGCTTGTCCTGGGAATCGTCAGCGTGTTTGTCTTCCCGTTCGCCGGCCCTGTGGCGATCTACGTCTCGCATCGCACTCGCAAAAAAATGAAACTGGGCGGCTACGACGATTCGTGTCAGCAGATGGCCCGCGCCGGGTTGGCGCTGGGAATCGCCGGGACCGTCCTTATTGTCCCAATCATGGTGTGGATCACGATTCGCGCCGCCGGCTGGACATTCTGATCAAGCGGTGATGCTTGCTTGGATGGCCGAATAGCGTTGGGTGATGACCGTGACCTCGGCGGTGCGGCGCACCTGCTCGCGCGCAGCATCGCCGAGGGAGGTTCGGCGAGCCGCGCGATTCCAGAGATCGAGCCATTCCCTGGCGATCAAATCGGGTCTCCCCGGCTCAACGAGCACCATCATCGACTCATCGAACCAGTCGGTGATGCCGGGTATGCGTGTTGCAATGCACGGCAAGCCCGCCGCCGCCGCCTCCAGCAGCGCGTTGGGGCAGCCTTCGCGCTCGGAAGGAAAGAGGAACACGTCGGCGCTTCGCAGCATTGAATGCGGGTCCTCGATTGTTCCATGGAAGATCGCGCGCGATGGCCGCGATTGAAGCGACTGTCGGTTTGCGCCGTCTCCGATGATGTCAAGATCGGCATCAGGTTGGCTCTCGCGCACCATCTCGAGCGTTGCAAGAAGATCGCCGACGCGCTTGCGCTCCTCGAGGCGGCCGACGTAGATCGCCCGCCGCGCCTCGGGTCGAATCTCGACAGGGATGTTCGGCACGACCACGGCATTGGGCAATCGCACGATCCGATCAGCCGGGATGCCGACTCTTTTCAACTCGTCCTCGATGGCACTGCTCAGCGCAACGAACTTCTCGCTGCTTCGGAAGACATTCCATGCCTCGCGCATCAACCGCTGCTGGCGACGCAATCGCCACGGCTCGAAGAGACGGCGCTCGCTCACCTCGGGCGGGTAAGCCGACGGATCCGCATAGCGCAGCGCATCGCCGTGCGTGGCGATCTTGATGATGGCGGGGATACCGCGTCGTCGCGCCCTCAACACGACCGCTGCTGAGAAAGGATCGATTGCGTGGACATGAGCCACGTTGACCCCGACGAGAGCGCGATCGATGGCTCGACTTGAAGCCCGGCCGAGGTTCCACTTGACGCCGTGAACGTTGACCCCGGCGGTGCGGCCCTCAAGTTGGCGGGCGTGCGGAGCATGCGTAATGATGGATACGATCTGTCCCGAACGGGCCTGCGCCGCGGCGAGCAGGAGCGCCTGCCGTTCATAGCCGCCAATCCGGGCGGCAAGAGGAACAATGTGGGCGACCTGAATCGGCATCGGCGGGATTCTACAATGAACCGGTCCCCAGACGACCGCCCGCCCCCTGACCGACGTGCAACAGCATGCCGAGGTCCATGTGACGCGAATCGAATCAAAGCCTGAAGGTGGTCTTGTGGCAACGACCATCCGCAACACTGGAGAGACGTTGCACTGGCTCGGCCGGCGCTTTGGCCGCGCCGGTCGTGGACACGTCACCCGCCGCGTACTGGACATCTGGCGCGAGGGTGGCCGATCCCTGCTGCGCGACCACATGCTCAGCGAACGGGCTGCGGCGCGACGGGACATCCGATACCGTCAGTGGAGAATGGAGATCGAGCCCGGCTTGTTCGACAAGGTCGTGGTCCATCCGGGCCTGATCGGTGCCGGCCCGCAGTTCTCCATCATCGTTCCGGTCTTCAACACCGATCCGACCATGTTGCGCGCGTGCATCGAGTCAGTGCTCAACCAGACCTATCCCAGGTGGTCGCTTGTGCTTGTGGATGATGCGACGACACGGCCGGAAACATGCGAGTTGCTCGCGCGGATGGCGAAGTACGATGATCGCATCGGAATGATTCGGCGGGACACGCAAGGTGGCATTTCTGCCGCGACCAACGACGGACTGAATGCAGCCGCGGGTGAGTACATCGCCCTGCTCGATCATGATGATGAACTCAGCCCGCATGCTCTGGCGGCCATGGCCCAGAAGATCGTCGAGAACGAAGGCGCTGATATCCTCTACAGCGATGAAGACAAGATTGATGAGCGCGGCGATCGCCATACCCCTATCTTCAAACCCGGCCCGAGCCCGCACCATCTCTTGACCAGCAATTACTGCTGCCATCTGCTTGTGGTCCGCACCACACTCATGCGCGAGCTTGACGGCCTGCGCACGGCTTACGATGGCGCGCAGGACTACGACCTCGTGCTGCGCTGCCTGCAACGCACTACCCGTATTGCTCACGTGCCGCTCGTGCTCTACCACTGGCGCACGCACCGCGAATCAACCTCCGGCGCCGGCGGCACCAAGCCGTATGCGGCCGAGGCGGGGCGGCAGGCGCTGCTCGAGTGGGCCAGTCGGCAGCAGCTTGATGCCACGATCGACCACAGTCCATTCCTGCTTTCGTATCGCGTGCGGCCGAGGGTGACTGTCGACGATCAGGTTGAAGTCGTTCGCACACATCCCCATGGAACCATCGCTGACCACAACTGGGGCAACGCGCCATCGGTGCAGGGCTCGCGCTGGGTGCTGTTCCTCTCGCAACAGGTCTGCGGCATCTCGGCTGAAGATGTGCGAGCGCTCATTGAGGCGGCGAAGTTGCCCCACGCGGGGCCGGTCGGCGGGATCATCGTCGGACGCGATGGCGACATTGATGATGCGGGGTGGTTTGTGGATCGAACCGGCGCGGTGCGCGGCCGATATCGCGGCTGCAGTGCAACGAACCCGGGTGCCGGCTGGGCGCTCAGGTTGCCGCGAAATGTGTCGTTTGTCGGGCCACAGTGCCTGCTGGTTGAGCGATCGCAGGTCCGACGTGTGCTGGCGGACGCGACGCGCGGGCAACCGTGGTATGTCAGGCTGGCGCAGGCGATGCAGAGCGAAGGATGTATCGCCCAGATCGTCGGCGAGGTGCAGCTGCGGCGAACTGGGGACGGCTCAGAGGACTTGATTCCGCTTCGATCGCAGGGCGAATGGGCGGGTCTGCACAGTGAGCATCTCGCCTATGTGGAGCCGGAGTACGCGCCGCTCCGCCGCAATGACAAAGACTGGAATCCTGGACACGAATCCGGTGGCGCCGAGGAGGACCGATGTGCGGCATCGTCGGTCTGATTGACCACGCCCATCATCTCGATGACGCCTCGCTGACGGCGATCGTTTCGTCGATGCGCGATCGCCTGACTCATCGCGGCCCGGATGATGCGGGGCTCATGCTCGACAGCGCGCTGCGACTCGCCTTGGGGCACCGTCGGCTGACGATCGTCGATCTGACACCGGCCGGAGCACAACCCATGACCAGCGCCTGCGGGCGCTACACCATCGTCTACAACGGCGAGGTCTACAACACGGACGAACTGCGAGCCGCGCTGCCAGGTGTCAACTGGCGCGGGCACAGTGACACTGAAGCGCTGTTGGAACATCTTGCCCGCCACGGCCCCGAAGCGATCGCTGATCTCAACGGCATGTTCGCCTTTGCCATGCTCGATCGACAGAAGCGCGAACTCATCCTCGCCCGAGATCGATTTGGCCAAAAACCACTCTACTACACCGCCGGCAACGGTTGGTTCGCGTTTGCATCCGAACTCTCGGCACTACGGGCGATGCCATGGTTTGACGCGTCGATTGATCGAACGGCGCTGGCGACGTATCTGCTTCTGCAATACGTGCATCAGCCGCTGTCGATCCATCCGGGGACGATGAAACTGCCCCCCGGCTGCTGGATGCGAGTGAGGCTGGGGATGCCGCCCACGATTGAAGAGCCGCAGCGGTATTTTGACTGGTCGCCGTTTGAACAAATCGGCGAGATGAGCAAGTCGCGCGATGTCGAGGATCTGCTCGACGAACTCGATGCCTTGCTCACCGACGCCGTGCGGCGAAGACTCGTCAGCGATGTGCCCCTCGGCGTCCTGCTGAGCGGAGGAGTCGACTCGGCGCTCATCGCATCGGCCATGCGCCGGGTCGTCGAGGGTCCGGTTCGCTCCTTCAGCATCGGCTTCGAAAGGAGTCTCGAAAGCGAGCATCTCGAAGCACGCGAGGCAGCAGCGCACTTGGGAACGCAGCATACGGATGAAGTGTGTACCCCCAGCGTACTCGATCTCTTGCCCATCGTCGTCGATGCCGTCGACGAGCCACTGGGCGACAGCAGTTGCCTCCCGACCTGGCTACTTGCGCGACTGGCGCGGCGCGACGTGAAGGTGGCGCTCAGCGGCGACGGTGGCGATGAACTCTTCGGTGGCTATCAGCGCTACGCCGAGACCCTGCGCGAAAAGGCACAGCTTGCTCATCGACTGCGCTACATGGCCACGCAGCGGCAGCGCTGGAACGCCGCCGACGCCTACTGCTCGCCGCGCTTCTGGATGTGCATGCCCGAGCAGATCAGCGCCTGGTTGGGAGAGATGCCCGTCGGCGCCATCGATGCAGGTCAGCAGATGCGATCGATCATGCTCGACCGGAGCCAACCGCTCATTCACCGCATGCGCCACGTCGACGTCCACACCTACCTGCCCGGTGCCGTACTCGCCAAGGTCGATCGCATGACTATGGCGCACGGACTCGAAGCGCGCAGTCCGTTTCTCGATCCTGCGGTTGCACAGTTTGCCGCCATTCTCCCGGCCCGACTTTCGGCCACGACCGAACGGCTCAAGCCCATGCTCCGCGATCTGCTCGCTCGGCGTTGCCCCATCGCCTGGTCGCAACGACCCAAGAAGGGCTTCGGCCTGCCGTCGGCCGCGTGGAGCCATTCGAGTGCCATTGATCTGTGCGATGAGCTTCTGCTCGCGCCTGATGCAAAGTGCCGTGAACTTCTCGATCGCGATGCCATGGTTCGTTGGGTGGATGGACAGCGTCGTCCCGACGCATTCAGCATCTATCAAGTATGGACACTACTCGTGCTTGAACTCTGGCTGCGCCGTGTCGGAGATGAAGCCAGAACGGCGCCGCTCGTCCACGTGGCGCCGATGGCCGCGACGGTGAGTCGGTAGCGCCATGGCAACCGTCGCACGACTGCTTCCGCATGCACTATTCGGGGCGGCTCAGCTGCCTGCGGGCGCCCGGCGGGATCAGCTCGTCGTGGTCAGCGACGATGCGCTGACCGACACGGAACTGGGCGCACTCTTCCCCGGCTTGAAGCGGGCGGTGCTTGTGCGCGATGTCGGCGCCGAACCGAGCCGTCCGACTGTACCGCGATCGAATGGCTCGCCGGTTCTCAAGATCGACGAAGTGCAATGGAACCCGCAACTGGACGCTGGTTTCAGTGAGAGCGATCGTCAGGCACTCCGGCGAACCGGCTCGACCGTGGTCTTTCTCAAGCCGCACGCGCAGACGAGCGGCCGGATGCTCCGGGCCCTGCACGGCAGCGGTATGCGCCGGGCTATATTTGATGAGCACGGGCGGTGGCGGCGCGTCACCATCGCCCAGGCGCTGATCGGCAAGGCCAGATGGGAGCCGCCAACGCCGGCGACCCGACCATCGCTGCATCGCCTCGGCGCGGCGCTCGACCGCACCTTGCTACGTGTCGTGCGAACCGTTGCGATGGAGGGCGGCGCCTCGGTGGCTGAAGGCATTGATGAAGAGGCCGTGCTGCGTTTCGACGCATCACTTCGAGCGCGCAAGCCGACCGCATCCGGCAAACAAGTTCAGCACATCATGCACTTTGTCAGCAGTCTCGACTCGGGCGGAGCGGAGCGACAAGTCGTCAACATGGCCATTGCTCAGCATGAGCGAACTCTGGATACCGTCGTTCGCACGCAGGCACCACTGACCGGGGAGCGGACCCATTATCTTCCACTGCTGCTTGAACATCACATTGATGCGCGGCAGGCTGGCGCGATTGACCACACTTCGCTTACGTGGCTGACCGAACGCATTCGGAGTGATGAGCACCTCTGTCGCGCTCTGCGATCGATTCCGAGTTCCATCCGAAGCGGCGTGTTTGATATCTGTGGCGAGCTGTTGCTGCAGAAGCCCGATGTGCTGCACTGCTGGCTCGATGAGCCCAATATTCTCGGTGGCGTGGCGGGCCTGCTGGCCGGCACCCCGCGCATCGTCCTGTCGACGCGCAACGTAAACCCGACGCACTTTCCTCATCTCTGCAAACCATGGATGCGGCAGTGGTATGAGTTTCTGGCGGCGAGAACGAACGTTGTGCTGGCGGGTAACTCAAGAGCAGGGGTGGAGGACTACTCCAGCTGGCTGGGCCTCGATCCAAGTCGGTTCATCATCCTGCGCAACGCGCTGGCGCCGGAAGCCTTTGTCATGCCCTCCCAGACTGAGATCGGAGCCATTCGCCACGAGATCAATGTCGGGCCCGATCAGCCGCTGGTTGTTGGCATCATGCGCCTGTCGATCGAGAAGCGGCCGGACGTGTTCGTCGAGACGATTCGACGATTGCGGCTCGCGCACGCGAACTGTGTGGCCGTGATCGCCGGTGTCGGCCCGCTGGAAACCGCCATCAGGCGTCGCCTCGATGCGATTCATCTTTCAGATGCGGTCCATTTGCTCGGCCAGCGGCGCGATGTGAAAGCCCTTTTGGCTGCGGCCGATGTCGTTCTGCTTACGTCGGACCAGGAAGGCACCCCCAACTGCCTGCTCGAGGCGCTCGCGCTGGGAAGGGCCGTAGTGGCCACGGATGCTGGTGGCACCTCGGAAGTTGTCGAACATGAACAAACGGGCCTGCTGGCTGATCGAGAGGATGTCGGTGTGCTGTCGGCAGCGGTCAGCCGGATGCTCCAATCGCCAGCGCTGCGCGCGAGGTACGGTGCGTCGGGCCGCGACTTTGTTCGCCAGCGCTTTGGCCTGGAAGCCGTATTGCAGCGCACGCTCGCGGCCTACGTCCGCTGAGCCTGATTCACGTTCGCCACGAAATTGGATCCTGCTGAAAAAAGCGCGACCATTGGTCGTACAGTTCCGGGTCGTATCGTCGCAGATCGGCGGGTCGCTCAAAGAACGTCTCGGTGATGACGGCGAAGAACTCCGCTTCGTTGGTTGCGCCGTACGGGTCGATGGGGGTGGCGCGTCCGCGTTCGACTTCAGCGGTGAATCGATCGAAGCTGCGCTCGAAGACCAGCGCCCACTGGCGCGCCGCATCATTGGGTGCATTGCGAGGGTCTGCTTCGGAGAGGTTGAACTCCTCGTCGATCTGGTGTGCGAATTCGTGAAGCACGACATTCTGCCCGTCATAGGGATTCGCCGCGCCGCCGATCACATCGCGCCACGAGAGCACGAGCGAACCCTGGTCCCACGACTCACCGAGGCGCGGCTGATGGTCCTCAATCACGGTGCCGTCATCCAGGTGCTCGGCTGTTGGTGCGAGGTACTCCGCGGGATAGACGAGGATGGAGCGCAACAGGGGGAAGTAGTCCGTGTCCCGGTGCAGCAGCAGCACGCACGCCTCCGCAGCAATCGTGACGCGAATCTCATCAGTCATCGTCAACCCGCCGCAACCCTCAAAGTGCTTCTCCTCAAGGAATACGAGGATGTGCCCCAGCAGTTCGGCTCGATCGGCGGGATTGAGGCGGCGCCACGCGCCCGAACGGCGTTCGATGATCGATCGCCACTCCGGCGGCAGCGGCTCGGAGCGAATCCGATCCCGCCTGCGGCGGCGAAACCCCGTCAACCATCGAATCAATCGTGTGATTGGCACGGCGGATTCTAAGGTGGAACCCTGCGTCCGGGTCCGGTCCGTGGGTCTCATTCCTCTCGTCAGATATCATCCCTCCTCTGTCCGGCCGAACCCGAGAAACGAGGCCCTGCCATGTCGCCGCAGCACGCGTCGATCAATCCCTTCATGCTTGTCCCGCCGGGGCCAGATGTGCCCCACACTGTCAACGTCATCGTCGAGATCCCCAAGGGACGTCGGAGCAAGTTCGAACTCGACAAGACCACAGGCCTGCTCAAACTCGACCGGTATCTCTATTCCTCCGCCCACTACCCCGGAGACTACGGCTTCATTCCCCAGACACTGGCCGAAGATCACGATCCCCTCGACATCCTCGTCATGGTGAACGAACCGACGTTTTCGGGTTGCCTCATCGAGGCCCGGCCGCTGGGTCTGTTCCGCATGACCGACCGGGGTGACAACGATTTCAAGGTGCTGGCTGTTCCCGCGACGGATCCCACGTTCGCCGAGTTTCGCGACTTGTGGCGCGTCCCAGCCCATTTCCTGCGCGAGGTGGAGCACTTCTTTGGAACCTACAAGCAGCTCGAAGACTCCGGCGACGTCAAGACGCTCGGCTGGCACGACTCCGCTGCCGCACACGCCGAGATTCTGACGTCCATCGAGCGCTATGAGCGATCGACGACAGCCGTTCCCGCCAAGGCGCAGACCTGACCCAATCCTACATTGAGTCCTGAGGTGCAGAACACCATGTCCCAACCGCAGTTCCATTGGGAACCCCAGCCAGAAGCACAAGCCATCGTGCGCGAGGTCGTTGATCATCTGCTCGCTCGCTGTCCTCGCGCGGCTGAACTTTCGCGACGGATGCGCCAGGAGACAGCGACGCGCTTCATTGACTGGATCGATTCGATTGAAGTTCCGGCCGCGGAAGATTGGGAGTCTCGACTGGGCCAGGTGGGGTTTGCCTGCCGCGAACTGGTCGGCTCGACGCGCGTGCTGGTTCACGAGGGCGGCGTGTTCCCCTCGTTTGTCGTGTCCGACACGACAGTTCATCGCGTCTTTATCAAGGTGGAGTCGGTCGCCGACTTTATGGCCGCATGGATGATTTCCAACGACTACGTCATCGAGGGCGAACCCTTCGCCGCCATGCGCCGTGCGCCGGTTTTTCACGGCGATGGAGCGGATCTCTGGGTGATCGAGCGGCACGGCTCGCGCAGCATTGTTGTGCCCCAGCCTCAGCCCCAGCGCAGCCTGCAAATGGTGCGGCATTACGAATCACTTCGCCGCCGCGAGCGCGACTGGCCCGAGGACGAGCGGGGCTTCGAACGCGTCAATCTACTGGTGGATGCCGCGATCGCCGATCTTGGCGTGGGCACGGCCTGCGACATCTTCTTCGCTGCCGAGCGCGAATACTGGGCCCGTCGCAATCGCGCCGCACGAATCCAGAAGAGCCGGCAGGATGCGCTCGGTCTCGGATGGGCGAACCACGATCACCACACGTTTCGTTCTTCGCGGGCGCACTTTCGCAAGCTCGTGGCGCTCTTCGAGCGACTGGGCATGAAGCCGCGGGAGCGGTTCTATGCCGGCGCCGAGGCGGGCTGGGGCGCTCAGGTGCTTGAACAACCCGAGTGTGGCATTGTGGTCTTTGCCGATGTCGATCTGTCGCCCGAGGAGGTGACCGGCGATTTTGCGCATGAGCCACTCGGCAAGCGGCAGGAGCTGGGTACGGTCGGCTTGTGGTGCGGCTTGCACGGCGAATCGGTATTGCAGGCGGGTATGCATCATCTCGAATGCCAGTTCGATCACGAAGCGCTCTGTGACCAGTTGCAGGCGGCGGGCGTCAATACCATGTCACCCTTCACCGACCTGCCGTACTTGCGGCAAGCCTTCTCCGAAGGGGAGCGCTGGAAGGTGTCGGACCAACGCATCAACCGTCTGCTCCAGGCCGGGCAGATCACCGCGAGGCAGGCGAACCAGTTCCGGATGACCGGCGCCATCGGTTCGCACCTGGAGAATCTCGAACGCAACGACGGCTACAAGGGTTTCAATCAGCACGGGGTGTCTGACATCATCTCCCGCACCGATCCGCGACGCGAATCGGAGTCGACCGAACTGCTCGGCGCCTGAGCAAATGGCCTGGTCCGGAGACGAGGCGCTGTGGCTTGGATCAAGCCTACTCTAATTAGATTCTCGGCGCCGGATCAAACATCGTGTCAAGCGCGGTGTGATTCACTTCGTTAGAGAAGTTGGTGAACAGGTTGACAGAAACAGCGCCGATAGCCTCGACGACCGCGGCGTCGTCAAAGCCCGCATCGCGGAACGCCTTGAGATCATGGTCGCTCACAGAGCCGCGCTTTTCAAGAAGTGCGTTGGTGAATCGCAGCACGGCCTGGTGCCTCGGATCAACGGCCTTTCCCTTTCGCGCTTCGACCGCGGCGGCGCCATCAATGCCGTGGCCTGCGGCGAGCTTCGTGTGGGTCGCAAGGCAGTACTCGCATCCGGTACTCTGAGCGCACGCCAGTGCGATGAGTTCGTGCTCAGCCGCCGTAAGTGACCCGGTCCGAACACCACGCGAGAAGTTCAGAAAAGCCTCCAGCACGCCAGGGTTGTTGGCGAGACTTCGAAAAATGTTCAGCTTCTTCTTGGCCAACGGCCCATCGAAGAGTTCTCTGGCTTTGCCAGTGGCGGTGGCGGGATCGACGACGTTGAGACGTGCCATGTTCGTTGCTCCATCCTGGGTTTGACCTTTAGAATCGAGTCCAATGGCGCTGCCGCCGACGCCGCACAAATATCTCGCGCAGCACGCAACAATCGCCATGTTCAATGGTGCAGGGCGGCCCGGTGGGTGTCCACAGGAAAATCGCCCGGGTTTCTCGTCGTCAGGTGGACCTGGAAGGAGTCGTCGGAGCCCCACCCGACGCCATCGCTTCGTCCACTTTGCGCATCAGATCAATGTAGTCCATCTGAGCGACTTGCATTTCGCGCAGTTGCGGGTGCATCGCCACCCGACCCTGCAGGTCTGACAGTCGCCGCTTGTCCTCGACCTCGATCGGCTGACCCTGGGACTCCTTCTCGGCGATGGTGTCCATCATGCGCGAGTAGTCGGCGAGCAGCCGCTGGGCCTCGTTGTCCTCGCGAATGGCCTTGAGCAGCTCGCGATACTTCTTCATCGCGGGATGCTCGTCCAGCAGGCGGCCGAGCTTCGTCGCGGCATCGAGGATTTGTGCAGTGTCGACCATGACCTGATGGTAGGCGAGAGCGCCGCAAGGGCAGGACGCCAACTGGGCCTCGGATTCACCTCACGGCCGTTTGCTATGATTGACCTTATCTCCCCCGGGATGGACCAGATGCCCCTACGTTTCAAGAGTCGCGTTCTCGCACACCTTCAGGATCGCCGCTATGAGCCAGTCGGCTTCGAGGTTCTGGCCGAGCAGATCGGCGTTGAGGAGGGTGAACTTGCCGCGTTTGAGCAAACGCTTGATGAACTGACCGCGTCGGGATCGATTACGACCTCGCCAGGCGGAGAATTCACCCTGCCGCCAATCGGGCGCGAGCTGGTCGGCAAGATTCGCGTCAACCCGAAGGGGTTTGGATTCATCATCCCGGACGTACCGAACCGCGAGGGTGATCTGTTCGTGCCTCCGGGCGCAACCGCCACCGCCGTGAGTGGCGACAAGGTCCGCGCCCGCGTCGTTCGCAATCGCGGCCGCGGGGGCGGGCCTCCGGGCGCATCGCCGTTCACGGGCGAAGTGATCGAGATTATCACGAGAGCACGCTCGACCTATGTGGGCACACTGCGCCGCTTCCAACAGCACTGGCTTATCGAGCCGGACGACCGCCAACTCCATGACAACGTGCGCGTGCGCGATGTCGGCGCCAAAAACGCCAAAGAGGGTGATAAAGTCGTCGTCGAGATGATCCGCTACCCCGAGCGCGGTGAGTGGGGCGAGGGGGTGATCATCAAGCGCCTGGGGGAAGCCGGCCTGCCGGACGTCGAGACCCAGGCGGTTATCCACACCTATAGCCTGCCAGGCCCGTTTCCGGATGCAGCCCTCGATCAGGCGGCGCAGATGGCCCGCGATTTCGCCGACACCGAGCAGTTCATCCAAGGTCGTGAAGATCTGCGAGAGCACTTCATCATCACCATCGATCCGCCTGACGCGCGCGACTTCGACGATGCGATTTCCATTCGACGCCTCGAGAACGGCGGCTGGGAACTTGGCGTGCATATCGCCGACGCTTCGACGTTTGTCACGCTCGATTCGCCGCTCGATCTGGAGGCGCGGCAGCGCGGCAACAGCGTCTACCTGCCACGCCACGTCATTCCGATGCTCCCCGAAGTGCTCAGCAACGGTGTCTGTTCATTGCAGGAGAGCGTTGATCGACTGACCAAATCGGTGTTTATTCGCTACGACGGCACAGGGAAGGTGCGCGACGAGCGCTACAGCAACTCCGTCATTCGTTCGAGCAAGCGACTGACCTACCTCGAAGCCGAAAACCTCATCAAGGGAAATCCGGACGAAGCTCGCAAGCATTCGATGAGCGAGTCGGATTATCCGAAGCAGTTATTGCCGACGCTCAAACTCATGGATGAACTTGCTGCCCTTCTGCGCAAGAGGCGCACGAAGGACGGCATGATCGTCCTGACGTTGCCTGAGGTGGAGCTGGTTTTCGATGAGCAGGGACACGTCATCGGCGCGGTGCCCGAGGATGACGCCTCGACGCACGGCCTGATCGAGATGTTCATGGTTGAGGCGAACGAAGCGCTCGCGCGGCTGTTTGACCGCATCGGTATTCCCATCCTTCGCCGCACGCACCCGGATCCCTCGACTTTCGACCTCGGCGAACTGCAGCAGTACTTTCGCGTGGCCGGGCTTAATCTGCCCAAGAGTCCAACGCGATTTGAATTGCAGCGCGTGCTCGAAGCCACGCGCGGCACACCGCGGCAGCATGCCGTCCATCTGGCGATTCTCAAGAGCCTCACGAAAGCTGAATACTCGCCGGCGATGATCGGCCACTTCGCGCTGGCCAGCGCCCACTATGCACACTTTACCAGCCCCATCCGGCGCTATCCCGATCTCGTCCTGCACCGACAACTCGCGGCCTATCTCGAACAGACGCGAAACGGCGTCGAGCAGCCTCGCGGTAAGGCGAACAAGCGCGTCGGCAATACGCTGCGCAAAGATCATCGCTGCCCTGATGAAGCCAAACTCGTTGAGATGGGCACTCGCTGCAACGAGACCGAGCGCAATGCCGAAATGGCAGAACGCAGTCTGCGCAACTTCCTCGTCCTCCAGTTCATCGCTGAAAAGCACCAGGGCGATGTGATGGATGGCGTGGTGACGGGCGTGTCCGACTCGGCCGTGTTCGTACAGCTCGACCAGTGCCTCGTTGAGGGGTATGTCAACGTGCGCGATCCAGACGCCTTCGAATCCTCAGAGTCGGGAGGGAAGCGCGGCAAGGGCGATCGGCCAAGCCGCTGGCGCGTGAATCAGCAGACTGGCGCGCTGACATCGGAAAGTGGAGCCACGATCCAGATCGGCGATCGACTGAAAGTGCGCATCATGCTCGTCGATCCTCCGGCTCGCCGCATGGATCTGCACATCGTTGAGCAAGGCGTCGCGACGGGCAAGACCAAAAGCGCGGGCAGGTCAGGGTCTGGGGATCCGTCCAAGGGAAAAGGCGATGCTCCAACGCGCCGCAGCAAGACGCATCGCAAGGGGCCGCCCAAGAGCGGCAAGGCGTCGAAGTCCCCCAAGCCGAGCACGCCGCGCAAGTCATCGAAACGCAAAAAACGCTAAGGCCGGCCTTACGAGCGGCCAAGGAATTCGCGGCGCACATCCCTCAGCGCGCCGAAACTTGCTCGCCAGCTCTGCACCGTCGTCTGGTCGATCTCAGCAGAGATGACCATCGGCGCATCGTCGGCTTCGGCGAGGAGTTCGCCTCTGGGATCGATGATGCGCGAGCCGCCGGTGTAGGGCAGGTAGGGGTCCTTGCCGCATCGGTTGAGCCCGACGACGTAGGCCTGATTCTCGATCGCGCGGGCGCTGAGCAGCGAGAGCCAGTGATGCTGGCGCAGCGCCGGCCACGATGCCCCGAGCGTGAAGAGTTCAGCGCCCTGATCGATCGCCGCCAAGCGCCAGATTTCGGGAAAGCGCAGGTCGTAGCAGATGAATGGGCACACGGTCAGGCCCTGCCAGTCAAAGGTGACGTATCCACGTCCGCCCGTGAATGATTCCGGCTCGCGCCCGCCGCTGAAGGGAAAGATCTTCGAGTAGCGGCAGATGAGTTCGCCGTTGGGATTGAAAACGACGGCGTCGTTGGTGGCCTTGTCCCTGGCATCGGGCTGCTGGACCGAGGCACCCTGCAGGTAGACGCCCCAGCGCTGCGCCGCAGCGGCGCACCACGACTCACTGGCGCCGTTCGTCGCCTGCTCGGCCGTGGTCCGGGTGTTGAGACTGAATCCAACGTCGAACATCTCTGGCAGCACGATGAGCGACCCGGGCGGCGGTGTGGCCTGCTCCACCATCCGCTCCACAATCGCGTGGTTCGCGGCCTTGTCTTCCCAGACGATGTCGAATTGAACGGCATACACGCGGGGCATGAACAACAATATCAACCTTCTCTCGCCGCGACCGACTACGATGGCTCCATGACCCTCGAACTTCGCATTGAACGCATCAACGCCAACGTTCCCCTGCCGCGCTACCAGACGGAGTACGCGGCTGGCATGGACCTGCACGCCGCTCTGGAGTCGCCCGTGGTTCTCAAGCCCGGTGATATCCGCCTCATCCCCTGCGGATTTCGCATGGCGGTTCCCGTCGGCTACGAAGCCCAGGTTCGGCCGCGATCAGGTCTCGCGAGCAAACACGGAATCTCGATGCCCAACGCACCTGGCACGATCGACGCAGACTATCGCGGCGAGGTCTGCGTGCCGCTGATCAACTTCGGCCGCGAGCCGTTCTCGGTCGAGCCGCACATGCGTATCGCCCAGATGGTCATCGCACCCGTTGCTCATGCAAAGATTGTCGAGGTAGTCCGACTCGACGAGACGCAGCGTGGCGAAGGCGGCTTTGGATCAACCGGTCATTGAGCGGCCCGTGAGCGGCTCAGTTGTCGTTACTTTTCTGTTGCTCCGGAAACAGCAGGTAGCGTGTGGGCAGAAATGGGTCGCCGTCGTAGTCGATCACGCCTGCGTGGCCGTCGAGGAAGGCCATTGAATACGCACTTGTGGTGCCGTGATGGGTCACGTTCGGCTGGATGCGGAACACCGCATGGAAGTTGCCCGGCTCGTCGAGGTAGGCGACAAACTGCGAAGCGATCTGCATTCTTGCCTTGCTGAATGCCCGTACACCTGTCGGCCAGGTCATGGAGTCCGCCACGTCGTTGTAGAAGAACGCATGAAACGGATACCACGTTCCGTTGAAGGCGTACGACGTGCCCACAAGGTTGTAGGCGCTGGTGCCTGAGGTCGGCTCCGGGTTCGCGTAGTCTGCGGTGAAGTTGTACCCCACGTCATCGGGGCAACGGAAGATCGGAAAGTTGAATTGATCAGGGGCGAGAAACTCCTGGCGCGGCGTCTCACCGCTGCCCCGCGGCCGATCGGGGTGCACGTATCGGTTCAGAGGTCGTTCATAGGGATAGTACAGGTGACTCCAGGCGCCCTCGGGGTGCGTCGTGTATCGCCCGCCGTGGCTGTAGTTGTCCAGCAGCGCATGTCCGCGAGGGACAAGGATCGGCATGATGTCATTGTGGTCGTCGAGGTACATCGCCGTCGCCGTCATGATTTGGCCCAGGTTGCTCAGGCACCCGGTCTGTCGGGCCGCTGATCGGGCGCGCGACAGGGCCGGGAGAAGCAGGCTGATGAGCAGAGCGACAATGGAGATGACCACGAGCAACTCAATGAGCGTGAAGCCGCGTCTTCGAACGGCAGTCGATGTCCCGCCACGGCCGGTCAGCGAGTTGTGGGACTGGGTTGGCATCCATTGGCAAACTTGGCAAGACCCGAAGATGTTCCATCAAAGAACCTCTGCCCGCTAGAACGGGCCGCAGCCCAAACAGCATCCAAACCGGGGCTGCGAATCTTCACGCCGACAACCGCAACCGTTCGATATCATTGGGCGGACCAGTGCGCGCCGGCCCGGAGGGGGTCGTGGCCATCGCGGTCCCACGACCGGCCGATCCGCCGCGGCCTCGAGGACGCGATTCAACGCATGGCACGAGCAAAGAAGAAATCAACCGATTCGAAGAAGGCTGGCAAGGGCGAGCCTACGGCCATGTCGCAAGTCTGGCGTGGCATCGCGTGGATGGCGCTGGCGGCGCTCGTGGTGTTCGTTGCCGCGTCGCTCTGGAGTTTCAGTCCCGCCGACTGGCCGAGCCACGCTGTCTCGGTGTACAACGACCCTCCCGCCAACTGGTGCGGCCAGATTGGCGCCGTCGTGGCCTACTGGTCCTACCAGACGCTCGGCCACGGCCTCTGGGCCGGCCTTGCCCTCATTCTGACTTATCTCGGACTCACCGCCTGGGGCACGCGCATCAGCCATCCCTTTGTGCGCATCGGCGGCGTGATCGCCGTGGTGCTCGCGGTGTCCGGCATGCAGTCGCTCTGGTTCCGCACAACCGGGCCATTCCCCGAAGGTGCCGGTGGGTTGCTGGCGATTCGAGGCGTCGACTTTCTGGTCGAGCGATTCAACACGCCGGGAACGGCGATCATCCTCATCCTCCTGCTGCTGGTCGGTGCGATCATCGCCGCCGACCGCCTTGTGCTAGCCTTGCCCATGCTCGGTCTGCGCGCCTTGGGACTCATGAAAAAGGTGCCCGTCGGCAAGGCCATGAGCGCTGCAACCTCGCTCGCCGCCTCGACTGCCGCTGCGCTCTCGTCCAACCCGACCAACGAAGAGACGGAAGAAGAGGCGGAGGCCGACGCGCCCAACGCTGCACCTGTTCGCGTCGGCCGCCGTGGCAAAACCCAGTCGCCGCCGTCGATCAGTCCCGAAGCCGGCGGCTTTGCCGGCACCGAGTCGTTCGCCATGGAAGAGGCTGGTCGCAACGCTGATGCCGCCGCTGACGCAGCCGCCACGGTGCGCTCGACCGAAATCAACATGGAGGCGTTGCGCGAGAAGATCCGCAAGCTGCCCGTCAATATCTCGTCGCGCCCCAAGTCCAGCAAGAATGAGACGACCGAGCCACCGCGCACGGACGACTACAGCGGATACCAGTTTCCTTCGCTCGATCTGCTCATCGAGCCCGAAGAGACGTTTACCGAGACGATGGAGGAGTTCGTCCGTGAGCAGGCCGAAGTGCTTGAACACACGCTCAAGGTGTACGGCATCGAAGGCGAAGTGGTCGGCATCGATTCCGGCCCGGTCATCACCCTCTACGAAGTCCAACTCACACCCGGCACCAAGGTGTCGTCCATCAACTCGATCGCTTCGGATATCGCCCGTTCGCTCCGCGCGCAGAACATTCGCATCGTCGCCAATATGGCAGGAAAATCGACGATCGGTATCGAAGTGCCCAACCTGAACAAGGAGAAGGTGCGTATCAAGGAGTTGATGACGGCCACCTCGGACGCCGCCAAGATGCGACTGCCCATGTTCCTCGGCAAGGATGCCTCGGGCACTCCGCTGATCGCGGATCTCTCCGCGATGCCCCACATGCTCGTGGCGGGCACGACCGGCTCGGGCAAGAGCGTGTGCATCAACACGATTGTCATGTCGTTCCTCTATACGAAGCGGCCCGATGAACTGAAACTCATCCTCGTCGACCCCAAGATGGTCGAAATGAACCAGTTCAAGGAGATTCCGCACCTGATGTGTCCGGTCGTCACCGAGATGGGCAAGGCAGCAGCAATACTCGAGTGGGCCGTGACGAAGATGGAAGAGCGCTACGAATTGCTTTCCGAAGTCGGCGTGCGCGACATCGCCGCGTACAACACACTGACGTGGGAAGAAATCGAAGAACGGCTCGGCCCCATGACGGAGCAGGAAGCCGCGACGATCCCCAAGAAGATTCCCTACATCGTCTTCATCATCGACGAACTCGCCGACCTCATTATGACGCACAAAGAGGTCGAGACGCTCATCGTGCGCATCGCCCAGAAGGCGCGGGCCGTGGGCATCCACCTGATCCTCGCCACGCAGCGGCCGCAGGCGAATGTCGTCACGGGCCTGATCAAGAGCAACATGCCCTGCCGCGTGTCGTTCAAGGTGGCGTCGGGCATGGATAGCCGCATCGTGCTCGACCAGAAGGGTGCCGAACTGCTGCTGGGCCAGGGCGACATGATGTTCCTCGGGCCGCGCACCAGCGAAATCACCCGCGCCCAGGGCACGCTGGTGGACGATCTGGAGATTCGCAAAGTCACGCGATTCCTCAAAGATGTCGCTTCGCCGAGTTTCGAGCGGCAACTCATGGTCCTTCGCGCGCCCAGTGCCGAGGGCGATACCGACGCCGGCCTGTCAAGCACCGAGCGCGATCCACTCTTCTTCAAGGCCGTGGAGATCATCGTCGAGTCCGGGCGCGGCTCGGTGTCCCTGCTCCAGCGCCGCCTCGCCATCGGGTACACCCGCGCCAGTCGACTCATCGACCAGATGGGCCTCGCTGGCATCATCGGCGAGCACAAGGGTTCGGTGGCGCGCGAAGTTATCGTAACGCCCGAAGAGTGGGAGCAGATGCGCCGCATGATGGAGGAAGGCGAAGCCGACGGCACACTCTTCTCCTCCGACGAACCTCAGGCTTCAGATGAGGACGAAGAAGAAGAGGACGAATACGAAGACGAAGAAGATGAAGGCGATGAGGAGGAAGACGCCGACGACGATGAAGAGTACGAGTACGAAGACGAGGATGAAGAAGAAGACGTCGTCGATGAAGAAGAGGAAGACGAACCGGCCGACTCGGGTCAGCGGCTGAAATCCTGATCAGTTCTCGTCTTGGGGCGCTCGCCGGTCCAGACGTTTGATGTGACCACTTGGTGTGTGCGTTCTTCCGTTCCTCGCGCTGCGGCATCGTCTGAGACACCGCTAAACTACCACCGCGATGCCCACGTCCGGCCCATACCGATTCACATTCATGCTTGATGGGTTGGGCGATGCGATCGTCGCTCGCGACTTATCCCGTGAAGTGCACGAGACGCTCGGCGTGGTTGCTCGCAGTGATCCCGCCGGGATGTGGCTCGAAATCGAATCCGCCAACCCCGTCGACGAAGCCCTATCCGATCGTGTAGCGGAAGTCACGCGCCGCTTCGGCCTTGAGCCGCGCGATCGCACCAGCAGTTCGTTCGTTCCCAGCGTGACGGCCGAGCAATTGCGACAGCGCATGACGTACGAGTGGACCAGCCGCTGGGCGACGGGTCTCGTCTTCCTCCTGCCAGCCGTCGTGTTGCACTACCTCACTCCGATGCTCGCGCAGGGCAGTCGACTGATCCCCGGCATGATCGAAGCGACGCTGGTCATCTGGTCGCTCATCGCCGCCTGCTGGCCGATCGTTTGGCAGGGCTTGTTAGCAGCCCAGTCGCGGCGCATGACGCCTGATCTGTTCACGACAGCGGGTATGGCCGTTTCGCTCGCCATCGGTTTACCGATGGTGGTTCTTGCTCGCGAAAACACGCTGCACGTCACGTCGTACTTCATCATCGCCGCGACGACGCAGCGCATGATGATCTGGCGGCGCGCCACCCGCCTCGACGGCAACGCCCACCTCATGCCGCCATCCCGGTGGCTGCTGGGCGGGGTGCTGATAGCAGGCCTCGCGCTGGCCTGCTTCGATTTCAGCGGTGGTATGGCTGTGCTGCTCGCCATGCCGGCGCTGATCAGCCCGCTGTCGATCAATCGCATCGCTCATCCCTTCGGAGCGATGATCCCGGCCATGCTCATGTGTGTCCTGCTGGGCATTGCGCCGGCCGTGTTTCCTCGGGACTATCTCTCAGGCCGGATCGAGGCGGCGTTTGGATTCAACATCCTGTTGACGGTTGTCTACGGTATCTTCCTTGGTGGATCCCGCATCGGCGCCCGGACCGAATCCCTATGATCTCGCCCATGAACGCGCCGCAGACGTCCCCGACTCCGCCGCCGAGCGACACACCGATTTCTCCCGAGCATGCCCGGCAGCGGGCCTCGGCGGTGATGGTCGCCATTGGCCTGGCCCAGCTCATGCCGCTCATCCTCACGATGCTGCCGTTGGAAATGACGTCTGATCTGCACGATCGCCGCGCATGGCTGACCGCCATCGCGGTCGGCGGGGGGGTCTACGTTCTTACGGCGCTGCCAGTTCGCCTCAGTGTTCGTCCGGTTGCCTGGTTGGCAATTGCCGCCGCCGCGGCGCAGGCGACTGTGTTCATTCTGCTTGCGCTGCTGGCGATCATCGCGGCCGTCAGCGCTGGAAGTCCCGCCTCAATGACAATGGGCGTGCTGCTTTTCGGCACGGTCGCGTCGATGCATCTGTTCATCGCTCGCTGGATCTGGTCCGGCCTCGGGAGCGAGGTCACATGACTGACTCGCCGCAAGCATGGAAACAGGAAAAGCCGTCGACGGAGGGCGACGATCGTCCGGCCGATCCCACGGCCTCGTTGCGCACATTCTCGCAAGGTGTGGGCTTTGTCATGCAGGCCATCGGCGCCACGCTCTTCATGCTCACCACCTGCGCCTGCTGCGGCATCGCCTTCTGGGAAGGAGATGCGATGCACCGCGGTTACCTAGACACATCTGATGTCGTGACGGATGTAGCGCCGCTGTTGCTGCTCACGAATGTGCTGGGTTCGCTCGCGCTCGTGGCCTTCGGGCTTGGTCAACAATCCGATCGGGGACGCGTTCCATCGATCGGTGCCGCGGTGACGACGACGGCGATGACAGGATTGTACGGCCTCGTCGTCGGGCTTGGTTCGCTCCATGCAGCGACCGGTCTCGAGTGGCCGGTTGTCGTGGCGGGCGTACTTGCCGTTGTGTTTCTCGCTTGTTCGGCGCTGACGTGGGTCGCCGCCGGGCAAGTGTGGCGTCATCCGCCGCTGAGTTCCGCTGCACCAACAGTGCCCGCCGACGCGTTCCCCGATCCACTCGCCCGTACGCGCGAAAAGTACGATTCTCCCGCACAGGCTGACATCGCCAAGCGCCGCAAGCGTCTCGAAGAGGAGATGCGCGACCTTGACGACCTCGAACAAAAGGTGCGGAATCAGAATCGAAACGAATCCTGACGCATCCCCGGCCAGGTTGACGGTATCATCCACAAAGGAGAAGCCACATGGGTGTCATTCGATCCACAATCGTCGGGCTTGGCGCTGTTGCTTTCGCCACTTGCACCCTGGCCCTGCACAGCACCACCACGACTTCACGACCACTGACATCACGCTCTGAGCGAATCGACGATGCTCATTACAAACTCGCCCGCAAGACCATCGAACGAGCGATCGTCTACCTCCGTTCCCAGCAGGATGAGAAGACCGGCGGCTGGACGTTGCCTGAAGAAGGCAAGCCGCACCTGCCCGGTATCAGCGCCCTTGTTCTGACCGGCATGTTGATGGAGCCTGACATCGACGAGAACGATCCGGCTGTGAAGCGCGGCTTGGACTACATCATGTCCTTCCGACAGAGCGATGGCGGAATCTACGACTCGATCCTGAGCAACTACAACACGTCGCTTTCACTGAGCGCCCTGGCCCAAGTCAGCCGACCCGACGTGGTCGCCGCGATCAAGCCGGCGCAAGACTTCGTTCGCTCGATTCAGTGCGACGGCCAGATCGGACCCGATGGCAAGATCATCGACAAGTCGCATCCGTACTTCGGCGGAGCAGGCTACACCGCCGACAGTCGGCCCGACAATTCGAATCTCGCCACCATGCTCCAGGGCTTGCATGACAGCGGTCTGGATTGCAATGATCCCGCGTTTCAGCGCGCCGTGACCTTCCTCCAGCGCACGCAGATGTCAGATGAACTCAACGACATGGCCTACGCAGACGGGTCAACGCAGGGAGGCTTCATCTACTCGACGAGCCCGAACAACCAGTCGGTGGGAGTCGGCGAATCCAAGGCCGGCACGATCGAAGAGACGATGGACGACGGCACGCAGGTGTCGCGCTTGCGCTGCTACGGCTCGATGACCTATTCAGGTTTCAAGAGCTATCTCTACGCCAACCTGAGTCACGACGACCCGCGAGTCGTCATGGCTCACGACTGGCTCCGCCGCCACTACACGCTTGATGAGAATCCCGGAATGGGCATGCAGGGGTACTACTACTACCTCGTCACCATGAGCCGTTCGCTCAACGCCTGGGGCAGCACCACGATCACACCGATCAAGGCAGATGGCACGGCCGGCGAGCCGCGCGATTGGGCGAACGATCTCATCGACAAGCTGGCGTCACTGCAGAAAGCCGATGGCAGTTTCACCAATGATGCCGATCGTTGGATGGAAGGCAACCCGGTTCTCGTCACCTCGTACGCGCTGCTGGCGCTGCAGAATGCCATCGACTGAACATGCGCACCCACAACATCACGATTCGCGTTCGTTACTGCGAGTGCGATCCCATGAACGTCGCCCATCACTCGGCCTATGCCGTGTGGTTTGAGATGGGTCGCACGGAATTGCTCCGCGCCGATGGGGTTTCCTATGCCGCGCTGGAGAAAGAGGGCGTGAGTCTGGCCGTCGTCGATCTGACAGTCAAGTTCCGCAAGCCGGCGCTCTACGACGACCTGCTCCGTCTGGAAACGCGACTCACTGAGGCGAGCCACGTCAAAATCAAGCACGAGTACACGCTCTGGCGCGCGCAAGATCGGCTCTCCGTGGCCGCAACCACGCTCGCCTGCCTCGACAGGACCGGTCGCGCCATCGCGCTGCCGCCCCTGCTGAGAGCCCATGCCGACGGGCAGTGAATCACCTCGATCGTTCCCCGGTCCCGTAGCCGCCGCGCAGTAGCGCGCAGAGAATAGAGCAACTCGACAGGAGCACCGCATGGCCACCGGCACGTCCTCACTTCGCGTTCTCATCGGTGTGGACGACTCCGATTCGTCCCGGGCTGCCATCGCGCATGTGGCGGGGGTCTTCGCGGGGCCGGACAAGCCGCACCTCATCCTGCTCAATGTGCTTGTGCAGGCCATTCCATCCAGCGTTGAGTTCGTTGATCCGTCGATGATCTGGGACGGCGCCGGGCTCCCGTCAGCTCTGGCAACGGAGACCGTCGAAGAAGTCGCCCGCCGCAAAGATGCCGCCCGGGCCCGCGTTCGAGAAGTATTCCACGCCGTGGCCGGCGATTCCTGGCCTCGCGATCAAGTGGAAATCATGATCGTCGAGGGGGGCTTCACCCGCGCGACGATTGCCGAAATTGTCACCTACTACGCGTGCGAAACCAGCGCCGATGTCGTCGTTGTCGGCCGCTCGAAGCACGGCGCACTCCACGATGCGCTGATCAAGTCGACCGGCGAGCGTCTCGTTCACGCGTGCAAGGCGACCGCCGTGTGGGTCGTGGCCACCGGAGACAACGCGGCAAAGTAACGCCATCGCCACCAATAGAAACGGCCCGGAGCGACAGGCTCCGGGCCGATTTCGAAAGCAATCGAGGGTCGTCGGTCAGTTGATCAACGACTCCACGACGTTGCTCGTGTTCTCAAACTGTGCAGCCTGGAACCAAACCGTGCGGCCGCCGGCATTGCCGGGAATCGGAAGATTCCACGTCGCCGCACCGTTTCCATCCGCCCGCCTCGGGCTTCCGGCCTGCACGGGGCTGCGCAGATCGAGCGTGACATTAAGCGGTGCGACATAAGTGCTGCCCAGGCCCCGCACGCTGTACGCGAGGTAGGTCAACTGATTCGGGTTGGCGTTGGTCACGTCAAACCGACCAACCTGGCCCGCGGTGAGTGGACCAACCGCCAGTTGCATGCCTTCCTGATTGCAGCCGATTCGTGCTACAAACACCGCATCGACTCCCACCTCGACCACCGAGTCGTTGGGGTTATCGATCGCGGAGAACCGCAGTCGCATGTTGGCGGTTGGCTGAACAAAATCACTGACGCGGAACTCGTGGACGGCCCAGGCATTGGGCTGGTTGCCGATCAATTCAACCGTCGTCCAATTTGAGCCGTTGTCGTTGGAGATCTGCACGGTCAGTTGGTCCGTCACGCCGTTGACACTGCGATACCAGCGAGCGTACGACACCGAGCCGTCGCCGCCGCTCATGTCAAAGACGGGCGAGGTGAGAATGGTTGGCCCCCCGTCGAGATCGGAGTTGCCGCTGCGATTGGCGGTAAGGTAGCACTGACCCGAGCCATCGAAGTCGGTGGGGGGATCTTCCCGCGCGCCGCCGCCAACCGGAACGCCTCGCTCCCACGCGCCATCGGTGACATTCTGGTTTTGAACCGTCCAGCCCTGGTTTGTTTCGAAATCATCAGTGAAGAACACGTCGACGTATGCAACGTCTGACTGATAGAAACCAGCGGGCGCATCGGCCGGGGCGTAGTGTGTGTAGCCGTCTACCGAAGTCGCTTCAAAGTAGAACTGAATGACTTGTCCGCAGTCCGCGGCGGGAAGAGTTGCTTCGTACAGATCGCCGCCGAGCGAGTTCAACTGGCGGTCGGTGAACGCGCCATTGGTGCCGATGCGCGACCAGACCTTACCGGTGCCCGACTGATACTGTCCGCCGTTGGCGCCGCTGATCTGCACCTGCACGGCTGCGGGCGCATTTGGATCGACGTACGCGGGCAGGCCGTTGGGGAAGGAAAACCGCAGACGGGTGGTCAGGAACTTGGCCAGTTCCATGCAGCCGGCAAAACACTCCTCCGAGCTCGGGATGATCTGCTCAGGCGGGAGGAGGAATCCGTATTGCCCCGTGTCACGCAATTCGTATCCCAGCGCCCAGGCGCCACCTTCAACGTAGGCCCAGTCCTGCGTGATCCCCGAGGCCGGGTAAATTGTGTCGTACGTGTTTCCATGCACATAGTTCGTTCCGTACGGGCTCTCCATGGCCACTTCCATGTCGCCGCCGATCTGCTCGAAGGTCGCGTGGTCGGGCGGGTATTGCGACGTGTAGCCAAAGGGTTGAAGAATCAGTTGGCCGTAACTGTGAACGTCCATGAAGCCGCTGAGATTGGGCAGGCTGAGAAGGTAGTCGCGCATCGCCTGCGACTCGGGTTCGGAGAATGGCGCCGTGCCCCGATACGTTTCGCTGCTGGTCGAGCCGCTGGATCCTTCTCCGCCCCAACCGGTCGCGTAGTTGCGATTCAGGTCGACGCCAAACGAGCCGTCCCCGTTGGGGCGACGGTTCTTGCGCCACATGCGGTTGGACTGCGTGTAGGAGAAGCCGTCAACGTTCTGCACCGGCACAACGTAGAAATTGATGCGGTCGACGAGTTCGGTCAGCAGCGGATCGGTGCCGTAGGACGTGAGCAGCGTTTCCGCGAGATACGGCATCGCCATGGTGGTGATCCACTCGCGAGCGTGGATACCGCCCGCGTACATCACGTCGGGCTTGCCGCCCGACCCACCGGCGCCGACAATGCGGATACCGCGAATCGGCCGTCCCTCGAGAGAGGTTCCGATGACGATCGTCTCAGCCAGCGTCGGGTAGGTATCCACCAGCTCCTGCAGGTGTGCTTCGATCTCCGCGAGTGTGTGATACTGGTCGTACCACCCATCCTGTCCGTTGCCTTGTTTCTCGGCATCGATCAGCGTCTGAACGTTTTCGATGAGCACCTCGTATTCGATTCCCGAGGCGTCCAGCGCTTCCATCGCGTCGGGCGGGATGCGATAGTCCACCTTTCCGATACCGCTGCCGTGGGTCCAGCAGTCGGGGCTGAGCGTCTCCATGGTGCGCAGGTTTCGGGCGGTCCGGATGTTGGCCCGAACCACCTTGTGCCCGTCATAGCGCACCGGCGCCGCCACTCCGTTGTCAACTTGCGCCCGTGTTGCGGTTGCGGGTATGAACCCGGCCAGGATGAGAACAGCCAGCGCCGTGATGGCAGTCGTCTGACGATACTTCATTTCATCTCCTCGTAGGATTCTGCTTTGTGAGCCGGGATCAGGCTGATCCGCCTTCACTCGTTTCCAGATGTTGACCATTTGCCCCCGTTCAAATCCGGCCCGGTTGGTCCGGTGCCTGCGTCCACCCATTCTACAACCAGCGCCCGGCTCGAAATCATCCCGAAGCCGCGCATCAGTCGGGATCGGGTTCGATTTTCAGCCAATTTGTGCAAAAAAGCGGCCCGGAGCACGCTGCTCCGGGCCGCGGATACCTTCAGTTGCCTGGCAAGGTGGTCAGTTGATCGTCGTCTGGACCACGTTGGTCGTCCGCCCCTGCTGCGCCCCCTGGAACCACACGTCCCGGCCGGTTGTGCCGCTGGGAATCGGAAGCGACCACGAAACGTTGCCGCTGGAGTCGGTCATCCTTGCCGGCCCGGCCTGAATCGGGCTTCGCAAATCAAGCGTGACATTGAGAGGAGCGACGTACGTGCTGCCCAGTCCGCGAACGCTGTACGCGAGATAGGTCAGCGTGTTAGCCGTGCCGTTGGTGATGTCGAATTGGCCGCGCTGGCCGGCGACGAGCGTGCCGACGTTCAGGTTCATCGTCAGGAAGCGTGCCAGCGCCATCGCGCCGGCGAATGCCTCTTCTGACGAGGGAACGATCTGATTGGTCGGCAGCAGGAAGCCGTACTGGCCTGTGTCGCGCAGTTCGAAACTCAAGGCCCACGCACCCCGTTCGGCGTAGGCCCAGTCCAGTGTCACGCCCGACGCCGGGTAGATCGTGGTATAGGTGGGGCCGTGGGTCCAACTCTTGCCATAGAGCGACTCCATCACCGTTTCCATGTTGCCGCCGATGGTCTGGAACGTGCTGTGATCAGGAGGCAACTGCGATGTGTAACCCCAGGGCTGGAGGATGAGTTGGCCGTAGGAGTGGATGTCGATGAAGCCCTGGAAATTCGGAAGGCCGATCTGGTAATCGCGCATGGCCCGCGACTCGGGTTCGGAGAATGGCGCGGTGCCGCGATAAGTTTCACTGCTGCCGCGATTGCTCGAACCTTCACCACCCCAACCCGTGCTGTAATTGCGGTTGAGATCAACGCCGTATGAACTGCCATTGTTGCGCCGATTCTTCCGCCACATGCGGTCGTTCGTCCACGAGTAGGAGTACCCATCGACGTTCATGACGGGGATGATGTGGAAGTTCAGTTGGTTCACCAGCGCGGTGAGGTCGGGGTCGTTGCCATACCCGGCGAGCAGTTGATCCATGATGTAGGTGTTGGCCATCGTGGTGATCCACTCGCGGGCGTGAATGGCGCCGTGGAAGAGGACATCCGGATTGCCGGCCCCACCGTTGGGGTTGTGGATGCGTATTCCGCGAATGGGGCGGTTCTCGAGCGAGTTGCCCACGACGAACGTATCCACGAGATCGGGATACGCGGTCGCCAGATCCTGCATGTACTGCTCAATCTCCGCGAGGTTGTGGTAGTTGTCGTACCAGCCGTCGCCACGCCCGCCCTGCCGCTCGGCGTCGATGAGCGTCTGCACATCGTCGATCATCACCTCGTACTCAACGCCGGATGCAGCGAGGGCCTCAAGTGCCTCGGGCGGGATGCGATAGTCCACCTTGCCGATGCCGCTGCCGTGCGACCAGCAGTCGGGGCTGAGCGTTTCCATGATGCGCAGGTCACGCTGGCTCTTGATGTTGGCCCGGACGACCTTGTGGCCGTCGTATCTCACCGGCGCCGCGGCCGCGACGTCGTCCTGCGCCCATGTCGCGCCGGCCGGCATCAGGCACGCGGAAGCGACGATCGAAAACGCCAGTACCGACGTGCGTCGAATCATCATGGCAGAATCTCCTCGTAGGAATCGTCCTGGATTTCAGATTGAGCCGGCTCTTCAGGCACCTTCGGCGTGAAGGAAAGCGCGGCACCCCCAATGACACAATGCCACCTCCCACCGCGGGAAGGCGGAACTCGTGCCATTACAACCGCCTCAGCGGCCGATTTCATCCGCATTTCCGCCTATCTCGCCAAAACAGGGAAGACCGCCGGGGCTTGTCGCCGCCGCGACTACCCCGCTTCGATCGACGACAACGGCCGAACGGCCCAAACCCACTCGTCCGGCCGCGGATCGACGGTCAGATCGAGCGCCAAGACCGCCCCGTGCTCGTGGTCGCTGTTCAGGATCATCCCCCGATGAGCGAGCGGTTCCGACCCCGCCTCGGCGTGCTCATGACCAATACAGAACGCCTCCACGCCAAACAACTCCGCGAGGCGGTCGAGATGCGCAGCGCTGTGCCGCCGACCCCAGACGAGCAGGTACGCCGAACCCGTGCGCGGCTCAAAGTCAGCATCCACCAGATCCCGCTCCAGGATCGTCGAATCAAACTGCTTCATCGCGTACTCAGCCGGCAGACTGTGCGAGCACAGCACCCCCGACTCTGTGATCAACGCCAGGGGCCAGGCATGCAAAAAACGGTGGATCGCCTCGGTGACCTGCCCCGCGTCGTCTCCAAAGGCGAACTCAACAGCGTCGTTGAACAGCACGACCGAATCGCCCGCCCCTTTGCTCACGCCCCGCCCCATCATCTGCGACATCTCATGATTGGCCAGCAGCGGATGCACCTGCTTCGGATAGCGCACGACCAGCTCAGCCGCTCGAAGCAGCATGCGGTGACTGAAATCCATTCCGTTGATCAGATTCTCGCCGTGGATCAGCTCATGCAGCGTCACGTGATGGTCCGGCGCCGCGTCGAGACGCGTGAGGCGCAGGATCTTGTCGAGATGGAAGGGGTTGTCGTGCAGATCGCCTGTGGCGATGAGCCTGCCACGCCGGGGCAGATGGACGGCCGAGCCTCGTCGCAGCGGTGACTCCCGCAAGGCTGTGGCCGCCGCCTCAAGCAGATCGATGACTGCTTCGGCGTCAGTAAGGTTGGTCTGGAACTGCACCTTCAACCATAGTCGGCCCCGATTGGCCAAACGCCCACGATGCCGACTCGCTGGTCTTCTACAATGCGCTCATGGCCGTCCGCATCCTTCGCGAAAGCTCCCTCGAGCCGCGCCTGGAGATCATGCCGCTGCTGGACGTGATCTTCCTGCTGCTGGCTTTCTTCATTTACGCCATGGTGCTGCTTATTCGCGCCGAGGTGCTGCCCGTGCAGTTACCTGAGTTGAGTCAGGGCCGAATGGCAACGAACGTCGACGCCATTTCGATCACTCTGGATGCGGAGGGAGCGCTCTTCCTCGACGCCGCACCCACCGATCTTGACTCGGTTGTTGGCGCCCTCAAGGAGCAGCTGGCCGCCAAGCCGGACGCCCGCGTCTACCTTGCCGCCGACATGGACGGTCGCGCCGACCGCTTGCCGACCTTCATCGAACTGGTCAATCGTCTGCGCGGCTCGGGGATCCACGAGTTCTTCATCGTCGGCAAGCCGACACCCGAGCCCTCCAGCCCCGCTCGGTGAAGTATTCTCGGGAAAATGTCGTTTTATTCTTGTATTCGGATGCTGCTTCTGGTATCTTGCCCGTGGCGCCACTTCCGCGAGGCCCAGTCTGATCGACCGCTGCCGCGCCACATCAGCCTCGCAGCCAGCCAAACCAAACGGGGAGACGAAATTCATGAACCACGTCAACCAATTCATCCTTCGACTCGTGGCGGCAGGTTGTGTGGCTGGCACGGCCGTCCTTTCGCTCGCCCGACCGTCAGATGTCGCCGAGACCTTGTCGCTTGGCTTGCGCGGCGTGTACTTCGTCCCCAATGAGGGTCAGTGGTCAGACTCCGACGTCGCGTTTGGATTCAATACGACCGGCCTCGACGTTGCATTCCGCAAGTCTTTGCTCACGATGCACCTTGGCAGGGTGATCGAACCCAAGGGCTCGTCCACAATCAGCGATCGCGGAGGTTTGGCGGCGACCCGGAAGATTTTGATGGATGCCGACTCTCCGGACGCCAGCGCAGCCCAGGGCTTCCAAGACACCGGCGCGGCCTGGGAAAGCGTCACGCTTGCCGTCACCTTCCCTGGCAGCAACGACGTCACGCCCGTCGGCGTCCAGCAGCAAGCCGCCAGATTCAACTACTTCGTTGGAGGCGAAAACCGCACTCGGGCAAGGAACATTGTCTCATTCGCAGAGATCGTCTACAAGAGCCTTTACGACGGCGTGGACCTGCATGTGATGGGCAGCGACAGCGGCATTCTCAAGTACGAGTTTCATGTCGCACCGGGCGTCGACGCTTCGCGCATCCGCATCGCGTACGACGGGATCGAGTCGCTGTGCATCGACGATACGGGCGACCTGCACATCAACACAGCCTTGGGCACGATGACGGACGCCGCTCCTCTCGTGTGGCAGATCATCGACGGCACGCGCGTCTCAATTGCGGCACAGTTTGAGCTTCTCGACGACCACACGTATTGCATCGCGCTCAACGGCCCGGTTGATCCCACGCAGGAACTGATCCTCGATCCCGACGTCGATTGGATGACCTACCTCGGCGGCAGTGATGAAGACGCCGGTTATCGCGTCGCCCTCGATGCCAATGACAACGCGTTCGTCGCCGGCAACACATTTTCCACCGATTTCGAGGGACGTACCAACGAGCATCACGGCACCCATCCCAAGGACATCTACGTGGCCAAGGTCAATGCCTCCGGAGCGCTGCAATGGGTCACGTATCTCGGTGGGTCTGCCTACGACGAAGACTTCGGAATCGTGCTCGACGCCTCCGCAAACGCCTACATCACAGGCAACACCGTCTCAACTGACTTCGATGGCAAACTGAACGAGCATCACGGCGGCACCGACGATGCATTCGTCGTCAAGGTGGACCCATCTGGCGCGGTGCAGTGGATGACCTTCCTCGGGGGCACCTCAACCGACTATGGCTTCGGCATTACGATGGACGACGCAGGCAACTGCTTCGTCGCCGGCCGCTCGCGCTCCACCGATGTGGAAGGACGCACCAACAGCCATCACGGCGGCGTGCATGACGCCATCGTCTTCAAAGTTAGCCCGGCTGGAGCGGTCCTTTGGGCGACGTATGTCGGCGGAAACGGAATCGAACCGGCGGTAGGCATCGACCTTGACAGCCAGGGGAACTGTGTCGTCAGCGGCAACACCAGTTCCACAGACTTTGAGGGACGCAACAACGCCTACCACGGCGGTTCGCGCGATGCATACATCGCCAAGCTCAACCCGGCGGGCACGCTCCAGTGGGCAACCTATCTTGGCGGAAGCGGCCGTGAGGAGAATTTCGATCTCGTGGTCAACGCCGCCGACGATATCTTCATGCCGGCGTACACCGATTCACCCGACTTCGAGGGACGAAACAACGCCTATCAGTTTGAAGATGGCGCCCTGGTGCGGGTGAGCGCCTCGGGCACGCTCCAGTGGATGACGTACCTCGGCGGAAGCGGCGATGACGGCGCCATCGGCATCGTGCTCGACAGCGCCGGTGATCCGCTCGTCTCGGGATACACCTACTCTGCCGACTTCCCCGGGCGAACCAACGACCACCGTGGCGTGCAGGATGCGTTCATCGCCAAGGTAAGCGCCTCGGGCGTGCTGGCCTGGACGACCTTCGTTGGCGGTTCACGCTCCGATGACTGCGCCGGTATCACGCTCAATTCCGCAGGGATCGCATTCATCTCGGGGTCAACCCAATCGAGCGACTTTGAGGGGGCGACCAATACCTACCACGGCGGGGGTGATGGGTTCGTCGCCAAAGTCCTGCTGGCCCGGGCGCCTGTGCTCACCGTCGCCGCCACGTGTCCGTCCGGCGGGCCGATTCAGATCTCGTGGAACGGCGCGACGGGAGGCAGCACCATCGCTCTGCTCTACGCACGCAACACGGGCTCGTTCCGCATCCCCAACGGCAACCCCTGCGCCGGCACGGCACTCGGCCTGGGCAGCAACCAGCTTCAGATCGCCTACCAGGGCGCCGCCGGACAGAACGGTTCGCGCAACCTGAACTCCAACACCGGCCCCGGCGCCTGTGGAGGCTACCTGCAGCTCCTCGATGTGGCGACCTGCACAACGAGCAACGTTGTTCGAATCGAATGATGGGGGGCAACGGGCGGAAAGGAACAAACTCATGATTCAGTTTCCGACACGAGCGATTTGGCTTCTGGCGATCGGTTACTTCACCCTATCCACCAGGGCAGCCACCGCCCAAGTCGCCAACCGGATGGACGCACGGTCCATTGATGTGAAGGGCGTTCGCTTCATACCGAATCACGGACAGTGGTCAGATTCAGGTGTGATCTACGGTTTCAGTTCGCCCGGTTTGGACATTGCCTTTCGCGAATCAGCGTTGACGATGCACGTCAGAGAGTCAGTGAAAGAGTCCGGTCCGCCCGGCTCGCATGCCGAACCTGTCGGCACGATGCTCGTGGTCACGTTTCCTCAGAGCAACCGTGTGCTTCCCGATGGCGCCGTGCCTCAGCACGCGAGGCTCAACTACTGCTTCGGAGATGAGGAACGTGGCTCGGCGACAAACGTGCAAACGTGGGGAGAAGTCGTCTACCAGGATCTCTATGACGGGGTGAGTCTGCATATTACCTCCAGCGACGATGGAATACTCAAATACGAGTTTCATGTCGCGCCTGGTGCGGACTACTCGCCTATCTGCCTGTCCATCTCCGGATGCGATTCGTTGTGTGTCGCCAATTCCGGTGACGTGCACATCAGCACGGCCAGCGGCGTTCTCCGCGATCTCGCGCCCCGCGCATGGCAGGAATCGAATGATCATCGCGACTACGTACCGGCGCACTTCGAACTGCTCGACGATCAAACCTACCGGATTACGCTCACAGGACCTGTCGATCCATCACGCGAACTCATTATCGATCCCGACGTGGCATGGATGACGTACCTCGGTGGAACATCCAGCGATGAGGCGCAGGACGTGGCGGTGAGCTCCGACGGATTCATCTATGTCACCGGCGAGACTGATTCGATAGACTTCGAGGAGCGACGCAATACGCCCTGGGGTGGGGCGGACGCTTTCGTTCTCAAACTCGACTCGTCTGGCGCCGTGCGTTGGATGACCTACCTGGGCGGAAGGAATGCGGATAGCGGCCGGGCGATTGCCGTCGACGCAGCAGGCCAGGTCTGGATCGCGGGGCAAACCGCCTCTCCGGACTTTGCAGACCGCAACAACGCGTATCACGGCGGGATCTCCGATGCGTTCATCGCCCGACTCGAGCCCAACGGCGTTCCCGCTGGAATGTGGTATCTCGGTGGCGGCGGTGGCGAGATCGCGTTCGATGCGGCACTCGACAACGATGGTCACGTATTCCTGGCCGGCGCGACAGACTCACACGACTTCGAAGGGCGACTCAACGCATCCCATGAACAACTTGAAGCATTCGTAGTCAGAACGAGCGCCGCGGACGGGTCTGTTGAATGGATGCGGTATGTCGGCGGCGACGGCATCGATCGCGCCCTTGGACTGGCGCTGAACGCAGCAGGCGAACCGTTCGTCTCCGGAGAGACAAGTTCGATCACCTTCGATGGGGCAATCAATGAGCATCATGGTGGCGCGTTCGATGGATTTGTGGCACGACTCAACTCCTCGGGCGATCTCCTCTGGACTCGCTATCTCGGCGGTGCCGGATGGGAACGCGGCGGATTCATCGCCATCGACGCTGCTGACAATCTGCTGGTCACCGGCGGCAGCTCTTCACTGGACTTCGAGGGTGCGGCCAACGAGAACCATGGTAGCTTCGACGCCTATGTCGCCAAGGTGAGCCCGCCGGGTTCGCTGCTATGGTCGATCTACATCGGTGGAGCGGATGTCGATGACGGGCGAGCTGTCTCAATCGATCCACCCGGGGATGCCATGATCACCGGACAAACCGAGTCATGGGATTTCGAGGGGCAGAACAACACCTATCACCTCGGCGAAAGCGATGCCTTTGCGGCTCGAGTGAGCAGTACCGGCCTGCAGACCGCAATGAGTTTTCTAGGTGGACGCGGTAGTGACGATGGCCGCGGCCTTGCAGTCTCCGGCACGCACGAAGCAATTGTGATTGGAACGACGCAGTCTCTCGATTTCGAAGGGCGGCTCAATGGGCGTCATGGTTCATTGGATGATGCGTTCGCGCTGAGCGTGAAATTGCAAGGTCCGGTGCTCGGCGTCGTCTCATCCTGCCCCTCAGGTGGGCCGATCGAAGTGTCCTGGTCCGGCGCCACGCCAGACGCTCCCGTTGCGCTCGTGTTCGGCGAGGATGGACATCTGTTCAGAATCCCGCCATCGTTTGCCTGCGCGAACACCCTTCTCAACGTCGGCGGCCACCGGATCCGCGTCGTGTATAGCGGCAGCGCAGGCTCGGATGGCTCCAGGACGCTCCACTCAATGACCGGGGCCGGCGTGTGCGGTCAATCCCTCCAGTTGCTCGAATTGCCAGCGTGCAGGAAGAGTAATGTTGCGCGAATTCAATAGTTATGCCCGCTGATACGCGAGGCGATGATTGCGGTGGAACCGCACGTTCGTCGAACTCGCCCCGGGTGGCGCGCCAAGCGATTCGAGCGTTTGCCTGATGTGACCCGTACGCCTCAAGGGCCAACGATGCTCCCAAGGAGCATCTTCCCATGGGCGGAACTCTTATCGATCCTGGCAAGAAGGCGCCGGCATTCAACCTGCCCGATCAGAACGGCGACAAGCATCGGCTTGCGGACTTTGCCGGCAAGAGCGTCGTGCTCTACTTCTATCCCAAGGACGACACGACCGGCTGCACCGTCGAGGCGCAGGAATTCCGCGACGCCGCTGCGGCATTCAAAAAGGCCGGCGCGGTCGTGCTTGGCGTGTCGCCGGATGGCAGCAACTCGCACTGCCGGTTCGCCGAAAAGTACGACCTCAACTTCACCCTTCTTGCCGATGTGCCCGGGAAGGACGGCACGCCCAGGGTCTGCGACAAGTACGGCGTCTGGGTGCAAAAGAGCATGTACGGCCGCAAGTACATGGGTGTTCTGCGCACGACCTACATCATCGGCCCGACAGGCAGAATCGAGCATCGCTTTGACAAGGTCAAGCCCAATGGCCACGCCGAGCAGGTTCTGGACGCACTCAAGGCCGCCCCGGCGAAAACCGGGAAACCACGGACCCGCAACTGAGTTGCCCCGCTCGATTCCTCCGGTACACTCGGCGCGATGAGTCAGACTGCACACCATCGTCACGGCCGCAAGGGCCCGTCCATTCCCGATCAAGTCAACGTCCTTCTTGTTGGCGGAGGCGGGCGCGAGCACGCCCTGGCGTGGCGCATCGCCCAGTCACCACACCTGGCGAACCTCTACACCACGCACCCTGACAACCCCGGACTGGCGGCGCTCGCCCAACCCTGCACCGCGCCCATCGAAGCGCGCGAGCAATGGCGGCTCATCAAATGGTGCAATCAACACAAGATTGATCTCGTTGTCGTCGGACCCGAGGCACCTCTCGCTGAGGGGCTGGCCGATGCGCTGGCGAAGGAGGGGCGGCTGGTTTTCGGCGTCAGCAAAGCCGCAGCGCAGATCGAATCAAACAAGGCGTGGGCCAAGCAGTTGATGCGATCATCCTCCGTGCCCACCGGCGAGGCGCGCATCTTCTCCAATTACGAGCAGGCTGTGCAATACCTGCAGGCTCGCGAGGAGATGCCCGTCATCAAAGCGTCGGGGCTTGCGGCCGGCAAGGGCGTTTTTCTGCCCCAGACGCTCGAAGAAGCGATCGAAGCGCTGGGCGAAATCATGAAGCAGCGGATCTTCGGCGCCGCGGGCGAAACCGTGGTGATTGAAGAACGTCTCACCGGTCCGGAAGTGTCCGTCTTCGCGCTCGTCGATGGCCGCAACATCTACGTCCTCGAAGCCTGTCAGGATCACAAACGTCTGCTCGAAGGCGACGGAGGTCCGAACACCGGCGGCATGGGCGCCTACAGCCCCGTCACCTGGCTCGACGACCAGATGCTCGCCCGCATCGAGCACGAGATCCTCGTCCCTACCGTCGATGCGCTGGTGCGCGAAGAGATCGAGTATCGCGGCGTGCTCTACGCCGGCCTGATGCTTACCCCCGCCGGGCCCAAGGTCATTGAGTTCAACTGCCGCTTCGGCGATCCCGAATGTCAGGTGCTCATGACGCGGCTCAAGTCCGATGTCCTCGTCGCGCTGTGGGCTACGGCGGCTGGGCGCCTCGATGAGGTCGAGCTGCGCTGGGACGATCGCGCGAGTTGCATCGTCGTGATGGCGGCCCCGGGCTACCCCGGCACATACCGCAAGGGCTTGCCGATCGCCGGCCTGGATGACGCCGCAAAAATCGAGGATGTCAACATCTTCCACGCCGGCACCAAACGAGTGGACGGCGAGATTGTCACCAGTGGAGGACGCGTGCTTGGAGTGACCGCCTTGGGCGCCACGCTGAGTGAGGCGCGCGAGCGGGCGTTGCAGGCGTGCGACGTGATCACGTTTGAAGGGGCGCAGCTTCGGCGCGACATTGGCGCGACCAGCGGTGTTCTGCGCTGACGCCGATCGCTCGGATCGCAAAAACACAACTGGCCCGGCAGTCGCGCCGGGCCAGTTGTCATTTTCACTCAGTGTGGACTTTTCGAGTCCGCAGGCGGCTCAATAGCGACCCCGGCCGCCTCCACCGCCGCCGCCGCGCATGCCGCCGCGGGCGGGACGCTCTTCACGTGGCTTGGCCACGTTGACGGTCAGGGTGCGACCATCAACCTCCTTGCCGTTGAGTTCAGCGATGGCCTTTTGCGCTTCGGCGTCGTCGGGCATTTCGACGAAGCCGAAGCCCCGCGAGCGCCCGGTCTGCCGATCCATGACCACGTTGGCGCGGTCGACCTGCCCGAACTCTCCAAAAAGTTGTTCAAGGTCGGCATCCGAAGACTGGAACGAGATGTTGCCTACATAGATGTTCGTCACGATACTTGATTCCTGCCCGAGAACTGTTCAACTTGAAACCTCGGCGGATACTCGGGCATAACCAGGCGTCGGCTTTGCCGCGACGAATGGGAGACAACCTCCGGACGACGCGGCCCGGATAGTTTACCATAAGCTCTGCCGGTTTTTAAAGAAATCGATGGGATTCTGCCAGCGGATTGTGGATAACCTCAGAAACAGCGTTTTTTCACCAGGAACGGCGGTTGGGTTGCATTGCGGGCGGTTTGACATCATCGTGGTCGGCGGAGGACACGCCGGCGCAGAGGCCGCTTGGACAGCCGCAGGACTCGGGGCGTCCGTCGCTCTTGTCACGATGGATCCAAGTCGAATCGGAGCAATGAGTTGCAACCCGGCCATCGGCGGACTGGCCAAGGGTCAAATCGTCCGCGAAATCGACGCCCTCGGCGGGATCATGGGCCGGGCCATCGACGCCACCGGCATCCAGTTCCGTACCCTCAACACCTCCAAGGGGGCCGCCGTCCAGGCCCCCCGGGCTCAGGCCGACAAGTATGCCTATGCCGCGGAAGTGCAGCGGCTGCTCAGCCTGCGCGACATCAGCATCATCGCCGGTACCGTTGACGAACTGCTTGTTGAGGCGGATCGGTGTCGCGGCGCCATCGTCAATGGTGAAACGATCGAAGCTGCTGCCGTCGTACTGACCACCGGTACGTTCATGCGCAGCCTCATGCATACCGGCGAACAGAAGACCGAGGGCGGACGCATCGGCGAAGGGTCGGCCGTCGGCATCAGCGCAACGCTGCGCCGCCTCGGCTTCGAACTCGGCCGGCTCAAGACCGGCACCCCGCCGCGCCTTGCGGCCGAGTCCATCGACTTCAAACGTCTCGAACCCCAGCCGGGTGACGAGGTCATCCGCCCATTCAGTGAGATGACCCCAGGCGCCCCGCCCGACGGTCGGTTCCCCGTTCTGCCCCAGGTCTGCTGTCACACCACGCAGACCAACAACGTGATTCATGAGTTGATCCGCGCCAACATTCACCGCGCACCAATGTACAGCGGACAGATCGAGGCCGAGTGCGGTCCGCGCTACTGCCCGAGCATCGAGGACAAGGTCGTGCGCTTTGCTGACCGGACATCGCATCATGTGTTTCTCGAGCCCGAATCGCTCACGACCAACGAAATCTACTGCAACGGCATCTCGACTTCATTGCCGCGCGACGTGCAGGACGCCATCGTCCCGCTCATGCCCGGCTGCGAAAAAGCGACCATTCTCAAGTACGGCTACGCCGTTGAGTACGACATGGTCTGGCCCCACCAGATCGACGCCACGTGTATGACCAAGCGCATCGAAGGCTTGTTCCTTGCCGGGCAGATCAATGGCACAAGTGGCTACGAAGAAGCGGCGGGGCAGGGCGTCGTCGCCGGCCTCAACGCGGTGCGCTACGCGCGCGGCGAGGAAGCGATTCGCCTCGGGCGCGACACGAGTTACATCGGCGTGATGATGGACGATCTCGTGACCAAGACGCCGCGCGAGCCCTATCGCATGTTCACCAGTCGCGCCGAGTTTCGTCTCGTGCTGCGCGGCGACACCGCTCCGGATCGGCTGACGCCGGCGGCGCGACAGTGGGGGATCATCTGCGACGACCGCTGGTCGATTCACCAGCGCCGCATCGCACAACTCGACCGCATCCGTGCCGCCATGAACGAGCTCCGCGTCGACGGGCGCACGCTGCGCCAGCACATTCGCAGCCGTTCTTTGGAGCCGGAATCGATTCGCGAACGACTCCCGGTGGATCTGGATCGTCGCTTCATCGATGTCGTGATCAGCGACATCCAGTACGAGGGCTACGTCGAAAAACAACACGCCGAGATCAGGCGGATGACCGAGTTGGAGCAGCGTCCCATCCCGGCCGCATTCCCCTATCAGCGCGTGCCTGGGCTGGGAAACGAGGCCATTGCGGTGCTCAGCCGGTTCCAGCCGGCGACCCTGGGGCAGGCAGGCCGACTTGCCGGGGTTAATCCCGCTGACCTGACCCTGCTGGAAATTGCGATTCGGGGCCGTTTCGCGGGGGCGGGAACCCCTCAGCCGCGGTAAGCCTCCCCTGGGCCACCTCCGAACTCAGGGTCCGGCCAACTTGACGTTTCTCGGCGGCGGTCCTTTGATTGCGTTCGATTCAAGGTCGGCCGGCAACCTCCGCGGGGTGGGTCCGCAGCCGGTGTCTCTCGATAGTTCGTAAAGGATTCGCGTACATGGCTCGTTACATCGGCCCGAAGGTCAAATTGTCTCGCAAGGTGGGCGTTCCCATCGCGGACATCCCCAAGCACACCTCCAAGCGACAGTTGAACCCGCCGGGCCAGCATGGCTTCCGCGGTCGACGCCTGCGCGACTATGGTGTGCGCCTCAATGAGAAGCAGAAGCTCCGCTATCACTACTCGGTGCTCGAGAAGCAGTTCCGCCGCGTCCTCGCCGAGTGCACGCGGCAGACTGGCAATACCGGCGAGATTCTCCTCCAGGCGCTGGAGCGTCGTCTCGATAATGTCGTCCGTCGCGCCGGGCTCGCTCGCACGATCTGGGCGGCTCGCCAGATGGTGGTGCATGGCCACGTGATGGTGAACGGCAAGAAGGTCGATCGCCCGAGCTTCCAGGTCAACGTCGGTGACGTCATTACCTGCAAGGAGAAGATCCAGAAACTCGTTCGCGAGAACATGGAGTCGCTGGCCGGCCACGTCGTGCCCGGTTGGATGGATCTCAACCCGGCCGAACTGAGCACGAAGATCGTCTCCGTTCCAACCCCGGATCAGATCCCGTTTGAAGTCGATCCGAACCTGATCGTCGAATTGTACAAGTAGTCGATCGCACGGCAGGGGCCGGGGAATCAACCCGTCAAACCCTGTCTGGCTGTCGATGCTCGATATGTCGCCACGGTCGGTCGGGTTGCCTCGGCCGACCGTTGCTTTTGAAGGGTGTCCGTGCAGGCGCGAACGTGGTTTCATCGGCGAGCCATCGCACCTACGATCCGCTCTGAACGTGTCGCCTAATCGCCCGAGGAAGGCTCATCGGTCATGTTGAAGTTTCTGCGACGGTACCAGGCCTGGATCATGGCGGTCGGCGGATCGCTGCTGATGGTCGCGTTTCTCCTGCCTCAGGCGATTCAGCGATTCGGCAACATGACACTCAACAAGCCGGTGTTCAAGTTGACCATCGACGGCGACACCACGTCTATCTACACCCAGGAATGGCAGGATGCGAGCTCCGAGCTGGCCATCCTTGAAGCCATGTTCAATGCACGCGATATCGGGCCGCTGCTGAGCTTCCCTGCATATGACTCGGAAGATCCCGAATCACCCGGGTTGCACGGCACGGATCACTGGATCATGCTCAAGCGCGAGGCCGCCCTGGCGGGACTGATCGGCGGCCCCAGCGATGGTGATCGACAACTCCAGGAGCAGGCCGCCACCATCGCGGCCCAGCAACGCGTCGATGTGGATGAAGTCTACAAGCGCCTCATCCAGCTGCTCGGCAGCGAAGCCGCCCGGTCGCACATGACGCTCGAAGACGGCAAGCAAGCGTTCGCCACGCTCGCCGGAATCGCCCGGCTCATCGACAAGTACGCTGGCGCCCCGATCGCTTCCGATGCACGCGTGCGCCATCTCGTCGATCAGTTTGAAGACAAGGTCAACGTGGCGCTGGTCTTCGTCGATGCGACGGATCACATTGCTGATCTGCCCGAGCCCGACCAGGCGCTGCTCATCGACCAGTTCGAGAAATACCGTGACGTCAAGCCAGGGAGCGGCGAGCAGGGATTCGGCTACCGCCTCGAGGATCGCGCCCAGGTGGAGTACCTGACGATCAAGTTCCAGAGTGTGCTGGACAAGATCGAAGCCTCGGGACTCGAAGCGAGAAAGTGGTACCAGCGCAACGAGGATCAGGCCCGCGCCAACGCCGATGGCACCAAGCCTTCTTTCGACGAAGTGGCCGACGATGCCATTGAGGCGTATCGCCGCGCCAAGGCCGAAGAGATGATGACCGAAATTTCGCGGGCGATCAAGGGTGCATTGCTCAAGGCCATCCAGCCGCTGCCGCACGACGGCGCCTACCGCGTGCTGCCCGAAGACTGGGCCGACCAGCGCGTGTCCTTTGAATCCCTGCGGGAAGAGATACAGCAGCAGTTCGGCGTCAGGGTCGAGTACCACGCAGACGCCCAGAAGTGGTACACCCTGGCCGAACTCGGCCAGATGCCCGATATCGGCGGCGCCACGCGATTGGCCGGCGTCTCCAACATGAGTTTCAGCCAACTTGTCGGGGCGCATCGCGAATTCGGCAAGAGCAGTGTGCCCGGCCTTCAGGCGGGCCTCGCGGATTCCACGCTCCTGCGCCGCAACGAGTTCAATCGCCAGCGCGTTGGAGCCACGTCGTACCCCGGCGACGCCTACCTCTATCGCGTCATCGCCATCGACCTGGCGCGTCCTCCGGCGACGCTTGACGAGGTGCGCGATCAGGTCGTCAAGGACGTCAAGCGGCAGCAGGCCTATGAGAAGTTGACGGCCGACATCGACGCATGGTGGCGCCGAGGGTTGGACGAGGGACTCGACGATCTCGCCAAGTCGATCGATACCAACGTCCGGCGCGGCTCCGTCTCGCGCTATGGCAATATCAACAGCAAACCCGGCGAATACGCGCCCAACAGCATCGGCGGCATCACGAGCCCTACGCTTGTGACCTCGGTGCTCGATCGCGTCGACAAGTTTGAGCCGCTCACCAAGCTGGCCGACCAGCCGATGGAACAGCGCCTGCTGAGTTCACCCGTTCCCGAGCGGCTCGGCATCGCAATCGTTCGACTCGAAAGCCACTTCCCCACGACGCGCCAGCGCTGGCTGAGTGTCATCGACACCGGCATGCGCATCTCAGGTCTGGGCAACACTCCGTTGTCGGCTACGCAGGTCCTCATGAACCGCGACTTCTCCGACGAGAACATGACGCCGTTCTCTTTCGAAGTCCTCAAGCAACGCTTCAACTATGTGGACGAGCGTCCCGAGTCCGAAAGGGAATCGCCCAAGCCGGAGGGCATCGGCGCGCCGGACGGTTCCGGCTGATCGATCCGATCGTTTTGCGTTTGACTGCAGAATGCCCCGGCGTGCCTATCTGGTCGCGACGGGGCTTTCGTAGCTGCGTCCCGTGCGATTCTCGTAGTAGTTGATAAACGCGCTGTTGAGCACGCGATAGCCGCCTGGTGTCGGATAGTGGCCGGTGAAATACCAGTCGCCCGTGTGCCGCGGCAATGACGCCCGCAACCCCTCGATGGACTGGTAGATGATCTGCAAATCACCCTGCCAGTCGATCACGGCGGGCCGGATGATTTCGGCGATCTTCTCGCTGAGGCGATCAAGGCTGATGTCGTCGTAGATCCGCTGCACATGGTTCTGGTACGTTCCAATCGGCAGTCCCACCTGGGCTTTGCACGATTCGTAGACCTCGTCGATGAGCGGCTGCTGGCCGTCTTGCCGCCGGATGGAGATCGCCGCCTCGAATGCGACAAATCGCTGCAGTTCGCTCATGTCGATGCCGTAGCAGTCCGGGTACTTGATCGGCGGAGCGCTGCTGAGCACAATGATCTTGCGCGGCTTGAGGCGCGAAAGCATCGTGATGATCGAGTTGCGCAGCGTCGAGCCGCGCACGATCGAATCATCCAGCACGACGAGCGTGTCCTCCGGGCCCACCACGCCGCGCGTGATGTCGTAGACGTGGCTGATCAGGTCGCTGCGCTGCCCATCCTGCGTGATGAACGTGCGGACCTTCTGGTCCTTGTGCGCCGCCTTCTCCACCCGTGGAATGCCGTTGGTCAGCCTGGCCACGTCTTCGCGCGTCAGCCGGCCCGCCTCGCTCAGTCGCCAGATCTCATCGGCGTTGCGGTGGCGGATGATGCGCTCGGTCTCTTCGATCAGACCCAGGAACGCCGTCTCCGCCGTGTTGGGTATGAAACTGAACACGGTGTGGTCGATGTCGAAGTTCACCGCTTCGAGCGTACGCAGCGCCAGTTGTCGGCCGAGGTTCTTGCGCTCGCCGTAGATCGCCTTGTCATTGCCGCGTGAAAAGTAGATGCGCTCGAACGTGCACTGCCGCAGTTCACCCTGTTCCTTGATCTGATGCTCGGCAATCTGTCCGTTCTGGCGAATCACCAGCGCTGCGCCGCGGCCGATGAAGCGAATCTCCTCCGGCTCAACGTCGAACACCGTCGTCAGCGCCGCCCGCTCCGACGCCACCGCCACGATCTCGTCATCCTGGTAGTAGAAAACCGGTCGAATGCCGTTGGGATCGCGGTACACGAACGCATCGCCGTTGCCGATCAGGCCGGTGAAGACGTATCCGCCGTCCCAGTCCTTGCTCGCCTTGCGCAGCACGCGCGGAATGTCGAGCCGCTCGCTTACTGCGTGGGCAAGATCCTCGCCATGCAGGTCCGGCGTCTGAGCCTCGATCTCGGCCAGCAGATAATCGTTCTCGCGATCAAGATAGTGGCCGATCTTCTCCATCACCGTCAGCGTGTCCGAGACGCCCACGGGCCGCAGCCCGTAGCCGATGAGTTCCGAGAAGATCTGGTCCGCGTTGGTCAATGTAAAGTTGCCGGCAAGCACGAGACTGCGCGTCGCGGAGGTGTTGTGGCGCACGTATGGGTGACACGTTGCCACCCCGTCTTCGCTGAACGTGCCGTAGCGCAGGTGCCCGAGGTACAGTTCGCCGACAAACTCGAATCGCTTCTTGAGCCGCTCGTCGGGTCGGCCGGTGTGTTTGCGCTTGACGATCTTGGACAGGTCCTTGTGGATGTCCTCGAAGAGGACCGACACCGCATCCTTCTTGGCCGAGCGCTTCCGAAAGATGTACGGCTCACCCATGGGCATGTCGAACTTGACGACCGCCACGCCCGCCCCGTCCTGACCGCGGTTGCGCTGCTTGATCATCAGGAGCTGGAGCTTGTCCAGCCCCCAGGTGGGGGTGCCGTACTTGGCGCGGTAATGGCTCAGCGGCTTGAGCAGCCGGACCACGGCCAGGCCGCATTCATGCTTGATGGGATCGCTCATGGATTACCAAATGTTAACGGTGCGTGAGCCTCGCGACAAACGAGGCTTTGCCCGCAAGTGGAGATCGGTTGTCCGAGTCAACTCATCAGCCACCGCAGCAGGACCACAAGGCCAGCCAGACCAAGCAGCGTGCTGACGACCAGTAGAAAGGCCAGGGGAATGCCCCGCGCGCCACGACCATCCGATCGCAACTCGACCGAGTCGATGCCATGCACGTGGCCGGCGCGGGCCGGAATGATCCGCAGCCGCTCGGCCAGTTCCCATGTCGCATCGGCACCGGCCGACGCCATTCTCGCCTCATCCTGCACGATCGCGATCACGAGATTGGCATCAAACGGCCGCATCCCAAGCTGGTACGCCACGCCAAGGAGTTTGGCCCGACGGTCGGCGGTCAGGGCCGCCCCCTGCAGTTCGTTCCGCGTTCGAGCGGCCAGCACCCAGCGCGGATCGTTCGGGTCGAGGTCTGTTCGGAGCGAGGCAACCCGGTTCTCGCGGACGATTTCCCGCATCGCCGTCGATCGATCCACCTTTTCTGCGCGGGCCGAGTCAACGGGGATTCGCCCCCCCACGAGTCGAAGAACTGGAGTTGCCTGGGCACCGGAGCGGAGGTTCACGATCGCGTTCCCACATCTGGCGTTGTGGTGGATCGAGCCTCCCTGCTCGCAATAGCGGCTGGCCCGCATCATGCGGGCTGACGCTTCAAGTGTAATCCGAATCCCCCAACGAGCAACTTGAACTCGCCGAGGTTTCGCAGATTGCCTCTTTTATCGGAGCCCCATTCGGATTCGAACGGCCGCGGATGGAATGACGTCCTGCTGATGCCTGAGGTCAGATCCGCTTCGATCCGCCCATCTGAGCTTCGAATTCCTGTCGAAAACGCGCCCAGTCCCCCTCTGGTGGGATGAAACCGCGCCTCAGCCGGGTTTGGTGGTTGACGTCGATGTCGCTGCAGCCCGAAGTGGCTCCGCGACTACCAGACCACGGCGTCGGGTTCGGTGCCGGTGTGTCCGGGCCAAGTCACGTTCCGTGTCCAAACTTGCTAGGGGATGACCATGAAGAAGAGAGGCATGTTGGCCGCACTGTTCGCGGCCGGATTCATCAGCGCCAGCGCGTTCGGTTCGAATTCGCAGTTGGCGAGGCTGCTCGATCAGCAGCCTGGAGTTCGAGCGTTCAATTGGGAGGGGAAGCTTTCCCGTCTCTATGGAGCGCCAATCTCAACGGGCGCCGATCCGGAAGACAGTGCGTGGAACCTTCTTGAGCAATACGCCGGCGTCTTCAATGCCGAACTGGCCGATCTGGTCCAGACGCCGACTGCCGACGGCCTGGCGTACCAGCCGGTCATGTACGACCGCGGCACAGGCGACTACAAATTCTTCGCCGTCTATTTCTCACAAGTGCGCAACCACGTTTCCGTGTTTGACAGCAATCTCACGCTGGTGGTTCGTAATGATCGCGCCGCGGGTTACCCCGTCGTCCTGGCGGTCAACAACCTCAAGGACCTGAGCAGCTTCGTCGAACCGCAGAACCAGTTGAATCCGGCGCAGGTCAAGAGTCTGCGCAACGGCCTCCCCGTCTCGACCGCGCCCGACAAGGTCATCTTTGTCGACGAGCACGGCGGCGAACAGGCCTCAGCGCGACTGGCGTACACCTACATCAGCGAGACGGGCACACCGGAAATGGGCATCGGCATTGGCATCAACGGCGAGCCGCGACAGGGCGCCTATGACAAACGCCGCGTGTTCGTCGATGCCGTCACCGGCGCAATCATCCACGACGAGACCCTGATTCACTCCGTCGATGTCGTCGGCAATGTCAAGGGCAAGGCGACTCCCGGCCTGCTTCCCGACAAGACCAACAACCCGCCGGTCGTCATGAATCTGCCCAACGTGACGGTTCAGATTGTCGGCGGCAACAGCGCCAACACCGACGCCAACGGGGATTACGTCATCGCCAACGGCGGAGGCTCACAAGTCACCGTCCGCAGTCGCATGGTGGGCCCCTCACTCTTGCAGGGCGTGTTCCCCACCGGCGGCACCGCCATCCAGATCGACCAGAACGTCCTTCCTCCCGGTCCGGCGAATTTCGCGCACAACGATACTCCGACTGAGTTGGTCACATCGCAGGTCAATGCGATGCTCCACACGTCGATGATCCATACCCGTGTCCTCGAGATCAATCCGTCCTATCCGCAGGCGGGTCGCTCCTTCCGGGCCAACGTCAACCTCACCGACACCTGCAACGCGTACTACGACGGTTCTTCTATCAACTTTTATCGTCGCGGCGGTGGTTGCTGGAACACGGCGTACTCCACCGTTGTGTACCATGAGTATGGCCACAAACTCGTCGGTGACGCTGGCACCAGCCAGGGCGCCTACGGCGAAGGCATGGGCGATGTCATGGGCATCGTCATGACCGAGAACCCCATCACCGGCGAAGATTTCTTCGAGAGCGGACAGGACATTCGCGACGCGCGTGTCGGTCGTCAGTATCCCTGCTCCGGCGAAATCCACTCGTGCGGCCAGGTCCTGTCGGGCTGCGCCTACTTCACCCAGGAAGCCCTTCGCATCACCGAACCGTCCCAGTATCGCGACATCCTTGGTGATCTCGCGCTGAACTCGGTGCTGTTCCGTCCGTCCGGCATCACCCCCGCGATCACCATCGACTGGCTGACGCTGGACGACAATGACAACAACCTCGGTAACGGCACGCCGCACTACACGGAAATCAACGACGGCTTCAGCCGCCACAACATGGCCGCACCGCCCCTTGCCCTGCTTGAGTTCTCCTATCCCAACGGCCGCCCCGAGCGGGTCGATCCCGCCGGCGGCACGACCTTCCGCGTCACCGTCTCGGCTCTCAATTCTCAGCCGCGATCAGGAACCGGAATGTTCCACTACAACGACGGTGGCGGCTGGAACGCCATCCCGATGAACGAAGTGCAGACCAACGTCTATGACGCGACCTTCCCCGCGATTACCTGCGGCAACACCGTCAACTACTACGTCAGCGCCCAGACGACGGACAACGTGACCGTCACCGATCCCGACAACGCCCCGAGCTCGAGCTTCTCGACCATCGCGGCGAACAACATCATCAACTTCTTCTCTGACGACTTCGAGTCCAACACGGGTTGGACCGTGGCGAACCAGAACCTCACAGACGGCGCCTGGGAACGAGGCATTCCCGCAGGCGGCGGCAGCCGACAGGATCCCGCCACCGACTTCGATGGCTCCGGACAATGCTACCTGACCGCCAATCGCTCCGGCAACTCCGATGTCGATGGCGGCCCGACGCAACTCACGTCGCCGACGTTCGACATGAGCGCCGGTGACGGAGTCGTACGCTACGCTCGCTGGTTCGTCAGCATCAACGGCGTCACCGATCGATTCACCGTTGAGATCTCCAACAACAACGGCGCCAACTGGACCACTGTCGAGAACATCGCCAATCAGGGCGAGCAGTGGATCCAGCACGAATTCCGCGTCAGCGACTTCGTGAATCCCACCGCGACCATGAAGCTGCGCTTCACGGCGATTGACAATCCCAATGACTCCGTGACCGAAGCGGGTATCGATGCCGTGCTGGTCTTCGCCATTGACTGCGGCGGCGGCTCGAACTACACGCTCGACGTGACCGGCACCTGTCCGGGCAGTGTCAACGTCGCCTGGAGCGGCGCCACGCCCAGTCGGCAGCAGGGCATCGTCTTCGGCAACAACCTCGGCACCACCACGATCCCCACGGGACCGTGCCAGGGAACCGTGCTGGGCATCTCCGGATCCGTTCGCCTCATTACGACGATCGGAACCGGCAGCGGCAGCGGTTCGATCAATGGCCAGGCCGGCAATGGCGCCTGCGGCCACTACCTGCAACTCGTGCAGTCCGGCTCGTGCGAAACGAGCAATCCGGACCAAATTCCCTGATTGAACCCATCGCTCAGTCAATCGCACCCCCCTCGCCCCCGTGGCGAGGGGGGCGCATCGTTTTTCTGGGACGTGCGCATCAACATGCGATCGAATCTCGGCAGTTTGTTGTTGCAATTCTGCTTGGTTTCGGGTACATTCATGAGATGCCCCCGGGCGTGCCCGGGCCGGATCGATCGTCCCATTCAACTTGGTAAGGAGAGAGCAATGACGAAGGTTCTAAAGTTTCTGGCGGTTGCGGCGTGCACACTTGGCGGCAGCGCACTCGCGCAGAACCCCGTGATCACCAGTTATGACATCACCGACGCGGCCCGCACTGGATTCGGCGGCTGGGGCCATAACTACGGCGGTTCCATTGTCGACACCGGATCATTCAGCGCCAACGGATTTGCGTTTACCCGCGCTGACTACTCGGGTGGTTCAGGAACGCTCAACGACGGTTCGGAAGGCTCGAGCCCCGGCGACACCCAGTTGTTCGCCAACAACGCCAACGCCCGGCCGAGAATCACGCTGCACCTGGATGGCAGCTACGCGATCGCCTCGATCACGCTCTACAGCTTCGACAGTGGCAACACGATTCCCGGCACCATCGTCGCATGCGACGTCACCATCGGTGGACAGACCCAGAGTTTCAACACCACCGAGCCAACCCTGCACGACGAGTTCATCGATCTTTCCAACTCGCCGCTGGGGAACATTCCCACGAACACCGTCATTCTCGACAACTTCGTCTGGGGAGGTAACAACGGGCTGAACGAGATGTTCTGCATCGGCGAGATTGGGCTGGTCGGTGGCAGCGCTGGCTTCTCCCTCAACGTCACCGGTACTTGCCCCGGAACCGTCACCGTGGCCTGGCGAAACGCGACGCCCAGCAGGCAGTTGGCCATCGTCTTCGGTAACAACCAGGGCAACACGACCATCCCCACCGGACCTTGCGCGGGAACCCAACTCGGGGTGCAGGGCAGCGTGCGACTGGTCAACACCATCGGATCGGGCAGCGGAAGCGGCTCGGTCAATGGCAACGCAGGAACTTCGGCCTGTGGCCACTTCCTCCAACTCGTCGAGTCCGGCTCTTGCGATACCAGCAACGTGGCTCGCATTCCCTGATCCGCTTCGACGCTGAGCGATTCTCAAAACACCCTCCCGGCCCCTCAGGCCGGGAGGGTGTTCTCGTTTTGGGAGCCGGGTCGAGCCGCCGAGAGGGGATCACGCACCACCTGAACAGGTGTCTATTCGCCAGCGGCGAGCGCCACTGCGGTAGGTTTGCGTCAGGTTTTCAATAATCTTGTCAGATTGATTGACTTTCTCGATGGGTTATCGGTATATTGATCATGGCTGTCCGGTGATGAACTGTTTCACCCTTGAAGGGGAGTGAGGCGAGTGTCCCGCACGTGGCTGCCGCGCGACACCGCCTCCGGAATGTCAGTATCCGCTTTCAATACAAGTCTTGATCACCACCCGTGTGTCCCGCTGTGGGTCGCACGCCTTTGGTGGTGATGTCGTGTGGCCCCATGGCGCGGTGCGCCGTCTTTGCGCACCATTTCTGTTACGAAGGAGAGCGAAAATGAATCGTCATCGTGGATTGTTTCTAGGGACCGCCTTGCTCGGCATGCTCGGAATCGCATGCTCCGCTGGCGCTCAGGTTCTCGACTTTCAGCAACTTGAGCATAACGACGGCCTGACCAGAGATGAGGGAACCGTCGTCATCGAGAATGGATTCCAGGTCACCAAGGGCCAGAATGAGGCGTTCAACTTTGCGACTTTTGGAACGCAGGAAACCCGCTACCCGGGCTCAACCGCTCTGTTCAACAATACGGTCAACGGGGTGGTCAAGATCAGCGCCATCGACGGCCACTCGTTCAACGTCGTTTCCATCGACTTCGCCAATCTGAACAGCCCCGGCTCAGTCGCGATCCACCTCGTCGGAAACAAGACCGGCGGTGGACAGGTCACCCAGACCATTAATCACAGTGATCCGGACGGCATTCTCCCACTCGATCTCGTGACCTATCCCCTCACCGGTTTCAACAATCTCGACTCCATCGAGTGGCTGCAGGAATCGCCGTACCACCAGTTCGACAACGTGCGAATCACCGGAGGCATCGAGATCAGCGGCTACGACATCACCGACGCCGCACGCAGCGGCTTTGGCGGGTGGGGACATGCCTACAACGGAATCATCGCCGATACCGGGAACTTCACGGCCAACGGCTTTGCATTCACCCGCGCAAACTACCGCAGCGGTTGCGGCACGCTCAATGACGGGTCGGAAGGCACGGGCACGGCTGATACCGAGCTCTTTGCCAACAACGCCAATGCCCGTCCGCGGATCACTCTGCGACTCAACGGTGACTTCAAGGTCAAGGGGATTACCCTCTACAGCTTCGACAGTGGCAACACCATTCCCGGCACCATACGCGGGTGCGATGTGACCATTGGCGGCCAGACCTTCAGTTTCAGTACGACTGAGCCAACGCCCAACGATGAGTTCATCGATCTGACCGGTTCACCGCTGGGCAACATCGCCACGCGCCAGGTCATCCTCTCGAACTTCATCCATGACGGCAGCAACGGCCTCAACGAAATGTTCTGCATCGGTGAAATCGGGCTCCGTGGCGTCTCCAGTGGTTGCACCATCGATCAGAATCAGCCCAGTGCGACAGTCTACATGGCTGGATTCGGCCAGACCGACCTGGCGCAGTCCTTCCAGCACCCGACGTCTCGCAACATCTGTGGTGCCGGCATCAAGCTCCAGCCCAACATCGGCACGACCGACACCGTCCGCATCTCCCTGTGGGATCGGCTGCCCAACAACGGCGGCACGATGCTCGCCACTGGATCAGTCCAAGGTTCGGCTGGTTGCTGGGTCGACGTATTCTGGAACCCCGTTACCATCACACCCAACACGACGTACTTCCTTGTCTTTGACGGCAACACGACGCTGGGCATCTCCGGTGACACCAGTAACCCATACCCGCGCGGCCAGGTCTACGCGAACCCGGGGTACCAGCCCTTCCCGAACTTCGACTACACGTTCCGCACGTACAGCAACCCGATTCCCCAGGGAATCAACCTGACGGTCACGGGCACCTGCCCCGGCACCGTGACGGTGCGCTGGACCAACGCGCAGCCCAATGCGACGGTCGCGTTGATCTTCGCAAAGAACACGGGTTCGTTCATCATCCCCTTCGGCCCCTGCCAGGGAACTCGTCTGGGTCTGGGCAACAACCAGATCCAACTGGTCAATACGTTCCCCTCCGGATCGCAGGGCAGTGGCAGCCGAACCGGCCCCGTCGGCAACGCGGCCTGCCGTGGCTATCTCCAGATGCACGACATCCCGAACTGCACGCTGAGCAACGTGGCTCAACTGCCGTAACCGGGTAACGAATCTCGTCTGACGTGATTCACCAACTCCCCGGCGCTTCGGCGCCGGGGAGTTGTCGTTATGCATGCCCTGTCGATCCGCTGTCGCTCCGATCTCCGTCGGCCAGGTTGGACGGCACCAGCGCGGACCCACCGGTTGTGGTGGCTAGCCCGCGCGATTCCCGGTTTTTTTCGAGGAATCCGTCTGAATCTGTGAGAAACTTACGAAAAAAACCCAAATCGCTTGGTTTTCGTCGCCAAAACCGGTTATGGTACAAGCACTTACAGGAGAGGGGATCTGGGCTGCGCGTGGCAGGCTTGGTCGTCACTCCAAAAACCGGAAAGAGGAGAGTAACTGTGAAGAGCTTTCTCAGTCTATCAGTCTTGGCGCTGGCCTGTGGCCCCGCCTTTGCCCAGACGATTGATTTCCAGGCGCTGGAGCACAACGACAATTTGATTGCCGACCACGGGACCGTCGTCAGCGAGGACGGCTTCGATGTCACCAAAGGTCAGGGCGAGCCCTTCAACTTCGCGTCCTTCGGCACGCAGGTTGATCGCTATCCGGGGTCGACAGCCCTTTTCAACAACACCGTGAGCGGGCTGATCAAGATCAGCGCGGCCGACGGCCATTCCTTCGATGTGAGCTCGATCGACTTTGCATGCCTCAACAGCCCGGGAAGCGTCACCATTAACCTCGTCGGGAACAAGACCGGCGGTGGGCAGGTGTTCCAAACCATCAATCACTCCGATCCTGATGGCATTTTGCCCCTCGATCTTGTGACTTATCCCCTCTCTGGCTTCACCGGACTTGATTCCATCGAGTGGACCCAGGACAGCCCTTTCCATCAGTTTGACAACGTCGTCATCGGTGGCGGCGGTGGCGGTCCGTCCATCAGCAGCTATGACATCCGCGATGCCGCCAGATCTGGATTCGGCGGATGGGCTCACACCTACGGCGGCACGATCGTCGACACCGGCTCATTCTCCGCAAATGGCTTCGCCTTTACTCGCGCCAACTACTCCAATGGTTCGGGCACGCTCAACGACGGCGCCGAAGGCACCGGACCTGCCGACACGCAGCTCTTTGCCAACAACGGCGATGCCCGCCCGAGGATCACGCTTCACCTCGACGGCACCTACAACGTCAGCAGCCTCCTGCTGGCCAACTGGGACTCCGGCAATTCGATCCCCGGAACCCTCCGCGGCTGCGATGTCACCATCAACGGCCAGACGGAGAGTTTCACCACCACCGAGCCGTCGCTTCGTGATGAGCTCGTCGATCTGAGCGGTTCACCGCTGAGCCGTCTGTGCACGGACACCGTGATCCTCAGCAACTTCATCCATGATGGAAGCAACGGCCTCAACGAAATGTTCTGCATCGGCGAGATTTCCGTGCGCGGCCAAGCCTGCAGTGGTGGCATCGACCTGTCAGTCCGCGGCACCTGCCCCGGTAGCGTAACGGTCAGCTGGTCGGGCGCGGCGCCCAACTCGACGGTCGCCCTGATCTTCGCGAAGAACACGGGTTCGTTCGTGATTCCCTTCGGCCCCTGCCAGGGAACGGTTCTGGGTCTTGGTTCGAACCAGATCCGTCTGGTCAACACCTTCCCCGCCGGCTCCAACGGCAGCGGAAGCCGCAGTGGACAGGCCGGACGGGCCTCCTGTCGTGGCTATCTCCAGATGCACGACATCCCGAACTGCACGCTGAGCAACGTGGCTCAACTGCCGTAATCGGATGACGAATCTCGTTTGACGTGATTCACCAACTCCCCGGCGCGACAGCGCCGGGGAGTTGTCATTTTTCCGTGCTACCCATCATCTTCGTCTCGTTGCCTCGACGCGTCGACCCCTCTCTGCCGCGACACCCCGATTGTGGGATGTCCGCGGGCCCAGGTCGAGCGGCCGCACTTGAGCAGGGCTGACGCCGTATCGACGCCGGCGCCGGGCCGTCATAGGGTCCAAACCCCCCTCAATCGTCGTTTCTTGTACCTTTTCGGCGGTTGGATGATAACGAAATCTCGGATTGACCAATAAAAGTGCGCTTTTTCGACCGCATGAATCGAGAATGTTGTTATGCTCTAGCGACATACCAGTGCGGAGGGGGAGTTCCGACTGTACGTGGCATGTTGTGTCTCCCCTCTCCAAAGAGAAGGAATGGAGATTCAAATGAAGATGCAACTGGCAATCGTTGGATCGGCCATACTGGCCATGAGCGGCGCCGCACTTGCGGACGGCTTCATAGGAATGGGTGGGTTTTCCGGCAGCGAAACGGTCATCGACTTCAACGCGACAGACATGACCCTGCTCGCTCATCCCACCGCGAACATCGGCAGCGGAATCACCGTGACCGACAGCGGCGGCGGTACCGGCTTCGGTGGCTGGCGCGGCAACATCGACTGGAGTTCATTCTTCTCCAACATCCCTGGCGCTTCACTCGGTCGAGCCCTGGCCGACAGTTGGGGCGCCTCTGATCTGCTCTACGACTTCACCGGCGCCGGCAACCCGAATCGCGCGGGCATGCTGCTGTCAACGGGCACAGCCACGACCTGGACGGTCGAAGTCTACGGCCCATCGTTCAACCTGCTGGGCACCACCAACGTCACGATGCCCGGCGCCAGCATGGCCGTCTTCGTTGGCTACGAGGCCTCGGGTGGCATCGGCTACATCCGCCTCATCGACGTCGAGAACGGCTACATCACCATCATGGATGACGTCCGCTTCGAGAGCACTGGTGGTGGCGGCAGCGTGATCCTCGACTTCCAGCATCTGGAGCACAACGACAACCTCGTCGCCGACCATGGCACGGTGGTGACGGAAGACGGTTTCCAGGTCACCAAGGGTCAGGGCGAGCCCTTCAACTTTGCGAGCTTCGGCACTCAGGAGACCCGCTACCCTGGATCGACCGCTCTGTTCAATAACACCGTCAGCGGCGTGATCAAGATCAGCGCCATCGATGGCCACTCCTTCAGCGTGGCGTCGATCGACTTTGCCTGTCTGAACAGTCCCGGCAGCGTGACCATCAACCTCGTTGGCAACAAGACGGGCGGCGGACAGGTGTTCCAGACCATTAACCACACCGATCCGGACGGTCAGCTTCCGCTTGATCTCGTGACCTACAACCTCAATGGCTTCACCGGTCTGGATTCAATCGAATGGACGCAGGACAGCCCCTTCCACCAGTTTGACAACGTCGTCATTCCTGGTCGCGGCATTAATCTGACGGTCTCCGGCGCCTGCCCCGGCACCGTGACCGTCCGGTGGTCCGGTGCGCAGCCCAACTCGACCGTCGCGTTGATCTTCGCGAAGAACACCGGCTCATTTGTCATTCCCTTCGGCCCCTGTCGCGGTACCGTGCTCGGTCTTGGCGCCAACCAGATTCGGCTTGTCAACACCTTCCCCGCCGGTTCCAACGGCAGCGGAAGCCGCAGTGGGCATGCTGGGTCGTCTGCTTGTCGCGGGTATCTCCAGATGCACGACATCCCGAACTGCACGCTGAGCAACGTGGCTCAACTGCCGTAATCGGATGACGAATCCCGTCCGACGTGATTCACCAACTCCCCGGCGCGACAGCGCCGGGGAGTTGTCGTTTGCTGAACATGTTCCATCCGCAGGTCTGCGTCGATACAATGGCGGCGCTGTAGCACCACTCGCGTCGTGCGAGATGGTCTCGAGATCTGGCGCCACGAGGAGAACCGCGAGCCATGCAATCCCACGAGATCGATTACGAAATCATCGGCGACGACCTGCAGGCGGTTGTCATCACCCTCGACCCGCGCGAAGCCTGCGTCGCCGAAGCCGGCGCCATGATGTACATGGAAGACGATATCGACATGGCCACGCAACTGTCCATGCAGGAAAACGGGGGCGGGATTTTTGGAAAACTATTCGAAGCTGGTAAGCGCATGATCGCAGGCGAGAGCTTCTTCATCACCATGTTCGCCAACAAGGGCGCCCAGCGCCGCAATGTCGCCTTTGCCGCGCCCTATCCCGGCCACGTCGTCGCCTTGCCGCTGCGCGAGCATGGCGGTCATGTCATCTGTCAGAAGGATGCATTCCTGTGCGCTGCCTACGGCACCAACGTCGACATCGCCTTCAACAAACGCCTCGGCGCCGGGTTCTTCGGCGGCGAAGGGTTCATTCTCCAGCGGCTCACCGGCGACGGCTACGCGTTCCTGCATGCCGGCGGCTCCGTCACACGGCATCGCCTTGACCCCGGCCAGACGCTGCGCGTCGACACCGGCTGCATCGTCGGCTTCGAGACGACCATCGACTACGACATTCAGTTTGTCGGCGGCGTCAAGACGGCGCTGTTTGGTGGCGAAGGTCTCTTCCACGCCGTGCTGCGCGGCCCGGGGACGGTCTGGTTGCAGACGCTGCCCTTCAGCCGTCTCGCCGATCGAATCCTCGCCTGCGCCCCAAGTCGTGGGGGCAAGCAAATGGGTGAAGGCTCGGTGCTCGGCGGCGTCTGGCGCATGATGGACGGTCGCTGAGTACGGTCGCGTCTGCGATCCGGGGCTCAACCGATTAGGCGCATCGAGTTACTCGATCGGCACGATGTTGGTTGAGGCACACGATTCGATGTCGATCATTTGCACATAGCCGCCGCAAACCACCGGACGAATCAGGCCGGTGATCTCGCCGTTCCCCTGGGAATCCGACTGGGCTGTGCCCGCACGAATCAGTGTGGTCAGTCCGAGATCGAGTTGGAGTCCCCCGCAGACCAAATGCCGCGGAATTCGCTCGTTGCCGAGTCGGTCGGAGTACAGCACCGCAACCGTTCCGTTGCGCCTGGCGTTATTCCATTTCAGCTTGACGGTGCCGCCGGACGGGCACGGCGAGGCAATGAGCCAGGCGATCGGCCAGCCGTACTGATACGCGCCGAGCCGGCCATCGTACGCAATGCCCGAAATTCCAAACCGTGTAACGCCCGAGAGCGGTATACGCATGCGCCACAGCGGGCCTTCCAGTCTTGGCGAGAGATCGAGCGGAGGGCGCGTGAACTCGGGATCGACGTCATACCGCCCCTTGCGATCGATTTGCGCCGCCCATTCACCCCGCTCATTCAATTCGGGGGATGATGAGTACCTTCCGGCCCCTATCCCGAAGTACCAGCAGTTTAGGAAATCGAAGTTGTCCGGAGTATGGCTGGTCGCGCCGTTGGTAAGGTATGCCGATGCCGTCGAGACGAACACACATTGTTCAGCGATGACATGGGCCTGATCACCAGCTCGAATGAAAGATCGATTGGCGCCGTTGACATACTCATCGTAGAAAGTCACACCGAGCAGATAGAGCGTGTCGCCGGGATTCTTCACCCAAATCGCTCGCGAGGCATTCGTTCCATCCAGCCGAGTGATGAACTCGCTCGATTGAATGGCCACTTGCGTCCCGGATCGGTTGAACATCAGGCACGAGTGTGTAATGCCTCCCGTGTCTGCCGCTCTGCGAAAGTCGAATCGACAGCGCACGAATGAGACGAAACCCTCAACATTGGCGAAGTCGCAGTTCTCCGCAACGCACTCCACGTAGCGCACGGGATAGGCATCGACGTTGCGACCATCAAGCACTGACGGCGTGGTCTGCCCCGCTCCAAAGGCATTGCCCGTTGTCCCGGCGTAACCGATGGCCTTGCAGCGGAAAAACTCCAAGTCGCGCACCGCAGCTCCGCCTCCACCCGTGTGCGTGTAGTACCCACCGACTCGATCGCTGATATCCAGCGGACTGCCCTGCCAATCAAGGATGCCGTAGAGGTGGGCCTCGCAGTCCTCAGCCCGGCATCCGATCACATCATTTGTGGCCGCATAGAAGACAAAGTGATTACTCCGCCCGTGAAGGCCGCGGCCGACGCAGGAGATGAAACGGTTGTTGCGACAGATATCGCCCACGAAGCCCGCGGAGTGATACCCACAGTCCTCGAACAGGCAATTCGAAATCACGGCATCGACTCCATCGTTGCACTTGATTCCGTATCCGTTGCCGGGATTTGGATCGGACCAGAGTCGAAAGTGAAGCCCGTCGATGGTGAGGCCGTCGCCGTTGCTGATGGTCAGGCCGCTTCCCGTTCGAACCCACGCATAGACATCACCTTGATCAGGTCGCTGAGCTCCCGGCGGCGGATGAAGGTACACCCTTGATGCAGGCGCATCGAAATACCAGGTGGCGGCGATATCGCGGCACTGCTGAATCGAGCCGACCTCGCGCAGGTGCCCGAAGTGGCGCCCAAGCGCGTCGACATTCTCATCCCAGTTCCACACCACCGAAGCTGGAGCGACTGAAAGGACAGAGTAGTACAGTCCGTTGCTGGACATCCAGGATTGCGGCGGCACGACGACATCGCCACGCAACTCGGCTTGCGGCTCCCCGGGCCACTGCCGCACCACCGTGCCGCGACGCAGGCCCGTCCATTGCACACCTTCACGCAGTACCCCAGCTACGAATACCTGACTGCGCTCTCGAGCAGGGACCGAGGAGAGTGTGTTGAAAGGGTCCAACTCCGACCCCGAGCCGTTGGTCGGCAGATTCCCATTGACGTAGAACACCTCGCCCTGCCGCGCGAGCGCGGGAGCTGAAACAAAATGGGCGCAGAGCAATGTCAACGCGACGACGAGCGTCGAAAACATTTGGCCACAAAGACCTTGGATTCGTTGAACGAAATGCTGCAGCCCAAGCGCGGCATCTGCTGAGTGCCGACTGATTCCTCCGCCTCCTTTTGTCCTCTCCACCCGGACAAGTGCGCGGCTTCAGTGGTGTTTGGATCTCTTCCCCGTCCGCAGGACAATTATTCGCTCGAACTGTCCGGATTGCAAGTCCGCTTGGCGATCCGAGCCTCAAACAGCAAAGAGGCCCATGGCTATCGGACCATGGGCCTCTCTCAGAAGTAGCGATTCACTCATTCAGCGGGGGCAATGGTGGAGGATTACGGAATCGGCGCCACGTTACTTGTGTTGCAGGATCCCGATTCAACCAGTTGCAGATAGTGCCCGCACGCGGCCGTACCCGCACGACCGTTGACGGAGCCCGAACCGGAGCCGGTACCCACCGTGTTCACCAGCCGAACCTGGCCCTGCAGACCAAGCACTGTTCCCTGGCACGCGCCGTTGGGAATCGTGGTGCTGCCCTGGTTGTTGCCGAAGACGATACCCTGTTGACGGCTGGGGGTCGCGCCGCTCCATGACACGGTGATCGTACCGGGGCAAGGGCCCGACACGCGAAGTCGATAGCCGCTCAGCTCGCCGACGAACTCAAGGCAGTCATGAGCGCCAAGATTGGTGCGCACGTCTGTGCGCGCGAAGCCGTTTGCGATATCGAAGTAGTAGAGCACGCCGTTCCAGTCGATGCCCCACAGGTAATCCCGCTCAGGATCCCATGCGAGACCACTATCGTTGGTGTAAGGCCCGTCGAACAGGAGCGAGACGCTGCCATTGGCGCGATTAATCTCGTACAGATCGCCGTTGCCGTCCTGCACGCCGATGAGGCGATCCCGGTCGCCGTCGTACGCCAGACCGCCAATGCCCCTTCCCATGTCGCCGATGAACGTGGCGGCGCCAGTCGACGTGTTCAGGCGATAGAAACCAGTTCCGCCCGAGAACTGGGTGCCATACAACGTGTTCGTCGACGTGTCGAAAGCAAGTCCGAACAGGTCGTTGACGCCATGGCTTCCCACCGCCGACGCATTGCCCGTGTTCAGATCGACGGTATACAGCGAATTGTTGCCTCGGCCCGGGACGAGGTACATTGTGCCGGCCGGGTCATAGGCCATGCCGCCAAAGTCGCCGTTTGTATTCAACGGACCGATGTCGGTGAACACCAGGGTGTCGAGGTCGATCTTGACCAGGACGTTGTCCGATTCACGAACGCAGTACAGCGTACCTCCCGCCAGAGCGGCCTGTGCGGCTGTCAGTGCCGCGGCTGTCACCAGAATGGATTGCTTCACTCGATTCATGCTCTCATCACCTTCCTTTGAACGGTTGACTCGCATCTCTCTCTCGTCCGGACCACGATGACCCGGCCAACAGTCATAGCATACCGGAAAACCACGCGGCAGTGCAAGGGGTCGGGCGGCTGTCTGCCGGAGTTTCATGTACTTGTGTGCGAGAATCATGTCGAGGTTTCGCTTGTGGGCCAGCTGTGCATGCGGGGGCCGGCCGCTTGCGACTCAATGATGCCCGCTTCGGCGTCAAGCATTTCACGCCACCGCGCCCGCACGACTCCGGCCGGCACAACCTGCGCAGCCAGGTCGATGAAGATTCGATAATGCCCGTGTTCGGATGCCCACAGGCCGTCATACAACTTGCGCAATTCGCGGTCATCGCTGCAACTCGCAGCCAGCAAGGCGAAGCGCTCACAACTCCGCGCCTCGATCAACGCCGAGACCATCAGTCGATCCATTAGTTCGATCGTGCCCTCACCAAGGCGAACGAGTTCGCGCAGGCTGTTGGCATAGGGATTGCGGTGGTTCTTGGTCAGTCGCCCACCACGACGCGAGATCATCCGCGTCACCAGTGCGAGATGCTCCACTTCATCGCGCGCCACGGTCGTCATCGCTTTGACCCAGTTCTCCGGCGGAACCGGCTCGGGCCATCGGTGCAGCAGTTCGAGCGCGTTGCTCGCCGCCTTCTTTTCGAGGTGCGCGTGATCGTTGAGCAGCGCCATGCGATCGCCCGCCAGAACTTGCTCGGCCCAGGACCGAGGCGTGCGCGCTGCAAGCGGAAGTGAATCAAGGTGAGGTGTGGGTTGCTTCGCCATGGCCCATTCTTGGCGCTCAACGCCAGTCGAGGCTTCAATCAGTGAGCGCGATTTCAAAGCCATATTCGTGCGAGTTGTTCGAATCGACAATGTCGCGCTCGCCGCAACGGGTGAATCCCATTGATTCATAGAGGGCGTGTGCCGCGGTCAGCCGCGTATCGGACCACAGGACGAACCGCGTCCGGCCGCGCGACTTGGCGTATCGCATCGCCAGCGTGGTCAGCGTGCGACCAAACTTGCCGCGTCTGTTTTCCGGGTGGACGTAGAGGCTCTTGAGCTCGGCCGTGCGGGGATCGTCCTCGTGGAAGTACACGGCGGCCGTGGCGATCAGGTGATCATCCGTGCCGTCGCGCACAACCCAGAATTCGCCGCCGCTCGAGCGGAAATAGCCTCCCGGGTCAGCCAGGTGCTGCTCTGCCTCATCTTCAAGCACCAGCGTCATGCCATACTCGCGATAGATGTCCCCGATGAGGGAATAGACCTCGGGGAGATCATCCTCCACGAGTGGGCGGATCGTGCAGTCGCTGAGCATGAGGTGCGCCATAGGCGATCGTAGCGCCATCGCCGCGTTTTGCCGCTGCCCGATGGAGTCGCGAGGGAGAGTGCATCGGGCCCGGTGCATACGATGAACTCCCTTGCAGTGCCTGTGCACTGCCCGCTGAATGGAGAAGTGACCCGTTGGCTCGTCTGCACGAATATCAGGGAAAGGCACTGCTTAGGGGCGCTGGTCTTAGCGTGCCGCGCGGCTCAGCCATCTCCGCACCTGACGAGGCAAGACGCATCGCAGCCGAACTCGCCGGGCCCGTCGTCGTCAAGATCCAGGCGTGGACCACCGGTCGAAAAGCAATGGGGGGCGTCGCCTTCGCCAGCACTCCTGACGCCGCCGCCGCTGCCGCCCAGCGCCTCCTGACGATGAAAGTCGGCGCCTTTCCAGTCGAGCAGGTCCTCGTCGAAGAGCAACTTCCTATCGAGCACGAAGTCTTTGTCTCGATGAGTATCGACGATGCCGCTCGCCGCCCCGTGCTCCTGCTCGCTGTGACAGGCGGCTCGGGCATCGAAGATCGCGCCGCGGACGTCGCCCGCATTTCAGTCAACGTCGACGGAACCGCGGATCACCAGGCGATCAAGACGCGGCTCGCCGCCTCGCAGATTCCCGCCAGTCAGCAATCTGCCGTCGCCGATGCCATAACAAAGATCGCATTGCTCGCCCGCAAGATTGAAGCGCGATCCCTCGAAGTCAATCCACTTGTGACAACCAGGGACGGTCGCGTCGTGGCTGCCGACTGTCGCATGACCATCGATGACTACGCGGTGTTCCGTCATCCCGATCTCGGCATCGACATCGCCCGCGAACTCGATCATCCACCGACGCGCCTCGAGCGCATCGCCTACGCCATCGAGCAGGATGACCATCGCGGCACGTTCTACTTCGCTCAACTGCCGCCCGATCCAGAGAAACCGCTCATTGGCTTCCACGGCGCGGGTGGCGGCGGCTCGATGATGTCGATGGACGCCATCACCACCGCCGGCTTCTCCATCGCCAATTTCACCGATACCTCCGGCAACCCCTCTGTTGCCAAGGTCTATCGCGCCGCTCGCATCATCCTCGCTCAGCCTGGCCTGGTCGGCTACTTCGGATCAGGCAGCGGCGTCGCAAGCCAGGAGCAGTTCCACTCAGCGTACGGCCTCGCGAAGGCATTCCTTGAAATGAACCTCGCCATTCCCGCCGTCATCCGGCTCGGCGGCAACAGCGAAGACCGCGCCATCGACATCCTCCAAGACGCCTGTCGCAATCTGCCAGCGCCCGTGCGCGGCTTCAAGAAGGACGACACGCCTGCCAAGTGTGCGGAGGTGTTCACGCAACTCGTACAGCAATGCGGCAGCAAGCCCGCGCAGATGACTCGCACGGTTCCCGCATTTGTCGGCGCTTCGTCGGCCTATTCCTTCCCGATCAGTGGCGGCCGCGTCTGGATCGATCACGCCAACTGCGATGGCGTGGCAACGGAAACGGTTCTCCTCCACAGCGCCGGCCTGCTTCGGAGCGAAGACGGCAAACCGGTGCTGGCGATCCCCGAAGTGGAAGTGGCGACCAAGGACAGCGATCTCATCGCGTGCGAGATTGAATGTCGCCGCGCCGGCAACCCCGTCGTGTTCGTCGACCTGCCGATCTCTGGTTTGGACAGCAACGGATGATCACAGACTTTCAAACCTACTCCCTTTGTCCCTCTCTGTGCTTTAGCGCCTCAGTGGTTTAGTTCTCATGGCCATCATCATCGACGAAAAGAAATCCGTCATCGTTCAGGGCATCACCGGCCGCGAGGGACGCGCTCGCACCAAACTCATGAAAGAGTTCGGCACCAATGTCGTCGCCGGCTGCACGCCCGGCAAGGGTGGCGACAGTGTGCTCGACATCCCGGTCTACGACACCGTGCTCGAAGCTTGCAATTACGCCGAGTCATACATGGGCGAATCGGTCGACGTCTCGGTCATCTTTGTGCCCGCCGCGCTGGTCAAGGCAGCAGCCATCGAGGCAATCGAAGCAGGCGTGAAGATGCTCCTGCTCGTTCCCGATCGCGTGCCGGTGTGGGATGCCATGGAGATCTACGCCGCGGCCCGGAGCAACGGCGCCCGCTTCGTCGGTCCCAACACTCTTGGCGTGCTCAGCTCCGGCCGGGCCGTGATCGGCATGATCGGCGGCCGGGCCCAGTCGGCGCGCGAGTGGTTCAAGGTCGGCCACGTCGGCATCATCTCGCGCAGTGGCGGGATGACCTCCTCTTGCGGCTACTACCTCGGTCGCGCCGGCGTCGGCCTCTCCACGCTCGTTCATGTCGGCGGCGACTCGGCTCTCGGTTTGCGCATCCCCGAAGTAGCGCTCATGTTCGAAGATGATGCCGACACGCGCGCAATCGTAGTTTTCGGTGAGATCGGCGGCAGCCAGGAAGAGCAACTTGCTGAACTCATCGCGACCAGAAAAGTCACCAAGCCCGTCATCGCCTACATCGGCGGAGCGGCCGCGAAAGAGGGCACGCGCTTCAGCCACGCCGGCGCCATCATCGAAGGCGGCAAGGGTACCCACGCCGGCAAAGTCAAAGCCCTGCGCGAGGCCGGCGCCACCGTCGTCCCCGCCTTCGGCGATCTGCCTGCCGCGACTGTTGAAGTACTTCGCGCCAACCACATCCCTCTCGCTGTCAGTATCACCACTGAGAACACTGAGAGCACAGAGGGGTAGCCAGAGGAGATGCTGGATGAATGGATATCCACATCAGGGACTCACTGAGCAGGTCATTGGAGCGGCAATCGAGGTTCACAAGGCGCTTGGTCCGGGGTTACTTGAATCCGCATACGAACAGTGCCTATGCCACGAACTGGATCTGCGTGAAGTGCAATTTGAACAGCAAGTGCAGATCGCCGTCCAGTACAAACAATGTCAGATCGAATGTGGCTATCGAGCCGATGTTGTCGTCCAGCGGGCCGTCCTACTAGAGTTGAAGTCCATGGAGAAGTTGACACCTGTTCATGAAGCACAATTGATCACGTATCTGAAGCTCAGTGGCCTTAAGGTAGAGCTGCTGATCAACTTCAACGAGCATCGCCTTCGAGACGGCCTCGTCCGACGTGTCGTTTGAAAGCACTCCTCTCTCCATCTCTGTGCTCTCTGTGCCCTCAGTGGTGAGAAAACAAAGGTTCACAGATGCCCGACTCGCAAACAAACCCCAACGCCTGGACCACCGCGATCACCGAGATCAAGCCTAACCACGTCGCGGTGCGCGGCTACAACATCGTCGAACTCATGGGCCGTGTCAGCTATGGCCAGGCGGTGTATCTCATTTTGCGCAGCGAGTTGCCCACCCCGCAGGTCGGCAAACTCATGGACGCCATGCTCGTCGCCAGCATCGACCACGGTGCTACGCCACCCTCCGCTCTTGCAGCGCGCACCGTTGCCTCGACTGGCGCTGCTCTCAGCGCCTCAGTGGCTGCGGGCATCATGAGCATCAACACCCATCACGGCGGCGCGATCGAGAACTGCGCGAGGTCTCTCGCCGAGGTCGTTGCCGCACACAAAGCTGGCAATGACTGGGACGACGCAGCAGGAGAGATGCTCGACGCTCTCAAGTCACGCGGTCAGCGCATGGCCGGTTTCGGCCATCGCTACCACACTGCCGACCCGCGCACCAAGCGCCTCTTCGAACTCGCCGCCGAGGCCGGCGCCGATGGCGACTACCTCCAGGCCGCCCGCGCCGTCGAGCGTTGCTTTGCCGCAGCCGGCAAGCCGCTGCCCATCAATGTCGATGGCGCCATCGGCGCCATCCTCGCGCAACTCGGCTTTGAGTTCGAAGTCATGAACGGCCTGTTCATGATCGCCCGCACGCCCGGCCTCGTCGCCCACGTCCGCGAAGAGCAATCGCGATGCAAGCCAATGCGCAAGATCGACCCTGTTGCGCACTCCTACGATGGACCACCCGCAAGACGCCTCGATGCCTGAATCGATACGTAAAGTGCAGCAGAACCAATGATCGAACCCGTCACCATCACGACGCCGCGGCTGGTCCTGCGACCCTACACGCTGGATGACTGCGAAGAACTCACGCGTGTTATCAACCGCCGTGAGATCTACGAGACCACGCTCAACATCCCCCATCCATACTCACTCGAAGATGCCAAGTCCTACATCAGCAGAAACGACGAAGCCCGCAAGGACGATCGCGACTTTCCCTGTGCCATCGCGCTCAGGGAGACTGGCGATCTCATCGGCGGTTGCGGCCTGATGGTCAATCGAAAGATGGACCGCGCCGAGATGGGCTACTGGTTGGCCGTCGAGCAATGGGGCAAAGGCTACACCACGGAGGCAGCCATCGCACTCATTCGGCACGGCTTCGAAGTGCTGGAACTCAACTGCATCGAAGCGCATCACTTCATCATTAACCCTGCGTCCGGCCGCGTGATGATCAAAGCCGGCATGAAGTATGAGGGCCGTCTTCGCCAGCGGGCGAAGAAGGACGGGCAATATCACGACGTCGACATGTACTCCATCATCAGAAGCGAATATGAGGCCGCCAGGAAATGACCAGCTACTCCACGCAGCAGATTGCCGAATTGCTTCCCGAAATCGAGCGCATTGCGGAGGGGGCGTTGCGCGACAAAGTCGCCGCCGTCTGGAACGAAGCGATCACGACCGGCTGCGGTGGCAAGGGTTGGACGTTTAATGAACTTCGCGCCGTGAAGTTCACGCTCCTCGCCGGCGACATCAAGATGACCTTCATCGACCACATCCGCTCCTGCGCCCAGCAGTGCCTGGCGATCGCCGATGTGCTCGAAGGTATGTTTCCCGGAATCATCCCCATCAATCGCGATCACCTGCTCGCCGGTTCGCTGCTCGCCGATGTCGGTAAGCCCCTCGAATACGACAAGGATGCAAGCGGCAACGTTGTGCAGGGCTCGTTCGGCCAGATGCTTCGTCACCCTTTCAGCGGCGTGGCCATGTGTTACAAGCACGAATTGCCCGCCGAGGTGATGCACATCATCGCCACGCACAGCCACGAGGGCGACAAGGTTCAGCGCAGCATCGAGAGCATCATCTTTCACCACGCCGACTTCGTCGATTTCGACATCGCCAAGTACCTCGGGGCCATGGCAGCGAAGAAGTAGCCACGGCTACGCCGCTTCGCGGAATCTCTGTCCTTCCGTTCCTCCGGACACCCGAATCTCACCCCGGTTGCGCCCCAATCCGGTGGCGACATCCCCTGAATTCAACCCACGGCGAATACCATGCCACACGCGACCGGGGACGCCGCGGCGTGCGTACGCCTTTCCGGTCGCACCAGCGCGAGAACCCTCATGAAAACCATCATCGAACCCTTCCGCATCAAATCCGTCGAACCCATCCGCATGACCACGCGCGACGAGCGCGAGGTGTACCTCCGCGAAGCCGGCTTCAACCCGTTCCTCATCCACGCGCGCAATGTCCTCATCGACCTGCTCACCGACTCGGGAACGGGCGCCATGAGCAGCGAGCAGTGGGCCGGCGTCATGCGCGCCGACGAGTCTTACGCTGGCGCTGAATCTTTCTTCCGCTTCTACGAGGTCATGCACGAACTCACCGGCTTTGAGCACATCCTGCCCACTCACCAGGGCCGGGCCAGCGAGCGCATGCTCTTTGAACTCATCGGCGGGCCGAATCTCGTCGTCCCCAACAACGCCCACTTCGACACCACCCGCGCTAATATCGAACACAGCGGCGCAAGCGCGATCGACTTGCCCATTCTCGAAGCCTCCGATCCGTGCATCCGTCACCGTTTCAAGGGCAACATGGATGTCGCCGGCCTCGAAGAACTCATCGACCGCGTCGGTGCCGAGCGCATTCCCGTCGTCATGCTCACCATTACCAACAACAGTGGGGGAGGCCAGCCCGTCAGCCTCGAGAACATTCGAGCCGTGCGCCAAGTTTGCGATCGCCATGGACTGCGCCTGTTCCTCGACGCCTGCCGCTTTGCGGAAAATGCGTGGTTCATCAAGAGCCGCGAACCGGGCCAGCACGAACGATCCGTGCGCGACATCGTGCGCGGAATGTTCGACTTTGCAGACGGCGCGACCATCTCCGCCAAGAAGGACGGCCTGGTCAACATCGGCGGCGTGTTGCTCTTTCGCAATCGCGCGCTCTTCACGCAGGCGAGCAACCTGCTCATTCTCACCGAAGGTTACATCACCTACGGCGGCTTGTCCGGCCGCGACCTCGAAGCGATGGCTCAGGGCTTCAAGGAAGTCGTTGAAGATGACTACCTCGGCTATCGCATACGCTCCACCGCCTACCTCGGCGAGAAACTGCTCGCGGCCGGTATCCAGATCGTCGAACCGCCCGGCGGGCACGCGATCTACATCGACGCCAAGGCCTTCTGCCCGCACATCCCCGTGTCGCAGTTCCCCGGTCAGGCCCTCGCCTGCGGCCTCTATCGCGCTGGCGGCATTCGCAGTTGCGAAATCGGCAGCGTGATGTTTGGCGGGCAAGGACGCCCGGCCCCCAAGATGGAACTCGTCCGCCTCGCCATCCCGCGCCGCGTCTACACCCAGAGCCACATCGACTACGTCATCGAGGCCACCATCGAGCTCCACAAGCAGCGCGATCAGATGCGCGGCATGCGAATAACCGAAGCTCCCGAGGTGCTTCGACACTTCACCGCCCAGTTCGAGGAGGTCTGACGCGACGCACTGAACCAACCAGAGCGACGCGCCAGCGAGGATGAATCCGGGATCCTGTCCGATGTGGAAACGAGGCCCGTAGGCCAACACCCGTCGACCAACCTCTTCGATCGCGCTTCGGTCTGGTACGCTCCCACGCGACCCCGGCTTCATCGCCTTCTGGCAACGCTGGAACCACCCGCACCCGCGACCGGAGTTTCTTGAGGACAGAGCGCCTTCCACGTTATGATACCCGGATATGGCCCAACTCCCGGCCGCCGATGTGGCGCCTGATCCATGCTCCGCAGAGCACCGTGCGAGCTTCGCTGCCGACGAACTCGAAGCCCAGCCGGACTGCGCGATCATTGAATGGATGGAACCGCTCGAACTGGCCGCATTCTGCGTGCTGACGACTTTCTTTCTCGTTTGCGGCTTGATCATGGGAATCGTGAATGCCGTTGACAATGTGCCCCCCGAATCTCCGTTGTGGGTGGTCGTGACAGGACCCGTCGTGTTTCTCTTGTTCGCCGTGCTTGTCGCGATGATTCTCGTCAGGCCGGCATATCGCCGTTGGAAACGATCGAGGCGCGCTGGAAAGATCGCAGGCACATTCGACGCCGCAACACAGCTTACCGCTCAGCATTCCCGGGACATCCTCGCCGCCGCCATTCGGCGGGCAGGACTCAGCGCGACGCGTGAACTGCACTCGGAGCCCAAACTGCCCATCATCAAAGAACAGATGGCCCGTGCCGGCCTCGGAGTGCCGCGCATCATACTGGATCGCCGCATCGCCCAGCAGGTGCTCGCCATCGAAAGAACGCCGCACCTCCTCGAACCTGAATCAATCGATAGTCGTGGCACGAGACTTCTCGAATACCTCTCGTGGCTCTGGCTGCCAGGCATGATCGTCCTGTACTGGTTGCTTGGCGAGCATTCACTGCTGCTCCTGGGGTTCATTGCGATTGGCGTGGTCGCGCTGGCGCTTCGGATCAAACACTGGATCCAAACCGGAGTCACGCCGGGGGAAACCGGCCTCGTCGCCGGCGTGGGGTACCTCGAAGGGCCGCAAGGCACACGCCTGTCAGCGGGCAACGTCGTCACGATCATCTGTAAAGCGCGACTGCAAGCCATGCGCGTCCGACTCCTCGCGCCAGATTGGAATCTCGAATTGAAGTTCCCCTCCCCACGCGACCCCGGCTTCATCGCCTTCTGGCAACGCTGGAACCACCCGCATCCGCGCCCGGAACTGGTCGGCGAGCCAGCCGCAACCTGATACCCTTCCCCATGCCAACTCCACTCACCCTCGTCGAGAAGATCGCCACGCGCTACGCCGTCGGCCTCAAGCCCGGCCAGACCGCTCGCCAGGGCGCGATCATCACCATCCGTCCCAAGCACATCATGACGCACGACAACACGTCAGCCGTGATGGGCAAGTTCAAAGACATCTTCAATCAAGATGGTCGTTTAGCCGCGACCCAAAGGCTCGGCGACGGGGAGCGCGCCACGGGCAAGAGCGCCCCATCCCCCCTCACCCCGCGCGTCCACGACCCGCACCAGCCCGTCTTCGCCATCGACCACGACATCCAGAACACCACCCCCGAGAACCTCGGCAAGTACGCGAAGATCGCCCAGTTCGCGCGGCAGCATCACATCGACTTCTACCCGGCAGGCACCGGCATCAGCCACCAGGTCATCGTCGAATACGGCTACGCCACGCCCGGCTCGATGGTCGTCGGCAGCGATTCGCACTCCAATCTCTACGGCGGCGTCAACTGCCTCGGCACCCCCGTCGTCCGCACCGACGCCGCTTGCATCTGGGCGACCGGCGTGACGTGGTGGAAGGTGCCGCCCGTTGCGCGCGTCACGCTCACCGGCAAACTCCGCCCCGGCGTGGTCGGCAAGGACGTCATCATCGCCCTGTGCGGCGTGTTCAACAATGACGAAGTCCTCAACATGGCCGTCGAGTTCAGCGGCGACGGCGTGGCCGGGCTGACCATGGACCAGCGCCTGAGCATCGCCAACATGACCACCGAGTGGGGGGCGCTGGCCGGAGTCTTTCCTTTCGACGAAGTGCTGCGTAACTACCTCTACAGCCGCGCCGATCTCTTCGCCAGGCGCGGTGACGACCCGCCCAAGTACACCCGCGCCGATGTCGATGCGTGGTATGCCGATCGACTCGAGTCCGAAGCCGGCGCGCACTACGCCGTGCAACTGTCGCTCGATCTCAGCACCGTCATCCCGCACGTCTCCGGCCCCGATCACGTCAAAGTCATGCACGCCCTGCCCGAGATCCAGAAGCAACAGGTCAAGATCAACAAGGCCTACCTGCTCAGTTGCGTCAACGCGCGTCTCGAAGACTTGCGTGAAGCGGCCGGTGTGCTCAAGGGCAAGCGCGTCGCCGAGGGTGTGAAGATGTATGTCGCCGCGGCGTCGGCCGAGGTGCAGACCAGGGCAAACGAAGACGGCACCTGGCAGACGCTCATCGACTCCGGCGCCACCATGCTCCCACCCGGCTGCGGCACGTGCATCGGCCTGGGCACTGGAACGCTCGAACCCGGCGAAGTCGGCATCAGTTCAACAAATCGCAACTTCAAAGGCCGCATGGGCAGCCGCGACGCCAAGGCCTATCTCGGCAGCCCCGCCGTCGTCGCCGCCAGCGCTGCGGCGGGTTACATCTGCTCGCCCACCTCGTTCGAAGACGTCAAGCCCGTCTTCACCATCAAACTCGCGGACCAAGCCGACACCGGCAGCGAAGGCGAAGCCGACATCATCGACGGCTTCCCCGACAAACTCACCGGCCGCACGCTCTGGCTGCCAGTGGACAATCTTAATACAGACGGCATCTATTCCGGCAAACTGACCTACACCGACAACGTCACACCTGCCGATATGGCCGCCGCCGCGATGGCGAATTACGACCCGCAGTTCCAGCAGATTGCACAAAAGGGCGACATCATCGTCGCCGGCCGCAACTTCGGCACCGGCTCTTCGCGCGAACAGGCCGCGACCTGCCTCGCCTTGCGCGGCATCCAACTCGTCATCGCCGCCTCATTCAGCGAAACCTACGCCCGCAACGCCTACAACAACGGCTTCGTGCTCATCGAGTGCCCTGCGCTCTCCGACCACCTCCGCAGATCGCTCGCCGGCCAAAAGGGCGCGACGATCGCGGGCCCACAACTTGACATCGACTTCCGCATGTCACAGATCACGTGCGACGGCAAGTCATTCCCGTTTCCGCCCCTGAGCCCCACTGCCCAGGAACTCATCGTCGCCGGCGGAGCTGAGAATGTAGCGAAGAAGCGGTTGATGCAAACAGAATAGCGCGCAGTGCAAGTGTGCATTCGATTAGCCGCGATCCAAAGGCTCTGCGCAGGGGAGCGCGCCCGGCGGCCACCGCCGCGCCATCCCCGCCAACTCCGCCCCAAATCCTCCCCCTATAGTCCCCGCAACCTCTAACGGGAGACCCCAATGCCCCAGTACCACATCGCATGGATGCCCGGCGACGGCGTCGGCAACGACGTCATGGAAGCCGCCAGAATCGTCCTCGACGCGCTCAAGTTTGACGCCCGCTACACACCCGCCGACATCGGCTGGGACTTCTGGTGCAAGGAAGGCGATCCGCTTCCCCAGCGCACCATCGACATCCTCGCCAAGACCGACTGCGCGCTCTTCGGCGCCATCACCAGCAAGCCGCGCCAGGAAGCCGAGACGGAACTCGACAAATCTCTGCACGGCAAGGGCCTCGTCTACTTCAGCCCCATCGTCAAACTCCGTCAACTGCTCAACCTCCACACCAACCTTCGCCCCTGCAAGGCCTATCCCGGCAACCCGCTCAACTACCGCGATGACATCGACCTCGTCGTCTTCCGCGAAAACACCGAAGGCATGTACGGCGGCGTCGAATTCTTCCCGCTGCCCCAATCCGTCTATGAAGCCCTGTGCGCCAATCCCAAGATGAAGCCGTGGAAAGACAAGGGCCTCGAGAACGTCGCCTTGTCGACGCGCATCATGAGCAAACAGGGCTGCGAAAGCATCTGCCGCCAGGCGTTCGAATACGCCAAGACGCACAAGCGCAAGAGCGTAACACTCGTCGAGAAGCCCAACGTCCTGCGCGAGACAGGCGGCCTGATGACCCGCGTCTTCCGCGACCTGTCAAAGAAATACCAGAACATTCCCTCCTCCGGCTCCGCGGGGGAGGGTCAGGGTGGGGGCTCTTGGTCCATCGAACCCTGGGAAGCCAACATCGACGCCATCTGCATGTGGATGATCAAGAACCCGCAGGACTACGACGTGTTGGTGGCCGAGAACATGTTCGGCGACATCATCTCCGACCTCTGCGCCGGCCTCGTCGGCGGCCTCGGGTTCGCCAGCGCCGCCAACATCGGAGACAAGTACGCCGTCTTCGAACCCACGCACGGCTCGGCCCCCAAGTACGCCGGCCAATACGTCGTCAACCCCATGGCCATGCTGCTGACCGTCAAACTCATGTTCGACTGGCTCAAGGAAGAAGAACTGGCCAACCGCCTCGAAAGCGCCATCGCCAAAGTCATCCGCGAAGGCAAGGTCGCGACGTACGACGTCCGCAAGGTCCGAGCCGGCGACGCCGCCGCGGATTCAACGCTCGAAGTCGCCGAAGAGGTGGCGCGGAATCTGTGAAGAACTTCACCACGGAGTCACCGAGGACACAGAGGAGTCAGCCGAGCGATGCCGAGCAATCACCTTGAAGATCTTGTGGCGCAGTGGTACGAATACAAGGGGTGTTTCGTCCGTCGGAATGTGCTGGTAGGAAAGCGGGCGAAGGGCGGTTGGGAAGGCGAACTCGATGTGGTTGTCTTTGATCCGGAGACGCGGGCGATCAAGCACATTGAAGCATCCAGCGACTCCAATCGCTGGGATGTTCGTGAGAAGCGATTCAGGCACAAGTTTGAGATGGGAAGGAAGCACATACCGGTCCTATTCAAAGGTGTGGGCAAGATTGGCGAAATCGAATCCATCGCAGTCCTTTCGAACGTGGGCGGAACATCTGTCAAGTCGATCGGTGGTGGGAGAGTCATTCCGCTGCGGGTGTTCCTCGAACCGCTGATCAGCGAGCTAAAGAATCAACCATGGCTTCGCCAAGCAGTTCCCGAGTCCTTTCCTCTGATCCGAACGATGCAGATGGTCGGGAATTACTTTGTGGACTAGCGTGTCGGCGACGCCGTTGCAGACTCCACGCTTGAATTCGCCGAAAATGTGGCGCGCAACCTGTAAGCTAAATCAATCAGAAGAGGCAATCGTGAGTTCAATGAGTGAAACAGCCATGCGGTTCTTCGAGGCCTGCGAGACGGGCCAGGGTTGGGATGGGTGCCGCCCGTACTGCCACGCGAATGCGACCTTCTCCGCGCAGGCCGGCGCGCTGCAGGGCGTCGAAACCCTCCAGGCCTACACCGACTGGATGAAGGGCATGTTCGCCGCCCTGCCCGACGGCTCCTACGAACTGCGCTCCTTCGCCGTCGATGACCAGCGCCGCAACGTCGCCGCCTACGGCGTCTTCCGCGGCACCCACACCGCCCAGGGCGGCCCGGTCCCCCCGACCGGCAAACGCGTCGAAGCCGACTACGTCTACGTCATGCAATTCGAAGGCGACAAAATCCGCCACATGACCAAGATCTGGAACGACAGTATCAGCCTGCGGCAACTCGGCTGGGGGTGATTGAACATAAGACTGCAACGGCTTCGGCGAACAATCGGCGAACTTGGTTCCAACAACCGCTGCATTGATGTACGGGACCAAGGTGGTCACCTATGATGCGCGCAAGGTCCGAGCCGGCGACGCCGTCTCCGATTCAACACTCGATGTTGCCGAGGCGGTGGCGCGAAATGTATGATCGCACTGCGGAGAACCACGGATGATTAAAGTACACATATCAACGGTCGACGGTGGTGCGCAAGAGTGGGTTGAGCCAGATTCATTCTATGAGACGTACCGCTCACTCTATGCCGCAGGTGTTCAAGGCAAACAACTGATTGATCAGCTCATTTCAGATGACTGGGCCGCTCCGCCCGTATGGTTAAGCCTTGAAGGCACGCTCGACAATGGGATTAGAGTCAAGGAGCACATTCCATACCGGTAGGCTCCTTGAGCGTGCCGATTCGTAGTTCAGCTTGCCGTCATGGAGGTGGACATGCATGAAGATGATCTCAAGTACCTCTCTGAGTTCCTTGAAGAATTCCAAGCCGAAACCGATCGCGGTGCTGCGCTAGTTGGTGCCGCCCTGCTTGATGAGCGTCTCGCTAGACTCATTCGGTCGCACATGTGCGAAGTGAACGATGTGGGCGATCTCTTGGATAGCGGAAGCGCTCCTCTTGGCACTCTATCCGCTCGTATCAAGTTAGCCTATTGCCTCGGATTGATCACAAAGATTGAATTCGAAGAGTGCAACGCGATCCGCAAGATTCGCAATGCATTTGCGCACCATGCACATGGACTACGTTTCTCGAGTCAGGAAGTATCCAAATTATGTGAGGGTCTCCGGGCAAGTACGCCTGATGGCGGGCGGTTTGCTGGCGATCCAAGGCAACTATTTGTCAACTCCGTCATCCTCACTTCATTAGCGCTCTGGTATCGTCCGGAGCATGCGCGCGAGCATCGCTGTCAACTGCGATCTTGGGATCATCAACTGGTCGCGGAGTGATCGAAGACGGCTGTGTGACAATATAGGGAATTGCTCGGGACTAATTGAGAATGGGACTGCAGGGACTGAGCCCGGTGGACAGGTTGAGAAGGTAGCCGTGCTCAGTATTCAAGTCGTGCTCGACGTGTGGTCCAGATAATGTGACGCAGCGACCGCCGACGCGAGGTGTGAGAGGAGTGCTGGTGTGACTACTACAGGCAGAAACCCTGAACTACCTCGCCGCTTCGTAGCGTTTCTTGATGTGCTAGGAGTGCGGCGGGCACTGTCGCTTGGTAAGGCAGAGGCAGCTGATGCAAAGATCGTGGAGTTGGACAAAGTAGTTGGATCCGTCTTGCAGACACATCCCGGGTTATCTGCGCACGGATCAACCGATTGTTTCGTGCTGTGGGCGCCGCCACTCAATCCATGCTACGAGATAGTTTCAGCGGTTGTCGGAATCATGTGCCGTTACTATGACATCAATGTCTCGAAGAACACGACAGATCTTGATGAAGCCTTTTTGCTTCGTGCTGGCCTGGGATATGGGCTAACGCATGTTCAAGGGTCGGATACTTCTCAGGTGACGTCGACATTTTTGCTGGGGAGCGGCTTAGCGGATGCATTTGAGGCGCAGGCAACGTCTCCGGGAATGCGATTCTTGATCAGTCGCAACGCCCTTCAACAGCTGAATTATCGTTCAAGTGCCATTCCGGCGCATCTGCATTCGGCAGAAATCCACAAGGCGCACGACGGACGTGGCGAGATTCTGACATACGAATTTCAATGGCCTGGCACATCGAAGCGCGCCATGAAAGACCTACGAACGGCTAGCGAAATGTTTGAAGTGTCATTGTCTAAGTGCCGTAAAGGGCAGATTCCTGAGAGAGTAGTGTTGCAGTATCAACAGACGCTCTGTACCATACTACGATCAGTGACCGATCAGCGGACACTCCTGCGATACTGCTCGTGGCGGCATCGCAGAACAAAGTATGATGAACAATATGGAATTGTGTGGGCAACGGCGTGGTTACGTCTGTTAACGATCATGCCGCCCGAGGACACGTCACGCTGGAGAACCGCATTGCGTGACAAATACATCCAAATTGCTGGTACTCGCGTTGCGGGGCTTGTCTCCAGCGAACTCAAACGGCGAAATGCGTGGAAATCGGTCAAGCGTGTGCTCCTGAACGTGTGATTTGTTTCTGAGAAAGTAATAGGCTGGGAGGAGCGAGCGACGCATTGGAGGTACACCCTGTGGGGGGAATGTCAAATGTTCTCGGAGCAGAGACATTGAGCATTGTCGCCAGAGATACTCCCCGTGCGCCGGAGCCTAATTCGTCTCGACACGGTCTCCTAGGTCGCGGGAGATCTGAATTCTGCGGCGGAGACGCTCCGCGTGCGCCGGAGGTTTGTATTCGACGCGGGAGAGTCTCCCCGTGTGCCGGAGATCCTTATTCTGCGCCGGAGACTCTAACTCCGCGCCGGAGACTCCAAATCGTAGCGGGAGACTCTTATTCTGCGGCGGAGAGTTTCATCTGCCTGCCGCGAATCGCGGGAGCCTTCCGCGGGCCGCGGCAGCATGCCGCGAGGCTCGGCAGCATGCCGCGACGGGCGGAACGCGGCTTTTTGCCGTTTTCTGCGTCATTCTCGGTCGCTGTGCTGGATTGGGGTGCTCCGCGGGCCGACACACGGGTATGGACCTCTGGTCCGGACATGCAGCGCTGCGTGTGATGAACGCCACACCATCGCGTCATCAGTGGGTACAACGACGCCGCATCACGATGAGCGATTCAGTTCGCAGACCATCCAGTCAGGCCGTCAACCAGATCCCGCAGACGATCACGCGATACGTGTGGAACATTCGGAGTTGGAAGCACCACGCCGTTTTGTGACGCCGCCGTTGTCGCTCTGCGACCACAGAGTGCTGCATACGGGAAGAAAGCGCCGCTACACTCATTCATGATGTCTCCGTACCAATCGAAAGGGGCATCGCGGGATGAGATTCGTTTTGTATCGGCGACTCGCATGGCGTGGCGTGTGCATGCGACTTGCGCTGGCGCTGGTACTTGCGGTCGCGGTTGATTTCGCGATCGCCTATGGCTGTTCCCGGTGGTCTCCACGCCGCGCGCGCTTTGCCGACATCACAGGCTTCAAGGATGAGCCGCCAGCTGAGGGAATTCAGTTTGAACCGCTATCTCGCGGATGGAGCCGCATTGCGATGGTTGAATACGGCCCGGGGTATGAGTATTACGCGGTGCTCGCTGTTTCCGATCGCAAAAGGCAAACAACAACTGGATTCGGGAATGGCCTGCGACTTGAGGCTGGCCTGCCGTTTCGATCATGGTTGGTGGTGTCGGACAAGGCGCCGGTCTGGCCCGCCGGATTGGACTATCGCGGGCACTTCTGGAGTGGTCCATCGATCTTCGCCAAGCCAAACGGCACAGTGACGCGCCTGCGCCCGCTCTTCCCGGGGTTTCTCCAAAACGTCTCAATCGGATTCGCGCTCCTGGCCGGCGTGTTGTTCGCGCCACTCGCGGCTCGATCGGTCATCTGGCGACATCGCCGGCGCGCCGGCCTATGCATACAGTGCGGCTATCCGGTAGAAGGGCACGCCACCTGTCCGGAGTGCGGCAACGAAAACAGCAGGTAACTCGGACTCGTAGCGACTGTCTTGAAAGTCAAGTGTTTGGTTGTGGATTCCATGAGGTGTTGT
>JBDZVA010000016.1:0-1920 GCA_040255465.1 Planctomycetaceae bacterium
GGCTCAACCACGAAAGTCTCGTGTCAGATAAGATACAAGGGTGGGATAAGCGCCGTATTGGAAGCGCATCCCACCGGGTTGGGGATTGACGCGACCCCTTCGGCGCGTGATGATCGGCAGGTGCGTCTTGTGGAGTCACATCATCCAGTGCATCATCGCCGTGGCAGGCATCGGCTTCGGCATTGTCTGGGCCGTGAAGAACCGCAATGTCCCACTTGTTCACATTCGCAAATGGCTTAACCTTGCCGTGGCGGCATTCTGTCTCCTTGGCGCCATCAGCCTGCGAGTGGAATCCGAATGGCTGGAACTCTTCCTGCTCATCTTTGCATGGCAAATCGTCCCCTGGTGCTGGATCGAACTCTGGCGACGAATCGTCAACAAAGAAGGGCAGGAGCCTGCAAAGTAGCGGTCACGCCTGCGGTGCTCGTGGGGACCCGATCAGTCGCCCGGTACCATCCCCCATGCCAACCCAAACCCTCCTCCACCAGATGCTCCTCTGCCAGTACGAAGCGGCACTTGCGATGTTCAGAGACGCCATCGCGTCGTGCCCCGCCGAGCACTGGGACAAGAGAGTCGCTAACCATCCGGTCGGCGTCGTCGCGCTGCACACACTGATGTGGACGGACGTCTACCTCGGCCGCAGCGCCAAGGAGTTCGAATCGCACGAACTCGTCCTCGAAGGGCGCGGCCTGCCGTTCGGCCAACCGCTGCCCGATGGCACACTGCCGCCCGGCTTGAAGCAATCGCGCGCCATCGAGTACGCCGACTACTGCCTCGCGAAGGTGCGCCGCGTGTTCGCGCAGGAGAGCGAGGCCGATCTCGCAGGGGCGAGCGAGTTTGGCGAAACGGCGAGCCGCGCGGAGATGCACATCTACAACATCCGCCACATCCAGCACCATACCGGCGCGCTCGCCGCCCACATCCGTCGACTCACGCCCGGGTTCCCCGAAGCCGGCATGGGCTGGATCAGCACGGGAACGGTGCGCGTCGAATGAGCGGGGCATTGAGGCGCGGTTTCACACCTCCTCATACTCCTTCAACACCCGCTTCGGTGCCACATTCCGCCACGCATCGCGCATCGCCCGACGAAGCATCGGCGCTTTCACTCTGGCGAGCGTCACCTGCGTCGCCCCGCGCAGCCCCCACGTGCCCTTCACCGGCGCGAACGCATCGGGATGCGCCTCGACGTACTCCATCTGCTGATCCGGCGTGAGTTTGACCATGCCGTGCAGGTCATCTTCCCACAGGCTGGCAAAGACCTTGCCGCCCACGCGAAAGTCCGGATGCCCACCATGCGATCGCTCTTCGGTCTCAGGCAGACTCAATGCAATTGTTCGAAACCCATCCGGCGTCATGGTGTTCTCCACAGGAGGCCCCGGCACGGTAGGCCGCCACGGAGTCTGGTACAATTCGCCGGTCGAATCGGAGCAACCGTGGCGCCCGACAGGAGAGGATCATGAGTCAGTACGTTGATGGGTTCGTCATTCCGATCGCCAAAGATCGCGTCGATGACTACCGCCGCCTCGCCGAGAAGACGGCCGTGATCTGGAAGGAATACGGCGCGCTCGAATACTGGGAGTGCATCGGCGATGACATCGACACCCAGCCCGACTGCGGCCTGCGTTCGTTCCTTCAGTTGGCCAACGCTAGCCCAGACGAGACGGTGATCTTCGCCTGGGTCGTCTTCGAGTCGCGCGAGACACGCGATGCAGCCAATGCAAAGATCTGCTCCGACTCGCGCCTTCAGGAACTGATGAAGCCGGAGAACCAGATCTTCGACAACGCACGCATGGCGTGCGGCGGGTTCCGGCCGCTGGTGCGGGCGTAACAATCCTGGTGGGATGCGCTCTCAAAGCCTCGCTTATCGCCACCCTTGTATCTTATCTGACACGAGACTTTCGTGGTTGAGCCTGCAATGGT
>JBDZVA010000007.1:0-146479 GCA_040255465.1 Planctomycetaceae bacterium
CCTCCTTGCACTACACGGTCAGCAGCAATCAGTGTGCCAAAGTGTTAGGCGCTCTAAGACCTACGGTCACGGCGAAACGGCTGTCCAAGCGCTGCGCGGAGTTGATATCGAGGCGCATGACGGCGAGTTGATCATTCTTGCAGGTCCCAGCGGAAGCGGGAAGTCAACGTTCTTATCCATCATGGCCGGGATCCTCAACGCCGATTCGGGCCAGGCGACACTGCTCGGCGTTGACTGGGCGACGTTGAGTGCAGACGCAAAAGCACAACGGCGCGCCCAGTTCGTCGGTCTCGTATTCCAGCAGTTCAATCTCGTACCCACCCTTCAGATCGTTGAGAACGTGGCGGTCCCGCTACTCATTCGCGGCGTGGCAAGACGTGAAGCGTTTCGCATCGCTCGGGCCCATCTTGATGCCGTCGGTCTCATGAAGCGGTCATCGAGTATGCCGCACCAACTCAGCGGCGGAATGCAGCAGCGGGCGGGCATCGCCAGGGCTCTTACCACTAATCCCCGCGTACTCATCTGCGACGAACCGACCGCCAATCTCGACAGTGAATCCGGGCGCGGCGTGATGGATCTCCTTCGCGCTGCAACCACAAGCGGAGCGCCTCAACCCCACGGGAATACAGGGAGTAATCGACGCTGCGTCATGGTGGTCACACATGACGAGCGCCTGTTTGAGTACGCAGATCGTGTGATTCGAATGGCCGACGGCCGTATCACAAATCCCGCGGTGGCGTCCGGCCGCAAAGTATCTGCCGCGGAGGGGGTGTTCTCATGATTCGTGTGGTGCCGATGTTGCTTGCCGTCGCCGGAGTAGCCATCGCCGTATTCGCAGTCTCGAGGTCCGGTCAATCCAACGCCCTGTTGCCGTCCGACGACGCCGCGATGACGAGCCCTTATGAGCACGCAATCGTCGCCGAGGGCATCGTCGAAGCCGCCTCGCGCAACCGACGGATTGATGCACCGGAGTCCGGCCTGGTGCTCGAGATCATGGTGGATGTCGGCGACGCGGTGCGGACGGGCGACCCACTGTTCCGCATCGACGATCGGAGCTGGCTGGCCAGACGGACCGAAGCTCAGGCAAGTGTCACCGTGGCCCAATCCCAGCTCGCGCGCCTCCGGGCGCTCCCAAGGCAGGAGACAATTGAGATTCTCGTTGCGGCGCAAATCGCAGCCCAGGCCGAGTTGACGGATGCCACCAGCCGACTCGAGCGCATTCGGGCGGCCGTTCAGCAAGGTGCAGCCACCGCCGACGAACTCTCCCAGGCAATCTCCCTCGCCGCCGCCGCCGAGGCCCGACAGGAAAGCGCAACGGCGCGGCTTCACCTCGAACAGGCCGGCGCCTGGGAACCGGATCTGGCCGTGGCGGAGACCGAAGTGGCGCAGGCGCAAGCGGCGCTGACCAGCACACAGATGCAAATTGATCGCCTGACCATCACCGCCCCATGCGATGGCAAGATTCTCAAGCGCAACATCGAAGTCGGTGAATCAGTCAATCCGGGCAGCGCTCTTCCGGCCATGGTGCTCGGCGATGTCACTCGCTTTCACATTCGCGCTCGCGTCGACGAGGAGGATGTGCAGTCCCTCGAGTCGGGCGCATCAGCGATCGTTCGAGTCCGTGGCGGCGCATTCCCAACGACCGAACTCACTATGCTCCGCATCGAGCCGCTTGCCCAGAACAAATCCAACCTGACCGGCCTGCCCGGCGAGCGCGTCGATACCCGCGTCATCGAAGTCGTATTTGAAGTGCAGCATCCAGAGCAGCTCGTGCTCTATCCGGGAATGCTCGTCGATGTGTTTATCCAGGCCAAGCCGCGCCCGTAGCCCCGCCCGCACGAGGTTTCGCCCCATGCTTCGACTCGCACTGTCCATGCTCATCGGTGACCCCGTCAAGTATCTGGGGCTTGTGCTCGGCGTTGCTTTTACTGCCTTTCTGGGTACCTTCGCCGCCTCCTACGCCTGCGGCATTACGACGCGGTCCTTTTCCCTCATCGATGAGAATCCCTGGGCCTCCGTCTGGGTCACGGATCCTGAAGTCGTCTCCGTCGAGAACGCGCGGCCAATGTCCGATTCAGCCCTTAATCGCGTTCGCAGCATCGAAGGCGTCGCGTGGGCTGTACCGCTGTCCGTCGCTTCCGCCAAGATGGAATATGCCGATGGACGATTCCAGTCTGTTGAGATCATCGGCGTCGATCGCCCCACCTTCGTTGGCGCGCCACCCGCAGCAGACGACGCGTCCAATCAGCGGCTCCGTTGGCCCGATGCGGCACTCGTCGCCGCAGGCGGTACGCAGGGAAAACTGAACACGCCCGCGCTCGAAGCAGATCGCTGGGCTGGTCCCCGCCTCAACGCGCCGACGCGACAGCTCCAGGCCGGCGACGAAGTGAGCATCAATGACCACCGTGTTCACATCGCCGGTCGAGCCCAGGCCCAGCCTCGCTTCCCTCCGCGTCCACTGCTTTACATGACCTACGCCAACGCACAGCGCATCCTCCCCGTCGAGCGTCGGGAGATGTCATTTGTACTCGTTCATGCCCGTTCCGGCATTGACCCGCAATCACTCGCGGCGCGCATAGCCGCTCAGACTGGCCTTGCCGCACGGCCCACCCACGATTTCAAGGTGGCAACCGTGAAGTGGTTCCTGACCACTTCCGAAGACGTAGGCGACATGACCGCGATGCTGGCCATCGCCGTACTCGTTGGCCTTGGCAGCACCGGCGTACTCCTGCTCATGTTCACGCGCGACAACCTGAAGTACTACGCGCTGTTTGTCGCCATAGGGGCGCGCCCGCGGATCGTGCGCTGGATGGTTCTCGCCCAGGCTGGCGTCTGCGCCCTCATTGGCGCTGGCATCGGCATCGGCGCCTGCGCCATCGCCGGTGCCGCAGCCCAGTCTGCCGCCTTTCCCTTCCGCATGCTCTGGTTCACCCCCATCGCCGGCGCGGTCCTCGTTGCGCTCACGACAACCATCAGCGCCCTCGCCAGTCTTCGCCCGGCGTTCCGAATAGACGTCGGCGCGATATTCGCTGGTCGGTAGTGGCCACAGCACAAGCGCAGACCGACCTGTGGTTCCTCAGTCGAGGATCCCGGTGTGCAAACTCCGCCGGGATTTGGAGCCGCTGCCGATCACTTCAATCAGGAAGCATGTTCAACGCACTCGGCGAGGCTCACGAAGCGTGGCGAGCACTACGGGCGCCAACTCGAGGGGCGGTGGCCTCTCGCGCAGCGGTCAGGTTTTGGCCAACAAGCCACGGCAGCGCCCGCCGGATGTGGGAGCGCTGCCGTGGAGTCAACGATTCAGCGTGAACTGAAGCTCAGTGCTTCTTCTCGCCGGGCTTGCCTGCGGGCTTGGCCGGAGCAGCGCCTGGTTTCGCAGGGGCGGCAGCGGGCTTGCCGGGGGTGGCTCCGGGTTTGCCGGGCGTGGCTTGAGCTTTGCTCTTGTCCTTTTCGGGATTCATCGACATGGTCTGATCCTCTCGCCAAGGGTGGTGATCCGTGCGGGCGACCCTCTGGCGCCGATCGCACAGTGATTCATACCGTACCTCTGCCGAACGTCGGGCAGGGCACGCCGCTGGTTGGCGCCGAAGCGCTTCTCGCAGCGATTGTTTTGTCTCACTATGATTGGGGACTTCGATTGAGGCACCAATCGACAGTTCTATTGAATCGGAGTGGTATGGAGATTCAGCAGAAGGAACTGGCCGCCGCCGGCCGCGCCGAGGCGCCGCTGCTCGTTGCGGTTGTGGCGCGATCAGAAGAAGACCGCGCCGCGCTCTCCACCGCTTTCGCCGCGCATCGAGGGCATCGCGTCACCTGTTCGTGCCCCCTCGAAGCCGCCACCGCCGCGCTCGACCGCCAGGCGCCGGTGGACGCCATCATCGGATTCGTCGACGACCAGGTCGGCTGGCGCCAGTTCCGCACCCTCACGGCTCGCTTCCCCGACATTCTCAGCATTCTCATTGTCTCCGATCCCGAGCAACTCGACGCAAAGGCCGACGGCCGCGTCCTCAACGCGCTCGTTGAATTGCCGCGCGAAGATCTCGCCCGCCGCGCCGCCGAAGTCACCGCCGCCGTCGTCAGCGCCAACCCCGTCCAGCGCACGGCCAGCGCCGCGAGCAAAGCGCACGATCAGCAGTTGCTCAGCCTGCTGAGCGAACGCGAACGCGACATCCTCGGCCTCACCGCCAGCGGGCTGTCCATTAAGGAAACCGCCCATCGGATCAACCGCACCTACGCGACCGTCGCCACCCATCGCACGCGCATCATGGAAAAACTCGGCCTGCACGACAAGGTCGCTCTGACCCGCTTCGCCATCCGAGTCGGCCTCATCGAAGCATGATGGGGACAACACCGCGCTTGGCGTCACACACATCGCTCCTGCGGTCAACAACCCGAGCCACGCTATCCTCATCCCATGACCCGCTCCTACCACGCCGACGACCGCGTCTTCCAGAAACTTCGCGCCGCGGGCAAGACCTCATGGGATGAGCAGGCCGATCCCAACGCCAGCTTCGACCAGTTCATCCTGAGGCCGTTCATTGAAGAATCGCTTGCGGCGATCAATCGGCCGCTGCACGGGCTGACCGCGCTGGAGTTCGGCTGCGGCAGCGGGCCGGCGTCGTGCTTTCTCGCCGCCCGAGGACTCCAGGTGCGCGGCATCGACGTCGCGCCGACCGCGCTCGAGATGGCGCGAGAGAACGCCGCACAGCGCGGCCTGCGCATCCGCTTCGACGCCGCCGACATCTGTCAACTCGCCGAAGAGCCCGAGCGATATGACCTCATCATCGACGGCCATTGCCTGCATTGCATCGTGAGCGAAGACCATCGTCTTGCCGCCCTCACAGCGATCCATCGCCTGCTCAAGCCCGATGGCCTGCTGCTCATCGAATCCATGATCGCCCATCCCGACCTCGTCGTGAAAGGCAACTACCGCATCGACGAGCAGGGGGTGCTGTCGATCAAAGTGGACGACCCGGCTGGCGTGGACGGCACGTTCGAGTCGGATGGCGAATGGTTCGCACCCCACCGCCGCCTCCGCACCGCAGAGCAACTGCTGGCCGAACTCACCGACGCCGCCTTCGTCATTCATTCACAAAACGCCCGCCAGCAGAGCGACCCCCGCAAGCCCATGCTCATGCGAATCCGCTCCGGCCGATAATGCACACTTAACCGCGACGCAAGCGCCGCAACGAACCCCGCATAACATGCGTATCGGAGACAGCGTTGATCCGATTTCTTTCCAACCGTCTTGCGGGTCGCGATCTTGATTCCACAGACTGGTGGCTACGGACCTCCATGTGGTCTCTCCTCGGCGTGGATGTCGTGCTTTGTTTTCTTGCCGGAAAAGATCTCTTCGGACTTGGCTCGCTGTATTTGTTTCCGCACTGGAGTCTCGTCCAGGCACTCATCATTTGCGGGACGGTGCTGTTCGCATCGCTCGTCCGCTTCGTTACCAGATCGGTCTGGGACTACCGTCAGTCTCATCATCTCTGTCCCTATTGCGGCTATCCGGCAAGCGACTCCGCCGATCGACCTTGCAACGAGTGTGGCCGGCAACGCTGCGAAGAGCCGCGACTGCTTCGCAATCGAAACCGCCGACGGTGATGGCGCATCGACTGCTCTCCGGGATTCGGTTTCGGCGATCCCGCATCTCTCTGCGACCACCGCGCCTCTGCGTGAGCCCGGTATTCGCTCTCACACAAACGCGCACCATTTCAATCGCATTCCGTGCGCCGACTTTTTGAAAACGCAAAAAAGTTGAGCAAAACTCAAAATCACCCCCCTCAGAAAAATGAAAATCGACGAAAATTCCTGATTCGTCCCGCACAGGAGCGCTCGTTTACACGGACGCGCTTCGCAGCGCGCACCAGCGCTCAAAAATCGCGCACGGGAGCGCTCTGGCGCGCATGAAAAACTCCCAACCCGGTGCATCTCCGTGTTGGCACGGGTTTTGTTGTGCACATTGTCGCGAAGCGTCGCTGGCGCGCTCTGAGACTCGAACTTTTTCGCTCAATTGTCCCGGGCCGATTTCAGCCGACCCGCGTTTGGGCCCCGGAAACGAGTCCGATCCCGCACAGCCGCGCACGCCCGTCCGCATTGGTGATGGCGTTGTTTCAATTGCTCAACCCGTGTTCGGAGTCTTGGCGGCCAATCACTGACTCAACGCTGCATTCCAACGGGTGCGGCTCATCGGGCCTCCGCCTCACGCCTCGATGCAGAGATGTCCTTCATGACCACCTCAAGCCAGGCGCGTGCTCACGACCGGCTCAGCCAGATCACTTCGCCGTTGATGTCATCGCGCTCGCCCGCGGCACACTCGACAATCGTCCGCGCCACTTCGGCGGGCGGGAGCGTCTGGTCAACGCCGATCATCTTCTCATCGAAGAGTCCGCGCAGCATCGGCGTCTCGACGGCTCCGGGTGCGACGGTGAAGCCGCGAATGTGATGCGCCTTGCCTTCCAGCGCGATCGATCTCGTAAAGGAGTTCAGCGCCGCCTTTGCCGCAGCGTACGCGAAGAAACCGGGAAAGGGGCTCTTCGTGCCCATTGTGCTCACGTTCACAATGCGCCCGCCGCCTTGCTTGACCATGATCGGCCAGACGCGGTTGATCGCCAGCGCCGGCCCGATTGTGTTGACGGCGAAGACTGCTTCAAGATGATCGAGTTCCACCTCTCCGATCGATCGGAGTTCCGCGAGACCTGCGTTGTTGACGAGCACATCAATGCGGCCGAATGCTTCGACCGCCGCTTCCACCATCGCCAGCACATCGGCGGGCACGGCCAGGTCAGTGCTGCGCAGGAGCACATCGGGCGCGCCAAGGTTGGAGCATTCGTCGCCGACCACTTCGAGTCGTTCACCGCCGCGGGCGACCAGAGCGAGCTGGTAGCGGCGCTGAGCAAGTTGCAAAGCCACTTCGCGACCAATGCCGCTACTGGCGCCGGTAATGAGAGCAACGGGTGTGGAATCAGGCATGGTGAAAGGAGGCGCTGGGCATGAGGAAAAGGCAGGCAGGCAACGAAGCGCTGCGGCTCCAGGCACGAGTGCCCAGTGCCTGTTGCCTGATCCCTGATTCATCAAAAGGGCGACCGAGGGGATTTGAACCCCCGACCCCCTGGACCACAACCAGGTGCTCTAACCAACTGAGCTACGGTCGCCATCGACGCACGGGGTCGAGACCCGCAGGGCGGAGAGTCGATCGCGCGAGGTCGAACAAAAAGGTAGCACAACGCCGAAGAATGGTCAATGAACTGAATCGTCGCGGGGTCGTTTCCCGTCAGGGTTGGGCCTCAATTCCAACAAAGCCGGGAGTTGCCCGCACCTTCGCGCCCTCTCGAAACCGACCATTTGCACTATTCCGCCTATCGTTTGGACCACTCGGAGATACTGCGGACGACTGTTTTCGTTGATTGCATCGGCGGTCGACCCCAACGCGAAAGAGACTCAATCATGCCAACGCTTACGACCTTCCCGAGTCAGCTTACCGGCGTCAAGGTCCATCTCAATCTTCCGCCCGCCCAACTCATCGAAGAAGCGATCCGACGCGGCGAAGGAACGCTCGCCGCCAATGGCGCGCTCAACTGCCTGACCGGCGACCGCACCGGCCGCAGCCCGAATGACAAGTTTCTCGAAGACACCCCGGGCATCCATGACTCGATCTGGTGGGGCAAAGTCAACCGCCGCATCTCCGCCGATCACTTCGACGAATTGCTCAGCCGCGCCATCGAATACCTCCAGCAGCGTCAGGATGTCTTCGAGTTTCGCGGCAGCGCCGGCGCCGACGAGGCCAATCGTTTGCACGTGCGCGTGATCTCCGAGCAGGCCTGGCACAGCCTCTTCGCTCGCACACTCTTCATCCCGCCCGCCGATGATCGAAAAGCGTCCGCGATCAAGGCGGACTGGACCATCATCAACGTCTGCAACATGCCCGTGGATGACTGGAAGGAACTCGGTCTCAATGGTCCCATCGGCGTGCTGCAGTCGCTCGAGCGGCGCATCGTGGTCATCTTCGGCACGCACTACGCCGGCGAGATCAAGAAGAGCATCTTTTATGCGATGAACTATGACCTGCCGGCGCGCGGCGTGTTTCCCATGCACTGTTCGGCCAACGTGGCCGCAAACGATCCCAGCAACGTCGCGCTCTTCTTCGGCCTGTCGGGCACGGGCAAAACCACCCTTTCCGCCGATCCCGACCGTCGACTCATCGGCGATGACGAGCATGGCTGGTCCGACGGTGGCGTATTCAACTTCGAAGGCGGCTGCTACGCCAAGTGCATTCGCCTCTCTGAGGAGGGGGAGCCACAGATCTGGAATGCGATTCGGTTCGGCTCGGTGCTTGAGAATGTCGTGCTCGATGAGCGCCGCCGCCCCGACTACGACGATGGCACACTCACCGAGAACACGCGCGTGACCTATCCCGTGCAGTACATTCCCAATGCACAGATCCCTTCGGTGGGAGCGCACCCCAAGAACGTCATCTTCCTCACGGCCGACGCGTTCGGCGTGCTGCCTCCGGTTTCGAAATTGACGCGCGAGCAGGCGATGTACTACTTCGTGAACGGCTACACGTCGAAACTGGCGGGAACGGAAGCGGGGGTGACCGAACCTCAACCCAACTTCAGCCCATGCTTTGGCGGCCCCTTCCTGCCCCGTCCTCCCAAGGTGTACGCAGACATGCTCGCCGAGCGGGTGGACACGTACGGCGCTTCGGTCTGGCTGCTCAACACGGGATGGTCCGGCGGTCCCTACGGTGTGGGATCGAGATTCAAACTGGCCTACACGCGGGCGATGGTTTCGGCGATCCTCGACGGAACGCTGGGCCGAGGCCAGTTCACCGCCGACAAGGTATTCGGGCTGGCCATTCCTGATTCGGTCAAGGGCGTGCCCAACGACGTGCTCCATCCGCGAGCCACGTGGCGAGACAAGTCCGCGTATGACGCGAAGGCCCACGAACTGGCCAAACGGTTCCGGGACAACGACGCCACCTACGACCTGCCGCCGGAAGTCAGGGCCGCCGGACCCAGGGGCTGACAGCGAGGACAACACCCGCTCCGTGTTCGAATCCGCTTTGCGCCGTGATTCGGTAGCGCCCGCAGCGCGCCTGCGCTGGCATTGTTCTCCCAGATTGACATGGGTGATAAGTATTTGGGGAATACCGCTCTTTTCGTGCGGGTTTTGGTTGTACTCGATGCCGAGGCGCTGTATTCTGCCCTCATCGCGGCGCGGCCGCCGGTCCGGAGTGGGTTTTCCCGCCGCCGGGTTCATCGAAAAAGGGTCAACTCTGGCCGTTCATTACGTGGGTTTGTCATCAGGAATTGGAGTGAATCATGAGGAACAAAACGATGTGGGTACGGGCTCGGTTTCTCTCCGTCGGCTTGCTCGTACCGCTCGCGGGTGCGTTCGGCTGGGCGGCAGATGGCGTCGAGTGTGCCATGGACCGCGGCGACGCGGCAGTGACAACCATCTCGATCCCGGGCTCGGCTGCCGTCGTGAAGCTCTGGGAGCAGGTCGGAGCAGCAGGGGACCACACTCCTTATTACTCCATCAGCCTCGATGGTGGCCCTGTCGGCATCGAACGACCGGTTGAGCCGACGATTCGCCTGAAGTATGCATCGTTTGATCCACTGAGCTTCGAGCCTGACGTGCCCGAAGCGCTTCGCGCGGATGCGAACAACACGCTGTACCTCGTACAGTTCCACACGCAGTTGATCGACGCCTACCGCGCCGCGATGACCGAAGCGGGCGCCTCGCTGCTCAAGTTCGTTGCCAATCAATCGTTCATCGTTGAGATGGATGCGGAGGCAGTCGAAGCAGTCAAGGACCTGCCTTTCGTTCGCTGGCTCGGCGCGATGCATCCGGCGTACAAGGTTGATCCCGAGCTGATTCCCGAACTCATCGCGCCTGACTACGGTCGGGCCGCCGGACTGGCCGCCGAGCACGAGCCCGCAGGCGAAGGCAATGCTCTGGCGTTTGAGCAGGCCGGGCCGGGAAATGAAGGCGTCGAATACAGCATCATGATGACGCGTCGCGGCCCCGTGCCGCAGAACGCGGTGGCGCAGCGCATCGGAGCGATGGGAGGCGTGGTTTCCCAGCAGATTCCCGAGGGTTTCCGCATTCTCGCGACGTTGACGCCGGCGCAGGTTGCAGCGGTGGCGCGGATGAACGAAGTCCTCTACATCGATGTGCCCGGCGAGAAGGGCACGGACATGGACATCGCCCGCGAAATCGGCGGCGCCAATCTCGTCCGCGACTCGCTCGGTTTCACGGGGCAGGGCGTGCGTTGCGAGGTCATGGATGACGGCCAGCGCAGCAGCCACCAGGACTTCCAGAATCCGCCAACACTCTGGCACGGCTCATCTGGTGTCGGCGGTGGTCATGGGACTTCGACGTCAGGCATTGTGTATGGCTCAGGCGCCGGCAACGCGCAGGCAACGGGGATGCTGCCCGACGCTGAGGCGAAGATCATGGCCCAGTGGAGTCCATCACCAAATCGCTACGTGCACACGCAGCGACTTGTCGATCCGAATGGGCCGTATCGCGCGGTGTTCCAGAGCAATTCCTGGGGCGACGCTCGCACTCGCTCATACACCACGATCTCCGCGGAAATGGACGACCTGCTCTTCCTCAACGACATACTGATCTGCCAGTCCCAGAGCAACGCGGGCAATCAGGATTCACGACCACAGGCGTGGGCGAAGAACATTGTGTCGGTCGGCGGCGTGTACCACCGCAACACGCTGACCAAGGACGATGATGGGTGGAATGGCGGCGGCAGCATCGGGCCCGCGGCCGACGGACGCATTAAGCCCGAACTCACGCACTTCTACGACAACATCTTCACCGTATCGAGCAGTTGCGACACGTGCTACACCTCTTCGTTCGGCGGCACGAGCGGCGCGACGCCCATCACCGCGGGACACTTCGGCCTCATGTTCCAGATGTGGCACGAAGGTGTGTTCCCGGGGTTCGGCGGCGGCAACTCCGTGTTCGAGGATCGTCCAGCGATGGCCACGGCCAAGGCCATCATGGTCAACAGCGCCGAGCAGTATGCCTTCTCGGGCACCGGTCACGACCATTCCCGCGTCAAGCAGGGCTGGGGCATGGCAGATCTGCGATACCTGCTTGACCATGCCAATCGCATGTTGATTGTCGATCAGGACGTTCAGCTTCAGGAGCTGGAGTCGCAGAGCTACCAGGTGGAGGTGAGCCCCGGTTCACCGGCGCTGAAGGTGACGATGGTGTTCCCCGATCCGATGGGCGTGCCCAACGGGCAGGTGGCCCGGATCAATGATCTGAGTCTCAAAGTCACGGCTCCGGACAATACGGTGTACTGGGGCAATAACGACATGCTCGGCAACATGTTCACCTCACCGGGCGGCAGCGCCAACACCGTGGACACGGTTGAAAACGTCTTTGTCGAACTGCCCGACGCCGGGACGTGGACGATCGAGGTCATCGCATCGGAAATCAATGAAGACGGCTACCTCGCCACGCCCGAAGTGGACGCCACCTTCGCGTTGGTGGCGTCGGGAATCGGCGAAATCCCCATGCGGCTCGAGGTCTCGCGCTGGGTGGCTGGCGTCAATGGCGATGCCGAAGTGTTCGCAGCGACGCCCGGTGAGACGGTGGCGTTCATCTACAGCCTCGCGGGACCGGGCACGACCTACATTCCGCCGCTCGACGTGAGCATCGATCTCGCCAACCCGGCCCTGGCCGGGATTCGAACCGCCGATCAGAATGGCCACGCGCTGCTCCGCCTGCACATTCCCCGCAACGCGCTGGGACGGCGCGTGTGGATGCAGGCGGCTGAGTTCCAGCGCAAGTCCAACGTCGTGGACCAGACAGTCGAGTAAACGACGGGTCCTTTGGCGGACCAGACACATCCGCAGCCCCGCGGGCTTACCGGCCCGCGGGGTTCTTTCTTCAGATGGATGTGAGACTTTCGAATCCGATCGGGGCCAAAGCGGTATTCCGTGGGCAGGCCCGAGTCGGAGGGGCGGGAGGGCAAGAAGGTGGCAGAAAAAGAGATTGCCGGGAAATCTTCTTGCGTATGGGTCGGTTTTCAGGTATCTTCAATACGTACCGGATCTGTAATTGTCCGGCGTCACACGCCGTGGTGAGGCTCATCTCTGGAGCGCGGCGGGGCTGGCATGGCTCGATAAACCTAACTGGAGAGAGCGAAATGGGAACCAGGATGACATGGACGACGAGTCGGCTTCTGTCCGTGGGGCTGTTGCTGCCGCTCGCGAGTGGCTTTGGCTTCGTGGCCGATCGGGTGGAGACCGTTGCCACGCAGCGGCATGCGGTGCGAGCGATTCTCGTGCCCGGTTCGGACGTGGTGGTCAGCCTCTGGGAGGAAGCCGGCCCCAATGGCGAAAGCGTGCCGACCTATTCCATCAGCCTGGATGGTGCCAGCGTCGCCGCGCAACACGCGGTGTCGCCAACCGTTCGACTGAAGTACGCGTCCTTTGACCCGCTGGCCGCTGAGCCCGATGTGCAGCCGCTGCTTCGCGCCGGCGCCGAGAGCCGCCTGTTCCTCATGCAGTTTGAAACTCCGATGATTCAGCCGTACCGCCGCGCCCTCGAGGCCGAGGGTATCGCGCTGATCAAGTTCGTCGCTGATCAGGCCTTCATCGTAGAGATGGATCAAGATGCGGTGGCGACGGCAAAGGCCCTTCCGTTCGTGCGGTGGGTTGGCGCGTTTCACCCGGCCTACAAACTGGATCCCGATCTGATTCCGGAACTCTTCCCGCTCAGCGGCGGCCAGGCCGACGGCCTGGCCGGCGCGGGAGCGGATGAGCAGGGCGCGAATGAAGCGCTGGGCTTCAATCCTGCCGACCAGGGACAGGACAACGGCAAGGGAGTGGTTGAGTACAGCATCATGATGACGCGTCGCGGTCCCGTGCCGCAGACCGCGGTGGCCAATCGCATTGCGGCGATGGGCGGCAACGTGCTCCAGACCATCCCGCAGGGTTTTCGCATTCGCGCCACGCTCAACCCAATCCAACTCGCCAACGTGCTCCGCATGAACGAAGTGCTTTTCGTCGACGAGCAGGGCGTGCAGGAAGATGACATGGATATCGCCCGTCAGATCGGCGGCGGCACCTTCCTGGAGTCCACACTGGGCATTTCCGGCGAAGGTGTGCGAGCGGAGGTCATGGATGGCGGCGTCCGCGCGACGCATCAGCAGTTCGAGGGCGAAGTCATCATCCACGCACAGAATTCGGGTGACGCGAGCCATGGCACGTCGACCTTTGGCATTGTGTTTGCCTCCGGCACCGGCAACGCTCAAGCGACGGGAATGCTCCCCGACGCCGAAGCCAAGATCTTCTGCGACTACGACCTGGTCATCAATCAGAGTCAGAACCGCTACGGGCTGACGGCTGAGTTGACCGATCCCAACGGACCGTATCGCGGTGTGTTCCAGAGCAATTCGTGGGGCAATCCGCGCATTCGCACCTACACGACGATCTCGGCCGAGATGGATGACATCTCGTTCCTCAACGACCTCATCATCTGCCAGTCGCAGAGTAACGCGGGCAACCAGGATTCGCGTCCCCAGGCCTGGGCGAAGAACATCGTTTCCGTCGGCGGCGTCTACCACCGCAACACGCTGACCAAGTCCGATGACTCGTGGAATCGCGGCGGCAGCACCGGGCCGGCGGCCGATGGTCGCATCAAGCCCGAATTGACGCACTTCTACGATCAGATCTTCACGACGTCGAGCAGCAGTGACACGAGCTACACGACGGGCTTCGGCGGCACGAGCGGCGCGACGCCCATCATCGCCGGCCATTTTGGTCTGCTGTTTCAGATGTGGCACGAAGGCGTCTTTCCCGGGTTCGGCGGCGGCAACAGCGTCTTCGAAGACCGATGTGCCCTCGCAACCGCCAAGGCGCTCATGATCAATTGCGCTGTGCCCTACAGCGGCGGAGACTTCACTCGCTTCAACCAGGGATGGGGCATGCCCGATCTCACGTACCTTTACAACAACCGCGACACGATGCTCATCATCGACGAGTCGGATGTGCTTCAGGAATTGCAGTCCGCGCAGTACCAGGTGTCGGTGGGCCAGGGCGGCGGACCTCTGCGCGTCACCATGGCCTTCCGCGACCTGATGGGCAATCCATCCGGTGGAGTCGCTCGGATCAATGACCTGACGCTCAAGGTGACGGATCCCAACAACACCGTCTACTGGGGCAACAACGGTCTGGCCAGCAGCAACTGGTCGACGTCCGGTGGCGTCGCCAACACGATCGACACCGTTGAGAATGTCTTCGTCGAGAACCCCGCTCCCGGTACGTGGACTGTCGAGGTCATCGCTTCGGAAGTCAACGAAGACGCGTATCCCGACACGCCGCAGATGGATGCCGCGTTCGGCCTGGCCGTCAGCGGCATCGAGGGATTCAGCGCGGGCCTGCGGATCGCGACGAGTGGCTCGTGTCCCGGTCGAGTGACCGTCAGTTGGAGTGATGCGCCGGCCGGTGTGCCGATGGGTCTGGTGTTCGCTGCATCAACCGGCAGCACGACGATTCCCAACGGCCCGTGCGCCGGAACATCGCTCGGACTGGGACCTGCGGCCATCCGTCTGGTGACCACGGTCAACAGTGGAAACGGCAGCGGCTCGGTCTCAGGCAACGTCAATGAGAACTCCGCCTGCAACGGCTACCTGCAGATGATCGAAACCAGCGGTTGCACGACCAGCAACGTGGTGCGGGTGCGTCCGTAAGGGGGCGCGCCGGTCTCGTCGGAGACGGTTCAGGATTCTGATAACGGCACGCGGCACCCGGGGGTTTCCCGGGTGCCGCTGTTTTTGAGGAGTCAACGGGGCAAAAAAAGTGCCCGACGATCAGCAGTGCCGAACGCCGGGCCTCGTGGGGGTCGTGAGGATTGAGAACTCGACATCAACAACGGGGAAAGTCGACCGACTATTCCCCAGGCGGAGCAGGCGAATTGTGTTTTTGTTGCGAGCTTTGAAAAAGCCCTGCCGGACTCCCCGCTTCAGGAGGCACGGGTGATGACGGCGCTGGCCAGATCTTCAAGCAACTGGCGGGCAGGGGATTCTCCAAGGGCCGACAAGTCACGACGTGCCTCGCTGACCAGGCCGGCGGCGACGTCATGGGCGCTGGTCACGGCTCCGCTGGAGAGCAGCAATGATCGGACCCGGCCGGCCCAGGCTTCGGATTCCGTCTCGGCGAGCGTCGCGAGCATCTCCATCCGCTGCGGGGGCGAAGCGCTGGAAAAGAAGTGGATCATCGGCAGCGTCAGTTTGCCTTTTTCGAGGTCCCGGCCGAGCGACTTGCCAACCACCCGTTCCTCGCCGATCAGGTCGAGCAGGTCATCCTGAATCTGGAAGGCGACCCCCATCCGGCTGCCGTAGGAGGCCAGCGCCTCCGCGACGGCGGGCTCGGCGCCCGCTTCCTCCGCGCCGAGACGACAGCAGAGACTAATGAGCGAGGCCGTTTTTCGCTCGATAATGGCGAAATAGGTTGCCTCGTCGATGGACCAGTCGTCCCTGTGGTGAATCTGGAGCAGTTCGCCCGAGCAGAGTTCGTTGGTCGTCTCACCAATGCGCCGATTGATTTCCGGACGGTCGAGCGTGGAGCAGAGATGGAAGGCGTTGGAGATGAGGTAGTCGCCGAGCAGTACGGCCATCTCATTGCCGCGCAAGTGATTGACGGTGGGGGCGTTGCGCCGCAGTCTGGATTCATCGAGCACGTCATCGTGGACGAGCGTGGCCATGTGGATGATCTCGCTGACCGCGGCGAGCACACGCAGCGAGTGGTTTGCCTCCGGCAGTTGTTCAGCGGACCCGGGCCGGGACGCCAAGCCGCACAGCAGGGTGAGCGTGGGACGGAGCATCTTGCCCTGGTATCGGGCGACGTGCCTGCAGAGCTCGTTGACGGCGGGGAGGTCGCTGGCCAGTTGACGGCGGAGAATCTCGTTGACGGCCTCGAGTTCGCCTGAGAGGAACAGGTGGATGGGGAGATAGCGCTCGGTGTGCTCGATCAATCCGGGCATCCAGTAGATCCTCCAGCACCGGGCGGCGGGATTGGAACCCCTTACCGGTCTTTGGCATGATAGCCTGCCGGGTGCGTTACCAGCCCTTCGAGGGCGGCAAACCGGGGAGGAGGTCGGGAATCTGGGTAATCCGCCTAGAAGAATTCGGCTGTCACAGAACCGTTTTGGCCCCAAACTCCGGAATATCGGTGCGAGTTCGCGGGTTTGGTGTATGGTTTCAAGGGTTTTTTGTATTTCCACTGGCCAATCGACGGCGGGTGGACGTGGGGCAGTTTTTGAATTTCCAAAAAGGAGTGTTTCTCGTGATGACCAGAATCAGGATGACATACTTGGTGATCGGGGCGGCCGCAGCCTTCAGTTCTGTGGTCCCGGCGACCCTCGCCAACGACAATGGCGCGGAAGGAAACGCACAGGTTCCGCAGTTCGTGGAGCGTCCCGGCTCGCTTGAGTTCAGCGGCGCCATGATCGCCCGCCCGGTTCAGAACGACGCGGGAAAGAACGCCGCCGGTCGGAACCTGATCCTCGACAACTTCGTGCTCAACACCTACATCGAACTCAACGACGAGTACGTCTTCCAGCTCCCCCAGGGAGTCGGCGAAAATGAAGCGGCCCTCGCGCTGATGGCCACGGGCAACTTTGAGTACATCCAGCCGGACTGGATCTGCTACCCGCAACTCATTCCCAACGACCCGAGCCGAGGCACGCAGTGGCAGCACTCCAAGATGCAGAGCTACGAGGGCTGGGACGTCCACACTGGAAACCCATCAACGCGAGTGGGCATTTGTGACACCGGTCTGCGCACGACGCACGAAGAATTCACGCAGTACCGCGCCGACGGTTGGAATGCCGTGCGGAACCAGTGGGAAAGTCAGGGCGGAAACGTCACCGACATCAACGGCCACGGCACGCACACCAGCGGTTGCGCCGCCGCCAACGGCAACAACGGCCGCGGCGGACTGGGCGTCGGCTGGAGCCTCGGCCACCGCATCCTCCGCGTCAGCGAATCGAGCAATGGCAGCGCCAACTTCAACACGCTCACTCAGGCGGCCATCAAGGCGGCCCAGAGCGGCGACAAGTGCTCGAGCGTCAGCTACAGCGGCGCCGACAGCCCCTCCGTTCGCACGACGGGCACCACGGTCAAGAATCTTGGCGGTCTGCTCTTCTGGGCGGCTGGCAACGAGAGTCGCAACATGCCCAGCCCGAACCGGGATGCGGATGACGTGATCATCGTCGGCGCCACGACCACCAGTGACACCCGCGCTTCGTTCTCCAACTACGGCAACTACGTCGACCTCTTTGCCCCCGGCAACAACATCTTCTCCACCTGGTTCACCGCGAACAACGCCTATGCCTCGCTCAGCGGCACCAGCATGGCGTGCCCGATCGCCGCCGGCGTCGGCGCCATGATCTTCTCCAACAACCCGGGGATCAGCCCCGACCAGGTCGAAGAACTGCTCAAGAACTCCTGCACCGACATCGGTTCGCCCGGCGTCGACAGCATCTACGGCTACGGCCGCGTCAATCTCAAGAACGCGATGAACGGAACCGGCGGTCCGCTGACGCTGGCCATCACCCCCATGCCGCTCACCGGCGGCGGTCGGGTGACGTTCAACCTGACCAACGTCGCGCCGAGCACCCGCTGCGCTGTGTACTACAGCATCTCCGGCCTCGGCCAGACCTTTGTGCCTGAACTGAACGTGACCCTTGGCATCGCCAACCCGACTCGGGCGGGCGGCATCAAGACCAGCGACAGCAACGGCAACGCCAACTGGAACAACCTGCCCGTGCCGACGGTGCCCCGTCGCTTCTACGTCTGGTTCCAGGGCGCTGAAGAAAACGGTCGGACGACCGACATCATCGACACCTGGGTCGATCGTTGATCGACCATGACTCGTCACGCGTCGATTGAGACGCGACGAGAGAAGTTGAGAGTGACCCGCCCCGTGCAACCGCGCGGGGCGGGTTCGTTTTGTTCGCCGTTACAAGGCCGATGATCGGCAGCACGAGTTCGCACGATCGAGAGGTAGCGCTTCGGGGACCGGCTCGCTGTCGCGCGAGTCGGCAGGGTATTTGGTTGTGAAACCCGCTTTTTTCCTTGACGGCAGAAGGAAAGTCCGGACAATGAATGGCGTGATATGTAGTCGTGATCGATACGACGATGCGGCGCACGGATGGCAAGGAGAGAAGGCGCGCATGCCAACAACCCGTTTCACAATCGCAGGTGTGGCCTTGCTGTTCCTTGCTCCGCTGAGCGAGTCGCCGCACGCGTTTGGGCAGGGGCTGCCGTGCCCTCCGGTTCAATTGCAGCGCATCATCAGCCCGTGCTCTGTCGGCAACGGATTTGGCAGGGCACTGTCCGTGCGAGATGATCGCCTGGCCGTGGGCCGCTACGACGGCCCGGGAGGTCGCATTTCGACCTACCGCCTGAATGCGAATACTCGTCAATGGGACTTTGAGACGGATCTTCGACCCGTCGAATTGATGCCCGGCGACGCCTTTGGGAACGAGGTTGCGCTGCACCACGATCCGGGAACAGACGAGTGGCTTCTGGCTGGCGCGAGCCCGTATTACAGCCTTGTTGAACAGAGCGCGGGGAAAGTCTATTTGTTTCGATTGAACGGATCCGGTGAATGGGTGGCGCATGGCGAACTGGCGCCCGACACTCCTGTTGCAAAAGAGTGGTTTGGCGATGAGGTCACATGGGCTACAGACGGTGGTCGGACGTTTGTGGTCGTGGGCGCGCCGGGATCGGAAGGGCGCGAACTCATCGGCTCGACGTACGTCTTTGAAGAAGACGGACAGGGCGGTTGGATCCAGCAGGCGCACCTTCAGGCGCCGGATGGATCGGCGGACGATGCGTTCGGCGTCGGTCTTGCCTCCACCGAGAGTAACGGGGAGACCATCCTGATTGTCGGCGCTTCGGGCCGCCAGTATGTGCGTTACACTCAGCCCGGCCAGGTTTACTGCTATCGATTTGATTCGCAGACTGACGAGTGGATGCTCGAAGCGCAATTCGAGGCGCCCGACCCCTATGAACAGGATCGGTATGGATGCGATGTCTCCGTTGCGCCGGTCTTCGATCTCCCCGGGTTCACGCATCGCGCACTCGTAGGCAGGCTCCATGAAGGTGGGTTCGGCAACCCTGAAGGCCCCGGCGGCGCGTATCTGTACTTGCGCGCTGCCGACGGTACATGGCAGCAGGAAGCGCACCTGACGCCACCGGTCGCCAATCCGAGCGACATGTACTTTGGCCAGACGGTTGACCTGGCGTCGGATGGCTCTGGCCGGCTGCTGATCGGCGCTCCTAACAATCGAGACTTCGGCACCTCCTGCGGCGCGGTCTATGTCTTCGAGCGCGACGAGCAGACCGGGGAGTGGGCTGCGACGCAGGCGCTGTACGGCCGGGAGTCCGATGCGCTTGATGTGGTCGGCGTGTCACTCGGCCTCGGCAGCCTTGCTTCTGACGGACTCGCAGTTCTCGGCGCGCACACGACGCAATGCGAAGGCGGGCTGCAGACGGACGCCGTCGGCGCGGTCTATTCCTTCGACCTCAACCCCGGCAACGGCGGGGAGTGTCCAGCGCCCGTCATCACATTGCAGAAGCTGCCCGACTGTTCGAGCGGGCCGGGCGGAGAGATCGAGGTGCGCTGGTTCCAGGCGACGCCGGATCAGCGGGCCCGCATCGCGCTGCTCTACGCCAAGCGCACCGGCAACTTCATCATCCCCAACGGCAACCCGTGCTCGGGCACTTCGCTGCAACTGGGCCAACTCGGCCTGCAGGTCGCCTACGTCGGCTCAGCGGGCCAGTTCGGCGCCGGCCGCCTCAAGCGCACGGTCCCCCGCACCGTCTGCGGCGGCTACCTCCAACTCGTCGACATCACCCGCTGCGCCACCAGCAACGTCGTGCGAATCGAATAGCCGGTGGCGTCGACCGCCGCGGCTGTGAGTGGAGTTCGATGTTGAACGTCATTGCCCCATCGCACTGAACGCTCGCCCAGAGCGACGAGTGTTCAGCGCCACCCGACTCCGTTTGAAGTTGAGCCGCTCTCAGTTCAACCCCAGCGCCTGGCACATGGCGCTGCCCATGTCGGCGGGGCTCATGGCGACGGTGACGCCGTCCGCCTTGAGGGACTTGATCTTGGCCGCGGCGGTGTCATCTGCGCCGCCGATGATGGCGCCGGCGTGTCCCATGCGCTTGCCCTTGGGCGCGGTCTGGCCGGCGATGAAACCGGCGACTGGCTTTCTCATGTTCTTGCGGATCCAGTGGCCGGCTTCGGTTTCGTCGCTGCCGCCGATCTCGCCGATCATGAGTACGCCATCGGTGTCAGCGTCCTCATTGAACATGGAGAGGAGTTCGATGAAGTTGAGTCCCTTGACGGGATCGCCGCCGATGCCCACGCAGGTCGATTGACCGACGCCGCGACTGGAGCATTGCCAGACGGCTTCGTAGGTGAGCGTGCCGGATCGGGAGATGATGCCCACGGCCTTGCCGGTCTTGGCGTCGGCGCGGTGCATGTGGATGTAGCCGGGCATGATGCCGATCTTGCAGCCGCCCGAAAACCTGGCGTTGGCGCCTTCACCCGAGACGCGCTTTCCGGGGGTGATGACGCCGGGGCAGTTTGGGCCGATGAGGTGTGACTCGGGGTAGTCGCGCAGCAGCGCCTTGGTGCGGATCATGTCAGCCGTGGCGATGCCCTCGGTGATGCAACAGATGACGCGGACGCCCGCCGCGGCGGCTTCGATGACGGCGTCGCCTGCGAACGGCGGGGGAACGAAGATCATCGTGGCGTTGGCGCCGGTGGCCTGGACGGCTTCGGCGACGGTGTTGAAGATCGGCAGGCCGTTTGGGTCTTTAGTGCCGCCCTTGCCGGGGGTCACACCGCCGACCATCTTAGTGCCGTAGGCGAGGCTTCCCTTGGTGTGGGTGGCGCCGGCAGCGCCGGTGATGCCCTGGCAGATGACCTTGGTTTCGCCGGAGACGAGGATGCTCATGGGTCTTGCGCTCTCGATCTGGAGGTGATTCTGACCGTCTCGGACGCGCGGCCGACCCCCGACCAGTGCAGCGCGTGTGACAAGTGGTGAGGATATCTCCGGTCCGGGAGGTGTCCAACGTTCTGCACATTGAGCGAGCAAATTGCTGGGTTGACCGGTGTCAATCGGGCCGCATGATTCCCCTGCGACAAACAGATTCGAACCCCCAGACCTTCACAGGGAGCAATGAGATGACGACGAGCCCACTGCTGTTCACACTGGTCTTCGCTCTGGTCGCCGGCCTGGGTGCCGGGCCGGCGCAGGCCAAGGTCGTGACGCGCGACATCACCTACAAGGACGGCGACGTCGAGTTGAAGGGGTACTACGCCTACGACGATGCGCTGGCCGGGCCGCGGCCGGGTGTGCTGATCGTCCACGCGTGGTGGGGACTGGGCAGCGACGAAAAGGGGCGGGCCCGCCAACTGGCCGAGCTGGGCTACGCGGCGTTTGCACTGGATATGTACGGGGCCGACAAGTTTACTGAAGACCCCACGCAGGCGGGGCAGTGGGCCGGGGCCTTCTACCAGGATCGCCAACTGGCGCGGAGCCGGGCTGCGGCAGGGCTGAAGGTGCTCACGGCGCAGAAGGAAGTCGATGCGAGCGGCGTGGCGGCGATCGGCTACTGCTTCGGCGGGACGATCGTGACGGAGCTGGCGTACAGCGGAGCGGAGCTGAAGGGCATCGTGAGTTTCCACGGCGGTCCGATGCCGGCCGGCGAAGGCGATGCCGCCCGCGTCAAGGCGAAGGTGCTCATCTGCCACGGGTCGGCGGACACGCTGGTGCCGATGGACAACATCCACAAGTTCACCGATTCGCTCGCGGGCTCGGCGGTCGACTGGCAACTGGTGGTCTACAGCGGAGCCAGGCACAGTTTCACGACGCCGAGCGTGGACAAGTTCAACATCCCCGGCGCCGGTTATGACGCGGCGGCGGACCGGCGATCGTGGGCTCAGATGGAGATGTTTTTCGATGAGATCTTCGCGCGATGACGCGGTCTTCGCGTGAAAACCAGCCGCGCCGCCGATTCAGGCTGCGCCGCCCTGAATTTCGCGCGCGGCCGGGCTAGGGTTTTGTCCCGCAAGGATGCGTGTGTTGCACGGTGGGAGAAGGACTGACGATGGCGATGAATCTGGCTCAGCGCACGAACGACTCCATCCCGAGTAGTCGATACGGTTCGGACGCGGTGACGCACGACATTCGTGTGCGCGTCGTCCCCGCGTTCATGCCGGAGCATTCATCGCGTCTCGATCGCAAGTATGTCTTTGCCTATCGGATTCGCATCACCAACGAGGGCGATTCGCGCGTGCGCCTCGTGTCGCGCCGCTGGGCAATCGTCGATGCATTCGGCCGCACTGAAGAGGTGACGGGCGAAGGCGTCGTCGGCCAGCAGCCGGTGCTCGATCCGGGTGAGACGTTTGAGTACGCGAGCCACTGCCTGCTCAAGACGGAGTGGGGCACGATGGAAGGCACGTACCACATGCAGCCAGAGGGCGGCGACGCGTTCGACGTCGCCATAGAGCGGTTCTATCTCGTGGCGCGGGCCGATGAACCTGTGGTGGCAACGTCTACGGCCGGTTGATTCGACGGGGATGCTCGTTCGAATGCTCGCAGACTGACAGTACACGCAGAACCAACGCAAACGACGTCGTCACCCTCAAGTGACGACGTCGTTTGACATAGGCAAGTCAGGACGTGCGCGATCAGTTCGGCGCCTGGGCGACGTTGCTGGTTTCGCAGTTGGATGTCTGGACCAGCTGGAAGTAGCCGCCGCACGCTCCATTGGGCAGGGTGGCGTTGAACGACCCCGCACCGGCACCGGAGTTGAATCGGCGAGCGAGCTGGATGTGGTCCGAACCCAGGCCGAGGATGGTGCCGCTGCACACGCCGCTCGGAACGACGAACGAACCGGTGTTGCGTGCGAAGACGAGTCCCAGCGTGACGTTGGATGACGCCTGAGACCATGAGAACAGCGCACCGCCCTGGTTGCGGCAGGTGCCGGACACCGCCAGCGTGAGTCCGCCGCCACTGCCGCAGTCGATGGCGATGAGTTTGAAGGCGTCGAGGCCCGCTTCCGTCACGGAGTTGTTGGGGTTGTCTGCAGCGCTGAATCGGAAGCGCATCTGACTGGTGAGCGGAACAAAGTCGGTGATGTTGAGCGTCTCGTTGCGCCAGCCCGGCTCGCGGGAGATGCGCTTCATCAGCGTCCAGTTGTTTCCGCCGTCATTGGAGACTTCTGCGTCAAAGAAGTCATCGCCGTCGTCGTTGTAGAACCAGCGGTCGTAGGACACGAGCACAGTGGACTGGCCCGTGAGGCTGAAGACCGGGGAGATCAGGCGCGTCGGTCCGCCATCGAGATCCTGGTTGGGGCCGTTGCCGGTGATGTAGCAGTTTCCCGAGCCGTCCGAGTCGGTGGGCGGGTCGCCGCGCGTACCGCCGTTGGCGGGCACGCCGCGCACCCAGGCTCCGTCAGAGACGTTCTCGTTGATCACCGTCCAGCCATTGTCGGCTTCGAAGTTCTCGTCAAGCAGGACATTGAGGGAGCCGGCGCTGAGCGCGGTGTAGGTGGAAGCCGGCGCGTCGGAAGGGTTGACGACGACCTGACCTCGAGTTGTTTCCGCGCTGGTGTAGTACTGGACGGTGGTGCCGCAAGGCGTGGCGGGGAACAGGGCTTCGTAGGAGTTGTCTCCGAGGATGCCCATGGGAATGTCGACCCAGCCGTTGCCGTCGTTGACGTGCAGCACACCAGTGCCGGGTTGCGGGACGGAACCGCGCGGGGTGACATCCATCCGCATGGTGGTGCCGCCGGCGGGGTTAATCAGCTCGGGCCGGCCGTTGGGATAGTCGAACGTCAGGCTGGCTTGCGACGCGGTGACGTCGACGATGAACAGGCCACGGGTGATGTCGCTGATGATGACCGTGCCGCTGGGGAAGTAGGGGTAGGTGCTCCAGGCGCCATCGAACGACGGGGCATCGTCGCCGGGGTAGGTGTCAAACCAGCCGGTCTGCACGGGGTCGAGCGGGTCGGTGGCGTCGAAGATGCGCAATCCGCTGCGGTAGTTGGCTTCGAAGACGAAGTTGCCGTTGACGTAGAGATTGTGGTCGATGGAGGGCCGACCGGAGGTGAAGGTCGAGACGAGATTCGGGTTTGTGATGTCGCTGACGTCAAAGACGCGAGTGAGCGTGACGTTGGTGTAGCCGTTCTGCTCGTCGAGTTCATCGTTGAGGAAGAAGTAGTTTCGATCTTCGCTGAGCCAGCCCTGGTGGCAGTAGTTCAGGCCGGGGTAGACGACGCGACCGGTGCGGAACATGTTGGACTTGTTGGTCACATCGACGATGTCAAAAGCGGTCTGGCCGTTGGAGCAGTAGGCAATCTGCCGACCGGCATAGGGGCCGGATTCGAAGGTGACCACCTGGATGTCGTGGGTGTAGGGGCCGGAAATCTGGCCCGCAAGCGTGGGGTTGGCCGGATCGGTCAGATCAAACACGACGGGGGAGCCGCCGTTGATGTTGGCGCCGACGACATAGAGGAATCCGCTGACTTCGTCCACGAAGACGTTGTGGGCCTTGCTCAAGCCGTTGGTGGTCAGGCTGCGCACCAGAGTGACGTTGCCGTTGTCCACGTCGGCGAGGCTGATGACCTGGATGCCGCCACTGGATTCATTGCTGACGTAGCAGTGATCGCGGTAGACCTTGACATCGCCCCAGAGACTGGTGCTGTGGCGGATCTCAGCGATGAGCACGGGATTGACGGGGTCGGTGATTTCGACCACGGCCAGGGCGGTGCTGATTCCCATCAGGGCGTACTCACGCCCGGATGGGGAGACGTAGCCCCAGCAGTCGTTGCCGGTCTCAGGGTTGCTTGGGAATGCGGACAGTGGCATGAACTTGAGCAGCGTGACGTTCTGCGATTCAAACTGGGCCAGAGCGCTGGGCCCGGTCAGCAGAGCGGCACCCACCCCGAGTGCCAGAAGGCTGCGACGAACGAATGACAACATGATGCTGCTCCTCCAAATCGGAAGTCCAATAAAATCACTCGCGCTGGATCCGCAATTGACTGAGCGATGCTCGAAGTCGAGCATCGCTGTCGTCTTGCCGCCACGCGTCACCGCGGCCCCGCCATAGGAACCGGGAATGGTCCAAATACATTCCCGAAATAGCGCCTATGGCAGAATAGCAGTCGAAACCGTGTTCGATTTCACCGAGTCGGCCCCGCCTGGTCCGCGCCGAATGACCGCCTGCAACGTCACCGCGATCGGCGGAGCGTTGGGGGGAATCGTGATGGCCAGCGATGCGTGTCCCTGAGCGTTGGCCGTGGCCGTGCCGATGACGTTCACCGGGTTGAGAATGTCGAGCACCAATCCTCCCAGGCCCCCGATTGAAGGGCCGTCTCCCAGACCGGTGGGGCTGTAGAGGAAATACACGCGCTCGCCGCGCCCGGCATGGAGGATGTCAAAGGTGGCCCGCTGGCCGCGCGCCAGAGCGGTGTGGCTCAGGCGGGGCACGACTGTGGTCTGGCTGCGGATTTCGCCCGCCTCAAACTGCACGGTGTGCACGTTGACATACGCCCCTTCGGTGAGGATGTCCTGTTCGTACATCTCGTCGATGGGGATGCCGGTGGCGATTCGGCGCAAGCCGTTGCCATCGGGCATGAACATGGCGCCCATGCCGAGATGGGCAATCATGTCGCCGTAAAAACCGGCGCGGCCCTTGTGGATGTGGGCGTACAGGAGATTCTCGGGGAGAAATCCCTCGATATAGAGATCAATGTCGAGCAGGTTGGTGACGTCGTCATAGACCATCTTGCAGGTGCCTGTTGCCTGACTGCCCGTTGGTGGATTGTGCTGATCGCCGGAGAGGTGCGTCTCAAAGTACCACACATCGGCGCTGGCGGCTGACGCGGCCATGAACGCAACCCCTACCGCAGCGATGGCTGCGACCTTCATCATGCTCTTCATATCACCAACTCCTTCGGGCCTATGGGCCCATGCATCCTCTACTGTGAATCGTCACTCTCACGCCGCGCAACGGCGCGGCACCTGACCTTAGTAAAACGTCCAGATCATGATGGAACTGAGTTCGCACGAACCGCCTTCGAGGGCCTGAAAAAGCACGCCGCGATTGCGGGCCGCCTGCGGCACCATGACGGTGAACAGCGCATGACCCGTTTCATCCGCCCGCACGCTCCGCAGCAGTGTCGGAGCGCGGATGCCGAAGTTCACGCCATTGCAGCCGGGAACGGGCACGGAGCCATACTGGAAACCGTAGACAACGTGCACCATGGCGTGGGGCAGCGCGCCCGCGGCGTCAAAGGTATTCACCTCGCCGGCTCGCCCGGGGACCGGATTGGCCAGGCCGAGTTTGGGAACAAGCAGATACGCATGGGTCTCGCCGGCGGTGGTGCGTCCGGTGCCGCAGATGTGGCCCGAGTCACTGATGCCGGTCGCGGAGAGCAGGGTGTCCCAGCCCGAGAGCGGGGGGAGCAGCGAGTTGATGTTCTGGATCGTGCGGCCCGGCTTCCAGAGCACCGCCTGGTATTCGTTGGCTGCGGGCAGAAAGGCCTCGCCGACCGCCTCGCGCAGGATGTTGATCGAGAACGCGCGACTGTCGCCGCCGACGGGAAAGGCGCCGAGGTCGGTGAGTTGCCCATTCTCCCACATGAAGGGGTGGGTAACTTCGTTGCCGGTGTCGCCGTGGCCGACGATGACGCCATTGCGATTGGCGCTCGTGGCTTCGGCGTGGAGTCCGCCGAGCGTGCCGATCTCAACGATCTGATCGTTGGTCCAATAGACCGCGATGCGATTGCCTTCGCCGTCTTCGGACCAGCCGGTGATCAGGCCCGAGTCGCTGATGGAGAGTGCGGCGCTGGCGGTGTGGCCGGGCAGCGTGCCGAGACTGGTCATCACGTTATTGCGCCAGACAAAGGCGCGCCACTGGCCGTCGCTCTGCTGGGCCGTGCCCACGGCGTGTCGCGAGCCGTTGATGCCATAGGCCCTGGCGCTCTCGCCGCCAAGCGTGCCGAGATCGGTGCGGTTGCCCGAGACCCATGCGAAGGCCCGGGAACTCAGGCCGTTCGCCGTCACGGTGCGGCCGACGATCTGGCGGGTGATGTTGATCGACTGGGCGTAACTGTCGTCAAAGCCGGGCAGGACGCCGAGGTCGGTCATCTGGCCGTCGGCCCAGAAGAAGGCGTGCCAGCGGCCGTCTGCGGTCTGAGAGGCCCCGACGACTTCGTTGTTCTTGTTGATGCCCAGGGCCATGCTCTGCGCGCCGCCGAGCGTGCCCAAGTCAACGCCGATGTACCCCGGATCGTGCCGGCCAAGGGCGTGTGCGGCTGATAACCCGGCCACCACCAGAGCGGCAAACAGGCGCAGGCAGGACTGGTTTCGTTGCTGAAAACGTGTGCGCATGAGATCCCCGTAGTCAAACTGTGTCAATGGCTCAAATGTTCCCAATGCGGCCATGCGGAGCCGCAATGTCATTTCATCCCACGTCCGCGGTACTAACCGCGGCGCGGATTGCGTCCGCTGGGCCCCGGCGTGCGGCGGGGCGGGCTGTCAGACCGGTGGCGCGGCGGATCGACGCGCGCGGTGGCCGGCGTGGATTCTTCGGGCGTCCATCCGTTTCCTTCGGTCGCGACGTCCGCAGGAGGCTCGCTCTCGCCGCCGGGAGCGTCTGCGTCATCTTCATCGTGAATGATCACCCCTTCGCCGACCCGGTCGCCGAAGATCATCCGTCCGGCGGAAGTCTGGATCGAACTGGTGACTGAGCACTCGACGCGGTGGCCGATGAGATCCGACGAGTGTTCGACCACGACCATCGTGCCATCGTCGAGATAGCCGACGCCCTGGTTCTTGCCCTCGCCGCGCTTGACGATCTGGATCGACAGCCGCTCGCCCGGCACCGCCGCGGTGCGCAGCGCGTTGGCGAGATCGTTGATGTTGAGCACCTTCACGTCATCGATCGCCGCGACCTTGTTCAGATTGAAATCAGTCGTCACAAGATGGGCGCGATACTCGCGCGCCACCTCGAGCAGCATCTGGTCCACGCCCAGGCCCGGCACCTGCACATCGACCATGGACAGGTCGATGTGCGGACTGTTCTGCAACTTGCGCACCATGTCCAGGCCGCGGCGGCCGCGGTTGCGCTTGAGTTTGTCGCTCGAATCGCTGAGTGTCTGCAGTTCTTCGATGACAAAGCGCGGGATGATGACCGGGGCCAGCAGAAAGCCCGTCATGCCCACATCGAGGATGCGACCGTCGATAATCGCCGAGGTGTCGAGCACCAGCGGCCGCGTGCCGCGCAACTGCTTGCTGAATTCCACATAGGGGATGATGAGGCGGAACTCATCCTGCGTGCTGTAGACGACGGAAACGCCGAGATAGCACAAGGTGATGCCGAACGCCGCCTTCATGGCGAGGATCATGCGGTTGGCCGCTTCGTCGTTTTCGAACTTGATGTCGTGGGCCTGGAGGAGCAGATCGATGATCCAGGTGATTGCGACGGTGGCGAGCAGGCCGGCGATCAGGCCGAAGAGCGCGCCCGTCATGCCCGAGAGTTTCTTGTGCGGCGTGAGCGCGTCAAAGGTGATCGCCGCGACGCCGAGGAACAGCGCCACGATAACCGGCGCCCACCAGTAGTTGATGAACAGAGCCTCGGTCGCGTCCTTGGCGCCGGTGCCCGAGCCGCCCTTGAGCAGGCTGAGCATGACGACCGTGACGAGCATGATCAGGAACACGCCGCGGATGATGATCAGCGCGCGGACGCGACTGCGTTCGCGATCTTCGACCAGATTGACGGGCGTTCCGGTGCGGTCGCTCATGGCTGGATTGTACGGTGCGATGGTGGAGGCTACCATCCATTTCCGAGTCGCCAGCGGGTCATCCCTTGATCCGTCGGCCGGGCCCGGTACACGGGTGGCCCACGAACCTGGTCAGAGCCTGACCGCAGCAGCCATAAGTGGTGTTCATTCGGGGTATCGATCTCCTGGCCGGCGGATCATCGGATGACCCGGGCGCGCGCGACTTCACGCGTGAAGAGCGGGGTAGGCCGGGACAAGGCTCTGCGCGGGCCCGGCGCTCATTGCACCCCGTGATTCCACGTATCGTGCGGCGTGCGACGGTCCAAAACCTCTTCCGCTCCGGCACTCACCGCGCACCACGGGCGTGTCTTACGCCGCTCGAGGGTTCTCATCGCCTCTCGGATGCGAGGATCGTTCCGCCCCAGTGTTCGTTGGCCAGAGGGTCAAGACTCCGCGTTCGCGCCAAGGTTGGACTGCTTCGATCGTTGGCCCAGCTTCACCATTGCGGCTGCGACCGTCAGTATGACCACCACGCCGCTTATGCCGTAGTACACAAACGGTACGTGAGGATCGACGAAAGCGGTGGCTGGGTCGTTCGGTGAATAGTGAACGCATACGGTGGATCCAACTGGGTAGGTCTTGTTCAAACTCGCCATTTGGGTTGAGCTCCAGCCCAGCGGTAACGAAATCCGATTGCTGGTGTAAGTCGTTGGGCCAACCTGGTACTCGTACGTCACCTTGTAGTAGGTGACGCCGGCGTACTCGGGTGATGGGTATGGGTCATGGGCCAATATCCTCCCTTGCGTCTCCAGCGCTCTGCCCCGCTCAAGCAGGGCCCGGATGAGGGGGACATCAATGAAAATGACGATGGCGGCCATGAAGCAAAGGAAGATCCCCAGCGGGAAGGCTGGTCCCGTCTGATTTGGAGCGGCTGACTTCGGCACGATTTGGGCACCCGTTGGGTTCGATGTTTCCTGCCTGGCTTGGTGAGCGTAATAGTTGCCGAGCGGCTCGTCAACGCTCGGCCCAGGCGTCCCACGCATGTGATGGTCCTGAATCGTCCTTCTTTCGCCGTGGGATGGACAAGACGGGTCCGGACAACACCTTGGCTCGACCTTCGCCTTATGGAATCGCATCTCATTCAATCTCAACCCTTCCCTTTGCCCCCTCCCATCTTCGCCCCTTCAATACAGCCCATGGCCTACACCGTTCTCGCACGCCGGTATCGATCGCAGGACTTCGATGAAGTCATCGGCCAGGAGGCGATTGCGCGAACCCTTCGCCGGGCCATCGACACCAACCGCGTCGCCCATGCCTTCCTCTTTACCGGGACGCGCGGCGTGGGCAAGACCTCGATGGCCCGCATCTTTGCCAAGGCCCTGAACGTCACGCCCGAACTCAAGGACGCCGAGGCGATCGGCCAGGCGATCATGCAGGGCAACGACATCGACGTCATCGAGATCGACGGGGCCTCGAACAACAGCGTCGAAGGCGCGCGCGATCTGATCGCCAACTGCATCTACCGGCCGGCGCGGTGCCCGTACAAGATCTACATCATCGACGAAGTGCACATGCTCACGACGCAGGCGTTCAACGCCCTGCTCAAGACGATGGAAGAGCCGCCTTCGCATGTGAAGTTCATTCTCTGCACGACCGAGCCGCACAAGGTGCCGGCGACGATCCAGTCGCGCTGCCAGCGGTTTGATTTCCGCATGATCCCGACGCGGCGCATCGCCGAACACTTGCGCGCGGTGCTCAAGAGCGAGAAGGTCAAGGCCGACGATCGGCTCGTGTTGCAGGTCGCCCGGCTCGGGCACGGCTCGATGCGCGATGCCCTCAGCCTGCTCGATCGATTGCTCTCAGAAGGTGAAAAGACGATCACGGTCGAGATGCTGGCCGAGACGCTGGGATTGCCTGACCACACGCTGGTGCATCAGTTCGTCGAAGCGCTTGCGGATGGGCAGCCGGCCGAGGCGCTGGCGCAGATGAACGAGATGCTCAATCGCGGTGTGTCGCCGGACCAGTTCATCGAGATCGCCATCGATCGATTTCGCCTGCTCATGCTCGCGTGTGCCTGCGGCGTGGAGAGCGATCTGCTCGAGCTGGCTGACGATGAGCGCGAAGAAATCGCATCGCAGGCGCAACGCTTTGATGCGCCAAGCCTCGTCTACATGATCGCGCTGCTTGAGAGTGTGCAGCGGTCGATCAAGTCGAGCGTGACGGGGCGGGCGCTGCTGGATGCGGCGATCGTGCGTCTGGCGATGGCTGAGAAGTTTGCCGACGCCGCCGCGCTGCTCAAAGGTGGCGGTGGGGGGGCTGCCGCCCATCCGGCGCCGACTCAAAAAAAAAGTCCACACCGCGCTGACGCCACGCCGCGACTAAGCGATCTGGCCGCATCGGCGGCCAAGAGCGCGGCGCCGACCCCCGCTCCAGTCGAGCGGACTTCAGCACCGGCAGCGGCGCCCGTGAACACCGATCCGCAGGCCATCTGGAAGCAGGTCGTCGCCGAAGCCCACAAGAATGTGCGTCTCGGCCCAGTGGTCGATGCGCTGAGTTGGGATCAGCGGCTCGACGGGCCGTCGATCGCGCTGACGCTGGGCGATGGCTCGCTGCTGGCGTATGCGCGGACGTGCCTGGGCGCGATTGAAAAGATCTTCGCTGCGGCGATCGGCCGGCCGACGCGCGTGGAACTTGTCGTCTCCACCACAGCCGAGTCGAACGGCAAGCCCGGCAACGAAATGGCCACATCGTCGGCGGACTTCGCCGAGGCGGCCCAGATTCCCATCGTGCGCAAAGCGATGGAACTGCTCGACGCGCGCATCGTCGATGTGAAACCAGCGCCGCGTCGGAAATCAAAGTGACTCAAACAGCGCTCCGCGCTGTGGGGAGAATTCATGTTCGATCAATTCAAGAACCTCGGCCAGCTTTCGAGCATGCTGCGCAATGCCGGCCAACTCCGCGAGCAGATGCAGCAGGTGCAGGAACAGCTCAAGACGATGAAGGCTTCGGCCGAGACCGGCGGCGGGGCCGTGAAGGCGACGGTGACGGGGGCAATGCGCCTCACGTCGCTCGACCTCGACCCGGCCATGCTCGCCGCACTTGTCGATACGTCAAACGAAGCGGATCGGCAGATGGCCGAAGATCTGATCGTCGGCGCCATCAACGCCGCGCTGGAAAAGGCCCAGCGGCTCGCCGCCGAGGAAATGTCACGCCGCGCGCAGGAGTTGGGCCTGCCGATCGATCCCGGTGCGGATCTGGGCGGGTTGCTGGGCGGTTAAGGCTTTGTGCAAGGTTCTCCAATTGGAAGTGCCCGCGAACCTGGTTCGCGGGCACTGCTCGTTCCGATCAGTGAACAGCCACCTGTGCTAAGGCAACTGCGCCACGTTGCTCGTCTCGCACGGTCGGCCGACGGCCACCAACTGGATGTAGCCGCCGCACGCACTGCTGCCGGCCCGGCCCGTCACGCCGCCCGAGCCATTACCCGTACTGACGGTGTTCACGAGGCGCAACTGGTTCGTGCCCAGCCCGAGTTGCGTGCCCTGGCACGGGCCGGATGGTATTCTGAAACTCCCGGTGTTGAGGGCGAAGAGGATGCCCTGCTGGGTTTGCGGAGGGGCGTTGTTCCACATCACACGAACGGTTCCCGGGCAATCACCGGCAATCGAGCAGCGATAGCTGCTCCCGCCGAACTGAAACTCGCCACCCAGTGCGTTTTGCGACGCGAGGCCCGGCACGGCGATCGAGTTCAGCATCACACCGGACCGGGTCCACTGCTCGATCGTACCTTGAGAGTTGCGATTGTGAATCCAGAGTGTGCCGTCAGCGGGATCGAGGGCGACGGCCATGTTCTTGGTGTGCCCGGTGTCGAATGAACTGAGCACGCTGCCGTCCAGACGGTACTCCGTAAGCGTCGTGGGACCTGAGAACAGCCCCACCCAGAGCGAGCCGTTGTCCGGGTCGTATGTGAGTCCGCCGATGCCGCCGTTGGTGATGTGAAAGAGCCGGATCGGATTGGACCAGTCGAGATCGAATTGCCAGACATCGCCGGCGGAGTCAATCGAGAAGTTGTGTACGCCGTCGGTCGCGCCGTCCCAGCAGCGGGATGATCCGGCTGGATGGGTGTAGCGCGGCCCGAGGTCCGTTCCCGTGAGGCTATATTCCGCGCCGACGTCGCCCACGTTCGCGCCGGTGGTGCGGACCGTATCGCGGACCACCATCGGGTACTGGTAGCGGCTCGAGCCGTTGGCAAGTCCCCACTGACGAACGATTTGTCCGTTTTGAACAACGGTGAACGTGTCCTGATCACCTGAGTGCATGAAATACTCGCTCCTCTGCCCAAAAGCAGTCCCGGCGGCGGCGATTGCGAGAGCCCCGCTGACCGTGTAGACGGCGAGCACGTGAGGACGTGATGTGCGATGCATGTCGTTTCTCCCCAAAATATTGACGTACTGGTGGTCGGCCTCTGCCCGCATTGTACCGGCCCTCTGCCAAAATGAGGCGGGGAACTTTCCTCAAAGTCCCGATTCCGGGATTCTCGCGACCGGTAACGACGCGAATCGCCGTCGATTTGACAGGGGCCGGATCGGAGTCGACGCGAAGACGAGTACAATGCACCATGGACCGACCCGGCCCATATCCCGATTCGATGGTGCGGCTCATTGACGAGTTCGCCCGTTTGCCCGGCATCGGCCGCCGCAGCGCCGAGCGGCTTGCGTTTCATGTGCTCAAGTCCGACCGCGACACGGCCATGAAACTCGCCCAGGCGATCGGCGACGTGAAGACCCACGTCAAGCACTGTTCGATCTGCTACAACCTCGCCGACCGCGATCCGTGTCCCATTTGTGGCGATGCCCGGCGCGAGCATTCGACGGTCCTTGTGGTTGAGCAGCCCAAGGACCTCATCAGCCTCGAACAGACGGGGATGCACCGTGGCGGCTACCACGTGCTGCTCGGTCACATCGCCCCGCTGGACGGCATCGAGCCCGATGATCTGACTGTCAACGCCCTGCTGCATCGTGTTGACGATCCCGGGGCCAATGCGTGCGGGGCGCGCATAACGGAAGTGATCTTCGGCCTGAGCCCGAACCTCGAAGGCGATGGGACGGCCCTGTACCTCGCCGAGCAGTTGAAATCGCGCGGCGTCCACCTGAGCCGACTGGCTCGGGGCCTGCCCAGCGGCTCGCAGATCGAGTATGCCAGCAAAGCGGTGCTGGCGGATGCGATTATTGGCCGGCAGGAGATCGACTGAACCTCCTACGTTGCAACGCCGACCCTAAGATGCTCCGGGAACCGCGGCATCGGGTTGTGGCCCACGGAATCGACCAGTGAACTGACCTGAAATGCGATTCGAAACCTCTCAGAACCTCCGCCTCAGTCAGCAGATGAAGATGTCTCCACGGATGATCCAATCCATGGAGATTCTGCAACTCGCGACGCCGGCCCTCGAGGAGCGCATCGAGCAGGAACTCGAAAGCAACATCGCGCTGGACCTCGTCGAGCCGACCGCCGACGCCGCGACGCTGGCGCAAGCCCGGCTGGAAGAGAATCGCGAATCGATGGAGGGTGAGCGCGAACTGAACACGGAGGCCGACAGCTCCGGTGAAGGATTCGATCGACTCAATCGATTGACCAACGAATACCGCGAAGTGCTCGACGACCAGTTCGGCGAGTCCTATCGCAGGCGACGCCAGGATGGCGAGGTCGACGGCAAGATGGCGGCCATGGCCAACACCGCGGCGCGCGGCGAAAGTCTGCAAACCCAGTTGCTCGGCCAGTGGTCGCTCTCCGATGTCGAGGAGCACCTGCTCGCCGCCGGTGAGCACCTCATCGGATTCATCGATGACGACGGCTATTTGCGTGTGGACATGGAAACCGTCGTGGCGCAAGCCCCGCCGGGCATGACGCTCGAACGGCTCGAAGAGGCGTTGCCCGTGCTGCAGCAGACGCTCGAGCCGGCCGGGATCGCGTCGCGCAATCTGCGCGAGTGCATGCTCATTCAGCTCGATGTGCTGGAGCGGGAGAATCCGGACGCGAACCTGAGCGTCGAGCGGCTGCTCGTCACCGATCATCTCAGCGACATCGAACAGAACCGCCTGCCGAAGATCGCCGAATCTACGGGACTGACCATTGATGAGGTCAAAGCCGGTCTCGAGGGGCTGCGGCATCTTGATCCGCGCCCAGGCCGCCAACTCGTGAGTGAATCGCCTGAAGTCGTGATCCCCGATGCGATCGTGGAATACGACGATGAAGCCGATGATTACGTGGCGATGCTCTTCGACGGTCGCCTGCCGCGGCTGCGCATCAACCCGCGCTATGCGGCGATGCTCAAGGACGACAAAGTAGACAAGTCGACCAAGGAGTTTGTCGATTCCAACGTGCGCAGCGCACGCTGGCTGATCGAGGCGATCGATCTGCGCTGCAACACGCTGCTGCGGGTGATCCGCGTCGTCGTGGCCCACCAGCGCGACTTCTTCGACCAGGGGCCCGCGTCGCTCAAGCCGCTGCCCATGTCGCAGGTGGCCGAGCAGCTGGGTGTGCACGTGGCGACGATCTCCCGGGCCGTGAGCGGGAAGTGGATCCAGACGCCGCGCGGCGTGCTGCCCCTTCGCAAGTTCTTCTCGTCGGGAACCGAGACCGAAGACGGCGAGGACATGAGCTGGGACGCGGTGAAGCAGAACCTCAAGGAAATCATCGAGGCGGAAGACAAGCGCGAGCCGCTGGGTGATGACAAACTGGCAGCCGCCCTGAAAGAGCGAGGCATCAGCATCGCCCGCCGCACGGTGGCGAAGTACCGCGATCAGCTCGGCATCCCCTCTGCGAAGTTACGCAAGACCTTCTGACCCATCGGCTGGAATCGAAACCGCCGGCTCCAATCCCACTACAATCCACGACAACCGCGCTTCAGTGAGGCGCGGTCTCGCTCTGTCTGCACCCCGATCAAGGAGTTGGCATGTCCACGCTTCGTCAACGGTTTGTCTCACTGTTCGCCCTGCTGGTCGTGATCGCCGCGCTGCCGATCGTGGCGCTGGCCGGAACAGATAAGCGGATCGGCTGGATCGTGATTGACGGGCCGATCGTCGAGCAACCGTCGCCGCTCGCGTGGCTCTTCGGCGCCGAGGCGCAGCCGACGATTCGGCACATGACGGCGATGATCGAAGACGCCGCAGTTCGTGATGACATCCCCGCGCTCGTCATTCACCTCAAGGACTTCCAGTGCGACTTCTCGCAGGTGCTCGCGCTGGGGGCGGCTATGGATGAGGTCCGCAACGCCGGCAAAACGGTGCACGTCTTCAGCGAGAACTATGGGCCGATGGAGCTGCTGCTCGGCGCCAGCGCCGATGAAGTCATCATGCAGACAGGTGGCGACGTGAGCTTCCCCGGCCTGTACAGCGAAGAGTTGTATCTGGCCGACACGCTCAGCCTCGTCGGACTCAAGGCCGACATGGTGCAGATCGGCGACTACAAGGGCGCCGCCGACCAGATGGCGCGCAGCACCGCCAGCCCGGCGTGGTCGCAGAACATCGATGCGCTGCTCGACGATCTCTGGGCTCAGATGGGTGAGCGGCTGTGCCAGGGGCGACGCCTCAACGACTCTCAGTGGCAAAAGGTGCTCGAAGAGGGCTGGTCCGCCGATGCGCGGCAGGCCGAAGCGCTCGGGCTGATTGACAGCGATCTCGACATACTTGATCTTAAGGATCACGTTGCCGGCCAGTGCGGCACGAATCGCATCACCCTCGACCTCGGCCCGACTACCGACGAATTTCAACTCGACATGAACAACCCGTTCGCCATGATGGCGATGATCATGCGCGAGCCGGATCACACGCCGACGCGGCCGACGATTGCAGTGGTGCACATCGACGGCCCGATCGTCGACGGCGATTCGAGCGACGGCGGGATGTTCGGAGGGGCCAGCGTCGGCAGCCGCACGATCCGCGAAGCGCTCAAGGACATCGAAGATGAGGATCTGATCGAGGGTGTGGTCGTGCGAATCGATTCGCCGGGCGGGTCGGCGATTGCCTCGGAAATCATCTGGCAGGGGTTGCGCCGGCTGGGGGAGAAGAAGCCCGTCTTCATCTCCGTTGGCTCGATGGCGGCGTCCGGCGGGTACTACATCGCGGTCGGCGGCGATCGCATCTACGTCGATCCCGCGTCGATCGTCGGCTCCATTGGTGTCGTCGGCGGCAAGATCGTCACCGGCGGCCTGTTTGACAAAATCAACATCGGCGTCACCGCCCGCGCCCGCGGCCCGCACGCGCAACTCATGAGCAGTACCCGCGCGTGGACCGACGCCGAGCGCGGCCTGATCCGCGATGAGATGACCCGGACCTACAACCTCTTCACCTCGCGCGTCACGCAGGGGCGCGGCGGAAACGTCGATCTGACCAGGATCGCCGAGGGCCGCCTCTTCACCGGCCGCCAGGCGATCGCCAACGGCATGGCCGACGGCATCGCGGGTTTTGATGAGACCATCGCCATGCTCGCGGATAAGTGCGGCCTCGCTGAAGGCGATTACGATGTCATGACCTACCCAGGGCCGCGCAGTCTCGTGGAGATGCTCGAGTCGATGTTGCCCGGCGGCGTGCGGGCGCCCAGGATCGGGGCGGCGTCACCGCTGGTCAACGTCGAGGCGATCAAGTCGCTCGTCGGCGAGCCGGCGTGGGAGCAGATCCGTGACTCGCTCAACGCCCTCATGCTCCTGCGCGATCGGCATGTGTTGCTCATGTCGCCCCGCGCGGTAATCGTGAAGTAGGCGGTTGTGGTCGGCGGCAATCCTAGAATTGCCGGCTGTGAAGGAATTCCGCCTGTTATCGCGCGTCTACGAACACAACGCGGCACTCGATGCGCGCGTGATCATCCCACCGGGCGATGACATGGGCATGATCCGCATCGGCGGGACTGACGTGCTGGCCGCCGTCGATCAGATCGTCGCGGGGCGGCACTTCACGCTCGAATCCACGCCGCTGAATCTCATCGGCCGCAAGGCGATCACGCGCAACCTCAGCGACATCGCGGCGATGGCAGCCCGGCCGGTGGCGGCGCTGGTGGCCGTGGTGCTGCCACGTGAGTGGCAGGAGCCACAGGCGCTGGAACTCTTCGAAGCCATGCGCGCCACGGCGGCCAGGTACGATTGCCCGCTCATCGGCGGTGACATCTCGATGGCCGATGCGCCCCTCACCTGCAGTGTGACGGTGCTCGCCAGACCGGGGCCGCGCGGGGCGATTCGGCGCAGTGGCGCGAAGGTCGGCGATGCGGTCTACGTCTCCGGTCGGCTTGGCGCAAGCGTGAACCCAGACGGCGGAGGACGACATCTCACCTTTGAGCCGCGCGTTGACCTGGCGCTCGCACTGGCGGAGCAGTTCGACGTGCACGCCATGATCGACATCAGCGACGGCCTCGGTCGCGATGCAGGCCACATCGCCGAGATGTCCGGCGTGCAGATCGAGATTGATGCCGCGAGTCTTCCGTGCTCACCCGGTTGCGGCTGGCGGCGCGCCATGAGCGATGGGGAAGATTATGAGTTGTGCTTCGCGCTTGCGGCGGATGCCGATGTGCCGACTGAATTGGAGGGTGTGATGTTAACGCAAGTCGGTGTAGTGCGCGAGCGCAAGCCGGGTCAGCCGTTGATTGTCGTGCACAACGGCGGGCAAGTCATCGACGCATCGAACCTCGGCTGGGAGCACGGGGAGGGTCAACGAACATGACCGAGCACTTCTCACAAAGTGCTGAAGACACGATGCGCTTGGCCGCGGATCTGGCCCACCAGTTGCGCGGCGGCGAACTCATCGCGCTGCACGGCGACCTCGGCGCGGGCAAGACCTGCTTCGTTCGCGGCCTGGCGCGCGGGCTGGGAATCGACCCTGGCGCCGTGAGCAGCCCGACCTTTGTCATCATGCACGAATATGAGTCGAAGCACGAGCCCGGGCCGCGCGTGCTGGCGCACATCGACGCCTATCGACTCGGCGGGGGCGGCGAACTCGAATCCGTCGGCTGGGATGAACTGGTCGAGCGCCGCGACACGGTGATCGCGCTCGAATGGCCACAGCGCGTGGCAGATGTGTTGCCCATCGACCGGCTTGACGTCACCCTCGAACATCGCGGCGACGACGAACGGCTGATTCGCATGGAGCCGCGCGGCAAGTTCCGACTTGCGGACCAGGCTGTCGGCACGAAAACGCGGCCATGCCCGATCTGCGAGATGCAGGTCGCGATCGACGCCGAGACGTTTCCCTTCTGCTCGAAGCGTTGTCGCCTGGCGGATCTGAACCGCTGGATGGGCGGCGGGTATCGCGTCAGTCGGCCGGCGACAGATCCGCGCGACTGGGAAGAGAACGCGGAGTAAGGCTGGGTATACACTGCCCCAACATTGTCGAAAGGAGCGGGCGAACATGGGTGGCAGCAGCGGGGCGGTTCGAGTCGGGCTCATCGGAACCAAGTTCATGGGCCGGGCCCATTCGAACGCGTGGCTGAATGTCAGTCGCTTCTTTGACCTGCCGCGCGCCGTCGAGATGCACGCGGTGTGCGGCCGCGACAGAATTGAAACCCCCGCATTTGCCCGCCGCTGGGGCTGGACGAATTCAATGACCGACTGGCGTCAACTCGTCGCCGATGGTCAGGTCAATCTCATCGACGTCGGCACGCCCAATGATGTGCACGCCGAGCAATCGATCGCGGCTCTCGAAGCCGGACTGAACGTCGCCTGCGAAAAGCCCCTGGCTGGAACACTGGCCGAAGCCCGGCAAATGCGCGATGCGGCCCGCAAAGCGAAGAAGTGCCAGACGTTTGTCTGGTTCAACTATCGTCGCTGCCCGGCCGTGGCGCTGGCGCACAATCTCGTTGCCAGGGGTCGTCTCGGCCGCATCTATCACGTGCGCGCTGCCTACCTGCAGGAGTGGGGTGGCCCCGATACGCCGCTCGTCTGGCGCTTCAAGGGCGATGTGGCGGGCTCGGGTGCCCACGGCGATCTCAACGCCCACATCATCGACATGGCCCGCTTCATCACCGGCGACGAAGTGACTGAAGTCGTCGGCTCGATCGAAGAGACATTCATCAAACAGCGAGTCATTCCCGGGGAGACCGGCGCAGCGATCAAGGGCAGCGCCGGCAAAGGCGGGAAGAAGCGCATGGGCCGCTCGACGGTTGATGATGCCGTGCTCTTCCTCGCCCGCTTCAAGGGCGGCGCCGTCGCCAGCTTCGAAGCCACGCGCCTCGCCACCGGCAACAAGAACCGCAACACCATCGAGATCAACGGCGATCGCGGCGCGCTGCGTTTCAATTTCGAACGCATGAACGAACTGGAGTTCTACGACGCGACGAGCGACGCCACGACGCGCGGCTGGACGACGATCATGTGCACCGACGCCGCCAAGCACCCCTACGCAGCCGCATGGTGGCCCGATGCGCACGTGCTGGGCTACGAGCACGGCTTCGTGAACCAGGCGGCCGACATCGTGCGGATGCTCGCGGGAAAGAAGCCGGAAGTCCCCATGCCCGATTTCGAAGATGCCTACAGGACGCAGTGCGTGCTCGAGGCCGCGATCGTCTCCGCCCGTGAGAAGCGCCAGGTGGCGATTTCCGAATTCAAGTGACGCTCGGGCGGGCGCGGGCGGCAGAAGGGAGTATGGTTGACCATGGTGGAAGACCCTTACGAGAGCGCCGCTCACCCTGCTACGCCGCCGAGGTTCCAAGGCGAATCAGCGGGCTCGCTCGTGCTCGGTGCTGCGATCTTCGCATTCGCTGGTTTTGGGATGGGCTGGATCAATACGCCGGCCGGTCAGTTCTCCATGTGGTCGCTGCGCATTTTGGCGGTGGCGTTCGTTGTGGCCATTGTGTTCGTGCTTGCGGTGCCGCGACTGGGCGAGATACTCCGGTTTGTGGTGATCGCGCTCGCGGCCATTCTGCTGTGCTCGGCCGGCGTGTGGGGGCTCGTCGACATGGGCCTGAACAACATCACCGGCTGGTTGCTGCTGGTGATGGGCGTCTTCGACGCCATGGAGATTGTGAGATACATCGCCGCGCGGCGCGCGGTGGGAGGATGATGGATCGTGAAACGTGTTGGGATTGCTGCAGCAGTGCTGATCGTCGTGATCGGCGCTGCGGGATACTACCTCTACACCACCGTTGGCCGCACCGGTTCGAGCGAACTGGAGAACTGGGTCGGCCGCTGCGTGGTCGGCATCATCGAGTCGCACCTGACGGCCAAGGTCGAGTTTGATCAACTCGACTATGAAGCGCCGGGCAGCGTGACGCTCAGTGGTCTCCGACTTCTCGCCGAAGATGCGACGCCGCTCATCAAAGTGGCGAGTCTCAAACTCACGCTGGCGGAGGTGCCCAGACTGAATCAGCCGATCCAGATCGCAAAGGTGACCCTCGATTCACCGTCGCTCTATTTCGCGCAGGGTGAATCCGGCTCGCTGATCGGGTGGGATTCGCTTGTGAAACCCGAAGTGCTCGATGAGGGCCTTGACGCCGCGCCGGAGAATTATCGCCTTAGCGAAGTGCTGGTCATGCGGCGCATTGAGATCAACGACGGCCAGATCGAGTATCGCAGCAACACCGATGAGCAGCCCATGGTGCTGCGCGGCGTCACGACCGCCCTGGATACGACGCCGGATGCGGATGATCCGGGGTGGTACGCCATCAAGGGCAACATGAGCCGCGCTCCACAACTCGACATCCAGTTCGACGGCCGGTTCAACATCGACTCGATCCTGCTCGAGTTGGCTGGGTTGACCGCGAAGATGGAGTTGCAGGAGGCGCAGTACGAGACGCTGCCGCCCCAGATCCAAACGTTCGTGCGCCAATACGCGCTGCGCGGCGCGTTGTCGGCCACGCTGAACGGCACGATCTCGGCGACGAACCCGCTGGGCAGCAGCGCCGATCTCAACCTGACGCTGCGGGATGCGTTTGCCTCCTTTGGCGAGAGTGTGCTGCCGATCGATGAAGTGCGCCTGACTGCGAAGATGGCGGATCGGTCCGTCAGCCTCGACGCGCAGGCGGACCTGCTCTCAGGCAGCGCCGGAGCGGAGGCGACGGTGAGCCTCGATGACACCATGCCGGTGAGCGCGGCCTATGAAGCGTCAAAGATCAATCTCAAACAGACGCTGGCGACCACATCACCAGATCAGCCGCCGTCCTATGACGGCATTCTCAAGGCATCGGGCAACGTGCGCACCAGCGCACTGACGCCGCTCGAATCAATCAAGGGCGGTGGCACGCTCAACATTGAGAAGGGTCGTCTTGTCAATCTGCCGGTCATCTCAGATCTCGCCAAGGCCGCTTCTGCACCTTTCGGGAGTAAGAAGGACGTAGGGACGGATGAAGCGCTCGTCGAGTATCGCTTTATGCCCGATCACCTGGCGATCGGAAAAATCGAACTGGCCTCACCCGTGATCGCAGCGCGCGGCGACGGCAAGGTGTATTACGATCAGCGACTGTCGCTGGCCCTCAACGCCGGGCCGATGGAGAAGTTGCAGAACAATCTCGGCAAGATCGGCGACCTCTTCGGCAAGATCACCGACTCACTGGTCAAGTACTACGTGAGCGGCACGCTGAGCAAGCCGAATGTCTCCGTCAAGCCGCTGGGAATTGGTGCCGGAGGATGAGGTGCGAAGCAGCGTTCAGTGCGCCGTGACGCGCTCGGCTGACTTTACCACGACTGGCGGAGCGCCATTGGGATAGTGGTCCTGCAACGCGGACACGCGCCACTGTGAGGCCCGCAGGGCTTCAATCGCACGAACCACTGCCGCGGCGCACGTGCGCGTCGTCGCCATAGGAATTCCCTGGCGGACGACGGCGGCTCGAATCTTGCCTTCGTCCGTCTTGGCGCCCTTGCGCGTCGGCGTGTTGATGATCATCTGCAGTTCGCGGTTTTTGATCATGTCCAGCACGTTGGGGCGCACGCCCTCGCTGATCTTGCGCAGGACCTTGGTCTCGATGCCGTGCTCCAGCAGTGTGCGATGCGTGCCGCTGGTGGTGTAGACGCCAAAGCCCAGCGCCACGAGCTTGCGCACCAGATCGACGATCGCTTCCTTGTCGGTTTCGCGCACCGAGATAAAGACGTTGCCGGAAGTTGGCAGGAAGACGCCCGCGCCCATGAGCGCCTTGGCGTAGGCGAGTTCGAAATCGCGGTCGACGCCCATGACTTCGCCCGTCGATCGCATCTCGGGGCCGAGGATCACGTCGACACCCGGGAACTTCTTGAACGGGAAGACCGATTCTTTGACAGAGATGAACCGAGGATCGGTGTTCTCAGTCAACCCGAGGCTGTCAATCCGCTCACCAGCCATGACTTTCGCCGCGGCGCGGGCCCAGGAGACGCCCGTCGCCTTGCTGACAAAGGGCACGGTGCGCGAAGCGCGGGGATTGACTTCGAGGATAAAGATCTCATCGCCGAGTTCGCTGTTTTCCTTGACGGCCAGTTGGACGTTCATCAAGCCTTGCACGCGCAGGCCCTCGGCCAGTTGCCGCGAGACCGCTTTGATGCGATTGACGATCGGCGCGTGCAGGCTGAAGGGCGGCAAGGTGCACGCCGAATCGCCGCTGTGCACGCCGGCCTGCTCGATATGCTCCATCACGCCGCAGACCAGGGCCCGGCCATCGTCTCGATCATGCGCGTAGTCGGCGATGACATCGACATCAACTTCATACGCATCATCGAGAAACTGGTCGATGAGAATCGGTGCATTGCTCAGATCGCTGGCGACGACGGCCTTGGCCATGTAGCCCAGCAGCGACTTCTGGTCGTCGCAGATTTCCATGCCGCGCCCGCCAAGCACATAACTGGGCCGCACGAGCACGGGGTAGCCGATCTTCCCGGCGATTTCTACTGCCTGATCGATACTCCGCGCGATTCCGCTGCGCGGCTGCATGAGGCCGATGCGATTAAGCAGGTCGCGGAAACGATCGCGATCTTCGGCCAGGTCAATCGAATCAACGCTGGTGCCGATGATCGGCGCGCCGCCGGCCAGCAGGCCGTGCGCAAGGTTGAGCGGCGTCTGGCCGCCGTACTGCACGATTACGCCGTGGACAAGTCCGTTGCGCCCGAGTTCGTCGGTGCCCTGCCCGCCCAGCGGCCGACCGTTGAGGCGCTCGATGACATTGAGCGTATCTTCAAGCGTGAGCGGCTCGAAGAAGAGCAGGTCAGACGTGTCAAAGTCGGTCGAGACCGTTTCCGGATTCGAGTTGATCATGACCGACTCGAAGCCCAGTTCGCGCATCGCAAAGGACGCCTGGCAGCAGCAGTAGTCAAACTCGATGCCCTGGCCAATGCGATTGGGACCGCCGCCGAGAATGACCACCTTGCGGCGGTCGGTGATGCGAATCTCATCCTCGCATCCGTTGACGATTGAGGTGGCGTTGCCGGTCGGCGCGTAGGGCGTCTCGTAGGTTGAGTAGTAATAGGGCGTGATGGCCTCGAACTCGGCGGCACAGGTGTCGACGAGCTTGTACACCGGCTCGATACCCATGCGCTGACGATGTTCGCGCACCCGCATGATCGACGGCGTCGAGATGTCGCCGATGTAGAGATTCGCCAGTTGGGGGTCGGAGTATCCGAGTCGCTTCGCCTCGGCGAGCACTTCGCGCGGCACCTCCTCAAGCGTCGAGTAGGCGCAGAGCATGGTCTCAAACTCGACGAGCTGGCGGATCTGGTCGAGGAACCATCGGTCAATGCGCGTCAGGTCGTGAATCTGCTCGTCCGTCCATCCCATCTTCATCGCGTAGCGGATGTAGTACAGCCGGCCCTGGCTGGGCACGCCGAGCTTGCGGCGGAGTTTTTCAGTTTCGATCGGCCACACGACGGCCGAGCCGTCCGCAGCCAACCCTGTCGGGCTGTTGATGTCGAGCGAGAGTTGGCGGTTGTGCTCGATGGCGCGCGTCGCTTCGAGCCACTTATCATTCTTGTCGAGACCCAGGCCGAATCGCTTGACTTCCATCGACCGGATCGCCTTCTGGAGGCTCTCCTTGAAAGTGCGGCCGATGGCCATCGCTTCGCCCACGCTCTTCATCTGCGTGGTCAGCGTTTCGTCGGCCTCGGGGAACTTCTCAAAGGTCCAGCGCGGCATCTTGGTGACGATGTAATCAATCGTCGGCTCGAAGCAGGCGCTGGTCGTCCCCGTGATGTCGTTGCGCAGCTCGTCCAGCGTGTAACCGATCGCGAGTTTCGTCGCGATGCGCGCGATGGGGAAGCCCGTGGCCTTGGAGGCCAGGGCCGAGGAGCGCGACACGCGCGGGTTCATCTCGACGACGATCATGCGCCCGGTCTGCGGATTGGTGGCGAACTGGATGTTCGAGCCACCCGTCTCGACGCCGATGGCGCGGATGATGGCGATCGCCGCATCGCGCATCCGCTGGTATTCCTTGTCAGTCAGCGTGAGGATCGGCGCGACGGTGATCGAATCGCCGGTGTGCACGCCCATGGGATCGATATTCTCGATGCCGCAGACGATGACGACGTTGTCGGCTTTGTCACGGACGACTTCGAGTTCGAATTCCTTCCAGCCCAGCAGCGATTCATCAATGAGCACCTGCCCAATTGGAGAGGCGTCAAGGCCGCGCCGGACAATCTCCTCGAACTCGTCCACGTTGTAGGCGATGCCGCCGCCGCTGCCGCCGAGCGTGAAGGCCGGGCGGATGATCGCCGGCAGGCCGATCTCCGCGAGGAATTCGCGGGCCTCGTCCATGTCGGTAACGGTCTTGGCGCGGGCCTGTTCGAGGCCGATGGACTCGATCGTTTGGCGAAACTGCTCGCGGTCTTCTGCGCGATGGATCACGGCACGGGTGGCGCCGATCATCTCGACGCCGAATTCCTCAAGGGTGCCATTGTCATAGAGAGTGCAGGCGCAGTTCAGCGCCGTCTGGCCGCCCAGTGTGGGCAGCAGGGCGTCGATGGGTTTCCCGAGGCGTTTCTCGTTGGCGATGATCTTGCGGACGGCTTCGGGGGTGATGGGCTCGATGTAGGTCCGGTCGGAGAACCCGGGGTCGGTCATGATCGTGGCCGGGTTGGAATTGACCAGCACCACCCGGTAGCCCTCTTCCTTGAGGGCCTTGCACGCCTGCGTCCCCGAGTAATCAAATTCGCAACCCTGTCCGATCACAATGGGACCGGACCCGATGATCAGGATCGTGCGGATATCAGCGCGCCGCGGCATGGGTCTCCCTGTTGTCGGGCGTGTGGGACATGGAATGGGCCGATCGCGTGGCGGGACACGGTGAGGTGACGATAAACTCCGACACGTTAGCCGTGCCGCTCGATTCGCTCAAGTGATCCTAATCCTCTCGGCAGTCCGACGCGCAGAAAAAATGAGCCCGAATCGTCATCGGACGACCCGGGCCCGCGAAGGAAACGGTGCACCATGCACCGGAGCGTTCTGATCGGCGCCGACAGGGTTGCCGGCCGCCGGAGCCCGTTCGCGTCCCGTCGGTTCACCAGATGCGCTGATTGACCATGCTCTGGCAGGAAAAGCGGCGATCCCAACCCGTTGTGCGGGCCGATTGTTGACTTCCGTCTCAAGCTGCCGATTGTCTCGCGTGGTGATGTCCTCTGCCGCCGCCATCCTCGCCGGCCTGATCGTGATCGTCCTGTCGGTCGGCGCGGCGCAGCGGGTGCACGGCTGGCTGCAACGCTGTCCCCGGCCGACGTGGTCAGGCGTGATGATCTGGTTCCTGTTTCGGGTGTACGCCCGACTCGTGCAGCGCACCAGACACGTCGGCAAGGAGCGCCTCAACGCCGTCCAGCGGCCGATCATCGTCGTCGCCAACCACACCGGCGCCGCCGACCCCATGCTCATCCAGGCCGCCTGCCCCTTCGAAGTGCGCTGGATGATGATGCGCGAAATGAATCGCGGCTTCGTGGACTGGTTCACCCGCTACGGCCGGATCATCCTCGTCGAGCGCAATGGCAAAGACTTCGCCTCCACCCGTGAAGCCCTGCGCCACCTCAAGGAAGGCGGGGTGATCGGCATCTTCCCCGAGGGCGGCATCGAGCGGCCTCCCGAGATGATTCGCAGGTTTCACAGCGGCGTCGGGTTCCTCGTCGCCCGGACGCACGCCACCGTTATTCCGGTGTGGATCAGCGGCACGCCAAAGGTGGGCGTGGCCATGGAGAGCCTGTGGAAGCGCGGCCGGGCGCGCGTCGAGTTTGGCCCGGCGATGCGCTTCGAAGGCGTGAAGGACGCAACCGAGATCACCCAGCAGATCCGCGATCGCATTGTCTCCATGTCCGGCTGGCCCGCCTGCGATGTCGTTGCGGATCAGGCGGTGGATCCGAATCTTGTTGCGATCGACCCGCCCAGCGCCGAGCCTGCCCGCGCCTGACCTACGATGTCAGTACATGATCGTCCGCATCGAAGGCGAAATCGTGGCGGTGGAGGCTCCCTGTGTGCAGTTGCGCGTCGGGCCGATGGTGTACGAACTGTTCGTGCCCGCCTTCGACCTGCAGAGCCTGCACGGGCGCGTGGGAGCCGAAGCAGCCTTCGACACGTTCCACTACTTCGAAGCCCAGGGCCAGGGCACAACGTTGCTGCCCCGCCTGATCGGGTTTTCTTCGCCCGCCGACCGCGACTTCTTCGAGTTGTTTACGACGGTCAAGGGCATTGGCAACCGCAAGGCGCTTCGGGCCATGGCCCTGCCGACGCGCACGATCGCCGCGGCCATCGCCTCGCGCGACCTGGACACGCTCAAGACGCTGCCCGAGATCGGCCGCCGCACCGCCGAAACAATCGTGGCCGAACTGCACGAAAAAATGGAGCCCTTCCTCGCCGGCGGCCCCGCAGCGTCGACATCGGAAGTGAAAGACGCCGGTCGCGGCGGCATGGCGCACGATGCGCTGGCGGTGCTCATTCGACTTGGCGAGCCACGCCATCTGGCCGTGCAGTGGATCGATCGCGCCCTGACGCTCGAACCTGAGATCGCCGACGCCCAGGCATTGGTGACCGCGGCATTCCGCATCAAGACTGGCTGAACAGAGTGCAAGGAGAGACCGTGCCCTACATCGCCCGCAAGGACCGCGCCCAGTACCAGCACGCGATCAATGAACTGGCCAAACTGGTGCCGCCCGATCGCATGGCCCGGCCGGGCCACATGAACTACATCATCAGTCTGCTCATCCAGCGCGTCTACGGCGAGTCGATGCGTTATGCCGATCACAACGAAGTAGTCGGCCTGCTCAACTGCGTGCAGCAGGAGTTCTACCGTCGCTTCACCGCGCCCTATGAAGATGAAAAAATTGAGCAGGAAGGCGACCTGACAGAACTGTGAGTGATTCATGCGTCACGTGGTGATCATTGCGGGCGGCTCGGGCACGCGGCTCTGGCCCATGAGCCGGGCCAATCGACCCAAGCAACTGCTGCCGCTCGTCAGCGGCCGGAGCCTGCTTGAACTGGCCGTGCGCCGCGGTGAATCGCTGGTCGAGGCTGAGCGCGTCCACATTTGCGCCGGTGAATCGATGCGAGCCGCTGTTCTCGATGCGGGGTTGATCGACGCCGGACAGTACATCGGTGAGCCCGAAGGGCGCGACACCTGCGCCGCCATCGCGCTCAGCGCCGCAGTTCTGGTCCGGCGCGATCCCGTTGCCGTCTTCGGCGTGCTCACCGCCGACCATCTCATCGATCCGCTCGACCGCTTTGCGCGCCTGTTCGACCTCGGCTTTGGTCTCGTGGAGGACGACCCGCAGCGCGCTGTCGTTTTCGCCATCGCCGCCACACACCCCGCAACCGGCTACGGCTACATCGAACAGGGGAAGATCATCGACGGCTTCACACCTGCCTGTCGCGTGGTCTCCTTTACTGAAAAGCCCGATGAGGAGCGGGCGCGGCAGTTCATCGAATCCGGCCGGTATGGCTGGAACAGCGGGATGTTCGTCTTCTCCGCGCGCGGATTCCTGGAGGCGCTGGCCGGCCACCAGTCGGAGATCGCCGCCGGCATTCAACAGATCGCTGCCGCGTGGGGCACGCCCAGGCAGCCCGAGGTACTCGCTTCGGTCTATCCGACTCTACCTCGCGTCAGCGTGGATCACGGCATCATGGAGCCGCTTTCTCGCGAGCCCGGCGGCAAGGTCTGTGCCGTGCCCATGGATGTGAACTGGCTCGACATCGGCAGTTGGCCCGCTCTGGCCCAGACGCTTGACCGTGACGGGCAGGGCAACCGCACCAACGCCCAGCTCGCCGCGCTCGACTCACGATCGATCACCGCCATCGCCGACGATCCGACCCACACGATCGCCGTGGTCGGCTGTCAGGATCTCATCATCGTCCGCACCTCCGACGCCACGCTGGTCGTCCATGCCTCGCAAGCCGAAAAGGTTAAGGCGATGGCGGCCGTGGTTGAGCGGCGCCTGCAGTAGGGGCCACGCCGGGTCGTTTCCCGCATCGTTCGGCGGGCGGTGGAGCCGGGCCGACCGCCGGTTAGGATTGCATCCGTCATGCCTCACATCGACTCGATCCCGGCTCAGGTGCTTGTCAGCGTCATCGTCTGCCTCGTCGTCTTCGGCGCTGTGCAGGGCGTGATTGCCTGGCTCATCCTCTGGGAACGCAAAGTCGTCTCGTTCATCCAGGATCGCATCGGCCCCAACCGCGTCGGCCCCGCCGGGCTCCTCCAGCCGCTGGCGGACGGCTTGAAACTCTTCTTCAAGGAAGACTACAACCCGCAGCAGGTGGACAAGCGCCTGTTCATCCTCGCGCCGGCGTTCATTATCATCCCGGCGCTGATCGGCTGGGCGATCGTGCCGTGGGGCGGCGACTGGAACTTCCCGGGCATGACACTGTGGAACTGGATTCCGATCATCGGCGGCGCAGTCGTCGAGCCCGCACGCGTGCACGTCGCGGCAGCCGGCAGCGTCAGTGTCGGCATCGTCTACGTCATCGCCACCGCCAGCATCGGCGTCTACGGCGTGGTCCTCGGTGGCTGGGCCTCCAACAGCAAGTACGCCTTCCTCGGCGGCCTCCGCGCCGGCGCCCAGATGATCAGCTACGAAATCCCGCTCGGCGTGGCAATCCTCATCGTGCTGCTCTGCACCGGTTCGCTGCGTCCAGACGCCATCATCGAGTCGCAGACGGCCGGCGCGTGGTTCCTCATCGCTCATCCTCTCGCTGCGGTGATCTGCTTCACGGCGATGCTCGCCGAGGCGAATCGCTCGCCGTTTGACCTGGCCGAAGCCGAGCAGGAACTCGTCGGCGGCTACCACACGGAATACTCCGCGATGAAGTGGGCCCTGTTCTTCTTCGCCGAGTACGGTCACATGATCACGAGCAGCGCCATCTTCACGGTGCTCTTCCTCGGCGGCTGGCACCTCTTCCCCTTCGTGCCTCAACCGGCTGCGGGCGGGTTGATCGCCGTGCTGCTCAAGATCGCCGTCTTCGTCGTCAAGGTCGGCCTGCTGATCACGTTCATGATCGTCATCCGCTGGACCCTGCCTCGTTTCCGCTACGACCAGCTGATGAATCTCGCGTGGCGCATGCTCATTCCACTCTCCGCGCTGCTGCTCGTGGGCACGTCGGTGCTTGTCTACCTCGGCATGACCCAGTGGTGGTGGATGCTGGCGATGAACCTCGTCCTCGGCGGCCTCATCTACGCCGCCCAGCCGATGCTGCCCAAGACGCACAACCCCAACGAAAAGGTCCGGCTCATCGGCTCGCGCTTCTATGCGCCGCAGGGTTGAAGTGGCGATCATTTCGACAGAATCGGTACTGCGTGCCGAAGAACTAGTCAAGACGGTGATGCACGAGGGCGCTCGTGACCAGTTGCTTGCGTGAATCTCGATTGTGGAGACTCTTGCTCGTTGTGGGCGTGCTCCTTCTGGCACTCGGGCTGCAGATTACTTCGATCTTCCGCGCCACGCGCAGAACCTCGTACGCAGAATCGAGTGATAAGTTGAGCTTTCTGGTCGATGGATCCAACGTGCTGGTGGAAATCTCCGTACGATCGGGGCCGCTGGGCGACCCGCTGTGGTATCAGTTGGTTGGTCGAGTCTGGGTCACGTCGAACGCGGACGGTGAATACACTCGGGACTCCAATCGCGCCCGGGAGCTAGAACTTGTCGGTTACGACGCATCAACTGGCACTCTTCGGGCAAAGGATCCCCGAACAGGCGAAGAGACGGCGATGGTCGGAATCTGGCCGAGTCAATTGTCCCCGACGGCAAAGGACCTGCCGGTGCGTTGGTTGGAGAACGCCGGATACGAATACTCCGTCAATAGAGCAGGGCAATCGCTGGTGATTTCCTCCATGCAACCATCGGTAACAGATTGGACCGCATTGCGAATGCTCATCGCACGTCGGTTGGCCGTCGCATTTGGCTGGGGCTTCGGAGCATACGTTCTGGGTCTCATTGTCGCAGGACTAGTTGCGCTTCGAAGAGGCGCGGACGGGCTCTGCGAACACTGCGGCTACGATCTGCGCGGGTTGGCTCATGAACGATGCCCGGAGTGCGGTGCGGAACACAAGAACTGAATTATGAGCGCTACCGCACGCGCGGGTTCCAATGTCGGCTTGTCACCTCACATATCAAACCATCGCCAGATCCGCAGCAGCCATGCTGCGATCCCCAGCGGAAATAGGGCGATGCACACCAGCGCGACCAGCGCCGATGAGCCCGTTTCATACGCTTGCCTGAACACGCCGACGAGGACAAGGAAGAAGACAACGAGGATGACGATGCGAATGCCGATCTGGCGAAGTGTCATCTGCCAATCCTCAGTAGTTGCCCGCCTCTCACGCTGAATTGCGCCGGGTTTACAGATTTTACACGAAAACGAGCCTCGACGCGGGTTATGATGCGTCAATCCCTGGTCGGGTATTTGGTGAATCTGACTCTTGCGAGGTGCGCTCCATGAACGGCAGTTGCTCAGCTTTTTTCGCACTCGTTGCATCGGCGCTTCTCGCCTCTACTGCGAGTCGGCCCTGCCTCGCCCAGGACCACGATCACACCACCATTGGCCAGCCGCACCCGCACCTGCCCGCCGACGAGTCGCGCTTCACCACCAATCGCGTCGGCAATCATCTCTACCTTCCCGCCGAGGCCGATGCGTTTACCTTCGCCGTCTTCGGCGATCGCACCGGCGGGCCGGCCGAGGGGATCGAAGTTCTCAAGCAAGCGGTCAAGGACACCAATCTCATCGAGCCCGATCTCGTCATGACCGTTGGCGATCTGGTCGAGGGCTACAACGACAAGCCGCAGTGGCTTGTGCAGATGCGCGAGTTCAAGGGCGTCATGGACGGCCTGCTCATGCCCTGGTTTCCCGTCGCCGGCAATCACGATGTCTACTGGCGCGGCAGCGGCCCCAAGCCAAAGGGCGAGAACGAAGCGCTCTTCGAAACCAACTTCGGCCCGCTCTGGTACGCCTTCGAACACAAGAACTCCTGGTTCATCGCCCTCTACTCCGACGAAGGTAATCCCCTCACCGGCGACAAGGGCTTCAGCCAGCCCAACCGCCAGCGCATGAGCGATGAACAACTCAACTGGCTCAAGGACACGCTCACCAAAGCGAAGAGCGCTGACCACATCTTCCTCTTCCTCCATCACCCGCGCTGGCTCGGTGGCGGCTACGGCGATGACTGGGATCGCGTGCACAAGGTCCTTGTCGAAGCCGGCAACGTGACGGCCGTCTTCGCCGGCCATATCCACCACATGCGCTACGACGGTGTGCGCGATGGCATCGAGTACGTCACGCTGGCCACGGTCGGCGGCGAGCAATCTGGAGTCGTGCCGCAGGCCGGATACCTGCACCAGTTTCATCTCGTCACGGTGCGCAAGAAGCAGATCGCGCTGGCGTCGATCCCCGTGGGCGAAGTCATGGATGTGCGGCGGATCACCGGCGAAGTGAGCGAAGCCGCAGCCCGGCTGGCGCGGGTGCGGCCGAGGTTTGCCAACACCGTGGACCTGGACATCTCGGGCGCCGTCTCGGCCGACGTTGGAGCCGCGATCGAGAACCCGCTCGACCTTCCCATCGAAGTCACGCTCACGCCAACAAGCGCCGACAGCCGCTGGATCTTCACGCCGGATCACGTGCACCAGATTCTGCAGGCGGGCGAGGCGATGGTCTTTGAGTTTCACGTCAGCCGCAGCGATGATGCGATCGACTCGACGTATCGGCCGGCGTTGATGGACCTGAATGTCGACCTGCTGGCCGCAGGTCTGCGCTATTCGATCCCCGAGAGTTCGACCGCCATTCCGATCCGCGCGAGCCTCCAGCCGCCGCCCGTTCCTTCCACGGAGATTGCGGCTGAGTTCGACGGCCGCGCATCCGTCATCGCAATCGACGGCGGATTGATCAACCTCCCCGACGGTCCCTTCACACTCGAGTGTTGGTTCAACGGTCACGATTTCCGCGGCCGGCGCGGCCTGGTTGCCAAGACCGAATCTTCCGAGTTCGGCTTCTTCGTCAGCGACGGCGTACCGGAGTTTGATGTCTTTCTCGCGGGCAGGTACGCAGAGGCCAGGGCAGGCGAGGCGCTGCTGAAACCATCGAAGTGGCATCACATCGCCGGCGTCTTCGACGGGCAGCAGGTGCGCCTGTACCTTGACGGCCAACTCATCAAGACCGTCCAGCGCAGCGGCAAGCGCGGCACCAACACCTTCCCCCTCATGATCGGCGCGGATGTCGATGGCAACGGCAACCCGACGTCTTACTTTGACGGCCAGATCGACGCGGTGCGCCTGTCGAGCGGGGCCCGCTACACCGGCGAACACTTCACTCCGCAGCGCCGTCCGGCGAGCGACGGAGACACACTGCTGCTCTACAACATGGATGCCTTCGTCGGGCCGTGGCTGTTCGATGAGTCAAGCCGCGCCGTACACGTGGCGCCGCGCGGCGGGGTGACGCTGGTGTCACAATAGCAGTGGATGTGGGTGAGCACGATGGGAATAACTGCTCGGCGTCCGCGTCGTATTTTGACACGAGTGTCGCGCCTGCGGTGCGCCACAACAGACCAGAAGGAGACAAACCCATGTTCCAAAGCGTGTTAGGTGTGATCGTCGTCGCGCTGTCGATGAGCGTGGGGTTGCCCCAGCCTCCCGCCGCCGCGCCCGGTGACCATTCAGCCGAGGAGTGCTGGCGACTGGTATGCGAGGCCTACGCACCCGGTTCCGCGATCTACTCGGGAGCGGCCACGGCACTGAACGCGGCGGATGAGAATCTCGAGTTTGGCACCTTTGCGTCGGGAGCGGTCGTACTCACAGCAACGCCTGCCGGAGCCATTCACTTCGACACGGATCACGGTTGGGGCTGGATGGACTTCGATGGCGGCGTCCTTCGGGTTTGGGCGGAAGGCGACTCGGCCTATCTGGAGACGACAGCCCCCGAATCAAAACGGCATCAGTGGCTGTCCGACCAGATCCGCGCCTTCGACGATGCCGTCCGATGGGAGGTTGCGACGCACATTGAACTTGCGCTTCTGCTGGACGGTTCGATCGACTCCATTGTGAATGCCAGGCCGGAACGGCTCGCAATGGATGATGCAGCGGTTGTTGAAATGCTCGACGCCAACCGGTCGCTGGCAGGCATCTTCGGCGCGCCGGCGCTTGAAGCCGAGCACGCGCACGTTCTGCGATTCGCGGGGCAGGATCGAACGGTCCTGGCGCTGGTTGACGAGCGAACGCACCGGATCCAGACTTGGACGGTCGAGTGTTCCCCGGCGTTTCTCAGCGGAATCCTCAATGGCCCCCGTTTCAGCGCGACCACTTCGGTGGTGCGAGCGAAATCCGATGAGCCGCCGGCGCAGGAGCGTGACCTTGCCGGGCTGGAGAAAATCGAAACGGTCGAACGGTATCGGGCACATTTGCACAAGCGGGTGCTCAAGGAAGTCATCGAGAATCTTGCCGAATTCGAAGCGCAGGTCCAGATGATGGAGGACATGCTGCCGCAGATCGAAGCCGCTCTCGACGAGGCCAAGCAGCAACTTGAGGCACTGGAGGCCGCGCCGCCCCGCGAGCGCGATGAAGAGGAGATCACCCAGCTCAAGTGGACCATTGCAACGCAGAGCATTCAAGTCGACGGCGGCAAGGCGGATTTGAAGCGAATGAAGGCGCTGGTCCAGGAAGCGCGCGCAACAGATCCGGCGAAGTAGTCTGGCTGTTGTTCGAGCCATCGACCTAATCACTCAGTATCGCGCACAATCCTGAACTTCGCATCCACCGTGGCCCCGCTCACCTTGCAGCCCAGTTCGCGCAGCCACTGCACGACGACCTGGTTGCAGTTGTGCGCCAGTGAGTACGGGCTGTCATCGTGAACGAACTGCATCGAGTAAAGGTCGTTGTCATGACGCGTCGCGGCGTGGCTCTCGAATCGCTCGTCAAGCCGGTCGCGCAATTGGCGCAGCAAAGCCCCATCGACCTCCAGCGGGTAGAACGCCTGGCACGCGATCTGCCACCGCAACGAGTCGGCCGAGGTGCTCATCCCCAGATCGCGCCGCCCCAGCGTCCCCCGCGTTGGCAATAGCATCGTCCGAAACAGATCCGGCCACCTGTTCTCGTTGAGTGCGTACCACTTCCATTCGCCGTAGGCGTACTCCACCGCGTGCCCCGCCAGCGACTCGCCCGACTCGAACACCGCCAGTGAGACGCTGCTGTCCGCGTCCGTCAGCGATCGACTCACCAGCGGCTGCGGCGGCAACACCAGACTGCTGTGCCGGCCGTAGTCGATCAGATACACCGTTTCCGATCGCTCGGCCGCCACGGCCGGCACACGCACCGTGGTCGTGCAGCCCGCCATCGCCTCAAGCAGCGTTGACACCATGACCATCTTGAGAAGCAAGCCACGACGGCGTCCGCCGCCGCAGCCATCCACGTCTCGTGCCATAATCAGGGGACGTCAAACTCCTGCCCGTATTCCAGCGCATTCCGAAGAGAGCCGGCTTTCTCAGATCAAACGAAGACGGGCGCCCACTCGGGCGCCCGTCTCGTCTCTCCTCCGGTGTTCGCAGGCTCGGCCGGGGGAGGAACAAGCCGTGCGTGAGCGGGGGTATGACCTATACCCGGACCTACCGCGTCGGTTTCACATCGGTGAGTTCGAATTCCTCAGTCGTCTCGCCGTGTTTGTCAGCGTGCTTGTCCATGATGGCTTCGTGGTCATGGTCGTGCCTGGCAAACGTTGCGAGGATATCGCTGAAGCGCGGGTGGCTGTGCAGCGCCTTGAGATCGGGGTCACTGGCGACGAATTCGGCAGTCAGCACACCGCTGTCCTCCTCCTGCGCGAGTGTGGCGAGGATCTCGATGGCGGCGTCAGTCTGACCGAGTGCCGTCTGGCAGCACGCAATGTTGTACGACGCGATGCCCCGCGCGAAGCCGAGTTCACGTTGCCTGGTGAACGCGGCCATGGCATCGTTGTAGCGGCCGAGTCGAAGCAGCGCCCAGCCGTGCCGCATGTGCGCTCCACCCTTGGTGGAGTCCTTGGCGATTGCATCCTCAGACTGTCGCAGGAGGTGCTCCCAATCGACGGCGCCGAAGTTCTGCAACACCTGCGCGTCGCTCGCCTTGTTGACGATAGTCTCGAACCGCGGCTGATCGCGAAGTGAACTCAGGTCATCGTCGTCGCGCATGTGGTCGGCATCCGTAAAGCCGGCATCCACCGCCGCCTCGAGATAGCCCAGCGCGGCTCGGGTATTGCCTTTGAGCGCTTCGCAGCAGGCGAGGTTGTAGACCGCGTCGCCGGGCCGGTAGCCGCGGCGCAGGGCGCCCACAAACGCGTTTTCCGCCTGCTCGTACCGGCCGTCGCCAAACAGGGCGTAGCCGAGCTTCCACGACAGGCTTCCGGCCTGATCGACCGCCTTGGCGTTCCGGGCTATCAGGTCCGCGGCCTTGTCATAGTCCCCGCTCTCAATGGCCAGTTCCAGTTCGCTGGCGGGCTTGTCGGAAGACTCCACTCTGGCGAGCAGTTCATCGAATCGCTTGCTGGCGCGCAGGCCATCGAGGTCAGGATCATCGCGCATCAGTTCAGGGTTGCGGAATCCGGCTTCAACCGATGCGGCGAGATTCTTGAGTCCAGAGTCGACCCGGCCCTGGATCGCATCCACACACGCCATGTTGTAATGCACCACGCCGGGCAGGTAGTTGAGTTCGAGCTGCTTCTGCTGGGCCGCGCGGGCGCGTCCGAGGTGCTCATCGCGCTGCGCGTCGCTGCCTGCGCCGCGGCTGGCGAGAATGCTCGAGTAGCTGAGCATGTGCTGCGCCTGTCCGTCGTTGGGAGTGAGTTTGGCGAGTTTGCCGAAGTGGACAACTGCCGCCTCCCAGTCTTCGGCTTCGATGGCGCTCTGTCCCTGTTCCTGCAGGGAGGTGACGAAGTTCACATCGCCGGCGAATCCGCGGAAGCGATCATCATCGCGCAGCGAGTCAAGGTCCGTGTCGGTGTTGACGAGTTCGAGCTGGTCAAAGCCCCAGCTGATCGCCTTGTTCAGTTCCATGAACGCGCGATCCTTGTCGCCGCGCCTGGCGAACACGCAGGCGAGGTTGTAGTGGCCGATGGCCGGTTCGTCACCCTTCTCGAGTTGCTTCTCGATGATCGACTGAGCGCGATCGAGCTGACCCAGCGCAATCAGGGAATAGGCCAGCCGATGAGCCACCTTTGAGTCGTCAGGGTTGGCATCCGCGATGGTCTGGTACGCACTGGCCGCAGACTTCCAGTCCTGGCCATTGAAATACGTCTCGGCGCGGCGCTTGAGAATCGCTCCGGTGATCAGTCCCCGGTGCTCAGGCGCAATCGTCGAGTCGATGGACACCTCGGCGGGCGGGGCAAACCACCCGGTGGCGCCCCCGGCCCACGAAGGCACGAGCAACGCGGCTCCAACCAGCGCGAGCATGGCCGCCACGGGCGACAGCCGACATGTAGTCCGCTCTTTCACGATCATGATGAGTCTCCTTTCAACCAGGGCGCGACGTGACGAAGTCCCCACCCCCAGCGCCAACGCTGCCCGGGGAGCCGTCGAAAGTTGTTCAATCAGATCCACAATCGACGCGGCATAGAGCCCGCGATGCGCCGGCAGCATCGACACCACCCACGAGTCGCACGCCAGGTCCGCAAACTCATGCAGACGCCGACACGCGAGATGCGCCAGCGGATGCCACCACAGCAGCGATATCGCCACGATCTCAAACCACGCCATCCAGTGGTCGCGGCGAACAAGGTGCGCCAGTTCGTGCACGATGATGCCATCGCAGCGCTGCCCATCGCGCTGCGCCAGCGCTGCATCGTCCGCCGGCCACAGCAGCGTCGGCCGGCCGAATCCCCAGATCACCGGAGACGACAGGCCGGGCATGAGCCGCACGACCGGCATCGACGTACCCAGATCTTCCGCGAGGCGGCGGACCCGGCCGGTCAACCACTCAGACGCCTGGGGCGCGCGGCGCACGGCGGCGTGGAATCGCACGATGCGCCGGCCGTGTACGACCAGCGCGACCAGCGCGCCCAACGCCCACACCGCAAGCAGCGCCCAACCGGCAGCGCGCAGCAATGCAGAGGTTGCGGCGGAGATTCCGCCCCGCGAGCCGGGCGACAGCGCCGATTCCTTCGCCGCACGATTGATCACTGCCTTGTCGGCGTACAGACTCTCCCACGTGGAGTCCTGACGCTTCATCTCGGACATGGTCTGTTCGGAAGCGGCAGGCGTCGAAGTCTCTTTGGCGCTCCCCGCCTTCATCTTTTTTTCATCAGCGGAGGGGGCAGGTTCGCTGGTGGACTGCACCGCATAGGAGTAACCCGACTCGCTGCTGCGATCAATGGTCGTCCTGGACTCGACGGCGATGTCGCGCACGGCGCCTGGCGATGGCGCGGCGGAGACCATCTCTTCGGGATGCAGCGCCGGTTCAATGGGGTTGGGTTGAACCGGCGCTGCGGAACTCACGCTGACGGAGCGGTTGTCAGCGAGTGAGATTCCTCCCGAAAGAGACAGATAGTGTGAGACTTGTGTGGACAGAACCGACGCCTGCGCATCAAACCATCCGGCCACCTGCGAGCGAACCGACGCCGGCGGCCAGTGCGTGACGAAGATCGGCGGCGCAACCAGCCGCACCAGCACCAGCGCCCAGAGGAAGTGGCACACCGCCGGCCGGGCCTTGAAGTACCGGCAAGCAACGCAAACGCCCGCGGCCATGGCCAGCGCGATCAACGTGTTTTCAAGTATCCACTGCAACATGGGAAGACTCCGCTCTCTCTTCGTGAATCCCACCCCGGATCAATGGTGACTCAACATTCAGTCGCGATGCTCATCACGCTCGCTGCGCCGCTTGCCGCCGCGCCCGTGGCGGGCTTGGGGTTTGTCAGCGCTGCCCGAGGCGGGCGACTCTTCATGCTCCATCTGCTTGAGCAGTTCGCGCAACGCGGAAATGTCCTGCGTCGAAAACGAACGTCGTTGCACGAGCGACAGCAGCAGGGGAGAGGCTTCGCCCTCGCACAGCCGCTCCATGAGGTCATCAAGTTGCGAGCCGACGAGATCCTCGCGCGAACTCGTCGCCTTGAACACGTGGGCCCGTTCCGAGGAGTCCTTGCGAACATAGCCCTTCTCTTCGAGGCGCTGGAGCAGGGTCTGCACGGTCGTGTAGGCCCAGTCATGCCCGGCGTCGCGCAGCAGTTCATGCAGCGACCGGACCGTCGCACCGTCGGGGCTGTCCCACAACTGCTTGAGGACGTCGAGTTCCGAGTCGCTGATTGGTTTATTGGGTTCAACCATGAGGGCCGTTCTCCAGATGCACGAGGCCGTCGGTTCGGTGAAGTTATACGGAGTCCGACACAGTGTAGTAGCACAAAAGTTCAAAAAATCCTACAAGTTGTCGGATTTGTGCCCGTCTCCACGCTCCGAACCGGTCGGAATGACCTGCGTTGGCTGAGAATCGGCGTTATTGGCCCCACGTCGCCCCATCCCGCCGGCCCCGCAACTCTGGCCGAATTGGGCGATCTCCGACACTCGTTGTGCAGAACGCCGCGGGCCCCCCTCACCATGCGATCCGGCGTTGGCAGTCCAGCCGCCTCCTGTTCGAAGCGAAGGCCCGTACCGAGCTAGGCGATTCGAATCACCCAAGGCTGGCGGGGACGTCCGGAGCATTCAAGTGAAGTAACGCCGTGAGTTCCGAGCGGGGTGCGCCGACCCCCCGCTCGGCAGGCGGGGGCGGGGAGGAGATGCAGCCAGTTCTGATCGAGAATCGCGGAAATCAGATGTGGTCGGGTCCGCAATCGAAAATCATCACTCCGCCCTGAAATCCACTCCCCCGACCCCCCAACAACGTGTTGACGACCACACGTACATCCACGCCTCGTCAGCGATTGGGAAAGGATCAAGCCATGTGCATCGGTAAAACAATCTTTCGTACGGCTCTCATCGGGGGTCTGGCGGTCGGCGGATTGACTCTGCTGGTCGGTCCTCAACGCGTCATGGCGGGGGCAGCCCAGATCCAGACCCACTTCATCTCCTGGTTCGACTCCAACGTCGAAGACCCGGCCCTGATCCGCTACCAGCTCAAGCAGCTGCAGAAGGACTACCCGGAGAAGATCCGCGAGACCATTCGCAACCTCGCCGAGATTGACGCCGAAATCGGCGCTGTCCAGCGTGACCGCGACGTCGCCGCCAAGATGATCTCCACCGGCCAGTCCGATCTCGCCTCGCTCCGCAGCCTGGTTGACAAGGCCGGCTACGTCCAGCAGGCGTCTTACGGCGATCGGCCTGTCCTCGTGAAGTTCCAGGGCCAGCACCTGAGCATCGATCAGGCCTACTCCAAGGCCGCGACGATCCAGCAGACCGCCATGAACTACAGCGAGCGCCTCGCCGTCAACGAACGCGACCTCAAGCTCCTCATCAGCCAGCGCGACCGCATGGGCGCTCAGTTGGAAGAACTCCAGAACGAGTACGCCAAGTTCCAGGCCAAGACGGCCCAGATCGAGCGTCAGATCGCCTCCATCGAGCGGAACAAGTCGATCACCAAGTCGCTTGAGAACCGCGAAGAGATGCTGACCAGCAATGACCGCTGGAGCGTCAGCAACCTCGACCAGATCGTCAATCGCCTCTCGGCGGTGCAGTCTGAGCAGGCCGCTGTGCTCGAAGCCCTGAGCAAGCGGGCCGTCGAGCGGGATTACGAAAAGGAAGCACTCGGCCGCATCGCCCTCGAGAACATCAAGGATGACCCCTTCTCGATCGGACAGCCGACGGCCCAGAAGGCCTTCCCCGTCGCCCCCATCGTGGTCGACGAATCGACGCCCGACCCGGCTCCGCAGTCCGACGCGGGAGAAACCGTCGCAGCCCTCCCCCAGGGCGGCAACTGAACCGCAACCGGCCGGTATACCCCTCCGGCCGATCATCCGGCGAGACTCCTTCGCCTGACCCGATCCGTCTCCGTCGAACACACTGCCCGGGACTTGCTCCCGGGCGGGTGTGTTTTTCTGGTTCATCGCATCGTCTTGCGGCGACGCATGCGTCGCTGCTAAGCAGTTTCGCGCGCCGTGATGTGCCGCGCCTGCCGCGCCGGAAGATCCGATCCCCCCGGCCGCGTCACCGCGCGACGATCTTCCTCGCTCAGATGCGGCCGCAACACCGGCGGAACATCCGACCGCCCACCTCGCGCGTAATCCCGCCACAGCCGCGGCGCGACCTCAGCCGGATTGAGCCCGCGCGTTTCAACCAGGAACGACCACACGATCTCAACGAGCCGGTGCAGCGAAATGCCATGCGCCCGACCCTCTGCCGCGTGCAACTCGTCACACAACGCTTTGAACCCGTCGAACGGGCTTGCGTCACCCCACGTCAGCGGCAGCGTCTCGATGAAGTTGCCGCTGTTGGCGATCATGTCCCAGTATCGCGCAAATCGCCGCATCTCCTGCATCGCGTTGTAGTCGACGAGTTTCGTCTGAAGCACTTCGTACGGCGGGGCCGCGCTGTAGACCATGCCCCACGCCTCGTCGTGCCGAACGATCGGCGTGCCTCGCAGTCGCTTGAGCATGCCGACCTGGATTTCCTGCGGCCGCATGGCGACGAGTTGATCAAACCCGGCAGCGAAACTCGCCAGATCCTCGCCCGGCAATCCAACGATCAGATCCGCGTGCACATGCACCCCAGTCTCGTTCCGAAGGAAAGCGAGATTCTCAACGATGCGATCGTGCTCCTGCTGTCTGCTGATGAGCGCCTCGACCGCCGGATTCAGCGTCTGGATCCCCACCTCAAACTGCAACGCGCCCGGCGGAAACGCTCGGATCGGCTCGCGCAGTTGCTCCGGCAGGCGATCGGGAATCATCTCAAAGTGCAGGAACAACCCCGGCTCGTACCGCGCCAGGAAGAATTCCAGAATCGCCCGGCTCACCTTCAGATTCAGGTTGAACGTCCGGTCGACAAATTTGAACTGCCGCACCCCGCGATCGAAGAGCGACTGCATCGCCGCCAGAAACCGATCAAGCGGCGCCTGCCGCAAAGGTACATCGAGCGACGACAGGCAGAACTCGCACTTGAACGGGCAGCCGCGGCTTGCTTCGACATACACAACCCGATGGGCGATGTCGCGCTCGTCATAGAGGTCATAGGGCAGTTCGAGCTGATCGAAATCGGGCAGATCCGCGGCGATGACCTTCAGCAGCGGCCGCTCGCCGCTGAGTAACCGCCGACACAGCGCCGCGAACGCCAGATCCGCCTCGCCCGTAATCGTGTAGTCCGCCAGCGCGACGATGGCCTGCTGGTCCGTTTCGTAACTGACCTCCGGTCCGCCGAGCACCACGGTAATCTGCGGCGCGATCCGCTTGAGATCCGCAACCAGTTGCAGCGACTCGGCCGCGTTCCAGATGTACACGCCGATGCCGACGATGCGCGGCTGCTCTCTGAGTATCGCCTCGAGCACGTCAGCCGTGCGCTGGCTGATGTCAAACTCGAGCAGTCCGGTCCGATTGCTCAACTCACCCATGTTCGCCATGAGGTACCGCAGCCCGAATGAGGCGTGCGCGTAGCGCGCGTTGAGAGTGGTGAGAACGATCTCGGCCATTGGGGAAGTCTATCTGGATCGTTACGACAGGCGTTCGAGGCGGGCGTACTCCGCAATCAGCGTCTTGGTGCCTACATCGCGGAACCGCACCCGAACTCGCGTATGCCGACCGGTGCGGGTGACCGACTCGACCTCGCCATCGCCGAACTGCGGGTGGCGGACGCGCGCCCCGACTGGGAATCCGCTGGCGTCGTCGCCGCCCTTGCCCCGCGTCCACTGCTGGACGTTGCGGATCTCCTCCGCGGATTCAAACTCGCTGCGATCGCTCCGAGTGCTGCTTCTTCGTTGACCCCATTCAGAACTCGAGTCGTCCTCGTATCCGCCGTGGAATCGCGCCGCTTCCTCCCGACCGTGCCACTCAATGCCATCCTCAGGCAGTTCGCCCAGGAATCGGCTGGTGATCGTCGGATCCCGCATGCCGCGCCAGGTTCGAACCGTTGCGTGTGTGAGCACCAGCCGCTGCTTGGCGCGGGTCATGCCCACGAACGCTAATCGGCGCTCCTCCTCCAGTTCCGCATCGCTTTCGCGCGAGCGCGAGTGGGGGAGCAGATTTTCTTCGAGCCCGATCATCACCACCACAGGAAACTCGAGCCCCTTGGCCGCGTGCAGTGTCATCAGCATCACCGCGCCCGCGTCGGGATCGAACGCTTCCACGTCAGACACCAGCGCGACCTGTTCGAGATACGCCCGCAGTCGAGCCATCAGCGGTGGCTCCTCAGTCGTCTCGGGTAAGGCATCAACTTCAAAACCGAACGGATCGGTCATCGCATCGACGCCGGCCGCTTGCTGCGCCGCGAACTTCTCTTCAAACTCCATCACCGCCGTGACGAGTTCATTGAGGTTGTCGAGGCGCTGCGCATCCTCTTCGCTCTTGCCTGCATTCAGCGCTGCCTCCATCCCCGATTCCGTCACGATGCGTCGGACCAGTTCCGCCAGTTCGCCAATGGTCTCGACGCCCATGAACGAACTCTCGCCCGTCCACGACTGCACGAGTCGCGCAAAACGCTCCAGCGCTCCGATAGCCCGACCATTAAGATCAGTCATCTCCCGACAGCGGCAAACGGCTTCAAAGAGCGTGATCTGCCGTTCAGCCGCAAACTGCTCAAGCCGATTGATTGTCGTCTTGCCGATGCCGCGCGCCGGCTCGTTGATGATGCGTTTGAGCGACACGCCATCGCCGGGATTGCGCACGACACGCATATAGGCCAGCGCATCGCGAATCTCTTTCCGGTCGTAAAACGCCGTGCCCCGCACGAGCACGTGGGGAATCTGCCTGTCCCGCAGCGCCGCTTCGATGTTGCGGCTCAGCGCGTTGGTGCGGTAGAAGATCGCCATGTCCTTCCACGCCAGCCCATGCTCGCGATTCATCGAATCAAGGTAGCTCGCGACGAACTCCGCCTCGTGGTGCTCGTCGACGCACGTCATCACGATCGGCTTGTCGCCGCCCTGTCTCTTCGTGAACAGCGGCTTGTCCTTGCGCTTCACGTTGTGCTTGATGAGATGGTCGGCGACGGCCAGGATCGGCGCTGTCGAACGGAAGTTCTCCCCAAGTTTGACGACCTCGGCTTCCGGATAGTGCTCCTGGAACTCCAGAATGTTGCTGATGTCCGCCCCGCGCCATCCGTAGATCGACTGATCCGGATCACCGACGACGCAGATGCGCCGATGCCCCGCCGCCAGCCCATCTGCGATCAGAAACTGGGCGTGGTTCGTGTCCTGGTACTCGTCGATTAAGACATGTCGAAACCGGTTGCGGAGCTCTTCGCGCACCTCGACATCATCGCGCAGCAGCGTGGCGATGTGCAGCAGCAGGTCGTCGAAGTCAACGGCATTGTTCTGCCGCAGCGTCTTCTCGTACTCTTCGTAGACGCGGGCGAACTGCTTGGACCAGAAGTCGCCGCCGTTGGCGCGGACATCTTCGACGCGCTCCATGGCGTTCTTGGCATTGCTGATCCGGGCCGACATCGCGTCCGGCGGGAAGTTCTGCTTCGAAAGATCGAGCCGGTCCAGAGCATCCTTGATCGCCGCCTTCTGATCGCCTGCGTCGTAGATCGTGTAGTTGCCGTTGAGACCGACGCGTTCGGCATACCGCCTCAAAAGCCGGGCGCAGAAGGCGTGAAACGTGCTGATGACCAATCCCCGCGCCGTACCCGCGCTGGGTGGAATGAGCCGCTCGATGCGTTCGCGCATCTCCGTCGCCGCCTTGTTCGTGAACGTCAGCGCCAGAATCGACCAAGGCGGGTTGCCCTGGGCGATCAGATGGGCCACCCGGCGCGTGATCGTCAGCGTCTTGCCCGAGCCAGCAGCCGCCAGCACCAGCAGCGGACCATCGGTATGAAGCACCGCCCGGGTCTGCGGCTCAGTCAGCCCTTCGAGAAGCGATTCATGGTCCGAGTTGTAGGAGGAGGTTGGTGGGGCGGAGGCGGATTCTGGCATTGCTCAATCGTACCCCTCGGCAATCTTGATGCCCGGCCGGGCGTCTGCCACACATTCCGCACAGCACATTTGACGCAGCGGGGTTCGGTGGCACCTTATAATGTGGCATCTCGTGCGGGCCGGTTGAGATGATAGGGTATTGTATGGGTCCCCGGCCCGGGTGAAACTGCAGCCTCCCGAAGCGGAACAAGGACAGTGACGATATGAACGCGCTAACGACCAACTTCGTCCGCCGCCTCCGCGAAGGGGATGACTCCGCCTGGTTTGAACTCTGGGAGGTCTTCGGCCCCGTTTTGCAGGCTCAACTGGCCAAGTGGGGGCGCGGCAAGGTCGGCGCGGAAACGGTCCGCGACCTGAGCCAGGAGACGCTGGCGGCCCTGTCCAAGTCCATCGATCGATATGACCCCGCCCGCGGCGCGCGATTCAGCACCTGGCTGCTGAGCATCGCCCGACACACGCTGGGCGATGAGATGGACCGTCGCGGGGCGCTGAAGCGCGGCGGCGGCCATCGCGGCATCACCCTCGACGAAACTTTCATGGGCGCGTCCGCCGCACTCGAAGCCGACGAAACCTACGAACGCGGCGTCTTCCGCGCCAAGGTCGAGGCCGCGGTCCGCAAGGTTGAAAAGGACTCAGACTTCATGAGTTTCCAGGTGTATCGCATGCGGGTGTTCGACGGCATGAGCGGCAAAGACGTCTCATCGCAGTTGGGCATCTCCGAGCCGACCGTGAGCCGACATCTGGCCAAGGTGCGCCAGAGTCTGCGGCGCCGGCTCGCCGAGACCGTGGCGACGTTCAGTTTTACCGATGAAGAAGCGCGCGAGGCGGAAGAGGCCGGCCTGTACCAGGACGACGAACTCTTCGACAACTCGCTCAGCGAGATTTATCACCAGCAGTTGCAGTCGCCGACGAACCAGGCCACCGACCGGTTCTGAAGGCGTATTGTGCGGAGGCCGGAGTCATGGCAGTAGCACCTATTGTGGCAATCATCGCGGCACTCGTCGGGGCCATCATCCTGACGGGCATTGTCATGTTCGTCATTGTGCCTCTCTTCAAGGCGATCGGCTTCCTGCTCGGTCACATCGGTCAGTTCATCGGCGGCATGTTCCGTGACATCTTCCGCTTCGTCGGCGCGATCCCCGCCGCGATCGTCTTTGCGCTTCTGAGCGTGCTCAATGTCATCATCGGCCGCTGGTCCGCCAGCGCCCACTTCGGCTCCAACGTGCAGCACGAACTCAAGACGATGGCGTCGTGCGTCTACCGCGTGGCGATCTCGCATCCGCTGCGCCTCATCGGCCTGGGCTCGATGCTTGAAGGCATTGAACAGCGCGTGCCCGCGGCCGTTGCCGAGTCGCCCGGTCGCGAGAAACCCAGCCGCCGCGCCGGTCAGTTCGAAGGCTACACCATCGTTGGCTCGCTGCCCGGCGGCGGCAGCGGCGGACGGCTCTACGTGGCTGAACCGTCGCCCGAGAAGCGATCGCGCATCACTCGACAGATGGGCGCCTGCCCTGATCGTGTGGTCATCAAGTCGTTCGCCATCGCCGATGGTTCGAGCCTGCCGCAGATCGTCCGCGAGTCGCGCGCTTTGGAGGGAGCGCGGCAGATCGGGCTGATCATCGAGCACGAACTCACCGACGATCGCTTCTTCTACATCATGCCCTATGTGCCCGGCGAAAACCTCGGCACCGTGGCGCGGCAGTACCATGCCGCCGGCGGCGAGAAGGGACTCTCCGAGCGGCAGATGCAGGAGATGCTCGGCTACATCTCCGACGTCGTCGCCACGCTCAACCAGTACCATCGTGGCGGATTGTGGCACAAGGACATCAAACCCGAGAACATCGTCGTCCACGCCGGCCAGGCGCATGTCGTCGATCTCGGCCTGGTGACTTCGCTGCGTTCCGCCATGACGCTGACCACCCATGGCACCGAGTATTTCCGCGATCCCGAAATGGTTCGCATGGCGCTTCGCGGCGTGAAGGTGCATGAAGTCGACGGCGCGAAGTTTGATATCTACGGCGCTGCGGCGGTGCTGTACTTCGCTCTCGAAGGAACCTTTCCCTCGCATGGCGGCTTGAGCACGATTACCAAGCGCTGCCCCGACGCCGTCAAGTGGATCGTGCGTCGCGGCATGACCGACTACAACCAGCGCTACGCCTCGGCGGACCTGATGCTCCGCGATCTTGAAGCGGTGCGCCGCCATCCGAATGTCTGGGCGATGAAGCCCGCCGAACTGCCCAGCATGCGCAGCGGCGACGTGGCGGTGGAAGAAGCGGCCACGCCCCAGCCCGAGTTCGTTTCGTTCGGTGGACCCGCGGCGGGCGCGGCCGGAGCTGCTGCCGTCGGCGCTGCGGCCGTGGGCGCCGGTTCGTATGCGCGGCCTCGCGTGAACGTCGCCAACTGGTGGACCGGCCGCATCAGCGGCGTCGACGCCCGGGCCGCTTCGGTCGCGGGCGTGGCCGGCCTGCATCAGGCCAAGGACGAGATTCGCCGCGCTGCGTCCAACATCCGCTCCGAAGTCCGACGCGCCTGGCATGACATGCGAGGCGCCGATGCGGCTGCAACGCCGGGTCCCGAGGCGGTTCGGATCAACTTCGGCGATGGACCGCGTCCGTCGGCTTTCGAGCAGATTTCCAATGCGCGGGCCCGTGCTCATGAGCGGCGTCGGGCGGCTCGCGCGCGGCGTCATCAATTCCGGCATCCGGCCGAGCGCATCAACGCCGGCATGATCGTCGCCGCCGTCGCCGTGCTTGGTGTCGTGGCTCTGGCTTCGCTCGTGACCTGGGGCGGAGCGCGTCGAATCCGCGAGGCGTCGGTCCGCGTGAATAGCAGCGTTGACCGCGCGTTGAGCAATGGCGCCGCCTCCGTGTCGATCAGCCCGACCCAGGGCGTGGTCATCAACCTTCCGGGTGTCCCGCAGCCCAACGGACCCCTCGCTGAGACGACGTCGACGATCGATCCCAGTCTGCTCGCCTCGGTCTCCAGCCTGCCCAGCCACTACCTCATCATCAACGACCATCCCGACCTGCGCAGCGCCGCGGTGCGCGAGCGAGTGGCGCAGATCGGTCAACTGCTCACGAGCATCGGCTTTCAGCCGCTCGACGACAGCGAGATGGAAGCCACGCTCGACGCCCGCATCCGCACCGAAGTCAGCCGTGTCGGTCCTGTCGACATTGAGAAGAATCAAGTGGATGACGCCGAACGACTGGTTGGTTCGCTGCTGGGCAGCGATGAACAGTTGGCGGATCTCGGCTGCGTGGTCTGGCTGGCCCGCGGATCGAGCAACAAGATCCTCACCTGGGTGCTGACGCCCGACTGCCTGCACTCCACCGTTGATGACAAGATTCTCGGATACCTCACGTCTCAACGGTGAGATGGCCTTGGGGTCGATGCCTTGTTTCTCTCCGCCCGTCGCGTTCCAGCGGCGGGCGTCTTTGCTTTTTGGCGTCTGCGCCGGGGTCGCAGAGCGGGGGAATCGGTGAATGCGGATCTCGGGCATATACTGCTGCGATCCGGCCGGCCGAGCAAGACTGGACGACGCCTGGATCGACGAAAGGGTGATGCCTTGCAGATCTGGATGGACGGAAACCTGGTGCCGCGCGAGCAGGCGGTGGTGAGCGTCTTCGATCACGGTGTGTTGTATGGCGATGGCTGCTTTGAAGGGATTCGCGCCTACAACGGCCGCATCTTCAAGGCCGCGTCGCACATCAATCGCCTCTTTGCGTCTGCCGAGTCCATTCGCCTCAAGTCGCCTTACACCCACGAGCAGTGGATCGATGCGATGCGCCGGACGCTGGGCGCCAACGGACTGACCAACGGCTACATCCGCGTGGTGATCACGCGCGGCGCGGGGACGCTGGGTCTCAATCCATTTCGCTGTCCGACACCGAGTTGCTTCATCATCACCGATACGATCGAGTTGTATCCGCCCGCACTTTACGAGAGCGGGATGAAGGTGATCACTGCCAGGCGGCCGCGCAATCTGCCCGCCGCGCTGGACCCGAGCATCAAGAGCCTCAACTACCTCAACAACATTCTTGCCAAGATCGAAGCGATCGATGCGGGTGTCCTCGAAGCAATCATGCTCAACCACGAGGGGTACGTCGCGGAATGCACCGGTGACAACATTTTCATGGTCAAGGACGGCAAGGTGACGACGCCGCCCGACTCGGCCGGTCTGCTCAAGGGTGTGACCCGCGCGTTCGTCAAGTCGCTGTGCAGCGATGCGAAGATCAGTTGCGCCGAGCGGCTGTTTCGTCTCGACGAACTCAAGGCCGCGGATGAAGTCTTCCTGACGGGCACGGCTGCGGAGATCATCGCCGTCTCGCAGATCGATGACACGATTATCGGCAACGGCGCGATCGGCCCGGTGTGCCGCCGGCTGACGGACGAGTTCCGCAGCCGCGTGGCGAAGAACGCGCCGGAAGATTGAGCAACAGTCAGGCATCAGGCACCCGTTGGGGTAATGGGCTGACCTAGACTGATGCGCGAGCGACGAGTTTGAGTTCGAAAGGGAATTCGTCTTCGCTGGCGCGTCGGTCTGGTTGGAGCGTCGGTGGCGGTGTCAAGTTGTGGGCGATTGAAAAGCATGTCTACCTATAGCCATTCGCGTGCGCCGGTGTGCGCGACGCCAACCGCTGGAGCATCAGAATCGCGACTCGCTTCATTGTGCTGCGCGACGGCGGGCCAAGTTTTTTCGCGGGCGGCGCGGCGGCAGGCGCGATTCTGAAAAATGTGCAACGCAAAATGCGTGCCAACACGGAGATGCACCGGGTTGGGAACTTTTCATGCGCGCCGGAGCGCTCCTGTGCGCGATTTTTGAGCGCTGGTGCGCGCTTGCGAGCGCTTCCGTGTAAATGAGCGCCTCTGTGCGGGACGAATCAGGAATTTTCGTCGATTTTCATTTTTCTGAGGGGGGTGATTTGGAGTTTTGGTCAACTTTTTTGCGTTTTCGAGAAAGCCGCGCACGGGATGCAGTTTGGATGGTGCGCGTGTGTGCGGGAGGCGAAGTTTTTCACCACGAAGTCACGAAGACACGAAGAGAAGGCACGAAGAAAGGCATGGGATTGGGTGGAAAGGTAGGAGAAAGGCAACTTACCGCAGAGATCGCGACCCTTCGGCTCGCAGAGCCTCGCTCAGGGCGGCGAAGCGCCGGAGGACGCGGAGAGAGGCAGTTGGATTGGGGCGTAGGTCCGGACAAGGCTCGGCGCGGGCCCGGCGGTTTGGGGGTGCCATGCTTCGAGCCGCTTCGGGCGAAGCATGCGTTGGCGCGATGGGCCATCGAAAGAGCAGAGCATTTGAGAGGCGTTGCCCGCTCGTCATGCTTCACGCAAAGCCGATGAAGCCTGGCACCCCGCGACTGTGTTGCAACGGGCAAGGGCACTCGTGACTTTGCGAACGCTCGGCATGCTTCACGCAGCCTTCGACGCGGCTCAGGCCAGGGAGCCGATGAAGCATGGCACCCCGCGGTTGCGTTGCAACGGGCAAGAGCATTCGTCGCCCAGCGAACGCTCGGCTTGCTTCACGACGCCATTGATGCGGCTCAACATGTCGCCAGGTGTGTTCGCGCAGGGGGCGCAATCGCGTCGTCCGCATTGCCGGAGCCTGAGCATCTGCCACAGTGCCGTTCGGCGAATCAGAGGAATGCGCCGGCGAGGTTGAGATAGAAGAGCAACGTGGCGAGGTCGGCGGTGGCGAGGACGATGGGGCCTGAGGCGATGCGCGGGTCCTGACGGAGGGCGCGCATGATCATCGGCAGGGCGACGCCGACAAGGCATGAGGTGATCATCGCAATGAAAATGCTCAGCGCGATGACCAGTGAGACGACCAACTCGCGCCGCCAGATGGCGGAAATGGCAAAGAGCGTCATGCCGCAGGCAAGGCCGAGGAGTGCGGCGGCCATGAATTCGCGGCCGAGACTGGTCGCAGCGCGTTTCCAGTCCAGTCGTCCGCCGTGCAGGCTCTGCAGGGTGATCGTCATCGACTGGATACTGACGCTTTCGGAGAGGGCGAGGACGACGGGGATGAACAGCGCCAAGGTGATGACCTGGTTGAGCAGTGCGTCGTAGAGGCTGGCGATGAGGGCGCAGAGCGTGCCGCCTGCAATGTTGCACAAGAGCCAGGGGAAGCGGTCCTTGAAGGAGGCCAATGGCGAGCCGCGCCGGCCAAGGGCGACGTGCACACCGATGAGCTGGAAGAGGTCGTCGGCTTCGCGGCGCTCGGCGAGGGAGAAGACTTCGTCGGTGAAGAGGTCGATGTCGGCGACGCCCAGCAGCCGGTTTTGCTCATCCACCACGGGGCACGCAAGGAAACGGTGCATCGCGAAGAACTCGCAGGCCATCAATAGATTGGAAGAGGAAGGGATTGAGACGACACTGGGGTTCATGATCGCCGACACCGAGTCGGCGGGACTGGCGAGCAGAAGATGGCGCGTGGGGACGACGCCGACGAGTCGATCGTCCTTGTCGAGCACGTAGAAGTAGATGATGGTGCGCTTGATCTCCTGGCGACGAAGTGCGTCGAGGGACTCGCCGACCGTGTGCTGGGCGCGAAGGGTGACCACATCTCGCCGGATGTGGGGCAGGAGGGGTTGGTCGAGATTGTCAGTGCCAATGGCGGGCTTGGCGCGGGCTTGAGTCACAGCAGCATCCATGCAATTCGGCGTGTTTTTTGAACGGTGCGGTCGATGGTACGCGCGATGTGACTGATCAGGCTGATGCGCGGCGGGCCAAGTGGAGAAGTTGTGCAATCGTGCTGTGCATGATCGGGTGCGCGACGTGCGGGGCGATGGTCGCGAGCGGCTCGAGCACGAACAGCCGCTCGTGCATCCGTGGGTGGGGGATGTGCAGGCCGGGCTCGTTGATGATGACGTCGGCGTAGAGGAGCAGGTCGAGGTCGATGGTGCGCGGGCCCCAGGGCTGCCGTCGCTCGCGGCCAAGCTGGTGTTCGCTGTGCAGGAGCAGGTCGAGGAGGTCGCGCGGCGGGCGGGTGGTGTGGAGTTCGCACGCGGCGTTGAGGAAGGGGCCCTGACCGGGCGGGCCGCCGACCGGGGCGGTTTCGATCAGGGGGCTGGTCTTCGTGACCTCGGTGTGTTTATCGCGTTTGAGCAGATCAATCGCGGCGGTGATGGCGGCGCGGCGATCGCCGAGGTTGGAGCCGAGCGCGATGTAGGCGGTGACGGGTCGGGGCACGGATGATGGTATCGACGGAGCGAGGGACTGTGCGGTGTGACTGAGGGTTCTGGATTCACTTCGAGAGGCACGCCCACCGTGGCCCTCCGGGGAGTTTGATGCTGGGCCTCATGGCCGGAAGCGCACTGAACTCTCGCCCAGAGCGACGAGCGTTCAGTGCCACCCATCCAATTGAAAACCGCCGGCTTGCGCCGGCGGCTGTTGGATTCATCTCGTAAGGCGCGATCGCTCGATTACCCAGCGTAGAACTCGCGTTCGCGGTGGAGCATCTGGGCTCGCAGGCGGGCGAGGATGGATGAGTGCATCTGTGAGACGCGCGATTCGGAGAGGTCGAGGGTCTGGCCGATTTCCTTCATCGTCATTTCCTCGTAGTAGTAGAGGACGACGATGAGTCGTTCGGCGCGGCTGAGGCCCTTGGTGATCAGATCCTTGAGGTCACCCTTCTGCGTTTCGGAGAGTGGGTTGGCCTGGTTCTCATCTTCAAGGACGTCGATCTCGCGGATGTCCTTGTTCGAGTCGGTCTCGAAGCACTTGCGATTGAGGCTGACGACGCCGACGGCCCGGCCGTCCTTGATGAGCTTCTTCATCTCCTCTTCGTCAGCACCGATGTGATTGGCGAGTTCCTGATGGTCGGGGTTGCGGCCGAGGCGTGCCTTGAGGGCCTTTCGGGCGGTCTCAACCTTGCTCGTGCGCGAGCGGACGAGCCGGGGCACCCAGTCCATCGAGCGGAGTTCGTCGAGGATGGCGCCGCGGATGCGCTGGGCGCAGTAGGTTTCGAACTTGACGCCATAGTTGAGGTCGAAGGCGTCAATGGCGTCGAGCAGGCCGAAGAACCCGGCCTGAATGAGGTCATTGACGTCGACTTCGACTGGTAACTTTGCGTGCTGGCGTTCCGCGTTGTAGCGCACGAGGTGGAGGTAGTGCTCGGTGAGCCAATTGCGAAGGGTTTCGGTCCCCGTCTTCTTGTACTCGAGCCATACTTCGTTGATGGGCATTTCGTCGAGCGACGAAACGGAAACTCGGCGCGAAACCTTGCGCGAGGACGCTTTTGCATTCGTCATCGGGTCGTCTCCCTGACCACAGGCCACAGTCCGTTGCAGCCGGTCCGTCCTTGGACCGCTTGGGGCTAAGTATAAGTTATTCGACGGCTACTGCAAGGCTTTCACCCAACTTTGCCCAAAATAACTACGCATCGGCTGAATTTACTGCAATGTTTGGTTTTGATTCGGACAGTTTATCCACACGTAATTCACCAACCATGTCATCAAGCGATATGTCAGAATTCGGGATGGGGTGCTCGGCGACGTATTGGCGGAGGTGATCGCGGATGGCAAAGGCGAGGATTTCGCCGGCGATCAGGCCGAGCAGATAGGCTCCAAAGAGGCAAACCAGGGCCTTGGAAAGGATGGTTGTGGCCGGATTTCCGGCGAAAATCCCTGAAATGACGGCGATGGAGAAGGCGGACATGGCAAAGCACCCGGCGATGACTCGCGCGGGGGGCGGAACGGGCTCTCTGATCTGGCTTGCTTGGTCCGACATGGGTCTCTTGGGTATCCGTGGATATCGGATGATCGACCCGTCGAATCAATAAAAAGCGGCAGATTCTCAGCCATTGGGCTGGCGTGCGCGGCCGAGCCACTGGCCGATGCGTGCGAAGAAGCCGCGCCGCTGTGTGCCGGCCACTGCATCAGCCCGCTCGGTGCGGCGGACCAGCGCGGTTCCGAGATGGGCGACCGCCAGAGAGGCGCGGGCGCCGGGCATGCCGATGCAGAAGGGGACGCGCTTGAGCACGCTCAGGCCAACACCTTTGTCGTAGGGAACCGAGCCGGCGAAGCCGACTTCGCGCTGGAGGAAACGGCGAGCGACCATGGCGATGCGCTGATGGACTTCCTTGCCCTGGAGTTCGTTCTCGACCTGGTTGACGAGCAGGTAGAGGTTGGCCAGCGGCATGCGCTTGAGGACGGACTTGACGAGGCCGTAGGCGTCAGTGACGGCCGTGGGTTCGGGGGTCGTGACGACAAGGACGGTGTCGGCCATGCCGGCGAAGGCAATGACGGCGGAGTTGATGCCGGCGCTGGTGTCGAGGATGACGAAATCGCACTGCGACTCGATCTGCGTGAGGTGGGAGATGAGTCGCTCGAGCATCGGCGCGGGAAGGTCGGCCATCTCGCCGATGCCGTTAGCGCCGGGAATGAGCTTGAAGCCGCCCGGTCCGTCGACGGCGATCTCGCGGAGTTTGCGTTTCTGGGGCCCGATGAGGTGGGCGAGGTTATATGGCGCCTTGACGCCGCAGATCACATCAGCGTTGGCCAGTCCCATGTCGACATCGACGAGCGCGACTTTCTTGCCAAGCTGGGCGAGGACGACGGCGAGATTGACGGCGACGTTGGTCTTGCCGACGCCACCTTTGCCGCTGGCGACGGCAATGACATGCGCCTTGGGGCCTGCCTGAAGGGTTGATTCATCGATGGAGGTTTGGCGCGGGGCCGGCCTGGCGGCAGGTTTGGGGGGGACGACCGATTCGCTGGATGCAGATCGAGCCGCCCGGTGCAGGACCGGCGGCGGATCGACGGGCGAATCGGTAGGAACGGCCTCGTTTCGGACGAGGTCGCGCAGGCGCTGGGCCTGGTCTGCCACGGTCATCCTTATCCCTTCTCCCCGAGCACGAGGGCGGCCAGTCGATCGGGACTGCCTGCTTCGATGTGATCGGGAACTTCCTGTCCGGTCGTGATAAACGAGAGTTCCTTGCCTGCCTTGCGCATGACGTTGATGAGCACGCCAAGGCTGACGGCTTCATCCGTCTTGGTGAAGATGACACGGTCGGTCTGGACCGTCGAAAATCGTTCGATGGTTCGCATGAGAGCCTGTTCGCTGCAGGTGCTGGAAAGGACGAGATGAATCTCATGCGGGTTTGCAGCCTTGGCAAAGTCCCTGATCTCGTCGAGCCGAGCCGAATCGTTGGGCGAACGCCCGGCCGTGTCAATCAGAATGACATCGCAGTTCGCCAGCGATTGACAGGCTTCGTGCATTTCATCGGGTGAAAGGGCCACTTTGAGGGGCAGGCCGATGATGTTGGCGTAGGTGCGGAGCTGATCGACGGCGGCGATGCGGTAGGTGTCGGTGGTGATCAGGCCGACGCGCTTGTTGTGCCGGAGTTTAAAGGCCGCGGCGAGTTTGGCGACCGTGGTGGTCTTGCCGACCCCTGTGGGGCCGACGAGGGCGATCGTAAATGGCCGACCGTCGGTGGGTGTGACAAGCATCGAGTCCGGAGCGATGGGGACATACTGGGCAAGGTGGGTGCGGAAACTGGCTCGCACGGAGGCCGCGTCGGTCAGTTCGGTGTCCGTCAGTTCGCGGCGAACGGTGTCGCAGAGTTCGTCGGCGATTTCCTGAGCCACTTCGTTTTGAATGAGGCTGACATACTCGTTGAAGAGGGCCTCGGGCATGGCGGGCTGGAGAGTGCCGGACTGCCGCTGGAGGACTTGGCTGACCATCTGCTTGAGCGTGGCGAGTTCATCGTGCAGCGCCGGTTCGGTGCGGCGAAGGGGTCGGGTGGGAGGCGAGGCGGCTGGTGCTGCCGGCGGGGGAGGAGATGAGGGGGCCACTCGTTTCCTCGCTCGCAGTGGTGTCTCGGGTGGAAGGTCCTCGGCCTTGGGCCTTGGGGCGCGAGGCGGAGTCGGGGCCGGCTTGGGTTTCGGCGGGGCGTCGGACGGCGGCGGCGAGAGGACGTAGCGCTTTGCGACGGGCGCCGGCTCGGGCGCTGGTGAGGGGTTAGTCTTCTGGGCGCGCGCTGCGCCGTTTGACTGCTGCGTTGGAATCGCGGACTGCGTGAAAGTGGGCGCTGAACCGGGAACGGGACGCGAGAGTTCAACTTCGACGCCGGGTCGGGAGATCCGGACGGGCGCGGCAGCGCTCTGGGAATCGGGCGGAACGGACTCAATCGCTTTCTGGCGACGGCGCGCCTGTTCTGCGAGGGCCAGGGTCATGGCGGCGGTGCGGGCGGCGTCAGTATCCTTGGTCGATGCCGTCGTGTTGTTTCGAGAAGCGGCTGCTCGCGGGGCCGATCGAGCGGTGGGTCGCGGGCGCGGCGCGGGCATGGAGGCGGTGACCTCGTAGATCAACTGCCCGCCGAAGCCGAGCATCCCGCCGCGGCGGAAGGTGCGTGAGTGCAGCACGACGGCATCTTCGCCGAGATCGGTCTTGATGCGGGTCAGCGCTTCAGTGAGAGAATGTGCCTGATAGGTTCGAAGGTTCAACGTCTTGCCCTTCCTAGGCCAAATGCTCCGGTCGGCCTCCTGCCTGTGTCCAGTCGCCTCCGACTCTGCTCCATCATACCACATTCACCTCGTGTTTCGCAAGTGATCGTTCACGCAGCCGGCACGGCACTCTGCTTGGCCTCGGGAGGCTGTACGAGCGCAAGTGACTCGACTTCGAGCCCCTGGGGCACTTCGTTGAACCCGAGTACCGCCGCCTGCGGGAGGTGCGGCTCGATGATCCGCCGCAACGGGCCACGAATCTGCGGCGAGGTCAGGATTACCGGCGGCCGTCCCGAGTGAATCAGCGTCTTGAGCGAGGTGTCGAGCGAATGAATGATCCGGTTCGAGACGGAAGGCGGCATGGTGATCGTCGTGCCCACGTCTGATCGTTCGACGAATGATGCGATGAGATCTTCCAGCCGCGGGTCGATGGTGATGCAGTACAGTCGCGGCCGATTCTCTTCGTCGTAGGTGGTGTACTGGGCTGCGATGGTCCGGCGCAAACCGTTGCGGACGTATTCGACGAGCACATCGGTGTCGCGTGTGTGCGAGATCCAGTCGCCGAGCGTTTCGAGAATGGTCTCGAGATCGCGAATGGGGAGGCGTTCGCGGAGCAGCGCCTGGAGGACTTTCTGAAGTTCGCCGGGCTTGACTTTGTCGGGGACGATTTCCTCGGCCAGTTTCGGCGCTCTCTGCTTGAGGGTGGAGAGCAGATTGTTGACTTCCTCCCGGGTGAGCAGTTCGTCGGCGTAGCGCTTGATCGTTTCGGTGAAGTGCGTGATGAGCACACTGGTGGCGTCGACGACGGTGTAGCCCTGCGCTTCGGCGCGGGCGCGGAGGTGCTCGGGAATCCACCACGCATCGAGGCCGAACGCGGGCTCCTTGGTCGGGGCGCCGTCGATCGGTCCCTGGGCGACACCGGAATCCATCGCGAGCCATGATCCGGGGAACGTCTGGCCGTCGGCAATCTGGGCGCCGCGAATCTTGAAGCGATACGAAGTGGCTTCGAGTTGGGAATTGTCGCGAATGCGCACGGGGGGCAGGATGAGGCCGAGTTCGGCGGCGAGTTGTCTTCGAACGAGAGAGATGCGTTCGAGGAGGTTGCCGCCGTCGGACTCGTTGACGAGTCGCACGAGGCCGTAGCCGACTTCGAGTTCGAGGAGATCGACCTTGAGCAGATCGTCGGGGGACGGGCCGGCCGGCGCGGATTTGGCGGATTCGCTCGCCTCGGTCGCCATCCGTTCGGCCTGGACCGCCAGCACGCCGCGCGAGACGACGTAGCCGACGCCGGCGATCGCGGCGGCGCAGGTGATCATGGGCATGAAGGGCAGGCCGGTGAAGGACATCAGCGTGAGGAAGCCGGCGGTGATGTACAGCGCCCGGGGCTTGCTGGTGAGTTGATTGGTCAGGTCGGTGCCGAGATCCTGCTTGGCGCCGCTGCGCGCGACGATGAGGCCGGCGGCGATGGCGATGATGAAGGCGGGGATCTGCGAGACCAGGCCGTCGCCGATGGTCAGTTTGGTGAAGACGGCGAGGCTCTCGCGCAGCGTCCAGCCTTTGTAGACGGCGCCCACGGCAAAGCCGCCCAGGACGTTGATGAGCGTGATGATGATGCCGGCGATGGCATCGCCGCGCACGAACTTTGAGGCGCCATCCATGGCCCCGTAGAAGTCGGCTTCGCGCATGATCGATTCGCGCCGTTCTCGCGCTTCGGTTTCGGTGATCAGGCCGGCGGTGAGGTCGGCGTCGATGGCCATCTGCTTGCCGGGCATGGCGTCGAGAGTGAATCGGGCGGCGACTTCAGAGATGCGTGTCGAGCCCTTGGTGATGACGACAAACTGCACAATGACGAGGATGCAGAAGATCACGGTGCCCACGATCGGCGAATCGCCGGCCACGAATTGGCCGAACGCGCGAATGACCTCGCCCGCCACGCCCTCCGCCTCGGTCGGCGAGTTCACCTTGGCTGAGAGTATCAAACGCGTCGTGGCCACATTGAGGCAGAGTCGATAGAGCGTCGTACCCAGCAGCAGCGCGGGAAAGACGGAGAACTCAAGCGGCCGCTCCATGTACACGACGGTGAGGAGGATGACAGCCGCGGCGCTGATGTTGGCCGCGATGAGCACGTCGAGCATGCTCGGCGGGAGTGGAACGACCAGCACGACCATCATGCAGATGAAGATCAGGGGGACGGCGAGGGTCTTCCATCGACCGCCGCCGCCGTCGAACCACATGCTCGGCTTGCGCAGGGCCGTCTCAGCCATGGTGCCCGCCCGTCATGTGCCGCCGTTCGATTCGCCGGGTCATCATCAGCCTGCCTTCTTCTTGTTGAGGCGATAGACGTAGGCGAGCACTTCTGCAACCGCCTGGAAGAAGTTCGAAGGTATCTCCTGCCCGACATGAACGACGGGATACATGGCCCGGGCGAGCGGCTTGCGCTCGACGATGGGCACGCGATTGGCCAGAGCGATCTGCCGAATGCGCAGGGCGAGGAAGTCGGTGCCCTTGGCAAGCACTTTGGGCGCGTTCATCGTTTTGGGGTCCCACTTGAGCGCGATGGAAATGTGTTCGGGGTTGGTGACGACAACGTCGGCCTTGGGCACGCTCTGCTGAAGGCGCTGGCTGAGAATCTTGCGGGCGAAGCTGCGCTGTCGCTGCTTAACCATCGGGTCACCCATGGTCATTCGCATCTCTTCCTTGACCTCGTGTTTGCTCATGCGGTTCTGCCTTTCCCACTGCCATTTCTGAAAGGCGTAATCGAGGATGCCGAGAATGATGAGCGCCACGGCGAGCCAGAGAAGCAGTTCGATGAGATACCAGCCGGACTTGGAGAACGCCTCGGCAAAGGTGAAGCGCGGGAGCATGAGAATCTCGGTGAAGCGGCGGGAGATGAAGATGACCGAGACCAGGCCGATGATGAGCACCTTGCCGAAGCTCATTCCCGCGCGGCCGGCGGCCTGCGCGCTGAAAAACTTCTTGAACCCGGTGATCGGGTCGAGTTTCGACAACTTGGGCGTGAGCGGCTTGGCGGTCAGCGTCAGGCCGACCTGCCAGACGGCGGAGAGGTAGCCCACGACAAACATCAGCGCGACAAAGGGGCCGGCTGCGGCGATGAGGATCTTGAGCGCCCGCTGGAGATCATCGCCCCCCGAGTACCCAACGACGCCGATGTCTGATGAACTCGTTTCCAGAGTCTCGCGGACATAGACCGTAAGGTCGCGCATCATGTAGGGCGTGAGCCAGACGAGGAGGATGATGGCGCCGAGCAGCGTGAGCGCGGCGGTGAGATCCATCGACCGCGCGATGCTGCCTTCCTCCTTGGCCTCTCTGCGGCGGCGGGGGCTGGCGGGTTCGGTTTTTTCGCCCAGGTCCTGTTCGGCCATGTGGCTTGGCTCACTTTGGCATCAATGAAGCGATCTGAAGAAATTCGTCATCAGGTTGAGCACGTCTCCGGTGAAGTCGAGCACGCCCTCGTGAATCGGCCCGAGCGAAGCGATCAGCGCCACCGTGCCCAGGATGATTCGAATGGGGAAACCCAGCGAGAGAATGTTGAATGCCGGCGCCGTCTTGTTCATAAAGCCCAGCGCAAACGACTCGAGGAAGATGAGGCACAACACCGGTGCGGCGATGCGGATCGCCACTTCGAAGGCGCTGGTGACGAGCCCGGCGCTGAGGGCGACGAAGTCGCCCGAGATTCGGAACTCGCCCGGTGGGACATTGCCGAAGGTGTTGAGCAGCATCGAGAAGATGATTTCGAGTCCGCCGACTCCAATGAAGACCGACAGAGCCATGTAAAAGAGCATCTGCCCGATCACATCCGCGTCGGATTCCATTGCGGGGTTGTAAACGCGCGCAAAGCCGAGCCCGAGTTGCTGGCCGACGATGAGTCCGCCCAGTTCGGTGGACAGCATGGGAAGTGAGGCGAGGAAACCGATCGTCACACCGACGAGCAGTTCGAAACCGACGAGCGCGCCGAGTTCGATGAGCGAGGTCGGCATGGGCACGGCGCTGTGGACCTTGATCGCCGGGTACAGCACCGCGTACGCCGCGCAGGAGATGGCCACGGCGAACAGCGCCTTGATCCGCCCCGGGATCAGCGAACTGCTCAGCACCGGCGCAAAAACGAACAGCCCCGACACCCGACAGAGCACCATCAGGAAGGGGCCGATGTGAGGATGAAGGGGGCGAAGGTCGATCATGACGCGACGGTTGAAGCATGGGCGGGGCGCGGAGGCGAAGTTTCTATTGGCCGGTGAACATGGCGGTGGCGTAGTCGATCATCACGTTGATGATCCAGGGGATGATCGCGATGCCGACGATGATCATCCCGGCGATCTTGGGGACAAACGACAGCGTCTGTTCCTGCACCTGCGTCACGGTCTGGAAGATGGAGACAATCAGGCCGATGACAAGACCCGCGAGCAGAATCGGCGCGGCGAGCATCAACGCCTGCGACAGCGCCTCGCGAACAAGATCCACTCCCATGTCGACCATTGGTCACCTCCAGAAACGAGCGCGCAGCGGCCCTACGCGAGGCCGGCTGCGACGAGCAGGGGATGCACGGCGGGCAGGAGCGCTGAATAGGACTCCGTGTTTGCGACCGTGCCGTGCAGCAGGTTGCCGAGCATCAATGTCCAGCCGTCCACGAGGACGAACAGCAGCAGTTTGAATGGCAGTGAGATGAGCACCGGCGGCAGCATGAGCATGCCCATCGAGATCAACAGGCTGGAGACGACCATGTCGATGATCAGGAAGGGCAGGTAGACGCGGAAGCCGATGAGGAACGACACCTTGAGTTCGCTCAGAATAAACGCCGGCACCAGCGTGAGCATGTCCACGTCGTTGTAGGTCAGATTCTCAGGCTTGGACGTGTCGATGCCGCGGTAGTCGAGGATCATGTACACGCTGTCCCAGTTTCCGGCGGCGTCGATCTGGGCGAACATGAAATCGCGCAGCGGATCCTTGGCGCGGTTCCACACGTCGAGCTGGCTCTGGACATTCGGATCGCCCTGCTTGTAGGGCACGTAGGCCTCGTTGTACATGCGGGTGAAGGTGGGCTCCATCACGAGCACGGTCATGAACAGGCTCAGGCCGACGATGACCTGGCTCGGCGGGAGCTGGGCGGTGCCGATGGCCTGGCGCACGAGACTGAGCACGACGACGAAGCGCGTGAAGCATGTGCACATCATCAGGATCGACGGCGCGATCGTGAGGACTGTGAGCAGAATGAGGACATTGATCGCGCCGCTCAGGCCGCCTTCGAATCCCGGAATGGCTTCACTGGCGCTTTGCAGCGCGCTCACCGGGTTGAGGTTTGCGGCGGGATCGGCGAGCAGTTCGGTGGGGGCGCTCTGCGCCAGCGCGGGGGCGCCGCAGACCAGGGCAACGAGCAACGCAACGAGGATGGACCAGGCGGATCGCTTCACCGGCGACCTCCATCGGCGAGCATGCTCGCGACGCGCTGCGCGGCGGAGGCCTTACGGGACTTGGTCAGGTCGATGACCACGGGGGTTGGCTCGGCGGGCTCTGCGGCGGAACCGACTGGAGTGATGAGTCGTTCGAACTGTTTGGAGAAGGAGTCGCCGCGGTCGTTGCGGATGCGCTGGACGAGCGATGCGACCTGCTCGGCATCTGACATCTCGGAGAGGGTCGTCAGCCCCTGCGGAGTCTGGGCGAGGAGCAGGATGCGGCGATCTACTTTAAGGAGCAGCAGCGTCTGGCTGCGCGCCAGGGGGAAGCGGCCGAGCACCTCGACGATGCCTGCCGGCGCGCGGGCTCGGCCGAGGGGCCCGCTGAAGCGCGTCATCACGGTGCGAAGCAGGACGATCAGCCCGACGACGACACCCAGCGCTCCAATGGTCCGCCAGGCCCCGTCGGGCATGTGGAACGAGGTCCGGTCGCCGGTCGAGACCGTTGAGCCCGGCTGTGTGGAACGGGGCGGGAGCGGCTTGGCCGCGATCTGTTCTTGCGCGGATGATTGGATTTCAGTGGAGGCGCCGCCATCGGGGCCGCTGTAGACGTCGGGCTCGGCGGGCGGTGAGTTGTTTGATTGAATGGAGGGGGCGTCTTCAGGGCTGGCGATCGAAGTCGCCGGGGCGCCGAGCAGACAGGCACCCAGGCAGAAGATGCGGAAGGCAGATGAGGTGGTTGTCGATCGAATCATGCTTCGCCATCCTGGCGTTGTGCGACCTTGCGGCCGCGCTGCTCGGCTCCGCCGAACAGGGTGATCAAGATTGTCCGGCCGGCCCTGTCAGGAACCGGCGCGGCGGTTGCTAGTTGTCCCCGCCTTCGTCGCCGCGCGAGAAGATCTCGCTGATGCGAACGCAGAATGTGTCATTGAGTACGAGCACTTCACCGCACGCCACGTGCCGGTCGTTGACGTAGACGTCGACGGGGTCGCCGGCGAGTTTGTCGAGTTCGACGACACTGCCCTGGTTGAGCCGGAGCACATCTTCGACGAGCATTTTGGTGCGTCCGAGTTCGATGCGCACGTTGAGGTTGACCTTGGAGAGCAGGTCGATGCCGCTGACGGGGTGTTCGGCGGCGTTGGTGCTGAACTCGGGAAGATCCAGGGCCGAGCGGTCTTGCGCGGGTGCGGCTGAGTCCGCCTCGTGCGCGATTTCTTCGACGGTTTCGCGGGCGCTTTCGAGCGCTTCCTGCGGATCCGGCGCGGCGGGCTCGGGCGTCGGTTCGCCGCCGGCGGAGGGCTCGGGGGCGTCGGGGCTTCTCGTGATGAATCGATCGTGGGTCATTGAGAGTCGCTTGCCCTGCCTTTTGGTGGGCGAGGGTCACACGGTTATCGGTAGATTCCGCGCGGACACTGCAAGATCAGCCGACCGCGCAAAAAGTGCCGTCGGGCCGATCTCAGAACGGGTTCACCTCGGCCGGCCGGCGTTCGTCAGCCGGGTGTTCGCTTCAGATTCCCGCGCGGTAGGGCGTCACGCCTTCGAGCAGCACTTCGTCGATCAGACTCTCGCCGGTGGTGGGATCCTTGGGCATGATCTCTTTGAGCGCTTCCGAGGCCTGGCGGGTCAGCGTGCTTAGCAGCGGCTCATCGAAGTGACGCGGTTCGGCGTTGCGCCACAGTGCGGAGATCGTCGTCTTGATCAGCGCCTGGTTTCCCTCGACGAAATCGGCGATCTGCTTCTGGTTGCGGGCCTTCACGCGGGCGGTGATCTGAGTGTCGTACAGGTAGAGCACGCCCTGCTTGCTGTTGGGGAAGCGATCGCGGACAATCGGCACCTCGACCACGCGGTTGAGTGCGGCCTCCTGCTCGCTGAGGAATCCGCTGTCGGCCTTGACGGCGGGTGTTCCCGTCACCATCGCCACGCCAATGAGCACCCCCGCTTCGATGATCATGATCACGGCAACGAGAATGATCACCTTGAGGGGTGACTTCTTGGCCGGAGTCTCCTCCGTGGCGGGTGCCTGCTTCTCTTTCTTGGCGTCGGCCATGCTCAGCCTCCTCGTGCATTCGATGGATCAGTGAAATCGCTGTCCGGGTTGAAATCTTCGATGACGCTCTCGCTCAGGATGATTTCGACGCGTCGATTGACCTGTGACGCTTCGTTGCTTCGAGCCCGGGCGTTGATCGGCTCGTTGTCGCCACACGACTCAACGCGGAAGAGTTCAGGCCGCATCCCGACCTCATCGGTCAGGAAGAGCATGACGGCCTCGGCACGGGCGAAGCCGAGTTCGTACAGGTTTTTCCATGGAGCCGAGGGAGAGAGCCGCTTGGTGTCGGTGTGGCCGCGGATGAAAATGCGGTTGTTGCGCCCGTCGATCAGCTTGGCGATGGAGCGCAGTTCGTCCTTGACCGAGTCCTTGAGTACGGCTGACTCGCGGTCAAAGGTGCTCGATCCGCCGATGGTGAAGATGAGCCCTTCGCGAACGGTCTTGACGGTTGTGTGCTTGCCCTGCACGCCTTCGACGTCGCTCTGGCTAATGGCGAATTTGGGATCATGGGCGCTGGCGGCGTTGCTGAGCATGGTCACGACGGTCTGCATGGAGGCCTGGTCGGTGGGGATTGCGCCGCCGCTGCCCTGCGTGAAGCCAAACGCCTGCATGACGCTGTGCGCCACGACGGTGTACTCTTCGTCGCGCTTGAGTTCGGAGAATGCGGCCAGGAGGATGAAGAAGCACAGCAGCAGCGACATCATGTCGCCGTAGGTCACAATCCAGCCGGGCACCCCCTCGGGGCATGGCGTTGGTTTGCACTTGCACTTGCCCATGGCTTTCCTCTACGCCGCCTTCCGATGCTCGTCGGCGACGGGTCGACTCGACGGCGGGATGAAGGTGAGCAGTTTCTGTTCGACGATGCGCGGGTTGTCGCCCTGCTGGATGCTCATGACGCCGCGAATGATGATCTGCTTGATGAAGGTCTCCTCACCGGCGCGGACGGCGAGTTTGTCGGCCAGGGGAATGCACACGAGGTTTGAGATCAGGGCGCCGTAGAGCGTCGTGAGCAAGGCGACGGCCATGCCGGGTCCGATCTTGGACGGGTCGTCCATGTTCTGCAGCATGGCGACGAGTCCCAGCAGCGTGCCGATCATGCCGAATGCCGGGGCGTACTTTCCGTAGGCGTCGAGCAGGGCCTTTCCCTTCAGGTGGCGCGCCGCCTCGTTTTCGACTTCGGATTCGAGGATTGACTCGATCAGCTCGGGGTCAGTGCCGTCCACAGCCATGCCGATGGCGCGGACAATGAAGGGGTCGCCCATTTCGCTGGTCATGCTCTCGAGGCTCAGAATGCCATCGCGCCGGGCGATTTCCGCATAACTCACGAGTTTCTTGATCAGCGCGCCTGCGTCCTGCGACTTGGCGAAGAGGGTCTTGAGCACGACCTTGGGCATGCCCTTCAGCGCCGAGAGCGGGAACGAGGTGATGACGGCGCAGAAGCCGCCGAACACGACGAGGATGATCGAGGGCACGTCGATGTAGGCCGCGAGGGCATTGCCGCCCACGACAACCGCGAGGATCGTGAGCGTCCAGCCCACAATGAGGCCGAAGATTGTTGCAATATCCACCTCTGCGCCTCCTCAACGACATACCGACCGCGCAATGCGATCATGCGGGTTGTATCGTCTGAGGCGGGAGGAGACTTGAGTCCCATACCCGAGATGGCCCGCCCGGAGGTCGGCGCGTGAAGTGGCGGCGCGTCAGTCCAGGGCGGGAAACGGCGAGCGCAGGCGCCGGCCGTACTCAATGGCGCGCTCGACCACTTCTTCCATCGGCTCGCGCACGATGATGTGATCGCCCGTGGTGAGCAGAATCGTGGTATCGGGGTTCTCTTCGATGGTGCGAATGAGTTCCGCGTTGAGGACGAAAGGCTTGTTATTGAGCCTCGTGAGCACGATCATGGCCGACCCTCTGGAATCTCATCATTGAGTGTTATCGGCCGAGCAGGAGCAACTGCTGCATCAGGTCGTTGGCGGTGGTAATGATGCGCGTGGACGCGGAGTAGCCCGTCGAGGCGAGGATGAGGTTGATGAACTGCGCGCTGAGATCGACGTTGGACAGTTCCAGCGCGCTGCTGATGACCCGGCCGGAGCCAAAGGTGAGCGGCGAGGCGACCACGGGCGAGCCGGAGTTGGGACCGGTCGCAAAGAGGTTGCCGCCCTTGTCGACGAGGCCGCCCGGGTTGCTGAAGGTGGCCAGCGCGACCTGGCCAAGGTCGCGAATGAGGCCATTGCTGAAGGCGCCGACGACCACGCCGTCTTCGGCGATGTTGTAGTCGACCAGGGTGCCGATCGGCGAACCGTCCTGGAACACTGCGGCCATGTTGGTGCTCGTATCGCTGAACGCCGTCACGGAGTTGCCGTTGGAGTCGAACGAAAGCGACATCGCCAGCGGCGTGGCGGCGCCGGTGTTGGATCGATCAATGGTGATGGACACGCCCGTGGGAGGAAGGACCTGGCCGTCCGTGCCGAAGCTGACGGTCCCGGTTCCGAGCCGGATGTCGCCACCGACGTTGTCTTCGGACTCGGCGTAGTAGCGCCAGGTCGTGCCCGTCGAGTCCTTCGATTCGAGGACCATGGTCAGATCCACCTGCAACGGGGTGCCCAGCGAATCGAAGACGAGGAAGGAGGTGCGGACCGATTCACCGGCTCCGTCCCCGGCGTCGGTTGTGGTAAAGGGCTGACTGAGCGTCGTGCCGACTGAATCGAGCAGCGACATGTCGCCACTTTCGACATTCAGTTCGTTGGCGGTGCCCATGTTGCCTTCGATGGTGATGACGCCCGTTGTATCGTCGATGGTGACGCCGCCGGGCTGACCGGGCACTGTCGTGTCGATGCCCAGCGACTGTTCGAGAAACGCCATGTAGTCGGCGATGGTGGTGGTGTTGTCGATGGGCAACGTCGCATCGGGAAGGCGGGCGCCGTTCTTTTCGGCGCCGGAGAGCAGGATACTCTGGCCGTTGACGAACATGGGACTGCCCGAGCCATCATCGATATCGACAAGGCGAGTGGTGGAATCGGAGAAGGGCGGATTCGCCGGCGGCGGAACCGCGGTGCCCAGCGCGAGCAGGGGGTCGAAGGTGGTCAGCGAGCCAGAGGTGCCGACATCGCCGGCGGCGTTGAGGTTGCCGCTGAACGACACGTTTCGCGTGGCCTCGGCGATGGTGAGGTTGCCCACTGGAATCGTGAGATCCTGGAGTGTGCCCGTCTGCACGTTGAACTGACTGTCCACGCCGAAGCCCTGCACTCGCGCGCCCGCCGAGGTGACGAGTTCGTTCTGGGCGTTGAGCTGGAATGAGCCGGCGCGGGTGTAGTAGGTGTCAGTGCCCTGTTGGACGATGAACAGACCCTGGCCTTCGATGGCCAGATCGGTGTTCACGCCCGTGACGCTGATCGAGCCGTTGTTCATGTTGCGCTGCGTGCCGGCCACGCTGACGCCCAGGCCGATCTGGCTTGGATTTGAGCCGCCGGTCTGGGCGGTCGGCGCGGTGCCGATGCCAAGCGTCCGGCTGAAGGTGGGTGCGAAGGTCAGTCGGTTGGACTTGAATCCCTCGGTATTCACGTTGGCGATGTTGTTGCCGATGACGTCGAGCATCTTGCTGTTGGCGAGAATGCCCGAAAACCCGGTGAGCAGCGCGGTTGTTGATGCCATGTTTCTATTCCTCCGCAGGGGGTGGCGCCGAATCGTTCGGCCTCATGCCCCCAGGTCGTGTGTCTCAAGTGGTGAGGAGCCGCGCTCCCCGCGATTGATCAATCCGGATACCGTGGACGACGTCACTGCGCCGGACAAGCGCCGGAGCATCAGGCTGTGGGTCGGTTGACCCTCGGCGGCGGTTTCTTCCCGCGAAACGATGACCGTGTCGATGTCGGTGATGATGCGGTCGGACTTGGCGTCAGGCCGCACTTCCTCGCGGACTTCCCTCGTCTGCACATCGAGCAGCAACGGTCGGCCATCGAGCATGACCAGTGCGGTCTTGCTGTCGTGCGCCAGTGCGGCATCGGCCGCTCGTTCGAGGCGCGAGAGCTGCTCGGGCGTCAGCGAGATATCGCCGGGCACCTCCACGGGCCGATTGGTGCGCGTGATGTCATCCTGGGCAGAGGCGATGAGCGTGCGGAAATCGGCCTCTTCAAGGTTTCGTCGAGGCGAACTCGTCACGCGAGTGCTCGCCGTCGGCGGCGTCACCGGCTCCAGGTGTCTGAGGATGTCAGATTGACCGCTCACGCGTTCGTTTCCAAGTGTTTCGTTTCCGACCGAATCAGCCCTGGTTCGGCTCCGATTCCAGGATGCTCTCGATGTTGTCCATCGGCACGCGCTCGCCGCTGGCAAGCGTGAGCATGATCTGGTTGCCTTCGACGGCCGCGGATTTCACTCGACCCTGCACAGGGAGGAAGGATTCATCGAGCCCCGTGATGGTCTTGCCCACCAGCGTGCCGGCCATGGCGAACTGATTCTGCGACACGAGCTCCGTGAGCTGCGTCATGAGTTGCACGTTCGACTCGATGCTGCGCACCGTATTGATCTGGTTAAGCAGCGCCTGCGTATCCTGCGGCTCAAGCGGATCCTGGTTTGAGAGTTCCGTAAACATGATCTTCATGAAGTCCTCGCTCGTGAGGTCTTCGAAGCGATTGCGCGAGGGAATGCCGCCATTGGATTGCTGAGTGGGTGAGATTTCCATCGTGGTGCTCCTTGGCTCAGGTCCGGCCTGCGAGGGACGGCGATTGGGCGTTGGTCGTTGAGTTGGCGTTGTTCCACTGCTGCTGCCAGGACGAGTTTCGCTGGCCCTGGTTCATGAACTGGCGGGCAGCCTGGCGGTATTGCGCCTGACGCTCGGAGGTGTCGGCGTGTCCGCGACTCTGCTGTCCGCCGGCATCCTGGCGCGGCGTGTTGTCGCCGCCCGATTGGGACTGCGACTGCGAGTGCTCCTGGCCGCCCGAGGAGGTGGCGCCTGGCCGACTGAGCGTGTGAATCTGGACGCCGTCGAGTTTCAAGCCGTGTGACTCCATCGCATGGCGCAGGGTTTGGACGTGTTGATTGAGCAAAACGCGTGCCTCGGCGGTCTCGGCATGAAACTGCACGGTGACGCGCCCCTGGCTCATCTGCATTTGAATGCGAAGGGCCCCGAGCGATTCGGGTTCGAGGCGCATCGTCATGGCTCCGCCGGCGGAGCGCGTCATCGCCAGCGCGCCGCGCACGACTTGCGGACTGAACGTCTCGGCCTTGGCCTCGGGAGCGGTGGGGACAGGAACGCCGTGGCTCGATGTCGTTGCCGGTTGGGGGCCGCCGCTTCCGCTGGGCCCATTCGACTGGGCGTGCGGTTGGAGATCCAGGAATACCGTGCCATTCGTTGACGGCGTGGATGGCGCTGTCGAAGGAGTGGCGGGCGCCGACGTGTCGTGCGCGGGAGGGGCGCTCGCGGGCGGCGCAGGCAACGATGTGTTTGGCTGAGTTTGGGGCTGAGTGTTGGGCTGCAGTGAGCGGCTTTGCGTTGATTGCGAGTTTGAGGCAGATGCATCGCGCGGCTTGGCATCCCCGGATGGCGCGGCATCGTCAGACTCAGCCGGCTCTGATGTTGCAACGCCTTGCGGCACTGTCACGCGAAGCGGAGCGGGAGCTGTGGGTGGAATGACAACAACTGGTGCGGTCGTCGACGCAAGCGCCGCGGCCTGTGCGGGGGGCGGAACTGGGGCCTCTTTCGGCTCGGCGGGAGGTGACGATGGCTCAGGTGCTGGCGGGGTACTCGGCCCCGACTTGGGATCCGGCTTGGGAGTCGCGTGCTCCACGACCGGCGGGTCAACCGGTTCCGTGGCCGGCCGAAGCGATGGCGGATCGATCTTGGTCAGGTTTTCTTTTTTGCGGGGTGCGGGGCCGATTCCATCTGGCTGAGGCTGTGGTCCTGGCGTCGGATTTGCGTCAGACTTGCGCGAGGCGTTGCCGAGTTCAGGCGGCAATTCCTGCGCCTCCATGGCTGGTTTGGCGGATTCGGCGGAGGTGCGCTCCGAGGCGCCTGGCCGGGTGGTAGATTCCTGTTGTGGCGCGGCGCTGGACTTCGACGTGGCGCCGCGCGCAGTCTTGCCGGCCGTAGCCGCGTTGGGCTGTGATCCCCAGTCGCGGGACGCATCGGCGAGCAAATCGCCAAAACTCGTTGTGTTTTCAGAAGTTAGATCAGGAGCGGCTACGGCCTCGAAAGTCATGGACGAATCGGGCGCCGACAGGCTGCTCGCGAAATCACGGCTGCTGATTGGAAGTGAGTCGCCCATCCTCAGTCCTCGGAGCGTCGGCGCCTGTGCCGCGGTCTCTCAGACGGAGGAGCAAATTCGCTGCCAGCCGGTTGTCCGTGTCATCGGCGTAGAGCGAGAGAAGCTTGGATGCGGTCCGGGCGGGAAGTGCCTCGAGGAGATCGACGACGAAGTCGTATCGCTCATCCGTCAGATAGACATCCACCTTGGCCTTGAGGTCATCAGGCTTCAGGCCCGCAAGCAGTGCGACGGTCTTTTGAAACTGTTCATCCTTGGCGAGCGTGCGATCGCGCTCGATCGCGTCGAGGACGTTTTTTTCGCGCAGGGCGAGCTCGGCCTCGCGCCGTTCGACTTCGGCCAGCCGCAGCGCGATGAGTTGGTTGATGGCCTCCAGATCGCGGCGAGCGCGGCCGACGATTTCCTGTTGCGCCTGCTCCATGGTTCGAAAGCGTTCGTTTCGCGCCTCAGCGCCGGCGTTGGCCAGGTCCTGCTCGGCCAGCTTCTGGGCTTCGATTGCGGCCTGTTCTTCGGCCTTCCGGGCGGCGTCCGCCTGCGCCTGCTCCTCGGTCAGCGTTGTGGCAAGAATGGAGCGAATCTCGTCGAGCCGGTCGCGACTGAGCCGGTCGGTGAGGCTGAGGAAGCCGACGAAGCCAAGCAGCGTGATCAGATGGGCGATGGCCAGGATCGAGATCGCGGGCCAGAGTGCTTTCTTCATGATTCCATACTCCAGGCGGCGCGCACGGTCGTGAGGTCGTCAATGATGGACGCCTCGCGCTTGTTGAGTGCTCGTTTCCAGTCTTCGTATCGGCGATCGCGAAGGCGTTCAATTGCCTTGGCGCGCGTTCGGGCCTCAAGCAGTTCGACTCTCGCGCGTTCGGTGCGGCGGTAGATCTCAGCCAGGACCAGAACGAGTCGGCGCGTCTGGGCGTCCAGTTGCATCGACATCGCCGCCTGACTGCGGATCGCGGAGGTATCGACCGTGCCCCGCAGTCCGCGCCCGATTTCGGCCTTGTTGTCGGTGATGCGCTGCTGCATTTCGCGAATGTGGTTCTCGATTTCGATTCTCCGCCGTTCGAGAACGGCCAGCGCCCGCTGCTTTTCACCTTCGATGCGCTTGCGGTGCTTGAGGAGCGGTTCGAGATTGAATCGGAATCGCGGCATCTTCTGGCATTCTGATCAGCGACTAACGAGTTTGTTGAGGCTTTCGCTGCGAGAGCGCGTGCCCCGCATCGAGCGCCAGAGCCGTCATGGCGCTTACGGTGCTCTCCAACGGCGATGCTTCGGATGAGGATTGCTGCAGGATCGCGTCGATGCGCGGCTTGAGATCAATGGCCACATCGCACTCGGGGTTTGAGCCGCGCACGTATGCACCAATGTTGATGAGGTCTTCGACTTCAGCGTAGATCGCCATGAGTCGTGAAATCATACGTCGAGCCTGGATGTGGTTTGAGCCGCTGACGGAATCGGCGACGCGACTGACTGAATCGAGGATGTCAATCGCAGGGTAGTGACCTCGGTTCGCCAGTTTGCGCGTCAGCGAGATATGGCCATCGAGGATGCCGCGAGCTGCGTCTGAGATGGGCTCGGTCATGTCATCGCCTTCGACGAGCACCGCGTAGAACCCGGTGATCGAGCCGGAATCCTGCACCGCCCCGGCCCGTTCGAGCAGTGACGGCAGGAGCGAGAACACACTGGGCGTGTAGCCCTTGGTCGTGGGCGGTTCGCCGGCTGCCAGGCCGATCTGGCGCTGCGCCTGACACAGGCGCGTGATCGAGTCCATGATGAGCACGACATCCGCGCCGTTGTCGCGAAAGAGTTCAGCGGCGGCCGTGGCGATCATCGCGGCGCGAATGCGGATCAGCGGAGATTCATCGCCGGTGGAGACGAACACGACACTCCGCGCGAGACCTTCGGGACCCAGCGTGCGTTCGATGAACTCGCGCACTTCGCGGCCGCGCTCGCCGATAAGCGCGATGATGCTGACATCCGCCTGGGTGTTGCGGGCGATGGAGCCCAGCAGCGTGGATTTTCCGACACCCGGGCCGGCAAAGACCCCCAGTCGTTGTCCCTTTCCGGCCGTGAGCATGCCGTCGATGGCTCTCACGCCGGTGGCGAGCGGATGGCAGATCGGTTCGCGGCTGAGTGAGGACATGGGACTTGGGGAGATCGGTCGCAGTTCGACATCGCGCAATGGACCGAGGCCGTCGATGGGGCGCCCCAGTCCATCGAGGACGCGTCCGAGCATGCTGAGGCTTAATGAAGCGGTGGGAGCGGTCTGCACGGCGAAAATGCGGTCGCCCGGACCGAGTCCGGTGGCAGTCGAGAAGAGCATGATGATCGTGCCGGCCTGATCGGCGGCGATGACCTCGCCGAACGTCGGCGCTGTTTCGCGCCGATTGCTCTCGATGCGCACGAGTGAGCCGACCGGCAGCGAGAGCGGTTGCGTGACGACGGTTTGTCCGCGCACGCTGGTGACTCGACTGCTGATCTGGCGCGGCTGCATGCGGTCGAGCATGTACCACGCCGGCGCAAGCACGCTCATGGTGACGACTCCGGCGGCTCTTGCTCGGGCGATGGCAGGTCGGGCGCTGGTTCGGCGTGCAGGCCCGCGTCGTGGGGCAACAGCGCTGCAACGATGCGATCCATCTGGGTCTCGATTGTGGCGTCGATCGTCGTCGTGCCCGCCTGGAGAATGCACCCTCCGGGGGTGAGCGAATCATCCGCGACCAGCGTCGCATGCTCACATTGCTGCATCTTCTCGACGAGCGCGGGAAGCACTTCCTGCGCGTGCACCATGTCGCCGGGATTGATCCTGATGATCACCGCGGATCGTTTCGCCAGCAGGCTGATGGCTTCAGCCATTTGATCTTCGATCACGGTGGGATCAAGTTCGATGGTGCGGAAGACCACGCGCTCGGCGATGGCCAGCGCCAGTCGCAGCACGTCGATTCTGGCTTCGATCAGCAGCCCCTTGCGCGCTTCGACGAAGCTTTCGAGCGACTCGGTCCATTCCGCCTGGAGGCGTTCGAGTTCAGCCTTTCGCTCCTCAAGGGCCTGTTTGCGGCCGGCTTCGAGGCCCTGCTTGCGGCCCTCGGCGAGTCCGCGCTGCAGGCCCTCATCGTGGCCCCGCTTGGCGGCGGATTGGGTGGCCTGCTTGGCCTCGTCCTGCGCTTTCTTGAGGATCTGGTCGGCCTGGGCCACGGCCCGCGCCTTGATCGCTTCGCCTTGACGCGCCAGATCGCCGAGGTCGAGGACCACGGCTTCGCGAACGAGAGCGGCCGCCTGCTTGCTTCGAATCAGTGCCATGAGGTTCTCAAACGATCAGGTCCTTTTCGCCGCCGCGACCGGCGATGATGATCTCTCCGGCGTCTTCGAGTCGCCGCACGATATCGACGATCCGTTGCTGAGCGGCCTCGACATCGCTGACGCGCACCGGTCCCATGTACTGCATGTCTTCCTTGATGAGTTCCGCGGCTCGTTCCGACATGTTGCCGAAGATCTTCTCCTGCAGTTCTTTGCTCGCGGTCTTGAGCGCCAGGGCGAGTTCGTCGTTGTCGATCTCCTTGAGCACCGCCTGGATGCCCTTGCCGTCGACGTGAATGATGTCGTCGAAGACGAACATCAGGCGGCGGATCTGCTCGACGAGATCGGGGTCTTCCGACTCGAGGCCCTCCATGATCGACTTCTCCGTCGACCGGTCGGCCAGGTTGAGGATTTCGGCCACGGTGTCGACGCCGCCCGCCTTTTCCATCGACTGCATGAGCATGTTCGAGAGCCGCGATTCGAGCGCCCGTTCTACGGTGCGGATGACCTCGGGATTGGTCTGATCCATGTTGGCGATGCGCTTGACGACTTCGATCTGCTTCTGGGCCGGCAGGCCGATGAGGATCTCCGCGGCCTTGTGATGCGCGAGGTGGCTGATGATCAGCGCGATCGTCTGCGGATGCTCATCCTGAATGAAGGTGAGGAGGTTCTCCGACTCGGCTTTCTGCAGAAAGTTGAAGGGCGTCTTCTGCACGTGCGTCTGGATGCCGGACATGATTTTGTCGGCCATCTTTGGATCGACGGAGCGCGTGAGGAGCGTTCGGGCGTATTCGAGGCCGCCCTCGTTGGCGTACTTGCTTGCGAGAATCGTCGTGTAGAACTCTTCGATGACCGAGTTGCGCAGGGCGCGCGGCACGGGACCGAGCGAGGCCAGTTCGCGCACCACGTCGTTGACGAGCGCCTCGTCAAGCCCTTTGAGAATGGCGGACGCGGTTTCCTGATCGACGCTGACGAGCAGGACGGCCGCCTTGGTGGTGCCGTCGAGTTCGCTGATCGATTCGGGGAGTTTCTGTCCGGCTTTCATCGCCACGGTTATTCCTCAGAAGAGATCCAGCGGTTGACGACCCGTGTGGCGTCGGTGGGGTCATTGCCGACCAGATCCCCGATCTGCTGCATGATGGTCCGGGTCCGCAGTTCTTCATCGTCCAGTTCGACCGCATCGATTGCAGGATCGGATTCGTCCGCCTCGCCGATCAGCTCATCGATGGAGGTCGTCAGTGACGGAGGGATGCCGAGGAGTTCTTCAGCCGAGGGCAGCTCGCGCGACGCGGACGAGCTCCGCACGAGGCGGAACATCATGAACAGGCTCAGGGCGGCGAGCAGCGCCATGCCGACCGAGCCCCAGGGCAGATTCACGAACTCGCCGGGCATGCCCATGAAGCCGGTGCCGGCCTTTGCTTCCGGGGTAAGGGCCGCGATGGGATCCAGATCGGTGTAGGTGTTCACCACCACGGTGCCGACGTAGGACGGCGTGCCGTCGACCGCGTTCTGGGCCTCAGTGTCGATCAGCGCGCTGACTTCCTGCGTGATCTTGGCGATCTCCTCGGTTTCGATGGTCTTGATCGCGGCTTCATCGGGCGGCGTGGTGGCGTCCTTGTTGCGCAACTGCCAGACCCGTTCGAAGTAGCTGCGCGGAATCTTCACGGTGGCGTTGATCTTGCGGGCGTACCCCTTGGGATCTTCACGCATCGTCTCGCGCACGCCGGTTTTGGGTGCGAACTCGCTGGACGATTCGGAACTGGTGTTCGATGGGGACGAGGCATTGCCGACGGTGAGGCCCTGCCCGGTGTTGGGCTGCACGCCGGCGACACCGCCGCTGCTCGCTTCGGTCGATTGCGTCTTGGTCTCGGTTTCGGAGATCAGGGGACTGACCGTGCCCTCGCCTTCCTTCTTGTACGAGACGTCGCTGCTCTTTTCGCGCGAGGCATCGACGGTGGCGTTGACCTGGACGATGACGGCGGGAATGTGGCGGAGGTTGTCCTCGATCTTGGCCCGCCAGTAACTGTCGATCCGGCTCTGGAGTTCCATGTAGGCGCCGCTGGCTCGCTGCTCGTCGTCGGGGGTGCGCATCGGGTTCCCGGTGCGGGAGTTGATGACCGTGACGTTTCCGGGTTCAAGCCCGGTCACGGTCCCGCTGACGAACATCGCGATGCCTTCGACCTGTTCGGGTGTCAGGCTTACTCCGTTGGGGCTGACGGACACCGACGCCCGAGGCTTCTCGGCCTGCCGCCCGATGCCGCCCGGGCCGTCCTCGGGCGCGGTGAGGAAGACCTCGGCTTTCTGAACGTAGGTCCAGCGCGTGATGACTTCACTGAGCACCTTGTTCAAAGCGGCGTAGTACTGCTGCTTGTTCTGGTGGCGATTGGCGTACCAGGGCTGGTCCTTGATCAACCCGAGCAGAGCCGAGGTTCCGCCGGCGCTCTTGTCCACTTCGCCGACGATCGCCAGCGCGTCCATCTGCTTGGACTTGGGCACGAGGAAGTTGTTCCCCACCGGCGTTGCCGCAATGCCCCTGGTGGCGAATTGAGCCAGGACCGCATTGCGGGAGTCCGGCGAGACTTCGACGAGCTGCATGTTCGACTTGCTGGAGTACTGCGCGACGATGAACATGCCCATCAGGAAGATGAGCAGTCCCGAGCCAACGAGCACCTTGTGCAATGGCTTGAGATCGGCGAGCCGACCCCGGACGAAATCGAATGACTGACGAAACTTATCCACCGTGTAGGCCTCCATGCCTCAGCCGGCGTCGTTCGAAGTGGTTCATCGCAGCCGATTCCGGCGGTGCGATTCGTTCGGTTCGGTCGCAGCATCCTCCTGACGCCGGCGGCCCCCGAATGCAGCGTGGATTACACGCGGATCTGTTTCACCTCGTTGTACGCGTCCATGACCTTGTTGCGAACCTGCAGGAGCATCTGGAACGCCGTGTCCGCCTTCCGCTGGGCGGTGAACACGGCGTCGAAGTCAGTGCGCTTGCCGGTCGTGAAATCTTCCAGTGCCTGCGTCGTTTCCTGTTCGAGTCGATTCACCTCGCGCAGCTGATCGAGCAGCATGTCCTTGAACGAGCCCGGGCCGCCATCCTCTGCTCCGGGCAGCGGCGGACTGGGCCGGTGGATCGGCTGCGAAGCGCCCGTCGATTGAATGAGTCCCAGAGGATCCGTCACATCAAACCTCCTCGGCCCGCGCCGGCCGGACCGATGTTCGGACCATCCTACGAGCGGCGCGAGGAAGAATCCCCAAACCTGCGTCGCTCAAAGAAGATTCCGCACATCGTTTCATCGGTTGGACCTGCCCAACTCCTTCAAATCCTTGGTTGCCGCCCTGTCTTACGCGAGGATGCGCAGCGAGGCTGCGAGCATCGCCTTGGTGGCCTCCGCCGCCATGACGTTTGCCTCGTAGGCCCGCGATGCCTCCATGGCGTTCACGGTTTCCGTCGTGATGTCGATGTCCGGGGTGTAGATGTAGCCCTGTTCGTCCGCGTAGGGGTGACCCGGGGCGTATTTCTGCCTGAAGTCGCCATCCGCCAGCACGATCTGCGAGACGTGCACGCCAAGCGGATTGCCGGACTGCGGATCGCCGGGCGCGAGCATCGCCATTCTGCGGCGAAACGGCTCGTTGTCGTCGTTGGGGTTGAGGATGCTGTTGGCGTTGGCGATGTTGGCCGTAGCGACCTCCACTCGCGTTCGCTGGGCAACCATGCCGGAAGTTGAGATGTCGAGCAAACCGTACATGGCGTTGTTTTCCTGTGAAAGTTTCGCTGTCTTGGCCTGGATCAGACACGTTCACGGATGGACATTTGCAGGGTCGCGAATCTCGCCCGCAGCAACTCCGTGGCGGTGCGGTGCGTGAGGGTGTTCTCCGTCAGTTCGCCCATCAGACCTTCAAGATCGCGGTCGTTGCGGTCGTGAAAGAGGATGCCCTCGCCCTTGGGTCGGGGCTTGAGTTCCATGTCATGGTCGGTGAAGGTGATGTCGGCCGTGTCCTTGGGCCGAATCGGGGCGGATGATCGAAGTCCGGGGTGTGTCGCATGCCTCTTCTTGAGGGCTTTGGCGAGTGACTGGCGGAACTCGGCGGCGTCCACATCCGTGGGCCGGTAGTTCGGCGTTGAGAGATTGGCGATGTTGTTGACGATGATTCGGTGCCGCTGACCGGCGAACTGAATCGTCCGCTCCAGTACATCGATTCCCGATTCGTTGAGCAGTCCGTCCAGCATCAATCCAATCCTCGGCCAAAGTTGCGCGAGCAACACGACACGGCAGACAACAGCAATCGGCGCGCCAGATCGAGATGGGCGGGGAGGACGGCGCCGGCTTCAGAGTCGTGTGCATCGCGCATGATTTGCGCGGCGATCAAAGGTCGGCAGCGACCAGTTCCAGCTCTTTCCACTTGCGCAGTTTCAATCCCAGGGTGCGCACGCCGATTCCCAGTTCGCTTGCCGTCCTCTGTCGATGCCCCTTGTGCCGGTGCAGCGTGGCGACGATGACATCGCGCTCGATCTCCTCCAGGGGGCGATCGAAGACGGCAACAGCCATCTGCCCGTTGTCGAGCGTCGCGGTCGAAGCCGTCCGCATGGCCTGGGCGGAGCGTTGGGCAAGGCCGTTGCCGGTGCGACCCGCGATCACGACCTCGCACAAGGCGTCGTGCGGATCGGACGAATCGATCGACTCGGAGCCGGGAGGCATCGTCATCTGCAGCCAGGGGGCGACCGTGGTCGCCGCGATGGTGTCGCCCGGCGAGAGGATGCTTGCTCGCTCGCAGATGTTGAACAACTCGCGCACGTTTCCGGGCCAGTCGTAGGTCATGAGCAACTGTGTGGCGGCGGACTCAAATCGGCGTTGCGGTCGACCCTCCCGAGCCGCGACCAGCCCTAGGAAGTGATCCGCGAGCAGCGCGATGTCGTCGCGCCGGCTGCGCAGGGGAGCAACGTGAACGGGCAGCACGTTGAGGCGGAAGAACAGATCCTGCCGGAACGAGCCGCGCGCGACGGCCTGATCGAGATTGCGATTGGTCGTGGCGATCACGCGCACGTCGGTTCGCTGCGTGACGCTGGAGCCGACTCGCTCGAAGGCCCGCTCCTGGAGCACGCGGAGCAGCTTGGCCTGAATCTGCGGCGGAATCTCGCTGATCTCGTCGAGCAGCAGCGTTCCGCCGTCGGCAAGTTCGAAGCGGCCTTTGCGCAGCCGATCCGCGCCGGTGAAAGCGCCTCGTTCGTGGCCGAAGAGTTCGGATTCGAGCAGCGAGGGGGACAGTGCAGCGCAGTTGAGCGTGAGCAGGGGGCCAGAAGCACGATGGCTCAGCGCGTGGATGAGTTGAGCGACAACCTCTTTGCCGGAGCCGGATTCGCCCGAGATGAGCACGGTGCCCTGGGTGGGCGCGATGCGGTCGATCTGCTCGCGCAACTGGCGCATGATCGGGGTCTGCCCGACGAGGACGGGCTTGTCCGCCCCGCGCTGGCGCGAGGATTCGAGGTTGCTTCGCAGCACGGCATTTTCGCGCACCAGCCTGGCGTGTTCGACGGCGCGGCTGACGGTGGCGACGAGCTGATCGCCCTCGAAGGGTTTGGTGATGTAGTCGAACGCCCCGGTCTTCATGGCCTGCACCGCGGTCTGGACCGTGGCGTACGCCGTCATGAGCACGACGGGTAGTTGCTCGTCGATGCGCTTGATCTCGGCGAGCAGCTCAAGACCGGTCATGTTGGGCATCTGCAGATCGGTGATGACCGCGCCGGGCCGCTGGTCGGCGATCATCTTGAGCGCCGTTGCTCCGTCGGCGGCGACGGCGGCCTGCATTCCCGCGCGGGTCAGGGTCGTGGCGACGCTGTCGCGCATCAGTTCCTTGTCGTCAACTACAAGCACTCGCACGATGATCGACTCCTCCCGGAAGGGTTCACTGTCCCGCGTGTGTGGTGAAGATGGCCGCCTCGTCAGGCCGGGCCGTCGCGATCGGCAGCCGCAGCGAGATCGAGGCGCCGCCGTCGGCGTTTCGATCGACAGCGATTTCGCCGCCATGCGCATCAACGATGCGATGGACGATGGCCAGGCCCAGGCCGGTCCCGGTGTGGCGCGTGGTAAAGAAGGGATTGAAAATGCGCTCGACGATCTCCGGGGCGATGCCCGGACCGGTGTCGTCGACGACGATCGTCATCCACTGGCGTTCGAACGGCGCCTGCCCCGCGATCGCCTCGTCGTCTGCCGTGACGTCTGCCGTGTCGGGCTCAGCGAGGGTGGGCCCGGTGGCGGAGAGCGTCAGTGTTCCATCGCCGGACATCGCCTCGATCGCGTTGCGCATCAGGTTGACCATCGCCTGGTTGAGCAGGGCGGCGTCAACGTCAAGATCGGGCAGATTGCGCTCGGCATCGAGATCGCGGCAGATCTGCACGCTTGAGTCATGCAGCAGGCCCTGGCAGGCCTCGACAGCCTGGTGCAACAGGGCGGAAACGCTCGTGGGCGCCGGGCGGATCTTCATCTCGCGCGCGAAGTTGAGGACATCGCCAACGACGGCGTCGAGATCGCGCACGGCCCGGGCGATCTGCAGCGCGAGGCGGTTGGAGTCGGGCCGGTCCGTCAGATCTTCGGAAAGCATCGAGGCGTAGAGGCGGATCGACGCCAGTGGATTGCGGATTTCGTGCGCGATGCCGGCTGCCATTTGCCCCAGCGCCGCCAACTGTCGCGACCGGCGCAATTGTTCATTGGTCTCACGCAACTCGTGGTTCAGGCGGCGAACCTCTGCCTGCAGGGTCTGATGCGCGCCTTGCAGGCGGGTGGTGACCTGCGTGAACGCCGTCATGATGTCGGCGAGGTCCTGCTGCTCCCGCTGGGGCAGGCCGATGGCCTCATTGGGGCCCGCGTTGAGCGCCTCGTCGTCCGGAGCGAGGGGAGTGGTAACGTCGTGTTCGGCTACGCTGGTCGTCACGTCGCTACCCCCGCTCATCCATGAAGCGGTTTCGACCCGGGGCGCTGTCCGCCGTGGTGCCCGTGACATACGCCCGGTTCGAGCGCTTGGCGGTCAGCAACTCCGCCAGTGCCTGGCTGATTTCCTGCTTCACTTCGCCGAGTCGTTCGCTCAGCAGGGCGTCAAGGGTGCGGACGCGCTTGAGCAGATCATCGAGCCGCCCCGCTGCGGTGACGGCTCGATCGCGCTCTTTGGGCGAGAGCGTCGAGAGATAGGCCGTCCATGAGGGGCAGCGGCTGGTGAATTGCGCATTGAGCGCGGACACTTCGTCCACAAGTGGCTGGCGGCTCGTCAGAAGGGCGGCAGCATCGTCGCACTGGGCCTTCCCCAGCCGGTCGAGCAGTTCGGCGGACTGACGTTCCAGCTCGATGCAGATGGCGATCTGGCGATCGATCAGATCGAGCAGGGGTGCCGGGTTTGGCCGCAGGGGCTGGGAGGAGGCAGTGGCGGTCATCCTGACCTTCCGTTCCGGGTCGGCTCCGCCGCCCGTCAGTGTCGAGGTTCAGCAATCTTCCTGTTCATCATCCATTGTCGCGTCCGGGCATGAACTTTTGAGTCGCTCGGGCGCGGCTCAGGGGCCCGCGCTCCCCGCGGAAGTCAGATTTCCCTGCGCCGTCATCTCGTTGGACTTGAGCACGCGCTCCCATGCATCTCGATTGAGCGGCAATGGACCGGATTCGAAGGCCGAAGGAGGCAGATCGCGCAGCAGCCGCCAGGCGCGGTTCTGAGCGGTGCGGGCCGCGGGGATGTCATTGAGTGCGGCATAGGCGTTGACGATCTGGATCAAGGCCACGATCGCGGTCGCGTCTTCGGAGTAGCGGTCGGCGACGCCGGAGTAGAGCCGAATGGCCTCCTGGTAGGCTCCTTGATCAAACGCGCAGTCGGCGCGCCAGAACGACGCGAACTTGAGATTCTGGATGATCTCGGCCGAGCGCTTGTACGGCGGAATCGCTTCGTAGCCCTCGATCGCGGTGGCGTAGTGGGTGCTCGCGGCGTCAAGATGAGTCATGCGCGTCTGGGTCAACTGGATGCGCTCTGCTTCCGGGCGCTCCATGGCCAGCTCATCCTTGATCGATTGGGCGCTCAGGCGGTAGGCGTGCGCCAACTGGTAGTGCAGATCGTTGATTCGCGGATCGGTCGGGTAGCGCTCGATCGCTTCGGTCAGGCGGCGGATGGCTTCGGGGTAATACTCCGCTGCAGGGCGGGGCATGGCGTAGTTCGCCGCGTGGCTGTAGAGCAGCCCGAGTTCAATGAGCGCATCGGCAAACTCCCACGCATCGGGATTGAGTTCGGCGCCGCCGTCAACGACGTGATTCAGCAGGCGCTCGGCTTCGGCGGGGTTGGGGCGCTCGGCCCTGAGGTAGCACTGCGCCAGCGGCACGTAGGACCGGTGGGCCTCGATGGAATTGTGGTGTTCGGCGATGAGCGTCTTGAACTGGGCAATGGCGCCGTCATAGTCGCCCAGGGCCTGGTAGGAACGCCCGAGCATGTGGATGCCCCAGAGTTCGCGGGGCTGGCCGGCGCTGAGACGCACAAACTCCTTGAGCGACTTCACCGCGACAAGGTACTCGCCGCCGCGGTCGAAGCACTTGGACGCCCAGCGCAGCGCCTCGGCCGAGGCGTCGGGATCGAGTTGAATCGCCATCTCGGCCAGTCGACGGTAGTACTCGCCGCCGTCGAGGAAGTAGCGCTGGGCCTGGCGGCGCGTCGCGGCGTCGATGCGCGCGGCGTCATCCGGCTGGATCGGCATGCCCTCGTCATTGAGCAGAATGCCGGCGTCTCTCCATGCCTGAGCCAGCGTCGAATCACCCAGCGCCCAGTTGGTCTGGGCGAGGCGCAACACGAGGTCTTCAGGCATGTCCTTGGGAGTTGGATAGAGGCTCTCGGCGATCTTGGCCATCTGCAGCGCTTCTGAGAGGCTGCCATCGTCGCGGCGGCGGTCGTGCCACACCAGCAGGCTGTTGCACACCTGTCGCGCCGTCAGCGTCGGCGTGCTGTCGGTGCGCTGCCTGGCGGCCGCCAGAGCCTTGACCACCGAGTTGTAATCGTTCATTGACTCGAGGTGATTGCCGAGTTGCGCCTGCACTTCGGCTCGCGAGAGCAGGGCCGGCAGGTAGGCCCGGGTGCCGGGATAGGTCACCACGATGTTGTCGAGCATCTGGAACGCGTCGTCCCACTGCAATCGCTGTTGGGCGATTCTGGCCTGGAGCAGCAATGCCTCGCCACGCAGTGCATTTGAACTTGGCAAGCCTTCGACGGCGGTCTGCAGGTGTTCCTCGGCGTTGGCGTAGTGGCCGAGTTCGAAGTACGCCCGACCCAGCAGCAGGTACAACTCGGGAAACTGGCGAATGCCGTCGGCACGCAACTGCTGCATCGCCACGAGCAACTTGTCGACCGCCTCGTTGACAAAACCCTGCTGGAGGCGCAACTCCGTGAGCCGGGCGAGGGTCCAGATTCGATCTTCCGGCTTGAGGTCGGGTTCGACCATCAGTTTCATGAGCAGGTCGACGGTTTCGGCGTACTTGCCCGTGGACATCGCCAAGTTGCGGTCCACGAGTGACTTGATCAGCCGTTGGCGCAATGACGAGGCGGTGGTGGGCAGTCGTTCGACGATCGCGGGTACTTCATCAGCGCGCCCGAGCCGGATGAGCGCATCACCCATCTGGTAGAGATGCTGCGGCGTGAGCGTGGCGCCGGCCTTCTCCGCGTTGAGATAGCCGTCGACGGCCTCGGAGAGGTTGTGATCGGCGATGCCTCCCTGGCTTAACTGTTTGCTGTAGAACAGATCCGCGCGGGTCAGCAGGAACTGGCGAATGGCGTCTTCGCTCATCTTCTTGCGGTAGCGCTCCGCCTCGACGAGTTTGTCCAGCGCGGCGTCATACTCTCCGGTTTGCGCCAGGTTCTGCACCTCTTCGAGAACCGAGGAAAAGTCAATCGTCGGCCGAGTGCGCAGCATGAGAAAAACGGAGACCAGCACCAGCCCGACGCTCGCAACGGCTGTTGGAACCTGCCAGACCTGGCTCCACCGAACGGCGTTCACGGGATCGCCGGCGGGCGTCTCAGAAGGTGTTGGAGCCTGCTCTTCGGCCACGATTGAACTTTCCTTTGCAGTCCGGACGAACCGATACCACTGAAACCGTAAGGTCCAGAGCGTTTATCGGCACGGCCGCGCCGCCAACTGCATTCGCAGCGCAGAATCTGCCTGCCCAAGAGCAGCGATCGCCGCTGGCGGCCAAAAGCCGGGCGAACGGACTACGCTTGGTTCGTCCTCCCTACCCTGAATGGGTCCACCTGCATGACTGACGACGATTTCGACCTTGATCTTGGCGCCATGCAAAAGCAGGGATTGGTGACCGAGATCGTCGGCGAACTCAAGTCCGGCAAGGAAGCCACCGTCTACCTCGCGCGATCCGCAGCGGGGCTGATCGTGGTCAAGCGGTTTCGAGCCATGGCTGGCCGCAGGTTCCACACCGACGCGAAGTACCGGCAGGGAAGGCAGATGCGCGATCGCGACGCGAGGGCGTTTGACCGCCGTACGCGCTACGGGCGGCAGTACGCCCAGAACACCTGGATCGCCGCCGAGCACGGCATGCTTCGTCGGCTCGGCCGCGCCGGCGCGATCCCTGTTCCGCGCGTGATCGCCCGAGTGGGAGCGTGCATCCTGATGGAGTTCATCGCAGACACTGCCGGCAGTGAGCGGCCGGCGGCGCGCCTGGTTGACGCGGAGGTGCTTGCTCACGAGGCGGCGCCGCTTCATTCCAGGATCATGCTGGCCATCATCGGGATGTTCGAGCGGCACGTTGTGCACGCCGATCTCTCGCCGTTCAACATCCTCATGCCGCACGGGAGCGAGTCGGCTGCTGGAGATTACGAGGCAGACGCAGCGCCGGTGCGGTTCCGGCCCGTCATCATCGACTTCCCCCAGGCCGTCGATCCGCGCAAGAACCCCAATGCTCGCGAGTTGCTGGCGCACGACGTGGGCCAGGTCACGCGGTTCTTCCAGCGATTCGATCCCAAGGTGGCGGACAACGATCTGGCAGCTCGTCTCTGGGCGACGTTTGAGCGAGGTTCACTCTGAACCCTTGGAGGCGTGCGCCTTTTTTTCGGCGAGGCGCTGGGCGTACTGCCGCACCCACGTTTCCCAACTCTTGCCAAGGGCCGTGTCGCGGCCGGTGAAGGCGAGTTTGCGAATGTCGCGAGCCGGCACGCTCTGCTTGTCGCCGGAGTCCGTCATCATCAGGCGGACGAAGAGGTTTCCATCATCATCCTCGCGCCGGTCGAAGAGATAGCCCTCGACCTGGCGCCCGTCAGCCAGGGTCAGCGTGATGTCGCCCCGGTAGTCAAAGGCGAGCTCGAGTGCTTCCAGCGCCAATTCGGGGCTGGAAAACTCGAATACGCGACCCTCGGGCGAGTGCGCCGCGGCGGCGGGGGCATGATGTTCGTGTTCCTCGTGAGGCATTGATCCGATCCGTTCAGGAGAAGGTGAGCGACCGGCCGGACTCGAGATCGAGCAGTTGCCAGTGTGTCGCTTTGCAGATGCGCGTCAGGACCGACCAGGCGATGTCCTCGTCGAGGATGGCCACGAGCATCTGGTTGAGCTCATCGGCGCCGGGGGTGATCTGCATGGTCAGGCCCGGACCGTATAGGAACTCGCCGCCTTCGATGTCGGGCCACGTATTGAATTTCGAGAGCGTCGCCAGCACCGAACGCCGCGAGCCGAGGCTGGGTGCTTCGTCCGGGTCGTCGGGCGCGGGGCCGGTGATGACAAGTTGCCGCTTGGCCAATGGTCTCAGTCCTTCGGACGCGATCCTGCGCGAGCCTTGACCTCATCGGCCTGTTTAAGTAGTTCGACAGCCTTCTCGACCAGGACATCCATCGAGAACGGCTTTTGCAGATAGAGATCAGCGCCCATCCCCGTGGCGAACGAGCGGTGCCGCTTGCCTTCATTGGCGGTGATCATGATCACAACCGGCGAGTCTTCGTATCCCTTGATCTTCTCGAGCACCAGAAACCCGCTGCGGCCGGGCAACATCATGTCAAGAATGACCAGGTCAGGCTTCTCCTCAAGGCAGACGCGGACGGCGGAGTTGCCATCGCCGCACGTGCGAGTCCGCGCGCCCTCGGCTTTGAGCACTGTCTCCACCGATTCTCGAATGTCTGACTCATCGTCCACGATGAGTACCGATCGATTGGCAAGCTGGCCTTGCGGCTGAGTCATCGGATCCTCTCCTCTGCGCGGTTGCCGTACCAACGGCAAACACTGCAGGCTGGTCGCCCACTGTGCGGGCGGGCGGTGTGGAAAGGATACGCGTGTGTGCTCGACGGGGGAAGGTCAGGGGGCAATGGCGTTCATTCCCGCTTCGACGGCCGAATCCGGCGCCGGATCGACGATTTCCACGACGCCTGCGTCGATCGGGATGAGCAGGCGAATCGAACCGGCTCGGGTCTTCTTGTCGGATTTCATTGCGCTGATGATCTCAGCCAGCGGGGGTGCGGATTTCATCCTGACCGGCAGCCCCAGTTGCCCCATCAGCCCGCGCAGCCGAGGTCGCAGATCCCCAGTGGTCAACTTCAAATGCTCGCCTGCAGCGCAGGCGGCCAGCAGCCCCAGGGCGACCGCCTCGCCGTGCTCAAGGGCGAGTTCCGGTCGAGTCTCGATGGCGTGAGCAAAGGTGTGGCCGAGGTTGAGCATCAACCGTTGGGAAGACTCCCTTTCGTCACTGGCGACGACTTCGGCCTTGATCCGCACATTGCGGGCGATGAACTCGACATGCTCGCCACAATGGCCGGGGTCGAGAGAATCGGCGTTTGACTCAATCCAGTCGAGCAACCCCGGGTCGGCGATGATGGCGTGTTTGATGCACTCTGCCAGTCCGCAACGAAACGCGCGCGGGGGCAGCGTGGCGAGTGTGTTGACGTCCATGAGCACCGCAGCGGGATGATGAAATGCGCCAACGAGGTTCTTGCCGAGTGTCTCGGCGTCGGGCAAAGGAAAGTTGACCCCCGTCTTTCCGCCGATCGCCGCATCGACCATGCCCAGCAGCGTTGTTGGGATGTTGATCAGCGTGATGCCGCGCATGAAGGTCGCGGCGGCGAACCCGGCGAGATCCGTCACGATCCCCCCGCCGACGGCGACAACGGCGCTGGTCCGATCCAGACCGGACTTGAGGAACTCGCTGTAGAGGCGAGCGGCCGTCTCAAGCGTCTTGTTCGCCTCAGTCGCATGAATGGGTACGAGTACGCAATCGAATCCTGCTGAAGTGAGCAGGATGATCAAAGGGCCGCCGTGCGACTGTGCAATGGCGGCATCGCACACCACGGCGAGTCGCCGGCCCTTGACGCATTGCTTCAGGAGCGTCACGCACTCGTCGAGCAGGTTCGAACCAATCAGGATTGCGCAGGCTTGATCAGCGCCGGCAAGGCGCAGGTCGATCCGCACATGGCCACCCTCAGTCATGGGCAATCGTATCTCCGCCGCGCCGCCGGAGTTCAGCCAGCGCCTCGGCGGGTTCGGCGGGCAGGTTGGCGTCATTCCATGCTTCCTCATCAGCTGCGCTGGTCACCCGATCGGGTCGCCTGCCCGCGGATCGCAAGGCAACGCGCCGAACGATGAACAACAAGGCGCCGCCGACCAGCAGAGCCGCAACCAGATTCCCCCACGCCAGCGACTGTTTCGCAGTGGCTGGTGAGTATGTGGGAAGAGCGCCCACGAATACGAGAATGCGCTCCGTGGCCGGAGGGGCCGCCGGATCGGTGCTCTCGGGCCGCAACCGACTCGAAGTCGATCGCATGTTTGCCAGCGCTGACTTCCAGAATGTGGCGTTCAGTTCGATCGAACCGACGTGTTCGCCCGGTGCATCACGGCCGTCCGGTTCGTAGATCAGCAGCAGAAGCGGTTCGGAGACAGGATCGGCTGTGGTCTGCCACGCGATGAGATGTGGAATGTCAAACGCGCTGCTGGCGACACGCGTTGCGGGACCGGTGGACAGATGAAACGTCCGTCCGTGGTGTGCCGCCGGATCGCTGGCAATCGCGGCCAGGTCGACAACGGGCGCCGTGTCTCTTTCAGACCACGCGCCGACTGCCGCAACGAGCGCATCGAGTGCGGGATCTGCAGCGAGCGGTTGGTCATCAACCGTCTGCATCGCCCAGTCCCCAGTGGGTGGGGCCGATAGTGCGAGCAGCGGCAGGGCAGTCGAGATCAGTGCAAGGATTGCCAGTCCGCGATTGGGCATAGTGAATGGTACGATCGCGGTCCGACGGTCAACGCTCTGCATGCCGAGCGGCTGCGCAGGTCACCATTCGTAGCCCATGTCTTCGGCCTCGCGATACAAGGCGAGCAATGTGGCCACCGATGCCCAAGTGGCCTGCACGCGGAGTGCTGCCTCTTCTGACTGCGATTCGAGTGCCTGCTGCAGAGCCCTGTCGAGGTCCACGACGAGTGGCATTCCAGTTGCCGCCTCTCGCAGTAACTCGGCGAGTCGTTCCTCGGCCAGGATGCCTTTGGTGAAACTCCCGATCCGATTGCGGAATCGTTCAAAGTTAATCGCAGCGAAGAACTCTCGAAGTTCGAGACTCGGCCTTGGTTCACAATTGGACTCAAGCCAGGCCGCAAAGTCGGCGCGACCATCGGAAGACTCGACGAGTGCAAGGATGGCGTCTGCGGCCGCCGATCCCTGCGAGACAAGATTCCAGCCGTTCAGTCGCAGAAAACCACCACAGCACAACAATGCTGTGCGCTTGTTCCCGTCCATGAATGGGTGATTCTTTGCGATGAACCACGCATAAGCAGATGCCATTCCGAACGGAAAGGCGTAGGCGTACTCGCCGCCGAACTGCTGTTGGGGTTGGCCCAGCGCCGACTCAAGAAGTGCTCTCTCGCGGATTCCGGCCAATCCGCCATACTCTTGAAGCGAAACATCGTGCCAGGCAATCGCCTCGTCAATTGAGATGAACCGGGGGCGCGCAACCGACTGAGTACTCATTGAGACAGTTTCCGGAGCGACTCAGCATGCTGGCGGAACATAAACCGCGTCGCATCTTGGGCTCTCGGATCGAGGCGGCCGGAGTGGCAACTCTCAAGAAATGTCAAATACGCCGCCAAGTCCATCCCCATGGCCTTGGCCTCCTCCATCAGTCGGGAGGCCAGCTCGGTCGGCAGATTGACTTGGGTGAAAGCATTCATCTGTTAAGATTATCGGCGCGTTTTGTATGCCGTTCCAGCATCTGGCGGGGCAGATCCCGTGCCTATTCCCACTCAATCGTCGCCGGCGGCTTGGAACTGATGTCGTACACCACGCGATTCACCCCGCGAATCTCATTGATAATGCGGGAACTGATCGTCGCCAGCACGTTGAAGGGAATGCGCGCCCAGTCGGCCGTCATGAAGTCCTGCGTTTCCACCGCTCTGATCGCGACCACACTCTCATACGTGCGACCGTCTCCCATCACGCCGACCGACTGAATCGGCAGGAGCACGGCAAAGACCTGGCTCGTGCTGCGATACAGGCTGTTGGCGACGATCTCTTCGAGCAGAATCTCGTCGCAGTCGCGGAGCAGATCGAGGCGCGGCTTGGTGACTTCGCCGATGATGCGCACCGCCAGTCCCGGCCCGGGAAACGGGTGTCGCCAGATGATCTGGTCCGGCAAGCCAAGCACGGCCCCGAGCTTGCGCACTTCATCCTTAAACAGATCGCGCAACGGCTCGATGAGTTTGAAGCCGAGTTCTTCGGGCAGGCCGCCGACGTTGTGGTGCAGTTTGATGTTGGCCGCGGTGCCCGCGTGGCTGTGGCCGGACTCGATGACGTCGGGATACAGCGTGCCCTGCGCGAGGAACTCAAAATCTCCGATCGAATTGGCCGTCTCCTTGAAGACTTCGATGAACCGGTGTCCGATGCGCCGGCGTTTCTCCTGCGGATCGGTCACTCCATACAGGTCCGCCAGGAACTGTTCAGAGGCATCGATCACGCGCAGGTCGGCTTCAAAGTGGTCGCGGAAGGTTGATTCAACCAGTTGCCGCTCCGCCTTGCGAAGCAGGCCGTTGTCGACGAACACGCAGGTAAGTTGCGGGCCGATGGCGCGAACGAGCATCGCCGCGAGGACGGATGAATCCACCCCGCCGGACAAGCCGCAGATGACGCGCTTGTCGCCCACCTCTTCGCGAATGCGCTTGCACTCGCTCTCGAGAAACTCGCTCATCCGCCACGTGCCCTTGCACTGGCAGATCTCGTAGACGAAGTTGCGCAGAATGTCGACGCCGTGCGGCGTGTGTGTGACTTCCGGGTGAAACAGCAGGCCATAGAAACCGCGGCTGCGGTTTCGGACGGCGGCGAAGGGGCACGTCGGCGTCGTCGCCAGTGCTTCGAATTCCGGGGGCAGCGTGGCGACCTGGTCGCCGTGACTCATCCAGACCGTCGTCGTCGGTGGCAGGTTGGTGAGCAGTCCCTTCTCCTTGGCCGGGAGGATGCTCAGGATCGCCCGGCCGAACTCGCGTTTGCCGGCCGCTCGGACATCGGCGCCAAGCATCTGGCAGCCGAGCTGCATGCCGTAGCAGATGCCCAGCACGGGGACGCCAAGGTCGAAGATGGCCTTGTCGCAGCGCGGTGCGTTGGCTTCATTCACGCTGCTCGGCCCACCGGAAAGGATAATCCCCTTGGGACGCAACTCGCGAATCGTTTCAATCGGCGCAGACGGCGCCACCAGAAGGCTGAATGCACCAGCCTCCCGCACACGGCGGGCGATCAGCTGCGCAAACTGCGAGCCGAAGTCCAGAATGACGATGACATCTGTGTTGTCGGGAATGCGGATGGTCGGTTGATTGACGGCCATGGACGCGCGACCCTTTTCGCTGGGGGAAACGAGAGTGTATGGCTGAGGCGGCGGGCATCCAACACGGTCGGATCATCTTCTCGCCTCGGGCGTCGGACGGGGGATCGGCGGGGGTTCATCGCCCCATTCGATGGCCCTACCATTGGCCAATGTGGTGCCCGACCAAAGTCCTGCCTGCACTGCTCTTCGCCGCCTTCCTCGGGCCGATTTCCTGCGGGCCTCCGGCTATTTCGGGCGGCTTTGACTCGCCCCAGCCCGCGGCTCGCATTTTTGCGACACGCCGCGCCGCGGCCGAAACCGACCCGGCCAAGATTCGCGAGGCGATGCCCGGCCTGATCCGAAACCTCGAATCCGACGACCCCGCCGTCCGCCTGCTCAGCGCCGAAGCGCTCGGCGAACTCACCGGCGAGTCGTACGGCTATCGCTATTTTGATCCGGAGTGGTTGCGGAGCCCGGCTGTGCAGCGCTGGCGCGACGCCTGGGAGCGGGGCGAGATCACGCTTCGCAACGGCACGCGCATCGGGCCGGATACACTTGAGTCGAACCCTGCAAGTGAAAGGGCCGCCGTTGATCGCTGATCCGCACGTCAAGATCGACATGCTCTCCCAGCCGCGCTATCTGGCCGGCGCGCGAGCCATGATTGCCTCCGTGGCGCGTCGGCTCGGGTTCCGCGAAGCCGATTGCGCCCACGTCGCCCTGGCCCTCGATGAAGCCCTGTGCAACGTCATCAAGCACGGCTACGAAAAGCGCGAAGATCAGCACATCTGGATCAGTGTCTGGCCGATGGAGGGGAATTGTTGCGGCGTGCGCATCCTCATCGAAGATCGGGGCCGGCAGGTTGAACCGGCGGAGATTCGCTCGCGCCAACTCGACGACATTCGCCCCGGCGGGCTTGGCGTGCACATCATCAGCCAGGTCATGGATCACGTCGAATACAACAAGCGCGAGGGCGGCGGCATGTCGCTGCTCATGGAGAAACACATCGCGGCCGAGGAGTCGACGCCGCAAGCCAGGAAGGAACCGGCTTGACATGGCTAATGCTGCCGACGATCTGCCCGTCGAACTTGAAAAGCGGGGCGAGGCGGTGGTTCTCCGCCCGTCGGGGGAGATCGATCTCGGTCGCTCGCCCTCACTTCGCACTTCGATCAGCAAGGCGCAGAGCGCCAAGCCCCAGCGCCTCATCTTTGATCTCAAGGACGTGCCATACATGGACAGCTCCGGCGTCGCCACGCTCGTGGAAGCCATGCAGGTGGCGCGGCGATACCACGGGTCCGTGGTGCTCTGCGGCCTGCACGAGCGCGTCCTTTCCATCTTTGAAATCGCCCGTCTCGACATGGTCTTCAAGATCGTCGATACGCTCGACGAAGCACTGCACGCATGACCTGCGCCGTGACAGATTCTGACGTCGCCCCATGAGCGAACTCGACACCCAGCCCGAATCGACCACCTCGCGCGCCCTGCAGGGAGTGGGTTTTGTCGGCGAGCGCTGGCTGGACTTTCAGTTCAACGTCGGCGGAGTGTGGTTCCTGTTTGTTGATGTGATGCGCTGGATCACCCGGGCCATGATCTCGCGCCGCATCCGTCTCGGCCGCGTGGCGATCATCAGCCAGATCGTTCGACTTGGCGCCCGCGCCATCGGCATCGTCATGCTGCTCTCCATGGCGATCGGCGCCATTCTGGCCCTCCAGATGGAGCCGCCCCTGCGCGACTTCGGCCAGACGGACAAGATCGCCAACATCATCGGCGTGGCGGTGCTGCGCGAACTGGGCCCGCTCATCAGCGCGGTGATTCTCACAGGCTTTGCCGGTGCAGCCGTGGCCGCCGAGGTCGGCACCATGGTTGTTGGCGAGGAAATCGAGGCGCTCGAAGCACACGCGCTCAATCCCGTGCGGTTTCTCGTGGTCCCGCGCGTCATCGCAACGACGTTTTCACTCATCTGCCTGACCGTCATTGCCAACATCGTGGCCATCTCGGCGGGCATGTTTATCTCGGTGTACGTGCACGGCGTGCCGGCGGTGCAGTACTGGGACAACACGCTGAGCCAGTGCCAGCCGAGCGACCTGCTTACGGGGCTCTTCAAGTCGGCCGTCTTTGGCGCGCTGATTGGTCTGATCTCCTGCTACAACGGACTGCGCGTGACGGGCGGCGCGGCGGGCGTGGGTCGAGCGACCACCGCCACTGTCGTGGCCAGCGTCGTCTCCGTTATTTTTGCCGACCTGATCTTCACGACCGTCTTCTTCACCCTCGACTGGACCTGAGGCGCAGTCGGCAATGGCGCTACCAGCGGTAGCCGATGGGTTGCTCGATCCAGGCGCCGAGGTCGCGCACGATCATCATCCACAGGATGGCCACACCGACGAGCGCCGCGAGAATCGCCGCCTCCGCGTACAACCCCGTGCCCAGCAGCCAGCAGATGCCGTAGACCCCGATCCACAGCGAGCCGTAGCGTTGCAGCTTCTCGGCCGCGAAGGCCGGGCTTGACGCGAAGCGCACCTTGTGCACGCTGCTGATGAGAAACAGGACCGCCGCCGCCAGCGGCCAGATCAGGCCGTACCACGCAAACGCCGGATCCCACAGCCAGCCCTTCTCATGCGTCTGCCAGAGCAAGAAGATGCATATCGCGGCAAAGCCGACGACCATGCCCACGATCGTCAGCACGGTGAGGCGCGGCCGCTTCTGCTCCAGCCGATACGCCGCCGCCTGCACGATCATCGCATGCGCGACCACGAGCATGATCGGCCAGACAAAGCGCAGTCCCAGGTTCAGAATGAGCATCTCCGACGCGTACACGACGCCGAGGGTAAACAGCCCGATGCCGGGAACATACTTAGCCACGGCGTTGTAAAAGAGAATGGCGGCAGCGCAAAAGAGCGTGACGAGCAGCACTGTGGGATCAAGCACCGCCGCAACGAGCAGCGCGCTGAGCAGCGATGCGAACCCGATGGTGGCCGCCGTCTGGGCTGAAATCCGACCTGACGGAATCGGTCGATTGGGGGCAAAGGTGGTGTCGCGATTGACGTCAAACACATCGTTGAGCGCCCCGCCGTAGGTCGACAGCCCGACGCCCAGAATCGACGCGAGCGTGAGCGCGATCCACAGCGGCGATTCGCTGATCGACGCCGCCATGGGGTGCTCGAGGCCCACCTGGCGCGACCAGAGGATAATGAACCACAGATTTGCCACCGCCGCAAAGGCGTGCGTCAGGCGCGACAACTGCACCGTCGAGAGCAGATTGACGATCAGGGGGCGAATCATCGGCTTTGATCGTAGTTTCGAGGCGGTCCGGCTGCCCATGGCCAGACCCGGCGAGTCGCTGGTTGAGTGCATTGTCGATCCTCTCCGCCAATCATCGGCGTTTGCCCCTCTGGAACATCGCTCCGCCCGCCCGTACCATCCGTCCGCGATTCATGCTTCACACTCTTGATCCACAGCGTGATGTCGCCTCGCTTCGCGTGGCGGTTGTCCGAAGCACCTACCATTCCTGGGCCACGGGGAAGATGCTCGAAGGAGCCATCGACCGTTGGGCTCGTCTTGGTGGTCGGGAGGAATCTCTCGTCGTCGCCGCAGCAGCAGGCACATGGGAATTGGCCGCCATTGCGCGCGCTCTGGCGGAGTCGGGGCAGTTCGATGCAATCGTCGCGCTCGGCGTGGTCATCCGCGGTGAAACCGACCACTTTGAGTACATTTGCCAGGGCGTGACGCATGCCCTGGCTGACCTCACGTCGCGGACCGGCGTTCCCGTCGGCTTCGGCGTACTGACCTGCAACACCGCCGAGCAGGTGAAAGCCCGAATCGGCGGCGACGCGGGCAACAAGGGTGCGGAGGCCATGGATGCCGCCGTGCAGACCGCTCTCATGATTCAGGCCGCCAGCGCATGGCGGCCAGGGGAAAACTGATCCACGTGTCCACTCCGACTCCGCATCACATTCGCCGTCTGGCTCTCCAGATGCTCTACCAACTCGACGCCCGCCAGGGTGAAGACGCCGAGTCGATTCGCGATTCGCTCCTCAACGCCGCGCTCGATCCGGGCGATCAGTTCTCCGGCGCCTGGGCCGTGCCGACGCTCGATGATCCGGCTGCCCATCGCAAGGCGTTCGAAACCGCGCTGGCCGCATGGAACGCCCGCGCTCAAGCCGACCAGATCGCCACGGCACTGGCGCCCGAATGGCCCACGCATCGCCAGCCCGTCGTCGATCGCAATGTGATCCGCCTGTGCTGGTATGAAATGAACGAAGGCGGCGTGCCGCCCAAGGCCGCCGTCAACGAAGCCATCGAACTCGCCAAGGAATTCGGCACCGATCGCAGCGGCGCGTTCCTCAACGGCGTGCTCGACCGCATGCTCAAGCGCGTCCTCAACGCCGAGCACGAGACCGACACTGCGGCAGCAGACCCCGAATCCATCGACGATCCGATTCTGCATACCGAATACTGGAGTTCCGAATAGACCGATGGGACTGTTCTCAGCCACCATCGGCGCGATCCGCAAGGGGCTCTCCCGCACCCGCGACACGTTTGTAAGTGGTCTGCGCTCGCTCCTGCGCGGCCGCAAACTTTCAGACGAGGTCATCGACGAGATCGAGTCGCGCCTCATCCAGGCCGACGTCGGCGTGCGGACCACGATGAAACTCATCGACGAACTGCGCCAGCAGTACAAGGCCGGCGCCATCACGCAGGGCGATCAGGTGATCGCGTTCCTCAAAGAACAGTTGAAATCCTACTGGCCCGCAGCGAATCGGCAGATCGCCCGCGCGACAAGCAAGCCGACCGTGATCCTCGTCGCCGGCATCAACGGCGCCGGCAAGACGACCAGCGTCGCGAAGATCGCCAAGAGCCTGCTCGATGAGAAACGAACGGTGATGCTCGCAGCGTGCGACACGTTCCGCGCCGGAGCGGTGAATCAACTCACCATCTGGTCCCAGCGCCTGGGCGTACCGATCATCAAGGGCCAGCAGAATTCCGATCCCGCTTCTGTCGCCTATGACGCCTGCGAAGCGGCGCTGGCGCGCGGCGTGGATGTGCTCGTAATCGACACGGCCGGCCGCCTGCACACGCAGGATCCGCTGATGAAGCAACTCATCAAGATCCGCGATGTCGTCGCCAGGCGCATCGAAGGCGCGCCGCACGAGGTCCTGCTCGTGCTCGACGCCACCACCGGGCAGAACGCCATCGAGCAGGCAAAGAAGTTCAAGGAAGCCATCGACGTGACGGGCATCTTCCTCGCCAAACTCGACGGCACCGCCAAGGGCGGCATCGTCATCGCCATCCGCGAAGCCGTGGATATCCCCGTCAAACTCATCGGCGTCGGCGAATCGCCCGAAGACGTCGAACCCTTCGACCCCGAGACGTTCATCGAGTCGATGTTCGCGGAGTAGGCTCGCAGTATCCTGCCCGAGGCTTCCGCGAGGACTTCGCCTTCAACCCGACCGAAGCGCCAGCGAGGACGAATCGGGTTGCCCTGCGCCGTCTCGCTGCGCTCGAATCTTCCTCGCTGGCGCTTCGGTCTGGTATGCCACCCGCTTTCAAGCCCGCGCGATCCAATCTCCGATCTCTACCTTCAGCCGCTGCGACGGGAGGCGCGATGAGTGAAGTCAGCCGATTGCTGTTTGAATTGGGCGCGGGAACGCTTGCGACGGTGCTTGGCATCCTCGGTCAGTGCCGCGCCGCTCGTCACTCCCGCGTCGATGCGGATGCAGACGACGGGATGACCCTTGAAGAAATCGGCCTGCAACTTGACGCCCTCGACGCGATGATCGAAGCCGAGACCGAGCCCTCGGTGCGACTACGCCGCGAAGATGATCAGTGGCGCGCGACAATCCGGCAAACGCTTCTCGACATTGACGATCTGGCGGCGCTGCCCGACCTGCTGCCACCAGGGTATGAAGAACCCTTCGATCCAACTCCCGCCACAGTGGCAGCATCCGGCGTGATGTCCGATCCCGATTTTGCGCCCGGCGAGCGCGCCCGAGTGTTCATGTCGACGGGAGCGATCTTCGATGGACTCGGCGGTTCATACTCGTTCCTGATGATCGGGAACCGGGGACGTCAGCAGTTGACGATTGCCTCAGGCGCACCCCAGCAAAGCATTCTTGCCGCCATGAATCAGTTTGTTACGGCGATCGGACTCTACGGCATGCAGGATCCGGTGAATCCGGACTTCATTCGGATGGTCTCACTTCGCCCCGGACCACGTCATTTTGTCGCGGTTCGTCAGCTGGGCGGCATCCATCAGAGTCCCTTCTACGACGAGAACCGCGCCAACCCCGCCGACCGCCAGATCGACTTCGGCGCGTGATGTAGGTCGGGCCCGCTGCTCTGGGCGCGGCCCGGCACTTGGGCGCACCCCGCGCTGCACTGGATTATCTTCCCCAGTCGGACATCCAACTGCCGGGCCTGCGCTGAGCCTTGTCCCGACCTACCCCGCATACGATCCGCTCTCGTGCAGACACTCTCGCAAATCCGTGAACTCCTTGCCGCCCGCGACCTGCGGCCCAAGCACCGCTTCGGGCAGAATTTCCTTCACGACCACAACCAGCTGCGCAAACTCGTCGCCGCCGCGGATGTGCAGCCCGGCGAACTTGTCCTTGAAGTCGGACCCGGCACCGGCACACTCACCGAAACCCTCCTCGAAGCCGGCGCCGAGGTCATCGCCTGCGAAGTCGATCCCGACATGGCCGGCATCATCGCCGAGCACGTGGCGCTGCGCTTTCCGGAGCGCCTGACGCTCATCCAGACGGATTGCCTCTCCACCAAGCACGAACTCGCGCCGGCACTGACCGCCCGCCTGACCCGGCCCTTCAAACTCGTCGCCAATCTGCCCTACCAGATCGCCAGCCCGCTCATCTCATCGCTGCTGATCGACTACGCGGCTCCGATCTGCTCTGACCCGTGCACGGGTCTGTTCATCACCGTGCAGCGCGAGGCGGCCGAGCGCATCGTCAGCGGCCCGCGCAGCAAGGAATACGGCGTGCTGTCGGTCCTTTGCCAGACCTTCGCGAAGGTCGACACGATTGCCCGGCTTAGCCCCGGTTGCTTCTGGCCCGCGCCGAAGGTGGACAGCGCAATGATCGCCATCCGGCCGGGGCCCAACCCGGCCATCGTGGATCGCCGAGCCTTCGCCGCCTTCCTCCAGCGCCTCTTCGGCCAGCGGCGCAAGCAACTGGGAAGTGCCATCGGCCGAAACCAAACCTGGCCGGACGGCATCCAACCGACCCAGAGACCTGAAGAACTGACGATCGCGCAGGTGGCGGCCCTGTTTGCCGCTGCCAACAGGGAATCGACCCCGAACGCGTGAGCAAAGGGTGAATCGGTCTCCGGAAGGACGGTTTTTCCGAACAAACCTGCGCGGCATCACTAGTATTTGTTAACCAAGGTAAGCTGAGTGGACCTGGGTGAGGGTTCAAAGGCTCATGCCGGCATCGGTGGGAGGGTTTCTCTATGGCTGCCAATCGCAATCGAAACAACTCTGCGTCAACTGCAACCGCGACACGTCCGAGAACGGCGCGCCGAATGGCCGCGCCAAGCAAGCCGGTGAAGGTGGAAGCGCCGGCCAAGTCTGGGGCCACGGGGCTGGTCACCCATGACATGATTGCTGCCCGGGCCTACGACCTCTGGAAGATCCGCGGTGGGGACGCCGAGCTCAACTGGCTCGAGGCCGAGCAGTTGCTGCGCAACGGGATGTGAGCAAGGTCAGTGCCGGTTGCGTCCAAGCGCCACGTCACTGCTCCTGCAGTTGGAGCCACGCAGGCGGACTGACTTCGCAGCTCTCGCGATCGATGACCTGCAGAATCAAGCGGCGACCCCGAGCACCGGCGGGAATGTCGACGGCGACATACGCGCGGCCGTCGGACCGCGCGATGACGCTCGTCGCAAGATGCGGGTCGGCGATATCAATAACCGCGCCCGGGCACTGGACGAGCGGCCGCGGGTCGCCTCGCTCCGTTCCCCAGATGAGATAGACGCGCCCGCTGGGCGTCGCGTGATTGACCCGAAGAACGTTTCGGCGACCGGGCGCTCCGGGCGCTATCCCCCAGAGCGTCAGGCCTGAGTCAACTGGATCGAGTCGCAGCGCGCGACTCACGCCCAGTTGGTCGTTGTATCCCGAGCCGGCAATCTGTCCGCTCTCGTTGATGGCCTGGGCGTTGTTCACTGTCCAGCCATCCGCTCCCACCACAAGATCATCCAGCACGCTCATCAGGTTGTTGCGCCAGATGACGCCCATGTGCTCTCCCGGACTGACGGTGTTGTAACCCACGAGGTCTCCAGACTCGTTCAGACCTTGCGCCGTACCGCCGTGCCTGCTGTTGAGGCGTGCGAGCAGGTGCACCTGCCCGCCTTCCCAGTAGACGGGGTAGATGTGGTCAGGATCGGGAGCGATGTAGCCGGCAATCCGTCCCTGGTCATTGATGTCGTTGGCGCCGGACCCCAGCCCGCCGGGTAGTTCTGTCGTCTGTCCGTTTTCCCACAGGACGGCATGAGCAGTATCGCGGCGGGTACCGACGATTTGCCCGGAGTTATTGATTCCCAGTGCCAGGTTCATGGGGGGCCACAGGATGGTCGTGACGCCGGACTCCCATTGATACGCATAGAGCATCGAAACGTCGTCGTAGTAGGAGCCGATGACCACGCCGTTGTCGTTGATGTCCGTGGCGATGCTGTTGGCCGGCTGCCAGTCGTGGATCCCAACGATGGTGTCGGGCTGCGGCCAGAGGGCGGCGCGCAGCGCCGCGACTCGGGTGTTCGTGTCGCCGCAGACTTGCCCGAGGTTGTTGATCCCACGCGCGAAGCCGACCGAGCGTTCCGGATCCGGATCGGGCAGCAGGGGCAGCACGGTGGGGGTTCCGTCGGCGTCCCACAGGAGTGGTGGATCGGAGAACGGGGATGCGGCGTAACCAACCACCTGGCCGGCATTGTTGAGGTCCGTCGCCACGCTGTACACATGGTTCGGCGGAGGTTCGAGTACGACCACCGCATAGCGCTGTCCATAGACGGGGAGAGTCGAGAGCCACGCGACGACCGCCGCCAGACGCATCACCCATCTGCGGTTCAAGTCCATTCGCTTCTCCCTTTTCCAGCGTGGAGGCGAGTACCCCACGAAATGGTACGCGGCCGCATTCCCGGGGGTGGCTCGGTCAGGCAACCGCGCGCCCGGCAAACGAAAGCAACGTCAACGGGTTCCAGAAAGTTGCTGACTAGGGGATTGACCTGAGAAACGTGTGCGGGTAACGTGTGGTAAGTTGGGCAAAGTGGCGTCCGGAGTTATCGGTCGCGGCGTTGCGGCTGTCTCGGCGCCCGCCTCTCTTGGGGAGGGAGGCGCAAGAGTCTCGTGGTAAGGAGAACTCCCGTGAATCACTACCAACATCGTGTCCCTCGTCTTTGCGGCTCGCCTCGGCTCGTCGCTGCCGCCGCACTCACCGTTGCTCTCGTCGCCGGCGCCTCTGCGGCGTCTGGACAGAGCACAATTGTCGAAGAGCACCTTTATGTCGGCATGGGCCAGTTCTGGACCATGCATCACATGGGGGAGCAGTCCGCCTACATGTTCCGGGAAGAGAGTGGCCAGCTCGTGGCCCTGCCTGACAATCCCGACCCGGAGCGACTGACCAGTGAGTTCCGCATCATGGATCTCATCAGCGGCGTCAGCGAGAACGACAACACCTGGTTCATCGGGGTGCCGGACATCCGCGTCATGAAGCGGGTGAATGGTCAGTTGATCGATATGAGTGATCGCTGGCAGTACGGGGAGGTGATCCACCACATGGTGCTGAAGATGGTGCCCGTGGTCAGCACGCGCGACCCGGCGGACCCATGCGGAAGTCGCATCTGGCCCATCGGCACCGGCAGCGAGATGACTCCCTATCGCCTCGACTTTGCAGGACGCGGAAACCAGTACGCGATGCACTGGAAGGGCGGCGACAGGATGGGCGGAATCGCCTGGCACTGGGCCAACCCCGGCGGTCTCGGCCAGGAGGAAGAACTCTTTATCCGATTCACCCTCCGCTTCGACCTCGATGCCAATCCCGAGGCCTACAAGGACGTCAACGTCTCGTGGATCAGCGCGGGTGGCGGCTGCGACTACGACTTCTGCCTCATCTCAGGCTATGAAGAACGCGTCGGCTCAGCCGTGACCCTGCCTCCCGATGTCCGCAAGGCCCGCCTGGTCATGGCGTTCCCGCATATTCACGACCACGCGCTGCAGATGAAACTCATCAAGCGGACCAACGGCCGAAACACCGAACTGATCAGCACGACCATCAACAACGATCGGAACTACAGCGCTGCACATCACTGCGCGCCCGATGGCGAGATGGTGCCAGCCCACACCCACTCCGGGAATGAAAACGGTCATCTCCCGTGGCGAGGCTTGGCCCAGCAGGTGTGGTACGGCGCCAACGAGACCATCAACCAGCGCGACAGGCTCTACACCGCAGCCGCCTTCGATGTGCCGCTGCACGGCGCGGAAGACACCGCCGTCGACGAGATGGCGTTCTATGTGGTGTTCTGGGAGGGAATCGAATAAGCCGGCTGTTCGGGGCAACAGCCGCAAGCTCTAGGTCTGTCTTCAAGGGTCCACGGCGCTGTGCTGTGTGACACGGTGAGGTCGGGGTCCGCTTTGATGCTGCATCGGAGCGGACCCCGATGTGCGCTACGAGCGAGTTGAGGTACTGCTCGTCTTTCGCTTCTTGCGTACTTTGGCCGGCGCCTTGGCGGCCTGACGTCTTGGCGTGCGCGGGGGGGGGACCGCACCGGTGTCGGTCTTTCCGCCGAGATGCTGTCGCATCCACCGGCCGGTGTGGCTCGCGTCAGTGCGCATCACTTCCTCCGGCGTGCCCGCCGCCACAATCGTTCCACCCGCATCGCCTCCCTCGGGTCCGAGATCGATGATCCAGTCCGCGCACTTGACGACGTCGAGATTGTGCTCGATGACCACCAGCGTGTTCCCCTGGTCCGCCAGCCGATTGAGCACCGAAAGCAGCTTCTTGATGTCGGCAAAATGCAGGCCCGTCGTCGGCTCGTCGAGGATGTAGAGCGTGTGCTGGCTCTGGCCGTAGAGCGTCGAGCCCTTGCCCAGCTCGGAGGCGAGTTTGATGCGCTGCGCCTCGCCGCCCGAGAGCGTCGTCGAGGGTTGGCCGATCTGGATGTAGTCGAGGCCGACATCGTGCAGGCACTCGAGCATGCGCAGGATCGTCGGGTGCGCTTCGAAGAATTCGACGCCCTCTTCGACGGTCATCGCCAGCACCTGGGCGATGTTCTTGCCCTTGAAGGTGATCTCCAGCGTTTCGCGGTTGTAGCGCGTGCCGTTGCACGCTTCGCACTCGACGTAGACGTCGGGCAGGAAGTGCATCTCGATCTTCTTGGTGCCCTGTCCCTGGCAGACTTCGCAGCGCCCGCCTTTGACGTTGAAACTGAATCGGCCCGGCTGGTAGCCGCGCACGCGCGACTCTTTCGTCTTGGTAAAGAGCTTGCGGATGTCGTCAAAGAAGCCGGTGTACGTCGCCGGATTGCTGCGCGGCGTGCGGCCGATCGGCGATTGATCAACGTCGATGATGCGATCGATCTTGTTCAGGCCCGTCACGCGCTTGTGCTCGCCGGGCTTTTCCCGGCCGAGGTTGAGATGTCGCTTGACCGCCTTGAGCAGCACCTCGTTGACCAGCGTGGACTTGCCCGAGCCGCTCACGCCGGTGACGCAGATGACTCCGCCCAGTGGAAAGACCGCGTCGATGCTCTTGAGGTTGTTCGCCGCAGCGCCCTTGATCGTGACGGCTTTGCTGACCGACAACTCGCGCCGCTGCTCGGGCAGATCGATGCGCTCGCGACCCGAGAGATACTGCCCGGTGATTGAGTCCTTCGACTTGATGATGGCGTCGACGTTGCCCTGCGCGACGATGAGGCCGCCGTGCACGCCTGGCCCGGGGCCGAGATCGAGGACGTGGTCTGCAGCGCGGATCATGTCTTCATCGTGTTCGACGACAATGACGGTGTTGCCGATGTCGCTCAGGTGCCGAAGTGTGGCAATGAGCCGATCGTTGTCGCGCTGGTGCAGGCCGATGGTCGGTTCATCGAGCACGTAGCACACCCCAACGAGCCCCGTGCCGACCTGCGTGGCAAGACGGATCCGCTGCGCCTCGCCGCCCGAGAGTGTTCCCGTGCGCCGGCTGAGATTGAGATAACCCAGCCCGACGCTGCGCAGGAAGCCGAGCCGCGCGAGAATCTCCTTGAGGATCGGTTTGGCGATCTCCTGCTGCTCGCGGGTCAGCGTGAGCCCGGCCATGAACTCATCAGCCTGCTCAACGGTCATATCCGTGAGATTGGCGATGTTGATGCGCTGCTTTTCCGCGCCGGTGAGGAACACGTGCAGCGCCTCGGCTCGCAGCCGCTGCCCTCGGCACGTCGGGCACGGCGTCTGGCTGAGCAGCGTGCTGATGCGCTCCTTCACACGGTCGTTCTGCGTGTTGGCGAAGCGTTCCTTGAGAATCGGGATGACGCCCGTGAAGTGGGGGGCCGACTTGCCCTTGCCCCGGCCGCGCTTTGGACCCGCTCCACCTGATCCATCGAGCAGGATCGATCGATGCTCCCGCGGCAGCGATGAGAACGACGTGTGCTGATCGATGCCAAATCGCTTGCACGCCCGCCGGATCGCCGCGGAGAACCACGAGCGATACGCATGGCCGATTTTCGCAAACGCGCTGATTGCGCCCTCCGCAATCGTCAGTGACGGATCTTCAACGATCAGATCGAGATCGAATTCCTGGATCGTGCCGAGGCCGCCGCACGTCGGGCACGCGCCGAACGGCGAGTTGAAACTGAACAGGCGCGGCTCAAGTTCCGGCAGGCTGCACTCCGGATGCACCGGACACGCAAAATGCTCGCTGTAGAGCTGGTCCGACCAGGTCTCGGCGGCGGTGGCACGACCGTCTCGATCGTCGCCTTCACTCCCTCCTCCGGCTTTGCGGGGGAGGGTCGGGGTGGGGGTGTCCTCAGTCTTCTGTTGCACCGAAACGATGAGCAAGCCCTCGCCAAGTCGCAACCCCGTCTCGACCGAGTCCGCCATGCGCCCGCGGCCATCCGGCTTGACGATGACGCGATCAATCACCGCTTCGATATTGTGCTGCTCGTATCGGCCGAGGTTGAGTGGATTCTCACCCGGCTCCTTGAGCGCCTCGCGCAGGTCAACGATGATCCCGTTCACGCGCGCGCGGACGAATCCTTCCGTCTGGAGTTGTTCGAGCACCTCGCGGTGATAGCCCTTCTTGCCGCGCACGAGCGGGGCCAGCAGCATGAGCTTCGTGCCGTCTGGCAGTGCCATGATTGAGTCGACGATCTGCGTCGCGCTGGATCGCTCGATGACCCGGTCGCACACCGGCCCGCTGCCATCCGCACCGTGCCAGCAGCGCGGCGTGCCGCACCGTGCAAAGAGCAAGCGAAGGTAGTCGTAGATCTCCGTCGTCGTCGCCACGGTCGAACGCGGGTTGTGTCCGCTGGCGCGCTGCTCGATGGCAATCGTCGGCGGCAGGCCTTCGATCGTCTCGACGTTGGGCTTCTGCAACTGGTCGAGAAACTGCCGCGCGTACGCGGAGAGCGACTCCATGTACTTCCGCTGGCCCTCGGCGAAGATCGTGTCAAACGCCAGCGAACTCTTGCCCGAACCCGACAGGCCGGTGACCACGATGAGTTGATCGCGCGGAATATCGACGTCGATGCCGCGGAGGTTGTGCTCCCGCGCCCCGCGCACGCGGATGCACTGGTCTGGCTGCTTTCGATTCGGCAAGGGTTGCTCCTGACTTGGAACGGATGATATGCTCCGCCCATGGATGCGCCCCTCGCCACTTCTCTGGTTCGCTACGTTCATGCTCAGTTCAGCGCCATGGCCGATCCCCGGCGGGCCAAGGAGATGGCGGCGTACATGAAGACCGACCTGCCGTTCCACGGCGTGCCGCGCCCGTTGCGAACTCCTGTTTACAAGGAAGTGAAGAAACGCTTCGCCCCGTCGACCGCGACCGAGTACCGCCAGGCCGTTCTGGCGCTCTGGGCCCAGCCACACCGCGAAGAGAAGTACGCGGCGATCGAGTACGCAATGATGCACCGCGCCTTCATCACCAGCGCGGCGATGCCGACCTACCGACGGATGATGGTCGAAGGCGCCTGGTGGGATCTGACCGATCCGATCGCGTGCCATCTCGTCGGCGGCGTCTGGCTCAACGAACGCGAAAAGACCTCAACCACCATGGATGAGTGGATCGACCACAAGGACCTGTGGCTCCGCCGCACTGCGATCATCGGCCAGACGCGACACAAAGCCGAAACCGATGAGGCGCGCCTCTTCGACTACTGTCTCCGCCGCGCGCACGAGAAAGAGTTCTTCATTCGAAAAGCGATCGGCTGGGCGCTGAGGCAGTACTCATATGCTCAGCCGCTGCGAGTGAAGTCATTCCTGCTCAAGCATCGATCGGCATTGTCGCCGCTGAGTTTCCGCGAAGGCGCCAAGGTGCTGGTGCGCACGGGCCGGATGACACTCAACCCCTGACGGACAAACTGATCGTCGCGCCAACCCCAGCGTCACACGCAACGCGGCTAAACTTTGCTGTCTTCGCCTTTCCACTAGTGCCTGGTGCCAAGTCCCTGGTCCCTTCCCATGCGCATCCTCCACATCTCAACTCGGCTCATCCTCGGCGGCTCACAGGAGAACACCGTCCTCTCCTGCGAGGGCCAGGCCCGCGCCGGCCACGAAGTGCATCTGGCGTTCGGCCCGATCTACGGGCCGGAGGGTTCGCTGCTTGAACGCGTCAAGGCGTTTCGCACGGACGACGGGCGCGGCATCACCACGCACATCTTGCCCGACATGGTGCGCGAACTCTCGCCGTGGCACGATCACTTCGCCTTTCGCCAGTGTCGCAGACTGATCGCCGAACTCAATCCCGATATCGTGCACACCCACTCGTCCAAAGCCGGCGTCCTCGGGCGCTGGGCCGGTTGGAAAGAAGGCGGGGCGGCGGGAAAGCGCGGCGTCGTCCACACCATCCACGGCCTGCCCTTCCATCCCTACGAATCGCGCTGGCGCAACTGGATCTACATCCAGTCCGAACGCTTCGCCGCCAAACGCTGTCACTCCATCGTTACCGTCTGCGATGCGATGAAGACGCAGGCCCGTGCCGCGAAGATTGGCCGCGATGACCTCTTTACCACCGTCTACAGCGGCATGGAGACGGAGCAGTTCCTCGATCCGGGCGTCACGCGCGAGCAGGCGCGGCAGAACCTCGGCATCGCGCCCGACGACTTCATCATCGGTACCGTCGCCCGCCTCGCCGAACTCAAGGGTCACGACGATCTCATCGATGCCATCGGCCAGACCATGCGCGACAAGCCGCATTGGAAGATGCTCTGGGTCGGCGACGGTTGGTGGCGCGATCGCCTGCTCAGCCGCGTACGCGAACTCGGTCTCGAAAAACAGGTCATCACCACCGGCCTCGTGCCGCCCGAGCAGGTCCCGGCAATGATGCGCGCCATGGATGTCCTCGCGCATCCCAGTTACCGCGAAGGCCTGCCGCGCACCGTGCCCCAGGCGCTGCTCAGCAGTGTGCCCGTCGTGGTCTACGACGTGGACGGCGCGCCGGAAGTCTGCATCGATGGGCAGACGGGCCGACTCGTGCCGCCCGGCAAACGAAGCGCGCTGCGCGATGCGATCGCCTGGATGGCTGAGCATCCCGCCGAACGCGCCGCCATGGCCCAGCGCGGCCGCGAACTCTGCCGCGACCGCTTCAGCACCCGGCGCATGATCGACGATCTGCAGGCGGTCTACGACCTCGTTCTCTCAGGCCTTTCTGGTATTCAGCCCCGAAGGGGCGCACGAGTGTAGCCACGGGTGGAGCGCAGCCGGTTTCGGTGCAGCGCAACCCGTGGAAGTTGTTGACGAGTAAAGTGAGCCCCGAAGGGGCGACAGAAGCCATCGTGTTAATCGCCCTGCGTACGACTCGTGATCGATCCTCGGACGTTCTGGATAGGGTGCCACACAGCACCCAAGGCGGGATGCTGTGTGGCACCCTTGCTCTAGTGCTAACTTTCCACATACGGCGCTACCAGACATCCGTGCGCCGCACCTCCGGTCAACGCTTCCGCAAGGAGCGTCGCGCGATTCGAGTCGATCGGCAGCGTGTGCACCACCGTGCGATCGCAGAGCAACGCTGTCGTATCTGCTGCGATGCCCTGCGCAGCCAGCTCGCCGAGAACGCGATCCGGTGTCAATTGACTGGCGGGCGCCTGCAAGCGGATGTAGTGCCGACGCTGCACTGCCGACGCTGCATGAAGATCAACGTGTGTCGCCCGTCGCTCAATCTCATGCGCGGGCCCAAATCGCGCGGCAATCGCCAACAGATCGCTGATCACCGCGCTGGCCGTCGGTTTCGCCCCCGCGCCCGGGCCGTGGAGGCGAATCGCCCCGGCATGTTCCGCCAAGATTTCGAACGCATTCTCACAGCCGCTCGCCGCGGCCAGCGCGTGCGATCGAGGCACGAACGTCGGCCCGACGCGCAACGAGACAACTCCGTTCGCATCGCGCACGGCCTCCGCCACGAGTCGAATGACGCAATGCTGCTGTCGCGCACACTGCACATCCTCGGGCGTGATCGACTCGATGCCGGTTGTCTGCACCGCATTGACGTCGATCCACCCCCAACCTGCGGCCTGGGCCAGCACGCACAGCTTCTCAGCGCTGTCGCGCCCCGCAACATCGGCCGATGGATCCGGCTCGGCAAATCCAAGGCGCTGCGCCTCGGCGAGTGCCTCGCCAAGTGTGCATCGCGTCTTCTCGATGCGGTCGAGAATGAAGTTGCACGTGCCGTTGACGATTCCGGCGATCGACGTGATGCGATCGCCGCGCAGTTGATCGAGCGCCGCCAGGATCGGCACGCCGGCCCCGACCGCCGCCTCATAGCGCAGTTGGGCGTGGTGTCGGCGGGCGAGCCGTTGCAGCGCCTGCCCGTGCCGTGCGATGACGGACTTGTTGGCGGTAACGACGGAGATGCCCCGCCGCAGCGCCGCTTCAATGTGCGATCGCGCCGGCTCGATGCCGCCGAGCAGTTCGATGATCACGTCAGGTCGAGCCGCGAGGATGTCTTCGAATGAGCGGGTCAGCACGGCGCCGGACACAGGACGCTCACGCTCAACATGGCGCACCAGCACTCCCGCGATCTCCAGACGCCGGCCAACCCGCAGCGAAAGACTCTCAGCGCGCAACTGCAACTGCCGCGCGACCTCGGCCCCGACGTTGCCGCAGCCGAGTATGGCGGCGCGCAGGGTCGCATTTGAGATAGAAGTTGGAGTATCGAGCAGTCCGATCATGCCGTCACCGCCTGCCCGCGCTGTGCCGGCACAGCCGAACGATCCAGCGCTTCATCAAGATCTTCGATGAGATCCTGGACGTCTTCGATTCCAACCGAGAGTCTGACCAACCCATCGCCGATGCCGATGCGCTGGCGCTCGGCCGGTTCCACCGCAGCGTGCGTCATCGTCGCCGGGTGACACAACAGCGATTTCACGCCTCCGAGACTCTCCGCCAGCGGCCACAGGCGCAAAAGGCCGACAAGCGATCGCACGCGCTCGATTCCACCGTCGAATTCAACACTGACGATCGCGCCAAAGTCCGACGCCTGCCGTTTGGCAAGATCATGCTGCGGGTGACTTGTCAACCCCGGGTAGATCACGCGCTGAACCGCCGGGTGCGATTCAAGGTGCTCAGCGATCCGCAGCGCGTTCTCGGTGTGCCGCTGAATTCGCAGCGAAAGCGTTTTGATGCCACGCAGCAGCAGGAAGCAATCCTGCGGCCCGGGCACAGCGCCTGTGGCGTTCTGCACGAACTTCAGTTCGGCCGCGATCGCTTCATCATTGGTCACCAGCGCCCCGCCGAGCACATCGCAGTGTCCGCCGATGTACTTCGTCGTTGAGTGGAGCACGATGTCCGCGCCGAGTTGCAGCGGCTGCTGTTGCAGCGGCGTGGCGAAGGTGTTGTCGACAACACTGCGAATGCCGCGTTTCCGGGCAACGGCGCAGCAGGCTTCGATGTCGGTAATGCGGAGCAGTGGATTCGACGGCGTTTCGAGCCACAGCAGCTTCGTCTCCGCCGTGATCGCCCGTTCGACATGACGGACGTCCGTCGTGTCGATGAGCGAGAACCGCACGCCGAAGCGCGAAAAGATCTTGGTGAAGATGCGGTAGCACCCGCCGTACAGATCCTGCGAAGCGACGACGTGGTCGCCGGCGCTGAGCGTCTGCAGCAGCGCGTTCACGGCCGCAATCCCGCTGGCAAACGCGAACCCGTATCGCGCGCCTTCAAGAGCCGCGAGGTTTGATTCGAGTGCCGTTCGCCCGGGGTTGCCGGTGCGGGAGTAGCAGTAATCCGGTTGGCCGCCCAGTTCGTGCTGGGCATAGGTGGTCGTCTGGTAGATGGGTGTCACGACGGCGCCGGTGAGGGCGTCATTGGGCTGGCCGGCGTGGATCGCCAGCGTGTCAAAGCGATAGGACATGATTCAAATCCCCATAGTCGGTAGTGCAAAAAGGAAAAGCACAACGCAGTCCGGTGCAGGCCCGGACGGGGGAGTCGAATCAAGCGGCAGTGGTGGGGGAAAGGTCGATCAGCGAGCGACGCCCAACCAGCCGCAGGAATCGAATCCCGCGCCCGGGCTGGGCATGGACATCATCATGTCCGTCGCAATGTGAATCGGATCAACCATCGGGATCGAGGATAGCCTGCTTTGGCCAGTCGTCAAGTGGTTCTTTCATTCAGGATGCTTCGATCGCTTCCTGATAGCAGCGGATGACCCTGGCGCGGGTGATCAGGCCGATCGGCTTGCTCCCCTCGCGCGGCGACATGAGGCACAGGCTTGCCACGTCGTGCTCGGCGAACTTATCAAGCACGGTGTCGAGCATCTCCTCGGGATCAACGGTCGGCAGGTCAGTCCGCAGCAGTTCCGCCACGAGCAGCAGCGGGATGGCTTCGCGGTCGACTAGCGCGGTGCGCAGGTCTTCACCCGTCACCATGCCCAGGTACATGCCGTGTTCATCGACGACCACAAAGTCCGGCGCGGTGCGCGGCATGTGCATGCTGATCAATTTCGAGAGCGGATCCGACGCGTAGATCGGCTCAGCCGGCAGAGGCGTGGGAGGCACCGTGCGCGCCTGCACCCGCCGCATGATCGTCAGGTCGCGCCCGCTGCCCAGCAGCACGCCGGCCTGGCGCAGTTTCATCGTGTAAATCGAATCGTGCATCCACAGGTGCGAGCCGATGGCGGCAATGATCGACGTGAGCATCGCCGGCATCATGACAAACGGCTCGCGCGTGAGTTCAAACAGCAGCAGAATCGCCGTGAGCGGTGCGAAGGTTGTGCCCGCAATGACCGCCGCCATCCCGACCAGCGCATACGAAGCCGGCGTGACACCCGAGGGCATGAGCGACAAATGCTCGAGCAGCAGACCGAACGCCGCTCCGGTGGTGGCGCCAATGTACAGGCTCGGCGCAAAGACGCCGCCCGACCCCCCCGAGCCGAGCGTGAGGCAGGTGCCCAGCGCTTTGAACAGCGTCAACAGCACCAGTACGGTGACGAACAGCGGGGGTGTATCCGCCTCGGCGGATGCTTCGTGCGCGGCGTCGAGTCCCTGCTCCTGCTCGACATCGGCGAAGACCGCTTCCGCCTTCGTGTCCATCGTTTCGTTGGGCGTGGTGAGTGTGACGACCGGTTCATAGGTGCCCGGCTCGACGAGACGCACAATGGTCGGATAGCCGTTGCCGAAGAAGGGCGGCACGCGCTGGTCGGCGCCGTAGCCCCGCATGATGAAGACCCAGACGATGCCCGTCAGCCCGAGCAGCGCCGCGCCGAGCACCGGCAGCACGATGCGCGGCACCTTGACCTTCGCAAACAGATCCTCCGACAGGTGGAGCAGGCGCGTCATACCCACACTCACCAGCACGCACAGGAGCCCGAGAAGCACATAACTGGGCATCTCAGCCAGGGTGAACACGTATCCCGTCAGTTCGACGGCAAAGATTGCATCCTGGTTGTGCAGCAGGGTCTGAGTCACCGCCGTTGAAAAGACGCTCGCGACCATGATGGGCGTGAAGGTCTTGAGCGAGAAATCGCGCAAGAGGATCTCGAGCGCGAAGAGCACGCCGGTGATTGGTGCGTTAAAGATCGAGGCAATCCCCGCCGCTGCGCCGCAGCCCACGAGCGTGCTGAGATCGACGCGATTGGCGCGGGCGAGCTGGCCGAAGACCGATCCCGAGGTCGACCCGATCTGGACGATGGGGCCCTCCGCTCCCGCCGAGCCGCCGGTGCCGACCGTGGCGATGGACGCGAGCACCTTGATCACGCCGACTTTCCAGGAGATCTTCCCGCCGCGCCGCGCGATGGCGTCGATGACCTGCGGCACGCCGTGCCCCTCGGCGTCCTTCGCAAAGGTGTGAACGAGAACGCCGGTGATCAATGCGCCCGCCATCGGCAGCAAAGGCAGAACCCAGATGCTCCACGACCGCTGCTGCTCGTAGCACGCATGTTCGGTCCAGTGCAGGGCCTTGGCAAACCCCACGGCTCCGCAGGCGGTGACGGTCCCGATGATCGCGCCGTAGATGATGAGCACCCAGTCCCGGCCGAGGTCGAGATGGAGTCGTCGAACCCGGTGGACGACGTTGCGCAGTGCATCTCTAATCATGAGCGGTGGTTGCACTCACTTGACGCCCAACCTCCCGGGGCGAACGCCCGGAGTGGTCACGCCGGTTCCCATAATGCACGAAGCCCCGGAAGTTCCGGGGCTCTGCAAGAGCGGGTGATGAGATTCGAACTCACGACATTCACGTTGGCAACGTGACGCTCTACCACTGAGCTACACCCGCGCGACGAATCGGAGTATACCGCCTCATCGGGTTTTGACAAGTGAAACTGAATGCCTCAACGCGTCTCCTTCGGCCGCTCGATCCGCCCCAGCGTCGACAGGTGATCCTGCAGCCGTTTCAGAATCGTCCGTTCCTTGGGCGGGTCGCCGAACAGCCCGAGTCGCAGGTACGCCATTCTCGGTCCGGCGGCATCCTGGCGATCCCCGAGGACGATCAGCCGCGCCTCCTCCCCGCCCAGCGATCGCAACGTCCAGAACGTCGCAAAACGCCAGCGATCCACGCTCACCACTGCAAGATCCACCGACTTCTTGCTGACTCCTGACCGGGCGACCGCCTCCTCCAGATCAAACCATCGACCTGACAGCGCGGCCCCACTCCAGCCCGGCCTGGCCGGCGCCGGCGGCGCGCTCCCCGGGGCCTGCCGCGCGAGGTGGGCGGCGACCTCGTTGGCAAGCCGCGTCTCCTCAGGCGGGTTGCCGAGCATCCCGACCCGGACCTCCACGGCAACGTGGGAGGCGGATTCAGGTTCATACTCGACCGTCACAATCTCCCCGATCGCCCTGTCGCCTTGTCGCACCTGTCCATGAATCAGATGGGGGACCGAATCGAGTATTTCGAGGTCATACCCTTCACGAGAAAGTGCTGTAACTGTTGAATTTTCAATATCTTGAGGTTCAGCAGTGGTCATGGCCCACGCGGCTGGCTGTGCCGGAGGAGCCTGGAAGTAATCGCGGCGGGCCTCGGTGCATCCCCAAACGCACAGCGAACAAAGCCAGGCGGTGATTACCGATTGAATTCTGCGCCCCCATCCAGAAAGCCGATTAGAATTACGGATAGCCCGCAATGGGGACACAGAGGCGGACGAAAGAATCTTCGCGCCCTTGGGCGCGAATGACGGAGTGGACCTTTTGCTCGAACGTACGTTCAAGATTCCTCCCGGTATTGATCGAACGACCCTGCTGGGCTCCTCCGACCGGAACCTCAAGATGATTCGCGAAGCGCTGGGTATTCACATCACGGCCCAGGACGGTCGCGTCGTCCTTCGGGGCGACGAGTCGGCTGTCAACAAAGCCGCCGCAGTCGTCGAACACCTCGCGCGCCTCGCCCAGAACCGCAAGTCATTATCGCGTGAACAGGTGCTCGAGGCCATCGTCTCCGCGCCCGAAGCTCCACGCATCGATGAAACGCTGGTCGGCGATGACCTCCCGGCATGGGATGGGCTCATCAACGTCTTCGCCTCCGGTCGGCCCGTGCGTCCCAAGACGCCCAACCAGGATCTCTATCTCGAAGCGATCCGCACCAATGACCTCGTCTTCGGCATCGGACCCGCCGGCACCGGCAAGACCTACCTCGCCGTCGCCGCAGCCGTACACATGCTCAAGATCGGCCGAGTCAAGCGCCTCGTGCTGGCTCGCCCCGCCGTCGAAGCCGGCGAGCGCCTCGGCTTCCTGCCCGGCGATCTCCAGCAAAAGGTCAATCCATACCTGCGACCCCTCTTCGATGCGCTCGGCGACATGCTCGACTACCAGTCGCTTCAGCGCTTCATCGCCAACGACGTCGTGGAGATCATCCCGCTGGCGTTCATGCGCGGCCGCACCCTCAACGACGCCGCCATCATCCTCGATGAAGCGCAGAACACGACCGTCTCACAGATGATGATGTTCCTCACCCGCACGGGTCGGCGAAGCAAGTGCATCGTGACGGGCGACCCGAGCCAGATTGATCTTGACGATCCCACGCAGTCGGGTCTCATCGACGCCGTGCGCCGATTGCATCGCATCCGCGGTGTCGAGACGATTGCACTGGGACGCGAAGACATCGTCCGCCATCGGCTCGTGCAGCAGATTGTTGAAGCGTACGGCTCCGACGCCGCGGCCCGAATGACACGACCCGATCGCCCCCGCCCGGCGATCTCACGCGACCCCGTGGAGCATCGCGAGCCTGAGAGCGAGGTCCTCCAATGACTCGCGCGGTGAACACCAGAGCAATCCGACGCCCGGGGCGCGGCGCCCAGAGTAGCCGGCGCGATGAGATCCGGCGCACCCGGCCCCCGACCGACCGGCGCCCGCCGTCGTCGTGGCGCGATCGCCCGGAGATTCTCATTGCGATCGCCATTGCGGCGTTCTACGTCATCGGCGCTTCGAGCCTGATCATCTGGGCCCGCGGACAGGCGATGCTCAGCGAGGGCCTGATCATGCGCGACACCTTTGCGTCGCGCGTCTCGTTTGACGTCTTTGACGAGAGCAGCACCCGGGCCCAAAAAGAAGTGGCCATGCAGCAGGCCCCTCGCTTCTACGCCGAAATCGAAAAGACCGTCAACCCGCTGCGCCAGTCCATCCTCGGGCTGCCCCGCGCCGTCGCGAAGAGAACCGCGCTCACCGAGGTCAACGAGACGCTCGTCCGCGCCTTCAACCTCACGCCCCAGACGCTCGAAGCCCTGCACAGCTTCACCGACGAGACAGGTGAGACCACCCCGCAGTGGTCCGCGCTCGTCGACCGGTTCTTCGATCGAGCCGTGTACGGCCGCCCCATCATCGACAGCGACCGGTGGCAACTCGAACCGACGCTCAGCCCGGTTCCCATCCGCTTGAAACTCGTGGACGGCACGACGCGCACAACTTCAGTGTCGAACTTCATCGACGCGGATGGCGACTGGTCGGAGTCGCTGCGCGAGGAGTTGGTCGGCGCGTTCCCCGAGCCGCTCCGCGCCTCCATCTTGCACCGGCTCCGCTTCGAGCGCCAGCCGATGTTTCAGTTCGACGAGGCGGCGACGCAACTCGCCGCCCGGCGTGCCGCCGAGGCCGTGCCCGATCAGATCGTTCAGCACAAAAAAGGGGAGGTGCTCTACACCCGCGGCGATCGCCTCACCTCAGAGCAGGTTCAACTCGTCACTGCAGAGCACGCAGCCTATCTCCTGGAACTGAACACCAACAACTTCTTCCCGCGCTGGATCGGGCGCCTGGGCATCGCCGGCCTGGTGACGCTCATCGCCGGCGCGCTGGGCGCCTACCTCTCAATCTTCTACTCAAAGGTGCTCACGCGCCCCCGGCATCTCTTTGCCATGTCCCTGCTGAGCGTCGGCGCGCTGTTGCTCACCGTGCTGGCCACCCGGGCGATGCCCCAGGCGGTCATCCTGGGCATCCTCGCTCCAACGCTGCTGCTCACCGTGGTGGTGCACGTCGCCTTCGGACGGCAGATGGCCATCGGCGTCAGCGCGATCCACTCGCTTGTGGTCTGCTTTGCCCTCGATATGCGCATCAGCGCACTCATTCTGCTCGTCGTCGGATCCTGCGTCATGGTCGCCTGCCTTCAGGATATTCGCGATCGACACACCCTCGTGCGAGCGGGGGTAATGACCGGCGCCGTGCTCGGCGTCGGGGCCATTCTGCGCTCCATCTGGGCGCTTCCCATGACCGACCCGAGCGCGTTCTGGCAGGCGGCGCTCTACGACGGCATGTTCGGCGCCGCCGCAGGCGTTCTCGTCGGCGTCTTCGCGCTGGGCATCCTCACCACCGTCGAGCGCGTCTTCGACGTCACGACCGGACTCACCCTCGTCGAATTGCGTGATCCCAAGCACCCGCTGCTGCGCGAACTGCAGCAGCGCGCCCCCGGCACGTGGAACCACTCGCTCCAGGTCGCCACCATCGCCGAAACAGCCGCCGAAGCCATCGGCGCCAACTCGCTGCTCACCTACGTCGGCTCGCTCTACCACGACATCGGGAAGATGAGCAAGCCGCAGTACTTCGTTGAGAATCAGGACGACGGCACCAATCGCCACGACAAGCTCAGCCCCGCGATGAGTCTGCTGCTCATCGTCGGCCACGTCAAAGACGGCCTGGAAATGGCCCGCGAGCGCAACCTGCCCAAGCCGCTGCACCACTTCATCGAGGCCCACCACGGCACCACCCTCGTCGAGTACTTCTACCAGGTCGCCAAGGAACGCGCCGAGTCCGGCAAGACCCATGACGATGTCAACGAAGTCGCCTACCGCTACCCCGGACCCAAGCCGCGCACCAAGGAAGTCGCGATCATCATGCTCGCCGACGCCTCCGAGTCCGCCTCGCGCACCCTCTCCGACTTTTCACCGACACGAATTGAGCAGCTCGTGCGCGGCCTGGGCCAGAAGCGCCTGCTCGATCACCAGTTTGACGAGTGCAACCTGACCCTGCGCGAGCTGACGCTCATCGAAGACTCAATCATCAAGTCGCTCTGCGCCATTCGCCACGCCCGCATCGTCTACCCCTCGCAGAACGAGCGCGACACGCCCGAACGCGAGCAGGCGCCGCCCGCACCCGCCGCCACTGCGTAACCCGCACGCGCAACATGCGTTCGTCTTCGTTCGCGACGATGACGATCTGCCGCTTTTGCGTCTTCGGATCAACTCGATCTGTTTTGTTTAGACGCGCTGCGCTTGCGCGTGGCGAACTGCATTGCGGAACATCGCCAGGCCAAGTGGCGTGTCGGCCAGCACGGATTGATCCATTCGCGTCCACCGCGGATGCTGGGTCCACTTGGTAAACCGCTCAGGGTGCGGCATGAGGCCAAAAATCAAGCCGCTTGCGTCGCAGATGCCCGCGATCGCGTTCATCGAGCCATTCTCGTTCTGGTTCTCGACGTAGCGCAGGGCAATGAGATGATCCGCTTCGAGCATCGCCAGCGCTTCCGCGTCTGCAACAAAGCGCCCCTCGCCGTGCGCGATGGGCAGAACAAACTCCCCGCCCACATCATGAAGGTTCTGCGTCCAGATGCACGGCGAATCCGTGTTGACTTCAACGCCGACCCATCGGTCGATGAAGCGGCCGCCGGCATTGTCCAGCAGCGTGACGCTTTGGGCAGGGGGGCCATCCACCGGCCACGCCTGCCCGCGCGCCGGCCCGGGCAGCAGTCCCATCTTCACGAGGACCTGAAATCCGTTGCACGGTGCAAAGATCGGAACGCCGCGCTCGATGCATCGCCGCAGCGCGGGATACAGCCGCTCGCGCATCAGCAGCGCCATGATCTTGCCCGCTGCGACGTCGTCGCCGTAACTGAAGCCGCCGGGCACGCCGATGAGGTCGAATCGATCGAGTAACTCCGGCTGCTCCATCAACACGTTGAGATGGATCGACTCCGTCACCGCGCCGGCGCTTTCAAACGCATGCGCCAACTCGCGATCGCAGTTCGTTCCCGCGGTCCGGATGATCAGTGTGCGTGGTTTCATTCAGGCCGGCCGTTCATAGATCGACGAGTTCCATATCTGACTCGATAAACGAACCCGCTTCGGGCGACTGCACATCGGTCGTGAACTCGACCAGTCCCAGCGTGCCGGCCATCTCGTCGCGCGCCGACGATGCGTTGAAGCGCGGCCAGCCGTGCCCGTTGCCGGCCGCGGCCTGCCGCCCGAGCAGATCAGTAAAAATCTGTCCCTCGCTGCGTGCGCCTTCACGCGGCGGGATGGCCTGCTCAAACGCCTGGAGCACGCCGTTGATGTTTTCGAACGTACCCGACTTCTCCGCCCACGTCGCGCCCGGCAGCAGCACGTTCGCCTTGCCCGTGAAGTCGTTGGGCAGCGTGTCGATCAGCACGACAAACTTGCGACTCAGCGCCTTGGCGAGATCCTTGGTGATCCACTCGCTCGGGTAGTTGCCCGTGAGGACGACCAACTCCGCATCCTTGATGGCCGTCAGCCAGCGGTCGTACTCGATCGGCTCGGCCGCATCCCCGTCGAGGCGGTTGAAAGCCCGCAGCACGCGCCGCACACCCCGCGCGTTGGGCGCCTTTTCAGCGAGAATCGTAAAGGCGTTCGCGTCACCGGCCGAAGCGCCCGGCGGGAAGGTCTTGTCTTCGCCGCTGACCGGCACGGGACCGACGCCGACAATGGCCTGCGCCGGCTCTTTGCACGCCCCGCGCAACCACTTGCCCATCAGGTACGCTTCCTCGCAGGAGAGCATCGGGCTCACCAGCGCTGCGACTTTGCCCCCGCCGGCGAGCGCTGTGACTCGCTCGTGAATTTCGTCGTACGCGGCGCTGAAGTTCGTGCCCACCTGATCGCCATACTGCGTCTTGCGCGGCTCGCTCAGCCGGTCATCGCTGTGAATGAACGCCCAGCCGTAGCGCACTTCATCGCTGATCCACCACTTGTTGACGGCGAGGTTGCGCCGCGGCTTGACGCGGTAAATGCGCCCTTCGTTGTGCTCGATCGAAATGTTGTCCCCCGACGCCGTCACCCCGTCGATGCTCGGCGTCTTGGTCAGCAGCCACACGCGCTGGCTGAAAAGAAAGTCCTTGTCGAGCAGCGCGCCCACCGGGCAGATGTCCGCCACGTTGCCCGAGAGTTCGTTGTCCAGCGCCAGACCCGGAAACAGATCAATCTGTTCCGAAGAACCACGCCCCACCACGCACAACTCAGACGTGCCCGTGACCTCCCGTGTAAACCGCACGCACCGGCTGCACATGATGCAGCGATCGCTGTACAGGTAGATGTGCGGGCCGACGTCCTTCTTGGGCTGCTTGATCTTGGCTTCTTCAAACCGCGACTCGCCGCGCCCGTATTCGTACGAGTAATCCTGCAGATAGCACTCGCCCGCCTGATCGCAGATCGGACAGTCCAGCGGGTGATTGATCAGCAGGTACTCCATCACCGCCTTCTGGTTGGCGACGGACTTGGGGCTGTCGGTGCGGACGATCTGCCCGTCGCCGCAAGGCGTCTGGCAGGTCGGCATGAGCCGCGGGATCGCTTCGATCTTTCCGCTGCGTGGGTTGGGCGCCCAGACTTCGGCCAGACAGATGCGGCACGACGCCACAACGCTCAGCCCCTCGTGGTAGCAGTAGTGGGGGATTTCAATGTCGTTGGCGAGCGCCACCTGCAGGATGGACGGAGCGCCCTCAAACTCGCACGACTTGCCGTTGATCGTGATCTTGCCCATGGAGGCCAATCGTAGCAGCCACGCGCCGCGAAGGGGTGCGGGCGACGCCCCGAAACCGGCTCGCCAGGTTGAATTCCCCAGCCGACCAGAGCAGTTCGAGGTCAAGTGGGGTGGCACTGAACGCTTGCCGCTCTGGGCAGGAGTTCAGTGTTCGACGGTCACAGACGACCGACTCTCGCATCACCCTCGAGATCGAACTCCGATCAAAGCCGCGGCGTTCGATGCCACCTGCTACACGCCAAAGAGAATCGCTCTAGAACCGCACCGTCCAGTCGTTCCACGAGTTGCGGCTGACCACCCGCTCGTCCTTGATCAACTCGGCGTGGCCGTCGGTGAACAGGGCGTTGGACCCTGTTCCGTGCCGCGTCGTGGAGAGGCGTCGGCCCCGATCGTAGTTTTCAACGGGCGAACTGATGTGCGCCCCGGCCCAGACGTCGTACCACGACGCCACTCCCCGATCGCCATAGTTCGTATACGAAGTGCCGTACGCATTTTGCGCAAACGTCGCCGATTCGTCATCCGTGAACTCGGAAAGGTAGATCGTGTCCGAAGGTCGCCTGAATTCTTCCCGTGTCGTCGCCGTGCACAGTTCATCGCGACCGCCGGTGCGGTCAAACTTGATCCCGTTGTTCACATACTGGATGAAGTGCTCCTTGCGCGGGTGCGAAGGACACTTGTAGACGCTCAGGTATTCGAACTTATCGCCCTGCCCGCCGCGCTGCATGCGCGTGTAGTAGTCGCTGGGGGTCGCGTCGACGTACGGGCGGAACGCAAACGCCCAGGGCACGCTCGACGTCGGACGCCGGCTCCACGTCGGCGCCGGTCGCTCAAAGTAGTGCCCCTCGCGCGGGACGAAGTTGCGAAAGTCCTGCGCGTAGAACTGGAGGCCGTAGCCGATTTGCTTCATGTTCGAAAGGCAGACGCCCCGGCGACCCGTCTCGCGGGCCCGACTCAGCGCCGGCAGCAGCAGTGCGATCAGCAGCCCGATGATCGATACGACAATGAGCAGTTCGACGAGAGTGAATCCCCGCTTCGAGTACTGCCCAGATACGGTGTTCGGCATCGATGTGGTCTCGCTCATCTGTCGCCGGCACAGATGATCAGAACCGCGGCGTCCAGTCGTTCCACGACTTCTTGTCGACCATGCTGTCGTCCTTGATCAACTCCGCATGGCCGTCGGTAAAGAGGCAGTTGGAACCGGTCTTGTGTCGGTTCTTGGAGAGGCGCCGGCCGTTGTTGTAGTTCTCTTGCGGCCCGTTGATGTGGATGGTCATCCAGATGTCGTACCACGACGCCACGCCGCGATCGCCATAACTGGCGAATGCCGTGCCGTAGTTGTTCTGAGCAAACGACGCGGATTCATCGTCCGTGAACTCGGAAAGGTAGATCGTCTGCGAGGGACGCTGGAACTCTTCGTACCGTGTGGCCGGACACAGGTCGTCGCTGACGCCATTGCGGCCAAACTTGATTCCATTGTTCACGTACTGGATGAAGTGCTCCTTGCGCGGGTGCGAAGGACACTTGTAGACGCTCAGGTATTCGAACTTATCCCCCTGCCCGCCGCGCTGCATGCGCGTGTAGTAGTCGCCCGGAGTCTTGTCCACGTAGGGACGGAACGCAAACGCCCACGGGATATTGGAAGCCGCGATCGGATTCCAACTGGAGAACCGTCGGTCGAAGTAGTGACCCTCGCGCGGTACGAAAGTGTCGTAGTCCTTCGCGTAGAAGTGCATGCCGTAGCCGATCTGCTTCATGTTCGAAAGACAGGTGGCTCGGCGGCCGGCCTCTCGCGCCTGAGATAGCGCCGGCAGCAGCAGGCCGATCAGCAGCGCGATGATCGAAATGACCACCAGCAATTCGATGAGGGTAAACCCTCCGTGGCTCCGGCGAGTGGACTGGCGCGACATGCATTTCTCCTTGCAGAATCAAACCCGAGCGGGCTGACCACTGGTTGAGCGGCCCGAGAGACGGCGGCCCGCTGCTCAATAATGTACCTGATTTCCCGCCACCTCGCCAGTTTCTTTCCGGAATTCGATGCATTTTTCGCGGCGAACGGCACGCCACGCATGCGTCTGGCGGGTGGTGGCCAGCCGGTCGATTCTCCCCACAGCGATCCCTACCCTCAGCCGCAATGAGCGATTCGGCCGGTAAACGCGGAAAGAAGTTCCAGGGACCAAAAGGCACCCGCGACTTCTACCCGCGCGAAATGGCCCGTCGACGCTACATCGAGCAGGCTTGGCGAAATGTGGCTATCCGCCACGGCTTTGACGAGATTGAAGGTCCGACTTTCGAGTCATCCGATCTCTACGCCGTCAAGAGCGGCGAAGGGATTCTCGGCGAACTCTTCCAGGCCTTCAGCGGCAAGAGTCCGGAAGACGTTGAGCAGGTCATGAAGACCGGAAGGGCGCCTTACGCGCTGCGCCCTGAGTTCACACCCACGCTTGCCCGCATGTTCGCCGACAAGGCCGCGTCGATGCCTCGGCCAACCAAGTGGTTCGCCATTCCAATTCACTATCGCGCCGAGCGGCCCCAGCGCGGCCGGCTGCGCGAGTTCCTCCAATGGAACGCGGATGTCATCGGCGACGACACGCCGCAGGCCGATGCCGAAGTCATCGCCGTCGCCGTGGACATGTTTGCAGAACTCGGGCTCTCATCCACGCACCTGACTGTCCGCCTGAGCAATCGCGATCTGGTTTCCGAGATGCTGGCTGGCAGCGGAGTGAAAGCGGATGACATCGCCCGCGCTCTGACGCTGCTCGATCGGCGTGATCGCCTGCCCGCCGGCGAGTTTGACAAGGGCTGCGCTGAGATTGGCCTCGACCCCGCCGCGTTCATTGCCGGTCTCGACGCCGTGCAGCAGAACATGAATGACGCGCTGGCTGCGATGGAAAACGGCAAACCGCGACCCGACATCGCAAGCAACTCGCCTGCGATCGCCAATCTCATCGGCCTGCTCGATGCTCTCGCGGCGCAGGGCATACTCAAGTGGTGCGAGTTCGACTTCTCCATCGTGCGCGGCCTGGCGTACTACACCGGCACCGTCTTCGAGATCACCGCCGGCTCCGAACGCGCCATCGCCGGCGGCGGCCGCTATGACCGACTCATCGAGATGTTCGGCGGGCCGCCGACGCCGGCTGTGGGATTCGGCATGGGTGATGTCGTGCTTTCGCTCGTCCTCGAAGAGCACGGCCTGATGCCTGATGACGCCGTACTGGCCCAGCGCCTCAATCAGCGGCCCGACGCCTTTGTCTTCTCAGTCGGCGGACCCGAGTGCGACGCGGCCGTCGTGCCGCTCGTCGCCGAGTTGCGCCGCGCCGGGCTGCATGCTCGCCGCTCGTACAAGTCCACCAGCAAGATCGACAAACTGCTTAAGGACGCCGCAGCGTCATTCGCGCGATGCGCCATCATCATCGATGAGGGTTTTGCCAAGGGAACTGTGGCCACCAAAGACCTCGACGACGGCAGCCAGCACATCATTAAGCGCGACGACTTGATTGAATGGGTGCGGCAGCGCCGCGCGGCGAACGTGGATCGCGGTTGATCAGTCCCGCTCGATGTGCTCCGGTCGCGGCTTGGCGCGGCGGACCTGTCCATCAACGGCGCGGGGCGGCGCCTTCTTCACATCCCAGATCAGCCCGAGTTTCTCGCAGAGCAGAATGACATAGTACCCCGGATCCACCTGCCACCAGTGGAACCCCAGATTGGCCGAGTGCGGGTAGTAGTGGTGGTTGTTGTGCCACCCTTCGCCGAAGTTGATCCACGAGAGCCACGGCACATTGCGGCTGTCGTCGCCGGTGTCGTAGCGCCGCTGGCCCCACATATGCGTGACGGAGTTGATGCAGAACGTCGCGTGCCAACCCAGCACCGTGCCCAGCACCGGACCCCACACCACCATCGCTCCAGCGCCGGCGCCGGCGCTGATGCCAATCGACTTGCCCCACCAGGCGCCGAGCAACGCAAAGCACGACCAGTAGACGATCGGCGGCGTCCAGTACCACTTGTCGAGGAAGCGCAATTCAGGATACCGCGCCAGGTCGCGAACCCACTTGTAGTTCGAAGGCTGATGCGCGTCTTCAAAGATCCACGCCATGTGCGATCGCCAGAAGCTCAGCAGCGCCGGCGTGTGCGGATCATCCACCGTGTCGGCAAATGCGTGATGGCGTCGATGGTGCGCCGCCCACCACAGCGTGCCGCGCTGCGCCCCGCACCCGGCCCAGAACGCGAGGACGAACTGAAACGCGCGACTCGTGCGGAACGTGCGATGGCTGAAGTAGCGGTGCATCCACCCGGCCATGCCGATCATCAGAAATGCGTAGGTGAACAGCGTCGCAAAGAGCAAGCCCCACGAGAAGTAGACGAAGGGCAGGAACAGAACGCAAAGGTGAATGACCGCCACCAGCGTCAGCCGGCGGAACATGATCAGGATCCGAGCGAAGGTCGTCGGCGCCGAGGCGCCAATGTAAACGCCGCTCACCGCGGGCCTGGCGTCCGGGGGCGGCGCGGGAGGTGCAGGCGAGGCTGGCATCGCCGAAGGAATCGATGCGAGGGCGTCCACCGACGAGAGCGGTCGCGCCCTGACGGTCATGCCCCCGATATTCTCCACCACCTGCGTCATGCGCGCTCTCTTTATCCTTGCAACTCAGCCGTGGGTCAGTACGGCTGATGGTGTCTCGGGCAACAGGTCTCCGCAAAAACCCCGGTCGGGCGACCTGCCGGAAAGCCTCGATCAAAGCGAATGACGAACCCCGCTGTGCGATTGTCTGACAACACATACCGCCGCCGGGCGGATGAATCCGCCGGCGGACTGCATCTAGTGTATCTCAGGTTTGCGCAAAGACCTAGAGAACCATTGACGCAGTCGATCATTTCCCTGTCGGCGGGAGGATCGGGGCAAGCTGGCGATTGAACCGGTGGTCCGATACCCACTTTTGACCTCCGTTGCCCGGCGAGGGCACCCATCCTACCATCGCCGCCTATGGCACAGATTCGCGAGATCAAGAAGCGCATCAAGGCGGTGGCCAACATCCGCCGCATCACCAATACGATGCAGATGATCGCCACGGCCCGCTTCAAGAGCGCCCTGGATCGCGCCACCGCCACCAAGCCGTATACCGAGAAGGTGCGGGCACTTGTGGGCGAACTGGCCGCCAGCGCCGGCTCCATCTCCCACTACCTTTTTGAGGCCCCGACGCCCTCGCCCAATCGCGAGCTGGTGCTCGTGCTGACCTCCGATCGCGGCCTGTGCGGCGCCTACAACTCCAACGTCCTGCGGACCGCCACGACCTATCTTCGCTCCGTCGAGCGGGAGACTCGGCTCGAAGTCGTCGGGAAAAAAGGCGTCATGTTCTACCGCTTTGCGGGCTTTGAAGTCGCCCAGCATCACACGCAGTTCGGCGAGAAGCCGACCTATGCCGCCGTCGAGGCGCTGGCCGAGCGGTACATGGCCGAGTTTCAGGCGGGGCAGTACGACAAGGTGTCGGTTGCGTACATGAAGTTCCTCTCGGCGGGTCGACAGATCCCGGTCGTCGAGCCGATCCTGCCGCTGAGTACGCCGGCTGAAGAAGGCGAAGGCGTGAGCAAGCGGACGGCTGAGTACGAGTTCAGCCCCGACGCCGAGAGCCTGCTGGGCGACCTGCTGCCGATCACGGTCAAGACGAGCCTGTTCCAGGCGATCAACGACGCGGTGGTCAGCGAGCACGTCTCGCGAATGGTGGCGATGAAGGCGGCGACGGACAACGCGGGCAAACTCGTCAAGACGCTGCGCCGCAACTTCAATCGCGCCCGCCAGGCGCAGATCACCACGGAGCTCAACGAGATCATCGGCGGCTCGGCCGCGCTGGGATGAGGTGTGACGCCTCGGATATTGAAATCGATTCAACGGCCGCCGGCAAGAGCCGGCGGTTCTCTTTGGTTTGCGGCCCCGGGCGTGGGGCATGGGTGGGTGATGGGGTGATGTCCTTCGGCGTGGCTCAGGATCTGCGGCGGTGTCGGGGTGAACCAGACTGATGCGCGAGCGAAGAGTTTGAGTTCGGAAGGCAGTTCGTCTTCGCTGGCGCTTCGGTCTGGTTGATCCGTGGATGGTGATGTCGGGTTGTGGGCGATTGAAAAGCACGTCTACCAATAGGGATTCGCGTGCGCTGGTGTGCGAAGTCGGGCCGCGTGGCGTTGTGAAAACGAGGTCGGTCGTGAGCGAGCTGCGCGGAGACGGACAAGTTTTTTCGCAGCCGGCGCAGCGCCAGGCGCGATTGCGAAAAATGTGCAACGCAAAATGCGTGCCAACACGGAGATGCACCATGTTGGGAACTTTTCATGCGCGCCGGAGCGCTCCTGTGCGCGATTTTTGAGCGCTGGTGCGCGCTTGCGAGCGCTTCCGTGTAAACGAGCGCTGCTGTGCGGGACGAATCAGGAATTTTGATCGATTTTCATTTTTCTGAGGGGGGTGATTTGGAGTTTTGGTCAACTTTTTTGCGTTTTCAAAAAGTCGGCGCACGGGATGCAGTCTGGATGGTGCGCGGGTGTGCGGGCGGCGAAGTTTTTCACCACGAAGGTCACCAAGACACGAAGAGGGCACGAAGAAAAGCCGGGATTGGGTGGGAATGCAGGGGAAAGGCAATTTACCGCAGAGATCGCAGAGGACGCAGAGAGATGAATTGGATTGGAGTTGGATCCGACGATGGTGCCATGCCTTGACCCGCTTCGGGCAAGGCATGCGATGGCGCGGTGGACCATCGAAAGAGCAGAGCGTTTGAGAGCCGTTGCCCGCTCGTCATGCTTCACGCAGCCTTCGACGCGGCTCAGGCCAGGGAGCCGATGAAGCATGGCACCCCGCGACTGTGTTGCAACGGGCGAGGGCACTCGTGACTCAGCGGACGCTCGGCATGCTTCACGCCGCCTTCGACGCGGCTCAGGCCATGAAGCCGATGAAGCATGGCACCCCGTGACGTGAAGCGGCGGGATTCGGTTGGCGCTGAACGCTTGTCGCTCTGGGCACGGGTCCAGTGTCGACGGGCCGAGGTCGCCGGGACTGTTATCAGCCCCGACATCGAACTCCGCGCTGGGCTGCGGCGTTCGATGCCAGCCGCGCGAGTGGTCGCAAGCGAGTTCCGTTGTGAGATTCCTCGGAATTCGCTTGCAGATTGGTGGGTTGTCTGGTATGTTGGTGGCGTGGGGAGACGAGTTGCAGATTGGATGATTGGCGGGAAGAGACGGTGCTTCGTTCGAGGGGTTGCGGGCCAAGTGCACGGAGAAGTAGTGACTGGAAGCGAAGTCGCCGCAGCGCGAGATCGAACGTCCAACCCGGTGGGATGCGCTCCCAGAGCATCGCTTATCGCCACCCTACGTTGGGACGCACGCTACTTGCTATAGGCGTCTTGCGCACGGGCAGCGGGGAGTTCAATGTGAATAGCGGGCGACCCGGTCCAGCTTCATCGATGCGAGGCGATGGATTCGACATAGTAAGCCGGATGCACGCGGAAGGCCACGCTTCTGCAATCATGCGGACATTGGGGAACAGGGATGGTCTCCTCTTCATCAACAACCCGGAAATCTGTTCGAGTTGTCAAACCAACCTGAGTCGAATGGTGCCTGCCGGGGGCACGATGATTGTCGTTCTTCCAAATGGAATCCGCATACCCTTCTCAGGGAGGATGCCATGAGGGCCTCTTTCTACGACAGACAGGACGCCGACAACCCCCGCAACGGTGCGACAGCATCCGATCCGGAGATCATTCTCGAGTGGCTCGACCAAACGAGAGGAAGACCGGCCTTTTTCTGTGAGCTTCTAGGGGACAATAACTGCAAACTACTGGTTGGCATCAGCGACACTCTCGGATGTGTGCAGTACGGGGCGAGAGATGGCAGCCCGCCCTACCTTATGGCGAGTGAATCCGCGGCTGGCGATGAAGGGTATATGGACTTTCTCATCGCAAATACAGATACGCCTGTGCCCCTGAAATTCTGCCTGCCAATGGAGCGGATCCGCGAAGTGATCCAGGAGTTCATTCGCACGGGAGGACAAAGCAGCAAAGTCAATTGGGAAGAGATCTGACTCGACAATATGCCGTATCTCATCTGGCTCGACGGCCCTGATCGATGAACCCAGCGGATATGCGGGCCAAACACTCGAATGCTCTGGGAATTCTCGCTCAAGTCGCCGACTGGATGCCCGTTCAGGCGATCCGAGCACTCGTGCGCCCTAAGAGCGCCTAACACTTTGGCACACTGATTGCTGCTGACCGTGTAGTGCAAGGAGG
>JBDZVA010000013.1:0-39513 GCA_040255465.1 Planctomycetaceae bacterium
TGAAGCGTTGCAACTCCTTGGCTCACACGCCAGGACATCAGACGATCGGTTTTGCCATTCCACAGAACGAGTGGATTCTGCAGTTCCTCTTCCCCGGCTGCGCCGTGCTCACGAGCAACACCGGCTTCTTCTTCCGCTCTTCGGATGAAGTGACGATCGACGGGCGGACGCAGACAGCGTTCACCGGCGATACGAACCCCGATGGCTGGGAAGTGGTGATCTATGGTACGGAGACCTATCTGAACGCCGACGGCAGCGAGCTCTTCGGGTTCCACTCTTCTCCATTCAGCGTGTCGGGTTCGCATTGCGTGGTCGAAGGCAACACGGGGACGATGAATATCTCCCTGTTCGGTGGATCGGGCAGCGTGGTCAAAGACAATCGAGCGGGGACGATCAAGATCGACCGATCGAGCGACAACATCATTACGGGTAACACGGCACAGCGCATTCGCGTACTCGGCGGCGGCGTGGGACAACCGGCAGCGAACAACCGCATCGGCGGGCCGGCCTCGGCGGATCGCAACTACATCACGGGGTATGGCACGGTAAACAGCGAAGGACTGCCCTCCGGCCAGGCCATTCAACTCGCGTGGGCGGATGGCACGCTGATCGAAAACAACTCGATCGGCACGACTCGCGACGGGTTGGAGCAGGGCAACCTCGCATGCACGATGGGAATCGGATTTGACAACGACAACCAATACGTGACGATCCGCAACAACCGGATTGCTGGCATTCTTGGGCGCGGGCAAGGGCCGCATTACGCCGGCGTGCTTTTTGGATGGGGCATCCACATCGGCGGCGCAGGATCGAACATCGTCATCGAAGGCAACACGATCGGATTGAATGCCAATGGACAGGCGACCTTGGGAAGCGTGACGGGCATTGACGCAGGTCGCAATGCGTTCGGCAGCCTGTCGGGTATTCGCATCGGCGGCAGCGAACCGGGACAGGGCAATGTAATTGCGGGGCACCGACTCGAGGGAATTGCCGTCGGACGCACCGTGCCGTCCGCGCGCATATCTGGTAACCAGATCTACGAGAATGGCGCGCTGGGCATTGATCTGATTCCCACTGGATTCGGTTCCGGCGTGACGCCGAATGACCCGCTTGACACCGACACGGGCGGCAATGGTTTGCAGAACTTCCCGGTGCTCGCCACGGCCAGGAGCGAAGGCGGGTCGGTGCGCATCGCGGGCACGCTGGACTCCTCACCGCTGGGTGAATTCACCATCGAGTTCTTTGCCTCGCCAATGTGTGACGGCTCGGGACACGGCGAGGGGCAGGAGTTTCTTGGTTCGACGAGTGTGTCAACGGATGGCAACGGCGACGCCGCGTTTGATGTGCTGCTGGGCGGCTCCGTCCAGCCGGGCTGGGTCGTGACGGCGACGGCCACGCTTGAGCCAATCGGCGCAACATCGGAGTTCTCGTCGTGTATCGACGTCACCACGGGAGGCAGCGTGGCGCTGAGCCTTGGCGGTACGTGCCCCGGGCAGATTAGTGTGACGTGGAACGGCGCGACGCCGGGCCGGCCGATGGGCGTGCTCTTTGCCCGCAACACCGGTACCTTTGTGGTTGCCAGTGGACCGTGCGCGGGAACACGACTGGGCCTGGGTGCAGCACAGCTGCAACTGGCGGCGCGGATCAGCACGGGACCGGACGGCAGCGGGCGAGCAAACGCCAGTGTGTCGGGTGGCGCCTGCGGCGGGCACCTGCAACTTGTAGTAGCCGACGGCTCGCCTTGCGCGACGAGCAACGTGGCCCAACTGCCGTGACCGCGCGCGGCGAGATCGCTTGACTCAAGAGACAACGGGGCAGCCTCGAAAGGGGCTGCCCGTTGTTTGTATTGCGGGCGCGCTTGAGCCGCCATTGATGCGAGTTTCAGGGTTGCGCGCCAGGCTGCTCGATGCGTGCTGTGGCGAGGTCAGTGCTCGGCAGAGCCCAGACAACAAGTCGGCGGCAACGGATGTGCCCTTCCCAGCCGCGAATGACAATGCCGGCGGGCGTGAGGCGGTCGGTCGGCATCGTGCCGAGTTGGACGCCGTTGAGTGTGAAGGCAATACCTTCGGGAGTTACATCAATGAGGTACCGGTCCGACCGGTCGCCACGGATCGGGTAGATCACGTTGGGCAGCCAGCCGCCCTCCATGCGAATACCGTCAGAGCGGTCAAGGTACATGCGCTGACCGGCGAACTCAACGGCAGCGCCGTTGCCGATGTCGCTTTGCAGTTCGAGTTCGATTTCGTAATGGGCAACGCCGGGCGGCGGGAATTGCTCGAGCGTCTCGATGAAGCCGGCGCGATTGGCGACGAGCGTGGCGGCGCTGTTTTCGACGGTGAGATTGGCCCACGAGCCGGATCCTTCGCGGCCGTGCCCGCCGCGGAAGTGGAGATGCTCTTCGACCCATTCGGGACTGGGCGGATCATTGGAGTCGAAAACAAACAGCGGGCGGCTGAGCATGTGCTTGCCGAGTTTCAGGCGCGTCAGGCCCGTGACGGCGGGATAGAGGCGGCGACTCAGTTCTTCGGCGTGGAGGATGATGCGCCGCTGGGCCAGGCCATCGCGCGTGGACGCGTATTGACGCCACTTGTTGACGAGATTGATACGGGCGGCCGTGTTGCTTTGGCCGTCGAGATCAACCTCGGCAAGCCCGCGAAGAAAGTCGTCGCGGCCGCGAGCCAGGTGCGGCAGGCCGCGGGCCCAGTCGCCCTTGGTGAAGCAGAGATAGCGGCCGAGCGCGAGTCGGGCGTCGGCGTCCTGCGGCTGCTGGAAGAGACGCAGTGCTGCGTGCTTCGCGAGGCGAGCCTGCTGCGACCATTGCTCATGCACGGCGGACCAGTGGGCGAAGCGCTCGTGACATTCGGGCTGGTCGAGGCGGACCGCGGCAAGTTGTGCCCGTGTGATGATGTGAGCCGCCAGATCGAAACGGTCGGCCATCAGTGCTGATTCGAGCAGGCGGATCGCGTGATTGAATTGGTCAGTGAGCACTGCCGGGTCATCCGGGCGAGCCTCGGTAGCGGCGACCAGCACATCGACGCGCATCGCCAGCGAGTCGATGGAATACCACTGGGCCAGATCATCGATGACTTCGTTGGCCAGCACGAACTGCTCAGATTTCATCGCCAGGTCGCAGGCCATGCGCGAGAGGATGTAGCGCGCGGTGGGATCATCGTTGGTGCGGCGGGCGAGGTCGTGCAGTTCGCGGCAGACCGCGGGCGCATCGGGGTTGTCGAGATCGACGCGATCGGCGAGCAGTTTCCTGATGGTGCGTTCGGCCTGGTCCTGGAGCGGAGCGGATGGAGGCGCGGGAAGATCCCACGAGGCGGGCGTGCGAAGGCGCGGCGTCTGGCCGGTTTCGATATCGACAGGCTGGGCGGCTACCGACGGTGAGATAAAGGTAATGAGAAGGATGCCCATCCCTGACAGGAATCGTGCATTCATGATCGCTTCCTCGATTCGGGTGACCGGGCTTCTCCGCTGGTGTGATTCTACGGCCGCGGAGATGGCGATCGGCGGAAGAACTCTCCCCGCTCTCTGGCGTCGGGCGCATGCCTTGGCTGCCTCGGCCCAGGCTTCTCGCATTCCATAGCTGACGTTTGCCTACTCTATCCGTTAAGGAACCGAGTGAGACCACGTCATTGTCAGATCGTGCGGAGCAACATGGGATGACGATCCGGCTACCGCTGCTCGACGAAGTTCCCCCCGTTGCGGTAGTGACAGACGGGGCCGATTCGCCGCGCTCTTCGCGCCGCGTGCCTCGCGCGATGCGGATTGCTCCGGCGCTTGACGATCATCGCGCGACTCCCCCGCCGAAGGCGCATCTGGCGCTGCTGATCAATCCGTTCTATCCCAAGGATCCGCACGCGAGCCTTGGCAAGCACGTACTCACGCCGAGCCTGGCGCTGACCTCGATTGCGGGCGCAACGCCGGAGCACTGGTCGGTGCAGTATTGGGATGAGAACCTGCTGCAGGGGCCTCCGCCGTGTGAACCGTTTCCAAGCGTGGTGGGCCTGACGGTCCATCTGACCTTCGCGCAGAGGGCGTATGAACTCGCGCGGTGGTATCGGCAGCGCGGCGCGATGGTGGTCATGGGCGGTCTGCACGTGCTGAGCTGCCCGGAGGAAGTTGAGCCGCACTGTGACGCCATGGCGCTGGGCGAGGGGGTGCAGATGTGGCCGCAGATCCTTCGTGATGTCGACCGGGGCGAGTTGAAGTCGCACTACCGCGGCCGCTTTTCCAAGCCCCCCTACTGCGATGATCCGCCGCCGCGCCGACGCATCCTTCCGCGCTCAGGGTTTCTGACGACATCGAGCCTCATCGCCACGCGCGGCTGCCACAACCGCTGCGGATTCTGCTATCTCGCGACCGATGGACTGTCGATGCCCTATCAGGTGCGCGAGCCGCAGCAGATTGTCGATGAGTTGCTTGAAACAGATGAACCCTACGGTGTGTTCATTGACAACAACCTCGGATCAAGGCCGGAGTATCTTCGACAACTCTGCGCGGCGCTGCGGCCTGCCGAGCGCATCTGGAGCGCGGCGGTGAGCATCGATATCACGGACCATCCCGACATCGTGCGCGAGATGGCGCTGGCGGGGTGCACGGGTGTGTTCGTCGGCTTCGAATCGCTCACGGGGCAGAACCTTGACGACGCGGGCAAGAAGACGCCGCGACCCGAAGACTACGGCCGGCGGGTCGAGCTCTTTCATGAGTACGGCATCCAGGTGAATTCGAGTTTCGTCTTCGGCTTTGATGAAGATCGGCCCGACGTCTTCGAGCGCACCGTGCAGTGGGTGGAAGCCAATCGCATCGAGTGCGCGACGTATCACATTCTGACGCCGTACCCCGGCACGCCGCTGTTTCGGCAATTCGAAGCTGAGGGGAGGCTGCTCCACCGCGATTGGACGCTCTACGACACGGCCCACGTCGTGTTCCAGCCGCAGCACATGACGCCTCAGCAACTGATGGACGGGTACGCGTGGTGCTATGAGCGGACCTTTTCACTGGCGTCGATCTGGCGGCGGCGGCCGGCGGAATGGAGCCAGGTGATGCCGTATCTCGCGATGAGTGTGCTCTACAAGAAGAGCAACTGGCTCTGGCCACTGCTCATCCGCTGGAGACTCACGCACGCGGCGTGGCGACCGCTGGTCGAGTTGTCGCGCCGGCGGCACGTGCGGTGGCGGAGATCTGTTGGGTGCGAGCGACTGCCGGCCGAGGGCGCCGTGATCTATGCAGGCGTGTGAAGGCGGGAGCTGTCGGATCGGGATGCGCGGTGGCGGCCGGACTGAGCCATGCTGCCGATCTGGGACGGCACGGCGTTCGCCCGCGCTCGCCTGAATAGGATACGACCCAAGGAACACTTTCATGCTGCGCCACGTCTCGTTCATTGTGCTGTTGATTCCCGTATTGCTGCTGACAGGCTGCCAGGGCGGCCTGAAGCGCGGTTCTCTGGAGCCATCGGGAAGTCCGTCGATCGCGCTCGCCCACGGGTATGGCCTGCTGTACTCGACGATTGAAGACGAGTCGAAGGTGGACCAGGTGCTGATCCTCAAGAATCCTGAGCCGTCCGTCGCAGAGTTGCTCAAAGCGATCGGGCAGTTCGCGCGCACCGCCAAGGCGCAGCTGGAGGAGTTCGCGACAGAGGACGCGGCGATCTTCCTCGACGATGCCGGACTGCCTGAAGTGGAAGTCAGAACGCGCGCGTCGATCAGTGCGGCGACGTCCAAGCAGATCGTCTTCAGTGGCGGCAAGGACTTCGAGTTTCGAATCCTGCTGACGCAACATCAGGCGCTGAACTACATCCACCATCTGGCAGGCACGCTGAGCGAGCAGGATACGGTTGAGACGCGCAAGCAGTACTTCACCCAACTCGCCAAAGGCGCCGCTGATCTGCACGATCGAGTCCTCGTGCAGCTGGCGACACGGTCTGTCGGCCCTTCCAAATGAGCGCGTCGCGCGAGAGCCCATCACGGGCTGGCGAGATCGACGAGACGGCGATGGCGGATGGTCAGGTCTTGTCCCGCGCCTTCACATCGCGGCCGCCAAAGAGCGAGTACAGCGCCGGAAGAATGAGTAGCGTGAGCAGGTTGTCCGAGAGGATGCCGCCGATGACGACCGTGGCCAGGGGTCGTTGAACCTCGGCGCCGATGCCCGTGTTGAAGGCCATGGGCACGAAGCCGAGCGCGGCGACCAGCCCGGTCATCAGGATGGGTCGCAGCCGAATGAGGCGCGTCTGCTCGATGGCGTCGCTGATCGACACACCCGTGGCGATGCGCTGACGGATAGTGGAGACGAGCACAAGTCCCGAGAGCATCGAGACGCCGGAGACGGCGATGAAACCGACGGCCGCAGAGATCGTAAAGTCGAGATCGCGCACGAGCAGCGCCACGATGCCGCCGAACACGGCAAACGGCGCGCCCGTCAGCACCAGCAGCGAGTCGACAATGCTGCCGATGCTGAAGTAGAGCAGCAGCGCGATGGATGCAATGACAATGGGGATGATGATGAACAGCCGGCGCGTGGCTCGATCGTAGTGCTCAAACTGCCCGCCGAATGACACGTAGTACCCCGGCGGCATGGGCACGTCAGCGGCGATGCGCTCACGCGCCTCGGCGACAAAGCCGCCGAGATCACGGCCGCGCACGTTTGTCTGCACAATGGCCCGCCGCTTTCCCCACTCGCGATTGATCACCGTGGGACCATCCACCACCGACACGCGCGCCAGCCGGGCGAGGGGCATCCTCCCGCCATCGGGCGTCGGCACCAGGATCTCCCCGACGGCGTCAGGGTCGTTGCGATACCGATCCGGCAACTCGAGTGTCAGGTCAAACCGGCGTTGCCCTTCGCGAATGTGGCCGAGGCGAATTTCACCGAGCGCTTCGACGATCTCCAGCACATGTCGGGCTGGAATTCCGTATCGAGCGATCGCATCCTGATCGACGCGCACTTCGAGTACTGGCGCGCCGGTGACCTGCTCAACCGACACCGAATCGGCGCCGGGAATCGAATCGACGATGGACTGCACCTGCGAGGCAATGGTCGCCATCTGCTCGAGTTCGTCACCGAAGATGAGAATGCCGACGTCGGCGCGGATGCCCGCGATCATTTCGTTCATGCGCATCTCGATGGGCTGCATCATGATCGCCTTGATGCCCGGCAGCGACTGGAGATCCGTCGAGATCAACTCCGAAAGCTCCGCCTGCGAAGACGCACGCGTCCAGTTCTTTCGAGGCTGGAGCGTTATAAACATGTCGTTCTGCTCAAGGCCCATCGGGTCTGTGGCGACGGCGGGCGTGCCCAGGCGAGTCCAGATCCGATCGATTTCATCCGGGTAGCGATCGAGCAGGAGTCGTTCGATGCGTGTGTTGTATTCGACTGACTGGTCCACGGATACGCCGGCAAGGCGAACGATGTTGGCGACGATCGCCTCCTCATAGAGGCGAGGGACGAATGCGGTTCCAAGCCGCATGGCAAGCGTCGCACCGGCGACGACGATCAGCACCGCCAGAGCGGCAATGGCCCACCGGAATCGAAGCGCCCCGTGAACAAACGGCCGGTACACCCATTGCATCGCGCGAACCAGCCAGTTCTCGCGTTCGTTCACGCGCCTGCTGATGAACAGGCTGCACAACACCGGCGTCAGCGTCAGCGAGAAGATGAGCGAACTGAGGAGCGCAAAGACAACGGTGAGCGCCATGGGTCGGAAGAGCTTTCCTTCGACGCCTTCGAGCAGCAGAATCGGCAGGAAGACAACCATGATGATCAATTCGCCGAACATCGTCGGCTTGCGCACCTCCACCGCCGCCTCGCGCACGAGGTCGACCATCGGCGTTCGGGCGCCGGCATCGTTGTCGCGGCCGATGCGGCGGACGCAGTTCTCGACGATGATGACCGAGCTGTCGACCACGAGTCCGAAGTCGATGGCGCCAAGGCTGAGAAGGCTTGCGGCGATGCCAAACTGCATCATCATCGAAAACGAGAAGAGCATGGCCAGCGGGATCGCCAGGGCCACAATCAAGCCGGCACGAAGATTCCCCAGAAACAGAAACAGCACGGCCACGACGAACAGCGCGCCCAGCAGGAGATTTTCGGAGACCGTCTGAATGACATGGTCCACGAGGTACGTCCGGCGGTAAACGACTTCCACGTCGACGTTGTCTGGCAGGGAGGCTCGCACCTGTTCGAGCCGCCGGCCCAAGCGGTTCGTTACTTCGTGACTGTTCTCACCCATGAGCATGAAGCCCAGCCCGAGCACGGCTTCGCCTCGCCCCTGGGTCGTGACGGCGCCGCGCCGGATGGCGTGCCCTTCGCGGACCTCTGCCACATCTCGCACGCGCACGGGAGAGCCGGCTTCGGCCTTGATAACGGCATTGGCGATCTGATCGAGGCTCGTCGTCAGCGCCAGGCCGTGCACCATCATCGACTCGCCGCCGCGCGTCACCTGGCCACCACCGACGCTGGCGTTGTTCTTCTCGAGCGCTGTCGCAATCTCGTCCAGGGTCAGGCTGTACTTGATCAGTTGCGCCGGCTCGACAACGACCTCAAACTGCTTGACCAGACCACCCCACGTGTTGACTTCCGCAACGCCGGGCACCTGTCGCAACTGCGGCGCGATGATCCAGTCCTGGACCGTGGTCAGTTCAGTCAGCGTGGCGGGATGATCGCCTTTGCCGACGACCAGATAGTGAAAGACCTCGCCCAGCCCGGTCGCGACGGGTCCCATCTCGGGTCTGTCGATGCCTTCGGGGAGGCTGAGGCCACCGAGGCGCTCGTTGATGAGTTGGCGGGCGAAATAGACATCTGTTCTGTCCTCGAAGGTCAGGGTGACTTGCGACAGGCCGAACTTGGAAATGGATCGAACGCCGGTCAGGCCCGGCAGGCCGGAGATGGCGGCCTCGACGGGGAACGTGATCTGCTGTTCGATCTCCTCAGGTGAGAGCGCCGGGGCGACGGTATTGACCTGCACCTGGACCGGAGTTGTATCCGGAAAGGCATCGATGGGAAGATGCGCCATCGAGTACACGCCCCAGGCAATGAACACGAGCGTGCCGAGAATGACGAGAAACCGGTGGCGAAGTGACCAGTCGATGATCCAGTTCAGCATGAGGATCTCCGGCGGGGCGCGAGTGCCGCCTCGTCGAACAGGGTGTTACTTCTTGAGGTGATCTACTTCGCAGCAGCCGGCGCCGACGGAGTTCTTGAGAATCTCGTTCTTCAGGATGAAGCTGCCGCGAGCGACCACGGTGTCGCCCGCTTCGAGCCCCTGAAGCACTTCGTAGTGATCGCCGGCGTCGAATCCGAGCACGAGCCGAACGGGCTGAAACGTGAGCGCGTCCGACGCCGATCGGCGAAACGCCACGTTGCAGCAACCCTCCCACTGCACGGCCTCCTTGGGCAGCGTGAGCGCGGCGCGGCTTTCACCGGCGTCAATGCGAACGCGGCCGAACATGTGCGCCCGCAGCCAGCCGTCCGCGTTGTTGAACTCGATTCGCGCCCGCAAGGTTCGGGAGGCGGGATCGACGGCGGTGCTGATCCAGGCCAGTCGGCCGGGAAACACCATTCCCCTGAGCCCATCGACCATCAGCGTTGCCGGCTGGCCGATCCGTACGGTGGTCAGGTCGGACTCTGCAAGATCCACCATCGCCCACATCGCGGTTGTGTCGGCGATTGCCATAACTGACTGGCCGGGCGAAACGACCTCACCGGCGACCGCTGATCGTTCGATGACGGTGCCTTCGAACGAGGCTTGAACATCGAGCAGCGGCGACGTGTCTCCATCGTTCTCGACCGCACCGATCTGTTCGATGTTCAGGCCCAGGTTGCGCAGTCGCTGTCGCGCCCTGCTGGCAGAGATGCGCGCCTCAGCCAGCCGTGTGCCGGCCTCGAGCACCTCCCGTTCAATGCCGACACCCTTTTCGAGAAGAGCCCGCTCGCGTTGGGCATTGGCCTCCCAGAGTTTCACGACCTCGACTGCCTGGAGCAGGTCAGACTTGGCCGAGCCCAACTCGGTGGATTCCACGACCGCAATGACTTCACCGGCGCGAACCGTTTCGCCGAGGTCTTTGAGAACTTCAGTGACCACTCCCGCAGCCCGCGAAGACAGGCGGGCGTACCGGTTGGTGTTGTATCTCACTTCAGCGTTGCGCTCAATAACGCGAACCAGCGGGCGGGGTCGAACCTGAATGTACTCAAGCCCCGCAGCAGTGAGCGCATCGGCAGAAGCGAGTCTGACGGGAGTTGATGACGTCACGCACTCCATTGAGGGTTCGCGTTGCCAGCGGAGTTCGGCGCCTGCCCCGGTGGCTCGGCGCAACTGCTCTTCGTCGGCGTTGGGGTTGCACAACTTGCACTGCGATTCGGGCACACCGTGCTCGTCGCACCAGTCCCCTGCCGCAATGAACGCCGTCTTAAGGAATGGCTTGCACTGCACGCACTGCGCCTCGGGGACGCCGTGCTCTCTGCACATTCCGAGTCGGTCGATCCGAGTCGGATCGCAAAAGGGGCATTTGATCTGATCGATGCCGTGCGGGCAGGTCTTCACGTCGAAGACTCGCGCCGGCGAAGGCGACTGCGCGGACACTGTCGCTGGAATCGAGATGATGAGCGCACAGAGAAACGACCTGACCGGGTCGCGGTGATGCTTGATCGCCATCATCCACCCCCTTCGTTCGAAACGGGATTCAGATCCGGATTGCACTGGCGGCACTGCGACTCGGGAGTCTCATGCTCGCCACACCAGTCGCCTCTGGCGACGAACGCAGTCTTGAGATAAGGCCGGCATTGAACGCACAGCGCTTCGGCGATCTCATGTTCCTTGCAGTATCCAGCCGTTTCGATCAGACTGGGTGTGCAGAAGGGACACTTGGCTGATGCGATGCCATGTTCGCACGCGCCTGGATCGGACCCGGCGGATGGGTTGCCGGGCGTAGCGCCCCCATGCTCGCCGGGACGCAGTTGCGCCTCCAGCTGCGGATTGCAGGCGATGCACTGCGACTCGGGCGTGCTGTGCTCGGCGCACCAGTCGCCCTTGGCGCGGAAGGCCGCGTTGAGATACGGCCGACACTTGGCGCAGAGCGCTTCCGCCACGCCGTGCTCGCCGCAGAACCCGTCGGCCGCGACAATCTCGGGAGTGCAGAAGGGGCACTTCTCCTGCTTGATCTCGTGCGGGCACCGGCCGTCGGATGACTGGCCGCTGGAGCCGTCAGATTTCCCGCAACCGGCCATCGCGACACAGGTGCAGGCCGCCAACAGTAATACGAACTTGGAAACACATCGCATGTTCAGTCCTCCGCCCCGTTCCGGGGCTCGTTGATGATGGGTCTGGTTTCGCTGGGCGGCGACGCGCCGCCCGCTGGGGAGAAGAAATCACTGGGGATCCCGATGATCTGCGTGATGCGAGCGCGGGCGGCGGCCGCCTCGCCGCTGAGTTCAATGACCGTCGTGCGCGCCTCAGTAAGCGTGCGCTGGGCATCGAGCACATCAAGAAAGGACGCGTGCCCACCACGGTACGATTCCGTTGTCTGCTCAAACGATCGCTCGGCGGCGGGCACGATCTGCTCGCGCATGGCAGTCAACTCGGCGCGGGAGGCTTCGTATTCGCCATGCGCCGCCGCGAGCCGACTGAGCAGCTCCATTTCACGGACTTTTCGCTGCTGACGCGCCTGCATCAACGCGTAGCGACCGGCGAGAATATCGCCGCGCCGATCGTCCCAGAGCGGTACGGTCATGCCGACGCCGAGTTCATAGATGGCCTCATTGCTCTCGCCGCGGTAACCCACTCCGGCGTGCAGATCGAGATCAGGTGTGCGTTCCGCCTTGATGGACTGCAGCCGCGCTTCTGCGGCCTCGATCTCGCGATCCGCCGCTCGCAGCGCGGGATGATCACTGAGCAAACCGTGTTCGAGCGCGGAAAGATCGAGCGGCTGCGGCGAGGCACTCAGCGCACCTTCGAGACGATCCGCATCGACCGCGGCGCCTCCGATGGCCAGCGACAGTTGCCGGGCCACGGCAGCCTGCTCCTTTACCAGCCTGGATCGAACCAGGCGAATCTGGTGGACTTCGATCTGCGCGCGGGTGACTTCCGTCTCAGGCGCCGCCCTTGCCTCGAATCGCGTCTCGGCCGTGGCCAGCGTCTGCTGGGCCAGGCCGGCGAGGTCGGCATACAGGCGGCTCGTCTCCCGAATGGTGATCAGTCGATCGTGCAACAGGCAGATCTCACCGAACACTTCGCGCTCGACGAGTTGCACATTGGCCTCACTCACGGCCTGGTCCGCCGTTGCCGCGCGGCGCGCCGCATCGAGCCGATCGCCGAAAACAATCGGCTGCGTGATGCTGACCATGGTGGAGCCTTCGTTGAGCACGCCTGGCCCGAATGGAACTTCCTCTGAAGACAGTTCAACGGTGGGATTGGGATACAGCGAGGATTGCAGCGCTCGGCCGGCGGCGATGCCGATGCCACTGCGAGCAGCTGCGAGGCGCGGGCTTTCCCGTTTCGCCAACTCCCACAGATGGCTCAGATTGATCGGACCGTCGGCAGAAATCTCGGCAACATCAGCGTCAAGCGAATCCAAACTCGTAGCATCCGATGCGTCCGGAGCCGGCACGCCGCGATGGATCAAGTCCTCGATGGCCTGCTGCTCGGAAGGCGGCAAGGCCAACCCGTGTGGCGCACAGGACCAAAGGGCGGGGAAGAACAACAGGATGATTACCGCACTGCCGGTCGGCAGATACGCGCGCGATCTCGACATACACAACCTCCAGGATTCACCCCGCGGCTGGCCTCGGCATTCAGCCGAATACGCGCGGGGCGCAAACGCTCGACTCGATGAGTGAGCGATTACGAGACACTTGGAAGAGTGTGACGACTAGATGCGCAGCACGGTGCGGCGGCTGAGGGGGGAGCGGAGATGCGCGGCCGCACCTCCCGGTGGGCCCGTAGCCGTCGTCGCGTCCGGTGGTCTGGGAACCACGCAGAGATAGGCGTGCGGCAAGGCGGCGACAGCATGCTGTTCGACGGAGTGGCGCTCCACAGTCTTGGCGGGCCGGATGGCCACGTGGCTGCCGCGCGGAGCCAGGTCCAGGTCGACGCAGCCGCAATCCATGGGAGCATGGGCTCCGCGATGATTCTGACGGCTCTCGTCACTTGCGACGTAGCCCTCCGCCGGTGCGGCGCAGCAGTCGGCCACGGGCGTACACGCCGCGGAGGTGAAGCGAACGCCGCTGCGAACGTCGAGACACCCGATGCACAGGATGCCGCCCGATGACGCTGCAGCGGCCTGAACAAGCATGCAAAGCAATGCAATCCAGGAAGCGAGTTTTGAAGTGTTTGGCACCATCTCAGCGAGTCCGGGTGGGCCTGGTCACAACAACTCAGGATGTAGCAGTGTAGCGAAGAGGCTCGGAGTTGACCACGATTCTTGATGCACTGGCCGCAGCGGAGGTGTGTGGGATCTGAGACGTGCTGCAGCGCATCGGGAGTCCGAATCGAGGTCCGATACGGACTTGGCTGTCAAATAGCGTCGCCTCCCACCCCGAGAGGTGATGGACCCGGGAGGGCTGGCGTCGATCGACCTTACGAACCATCTGAGTCAGGATCAAGAGCACCGCCACCGTTCATCGCACAACGGCGGTGGCGGGTGAGTCGTGCTTGGCGATGGTTGGGCCGCTCGCAATTCTTGCCCACGGACTACCACCCGATCTCTGCGTTCGTAGCCGGGCTGAGTGGTTTTTGCTGCGCTCTCGATGGGCTAGCCAACACGCCCCCCCAAAACTACGGGAGTGCTGGTAGACGATGCGCGCGCGGGTCCGGCGATCCGCTAACTCGACTCATCTGCGACAGAGACTCTGAGGATCACACCGGACAAGTAGGGGCTGTGGCCAAGAGGCAGTTACTCACCGTCGAGCGCCAGCCGCCGTCTCGCCCACTCGCGCCATTGCTCAGTCTCGCCGCGCATCGCTATCTCCTCAAGTAGATCGTGTGTGCTGCTGTCGGCTCGCTTGTTCCTCAGGTGCAGCCGTGCGAGTTCCTGGGTCGTCGCGATGTGTCCGGGGTAGACCTCCAGCGCGGAGTCGCAGGCAGCAAGAGCCTCGTCAATGCGACCGGCCCGCTCCAGTGTCAGCGCGAGATTGAGCCGGGGATCCGGATGGCCGGGCATGAGTTTGCGAGCCCACTCAAACTCATTGGCCGCCTCGTAGAGTTCGCCGCGACCAAGATGCAGGACGCCCAGGTTGTTGTGGGCCGGTCCGTGATAGAGGTCCAGCGTGAGTGCTTCGCGAAGCAACTCCTCAGCGCGCAGGGGATCGTTCCCCATCATTTCTGCTGCTTGCTGCGTGAGGCGCTGGGCCTCAAGGGGATTGCGTTGGACTTCGGTGGGAGCGTTGTAGGGCCCGGATGTGCGATTGCCAGCGCACCCTGCTACCAACAGCGTGACCACCAGGGTCAGGATGGAGGTGAGTCCGTGTTGAAAGATCAAGGCCATGACGCTACTCCTCTTCACCGTCCCGATTCGCTTCCCGCCAGATACACTGCGCTGATATGGAGTCGAAGATCGTACAGGTCGCGCTGGCTCGGATCACGTCGATGTGTTAGTTCGAGGCGACCAGCGGACCACTGATTCTGAACGCGGTCCCAACGCTCCAGGAAGAGTCCGATTTGCGCGGGTGCCAGGCCCTCGAAGCTTATCGCCAGCGATTGCCGTCGCAGCGCCCAATCGCTTCCCCGAGTGTTGGTGACTGGAGTATCGACACCCTCGGCGATTCCCTGAAGGCGATTCGTTGGAATGCCTGCGTCGACCATCGCGGCGTTAACCAGCGCCAGCACGTCAGCCCTTGGACGCTCACGTGGGGCCACGAAGTCTCGCTTGGCGCGGAGTTCGATCACTTTGGATGCGTCCCCCTGAAGCTGCTCAAGAGTCGAGATTGCCGCATCATGGCGCTGTCGCGCCATGCTCAATCGATGCGCCTGCACCGCGATCACGCACGTTGAACCAGCCACTGCAAGGGCGCAGACCAGAGAAGCTCGCACGCGGATCATGGTCGGCCCCCACTTACCGGATCGGATGGTCTCGTGGATGGCAACGGCGCACTCTGACGACGCACCAGTCGCCAGGTCAATCTCACGCCGTCGTTCACCGCACTGATCTGGGGTTGGCGAGCCTCCCACTCCGCCGGCAGCTCGAACCCCGCAACGAACTCCTGAGCCAGAGGCGCTGTGGGAAGGAGCCCGACCAGAGTAAGGGACGCGGGAGTGACGCTGATCGACTCGGTCAGGATCGGCTGTCCGGACGGCCATCGTTCGAAAAGTGCCGCAAGCGTGCGGCCGGACTGGGGCTCATCGAGATTGATCGACTGGGTCGTGCCGCCTCTGGTGCGCTTAAGTTGCCGCAGTTCAGCCACGAGCCGCAGCGACGCGGGCTGAGCGGACGGGGCGGAGGTTGCCGGAGGATACAACTCATCATAAATGACCTGACGACCGGCCAGCACATCCTCCGTCTCGCGGTTCCAAGCGCCAATGCGGCGCTCAGCACCGAACACGATAAGCAGCAGGAGCAGTGCGGCCAGCGCGGTTGACTCGCCAATGAGCCGCCGACGTTCCCGGCGGACGGGATCGGGCTCGTGCGGGCCGCAGAGGAGGTTGATCGTTTGAAGATTAACCGTGCCGTCTGGCAGCACATCTTCGGGCACGCCGTCAGGCGCAAGGGTGATCGCCTCGTGTAGCGACACGTCTACGTCGAGCCTCTCGTGCTCCACGCCGCAGGCCAGGTATCGATGATCGCTCATCGGCAAATAGACCGCGTGAACACGATCGATCGGCACTGGAAGTTGCGACTCGAAGAGATAGCCCAGACTCCGAGGATCGGGTCTGCGCCGCGCGAGTCCCTTGGGCAACACCGAGGCATCAAGCAGCGCCCAGTAGAATCGGCGAGCCGGCCAGACAGTGTGTTGCCGAAGCTGCGTGCCGGTACTCATGGCTGCACCTCATCACCTCGCCCGAGTGTGAGACGGGTTCCCGGCTCCGGGGGCGGCTGAGTCATCTCCAGTCGGAACGTACGTGATCCGTCGCGCAGTTCAACGCCGCCGGAGTCCAGTCCGACGATCTCCAATCGGCCGATGCGTTCACCGGCTCCGACAAGGTGGAGTCGGTCGGCTCCGATCTCGTAGAGGGCAGCCACCAGGCGATCCGACTCGGTGATAATCGCGATGAGTTCGAGATTGGGTGGCGGCACCGGTTCAGGCTTAACCGCCACGCTCTCGAATGAGCGGGCCGGGGCATTCCACAGCTGCACCTGGAACACGGACGCGTCGAAAGGGGCCGGCGAGTTCGCCTCAGGGGGCGTCGGCGCCGAATGGCGATCGAGACCGTGCCAATCCTCGGTGGTTAGACCCGACGATCCAATCGGCATGGCGACCCAGAGGAATGCCAGCGCCGCCGTCGCGGCTCCGGCGACGCCGGTGATGCCGCGCCGTCTTCGCCAGATACGCATTGGATCAATCGGGGATGACAAGGCGCTGCACGCACTCCCATCTGCCTGAAGTTTGCTGGAAGACACACCACCAGGATCGTTGGACCGCGCCAACGTGTACATCGATGCGCAATGCCCACGATCCGCTCGCACCCACGAGTCGCGGAGCGTGACTCGATGTGCTGCCCCGGTTGTCTGCCCGACCCGACGCGGGCAACGGCGCCCGCTGTCCCTCTCTGCGCGCGCTGATGATGGCTTGAATCCCCCCACGACCGGCCGACGACATCGCGGCCTCGATGAGGGGCAGCGGTGCCGTGTTCACGTTGATCGAACCCGAAACACCCACTGGATGGGTGGCGATCCAGGCGCCCACCGACAGCACATCCTCTTCATCCGGCGAGGGAAAGGCGCTGCGGCGGCCCGCGTGACCGACAACGAGTTGGTTGGAATGAACACCGAGCTGATCGAGTCCCGCTGGCTCGCCCCGTGGAGCGGCATGGGCGCTTTGATCCAGCCGTTCGATGATGGCACCCGGAACCGCGGCTCGCAACGGCGAACGCGCCGTGAACGTACCGAGAGGAACCATACCGCACTGATCCCAGGCGGTGATTCGCACGTCGTAGACTTGGCCGTCCAAACTCCACTGCTCGTGGAGCACTTCGACGCGCGGAGTCTTCGCCTCCAGATCAAGCACGACCCGGCCCGACTCTTCCAGAAGCCAGGATTGGAGCGGTCCGGCCTCCAACTGCGCACGGATCGAACCGGCGACGCGATCCTGAACAGAGATTCGCTGTTCGAGGTGGACGAGCACCGCCCGTTGAGAGAGGCCGACGGCGACCGGAACGATGAGGATGATCATCGCCAGAACGAGCAGAATCGCCACGCCTTGGCGGCACAAGGCAATCCGTTTCGGAGTGGAGCGCGTCACGGCCATGTGAAACTCCGACTGACGGCATTGCCGGATTGCGATTGGATAGTGATGATGAGTATTCGCTCCTTCTCATTCAGCTCGACACTCCATTCCGCGACATCGTTGAGGAGCACTCGGCCGGTAGTCGAATCGGATTGCGTGGCTGGGGAGATGGACAAACAGAGCATTCCGCTCGAACGGTCGAAACGGTACTCATGAGTCGCTGGGCCAATCGTAGCTGCGAGCGCTTCGCTCGTGTTGCGCGTCGCAATGCGCAATCGCGACGGCTCCAGCACCTTGACGCGGGACTGCTTCGAGATCTTTCGATCCTGCGTCTGGAAGTCGCCACAGGCCAGATCATCCTCGATGATGCTCAGCGCCCGCAATGCTGCTGATTGCCACTCAAGTCGAGGTCTGCAATCAGCGGAGAGTCGTGACACGGTGACGAGCCAGGAAGTGAGCAGCGAGAGCACGGCACCGAGCAGCACCAACGCCAGAAGCAGTTCGAGTATGGTCATGCCACGTCGATTCACGAGAGTGGCTTCTCCCTTGGCAGTTGAATGCAGCGCCAGACGGTGATCTTGCCACAGGTGAAGGCGAGCCACGCGTGCGCGGGTGCTTCGCCGGATTTTTCAACCTCAACTCGACGGATCCGGACCGGCGGCACCGCGGGTTCATCGGGCCAATTCGTGGTGAAGTCCGCGTTCGAGTCGGTGGTGATCTGTTCGCGGAAAGCTCCGTCTTCGATCAGCTTGTCAGTCATGCGTTCGAGCGTGAGCGTGTTGATCGCGTCATCAGGTTCAGACGCATTCGTGGAAATGGTCCGAATACTGCGAAGCAGGGATACAGACGCACTACCGAGGATCGCCAGCAGAAGGGTGGCGGCGAGAACTTCAATCAAAGTCATGGCACGTCGCGGGGAGGATTGCCGGCTCATCGAAGCTCCTTCCCGGGTTTGAGTCGGGCCAGCTGGCCCGTCAGGCCGCAGAGGAACCACCGCTGCGCCTGTCCCGAACCGCTGATGATCTCGATCGTAACGTCGGCGCTGCGGCCAGCGCGATCGATGTAGAGACCTTCGAGGGATCGATCCCCTGTGCCCTGTCCTTCGAAGAACTGAATCGCTGTCTTGCGAGGAAGGTTGAACGATGCGGACCATCCGCCTTCGGATGATGAACTCGAGTTGGCGACCAAGCGCGCGCCGTCGTCAAGAGTGTGGATGACGATCGCACTGCCTTGCGTCTGCGCTCCAAGCCGAGCCTGGGCGTCTAGATTCGCAATGCCCCTACGGGCGGACTGGATCGCGGCCGCATCGTCGGCTCGCACGAGGGACACAATCGCGACGGAGGCAATGAGTCCCAGAAGCACCACCACCGCGAGCATCTCGACGAGAGTGAAACCGCGACCTGCGTGCTGGCTGCTCGCCGGTTTTGTCATTGATCCACCCTCCCCCGCAGATTGGCTGATGAGAGATCCGCGTTCTCCCCATCGCCGCCGGGCTGCCCATCCGCTCCGTAAGAAAGAATCTCGTAGGGATATCCCTCGGGGCCGGGCATGACGTAGAGGTACTTGCGTCCCCATGGATCGAGGAGTTGATCGGCGGTCACAAAATACGACGCGGTCGGCGCGGCGTGGGGCGCACCCAGCACCGCAAGTCCGAGTTCGTTGGCAGGCCAATCGCTCCTTTCGATGCGGTACGTCTCCACCTTGCCCACCAGCAGACCGATGCCGCTCCTGGCCAATTCGTGCTTGGCCTTGCCGAAGGCGCCCGAGAATCCGACGAGCAATGTGGTGGCGATCAGGCCGAGGATGACGACAACCGCGAGGATTTCCACGAGCGTCATGCCCCGTCGAGACCGATTCAAGTGCCTCTTCACCGTATCACCTCCTGAAGCCGCGTGAGGGGCAGCACCGCCGCGAGAACTACGGTACCAACCAGAATGGCAAGCGCCAGTATTGCGGCCGGTTCCAGCAGTGTCGCGAGTCGGGTAAGCTGCCGCTCCGTGCGGCGTTCATCGCGCTGGGCCATCCGCTCAAGCGTGGCTTCTAATTCACCCGCCGCCTGGCCGCTGTGGAGCAAGCGTCTGAATTGGGCCGAGAACCAGACAGGATCGTCCAACACCTCGGCCAGCTCGCCGCCCTCCTCGATGTCGGCTGCGGCGCGGGTCACGACTCCGGAGAGTGCAACAGGCAAAGTGGTGGAGAGAATGCGAAGTGCTTCGACCGCCGGTATTCCGGCTCGAAGCAGATCAGCCAGATTCTGGGCAAACTGCGCCACGACCCAACGACGAAGCAACCGCGGCGTGCAGGATGCGGCGGTGCGCCCCACTTTCGGTGAGCGCTGAATCGCGGCGCGGAGGCCGATGGCACCGCACGACGCCAAAGCCCCCACCGCAAGCAGCGATGGCGCGCCCCACGGTGCGACGAACTGACCCGTCGCCATGACCCATCTCGTGAGCGAGGGAACATCGATCTTCGCCGTCGAGAGCAGGTTCACGAGTTCAGGCAGCGTCTTGACGCTCAGAAAGACAGCCACGCCAATGGCAACGACGGTGATGATCGCCGGATAGGTGAGCGCCGCGACGAGATGGTGGCTCAACTGTCCGACACGGGCTTCGCGCTCGGCCATGTGTTGGAGGACGCCCGGCAGCATGCCGCCATGTTGACCCGACTCGACCATGGCACAATCGATGGTATCGAACCATGAGGGATGATTCTTCATGGCCTGCGCCGGACTGGCGCCGCTCCGCATCGCCTCACGCCACTCGATGAGCATCGTTCGTCGCGACCGGCTTGACCACCGCTCTCGATCCTCGCTCATGACCTCAAGACACTCCACGAGAGGCAGTCCGGACTCAAGCAGAGAGCAGAGTCCTTCGAAGATCTCGGCTCGCTGATCGCGGCGACGACGACGCAGGTGACAGTTCCACGCCTGTCGCAAGTGAAGAGGAAGGGTCAGAGGCCGGCGGGCGGGGCGAAGATCGACGACCTGCCAGCCGATCCGTCGCAGGGAGGCCCGAACGTCTGCGGCGGACTCTGCCATGAGTTCGCCTCGGCGCGGCGCAATGGCCTGCCCCGACTCGCTTCGCACCGCTATGTAACGCCAAAGTACCATGGCCACCTCGTCAACATCACTCACAGCATCTGCACCACGCGGTGCACTTCGAGCGGCATCGTGATTCCCTCCTCAACCAGTCGCTGTCCCTCTTCAGCGAGCGTTCGCATCCCCGCCTGCCGGGCCGCAACTCTGATCGACGCGAGCGGTGCGCTTTCAATGATCAGTTGGCGCAACCCCTCGTCAAGGGGCATGAACTCGAAGAGACCGGTTCGTCCCTTCATCCCCGACCCGAAGCACTCCCCACAACCCTCTCCGTGACAGAGCTCATGGGTCGTACGCACGAGGCGCTGAGCAAGGACAGCACTGAGCGAGGCGCCCACCAGGTACGGCTCCACACCCAGATCGACCAGTCGCGTCACGGCGCTGGGCGCGTCATTGGTGTGCAACGTCGAAAGGACCAGATGACCCGTGAGGCTGGACTGGATCGCCACGCGAGCGGTTTCGGCATCGCGGATCTCTCCCACCATGATCACATCCGGATCCTGGCGCAGGATGTGACGCAGCCCCGTCGAGAAGGTGATGCCCTTCTTGCGGTTGACTTGTATTTGGCTCACCGCCAGTCCGACCGTGGCGAGTTCGTACTCGATTGGATCCTCAATGGTCATGATGTTCTGCTGGGGCGATGCCGTGGTTCGCAAGGTGGAGTAGAGCGTCGTCGTCTTGCCGCTGCCGGTCGGACCGGTGACGAGAATAATCCCATTGCTCTGGGTCGCGCGCCCGAGATAGGCACGTGCAACGTCTTTCCGCATGCCCAATCGTTCGAAGTCGCAGAGTTGCTGGGCGCTGTCCAGGAGTCTCACCACGACACGTTCGCCATAACTCGTCGGCACCGTGCTCAGACGCAGATCAACCGGTCGGCCGCCAAGGGTCACCGTTGCGCGCCCATCCTGCGGGATGCGCCGCTGGGCGATGTCCATGCGCCCCATGACCTTGATCCGGCTCACAACGGCCGGCGTGACCTCGGCAGTGAATTGATGCACATCGTGGAGCACGCCGTCGACGCGGTAGCGTACAACCGTTCGATCTGTTAACGGCTGGATGTGCAAATCACTGGCGCCTTTCCCAAGCGCCTCGAAGAGCAACGCATCGACGAGTTGGATCACCGGCCCCTTCCCCTGCGTGCTGAGCAGATCCCGATCCGCCTGCTCAAGCCAGCGCGCGACGGAGGATGAATCCTCACCGGAATTAGAGCCGCTATCGACGCCACTGGCACGGCCGTGCCAATCGGCGGAGTGCCGGTACCGCGCGTAGGCTTCGTCTACCAGGCGCGCGATCTGTTCGGGATCTCCTACGGTGGCCCGAACCTGCACGTTGAGATAGGTCCCGACGTTGTGGATCGCTGCTCGACTCGTCCCTTCAGTTACGAGCAGATCGAGTTCGTCATCCTGGCGACCGATCCCCAGAATCAAATGCTGGCGCGCAAAACTGTGCGCGACGCGATCGACAAATTCCGCATCCACGCTCGGCGCTAGTGGCATTGCCTCCTCCACTTCATCGAATCACGCGCGGCTCTACAGTCGGCCAGCCGTCGTCAATTCCGCCCGCCTCAAGTGGCGCCTCGCTCAAGTATCGCAGGTCTTCAAAATCCAATCGTCGCAGGATCGAGGGGCGAATGAAGATGTAGAAGCGGTTGCGACTCTGAGAACGCGACCGGTTCTTAAAGAGTTCGCCTACAATGGGAATCTCGGCCAGGCCGGGAACCTGGGAGACTCCCTTGGACTCGCTCGTCACTTCGATCCCGCCAAGGGCAACGACATAGCCGTCCGGGATCGTGGCGACGCTTTGCAGACTATTCTCCTGCCTGGGCGGCGGCAGCGAGGGGTCGGTGGGCTCACCCACAAAGGCGCTGAGTGTCACCGAGTAATCGATGATCATGTGATCGCCCTGAGCGATCTGGGGCTTGACCCGTGACGACCGTCCCAGCGTCCTGCGTTCCGCCAAAAGAAGTCGTGGCGATGGTGTTGAAGGCGTTGATGCTCACGAAAGGTTGCTGGAGGACCGAGTTGAGCGTGGCCTGCTGGTTGTTGTTTACGAGCACATGCGGCACGTTGAGCGAACGGCCGTCATTGATGGTTTCCAAGGCTCTCACTACCACGCTGAAGTCACCTGGACTGAGGACCAGAGCGCTGCCTCCTTGCGCGTTGCCGACACTGCGAAGTCCATTGGTCACACTGCTCAGGCCAAAGAGAGAAGAAAGGGTTATGCGGACGTCGCCGCTGACTTCGATCTTCTCAAGTTCAACGCCCAGATCGATTGTCTGGCTCTCACTGAGACTGACGATGAGGATCTCCACCATGACCTGGGGCTGGCGGACATCGAGCTGTCGAATAAGTTGCTCGACTTGATCGAGCAGGCGCGGCTCGCCCGTGGCGATGATCGTACTGGTCATCTCGTCGGCCGTGAGTGTGAGGGAGGACGGATTGGGGCCATCACCAGCGGCCGTAGCACCTGACCGCCTGGAATCGGGGGAGGACAGAGGTGGATCGGTGGAGGGTGACGGCGATTGGATGACCGGGGATCCCGGAACCAGGCGCGGGGATGGCCCACTGGGCTCGGGATTCGGTGGGGATGAGGGAGCGGTCCGTGCGCCTGTTCCCGCCGCCTCTTCAAGCACGCCGCTGTTCATCAATCGCTCAAGGACATCGACGACTTCCGTCACGGAGCGGTTGCGCACCTGATAGGTCCGCATGGGCCGGCGACTCTCCGCTGGCATGGAATTAAGCCGATCGATGATCGACTGCACCTGTTCGTGAGCCGGCGGCGACGCGGTGAGGATGATCGATCCGGTGAGTTGATCGCGCACCAGTCTCCACTGACCGCCACCCCCGGTTGGATGCGCAACTTGCTCGATCAGGGTGGCGACTTCATCGAGACCGAAGTATCGAGGGCTGTACGTGCGCGTCTCTACGGGCGGTGCCTGATCGAAACGCTGCACGAGAGATCGCCACCCATCCGCCTCGTCGGGCGGAGCAATGAGGATGACGGCGCGATCGCCGGGTTCGGCGACAACTCGCCCCTCGGATGTGCGTCCATCCACGAGATCGCGCGCGGCGGCAATCGAGGCCAGCATGGCGGCCAGGTGGCTCGCAGATACGTGGGTCAGTTCAAGACGCTGAATGATCGACTCGGGAACCGGCTGGTCGATCTGCTTGAACAGCTGCAGGGCCAGCTCGACGCGTGGCCCGAGATCAGCGATAAGGAGGAGATTGCTATTCCCAAGCGTGGTCACTGAACTGCCGCTCTTGGAGAGAACCGACTTGAGCGCCTCGCTTGTGTCTTTGATCGGTTGATGCTCGACCCGCACTACCACTGCGACAAATCCAGCGAGAGACGCGCCGCGAGCCTCATCGGCAGTGATTTCCGCCAAGCCGGCTGCATCGGCGAGCCGTACGACACTGAGAATCTGCTGGCCGTCTTCACACTGCAGCTGCACGGTCGTAAAGCCGCGCAGACTTAGGATACGGTTCGTAAGTTCCCAGAGCTGCTCATCGGTGAGCGTCTCGGTGAGTCGCAACTTCGCCTTGCCCTTGAGCACCGACGCATCGTACTCTATGGTGAGATCAAGTCGCTGTGCGCACAAGTCCACCAGGCGGGCCAGATCAACCTCGCCCTGTAACGCAATGCGTGCAGACTCTGCGGGCGGCTGAGTTGCGCCCGCGTGCGGAGGTCCCGTGATCGCACTCCCGAGCAGAGCGAGCGTAAGGACCCAATTCCGCGCCACGGTATGCACAAGCCTCATGCGTTCCATCATACCAGCTTTGCACGCCGAGTGGACAGCGCCATTGCCCATGATGCACAAAATCTCCGTATTCTCGGCGCGAGCTGAATTGACCGCCGATTCGGTCGCGTCGTCTCCCTCTCGCAGTTCGGCGCCACCGTGGATCGCGTCCGCGTTCCACGTGGCAGGGCCGAAGTATCGCGGCTGGTGCGGGCTGCGCCGAACCGACTGCAGCAAACTCCTGCCGCCATCAAAGTGGTCCGTCGTGTGCCAAGTCACCCTGATGGGACAGGTCAGAGGTTTTTCTACTTTTTCTGTGGGCTTTTCGAGAGCGAGCCTAACTCCTTGAGAACGCGAATCTTGCGGATTCCCTTCTTGCGTCATTACCGCACAACGCAGGCTGATGTAACAAGACCCTGGTCCAGCGACAACATCTTGCTGCATCGCCGCTTAGTCCTCGGTCAAGCCCACTCGATGCACATGCTATTTGTAGTCTTATTACATCAGGGGGTCGTTCAGAAGGTCTCTCGCGCTTCTGGTAAGCCCTGGTGGATTGACCAGTGAGCCGTGTGAGCACCGGCGCACCTTTCAGAGCATGGAAGATCTGTACGATCAGCGGCTCCTCAACGAGCTTGACTCGCCGTTACCCGGCACCGCCGGCGCACGCAACTTGATCACCGTCACCGACGTCGTTCCAGGCCAGAGGGTCTGATCGATCTCTTCCTTCCACGACGGCGGCACGCATCCTCGGCTGCGGGCCCCAGCAAACCGCGCTCCAACTTCATCATCCAACCGTCACCGGCAGTGCCATCGCCAACGACAACTGCATCGTCACCGTCACCCGCTTCACCCCCCTCATCGCACGCGGCCGAACAATGTTGGCTCGGGCCGTCGTTCACGACGAGTGCTCCGTCACCTGGCTCGGTGTCCGCACGATGGAGTGAATAGCCGCGCGCCCATGGGGGGCGGCTGGATTGATGTCACCGTGGCAGCGGGGTGCTTTCGTGATGCTTGCCAGCCGTTCGTACTGCGCCCCAGATCCCGGTATCCGGTAAACCAAGAGCCGAGAGCACGAGAGAACGCATCGCCTAGACGGCCGTTTGGGGTCGTTCGGATTAACGCCCCTCACTCTCGCCGCGAACCCGAGAGCGCCGAAAGGCCGCCGCGGCGTGCAAACGGGGCCGATCGGCGCGGCGGGCTGTAAACGACACGGCCTCCGCCGAGATCGGGCGGAGGCCGTGAACTCCCCGATCCGAACGGTTTCGAACTGTTGGCTGTTTTTGGCTGAGGGGTTTTCGCGCTCGCGCGGTGTTAACCATGCTGAAAAACAGCGTTGGCGCTGTCAAAAACTGCGTTGGCGCGTGTGTCGTGCCTGGCGATGGTTCGGCCCCTGGCGACGGCTGCCCGCGAACTACAACCTGACACCTGCCTTCGTAGCGGGGCCAGGTGCTGCTTGCGGCGCTCGCGCGGCGTTAACCACCAGCGTCATCCAAAACTGCCAGCATACTGGTTAACAATGCGCGAGCGCCGCGTGGGCCGAGCGACTCGTGTCCGCCGATGAACGCAGAGATGATGACCCGGATCATCCTCGTCCACCAACTGTACAAGTCCACATGAACCGCAACCTCTTCCTCCGCCCGCTCCGGGGCCAGGCTGGCTCCTTTCGGACGTGGAGACTCGGCCCTAACCGCGGGGCCGGTTCACCACAGTGAGGCGCGAAGGCTCGCCGAGTTCAAGGGCGATGTTGCCGGAATCTGAGGATTCCGCGGGAGGCAAAGATGCTCGCGTTCGGGCGGCCCGGACGGAGCGCATTAGGCCGCATGCGAGGATGCGGGCGACCTCGGCACGGCGCTCGGCAGCGGACATGGTGGCGGGATCGGTGATGGTGGGCAATGCTGGCTCCGGCATAGGACATAATGCCGCGCAGGACGAAGCGCGCCGTCATGGGTTACCTATGCCGGGCAAATGTGCGATGTCCGGTTGCGAGGTGAGTTCGCAATCCGGACAGGCGATCCATTGGATGGACTATTCAAACTCAGTCAAACGTGTGCACGACTAACCGGCTGATCGCGCACTCCCCCGACACCACCGCCTGGAAGAGGATGGTCTGGCCGCGTGCGATGAGGGGGACGGGGCGAGTGATGGTGGCGACGCCTTGCTCGTTGGCGGCGGCCGTCCCGATGACGGTTGGGTTGTCGAGTTGCAGCGCATTCTGCTGGAGGTCGCAACCGGGGATGCGCGTGCCGCCGCCGTGGCGGGAGTAGAGGAAGGTGATGCGGGCGCCGGGGGTAACGCCCGTGACCCTGATCGTGTTGTTCGTTCCCGCGGTGCCCGGCGACGGGGATTCAAGTGTCATTGTGGGACTCACCGGTGACATCAGGAACGCGATCCCGGCAATTGGATCACCGGGGGGGTACGCCGTGCCCGCGATCTGGCCGGCGTCGTTGATAGCCCACGCGGCGGTAAGACCCGCAATCCCGTTCAGACGCGGCGGCGTCAAACTCATCAGCGATTGCATTCCTCGGCTCTGCTCCCACAGAAATGCCTTACCGAACACGTTTGGAGAGTAACCGAATCCCACGATCTGGCCCGCGTTATTGATGTCATACGCTGCCGACTCGCTGGTGCCCGGTGTGCCGAGGTCGTAGATGCGATCGTTGTACCACAGCGTTGCGTGCTCTTTACCTGTCGACGTTCGCGAGTACCCCACAACACTGGATTCGTCATTGATCCCTGTAGCAACGGCTGCGGAATCTGGATCAAGAGAGCCGAGGTCATTGACCTCACCATTCGCCCACAGCGCGGCTCTGCGAAGAGTCGTCTCCGGATGCCGAGGATCGGTAATGAGAGCAACGCCGACGATCTCACTGAGATTGTTGATGCCTATTGCGTTCGCCCCCAGTCCCGGCTCAAGCGGAGCAAGTGCACTCATCTCTCCGTCGGACCACACGAAAGCGTTCTGCGGACTCCCTTGCCCCGGGATGACCTCTGACCATCCGACGACCTGTCCGGAGTTGTTAATCGCAAGCGCTTTCGCACTGTCACCACCCAGTGTGCCGATGTCTTCCATGCGGCCATTACGCCAGAGGAACGCGCGCTCAATGCTGCCCGGCAGCCGAGACCAGCCGACGATCCAGTTGTTCCCGTTCGCATCTTCGGCGCGACTGTCCAGCCCCCCAAGCGACTCGATATCCAGCGGCGAGCCATCCACCCAAAGCGTTGCATGAAAGTAGTTGCTGGGAAGATACGCAGAGCCAACAACCAAGCCACCCGGGCTGATTCCCCAGCCAAAGGAATAGGGGCCGCCGAGTGAGGGAAGGGGAAAGAATGCATATCGGCTTTCTGCCTGTGCCTCGCACTCGGCGGGAAACGCGCATGCAAGCGAAACTGCGATCACGCCGCACAGCGAAGTGTGCCTAAGCATCGTGATTCCTCCTCCAATATGGCATTCGAAGTGCCGGTGCGGCTGTTGGACCGCACCGGCACAGAGACTTGCACGCATTACGGATCTTCGGGACAATCAGGGCAACCCTGTCGGCTTTCTGGGAACGTAATCGTGTAACTGTCCGCCTCATCTGTAAACAGGTATTTGAGTGGCGTGAACTTGTCCGTATCGGTGATAAATGTGATACCACCGCCGTTGTTGCAGATTCTGTTGCCCCACAACGCGGCCATGTCGTACGTCATCAATGAAGGCGATTGCATTCCTGTTGGTCCATAGCAGGCAACTGTGAATTCCGCGTTGACGAGGGCCATCAGTGCCGTATCTACTTCGAAGTCGCCGTTGAACCCATTCTGTGAGTCATCTCGCCAATCCGCCGAGAAGTCCTCCCATGGCTGACCGGGATCGTCCCAGCAGCAGTTTTCCGGTGGTCCAGGATCGCAGCCTTCGTCATTTCGATAGCGCACGAAGTCGTCATGATTGGCCGTTGCCCAAGCACCGCTTGCTCTCGGCCCCCACTCCAGTGCAGTCATCCAATTCGGCACTGCTTCCCAAGGGGCTTCGGTGTCGGTGAGATCATCCACTGTGTTGGTAACGTCCGAAATGTCCTCGTAATGGATATGTGTATCGAACAGCATCTGGTTGTCATTGAGCCAGGGCACGAGGTTGGTCATGATGAAGAGTGGAAGCGTCTGTTCGCCATGGGCGTTGAGAACGGTTCCGAACGGAATGCCTGGTCCGATGATGCGCAGCGGCCGACCTGCGAGCGCCGACCCTTCCAATGCCGCCCACGCTTGATCTTCGAGCCAGTCGCGTACGAGGATGAACGCATCCTGCGCGCATCCCGGATTGACGTTAAGGCGGACACCATCGAGGTCGTAGTAGACTGCTTCCCCCTCCCAAGAACACCCGTCGATGTCACTGTTGCGGAAGAGATACCTGCCCGCGCCCGTGAATACCTCGTTGCCAGTCTGTACATAGTCGATGCAGTGCGCGAACTGGTAGCCGAACGCCTTGATGTTCGCGAGATTGCCGTCGCGTTCAATGTCATCTTCCGGAAGGAAATCAAAGCCGTGGAACTCCGGATCATCATTTAGTGATGACCGCAGCCAGATCACGATCTCGCGATTGCCTGAGCCGCGCGACCAACGGTTAACCTGATCGCGGAAGTCCTGACAAGCACTTTCTCCCTGTAGAATCAGATTGAGAGCGTACTCCTCTGACGGAAGATCCTCGGCCAGCACAGTCAGATGCAAGGGCAAGCGGACGACCGACGTGTACTCGATGTCATCCGCAACCGTCTCTTGGTACGGGGGTGAGTGAAGTCCCACGCGAATGTCCTCGGCCCAGTCGATCAACCAATTCCCGTTCGCGTCATCCTCAATGTCCAGCGCGATCTCCCGGACATCCGATTCACCATTGTTATTGACGTCGTAGGGGACGAGCTTGAAGGCCACCCAGGCGCCACCGCTGCCCAACTGCCCGACGCCGACGATTTCACCGGCGTCGTTGATGTCCGTGCAGTTCATGTTGATCATGTTCGTGGGCAGGCCGAGCGCGTAGGCGGAGAGGTCGATCTGCGTCCCCGTGCCGGAGGCGACATCATCGCAGATCCAGAGGTAGTTCTCGCCGACGACCTCGGGGTACTGCTGATCATTGATCGCTTCGGGGATGAAGTCGGTGGAAGTGCCCTGACTCACGCCAACCCACTGTGACGATGAGCCGTCGTAGTACCACAGAATGGTGTCGGAGATTGAACCTCCGCTGAGCTTGCCTCCGACGATCACATCATCGTCGTTCACATCGACGGCGAAGCCTACTTGCGAACCGGTGATCCCCGTCAGATCCGTGATCTGCCATGAAGTATCGAAGTACCAGACAACGGCCTGGTACTTGGAATTCGAGTCCTTGCATTGGCCAACCACCAGACTGTTGCCCAGCGTCGTGTTTGGCGTCACTCCAAGCGCGTTGGTCACATCGCCACCCGACAGCGCTGGTAAGGTGACCGGTGAGCCGATGATGTCCCACCAGCCGACGGGCGTGCCGCTCGCACCAGTGCCGATGACGACCCCTTGGTTGTTGATGTCGTTCGCGTAGCCGTTGGCGGTGCCGATCTGCGTCAGTGTGCCGGTGTATGTACTGCTTAGCGCGAGGAAGAAGGCCTTTGGTCCCGAGTTGTTGCGCGTGCCGCAGATCTCGAGTTCATCATTGATGCCGCGCAGTCCATAGCTATTCAGGTCGATTTCACCGGAGGCGTCTTCGAGCGGACCCTGCCACCCGTCCGCGAACAACTCGTCGTACCAGATGTAGCCGCGGTAGGAGCTGCCGTTGTTTATGGTCGCAACGACCACGCCGTCGTTGTTGATGTGCACACCCGCCGTCTGAACAAGCGTGCAGTTCTCCGGCATCGGCAATTCCAAATACACAAATGGCTTAAACAGAGGATCTGTCATCGTCATTCCCATGGCAGCGTTGGCCGAGGCCTCGGCCGACGCCGCCGTCTCTACCCCGGTCGCAGCTGGAACCCACCTCTCTCCTGCCGCCGCATTGGCGTGCCAAAGGGTCTCGCCTGCTGCAGCCAGCAAGATTGTACTGGCTCCCAGCAATGCAATGGTTGAGAATCCGACGTGAACTCGTGGAAAAAGACGTCTCATAGGACGCCTCCTTCGAATAGAACGGTGGCGAACTGCCAACGACAAGGTGGCCGCTCCATCCACCGCACCGCCAGCTGGCAACGCTGGCCGTTCGCACCCACGAGAGCCAGTCACCCGGCTGAGTTCGGGCGGCAGCGCTCTGCGACGTTGCTTCAAGATACCGCGAGGCAGTTCCCGGGGTGAGGCGGCGCAGTCGATTCAGTGGCAGATTCAGCAGATCGGGGAAAGCACAGCGCGCGCGAGCACTGTCGCGCCCGCTCCCCTCGCGCAACAGTGGGGGTTGCGCTCCCTATAGGGGAGACAACCCCCTCATAACCCCGTACCCTGCGAAACAGAGACTCGGAGAGACTTTTGGCCCAATTCGGCGCTTTTGCCGACCCCGGCCACGCCCATCGGTTATGACCTCAGCGCGAGCGGAGACACCGCTCGACATCGCGCCCTTCGCCAAGTCCTTGCAGAACAGTGGCCTGCAAACGCGAACGCCGCCGAGGTCGCTCGGCGGCGTCTCGGTTAAACCACAGGGCCGGCTGCGTTTGCAACCGGCCCTTCAATAGTGGGGGCGCAACAGTGTTCGCAAGGGCGCACGAGGGGGAGAGAGACATGCGAGGGGAGTGGCGATTCTGCAAGTTGCAAAGGCATGGATCGGGGTGGGCGTGAACGTCCCCTGAAGAGCTAGATCCCTGTCTATCCAAGTCCTCCACTGCTGGATGGTAGGACAGTGAGGACTCAAATCTGATCGATGCGGCTGGTGGCGGGCTGCGCTCGAGTAGGCTGCGGGGCAAATGTCCTCCCGCACTCGGGGCATGTCGCATCCTCCACGAGTCCTACGCGCGGGTAGCCGCAGGGACAGAATCCGGGGCAGGTGCGCCTTTTTCGCCGCCAGAGCACCAAGGTAGTTGATGCGCCCACGGCGAGCAATGCCCAACAGGGGATAAATACATCCCAGAATGTGATGGTTCCGGTCGGGGTGTATCGGTATTCGAACCAGAGCTTCCAATGTGGTGGTGCGCCGCGGATGGGCTCCGACTTCCATCCATTTGGGCCAAACCACCCGGACATGCCCTGCCGGTCAATCGCCCGACGAACTCGCAGCCCACCCTCCGAGCATTCAAGACCGAGCCAGTACATTCCGCCGGAATGAACGCGACCGTCGGCCCACTGGATGGTATACCAGCCGCTAAGCAGCCAGGCCAGAACCATTATCGCGCACACGACGACGCCACTCCACCTGAGGATGGCATTCGCAGTTTCCCCGACACTGCGCGTCATGCCACAACCTTACCCGTCATGCGCCACCTTACCGTTGCTGGTTTGCACATTCCCCCTGGTTCCTGTCCAATTCCTCTTGCCAGTGTTGGATTGCGTCAAGCACCTGCTGACGACAGGCTTCGCTAACCGTTCCGAGCCTCTCACGTAGACACTCTAGTTATTTGCCTAAGCACACGACACTCCGACATTCGAGAGACACTGTTGGGTCCGAGAAAGCGAAGCACTTCATACGTTCAACTGCACATTCTGCAATGGCACCGCAGTCGCGCACTCCCGGGTGGCTTACATCACACAGGCAGCACAGTAAAATTGGTTCGCCCTCGGGTGTCAACCACCGGATCTGGATGGCATCGGTGTTACCCACATGACAGAACGCCGTACAAGCCGGATGTCCAGCGCTCTCACGATGACACGGCCCCTTGGGGCCAGGGCTGGGCAGAAACGGCAGCCAGGGATCTGGAGGTCGGTAGCGTCTGTCACAATAGCGATAACACGGTCTCTGAAACTTCCAGTCACCCGGGTTCCGGTTACAACACTGATAGCACGCTTCGTAACTCACGCTTTTCGCAGCACAATTTGTTATCCCGTTGTCCCCTTTCGGTGATTATGGACGCAGGACCCGAAGTCCAACCTCGGAGCGCCGGCGGAGTAAACTCCGCAGTTCCTTACCCGTCACTCGTTCAATACGCCAGTTCGACAGAAGTACCAGGTAGTCCTCTTCAGGTATTAGTGATGGCAGGTCTGGAGTAACCGCGATAACTACTGGTCCATCCACGATCCAATCAGCGTCGCTGTTTGAAAACTGTACCCCTCCAAGTTCATACCACTTCCCACCCAGAGCACGAGCGTCGCCAATGTATTGATTAATCAGCATCAAACACACGGCCTCCACGCGCTCCGTCTCTAGCAAGTCCAACACATGGTCGCTCACCCACATGTTGTGATCGACCAAGTGCATGGAGGATAAGTCAGCGGGCTCTCCGGTATGGGGATTGTGGCCTGCGGTGTCATTCAAAGTGTGCAGAGACAGAATGTTACCGATACCGGATAACTGGCCTGAAAGCTGCCGGCGCGTCGTCCATTGATATTCCAAACGCCGATGGATGACCAGAGACCCAACCAGGCTGAAGACCATGAGCATCGACAGTACGGCTGCTGTCCGCTTGCGCAGCAACACATTGACCACAGAACAAGCCAATCCCACAGCAGTCGCCGCGACCGCCCATAGCCCTAGATATTGGGAATCTTGTTGAAGTACGCCTGGCCAGTGTATGCGTATCGCCACGCCCGCCATCAGTAGATTCGCCAGTAGCGTGAGCAGCGGCAGTACCATTATCCACGCCGGCTGGCCAATTAATACGGATGCAGCCGGAAACATCGCATTGCAGCGGCGGCATTGGCACGCGTCGCCGATATCCGCCGATCGAAGTGGCAACTTGCAATACGGACATCGCATGATGCGGCCACGTGTTTGTCTGGCGAATAGTGGCTTATGCTGAATAGTGCCACACTCTGGACATGTCTGTCCAGCGTCTATATACGGATAACCGCAGCCCTCGCAGTGGTGCAATGGAATGCATGAACGGTGGCCAAGTCGCAATCGTGCCTTCACCATTGTGTCGCCTGCGAAGAATACTATCGGAACTCGTCATTCATAATGTCGGACCAGCAGGGAAACAGCGTGCGACAGATTGCCGAACTCCATGGCCCCCTGTTCCGGTTGTAGTCGTACCGGAGTCGGCATGTCCGATGAATGGGAGCCGCATTCATTTCGTGCGTATGCAGATTTATTGCCATGGGAGCGCCTTTCGCGCGATACGCGTCGCATAGTCCGTCGGTCGACCGCCATCATTCACAGCAGGGGCAGCCTGGAGTGCAGGGGCGTTCATGGCATGGCTTGCAGGGGTTCGCGAAAACTCTGCTTCCATGATCCGCTGCAGCCATCGGGAGCCACCATCCAGGAGGGCCGGGCGGAATCGGCCATACAATGCCGTGCTTGCACGATGGGTAAAGCTTTACGCAAGCGTCTACGCATTTGGTTTTGTCGCATCGGGCCGGGAGGCACGAGTTGCATGCATCATAGCAAATCAAGTGTGTGTTCTTTACGACTCTGTATCTGCCCTCCTGCGCGTAGCCCTGCAGTTCAGCGCAGATGCATCCAGAGGTAGCAGTGCAGCTTTTGCTGGCTTTTGCGTCCTTGACCCATTGCTTACCCCATACGCAGGCTGAATATGCATGTTGAAACTCGTGCCTGACTGTATCAGGGACTCTATACCCCGGATCATTCGGACAGAAAGTTATCCTTGGCGGATTATGGTCGGTGTATCCAGGCTGCTTGCAGTTATCACATTTTACTGTTGGGAGAGTACAGCCCCGGTTTCGCATATCCTGGAGCCATGTGCTTATTGGAGGAGTTGCGATTGCTAAGCATATACCGCGCTCATCGGCAAGGGTGCAATTAGATACCTTTATTCCCCAACAGTCCAACCCAGACGGATCCCACGCGGCCTGCGGCTGGGACTTTACGTACTCATACAGCCCCAACCCATCCACATACCCCAACGGATCGCGCCGCGTCCACACGCCGAGGTCGCTCCGGTAGACGCGGTGGCGAACGTGGTAGGTGTCGCCCAATTCAGCGTCGTACTCGTACCCAGCGTACCCCTTGCGGTTGGCGATCGAGGTGAACGTGCCGATCGGCGAGCCGTAGGGGTCGTAGTTCACGCGCTCGCTGATCGAGCCGGAGGTGTTGATCAAAGCGACGACGTCGTGGTGCTGATTCTGGAGGTAGTACCGGCGTTCATCCAGTGTGCCGTTGGCGTCGGTGTCGCGGTCGCGCAGGATGACATCGTCGATGTACGATGATCCGCCCGTTCCAGATAGCCCGGCATTGTGATACCAGAACTGCTCCGTTGGCTCCGAGGCGTCGGCGTCATCCTCGTACATCGCCACAATCCGCCAGCGCTCGTCGTAGGCGAAGTGTTGCCACGGGGCGGTCTCGTCGTAGCGGGCGCTGAGCCGGAATCCCAGCGCGTTGTAGACGAACTCGGCCTTGACGTTGTTCGACTGGTCCTTGACCCTGACGAGCCGATACCACGCATCGTATTCGTATTTCCAGTCGCGCTTGTCATCGGTCAGGTTGCCCGCGGCGTCGTAGGTCGGCGCGACGTTGTTCGTCTGGTTGTCCCAGCCGGTGATCTCGTTGACCTTGTTGTGGGTGAAGTCCCAGTCGAACTCGGTGGTGGAGCCGCCGGTGACGAGATCGGTGTGGGTCCAGTTGCCGACGTGATCGAGGTCGAAGATCTGCTTGCGGGTCTCGCTGGTGATGCTGCCGCCAGACAGCGTGCCCGCCTGTGCCTGGCTGAGGCGTTCGAGCATGTCGTTGGTGTACTTCCAGTCGAATCCGGTCTGCACCGAATCGTCGGCGGTGAGCAGATTCGAGTTGCGATCGTAGCCGAGGGTGACCTTGTAGAGGTCGGTCGTGCTCTGCTTCCAGCGGGATTCGACGATGCGGTTGAAGCGGTCCATCGCGTCGTAGACATCGCTGCTGTTGAACAGCAGCGAAGTGACCACCGGGCTGGGCTGGTTGTAGACGGTGCCGACCAGTGAGCCCACGCCGAGGTAGGCGTAGCGGACGCGATTGGTCGCCCCGCCGCCTGAACCTTCGGCGATGCGCGTCACCCGGCTGGCATTGTCATCGTGCAGGCCGTCAGTGGATTCGTAGAGATACGACAGGACACCGCTGTTGGGCAAGGTCATCTGCGTGCGGCGCAACGTGCGCCGGGCGCTGGCCGGCTCCTTCTTCTCCCAGGCATAGGCAATGGTGTACTCGTCGGCGGATGTGCCCGTCGAGATCGCACCACTGCGGTTCTGGGTGAACGAGGCCAGGTTGCCCCAGTCGTCGTAGGCATACTGCACCTGGTTCTGGACTGTGCCGCTGCCGACGGTCGCGTTGTCGTACGACGAAACCAGATCGACGCGGCCGTGGTTGTCGTAAGTGGTCGAGAGGCGCAGGATGGCAGTGTCGAAGCCGCCCGAGGTGGTCACGCGCTCGTGAGTCCTGCGGCCGGAATCATCGAAGTCGTACTCCATGACCCGGCCGACCTGATCCTTGGTCCAGATCGTCTCCGCCTGAGCGTTGTAGGCGAAAGTCACGACATCAGCCGCGGTGAGTGAGTCGGGATACTGCACCTTCTGGAGGAGGTGGCCGGTGGCGATCTTCGAATCGCCGGCGCTGGTGCCCTTGGTCGTGCCGTAGGTGTAGTTGGTGGTCTCGTCGTTGCCCGATCCCGTCATGCGCTGCGTGATCGAGGTCTGAAGGCCGTTGGTGTAGACGTACTCGACGGTCTGGTTGATGTCCGTGCCCGAGGGCTGCCCGCTGTTGGTGTTCGGGTCGTAGTTGCGGATTATCTTGGTCTGCCGGTTGGCGTCGTCGTACTCGAACTTGCTCACGCGGCCCATGGGATTTTCGATCGTCTCCGCGCGGCTCATGAGGTCATAGGTGGTGGTCGTGCGCAGGGCCGTGTCCGAGCGCGCCGGGATGCTGAGATTCGTTCGATCAAAGGTGCTGCCGCCGTTGGTGCCGTACATCACGGTGTCGGTGAGGCGGTGGAGGTCGTCGTACCACAGCGCCGTGATCTGAGCCCGGCCCTTGATATCCGACGCGGTGATCTTCATCGGATCGCCGTCGGCGTTGGTGTCCAGCGGGCCCGTCGTCTGGCCCGTTCCTGCATCCTCGTGCTTGCGCTGGATGAGCACCTGCATGAGAACTTCATCGCCATCAGGGTCACAGACGGTCTGGTTCTCTTCGAGGACGATGTCGCCGGTGACCGTCTCGGCGTCGGCGTAACTCGAGTCGTCCGTGCTCGCCAAGGTGAAGACGTGCGTCACCCGGTCGAGGCGGTCGTGGTAGGTCTTGACGAGCTGCTCGCCCTGGCTCTTCATGACCCGACCGACCTTGTCGTACCAGGTCAGGAATGCGAGGGAATCATCATCGGCGCCGGTGGACTGGTTGATCTTGTGCCGCGTCGTCTTCCACGTGCGGCCCAGTTCATCGAAGAAGGACTGCGCCAGGCTCAGGCGGTCAGTTGACCGCGTGACGGGATTGTCCGAAGCGCTGACGTTGCCGTCCTTGTACTGGCCCGAGGCGACGAGCCGGCCGAGGTTGTCGAACTTATTGAGGATGAACTTGGGCTCAGTTGGATTGGTCTGGAGCAGCACCCGGCCGCGCACGTCGTGTTCGAAGGTGGTTTCCCGACTTCCCGTGGAGTTGTCGCGGATGTAGGCGGTCTGACTCGTGATGTAGGAGTTGCCGCCGTCACTTCCGCCGTCGTACTCGGTTTCCGAGACGACGACCATGTTGTTGGTGCCCGAGGTGTCGCCGCCGGGATCGCCGTTGTCGTTGGTGCCGATCTCCTGGCTCACGACCCGGCCCAGGGTGTCGAATTCGTTGCGCGTGATCGTGCCTGCCGGAGTCTTGGTCCGGATCAGGCGGCCCATCGCGTCGTGGGCAAAAGTCGTCACGTCGTAGTTCGTGCCCTGCGAGCCCTCGCCCGTCGAACCGCTGACGGGAATCGGCGGACGCACGTGGTACTGCCACTGGGCCGTGGCCCGCACACCCGTCGCGTTGAAGATCGTCTTGGTCAGGATGTGGCAGTTGCCCAGGTTGGCCACCGCGTCGATCACATCGCTCTCAGTTGTGTCCACCTGGCTGTTGAGCGCCGTCGTCGATTCATTGTCCGTCAGTTCGATCACGCACTGGTAGACCTGGCGGCCGGCGTGATTGGTGATCACGTACTGGACGGGGCCGTAGAACACATCGGGGTCGGCCGATTCGTCGAAGTTGCTGTAGGCGAGTGTCACCGCGAGGCGGCTGGCCAGCATCGAGTGATTGGACTTCTTGACGAGTCCGCCCGCCGCGGTCGCGTTCATCACATCCAGTCGTCCCTGCCGGTCGTAGGTGTACGTCGTCTTGCGGTGCAGGGGCGAACCGGTGCTCGAGAACCCTGTCGGAATCGTGATCCCGCTGAAGTCGCCGCTGGTGGTGTCGGCGTCGATGATCCGCTTGACGAGCTGCCCGCCGGAGAACTCGCTGTAGTCGATGCGGTCCTCGGCGTTCTTCTCGAACTGGAGCGTGCCGTCCTCGAGGAAGAACTGTTTGGAGGTATTCGCCGTCCCCGAGCCGTTCTTGGCCGTCGTGACGGCGGGCAGGGTCGTCGTGACCTCCTTGGGCATGAGCACGGCATCGCCGGTATAAAAGGTATGGGTGAAGGTCGTCACATGGGAAGTGGTCGTGCCTGAGGTGATCTCATCCTCATAGATGCGCCGGCTCGCCACCAATGGGCGCACCACCGTCGAATCCCCGATCGTCTTGCTCGTGGTCGTGTAGGTCAGAGTGAGATCGAGGTACGCCGAACCGCTGGTGCCCGTCTTGTGCTTCAAATCGGTGATGAAGCCGGTCAGGTCGCCCGAGGACTGGCGCACGATCGTATTGATGAGTCCGACCGACGAACTCAGTGTGAATGAGCCCGTCGAATGGGTGTAGGCCGTGACGTTGGCGGGCGAGTGGATGTCGGTGATGCCGCCGAGGCTGTCGCGCACGACCTGCGTCGCCCAGGTCAGTTGCCCGCTCGTCTGCGTGGGGTCGAGCTTGGTGCGGACCTGACCGAGCGGCTGGCCGACTTCATCGAAGTACTGCGTCAGGTAGGTGGTGTCGGGCAACTCGACGACGGTGCGGTACAGCCACTCTTCGTCGTAGCCACTCCCGCCCGGATGGCTCCCATTGGTGGCATAGGTGAACTCGTAGGTGCCTTCGCCGGTGGCGATGCCCGAGCAGGCGCGCTGGCCGTTGAAGGTCGCCAGTGAGATCTGCCGGCTCGAATACTCGAGATACGCCTCGGCGTAGTCCAGCAGCGCGCTCTGGCTCGCGGTCAGGAAGTCATCATCGAACTGGCCATCCTGCGTCCAGTCGAAGTTGCGTGTCCCCTCGAAGCCGACGACGAGCTTGACCTGGTAGGAAGTGCCGTTGGTGTCGCCGGACTTGTGGTAGCGGTAGTACTTCTTGCGGATCATCGACTTCGACGAATCTGTGAGCGGCGTCGTGATTGTCACGAGCTGAAGGTTGCCTGCTTCGCCGTAGGTCGTGTCCGCCGAGGTGTAGTAGGCGTAATCGACACGGTTCACTTCGACCCAGCCGCTCACATCGATCTCGACTTTGACCTGCGTGAGGCGATCGACACTGTCGAGTGTCGTGTAGGAATAGGTGTAGCGGCGGTCGGCGCTGTCGAAAGCGAGTTTGATGCCGCCGTTGGTGTGGAAGCCATTGGTGATCGCGGTGCTCGGACTCGTTTCGTGCCCGACGTACGCCGTGTTGCCATCGGCGTCGATGATCTTCCAGATCTGCCCCTTGGCCACGCCCGCGTCGGTGTCGAAACCGAAGAAGTACACCCGCGTGCCATGCTGGTCGGTGTAGATGTAGGTCTCCGGCTCGCCGACCCCTCCGGCCGCCACCCATTCGAACGCGCCTGCCGCGCCGTTCTTCGATTTGAACTGATTGCTGCTCGTGCCCTCGCGTTTGAACTCGATGTAGCGGTCTGCGCCGTAGATCAGATACAGGACATCGTCGGCAGCGTCATTGGGATCATCATAAAGAAGGATCTCCGGCTGGCCGGACTGGAACCAGTTCCGGCCCTGGTAGCCGTCGCTGTCATGGTGGCTGCCATCGACATCCTGACGCGCGTTGTAGGTGCGGCCGATCATCCAAGAGAACCCGGGCGCGGGCATCGCGATGTCAATATCGAAGGGTGAGTACGTGCCGGTGTCGAGGCGCACATCACCGCAGATGCGGTTGTTGCGGTTCCAGTTGCCGCTTCCTTCGCCTTCGAGCGGATTGCCCGCAAGGGAAACTGCGATCCCCGGCGCTTCGCGCAACGTTCCGTCGAGGTTC